>NZ_JACVXC010000002.1:379558-668623 GCF_014596935.1 Aestuariibaculum suncheonense | reverse complement strand
AAATAACACTAAATTTAACCACAAATGAATAGATTTTGAGCACTTAGTTTACTATGCTCACTTTGACCCGCCGCGGGAGGCTCACTTTGTCCGCCCTATCCACTATTTGGTGTCCTGTAAATTTTGATGTTATTCTTTTCTTACTATGTTCGTTTGAAATTAATAATGACGGGATTAAATATTATTCTTGTTTTTGGTTGCTTCCATTTGCACAACTTTTACGAAGTCTTACCAGTTTAATTTAATTTTTTCACCCTTTTTAAGTTTAACAGTTTTATTAGTGTCTCCAAATACAACGTTGGTTGAACTATCTGTTTTTGCTAAAATCTCTGAAGAAATCAATACACCATCCTTCCATTCTATTGAAATTTCAAATCCACCGCGTGTGCAAACTCCTCTAATGAAACCGTCTTTCCATGTCTCAGGTAAAGCAGGTAATAGATATATTGTGTCGTTAGTAGATTGTACCAACATCTCAATAACAGCGGCAGCTCCACCAAAGTTACCATCGATTTGAAATGGAGGATGGGCATCAAATAGGTTAGGGTAAGTGCCGCCATGACCTTTGTGTTTTCCATCCGATTTATCGGGGTCTACATATTTAAGTAGTTCTCGGTACATTTTATAAGCATGGTTACCATCTAGTAATCTGGCCCAAAGATTAATACGCCAACCTTTTGACCAACCTGTAGTTTCGTCTCCTTTTATATTGAGAGTAACCTCAGAGGCCTCTGCTAAGTCTGGTGTTTCCCTCACTGTTATGTGGTGTCCAGGGTAGAGTCCGAATAAGTGAGATTGATGGCGATGCTGTGGGTCTTCATCCTCCCAATCATAGTACCATTCTTGTAAATTACCCTTTTTACCAATTTTGTAGGGATGCAGGTTTTTATTAGTTTCCACTACCTGCTTGATAAATGCATCCTCAATATTTAGTTCCTGTGAAGCATGAATAAAATCAATAAATAACTCTCTAATCATTGCTAAATCAGCTGTACCTCCATACAAAGTGGCTCCATGATATCCATTTGATGTAATGTATTTATTTTCAGGCGATGTTGAAGGCGATGTTATCCATTGTCCATTTTCATCTTTTACCATCCATTCCAGACAAAATTGTACAGCTCCTTTCATTAATGGGTATGCATAATCTCTAAGGTATGTTTTGTCTTGAGTAAAACTGTAATGTTCCCATAAGTGTGTTGCCAGCCATGTACCACCCATATTCCAGTTAGCCCAGTTAGGGTCGCCTTGGCCATAATCGCCTACGGGATTACTAAGTGCCCAAATGTCAGAATTTTGGCAGGCCGTCCACCCATTAACACCATAATAGGTTTTAGCTGTAATAGCACCTGTTTCTGCGACATTTTTAATATAACTCAGTAAGGGCTTGTGCAATTCTGATAGGTTGGCAATTTCTGCGAGCCAATAGTTTTCTTGGGCATTAATATTTAAAGTGTAATTACTGCTCCATGGCGGGCGCATATAAGGATTCCAAATACCTTGTAAATTAGCAGGAACTTCTTTGGTTCTTGATGAAGAAATCAATAAATAGCGACCAAAATTAAAATAAAGTTCTTCCAGGTTTTTGTCTTCCAAGCCATCATTATATCGTAATAAGCGTTCATTGGTTGGTATTTCAGGAATATCAGTGTTTCCTAAATCCAAAGAAACACGATTGTAAAGGTTTTGGTAATCTTTAATATGGCTTTCCTTTAAAGTTGTAAAGGACTTTTTACTTGCCTTTTGAAGTGTTTCCAAGGCGACAGCCTGATTATCGAGACCTTCGGTTACTGGGTTTTTATCAAATCCGTTAAAACTTGTAGCTATGGAGATATAAATGGTGGCTTCTGAACAATTTTTTAGTTCAATGGTATTGTTTTCAATAGATATATCACCATCTATATTGTCAACTTTAAAAAGTGTTGTAAAACGTGTGCCTCTATTTTCATCAAAGCGAATGGCATTCGGCATGTTACCTCTATAACTTGGTTCTGCGTGGTAAGGCGCATAACCGTCCACTTTTAATATGTCTCCTTCTTGCGTCACCTTATATTTTAAAAGGCTTTCAAATCCAATGGCACAATTTATGGTTTTTTCTATATCGCTTGTTAGATGAATAGCCATAATTTGGTCTGGATGCGATACAAAATATTCCCGCTGAAAAGTTGCACCATTGTTTTGATAATTCACCTTAGAAATTGCATTACTAATATCCAGTTCTCTATAATAATTTGTGAAAGTATCTTGTTCTTTAAAATTAATTAGCATAGTTCCCAAAGGAGCATAAGATTGCGTAAAAGGTCCTTGAATAAATTTATTTAAGGAATCAGCTAATTTGTAATTCTCATCATTTAATGCTTTTCTAACCGGTTCAACATAGTTATAGGCATTCAGGTTGTTGTAGGGATTAATAGGTTCCCCAGACCATAATGTAGCATCATTAAGATATATTTTTTCAGAATTCACGCCTCCAAAAATGGAAGCTCCCATTTTGCCGTTTCCTAAAACTAAGGTTTCTTCAAAATAGTCTGCAGGTTTGTTGTACCACAGTATATTACTGGTTTTGCTATATGGAGAATTAAGTTTTTTTTCTGAATAGCAAGAACATAAAAGGATGAGAAAACAATAACTTGTAAGTGTTTTGTACATAACATTGGTTTTAAAATTCAAAAGACTATGAAACAGAGAATTAATATTTAATTAAAGATGCTTTGTTAACTAATCAATTAAAAATCGAAGATATGTAATAAAATAAATGATATAAGAGCATTTCCTGTCCAAAATCTGTTAAATCATAATATGTCCATGCATTGGATTTATATATCCATGTAAAGATTGGCTTCTCCATAGTTTTACATGGAATATAAATTCCTGTATTAGGAGTTTTAAACATACTAGTTTGGTTGTTGGGGAGCTTGGAGAACCTTTTTTATAAATGCACTACTTAGAATACTACTTTGCTTTTTTTTAATTAAATTATATTAGAAGATAGAATAATAAAGCGCTCAGCAGCCATACCCAATACCTTAATTCATCAGGGCAATACTTTTACTTTAGTAACCCCTTTATTATTTATAATTTAATCTACTAATAAAAATGGTTAGCATCGGCATAAAAGTATTTATACTTAATAGAAAGGACTATTTTGTTTTTTGTTTATGTAAACAGATTCAAGAAGCAAACAATTTTGGATTGGCTAACCAAGGGAAGCAGGAAGATGTAGCATAAAAACATTTAACAAGGCAAAAAAGACTGAGCATTTCTACAAAGTATCCATAATCACCTGAAAAGCAAAAAATAAATTAAAAGTCTTGTTTGCTGACTAGTAAAATATTTCTTTATTACCTTTTTCTAATATTGGTATTAATTTTTCAACTATTTCCTTGTTGTCATTTGATATATTTTTGGACTCAAAAGGGTCACTGTTATGGTCATAAAGTTCAATAGTAGGTTCTTCTTTTCTATAATATTTCGTGAGTCTGTATCTGTTTGTGCGCAATGAAATTCCATCTCTGTAATATGAGTACGCTACATTATCTGTTTGCATATTCTTTTGTTCAAGGATGCTAACAAAGCTTTTACCGTCTAATGAATCAGGAAGTTTTATATTGCAAAGTTCCATAAGTCCTGGATAAATGTCTACCGTTTCAATAATGGAATTAACTGATTTAGATTTATATTTGTTAGGTACTTTTATTATTAATGGACTTTTTAGGGCGTTTTCAAAAATAGTATGCTTGCCCCACATTTGTTGGTCTCCTAGATGCCAGCCATGATCACCCCAAACAACTACTATTGTATTTTTATCCAAGCCTAGTTTATTAAGCTCTTTTAGAATATGTCCAATTTGGTTATCAATATAGCTAACACAAGCGTAGTAGGCGTGACGGAGTGTTCTTGCATATTGCTCAGATACAGGGTGATTTAAACTTGCTTTTTCTTCTCCTAGTTTATATCCGTTTAATTCACCACTTTCATGGAGGCTTTTTAAATTTACACCTTCAGGAATCATTGGATTTGGAGATATAGGTATTGAATCTCTGTCGTATAAATCCCAATATTTCTTGGGGGCATTAAAAGGTAAATGGGGTCTAAAAAAACCAATCCCTAGAAAAAAAGGTTTAGAACTTTTTTTAAGTTGATTTAACTTAGAAATGGCTAACTTCGTTGTTAATCCATCAACATAGCCTGTATCATTTACTACTCCTTTTTCGTATGGTTTTACTTGTCTTTTAAGACTTTGTCTGTTTTCACCATTTGCATAACCAAAGAAAGCATTCCATCCGCTTTTCCATTTTCCATAATCAAAATCTAATTCATCCCAGCTATTCGGTAACTCTTGTTTTGTTGAGGGGGCTTCATTGTAGCCATAAATGTAACCGTCTGCAGAATGGCTTATTTTACCTATGCCCACAGTATGATAACCATTTCTTTTTAAATGATGAATGAAGGTTTCAGGCGCGTCTTGTTCTTGTTTGTTGGTTAATGTAAGCTCCGTTATATCATTTCGTAGATAGTCTTTACTAATAGGTCGCATTCCTGTTAATAAACTATGTCTTGAAGCTCCACAGGTAGGAACATTCACAAAATGGTTTGAAAAAAGTACCCCGTCATGTGCTAGTTGGTCTATGTTGGGAGATTTTATTACTGTATTGCCATAGCAACCCAGTTCTGTTCGTAAATCATCTACAGCAATAAAAAGAATATTAGGAGGCATAGTCTCTTTTTTCATAGTACATGAGGAAAATAAAATACCAATCAATACTAAAATAGCAATGTTACTCTTATTCATCATAATTCATAATTTTTATTTTCAGGTTTTCTGCAAAATGGTTTTAGTTGAAATTATTTAAATTTCAAGAGGATTTTCAGGTTACGAAACTAAGATATTAAAATTTATATGTAGGGAGTTAGTTCTTTATTTTTTCATTTAAAAATGCTCATGAAGTTCAAATTTTATAAAATGTTTAATAGTTGTTTCTATTTGTGAAATGTGAAAAAGTTTAGTAAATAAAGGAAAAAATATAACAAGTTTTAAACTCCTCTAGTAATCTGCGAAAACAATAAAAAGGTAAAGTTCATTATCACCTTCAAAGCCTTCACGAATTTTTTGGTAGGCAATACGCATTTGTGATTCTACTGTTTTTTGTGAGATACCAAAATGTTCAGCTATTTCCTTATATTTTAAACCTTCAATTTTATTTAGTTTTAGAATTTCTCGACATCGTTCAGGTAATTCGTCGATTAGGAGTCTTAATTTCTTTAACTTTTTTTCTATGATATCTTCATCTTCCGTGATAAGTTGTAGACTATCATTTTTAAGCTCATCAATAAACGTTTCCTTTTTTTTAGTCTTTCTGCAATGGTCGATATACTTGTTATAGGCGATTTTAAAAAGATAAGACTTGGTTGATTTTGATGTGTCAAGCTTTTCTTTAGTTTCCCAAAGGGTTATGAACGTTTGCTGACCAATATCGGATGAAAGATCCTGATCTTTTGAAATAGTCAATACATATGCAACCACTCTTTTGTAGTAACGATCGAACAGTTCTTTAAAAGCTGTTTCATCACCTTTTTTAATAGCTTCAGAAAGTTCTATGTCGCTCATGATTTGCATATTTTCTTATTAAGAAGAATTATCGCGTGTAAAGATTAAAAAAAAATTAAAATTTATTTAAGGGTATGTTAAGGAAACTGCGTAATAGCTTAAAATTAATCAAAATAGACCGTTTTGAAAAATCTCATAATTAAATATTTAAGCGACAAAATTACCGAAAAAGAGTTAAGTGAATTAACAGAATGGTTAAAAAATAAGAATAACCAAAAAATATTCAATCAATATATTGGAGATGAATATAAAATAAATCTGTTATTATCTAAGGTAGATTCTGAACTCGATTATCAAAAGGTGAAACAAGCTATTGAAACCAAAGAGCCGAAAATAAGGTATTTATCTAAATCTTGGTTTAAATATGCTGCAATTTTAGTTTTATTACTAGGTGTAGGATATATGTTAAAAATGACTATGCTTAATAGTAGTAATGTGCTTATTATTAAAGATGAGCCAATTACATTGACTCTGCACGATGGTAGTGTTCAAACTTTAGATGTTGAAAAAGTAGAGCAATTATTTGATGATAACGGAAATGTTGTTATAGAAAAAAACAAAGATAAACTTTACTACTCTAACGACTCTGGAGTGGAAGAGGTTGTTTTTAATACATTGAAAATTCCGTATGGAAAACGATTTGAATTGACCTTGTCTGATGGAACAAATGTGTCTTTAAATTCAGGTACTACTATTAAATACCCAACCAAATTTATTAAAGGCAAGAATAGACAGGTTTATCTGTCTGGAGAGGCTTATTTCGATGTAGCTCACGATGAAGATCATCCATTTATTGTAAACGCAGAGGCCTTAAATGTTCAGGTATTAGGTACAGAATTTAATGTGTCATCTTATCAGGATGATTTTATCACTAACGTGGTTTTGGTTAAAGGAAAAGTGAGTCTTTCAGAGGAAGATGATGCTGAAAAAGTTAACAGTGTTGTGATTCTTCCAGGAACAAAAGGAGTCTTTAATAAGGAGCTTGGTTCTATAGAAACTTCAACGGTTAATACAGATTTATATACTGCTTGGATGCACGGGGAATTGGTGTTTAGAAATACCAGTTTTAATGATATTCTTAAAAAAATAGAACGTCATTATAATGTAAAAGTTATCAATAAAAATAAGGCTTTAAGTAAAGAGGTTTTTAATGCTCGATTTAATAATCAGCCAATTGATTCAGTGTTAAGTTATTTGAATGACAGTTATAATATAAAGTATAAAATAGATGAAGGGCAACTAATAATTAAATAAATTATATATGAGATTAAGAAAACTATAGAGTTAAACCAAAAACTAAACCAAAAAATAATTTATGTCGAAAGAGACTCGCTTTTTTCGATAGAACTATTAACTATAAACATATGCGAATGAAAATGTTGTGTAAAGGTTTGAAAAGAAAAAACTTTTTACCATGCAAATTAAGCTTAACACTTACATGCTTAGTTGTATTATTTAATTGGGGACTGATGCACGCAGACGCCAGTAAAATTCAAAAAACAAAAATTACTTTAAACGTTGAAAACGAATTAGTAAGTAATGTTATTGATAGAATAGAATCTATTTCAGAATACAGATTTGTCTATAATGTAAAGAATGTAAATCTATTGAGAAAGGTCTCTATCAATGTAACTAATAAGGATATTGAAGAGGTTTTAAAAACCTTGTTTCAAAATACTCATACTAATTTTAAAATTAGAGGAAGCCACATTGTTTTAAATGATAAAGAAGAAACTTCAGAGGTAGAAAATTTACCAATAAAACAAAAAATTATTACTGTAAAAGGTAAGGTATACGATGAACGTAAGCAGCCATTACCGGGAGCTACGGTAATGGTGAAAGGAACCCTTAAAGGTGTGGTTACAAACTTTGATGGAGAATATGCAATACAGACACCTAGAGGAGAAGTTATGTTATTTAGCTATGTTGGTTATGAAACCAAAGAGGTTAAAGCAGAAAGTGAAAATATAGATGTTCAACTGTTCCCAAATGTAGAGGAGTTAAACGAAGTTGTTGTAACGGGTATCTTTAATCGAGCCAAAGAAAGCTATACAGGAGCAGCTACTTTTATTAATAGAAAACAATTAGAAGAATTTGAAAACAGGGATATTTTAAGGACTATTAGTAATATTGATCCCGCTTTTAATATATCAATAAGCAATGAATTTGGTTCAGACCCTAACCGCTTGCCAGATATTAATATTCGTGGTACGTCTAGTGTGCCCAACAAAAGTCAGCAAGAACTTGATCAGCTTCAGGACAGTGAACGTGCCAATTTAAATACGCCACTTTTTATTTTAGATGGGTTCGAGATTTCACTTCAACGTATGATGGACCTTAACCAGGATGAAATTGAATCGGTTACAATTTTAAAAGATGCCAGTGCAACTGCAATCTATGGAGCACAGGGTGCTAATGGAGTTGTTGTTTTGACTTCAATAAAGCCAAAAGCAGGTAAACTTAATGTTACTTTCCGTTCAAATTTTAATGTTGAGGTACCAGACTTAAGGAGTTACGATTTGTTAAATGCAGGAGAGAAATTAGAATTAGAACGTCTTGCGGGTTTATATGATTCCGAAGATTTTAATCAACAACTCTTACTTAAGCGAAGCTATAATGATAAACTTAAATTGGTAGAGGAAGGGGTTGATACTTATTGGCTATCTCGACCTGTACAAACCGGATTAGGTCAAACGCATAATCTGAGTTTAGGAGGAGGAGATCCTGCCTTTAGATACTCTATGAATTTTGGTTTCAGAAAAACAACTGGAGCAATGAAAGGATCTGATAGAGAGAACTTCAATGGATCTATTAATATCACGTATCTATTAGATAATATCCAGTTTTCTAACATTTTGTCTATAGGCTTTAACCAATCTGAAAATTCGCAATATGGATCATTTTCGCAGTATGCAAACTTGAATCCGTATTGGAAGCCGTATGATGAAGATGGACAAATTCCAGATCAATATGGAGAAGGTGATCCTGCTTCAAGTGTCGTATTCAATCCTTTGTTTAATGCGCAATTAGGAGGGTACGATAAGAGTAAGTATACCAATATTAGAGAAAATTTTCAGTTAGAATGGTCGATTAATGATAATTTTAAGGTACGAGGTGTTTTAGGGTATACTAAAAACTTAAGTAATTTAGATAAGTTTACACCACCAAATCATACCGATTTCTATGGAGTGAGAGACGAAGATTCTCGAGGAAGATATTCTTTAAGTATTAGAGAGAATTCTACTTTTAATACACAAGCTACCCTAAATTTTGCTAAGGTATTTAATGATAAACATAAAGTGTTTATTGGTGTTAACGGAACGATGAGAGAAACCTCTTATGTTAGTTATGGGATTGGTGTAAGTGGGTTTGCTAATGATAGAATGGATTTTATCTCGATGGGAAGTCAGTATCTAGGAGATTCGCCTTCTGGAACAGAAGGAACAACAAGGAGTTTAGGGCTAACCTCTAATGCTAATTATAGTTACGATAATATTTACTTTGCTGATTTATCGTATAGGTTAGATGGAGCATCTTCTTTTGGTAAAAATTCAAGATTTGCACCCTTTTACTCAATTGGTTTAGGAGCCAATTTAAGTAGGTTGGCGTATATTAAAGAAAAATTGCCAGTAATTTCAAATTTAAGACCTAAATATTCTTATGGAGTAACAGGGTCTTTACAGTTTAGTCCTTATGATGCGTTAACAACTTACAATTATTTGACAAGCAACGATAGGTACGATGGTAATTTAGGAACAGCTATAAGAGGTATTGGAAACCCCGATTTAAAATGGCAAACGACCTTTCAGCATAATATTGGTTTAGAACTTGGGTTTTGGAATAACCTTATATCATTAAACTCAAACTACTATTACAAAAGAACGGAAGACTTAATTACATCGGTTACTTTGCCATTATCTAATGGGTATACAACCTATACAGAAAATTTAGGAGATGTACTTAACCAAGGTGTTGAGATTGATTTGTCGGCTAATATCATTAGAAATAATCCAAAAGGTTGGAATTGGTCAGTTCGTGGAGGTATTGCACATAACCGTAATAAGTTATTGAAACTTTCAGAAGCAATGAAATTAATAAGCCTTGCAAATGAACAGTACAATATAGGGAAATCAGAACCTAATGTTTTATACCGTGAAGGTGAATCAATGAATGCCTTATATGTTGTGCCTTCATTAGGAATAGATCCAGCTACAGGTAGAGAAATGTTTGTGAATTCTGATGGTGAAGTAACTTATACTTATCCACAATATAACCGTGTAGCTTATGGTATTATAACTCCAAAAGTAAATGGTAGATTAAGTTCTAATGTAGGTTATAAAAATTTTAGATTAAATCTAGGTTTCTCGTTTAAATTAGGAGCTAATCTTTATAATTCAACTTTAGCAAGTCGTGTAGAGACAACTGATTTTACAAAAAATGTAGATCAACGTGTTTACGATGGGAGATGGCGTCAACCAGGCGATGTGGTGCCATACAAAAGTCTTACGAGCAATGATCCAACCTTGTTAACGAGTCGTTTTGTTCAAACGGAGCGCACCTTAGCGCTTAATACGCTTAATTTCGATTACAGAGTACCTAATGCCTGGGTTAGAAAGCATTTAAAAATGAACAGATTAAATATCTCATACTCTACTAACGACCTGCTTTATTTTTCAACAATAAAACTAGAGCGTGGAACGGGGTATCCATTTGCATGGAGGCATAGTCTTGCTTTATCATTTGGATTTTAATCTTAAATACAGAATCTTATGAAAAAAATATTTTTATATATCATAGCCATATCGAACTTCTTGGTTTCATGTTCGGTAAATGACTGGCTTACAGTACAGCCCGAAGATACACTTTCTAAAGACGAAATGTTCGAGTCTAAACAAGGGTTTTACGATGCGCTTTTTGGTGTTTATACGCTTACAAGAGATAATTATGATCATAATGGTCGTTTAATGAGTGAATTTATTGAGCATTTAGCAGCACAATGGGAAGTCACCTCTGGAACGATAAATGAATCAATAAAGTTTCATGAGTACAGTTTGTTAGATGGTCAGATTTCATCAACATTTGGAGCTCAATACAAACCTATTGCCAACCTTAACTTAATGCTTGAATATTTAGAAACACAGGATTTTCTTTCAGATGAAGATTACAAGCTTATAAAAGCCGAATGTTTAGGATTAAGAGCGTGGTTACATTTCGACTTGATAAGGCTTTGGGGGCCAATTCCCTCAAAGGTTAATACAACAAAAAAGTATTTGCCTTATGTAACTGTACTGGGATATGAAAGGAATCTGGCTATCGGTTATAATGAATACATGCAATTGCTGCAAAGCGATATTAATGAAGCCGAACAAATATTTAACAACTACCCGACTCACAAAACTTTTAGGTTAGGTAAATGGGGGGTGCTAGCCTTACAATCGCGCATAAATTTATGGTTAGGAAATAAAGAAGCTGCTTTGGGCTATGCAAACACTATTTTAGACTTTGTAAAAACTGATAGTGATGAAACTTTTAAATTAGGAGCACTAGATAATATTGGTATTGAAGATTATCGTTTTAACCGAGAGCATTTGTTTGGCATTCATGTAGATTTTGAAACGACCTTGTTTAATAATCAATTATATAATAATACAGCTTATTTAAATGAATTATATGAATATTCAGGTAGTGATATTCGTTTAGAGCTATGGGAAGATCGTAAAGTTACAGGTTTAGCAGAACCAGCTAAAAACCCACTGAAATATACTGGACAAGAAGGTTCTGTCCCAATTATACGACTTTCAGAAATTTATTTAATAGCTATGGAGTGTGGAGATTTGACTAAAGCCAATGAGCTTTATGAGGAGTTTGCAGAATCCAGAGGAATTGGTTTTGTAGAAATTACCAGTATATCTCAATTAAATGAAATTCTTTTAAAAGAATATAGGAAAGAGTTTATAGGAGAGGGCGTATTGTTTTATTACTATAAGCGCAATGATGTTTCAAGAATACCTAGAAATCCCGAAGTATGTAATGACGATTGTTATGTACTGCCTTTACCTAGAAAAGAAATTGATGTTAATGGATAAAACAAATAAGATGATGACAACAAAAATATTGAAATATACGGCAGGGTTATTTGCAATCTTAATTGCAGTAACATCGTGCAGTGAAGACGCTGTTGAGTCTTGGAATGCTCAGGATTATATTCATTTTGATAGCAATTATGAAAATTTCTTTTCCTTCGTTTATGCAGGATCTGAAGTAGAAAAAGACACCGTCAAGTTTAGATTAAATATTGCAGGGAACCTGTCTTCAAGAGATAGAGTATATAAAGTAAATCAAGCCAAATCTTATGGTTTTATTTACGAACAGGACGAATTTGGTAATGTTGTAGATTCTGCATTTATAGAATTACCTAATCAAGCTAAAGCGGGTGTGCACTTCGAAGATTTTTCAAATAAAACCTTTGTTGTTCCTGCAGACTCCTTAGGAGCAGATTTTGAGGTGGTGTTGTTAAGAGATGCATCACTAAAAGAAAATGATTATTCATTAAGTTTAGAAGTCGCAGAGACCGAGGATTTTAAACCAGGTAACGCTCCTACTCAAAAAGTGAATCTTGCAATTTCAGATAAGATTATTGAACCAGAATTGTGGACGAACTTTGCGGTTGGTAATACAACAGTATTTACGGTAATGGGCTACTATGGAAAAGTAAAACATCAGCTGTTAATAGACGCTACAGGACAGCGTTGGGATGATAGTTTTATTGAGTTAGAGCTTACTGAAGAGTATTTAGGATTTTATAAAAATCTAGCCGTTCTGGAATTAAATAGAATTAATGAAGAACGTGAAGCTCAAGGATTACACAAATTAAGAGAAGACGATTCCAATCCAAATTCAGAGGTGTATTTCTTCTAAAGTAAAAAAAATAAAAAGTAAAATGAAAAAAATAATATATATACTTAGCGCCTTGCTTTTTGCTTCTTGTTATGAAGATACTGGAAATTATAATTATACAGAAATAGAGGATATTACTATAGAAGAAGTGCCAAGTCAGTTAGGGGATTTAATTTTAATAGAAGATACCATTAAAATTAATCCGGTTGTAGGCCCCAAAGCCGAATTCGATAATAATAATTTCAATTACTACTGGTCTTTAAAAGAAGGCACAGGAGGTAGTGCTAAGTTAGTACGTTTTGCCTTCGAGAAAGATTTGGTTATGCCAGTTACTTTAGCAGGTGATATTACTTTAATGTTTGAGGTGGAGCATAAAGAAACGGGCATTATCAATTATCAAATAGTCAATGCTAGAGGAGTTTCTAAATTTTCCAATGGGATGTATCTATTAAAGGAGACCAGTAATGGTAAAACCGATATTGATATGATTGGTTTAGATAGTCAAACGGGGGAGCCTACAACATATCCAAATTTAATTAGTGTCCTTAACAACGGAACGGGATTAGATGGTACCCCTGTAACAATTGATTATTGGGGGTACAGAAAAGAAGATTATGAAAATGCGCAATTGGTAGCAGTACCCGCTTTACGCATCGCTTCGAAAGAAGATATTATGGTTATCGACACCAATGAGTTCGGTGTGCTTGGACAATTTGAAGACCTTTTTTTAGGAGATGTTCCTGCTGTTCGTAATATTCAAAATTTAAAATCGATTAATGGTAACACCACGTTAATAAATGATGGGAAAGTTTATGCATTTTCTAATTATTCCAATGGAATAGTTGCTGGTGAAGTTAAGGAATATGGAGGGAACAAATTTTTACCTGCTTTGGTGGGCGATTATTACATGGATAATGATATTGCTTGGGCAGCCAGAGATCAGGCGAATACTTTTTTAATGTACAATACTGTTGATGGTCATTTTAAATATACTATTACAACAGCTTCAGAACCAAGAGATGTTAGAGAATATCCAGGTTTTACAGACTTTAAACAAGACTTTAATGCTAATCTTTTGTTTATGGAATCTATAGCTTCAGGAATTTATGGATATAATGTTTATGCTTTACTTCAAAATAAACAAGATCCCGAAGTTTTGACGATGCTTGATATAAATGCTCAAAACATTAATGGAGGTTATGTGAGATTAAATAGCAGTACTTCACTTGCCGCTAGTGATTATAGGATAGACGATGCTTCCATGTGGTGTGTACACCAGCACAGAAAACAAATTTATTTTGTAGCAGATAATAAAATCTGGAAATATGATGCTGTAAGTAAAACGGAGCAGATGATTAAGGAATTTCCTGGTGAAGAAATTACGCATATCGATGTTTTAAATGAATGGTATACAGTCACAGGAGGTATCATCTTACAGCTTGAATATACAGATTTTATTGTAGCTACAAGCACAGGAAATAATTATAAATTATACAAGTTCGATATGGCTGCAGGAGATATAATTGAATCGGAGCCATACTTTACAAGTACTGGAGAAGGTAAGGTTACAGATTATATCTATATCAAACCATCAACAACACCTTTTTGGATGCGAACAAAATATTAGTAACTAACTAGAAGAATAAAAAATGATAAAGAAGTTATATATATTATCAGTTTTAGGGTGTTTGCTGGCTATGTTCAATAGCTGTGACGAATCCCTTTCAGAAGATACGATTAGAGATTTTAATCTAGAATTATCTAGAGATACCTTATTATTTAATGTAGGTGGAGGTATAAAATCTGTTGAAATATTTACCAATCAGGATGCGTGGACAGCTGAATATGATAATACGGACTGGTATACTGCAAGCGAATATAGAGATGCCGATGGTTATGAAATGCTTACCATTGAAGCAGAAAGCAGTGATGAGCTGGAAACCAGAGAAAGTTTAGTAAACATTACAGCAGGACCATACTCTAAAGAATTATATATTATTCAGTTAGGTAATGCACCTTCTATTATGTTTGAAAATGAAAGAGTTGAGGTTGATAAAGATACAACAGTGGTTGATATTAACTATGTAGCTAATATAGATTTTACGATTTCTAATGCTAGTACATGGGTAACAACCGAACTGATTGAAGATATGGGAGAAACAATTCTGCGTTTAAAAATTGGTAAGAATGAAACGGGAGCTAATCGCGAGTATGCCTTAATGTTTAATCAGGTTGGTGGCGAGTATACTGCTGTGCTTAACGTAGTACAATCGGCAACCTTATCTGGTTATGAACCAGCAAGTGTTGACGAAGTTACAGGTAATAAGAAAATACCTGTCATTTCAGGAACTTCCTCATCTACATTGGGCGATTTCGATATCAGTAAGTCTTTTGATGGTGATTATATGAGCTATTTTCAGTCAGATTACCAGGAAACTGAAAAATTAGAGTTTTCATATAAGTTAGATGCTGGTGATGATATGCTTAACTACATCGTATATTATCCTTCGGAGGAAGCACAGAGCCAATCTATGAGATTCGGTAATATCTATGTCAAAAAAGTAGGAGAAGATACGTTTACTAAAGTATTGTCTATGCAGTCATTCTATCAAGCAGATCCTAAAGTGTTTGAATTTGCTAATCCTATTGAAAATGTAGATGAAGTAAAATTTGAAGTGGTATTATCGTTTGCTCCATCAGGAACAATTCCATCGGTGTCTTGTGCTGAAGTTGAGTTTTATACATCTGCTGTGATTTACGATAATATTTTTACCGATATTACATATAGCGAATTATTACCTGATGTAACAATTGATGCTATTTTAAATATTGATAACGAATTCTATAGAAATATAGCAAAGCATTTGTTAAATGGAACTTATGAATATGAACGTATTTTAGATTTACAACCAATACAAAGCGATAGAGTAAATGCCAAAATCAATAAAGCATCTTTATATGAATATGCTACAGGTATTTATTTTGAAACTGGTCAAGATGTAGTTGTCTTTTGTGGGGAGCAATCAGGTGCTTCGCCGAGTTTAATTGTTTTAAATACAAATGGAACTACTCAATATCCATTAAAAGAAGGTGTTAATAAAATATCCGTTGCTCATGGAGGGAAAGTATATGTTAACAACCCGACAGCTTTAAAAGTTCATATTGCAAGCGGTATCTTAGAAGGTGTATTCAACAGTAACAATATTGATGATATTCAAAATTTAGAAGCTCGTGATTATAATGTAGTTGATATTGTAAGTGAAAATTATCATTTGATAGCGCCTTTAAGTTATGCACAAACCACATTAGCTAATATCGTTAATGCAGGAACAAATCTCGATGCCTTTATTGCAAATGCAAAAACATTTTACGCGGTTAATGAAGGGGCTTATATAGTTAATTCTAAATTAGGAATTGTTTTAAATGAAACCGATTTAAATTTAGGATCTGTGGTTAATTTAACAACAAATCAATTAGAGACTTTAGTAAATTATACAACAGGTTATGATGAAACCGTTTTTAATGTGTTAGAAGCTATAGGGGAAGCTTACGAACCTTATGTTAACCGAGCTTGGACTCAGGCAGGGGTATCGGCTAAACTGTTTGCTTTAGATTATTTCTACTACAACGGAGGTTATTCGGTACTTAAACAGAACAATATTTATGCTCAGGCATTTCAGGATATTATCGTAACCGATTTAAATTATAATAATGCTGAATCTGTTTGGTCTCAAGTGGTACCACTATGGCAATTAAATTATTACGCTAAAGAGTTGTTGGGAGTGTCTGATTACTATGCCCAAATGGCAACTAAAGTTAAAGCCTTAAGTTCGGTATCGACTAATTACACGACACATTTAAAAGCATTCACCACAGAAGTACTTAATTTAAATTTTAATGGCTTTTTTAATGTTTGGAATATGGGAACCACAACAACAGCAATTGTAGAGGAAGCGCCTGCAGGTTTAGCTTATTTTGCCGAGGATAATAAAGCGGCTTATATCACGCCAGCCGATGTCATTCAAGGGTCATTTTTTCCAAGTTTGGGGGGGTATCCTACTTTGTACGGCTATAAGAATGTGGTGGCTTTAGAAGTTTATAATGCTGGATTTTTGGCTCATGTGGCTATTGTTGGTGATGGTGGTAGCTTCTATAAATTAACCTGGCCTGAATTTAAATCAAATATGAAAATAGTTGCTATAGGTTCAAAAGGCGACAGAATTCAAGTAAATTAATTAAAACAATAAAATGAAATATTTTTTAAATCTAAGCTTAATCTTTTTTGTAATAGTTAATGCTTATGCAGGAGGCAAAACAGATAAAAAGCTAGAAATTCAAATTACATCCCAAGTTGATGCGGAAATCGTTCAGGTTTTCCGCATTGAGCAGGGAGATAAAATTATTGTAGATGAATTTCCATTAAAAACAGATGGAAACAGAATTTTTAAAGACACCGTTGCACAGGCATTCTATGTTGTAAAGTTTAATAGGGTAGAACGTAAAATATATGGTAAAGCAGGTGAGCTAGTAAAATTAATAGTTACCGATAGTACTATAGATTATGTGAAACCGAATAAAGAAAATAAAATTTTAGATAAATGGTATAATCTATCTAAAGAAGCACGTCGATATTCGGTAAAATATCATGGTCTGGATAGTAATGAACTTTTTAAAAGAACGCCTTTTTATGACAGACAACGAGCTTTAGAAAGTGCAAGTGAAGATTTTCATAAACAAATAAGTAAGTACCGTGGTGATGATTATTTTAAAAATGCCATGCATTTACTTGTGGACACAGAAATGACTTATTTTAAAGTATTTTTTATGCAAATACCACTTTTAGGGTATTATGATAAAAACGAATTACCTGAAGATTTATATGGCTCTATAAAAAACGAAAAAAGGTTTTCAGATCCTGGGCTTTTAGAGGTGTTCGAATATTTATTGCCATATGGGAAACTTTATTCTGGTTGGTGTCAGTACAAAGATTATACAAAAATGAAGCCAACCATAGAATATTTTGCGTCCCCAGAGATTAAAGTAGCCTATCTTTTAGGTTGGGCTGAGATGGATAAAAGTGGGGTTGAACTAGAGAAGTTAGAAAAGAAATATTTGCATTTGTTTAAATCCGGTTATTCGTTGCAGAGACTTAAAAAGTTACAAGAACAATTTGCTTACCTTAAAGATTCTAGTAAAACACCAAATTTTGAGTTTCAAAAGTTAGACGATGAAATTGTACCATTATCTAATTATTATGGTAAACTCATTGTTATAGATGTTTGGGCAACCTGGTGTGGACCATGTATGAAAGCAAGACCAGATTTTGAAGCTTTAGCTGAAGAAATGAAAGATGAAGATGTAACCTTTATAGGGGTTTCTGTAGATGATTCAGATTTAAAATGGAAAAAAACAGCTTCAAACTCACATTGTGTTGAGTTGCGAGATAAAGAAAAAGCATTTTCAAAAGCTTATGGCCTAACCACTATCCCTCGGTACATGATTTTTAGTAAAGAAGGAGGACTTCTTGTGAAATCGGCACCATCACCAAAAACGAGTGATTTAAAGAAAGAAATTTTAAAACACTTAGGTAAATAGTAATTTTTAAGTTAATCAATTTAGCACACTCTATAGTTATAACTATTATGATAGTTATAGGGTGTGCTTTTTTTTCTAGAATTCTTAAAGATTCAAAACTTCATATGCAATCATAATCTAATAGTATATAATGAAAAGAATTTTAATAGTTTTTGTAGTGTTAATTTCTGTATGTAAGGTGTCTGCTCAGGATGCAAAAATTTTGGTGCTTGGAACTGTAAAGGACACTATGCATATTACAACATACAGGTATATAGAAAACAGAGCAAAAGCTTTTAGTGAGTATATTTTTGATTCAGGTAATAGTTCAGAACACACTATAATTATTCCAGAACATATATGTAGTGAGCGTCTGTATTTTTCTTGTAATAAAGATTATACATTATTAGAAGTGAAGCCAGGAGCAACTATTGTAGTAAGTGCAGATGACAATAAAATGCATTTTTCTGGAGATTATGCTAAAGTAAATAACTATTTGTATCAATGGGTGAAAAACGATACAGCATCATTTTCAAATGTTTTGAATTTCAGATTAGGAATTAAAAACTACTACAATAAATCACATTATAGTTTTCCTGATAATTTTTTAGATACTCAGGAAGCCCAGTTAAAGATAGCTTCGCTTAACAAAAATGGGGTAAAGGAATTAAAAAAAGCAAAAATAAAAGATAAAGATTTTTTAAGCCGTCAAACGGTTTGGGTTAAAAATTTAGGGCTTCAAATTGCATTGGAAAATTACAAATACGCTGTTAGTAAGGGGATATCCTTGTCTTCAGATTTTTTAGAACTCTTTAAAGACTGGACTTTTGACGATGCAGCTCTTATAAGTCATCCTCAAGGGATACAACTCATGGAAGACTTTTTCGAAATGCAGGAACAAGAATTTGGCATTACACGTATTGTTCCAAACAGATTGGCCAAACGTGCGGCATCTATTAAAAATCCTGTTTTAAAAGAGTATTACGTACTACATCAGTTAAACGTATTTTTAAGAGCAGGAGTTTCTTTTATGATTGCTGATATATATAAAAATGCGGCACCAAGTATTACTTCTTCAGCGGGATTAGAAACATATAAAGCCATGAAAACACGTGTAGAAGAGGTTGATCAAATGAATATGACCGGAGTTGAAGCTTATAATTTTAATTATGAAAATGATAAGGGAGCGCGCGTTAAGTTAAGCGATTTTAAAGGCCAATATGTGTTTGTTGACTTATGGGCAACTTGGTGTGGCCCTTGTATTGTTGAAATTCCTTATTTAAAACAATTGGAAAAAGAACTTCACGGTAAGAATATTTCATTTGTCACTATTTCTTTCGACGAGCAGAAAAATAAGCAAAAATGGAAGAGCTTTTTAAAAGGTAATCGTATGGAGGGTGTGCAATTAATTACAAACAATGGAAAAACAAATCAGATTAAAGCATACTACCAAATTCATGGTATTCCTAGGTTTCTGTTAGTTGATCCAAATGGGAAAATTATTTCGGCTAACTGTTTGCGACCTTCAGATTCAGGTCTTAAGGCATATTTAAAATCAATATTATTATAACTAATTCTTTTAAATGAAATTACAAAATTGGGTTTTAATTGTCCTTTTAGGACTAGCGGTTAATAGTTTTGCTCAGGACTATAGTAAAGAACTTAATACTCTTAATAACTATAAAGCCTGCTTACTTAAAGCAGATAAGAGTTTAATTAAGAATTTTATTTCCGAAGATTTCAGATTAGGAGTTTATCAACATCCTCAGGCAAGTACGTTTTTTAGTGACTTTATAGATAATGTTGAAAGACCAACCGATATTTATTGGGATGAAATTAGCGGAGATAAAGAAAAATCTAATTGTCAAGTCCATTATGTTTTTGGTGAAAAGGAATTGATTTCTAAAGTGGTGTTTTCTGAAGATGGAAAGCTATTGTATTCAGATTATTTAGATCAAAAAGGATTCAATTTTAATCGTTATGGTAAATCTGAAAAAATAGCCACATTTCCCTTTACTTACGATCGTGGCTCGATTATTTTAAAAGCGAAATTAAATAAGTCAGATAGAGTGTTGAACATGATGTTCGACACGGGAGCAGATGGATTGGCGTTAAAAGCTGATTTACAGGAGGAAATGGAGGTTGAAATTACCGAAAAGCGAAAGGTATTTGTACCAGGAGGAGAGATGACTGTAAATTTTTCAGCGGGCAATACTTTAACAATTGGAGATTTTACATTGAAAAATCAAAATATGGTAATGTTTTCTAAAATTAAACCTGGTCTCGATGGTATTATAGGAGGAGCTAATCTTTTCAGAAATTATATTACCGAAGTGAATTTCGAACGACATGAAATTATATTGTACTCATTTGGTGTAAATGACTTTTTTAAAGAGTACAATGCGACTACATTTAGATATTCGGAAGGGGTTCCAACCATTCCTATCACAATTGCTTCGGAAGGAAACACATTTGAGTCAGAATTTATTTTAGATGCCGGAGCAGGGTATCAAGCTATCATGTTTGGGTCAGGAACAAAGCATCAAGATGAAGATTTGTTAATAAAAAGTATGAAGCCCTTGTTTAAAACATATAACGTAAGTGTGGGGCATAAATCACCGGTTCAAATCGGTTTAGTCGATAGCATAAACTTCGCTGGACTAACCTTTAAAAATGCTAGTCTAGCTGTAGAATCGTATGAAGAGCGTAGGCATAAAGGCCATAATGCGTTTGGGTCAATAGGTATTGAGTTTCTTAGAAGATTCAATTGGGTTATTGATTTGAATACGTATAAATTATATACCAAAAAGAATACAGAAACCGTATTGCCATTAGATTTTGTAATTGAAGATTATTTAATAGGTTATATAAATAATGTATTAGTGGTAAAACGTAATTTAACTACAGAGCAAGGGACAGAAGCAAGTGAAACAGATCCATTAAAATTATGGGATAGAATAGTGACCATCGATGGAGTATCTGCAAAAGATTTAAATGAAGCCTTAGTTTCTAAAATTAAGGAAAAGGAAACGGTGAAACTTCAGGTTTTTAGAAAAGGCCAACTCATTGATGTTGAATTATAGTTAATGATTTAAAAAAAGTTGATAATGAAGATAAATGATTTTCTTGTAGGTCTTATAGTGATTTCATTTGTAGGGTGTTCGGCAAGGCACAATATTACTAATGTAACTTTAGAGGAATTAAATCAAATGGCCCCTGAAGAGGCTAGTAAGACAATTAAGCACCTTTTAAGAAGTAAAGATGAAGATAATTACAAGGTCTTACTTAGTTATTATAAAATGTCAGGAGATTCAATTGCTGAAGCGCAATTAATTGAAAAGGTTATAAAAAGGAAGCCAGATAGTGAGTTAGCTATTCAAAGCAGAGTAAAAAGGATATGGTTACTTGATAATGATGAAGAGAGGGAGTCAGCTTTCGAGAACTTGAGACTAAATCATCCAAACTATAACTTTTCAAAAGAGTATTTTAAGCTTGCAATCAATTTTATGTTTAATGATAATATATCAAAGGCTTTAGAGTATGGTAATAAAATTGATAAGAGTGATCATTTAAGATATTTTTTCGTAAATCGTATTACAACTAAAATTTCAAATACTAATTCTCAAATTAATAAAATAGATTTTCTTAAAATAGAGATCAATAATATTGAGAATCATTACAGTGGTAGTAAGAAGCAACAGGTTTTAAAAGAAAGTAAATTAAACTTAGTAAATGCGCTAGAGGAAAGCAACAATATAACAGAGGCGCTTAAATCATTAGAAGATTTATATTTTAGTTTAGAAGGTGATGAAAAAAGTTCATTACAAAGTGTTTACGGAATAATGTTAGCAAAATGTAATGAATATGAAAAGGCTATGCCTATCTTAGAAAATGTTGTTGTAGATGGGTTGGCAACCGATGAAGTTAAAAAATATTTGAAATTGTCTTATGAGGCTCTAGGAAAGTTAGATTACCAATCATATGAGCATATGCTTATGAATCAGTTATCTAATAAAACTCATGAGGAAATAATTGAAAAAATAGTTAATGAGCCTTGTCCTAAATTTGCTTTATTAGATACTGAAGGCAAAACGGTTAAGCTAGAAGATTTTAAAGGAAAGACTGTTGTTTTAGATTTTTGGGCTACCTGGTGCGGACCATGTAAGGCTTCATTTCCAGCAATGAAAGAGGTTGTTGAAAAGTACAGGGAAAATGAAAATGTGAAGTTTTTATTTGTGCATACTTTTGAAAAGGATGAAAACCCATTAATATTGGCTAAAAATTATTTAGAGGAGAATAATTATAATTTTGAGCTTTATATGGATTATAAGAATGTAAAATCTAAAACTAATGAGGCTGCCAAGGCATTAGGTATTCAAGCAATTCCAACAAAAATCATTATCGATCCAGCGGGTAATATAAGATTTGTAGTCACAGGAGGAAGCATAGCAACTGATAAGGTAGTTAGCGAGATGTCTGTCGTAATTGATTATATTACATTTAGTTAAATTGTATTTAATGAGCTATCCCCAATGCGACTGCACCTTATGTTTAAGCCTAAATCAATTAAAGGTAAGTTTAACTAAAAACTCTATTACCTATATTTATCATAATAATACAAAAGTAACCGAATTTTATTAATTTTTGAATGTTGGTGAACGATTCGGTGAATTGTAAAATTGGACAATCGGCTGAAAGCGTTAATAAAGAGCTGATAAAATTTTAGCTTCTTTTTGGTATCGTGACGAAAGGTGTCTTTTTGGATTAAATAATTATTTGATTTTTACTATTTTAGTCTTAGCCGGGTTCATTTCAAATCGAATATAACGCTGTAATATTAGGTGTTCTTTTTACAGCGCTATTTTTTTATATATAGATGGGGGCTTATTAGAATGGAAAAAGAATAGTTGTTAACGTTTCAGTTTAATTAGTGGCTATTACACGTAAACCTTTAAGTTGAGTTTGTTTCAGCCATACCTTAAGGCCATCAAATTCTACTTTAGAGACTTATTTAAGGTCAATTTTATAAATAAAAAGATACAGTACTAAAATGGTTTAGGTTTAGTATGTGTATAGTTAAAAATAAGCCAATTAACAGCTGTTAATCGGCTTATTTTTTTGCATAATTTGTCATAACAGACAGAAGCATTAACTATTCTCTTTTTCTAATCTGTTAATGTATTTAATAAAATAGTCTTTCACCTTTTTCTTTCCATTTTCGTTTTTTAACGCCTCAAGTAAATCTAGATTGGTTTTTAAAAATATTTTTTAAGGTAAACTTATCTAGTTTAAGAAATTTGAAGAGGTTAAATTAGAAACACCTTTGGTCTCGTAATTTTGACTGATGATGTACGATCTTTTTTATGATTAATTGAGTTTGGTTTATATAGTAAAATTATGGTGTTATTATGAATAATATCAAATCTTAATAATTGAATTTTTAGATTAGATTTTATAAATCTGTAATAAGCAAAGTGCATTTTCTATTTTCAATTTTAAGATTCTGTAAAAGTAAAATACAAAAATCTTTAGAAATTTAGCAAAATGTACTTTGGCGCTTGTAATATTTTTACTAATATTATGTTGTTGTTTATCAGTTATTTAAGTTGTTTATAGTAGTGCTTGTTTAAGTTTGTTTAACCGAAACATGATAAAAATCATAGTTTCAAAATTGAAGTGCAATGTATCTTTGTAGTATAATTTAAAACATAAAAAAGAGATGAGTAAATATAGAAATTTAGGCGTTAAAATGTTGGGCTTAACAGTTATATTATTTATTAGTTTAAGTCAAGTTCAGGCTCAAGAATATAACTTAGTAAATAAAGAATCTTCATTAAAAGTTTACGGAACTTCAAGTTTACATGATTGGCATATTGATGCCGAAAATCAATCTGGTAAAATAAAGTTTTCGAGTACAGAATCCTGTGCAATCGATCAGTTGACGTTGGATGTTGTAACCGAAAGTTTAAAAAGTGGGAAATCAGGTATGGATAAGAACACTTATAAAGCTTTAAATACCAGTAAATACAAATCTATAGCTTTTAAATTAACAAAAGTTAATAACGTAACAGATAAAGGATCTGGGGTTTACGAGGTGAAAGCAAATGGCGATTTATCCATAGCTGGAACTACTAAAAATGTTCCTATGAATTTTAAAGTAACTATTAACGGCTCTAAAATTGCTTTAGAAGGGGAAAAGGCTTTTAAAATGACCGATTTTAAAGTTGATCCTCCCACAGCGATGTTCGGAACCATAACCACAGGCGATGAAGTAACAGTAAAATTTTCAACCATATTTAAATAAATCAATTTAAAACACTTAACAACTTAAACAATTAGAAATCATGAGATCAATTTTAAAAAATGCAATTTTAGGTTTAGCTATGTTGGCGGGACTTAGTTTCTATGCACAAAATAACAGAAGTTTAGATAATTACAGGCAACCAGACAAAAATGGAGTGAATGTATTTGAAGCACCGAAAGATACCGTTTCAACGTTTGATGGTGTTAAAGTACGAATTGGAGGGGCTTCTACATTGCAGTTCCAAGCTTTAGACCATGAGAATTCTGGAGCTGTAGATTTAAAAGAAATAGGAAGTAACTTTAATTTAGCTACCGCAAACTTAGATTTAGATGTCGCTTTAGCCGATGGTATTCGTATGCATTTAAGAACGTACTTATCATCTCGTCATCACCCAGAACCATATGTAAAAGGTGGGTATTTTCAAATCGACAAATTAGACTTCATTAGTGAGGGATTCTTAAGCGAATTTATGAAGCATACGACTATTAAAATAGGTCATATGGAAAATAACTATGGAGATACACATTTTAGAAGAACTGATAATGCACAAGCTATTTATAATCCATTTGTTGGTAACTTAATTATGGATGCCTTTACAACTGAAGTAGGTGCTGAAGTTTATTACAGATGTGATAGCGGATTATTTGGAATGGTTGGTTTCTCTAATGGGAAGTTGAATCAGGATGTTGTTTCTAGTGATGGAACAACGGGTGGAGCTGCCTTTTTAGCGAAATTAGGTTATGATAAACAATTAGATCAGGATTTAAGAGTTAGATTATCTGGATCTTTATATAATACTGGATATGTGAAAAGTAATTATTTATATACTGCAGATAGAGCAGGATCTAGATACTATTTTGTGATGGAAGGTGTGGATGCATCAGCTAAAGGGAATTTTAGATCAGGACGTTTTGATCCAGGATTTAAAAACCAAATAACAGCTGTAATGTTTAACCCATTTGTTAAGTACAAAGGATTAGAATTTTTTGGAACTGTTGAAATGACATCAGGTAGAGCGTTGAGTGAAACAGATAGAAGAAACACTAATCAATTTGCTGGAGAGTTAATCTATCGATTCGGACAAGATGAGAATTTTTATCTAGGTGGACGATATAACACTGTTGATGCTGAATTAGCAGGTGGAGATGATGTAAACTTAGATAGATTTCAGTTAGGCGCTGGTTGGTTTATGACTAAAAATATTCTTTTAAAAGCTGAATATGTAAATCAAACTTACGATGGTTATGCAACCGATAATATCTTAGAAGATGGTAAGTTTAATGGTTTAATGATGGAAGCGGTTATTAGCTTCTAAAATTATAGGAAGTAATTAATAGCAAAGTATTCAAGTCTCTAAAGTGTTGTTAAATAGTTAAACTATATAAATAACTAAATACTTTAGAGACTTGTTTATTATCTTTATACAGGAATAAATAAAGTTTATAGAAAAATGAGAAGAGTTGTGTTTGTAGTGTTTATACTGGCAGCATTAGCTTTTACAAAAACGGATACTGCAGTAAATACCACGTCGGTTGTCGTGTCTTCAAAAAGTACACTTGTAGTTAAAGGAACCACAAATGTGAATGCCTTTAGCTGTGTTTTTGATTCCAAACGATTAAAAAATCCTATATCTGTTACTTATTTTTCTAATGGCCAAAAATTAAAATTTAAAGAAACCGCTTTAGTTTTAGATAATGGTTGTTTCGATTGTGGAGGGAAAGGGATTAATCGTGATTTTCAGAAAATTTTAAAGTCAGAAACCTACCCTCAAATTAAATTAATTCTAAAAGAAACCAGTAGTTTAGAAGATAAAAGTGATGTTCAAACACTTGTTGATGTGGAAATTGCTGGAATAAAAAAAGAGTATAAAATACCGGTTACTGTGAGAAATAATGGAACCACATTAATCAACGGTGGATTAAAGGTTTGTTTGAGTGATTATAATTTAGAACAACCCAAAAAAATGTTTGGACTCATTACGGTTGATGATGAAATTCATATAGACTTTAATTTGGTTGTTGAATAACCAACGTTTTTTTTATAAAAGATAAAAAGGCTTCACAAATGACTATGAAGCCTTTTTTATGCGGTAATATTTCGTTATGATTAAAAATTACACCATGTCTGAAAGATAAGCCCTCATTAATAATTTATAAAAAGACTTTTTTTGTATTTAGCTTGATTTCCCCAAATGAATAAAAAAAATAGAAAATTGAAATTAGGAATTATATTGTTGAGTTTTGTGATAACACAATTTGGGTTTTCACAAACTGGTCGTAAAGTAGAAGCGTTTAACGACGGTTGGCAATTTAAAAAAGGACCATTTCCTGAAAATGAACTCATCTTTATGCAGGACTGGGATAAAAAGTGGACAGAAGTAACGATTCCGCATACCTGGAATGCTAAAGATATGCAGGTCGATTATGGTAATTTTTATGAAGGCGATGCCTATTATAAAAAGACTTTTTTGGTTGAAGAATCCTTGAAAGATCAACGCTTATTTTTAAAGTTTGAGGGTGTAGGTCAGGTTGCCGATTTTTATATTAATGGTGTTTTTGTTGGAAATCACAAAGGAGGATATTCGGCGTTTTCATTTGAGATTACTAAAGCTGTAAATTTTGGTAAGGAGAACGAATTTTTACTAAAAGTAAATAATGAAGCGCGTAAAGATGTTATTCCTGTAAATCATAATTTATTTGGAGTTTATGGCGGAATCCATCGTTCAGTTTGGTTAATAAGTACCAATCAAGTCAATATCGATGTTACCGATTATGCCTCCAATGGTGTTTATATCTCTCAGGAATTAATAGATAACAAAAAGGTGAATGTATCAGTTAACGTGAAACTGTCAAGTAAGCTTAAAGACATTCAACAGATTAATTTAGAATGTAAAATTTATAATCAAGAGGGAAAATTGGTTGCTCAGAAAAGCAATCCAGTTTCAGTAAGACCACAGGGTGTTCATGAGTTTACAACTTCTTTCATACTTAATAAACCACATTTATGGCAAGGACGAAAAGACCCTTATTTATACAAAGTGGTAACTACCCTTAAAGATGGGAATAATATTCTAGACGAAATTATTCAGCCTCTCGGAGTTAGAAAAGTCGAAGTCTTGGCTGATAAAGGCGTATTCTTGAATGGAGAAAAGTACCCGATGTATGGAGTTTGTCGTCATCAGGATTGGTGGGGAATTGGTAATGCTTTAGAACAAGAACACCACGATACCGATTTAGATATGATTATGGAAATGGGCGTAACAACGGTACGCTTGGCACACTACCAACAATCAGACTATTTCTATTCCAAATGCGATAGTTTAGGCTTATTAGTTTGGGCCGAAGTCCCTTTTGTTAACCGTGTTACTGGCGAAGAAGGTGCCAATGCCAAATTGCAATTAAAAGAACTTATTCGTCAAAATTACAATCATCCGTCAATTTATGTATGGGGGCTTCATAATGAAGTCTATAAGCCACACGATTATACGGCACAGCTAACCAAAGAAATGCACGATCTCGCTAAAGGGGAAGATCCAGGCAGATATACGGTGGCTGTTAATGGCTATGGACATATGGAGCATCCGGTGAATTTGAATGCCGATATTCAGGGTATGAATAGATACTATGGTTGGTACGAAGGGAAAATTGGCGATTTGGAAACATGGGCAAAAGGTTTGAAAGCCGATTATCCGGAGTATAAAATCATGTTAACGGAATATGGAGCAGGTGGAAACCCGAATCATCAAACCGAATTTATTGAAAATACCTGGGAATACTGGAAGCCTTTTTATCCGGAAACGTATCAGACAAAAACCCATGAAATTCAGTGGGGAATTATCAAAAATAATCCGAATATACTCAGTTCTTATTTATGGAATATGTTCGATTTTTGCGTGCCAAAATGGAATAATGGTGGTATTGAAGCCCGTAATCATAAAGGTTTAGTCACTTTCGATAGAACGATTAAAAAGGATGCGTTTTACTGGTATAAAGCCAACTGGAGTCAAGAACCGATTTTGTATATTACAGAAAGACGTATGGTAGACCGCGAAAAACAACAAACCAATATTAAGGTTTATTCTAACCTTGGAGAACCAAGGGTGTTTTTAAATGGTATTGAATTAGAAAGACCAAAAATGGGAACTACAGAGGTGCATTACATTTTTGAAAATGTAAACTTAGTACAAGGAGAGAATAGTGTTAAAGCGGTTGTTGTAAAAGAAGGGAAGGCATTTGAAGATATTATCAAATGGAATTTTAGGTCAGAAAAAACAAAAGATTTTAAAATGAAAGAGAGTACTAAAGTTCATGCTGGATTTTAGTGTTTTATTAAGAAAAAACAATACTACCAGAATAAAGAATATTTAATAAATGAAAAAAATATTATTAACCTGTCTTATTTTTATAATAGGAGTTACAGGACAATTACATGCTCAGGAGGAGTCGGAAAAAGAGGTGAAATACGGACAAATAACCGAATTGCCACGTCAGGATGACGCCATGAAAAAATGGCGTTCAAATCGTTTCGGACAATTCATTCACTGGGGGCTTTATGCTATTCCCGGAGGCGTTTGGAAGGGGAAAACGTATGAATATGCAGCCGAGTTTTTAAAGAGTTCTGCAGGTATTAGTACTGCTACATGGGATTCTTTACAGTATCAATTTAATCCAATAAAATTTAATGCTATGGCCTGGGCTAAAATGGCTAAAGCTATGGGGGTAAAGTATGCAACGATTACAACCAAGCATCATGAAGGGTTTTGTTTATGGCCTAGTGAATATACAGATTTCGATATTGAAAATACGCCTTATGGGAAAGATTTATTAGGGGAATTTATTGAAGCTTACAATGCCGAAGGTATTGATGTGAGTTTGTACTATTCTGTTTTAGACTGGCATCATCCAGACTGGCGTTATAAATTAAATTCTGAAGAAGATAAAGAAGCTTTTGAACGCTTAAAAATATTTACCAAAAATCAATTACTTGAGCTATTAGACCGTTACCCTACTGTTAAAGGTCTTTGGTTTGATGGAACTTGGGATCAGTGCTGGAAAGATAATGGCCAATTTTCTTATGAATTGGAAAAGAAACTGAAAGAAAAGCATCCGGGGTTAGTAGTTAATAGCCGCATGCGAGCAGATGAGTATGGTAGTCGTCATTTTGATTCGAACGGCGTATTGATGGGTGATTATGAGTCGGGTTATGAACGCCGTTTGCCTAATCCGTGGGATATTGAGGTAACTAAAAACGACTGGGAATGTTGTATGACTATTCCGGAGAACCAATGGGGTTATCATAAAGACTGGACTTTAACACACATTAAAACAGCTAACGAACTTATTGAAATGTTGGTGCAATGCACCTCTCAAAATGGTAATTTTCTATTGAATTTTGGTCCGACAGGTGAAGGAGATTTTAGAGAAGAAGAAGTGAAATTGGCAAAAGAAATTGGAGATTGGATGGATGACAATAGTTCTGCGATTTATAACTGTGGTTACGCTGGTTTAAAAAAACAAGGCTGGGGGTATTTTACTCAAAACAATGATTCTGAAACAACAATTAATATGGTGGTGTTTAATAAGCCGATTAATGGTAAATATCGCGTAAAGTTGAATAAAGGCAGTGTGATTAAAAAGGCGTATTTGTTATCTAAACCGGATAAAGCTCTAGATTTAGAAGAAATTTCGAATGGAGAATATTTTATTGAAGCAAAAAAGGTAAAAACTAAAGATCCTTTTGTGATTATTATAGAACTTGAAAATAAAGATTCTAAGAAGTTTCATCAAAAAGCGTTGACTTAAAAGTGAAAAATTGACAGCAAAAAGCCTTTGGACTGAGACCAAAGGCTTTTTTTATATCACAAATTCAGTAGATTGCTTGATTTCCTTTAATACAAAATAGCTCTCCAATACCCCGATATTCGAAATGTTCGAGAGCTTTACTCTCACAAAATCATGGTAATCATCTAAGCTAGTCATATTTATTTTTAAGAAGAAATCGACCTTTCCAGCCATATGGAAGCATTCCTGTACTTCTCGAAGTTCTTTAATTTGCTCTTCAAATTTATCAATAAACCCCTCGTTATGGTAACGAAGTGATACCATGCAAATAACGGTTACCGGATAGTTTAAAAGTTTCTTGTCTAATATCGCGACGTACTTTTTTATATAGCCATCGTTCTCCAAACGTTTTATGCGTTCGTAAACCGGAGAAATTGTCATATTTAAAGAGGCTGCAATTTCTTTGGTGGTCTTTTTTGAATCGTTTTGTAAGATTTTTAGAATTGTTAAATCTATATTGTCCAGTTTTTCTACCATAAGATGAAGTTATTTTTTCTTCAAATAAAGATAAATAATTATTTAAAAGGAATATTTTCTTTAAAAATTAATTTTTAAAAGTTTAATTACTTAATATATGTGTTTGAAAAGTGAATTTGTTTTTTGAATCGGCGTAATTCGTAATTTTATACTTTACAATTTAAGGTATGCAAAACGAAAAAATATTAGTTACAGGTGCTGGTGGCCAATTAGGTTCTGTGTTGGTTGAGGCCCTTAAAAATAAGTTTGGAGAAGAAGCTGTTATCGCTTCAGATTTGAACGAAATTAAAAATTATCAAGGTATTTACGAGCAATTAGATGTGACTGATAAAGCGCATCTGGAGGCTATTGTGAAAACATATAAAGTAACACAGATTTACCATTTAGCAGCTATATTATCTGCCAGAGGTGAGCAAAATCCATTGCAAACCTGGGAGATTAATATGAAAACTTTATTTAATGTTCTGGAAGTATCGGTTGCCGAAAAAGTGGGCAAAGTATTTTACCCAAGCTCAATTGCGGTGTATGGCGATATGGCACCTAAAATGGATACGGCACAGAGTGATTTTTTAAATCCGTCAACCGTTTATGGTATAAGTAAAGCTTCAGGTGAAAACTGGGCACAATACTATTTCTTAAAATATGGTTTAGATGTGCGCTCGTTGCGTTATCCAGGGGTTATTGGTTATCAATCTTTACCAGGCGGAGGAACTACTGATTATGCTGTAGAAATCTATCATAAAGCGATTAAGGAAGAAGATTTTGAATGTTATTTGAAAGCTGATGCCATGTTGCCAATGATTTATATGGATGATACCATCCGTGCTACTTTAGAACTTATGGATGCTCCAAAAGAGGCGATTACAGTAAGAACTTCGTATAATTTACAAGGAATGAGTTTTACTCCGGAAGAAATTACTGCGTCTATTCAAAAATATTATCCTAATTTTAAGGTGACTTATAATCCGGATTTCAGACAAAACATTGCTGAAAACTGGCCGTCATCAATTGACGATTGTCAGGCAAGACAAGACTGGGGTTGGGCACCGAAATACGATTTAGATGCCATGACCCAAGACATGCTTAAACACTTAAAAGAACAATACAATTTAGTAACTCAATAAAAATTTACACACTATGTACGGAGCAGTTAAACAACAGCTTGAAAACGAGTTAAACGACATAAAAGAATCTGGACTTTATAAAAAGGAACGTATCATTACGACGCCTCAAGGTGCAGAGATTAATACGACCGCAGGTAATGAAGTTTTAAATTTTTGTGCAAACAATTATTTAGGATTGTCTTCGCATCCCGATGTTGTAGAGGCTGGGATTGAAGCTATGAGAACGCACGGATTTGGTTTATCTTCTGTGCGTTTTATTTGCGGCACACAGGATATTCATAAAGAATTAGAGCAAAAAACAGCCGAATTCTTAGGGATGGAAGACTGTATACTTTATGCGGCGGCTTTTGATGCTAATGGTGGTGTTTTCGAACCGATTTTAGGTCCTGAAGATGCGATTATCTCAGATGAATTAAACCACGCATCTATTATAGATGGTATTCGTTTATGTAAAGCAGGACGTTACCGTTATTCTCACAACAACATGGAATCTTTAGAGGAGCAATTAAAAGCGGCTTCTGGAGCAAGAAGAAAGCTTATTGTGACTGATGGTGTGTTCTCTATGGATGGAACCATCGCGCAGTTAGATAAAATCTGTGATTTAGCCGATAAATATGAGGCTATGGTCATGGTTGATGAATGTCACGCTACCGGATTCGTTGGTAAAACAGGTCGTGGAACACATGAGTACCGAAACGTTATGGGACGTATCGATATCATTACGGGTACCTACGGAAAAGCTTTAGGTGGTGCTTCTGGTGGATTTACTGCTGCTAAAAAAGAAATCGTTGAGATGTTAAGACAAAAATCACGTCCTTATTTATTCTCAAATACCTTAGCGCCTGCTATTGCAGGAGCTTCGATTGCGGTTTTAGATAAATTAAAAACATCAACCGATTTAATTGAAAAAGTTCAGGATAACGCGAAACGTTTCAGAACTAAAATGACTGAAGCTGGTTTCGATATTATTCCAGGAGAACACCCTATTGTTCCTGTGATGTTATACGATGCTAAATTAGCTCAGGAGTTTGCCGCCAGATTACTTGATGAAGGTATTTATGTGATTGCCTTTTTCTATCCGGTAGTACCAAAGGAAAAAGCGAGAATTCGTGTGCAGCTTTCAGCAGCTCACGAAACACATCATGTTGATAAAGCGGTTGAAGCCTTCACTAAAGTAGGTAAAGCTTTAGGGGTTGTTAAATAACAAAACAGCATGTAATTAAAAGAAAACCTCGACATAAAAGTGTCGAGGTTTTCTTTTAAATTTAAAATGGAATCAAGAGAAAATGATCTTAATTTAAATAGATCATATTAGTGTTCTCCGTAGCCTACATCATCCATTTTTCCTTTAAATACTTTATACTGAATGGTAAAGTAAACAGCTACCAGAATTACTGCAATAACAAACCAGTTTACCCCAACCGAAAGGCCGTATGCATCGGCAGCCATATTGTAAATGGTTAGATCAGGGTTCGTTGTATTTGTAGATGGTAATAACTTTGGGAAAATAGAAGCCACTGTTGAGCTGATACCTCCAAATAAAAACAGTGACGAAAACAAAAATGCCGTACCGTCCTTTTTGAATGTTCTCACCTTAAATAATCCGAATAATCCCGTAAAGGTAATGATAGGGAAAATCCATAGCCATGGTGTTTTTATAAAGTTGTGAAAGGGTTTCGGTTCGATAATATGCCAGATGAAAAGGGATAGAACAACCAAAGCAAGCAACCCAAAATTCAGTTTAAATATGATGTTTTTTAGTTTTGAATTTAATTCTGAATTGGTTTTGTAAATAATCCAGTTCGCCCCGTGAATGGTTAAGGCGATAACGCCAATAATTCCTAATAAAATGGTAAACCAGTCAATAATACCTAAATGTTCGGCTTTAGGGCTAAATGTGGGATTCCAAAGCGGTAAAAAGAAATAATGCGGTTCGTGTGCTGAAACGCCATCAGTCACCATCCCTAAGTTAACGCCACGCACCACGTTTCCTAAGGCAATACCGAAGAATAGCGCTAGAAGTAAACTTGCTATTCCGAAGGCTTTATCCCAAATGGTTTCCCAAATTTTGTTGTGTATTTGTCCGCGTAATTCTAAACCAATGGCTCTAAAAATGAGTAGCCATAAAATCATAATTAACGGCAAGTAAAACCCGCTAAAGGACGCTGCGTAAAGTGTAGGGAAGGCAAAAAATAAAACGCCACCAGCAGCAATAAGCCAAACCTCGTTGGCATCCCAGAATGGCCCAATGGAGTTTGTGATGGCTTTTTTATCTTTTTCGGTTTTAGCAAAGAATAAATGTACAATGCCTGCTCCAAAATCGTAACCATCTAAAATAACATAAACGGTTAGCATGCACATTAAAACGATATACCAGAATAATTCCATAGTTAGTGTTTTGTAGTTTGTGGGCCTTTGTAAATAATTTTTCCGACAAGGATTAAAAAGAGTAGACCTAATAAAAGATACAATCCAATAAATCCGAGTAAGGTGAATAAGGTGTTTCCAGATGAAACGGTAGGCGAGATACCTTCGGTGGTTCGCAGTAAATTATAAACCAACCACGGCTGACGACCTAGTTCGGCAGTGTACCAACCTGTCGTGTTTGCGATATAAGGGAGTGGTACCATGAACAGTAACGCCCATAAAATCCATTTAGTTGTGAACAGTTTTTTTCGGAATAACTGAATAGCCGCTAAAAGCATTAACCCAATAAAAATGGTGCCCAGCCCCACCATAATGTGATACGCATAATACAAGCCTGGAATATTGGTCGGGTAGGTGTTGGGTTCAAACTCATTTAAACCTTTTATTTCGGCATCCCAATCTTGATACGTTAAAAAGCTTAGAATGTTAGGAACCGCTATTTTATTGTCTAATTTCTTTTCTAGGATGTTTGGCTGACCAATTAAAACAATTTCGCTACCACCTTCTTCAGTTTCAAAAATACCTTCCATAGCTGCAAAGGTTACGGGTTGATGTTTTACAACGTTTTTAGCCACTAAATCGCCCGTAGGGAAAGCAACTAAAACACTTGAAACCAAACCAAAAATGACACCGGTTTTAAGAAATAGTTTTCCGAAGTCGCTATGTTTATTATTCAACAGATAAAAAGCACCAACAGCCGAGACTACAAAAGCGGCGGTAATAATGGATGCTAATTGATTATGTAAATAAGATGGCAGTAACCAAGGATTTGAAAACAGGGCACCAAAATTATTAAGAACAAACTTTCCATTTTCTAAAATTTCATAACCTACCGGATGTTGCATCCACGAATGTGTGGCTATAATTAAATAGCCACTGGCCCAGGACCCTAAAAAGACTAAAAATCCGGTGATAAAATGGAGTTTGTGCCCAAGAAGTTTTTCACCAAAAAGGAAAAGACCTAAAAACGAGGATTCCAGAAAAAAGGAGAACATACCTTCCATAGCCAGTGTCTGACCAATGATGCCTCCAGTGAGTTCGGAGAACTTCGCCCAATTGGTTCCGAATTGAAATTCCATGGGGATGCCAGTCACCACTCCCATGGCAAAGTTAATCGCGAATATTTTCATCCAGAACTTTGCGGCTTCATTATATTTTTCGATTTGTGTTCTTAAAAATTTCCACTTAAACCAGACAATCATTAAAGACAATCCCATGGTTAATTGCGGAAACAAGTAGTGAAAGGTAATGGTGAATGCAAATTGCATTCTATCATAGAAAAGCATGTCTTCCATAGGGGGTAGGTTTGATTCCTAACAAAAATACGGCACAGAAAATTAAATCTCCTTGAAACACATAAAAAAAGCTTCCTTTTTCAAGAAAGCTTTTTGGCCTATTAATCAATTAATATGGGAGTATAGTTTTATACATTATTAATCTTCTGCAAGTTATTGTTTTTAAGTGAAATGCTTTGTAATAAATGTTACATAAGTCCTTTTTAGTCAACTTGTTTATGCGTCATTTTAATAAATAATTCCTTACCATGTCTGGGCGTAATGGAATTATAGCAAGGAGCTAACTCGATATTGAAATAAGGACCGAAATAATTGATGTAATCTGCCTCGCAGCCACCAAAAGGTGGTTCTGTTTGATTCAAAGGCATATCAAATAAAAGCCCGACCAGTTTTCCTTCAGGCTTCAAAAGCTGATGCATTTTTTCTGCATATTTAAACCGCAATTCCGGGTTAATGGCACAGAAAAAGGTTTGTTCGATAACCAAATCGAAGTGGTCGTTTAAATCGAAAAAATTACCTTGTATCATTTGGCTTTCCGGAAACTCAGGAATACGAGCCTTAATATTATCTAAAGCGGTTTTTGAGAGGTCTATAACATAAACGTTTTTAAACCCTGAAAGAAATAAGTATTCCGCTTCGTAAGCATTGCCAGCACCAGGAATTAATATTTTTAAATCTTTATTGGTAAGTTGATCAATATAGGTTTTTATTGGGGTTGAAATATGACCAATATCCCAACCCGTATTATTGGTTTTGTATCGGTTATCCCAATAACTTTCCGATAAATCCATAGGCTATTTGTATGATTGTAATAACGAAATTAAATCATTCTTTTGAAGTACGCCAGATTGACGCCATAATTGTTTTCCGTTTTTAAAAATCATTAAAGTGGGAACACCACGTACCTGAAATTTAGTAGCTATGGACTGATTTTTGTCTACATCTATTTTTATAATCGATACCTGGTCCTGCATCGTTTCTTTTACATCTTTCAGAATAGGGCTCATCATTTTGCATGGGCCGCACCATTCGGCAAAAAAATCGACTAAAACCGGTTTGTCTTGATTTATTATTTCTGAAAATTTGCTCATAATATTCTATTTTGAAAATTTACCCGTAGCACAACTTACAAACGATTTTGCTTTAGAGGAAAAACTGTTTTCATCTTCGATAGAAGGATAGCCCAAGGCTTTTAGTTTTGTTTCTACTTTTACAACACCGATTTCATTATCACAATTAAAGCTTACAGTGCTTTTTTCTAGGTCTATCTGAATATCTGAAATTTCATCGATATTCTCAAGGTTGTTGGTGATGGTGTTAGCACAGCCACCGCATTTAAGGTTTTGAATTATTATTGTTGTTTGCATGTTATAAATTTTAACGATAGTTAGAAAAGCCACCTTGTAAATCGTAGATTTCGGTGAATCCCATACTCGATAATTTTTTTGAAGCACTTCGGCTTCTGGCACCACTTCTACAATACACATATATTGGTTGGTCTTTCTTTAAAGCTTCACATTTTGAGGCAAATGTATTTGAAAAAATGTCGATGTTTTTTGCATTTTTAATCGCTCCGGATTTGAATTCGTTAGGCGTTCTCACATCAATTAATTGAACATTTTTCTTTTGAATGTGTTCTTTGAATTCGGATGCTGATAAAACATTTATGTTAGTGTTTTTTGTTCCGAAAAGGAATGATAATATGGACATGTTAAATGGATTTTTAGTGTTGAATATTACGCTATAAATTTACAACACAAAACTGACGCATGGCGTAACCTATGTTACAAAAAAAAGAGCGGTATTACCGCTCTTTTACTATCTATATAAACTTAAAATTATTTTAAGGTAGATGGACAAACATAGTTTGTTGTCGGGATGCCAGCGTTTTTAATCGCTGCATAACCACCGGCAACATCAACTAAATTATGAATGCCACGGCTTTTTAAAATTGAAGCTGCAATTACAGAACGGTACCCACCGGCACAGTGAATATAAAACGGTTTGTCTTCTGGGAATTCAGCTAAATGATCATTTAAATAATCAAGAGATGTGTGGTGTGCATTTACCACATGCTCAGACTTGAATTCACCGTCTTTTCTAACATCAAAAACAGGAACTTCTTCTTTGTCTAATATGTTCTTAAATTCTTCAGCAGAAATTGACGAAATGGTATCGTATTCGAAACCGTTGTGTTTCCAGGCTTCAAATCCGCCTTTTAAGAATCCTAAAGTGTTGTCGAATCCAACACGCGATAATCGAATAATGGTTTCTTCTTCACGTCCTTCTGGTGCAACTAAAAGGATTGGTTGCTTAACATCGGCGATAAGTGCACCTACCCATGGCGCAAAACCTCCGTCGATACCGATAGAAATAGATCTTGGGATATGGCCTTTTACGAAATCGTTTTGGTGACGTACATCTAAGATGATTGCTCCGGTTTCGTTAGCAATTGCTTCAAATGCCTTCGGCTCTAAGGGTTGGGTTCCGCGTTCTAAAACATCATCAATATCGTCATAACCTTCTTTATTCATTTTTACGTTTAACGGGAAGTATTGAGGTGGTGGTAATAAACCATCGGTTACTTCCTGAATAAACTCTTCTTTGGTCATATTGGCGCGTAGGGCATAGTTGGTTGCTTTTTGTTCACCAATCGTACCTACAGTTTGTTTGCTTAAGTTTTTACCACAAGCTGAACCGGCACCATGAGCAGGATATACAATAACATCATCAGCTAACGGCATAATTTTAGTACGTAAACTGTCGAATAGCAATCCAGCTAATTGCTCCTGAGTCATATCGGCAGCTTTTTGAGCTAAATCCGGGCGGCCAACATCGCCTAAGAAAAGTGTATCTCCACTAAAAATAGCATGGTTTTTACCGTTTTCATCTTTTAAAAGGTATGTGGTACTTTCCATAGTGTGACCAGGCGTGTGTAAAGCCACAATGGTAATATTGCCTAATTTAAACTCTTGACCATCGGTAGCGATAATCGCATCGAAATCTGGGTTTGCATTTGGTCCGAAAACGATAGGAGCACCAGTGTTTTTTGAAAGTGTTACGTGTCCACTTACGAAATCGGCGTGGAAGTGTGTTTCAAAAATGTACTTAATCGTTGCGCTATTGTCTTCCGCTTTTTTAATGTAAGGAGATACTTCTCTTAACGGATCAATAATGGCTACTTCACCTTGACTTTCGATGTAATAAGCACCTTGTGCTAAACATCCAGTATATATTTGTTCTATCTTCATAATCAAATCGATATTTAGTGTAAAATTAGCGTTTTTTAAAATTAGTGGCGTAACATAAGTTACAATATTAGTGTTGCGAAAATTCTTTTATAATGATGTAAACAGCCATAATTAGTACAAACCAACCAAAGCTTGTTTTTAGCTTTTTGTTCGATACATATTTTGATAAATAACCACCAATTAAAATGCCTATGATGGTAATAGCCGAGAAGGATAACAGAAAGATCCAGTCGATATCTAAGGTGTGTAAGTCTCCTGTGAATCCAATAATGGAATTAAGAGAAACAATAACTAAGGACGTTCCAACGGCGCGTTTCATTGATAATCCCGCCCAAAGCACTAATGCAGGTACATATAAAAATCCGCCACCGGCACCAATTAAACCTGTAATTACGCCAATAACAGCACCCTGAACAAAGGTTTTGTAGTAGGGTTGTTTGGTGTGGACTTCAACCACTTCTTTTTTTGTTTTAATCATTGATGTTGCGGCCATAAACATGATGATTGCAAAAAACACCATAATCGCCATGTCTTTGGTTAAGGTGTAGCCATTAAGGGTAAATATGTCGTTAGGAATGGCAGGAACTAAAAATCGTCTGGAAATGTATACGGCTAAAAAGGATGGGAAGGAAAACGATAAACCGGTTTTAAAATCGACTAAATTTTTCTTCGCTTTTTGAATCACACCAACCAAAGAAGAAGATCCCACAACAAATAAAGAATAAGCTGTAGCCACAATAGGATTGAATCCTAAAAGGTAAACCAATAACGGAACCGTTAATATAGAGCCACCTCCACCAATTAACCCTAGAACAAGTCCTATTAATAATGCGCCTACAAAGCCTATAATTTCTACAACAGTCATAATTTTCTTTTAAGCCACAAAATTATGCTACTTCGTAGGGGTGTTCAGTAACATTGGTTACATATTAAAAGTCTAGAATTTTAATGTTATTTCTATTGAGTTTAATTTTTCCTTCGTTTTCAAGAGATTTTAATAGTCGAGAAATAACAACTCTAGAGGTGTGTAAATCGAAGGCGATATTTTGATGCGTTACATTAATCACATCGTTATGATTTACCATAGCTTTGTCTTTTAGATATTTGAAGAGCCTTTCGTCCATTTTTAGGAAGGCTATAGAATCTATGGCTTCCAGAAGTTCCGTCATTCTATCATGGTAGCTTTGCAGAATAAAGTTTTGCCAACTTTTATATTTTCCCATCCATTCACTCATTTTTTCTACAGGAATCATAATGAGTTTGGTCGGGGTTTCGGCTACTGCTCTAATTTCACTTCGTTTTTGTCCCATGCAACATGATAAGGTCATGGCACAGGTGTCACCACGCTCTATAAAATAAAGTAGAAGCTCGTCGCCCTTATCATCTTCTCTTAAAATTTTTACGGCGCCACTAACCAGTAAAGGCATGGATTTGATGTATTCGCCTATATCGATAAGTTGAAATCCTTCGGGCACTTCTTTATAAGTTCCAACATTATTTATTTCGTTTAATAGCGCATCTTCAAAGAGATAGCCGTAGTTTTCTTTTAGTTCGGTGATCATTAAAGCTCCAATTTACAGTATAAAGATATTGACTAAATATTAAATAGCCTACACTTAAGTTGTAATAAGCTTGTTTTTAGAGTGTTGAATAATAGTTTGAATTGAATAATAAAAATAATGAAAAAAAATGTAAAATTAACTTTGTTAGAAATGTAGTTAGTTCTATATTTGCACACCGAAAACGAAAAACGTTTTCCTTATTGGTTCAGGTCGCGTAGCTCAGTTGGATAGAGCATCTGCCTTCTAAGCAGACGGTCACAGGTTCGAATCCTGTCGCGATCACTGATAAACAAAGGGCTCACAGATTGTGAGCCCTTTTTTGTTGCAAAACTCTTCATAATTTCACTAATAGCGGTACTTTACAGCATAATCGAGTAAACGAATTCAAATAAAATTATTGCGGTAATATAGATTGATTCAATTTGAATAAGTTTGTCATTTTCAATACACTAAGATTTAAATAGGCAGACGGCACAGCAATTGTGTAAAACGAATAAATAAGTCCTTATGTCCTTATTTTATTGGTATTTTCTTGTTTGAAAAGGTTAGATAATGCACGCTTTGTGCACATATTTTTAGAATTAATTAAATATGATAAAATTAAATGTAATTTAATTCATACTAATAGGGTTTAGTTTGATTTGAATTGTTATTTATTTTATAAATAATTTAAATTTTAAAAAAATGTATTCATTTATTGGTAATAACGTATCTAGATATGTGGCTTTCTCTAATGTATTTTTGAGAATTTAAGATTCCGCTTTGAAGAAGTTTATAAAAATTTCGAAGTAGGTACAAAAATCGGCCATAGAGAAGTGCTTGCTGTAGAAAACATTTAGCCTAGCTGAAAATTGTGTAAGCCTTAGTTGATCATACTTTATATCAAAAAAATTGACTGGACCATTATATTTTCTGGTAATGGTTCTCAGTTTTCGTCCTATCCAACTTTAGCAAAAAGTTCACATTTTGCTAAAGTCAAACACTTTCATTTTAAAAGTCCAAATAGTTTTAGTGTTATCATATACTCCTTCATTCCGTTTCAAAGGTCTATAGTATGAATAAGCAAGTGCTAACTTTTATCAAATTATGAAAATATACTCCATTTTATTTGTTAGAGTTCTAATTGAGAGCACTTCGATTACTGATATATAGTATGAATATGAAAAAATACAAGCTTTTAATTTTAACATTTTTCATCTTTGGGCTTTCCTTTGGTGCGGTTTCCTATGAAAAACAATCGCAACAAGAAGAGGATAGCCTAGAGCAATCTTTAGTTTTAGATAATGAGTCATTTACCCTTATAATTGGTGAGGAATTAGTTCTGAAGTCTAACATTGACTCAATAACTTCTTCAAACCGGACTTACGAATGGAAGACTGATAATTCTGAGGTAGTTTCTATTTTCCCAGAGACAGACTATTCCGTAAGGATTGAAGCAAAAATGACTGGGACCGCTAACGTTTCACTTGCATCTACGGATGGGATACAGGTATCTGTTTACACAATTACTGTAAAAGATATGCCTGCTGAGTTTGTAGAAGATGGGATCATTAGAATATTAGCTATCGGAAATAGTTTTTCTTCGGATGGGGTTGAGTCTTATTTATATGAACTAGCAAAAGAAGAAGGAATCCCAATTGTGATTGGTAACCTCATCATCGGAGCATCTTCACTTGATATGCATTGGCAAAATGCAAGCGGAAACATTCCTGCTTACGAGTATTGGAAGAGAGATCAAAATGGTTCTATATCAAGAACTCCCGAAACTAGTATTGAAGCTGGATTAGCGGATGAGCAATGGGATTATATTAGCTTTCAACAAGTGAGTCGCAATTCAGGACAGTACGAGACCTATGTTACTCCGCTTCCATTGCTTCTCAATTATGTTAAAAGTAAAGCAACTCATCCCTATGTGAAATATATACAGCATCAAACTTGGGCTTACGCACAAAACACTACGCATGAAGGTTTTGCAAACTATAACAATGATCAAATTACAATGTATAATGCCATTGTAGATGCTACAGGACGGGCAAAGAATTTGGTTGGTCTGGATATTTTAATTCCTGTTGGTACAGCAATTCAGAATGGAAGAACCAGTGTAATTGGAGATAAATATACTCGTGACGGTTATCACTTGGATGTTAATATAGGGAGATATACTGCGGCGTGTACTTGGTTTGAGGCTATTTCAGGGAAGAGTGTAATCGGCAATACATACAAACCATTTACTCTTTCTGAATATCACGCTGAAATAGCTCAGAATGCTGCTCATAATGCTACATTGAAACCTAGCGAAATTACCGAAATGGTAGATTACAAAGGAGACGGTCCCGATGCTTTAACAGATGAAGTATTTATTAGTTTCGGGTCCGAAACGGTTACCTCAGGCTGGAATGGTTTTATGGGATCTTCAAGTTATACAAAAGGAAAATTTATTCTTAACCTAAAAGATAAGAATGATGTATTTACTGGAGCTTCTATTGAAATTGTTGAAGGATTCAACTCACGAAATGATACAGGAGAGAAAGGAACAATTACGGACTTTAATATGTCTGATGACCTATCGTCATATTCTTATTTTGGTAATTCTAAACTTGATTTTTCAGAAAAACTAATTGAAAAGAGTGTTCTAAAACTTTCTGGTTTGGATAATAGCAAGACCTATGACCTTTGCTTCTTTGGTTCTAAATCTTCTGCTGTTTTAGGTGAGAATGGAGAGACCAAATATACTTCAAAAGGGAAAAATGAGATAGCTGTTCTTTTGGATGCTGCAAACAATAAATCAAACACAGTGTGCGCAAATGGTATACAACCAGACGACAATGGTGACATTTTAATCACTATTAATGCAGGGGAGAATAACAACAATGTATACGGATTCTATTGTATAAATGCAATGCGTATTACTCTATCAAATTAAAAGGATTAAATCATAGGTGAAGAGAAAATATTTGAATAATTAACGATTGTATTTTTCCGAAGAAAGATTAACTGAGCATTATGAATGATGAAACTTAGTAAAATAAAAAACGTTGTAATTATCATTTTGTAGCCAGTTATTCTTTCTTAAACTTCTACCGTTAGGTTTGGGATTAAATATAACATTAGCTTAAAATCAAAGCCTAATATTTTAATAATTAACATTTTAATATAAAAAATAAACAATATGATTTTAAAAATTTTGAGATATACCGTTAGTTCATTATTACTAATTAAGGGATTTCAAGTAATTGCTCAAAACAATACGATTGTTCCTAAAGAGGTTGAACTTGTTCGTATTAATGCTTATGAAAAGCAGTTGGAGGACTATCTGATAAATTTCTTAGTTGATGAGTATGAAACCCGTTCGGAAAAATCTTGGAATCGAGATTATAGTAATCCTGATGCATTGATACGAAGTGTAGAACCAAACCGAAGAAGATGGGAGCAGGTTTTAAGTCCACCAGTTCTTAGTAAAAGTGGTCCTCTTTCGAAAAAAACATATGCATTAGGGGATATTCAGGGAGAATGGATAGAGCTTCCATTAGGGATGCTTACGGCACAAGCCGTTTTGGTTTTTCCTAAAGAAGCAAGTATTCAAAAACCAGTACCTATAATAGTGGTTCAACATGGAATTGGTAGTACTCCAGAGAGCCCGTTTTCTCCAGGAGGGTATCATGAATATGCTAAAGGTTTGCTTAATGCGGGCTTTGCGGTACTTGCTCCCATGAATTTAAGATCTATAGAGCGGAGAAATAAAATTGAGCGTTATGCTCGTTTGGCAGGTACCAGTTTACCTGGTATTGAACTTGTTAGAGTTCAACACCTTTTAGATGTTGTACTTGCTGACCCAAGAGTGGATGCAGACAGAGTGGGCATGTGGGGTGTATCACTAGGAGGGATGGCTACGATGTTTTGGATGCCACTTGAATCTCGTATTAAAACGGGAGTAGTTTCTGGCTGGTTTAACAATCGTATAAATAAAATGGCAGTAGAAAGTCCTCTTTATTCCAGTTTCGCACCAGCAGAAGAGCATGCGTTTTTTAATGGCTGGCTAACAGAGTTTTCCGATTCAGATGTTATTTCTATGATAGCTCCAAGACCTATTATGTTGCAGCATGGAAAAAAAGATAATATCGCACACTGGCCACAGGTTGTAGAAGAATTTGAGAAATCTAAAGACCACTATCAAAAGTTAGAAATGCCAGAGCGAATCGAATTAACGCTTCACCCTGGAGGGCATGAAGCAATAGTAGACGAGGGGGTAAGTTTCCTAACGAGATGGCTTAATCCAGATAAGAAGTAAGCATTAAACATCATGAATTTACAAAAGTATACGAATAATAAATATACCGACCGTCAATATATTATTTGCTTTTAAGCAATTTAATTGATTGGTAGGTTAAACGACTAGTACATTTTTGAAAGAAGCTCCCAGTGTTAAAAACAATATTTAAATGAGAAGTAATAGTCTATTACAAAGGTTAAGGAATTACGTTACTGTTTTTGTGTTAACTATAATTTTTTTACCATTTCACCTAGCAGCCATGCAAGATCAGGATGAAATTCCGAAGCCTGTGGTTCCAGTATATCACAAGTTGAAAAATCTTTACTTAACCACACAACTTGTTAATCAATCTCGTCCGGAAATTACAATTGTGGCACCAAAAGTTTATGCTACAGAAGTATTAGCGATTCAAAACGCTATCGAGAATATTACAGGAGTAACTGTGCCTGTATTAAACGACGCCGCCTTAGCTATTCCTTTGCAGAAAAATGTAATTTTATTGGGAAATCGGTCTACAAATAAATCAATCAGCGATTTATACGATAGGGCATATACTTTTCTCGATCTAAAATACCCTGGAGTTGGTGGATTTGTTGTACGTAGCTTACATAATCCATTCGGAAATGGGAAAAACGTTCTTTTTGCTGGTGGTAGCGATCATGTAGGAGTTAAGGCTGCTGTACAAGCTTTGATTGAATCGCTTAAATCGGCTGGAGGTAAAAAAGGCTTTTTGTCGGTTGATCATTTAGCTGAGGTTAAGTTGTCTAAAGATTATAAAGTTCCTCAAAACATAGAAGAGGCAGAAATATGGGAAGCTTCTGAAAAGTATAATTCTACAGGTTACTTCGGTTGGAATATGATAAGTAAGCATATGTCTCTTTACTACATGACAAACGAGGAGTACTATCTTAAAGAGTTTTTAAGATTGTCTTTTCCAAACGAGGAGATCATTAAAGAAATAGCTCTTGTAGATGGCGAATTGATAGAAAATAAAAATGACCCTTTGGCAGGGCCATATCATTATTCGGCGCACATGATGATTGAGATGTGGGATTTAATAGAAGAAAGTCCTTTGCTCACAGACGAAATGCGTTTAAAAATCACTAATGCCTTTGCCCGTCAGCTTCCTCATCGTGTAGTTGAGGGTATTTATGATGCCAAAGAGGAGTCACCATCTATTGGTAGTCGTCATAGCGACTGGTCTGCATTTTCATTATATGTTTTGGGGAGGTATTTTGAAAAAGACTACCCTAATCCTATTTGGAAACGTTCCATGTATGCCGCAGATTTATATTTTTCAGGTCTTAAAAACACCTATTGGATGGCGGGAACTAATGATCATCTTTTTTGGTTTACCTCCTTTTTTGATCCAATACTAAATTACTTGCTTCTTACTGGTAATCGCGATCCTGAAACAATGGCCAATCTAAGGCAGGCATTTAATACACAACAAATAATTTTTACGGGGCATAAACCTGATTGGGGCCTTCACACGTCATCATTGAGCATGCTTAATAAAACAGCTTACATTTTAAATGAGGGAAGATGGCTTTATTATCGTGAACATGTTGATTTAGACACCGACGCGTTTCGTTTGGGTCAATCCTATTGGCCAGATTCTAACTTACCTGTGGAAGTACCTAAAGATTTAAGTGGAAGTTGGAATATACAACTAATGCCAAAAGAAATGTGGAAGGCTCGTAATACTGGCTTCACCCAAAAACAGTCATTCCGTTGGTGTAGTTACCGTAGTGACCTTGGTGCAGGAGGTGATTTTGTTCTTATAAAAGGTTATAATGGAGCTTTGCGTAACCCGTACCATTCATTTGATATTCTGGAGCTTCGTCTTAAAGGTTCAACATTGCTAAAAGGATACCATAATCAAGTAATTACTAGTGCTGATGGTATGTTCGAACCTAAAGTAGCAATGGATGCAGCTTTACTATACCAAGGAGTGGTTGGAGAGGTGACAACTGCAGTTGCAGAGGTGCCCGACCTAGCTTTTACAAACTGGCGTCGTTCGCTGACGCTTCGTAAAGAGCGATATGCTCTTATTGCTGACGAAATCACTTTCCGAGGTAACAGTGAAACCATCCTTGTTGAAACAACGTGGGATATTCCTGAAGCATCATGGATGCCAGAGGGTAACTTTATTAAAATACAGCCTCAAGAAATCGCAGAAGCTAAATATGAGCTTCACTCATCGGAAGAGATGGAAGTAAAGCAAGCAGATAAAATGATTATGAACTGGCGTGGAGCTGGACGTGAAGGCGAGAAACGTAGTTTTTTTCATCTTTTAGGAGAAAATAAGTCTGGTACCGTAGGTGAATTGGCCAGTTTGCAGTTAACAAAAAATGCTGCAGCTCTTTTATTGCCCGAAGCTGCTATTGCTGTAACTGGAAAGCACGAAGGCATTGATGGCGAATTGGTACTACTAAGCGAAAAATCTGTTTACGGACATAATATACGTACTGCAGGATTGAGTAAATCGTTACTTAGTGCAACTGCACCGATAAAAATAGACTGGGATTTTGCAACAGGAAAATTAGTGGTTGAAAGTGATGAAGCCGTTACACTTATGCTGGCACTCGATACTCCTGGTAACATAATGATTGGGCGGAAACAAGTAAATGGTAAACCAGCAGGACAGCTGTATAGTTTTGAGCTAAGAGCAGGAAAACAAGAGTTCAACGGAGTAATACCTTCAGTAGCTGTCATGCAAACTTTAACTACTGAATTATCAGCTCTATTGCAAACAGCAAAAGAACGTCGCGCATCATTGTTTGCTAAAAATAGTGAGAACACTAAAAGTGCTGTTCCAGTTATGAAACCAGTTTTGCAGGCAAAGATTAACGGAAGACCAGTAAATAGTGTAGTTATTCCATCATCTAAGGGTAATGTTATTGCTATGGCTGCAGAGAACTTGGTTAGTTTATTAAATATTAAAGGTGAAATAGTTCAAAAGTTTACAACACCTGGTGAAGTACGGGTTCTGCGTTGGTGGGCAGAACCAAAATTACTTTTGGTAGGATGTGCAGATGAAAAGGTGATTGCTTTTGATGAAAATGGAAACAAAAGGTGGGAGTTTACATCTGTAATGGATCCAGCCGTTTTTGAAGCTGGGAAACAATATTGGTTCAAATCAGCTTACCCAGGAGTTCATGGCTTGTATAGTGGAGAGTATGATAATGGAAAGAGTAGAGCTTTTGTGGGTAGTGCGGGTACTATAGAGGTTTTGGATGAGCAAGGCAAGCTGGTGAAACGTATGCCTGTATTTTGGGGCAACCCTCGCCAGTTTATGATCTTAGATCAGAATGATGGCAGCAAAAACCTGTTGGCTGGGCGCTGGGAAAGTGATAAACCGAACCTCGCCATTATAAACAGTAAAGAAATGGAAGTAAGTGACTATGGTTATATGGGGGTTCCAGAGGGACATACTCAAGTTAACGGCTGGATGGTAATGAACCGTTTTGATAACTTCCATAAAGATATGAATGGAGACGGGACGTGTGAAATAGTATCTGCCATTAATGGTTCTTGGAATAGAATAACCGTTTACAGTAACGATGGAGAACCATTGCATAACGTTCAGTTTGGGCCAGGTAGCACTACTCCGCGAGCAAATATACGCATGATGGACGTGGCCGATATTACAGCTGACGAAAAGCCTGAAATTGTAGTGGCGCTTTCTTCTGGATTTGTGAACCTATTTGATGGACAGACAAACTCATTATGGGCTAAAATGTTGCCATCTCCTCCAATGGTTGTAAAAGTAATACAAGGTAGTCATGCGCCATGGCTTTGTATTGGAAGCGAGGACGGAACCATAATAGCTATGGACGCTAGTGGAAACATAATTAGTAAAAGTAAAGTGATAGGAAGCCCTGTAGACATACAGGTAATAAAAGTGGCTAAAGGAGAGGTCGCCGTGATTACTACTGATACTGGTGAAGTGAATGGTTTTCAGATTAAAGGGAAGGTGTATTCAAAGAAAACAGAAAATAATTCATACTAATTAATTCGATTAAATTAAATGCTAAACTCTTTGCTACGGATTAGTCAAAAAACAGCTTTAACTCTGGTTTTCGGATTGTTTTCTGGATTGGCATCAGCTCAAGCAACAACCTATTATTTTTCCAATAGTGGAAATGATTCTAATAAAGGAACCAGCATATCAGCCCCAAAGAAAAGTTTGGCGGCAGCCACAGCATTAGCCAAAGCTGGTAACAAATTGTTATTTAAAAGGGGAGATGCTTGGTATATACCTTTTGGTTTATTTGATCTCAGTAACAAATCAGGAACGCGAAATAACCCTGTAATCATTGATGCGTATGGTGCTGGGGATAAGCCTGTTATTTCCAATTTAAACGTATTGAGCGATGACGGATGGGAAAACATTATAGGCACAACTACTTGGAAGCATGCGATATATGGGTATTCCAAAGCCTTGCGTTTGTTTGCAAACGGCGTATCAAAATATAAAGTAAATACCAGCGATAAATTAGCTAATGAAACGGACGTAGACCAACCTCACGAATGGTTTATAAAGGAAGGCGTGATCAATAAGAACGGTATTGTTTATATGAATACAGGTTCTTCGCTTGTTGCTCCTAAAAATGTAGAAGTGCTTATGGTTGGGAGCAAGCCAGTAGTACTAATGGAGAATACCAATTATTTTACATTTAGGAATATCGATTTTAGAGGTGGCTCTACAAGTAATATTGTTAACATATGGGCACCAAGTGCCAATATTACCTTCGATAGCTGTATCATTCAGCAGGGGGCCGGATCGGGAATACAAGCAGGACACTCAGGTCAGGGTGATCTTACAACCTATGTTGCTAACATCAATATACTTAATTGTTTGGTTGATAAAGTATGGTCTGATTATGAGAATGATCCTAATATATTGTTGAGCGGTGATGGTATTTTTATGCTTCATGCGGTAGAAGGCGGGCTTGTTCAAGGCAATAAGATACTTAATTGGGGACATTCTGGCATTTCCATAACTTCATACATACTTGGAGTTCACGGGGTTCATAACCTAATTGTCGAGATGAACGATGTTTCTGGAGGCGAATCTGCTTATACACATGCCATAGATATGAATGGGTTTGAGGGCCTAACGACTCACAACATTATCCGTAGGAATTACTTTCATGATTATACGGTAACTGGTCATATTTTGGGTAGTTATAATCAGATCTACAGCAATATTTTTGCTGGAGTAACAGTGACCAAAATGCCTCGGCACTCACACCAGGGTTGGGGAGTGGATTGGGCGGTTTGGCGTTATCGGGGGACGGGTCCGTGGATTGAAGCACACCATAATTATTTGGTAAATAATACATTCGTAAGTACAGAGGAATGCGCTATAATGATTCAGGATAGTAAAGCAAACCCTATTGCAGTCAGTAATAATGTAATTGCCAATAATATCATCTATAATTTTGGAGATATAGCTATAGACGTTAATACTAATGTCGCTGGGACAGTTATTGTTCAGCACAATAACTTTTGGCAGGAAAACAGTACAGAACCTGTTGCAAGATTTAAGAATTTAGGGACGAAAGATGTGTACAACGCTGCAGAACTAAATCTTGTATTACCTCAATATTTTAGAGGAAATACGCAATTTAATCCTCGTTTTACCGATGTCGCCAAACGTAATTTCACACTCACTGAAAGCTCACCTACCGCTCTAAAATATGGTGGTACTACTCAGTATACATCCCTACTTGGTGAAGATTTTGTTGATTATTTCGGAAAAAAGTGGGATCCGTTCAAGCCTAGTATGGGGGCTATTCAATACAATGGAGGTGATTAATAAGAGGTTTAAAATTTAAAAAAGTGAGTTAACCTTTTGATGAAGTGTTTGGATTCGATTCAGCGTAAAGCTGAATCAATTAAAAATATAGTTTCAATAAAAATCTACAATGTTCCCTATAGAGGTAACTGTAATTTAAATAAATAATTAATAACTAAATTTTAAAATATGAACCAATTTTACAAGATTAGACAAGGATTAAAAAAAGGAATTCATTATTACTTTATTGGAATTTTAACCTTATTCTCAGCTGTTCTGCATGCCACGGAATATTATGTTGACGCTACATTGGGTAATGATAGCAATAATGGTACTTCCGATGCTACGCCATGGAAGACGTTAAATAAAGTCAATAACAGTTCTTCTGGTTTTATGCCAGGAGACGTGATATTTTTCAAAAGAGGTGAAATTTGGAATGGTGAACGTTTGTTCTCGAATTTCCATCCTTCAGGAAGTAGTGCCAATCCAATTACCTATTCCGCATATGGTACTGGCGAAAAACCTATAATTGATGTTATTATACAGCAAAACCCTGTTTGGACAGATGAAGGAAATAATGTATGGTCAACACCTACTGACAATTATCAGCGATTTTTCAGGAATGGAGTTGAAATGTTAAGAGCTAAACAAATAGCTGATTTAGGTTTGTACGGAACCGGTTATTATATTGGAGGAGGAAAGTTGTCTGTGTACTCTACAAGTTCCCCTGCATCTGATACCTTTAGCTGGGCCAAATACGCTGAGGCAGTAAGATTACGATATGCAGATTATATAAACATTGTTGGCTTAGATATTCGAGGAGGATCTAATGCTTCATTAAGAATAATGGACAATGAAGGTTGGGAGGTCGATGATTGTAATATAGGGTTTAACGCTGCATATGGCAGCTCTATAACTGGTTCATCCAATATTGTCATTAAGAATTCATCTATTGATTCAAACAATACGGTCGATCAAAGTCAGATGCCGGCTAGCCTAGCACATACGGTAACAGGATGTATTGATGGTATTTTTATCACTAACAACTCCCACTATATTACAATAGACAATTGTTTCTTTAAAAATTGGAGTCATGCCAGTTTTGGTGCCGTTGGAGGTAGTGACCCATCCCTAAAAGTATCTCATGTTGTTTTTCGAAATAATGAATTAACATCTCCCGATATTCTTTATGGAGGAAGAATTGGTTTCAGTGGTTATTCTGAAGATGGTGAGTATTATAATAATTATATTCACAATATTTCTGTTAGTAATCAACTTGGAGGAAGCAGAAATCACTTTCATCATAATATAATCGATGGTGTTCTTGATAGCCCTTTAAAAATTGATAAAATTGGTGTAGGTATACAGTTAGAAAATTATAATGTGCAAATAAGGGATAACATTATAGAAAATAACATTATTGCTAATACACAAAGTAAAGGGTTGGTACTTTACTCTATAAATTGGAAAAAACCGAATGAAGTTTCAGGAAATATCATTCGAAATAATATTTTTTATAATTGTGGAACTAATGACAATAATATTGCAGTTCAGTTTCATGAAGACCAAATGGGGCAACTAATATATAATAATACTTTTGAAAATAATTTAATTCATAACGATTTTAGTGTAATGACTACTATGTATATGTATAACGGTACTGTTTCTGAGGCATCTACATTTAATACGCTGAATGCTAATATAAAAAACAATATAGCAGGAAACCCCTTGTTCGTAAATGCTCCTTCAGATTTTCATCTTAATATTAATTCCCCGGCAATTGATGCAGGAATTATACCATTGGCCACTTTAGATTATGATGGAAATGTTATTCAAAATGGTTCAACTCCTGATATTGGGATTTATGAATATTCAGCAGCATTAGGAATTAATGAGAGCACAATCAACAAAATTGGAATTTTCCCAAATCCTGCAACTGATAGTGTTTTTATTTCAGATGAATTTTTGAATGAGGACTATAAAATAATTTCTTTAACACATAAGGTTGTGAAAAGTGGGAAAGTTGATGGGAATCCTATTAATATAAAGAACCTAAATCCAGGTGTTTATATTGTTAAAATTGTAGAAAGAAAATCTGGAAGATCAATGACTGCAAAGTTGATAAAAAGATAAATAATCATAAATCTGGATCTAAATTTTAAAATTTAGATCCAGATTTAATGCTCTGATTAAAACCCCACGAATTGAACTAAAAATATCACATACAAAGTATTCATGAAAAATTCACTCATAGTTTCAACTATAATAGGTTTATCTATTATATTAAGCAGTTGCAATACCAAAACAAAGCGATTTAGCAAAGTTATAGATAATAATATTCAATTAGAATCCACTGTTTTGAGTATCAGTGTGGTTGCGGATAGCTTAAATGTGCCTTGGGAGATTCTTTGGGGGCCAGATGATTGCATATGGATAACGGAGCAAAAAGGTGTAATTAGTAGAATTAACCCAATAAATGGAGATAAAAAGAAAATGTTAACAATTCCTCAGGTTTGGATGAAACGAACATCTGGTTTATTAGGTATGGCAGTTCATCCAAATCAAAAGGAAAATCCCTATGTTTTTGTTAATTATACCTTAGAAAAAGAAGGAGAATGTTTTTCAAGACTAGAAAGATATACTTTTTATAAGGATACCTTAATGCAACCAAAAATAATTTTTGAAATTCCAGCAGGGACAGGACATAATGGTTCACGATTAACATTTTCAAGAAATCTTCAATTTTTATATTGGGCTACTGGCGATGCTGCTAAAGACGGAAACGCACAGGATGAAAAAAGCTTAAATGGTAAAATCCTCCGAATGAATTTGAATGGAGAAATCCCTCAGGATAACCCTACCAAAGATTCTTACGTATGGGCTTCAGGTTTGAGAAATGTGCAAGGATTAGTTGACGCCTCAAATAATAATTTGTATGCTTCTGATCATGGTGATGCCATAGAAGACGAGGTTAATTTAATTCTTCCTAATGGAAATTATGGATGGGATGTGATTGAAGGCTTTCACGATCAAGATAATGAAAAAGAGTACGCTGAATTGCATAAAAATGTAGAGCCGATGTACTCTTGGACACCAACAATAGCACCCGCAGGGTTAGATTATTATTCGTCGAATAAAATACCAGAATGGAAAAACTCTTTATTGCTAACTACCTTAAAAGGCAAAAGTTTAAGAGTGTTAAAACTGAATCAATCCGGATTGGAAATTGTTAATGAAGAAATTTATCTCGAAGATGTTTATGGAAGAATTCGTGATTTATGCGTTTCTCCTGAAGGGGATATTTATATTTCAACAAGTAACCATGACTGGAATCCAATGTCAAAACCGCATAGCACAGACGACCGAATCCTTAAAATCACAACAGTTGAAAAGGCGGTAAAAGTTCCTCTGCGTCAAAAGGAAACAGAGTTGGATGCCTTAAAACAAAATACAGGAGAGATATTGTATGAAAAATATTGTGCGGCATGTCACAAGCAAGATGGGAATGGTATAAAAGAAGTATATCCATCCTTAATAGGTTCTTCCATTGTTCAAGACAAAAAAGCCTTAATTTCGTTAGTTCTAAAAGGGTCTGACAATGACATCTCTATGCCGTCATTTAAATTTCTAACAAATGAAGAGGTAGGCAAAGTATTAACCTATGTTCGAAATTCTTTTGAAAATAAGGGTGATTCTGTAGTTGAAGAAGATATCGAGAAATTCAGATAGACTTGTTGATTTCAGTGGAAGATAGGTTCACTTATCAAGGTTCAAACATTTTTTTAAGTAATAACATCTTATTTACAAGTAACGTATGCGTACAACGATGAAAAAAGGTGCATAGCTTTTACATCAACTATATTTCTAGTGAATGCTGTTGATGGAAAAACGGTTCCTCATCAAAACAGCTTAAGTGACTTTACAGCATTAAATACAAAGGATATTCTCTAAAATTTAAGAGGGGATGGCTTTGTCTTTTGGAAACAAAATACCTTTCAATATTAGACCCCATAATACGAAGCATATTTATGGGGTTCTTTTTTTTTCTTAATTGAAATTTTCATGTGAATAAAGAGAATTGTTCAAATATTAGTTTCAGAAAACAAGGTGTTTAAATTTCACTTTATAGATTTAAAGGCCTGCTTCAGGAGATCAAATTATAAGGTAAAAAAACTATGTGATTTTTGCAGGAGTGACTTTGACTTGAATGGAAAGGCTGAAAATTTAAGTTCAACTTTATGGCTATTTTGATAAATGTAGGACGATAGATCTTAGTTTTATTAATACTGACCTTCAGCATTAAAAGACTATAGAATACAACCATTCGAAACTTTCCTAATGCACAATTAGTTTTTTTTTGTTTTAAGTACTCCCATAGGCTGTTTCAAAGGTCTATAATATAGATTAGTGACTAATTACGGGCTTTAAATCCGTGAAATTTGCTTGTTGAATTATTTTAAGTGTCTGTAAGTTAAATGTTTGTGTTGGGTAAAATAATCTGTTATTTCAAGCTGATCTGCTTAAATAATAATATTTAGAAGTGTTTTCATTAAGATTTAGCATGTCGAAATAGGTGTTATTTTTTCATATATAAGACTTGTTAATGTACTAGAAATGTATATCTAAAAAAAATATATTAACTAATTAGCGTATGGCATATTTCAAAGAGACCTCAGATAAAGAACTATTTTCTCTCATAAAAAATGGAGATCATAAGGCCTACACTGAACTTTATAATAGGTATTCACCTGTTCTATATGCGCATATTCTAAGAAGATTAAATGATAGAGAAGAAGCGAAAGATATTATTCATGAGTTATTTTCTTATATCTGGGTAAATAGATTGAAAATTGAAATTGAAGGACATCTATCAGGTTATTTATATACAGCAGTTCGAAATAGAGTGATTAAAGTAATTTCACGCAGAATTGTAGCCACTAAACATGTTGATATGCATAGGCCAAGTCCTTATAATAACATCGCTTCTGATTATTTAATAAGAGAAAATCAGCTTCGAGATCTAATTGAAAAGGAAATTGAATTATTGCCACCACGAATGCAGGAAATATTTCTTTTGAGTAGAAAAAAGTTTTTAACTCACAGAGAAATTGCCTATGAATTAAATATATCTGAACTGACGGTTAAAAAGCAGGTAGCAAATGCTATTAAAGTTTTAAGAACAAAACTTGATTTAATAGTTAATGTATTCTTTTTTGTTTTTTTCTTATAACTACAAATTTAAAATTTCAAATAGTTAATTTGTTTTCCCTGTACCTCTTCAAGCAGTCTCAAAGGTATCTAGTGTAGAAAGCACCTAATCATATTCAATTTTACCAGTGAAACTATTGAATTCAAATAATGAATGTTTATCAACTTAGCTTTATAAAAATGAAAAGAAACAAATTTACATTATTTGCACTCTTTAGTAGATACGTTGTAAGCACATTATTTAGTAACAGGCTATATTTTATTGCCCTTTTCAATTTGACTCTATTAAACTGTCAAACTAACAAACCTCAAGAAAATCCAATTCCTGTTGATCAAGTTTCTGATTCTGATTTTCAACCAAGTCTCTATATGACCTCGGAGTCACATGAATTTCTAAAATCAAAAATCAATAGCCAAGAATATGCCCCTTTGCTTATTCAGTTAAGATCAATAGCAGATAATTATGTTCGAACGGGGCCGCCAGAATACAAACCAGGTAGTGGCTATGATGAGCAACTATGGCAACGGCCAGTAGGGAATGCAATACCAGAATTGGCCATGACTTATCTGATGACAGATCAAGAAAAATATTTTGAGAGTGCTAAAGAATTTATGCTTGCTTCGGCTTCTTACCCTACTTGGGGAATAGGGGATATAGATAATGCGGATTTAGCTACAGGACATCAGTTATATGGCATGGCTGTTGGATACGACTGGCTCCATAATAAACTTGACGTTACTTCACGTGATATTATACGTAATTGTCTGAAAGAAAGAGGTGCTCGATTGTATAATCTACTACTTACTCAAGATAAAACTGTCTGGTGGAGAGAACAATATTTCCATAATCATCAACATGTGGCTTTAACTGGTTTAGTAGCAGCAGGTCTTGTTTTATCTAAAGAAGATTCAGATGCAGAAAAATGGGTCGCTTTGGGGCAGCAAAAACTTGACAAAGCTATAGCTTCAATGCCAGATGATGGAGGGTATGTTGAGGGAATTCCTTATAGTGAGTACAGTATTACATACCTCACAAAATTTATGGGATTTAATCACGAGCTATTGGGTGGAGATTCTTTTGAAGTTAATGATGATACTTTTTTTAAGAACCTTGCGAGCTTTAGAATATATGCCATGTTGCCAAGAAATCATTGGAACGCATCCTCTACCTTGATGACGCTTGGTGATGGCCCTCGCTATGATTGGTATGGACCAGAGCATTTCCTCCGTAAAGTAGCTGCAGAATACAACGACGGATATGCCCAATGGTTTGCAAACGAAATCAGTTCATCAGGGTTTTCAGTACCCAGTGCATTCTTTTTGAATCTACTTTGGGTTAATCCAGAAATCCAACCACAGAGACCTGATAACCTTCCAACGTTTAAGCATTTTAATGATCTTGATATAGCTTATATGAGATCAGGATGGGATGGTAATGAATCATTATCTATGTTCAAATGCGGAACATGGATCGGTAAGCGAGGAGCTTCAGAGTATACTTACGATCCTTATGGGGGACATACTCACCCAGATGTAGGTACGTTCCAAATTTTTAGTCATGGTGACTGGTTGATTACCTCTCCTGGTTACTCATGGGGACGCACTATTTATCAAAACACGCTAGTTGTAAACGGCAAAGGCCAAATTGGGGAAGGCAGATGGTTTAATGGTACAGATTACGCTCAAGCTTCGGAACAACCTTCTATTGTATACTCACATTCAGAAGAAGATTACGATTATGTTATTGGGAATGCAAAACCTGCTTATAAATCCGAAACGAATTTAACATCTTATTATCGCCATATTCTTTACTTGAAGCCTGACTATTGGATAATTGCCGATGAGGTTACAGCAAGTTCACCCTCTTTATTTGATTTTTACTTTCATTCGGATTTTACCTTTACTGCTGATGGTGCGAATCAATTTAGAGTCAACGGAGCATCGGCAAGCATGAATGCAAAAATTTTAAAACCATCAGATGCAGGTAAGCAAACTTTTTTACAGGACATTGAAGATACAGGTGTAGGCATAGCCCAACAATTATACGTATTGAAAGTAAGTAGTAAGGATAAGTTGGGTGAATTGTTTATTACAGTTTTTGATACTTACGCAAAAGGAAGTATATCCACAGTAACAACTTCGATATCTACTTTTGAAGGTTCGGAATACTTGGAGGTAAGGTTAAAAAATGATGTGAAAAAGTTTAGAATAGCAAGTGATCGAGCGGATAAAAGCTCGCCTCTTTTCATTGAAGAAGAGTAATTAATAATGTTTTCAATATCTGAAACAGTTTAGTAGGTAAACACACCTTACATTAATTTGATACATTTTTTTACGGATAGCATCATTTATAGGGTAGGTAATGTAACATAATAATCAGAAGTGTTTTTTATTAAGATTTAACATGTCGAAATAGACATGAATTTTAAAAATAGGAATTGATAATGTGTTATAAATGTATATCTTAAGCAAAATTTACTAACTAAATAATGAATGGCTTTTTACCAGGAAATCACAGATAAAAACTTATTTTCTCTCATAAGAAAAGGGGATCATAGGGCCTATACTGAACTTTATAATAGATATTCACCTGTTTTATACGCGCATATTCTAAGGCGATTAAATGATAGAGAAGAAGCGAAAGACATAATACATGAGTTGTTCACGTATATCTGGGTGAATAGAATGAAAATTCAAATAGAAGGACATCCGTCAGGTTATCTATATACAGCGGTTCGAAATAGAGTGATCAAAGTAATTTCACGCAGAATTGTAGCTACAAAACATGTTGATATGCATCGACCAAGTCCTTATAATAACATCGCTTCTGATTATTTAATTAGAGAAAATCAACTTCGAGATCTTATTGAAAAGGAAATTGAATCATTACCACCACGAATGCAGGAAATATTTCTTCTGAGTAGAGAAAAATTTTTAACTCATAAAGAAATTGCCTGTGAATTAAATATATCGGAACTAACCGTTAAAAAGCAGGTAGCAAATGCTATTAAGGTTTTAAGAACAAAATTTGATTTAATAATTAATATATTCTTTTTTGTTCCATTCTTATAACTACAAATTAACAAATTTAAAAAGTTTTTTTCGTTTCCCTATACTCCCTCTTTCCGTATTAATGGTCTATAGTATAAGGAAGCAGGTAATCGCTAACATAACACTATGAAAACGTCTTCATTAAAAGAATTATTGGAAAAATATAACTCAGGTAATTGTACTGAGGAAGAAAAAATATGGGTGGAAAATTGGTATGCTCAACAAGATAACTTAAATCCTCTTCCAGTTACGGCCGAAGAATTTGAAAAGGATTTGAAAGATATTTATGATACGTTACCATCAAAGAAGGAATTCAGGATTAGAAAAAAAACATGGCTATCGGTTGCTGCTGCTTTGTTTGTAGGTCTAGGCATCCTGGGTGGCTATAGTTATTTTAATAATGATTTAAATTATCCAGTATCTGGTATATTCATTTCTAAGGATGATATAAATGTAATAGATAAAACAACGCTTCGATTAGCTGATAATTCAATTATTGATTTAGATGGTTTAGGTGTAGGTGAAATTTATAGAAATGAGGATTTTCAGATTCGTAAATCAGAAAATGGATTAATTGAATATTTAAGCTTGTCTAAGGATGGTTTATCAAAAACAACTGAAGTATATAATGAAATAAGCACGCCAAATGGTGGGCAATTTCAAATAGTACTCCCAGATGGGACCAAAGTTTGGTTAAATGCAGAAACTTCATTAACGTTTCCTGTTAGATTTTCAAAAAATGAACGAGTAATTAGTTTAAAAGGTGAAGCATATTTTGAAGTCTATAAGCAAGGTAGTCCTTTTTATGTTCAAACTAAAGGTCAAACAATTGAAGTTTTAGGAACACATTTTAATGTGAACGCTTATGAGAATGAATTTGTATTAAAGACAACATTACTTGAAGGTTCAGTAAAAATAACTTCTTCTCTTATTGAGAGTAAAAATCAAGGTGTCATTTTAAAACCTGGTGAACAAGCTGTGTTGGGTGAAAAAGAACTCGATGTTATTAATGTAGATACCTCGAAGATTATTGCTTGGAAGAGGGGAGTATTTAGTTTCCAAGGAGCAGGTATTGAAAGTGTAATGAGGGAATTTTCTAGATGGTACAGTGTTGATATTCAGTTTAAAGGAAGGGTTCCTGATACGAAGTTATACGGAGAGGTTTATAGAAATTCTGATCTTTCTAAAGCACTACAAATTCTAGAGTATTTCGATTTTCAGTTTAAAATGATTGAGGAAAATGGGGTTACTAGAATTGAAATTTCAGAGAAATAATTTTTTAATCCTAAAATTTCTGAAAAAACAGAATCAAATTAATGATAATTCCGAAACCAAAAGATAAAATGCAAATAAAGCAGACATATTATAATTTAAATAAAGTCATTATGAAAAAGTTTACGTTCAGAAGAAAAACAAAAGCGCTATTATGGCACAAGGCGTTGTTGGTATTTATTCTGTTACCAGTTTTTGGACTAGCTCAAGTTAAAACAGTATGGGCGTTGGGGGATGGCGAAAAAATTTTTCGTAGTGAATTAAATCATCCGAATAAGATTAAAAATTTTACTTGGGACGGAGAAAAGATTAGGTTAAAAGGACTTTATAATGAAGTACTCGCTTTCCAAGTCATAGTAGAAAGTGGAAGTGAAGATGCTAAAAATGTTGAATTATCAGTGGATGCCCCACTTCATAAATTATCTGGAAAACAAATTGGGAACAATACTTTAAAGTATGGTATTGGTGGTACTATTGAAGTCTTTGTGCAACATTATCTGCATGTCGATACTCCTACTTTGCCACAATGGTTCTATGGATCTGCCGCTTCGGCACCTAAAGAGATGACTGGATGGATACCTGATGCATTGGTGCCAACTGATGCACTGCCCAATCATGAAGGTTATCCTGTTAGCATTCCTTCAAATTCCAATCAAGGTTTTTGGATAGATGTTCATTTACCTCGAGACCAAAAAAGATATCCTGATGGTTTATATACAGGGATGGTTCAAGTTATGGAACAAGGAAAAATAATAAAGGAAATTCCTCTTGAAATAACTTTATTACCACATTATTTACCGGATGAAAATCATACCAATATTTGGCTATTCACCTCGGATGTTCATAAATATTATCCTGAAATGTCGAGCCAGCAAGTTGACAATATGTTGAAGTTTGAAGGACACCGACACCGCATCGATGTTGTTGGAGGCTTTGAAGTGAATGCCCTTCCATTCAATCAAGAAACAATGGATGCATATAAACCTTATTTAAATGGAGATGCTTTTACCGCTGCCAAGGGGTACCATGGACCTGGTCAAGGAGCTGGAGAGAAACTTTTTCCTGTAGGCATGTACGGATCTCCTGTATTAGGAACCAATAAAGCAGATGTTCAAAAACAGTCAGATTTATGGGTGGAGTGGTTTGATAAAAATGCACCTGATGTAAAATATTTTTGGTACATGATAGATGAACCGCAGCCAGATAGTTATGCTTGGATTAAAGAAAGAGCAGGATGGATAAAAAGCAATCCAGGTAAAGGTAAGTTACTTTCCACATTTACTACCACTCCTTACAAACTAGAATTGGATGGAGCAATAGATATCTGGGCAGGAAATGATGGATTGGATTTAAAAGAATTACCTGCTATCAGGAAGAGGGATGGTGATCATTGGTTTTATAACGGCAACCGACCTCGCTACGGCTCAGTAATATTGGAAGGAACCGCAGTTGATTTTCGTGTTAATAGTTGGATTTTATATAAATATGATGTCAATATGCATTTTATATGGCATGGTACGCATTGGGATCATAATAGACAGGGACCAAAAAGGCATCTTCATCAAAATGTCTTCAAGAATCCGTTAACTTTTATAGGTGAAACAATGGAATTTGGAAATGGTGATGGGATTCTTTTTTATCCGGGGCATATGCCTTTTTATCCTAAAGAAGAAAGAGGCCTGAATCAACTATTACCATCCATAAGGTTGAAAAATATCCGAAGAGGACAGCAGGATGCACTAATCATGTCAATGGTTGAACAAAAGTCAGGGAAAGGTAATGTGATAAATATAATCAACAGTGTTGTTCCTAAAGCATTGAGTGAAGTATCTATGGATGAGACTGTACCTTGGTCTCAGTCTGGAGATAGCTATGATAAAGTTCGTGAACAATTATTAGGGTTAATTGAATAAAAAACAACAACGACTTATGATTGGATTATTGAAATATAAAATATTTGGTTTTGTTTTATTTATAGTTAGTGTTCCGGGAAGCCTGGTTGCCCAGAATAATTCCACTGTCACAGAAACTACAAAAAAATATGTGACTTATCCTTTTTCGGATCCCAATCCCATTCCGTCGGAAGGAAAAATCTATCCGTATTTTAGATATGATGGTTTTACTGAAAAAGCTGAAAAGAAAGACTGGAAGATTGTTGAGTTAGAAAATGATTATATCAAAGTACAAATTATGCCTGAAATTGGCGGTAAAATTTGGTCTGCACTTGATAAACGAAGCGGGCAAAATTTTCTCTATAATAACGAGGTAGTTAAATTTAGGGATATAGCTTTGAGAGGTCCGTGGGTTAGTGGTGGAATCGAATTTAATTATGGCATAATTGGTCATACACCTAACACGGCAACTCCTGTAGATTATCTGACCAAAGAAAATTCAGATGGTAGTGTTAGTTGCTACATAAGCACCTTTGATTTACTCACTCGAACGAATTGGGTATTGGAAATTAAATTGGAAAAAGATAAATCATATTTTTCCACGAGTTCCTATTGGTTCAATTCCAATTCAACGGAGCAACCCTATTATACGTGGATGAATGCTGGCATTCCTGCCAATGACGATTTAGAATTTCTATATCCAGGTAATAAGTATTTAGGTCATGAGGGAGAAACTTTCAATTGGCCGAACGATTCGAAAGATAGAAATCTTGCTTTGTATTCTGAAAATGCATTTGGAGGATCGAAATCTTTTCATGTTTTTGGTGTTCATAGTGACTATTTTGGGGGATATTGGGAAGATAATGATCATGGAATGATTCATTATGCAAAACGAGGAGCAAAATTAGGAAAGAAAATATTCCTTTGGGCTCAATCTGATGAAGGTAAAATCTGGGAAGATTTACTTACTGATGATAGTGGTCAATATGTAGAAATTCAAAGCGGTCGTTTATTTAATCAAAATACTTTTGAGAGTAGTTCAACTCCTTTTAAACAGATTGGTTTTGTTCCTTATACTACTGATGAATGGACTGAATATTGGTTTCCTTTTAATGGAATTAAAGGTTTTACAAGCGCTAATTTGTTAGGCGCCTTTAATATTAAATATGATAATAAACTTCTCTCTATAAAGCTTAGCCCGGTAAAATCTATTAGTGATACCTTAACAGTTTTTTCTGATAAAGGAAAAAAACTTGCCAACGTTTTTGTAAAAGCTAATCCAGTTGAAGTGTATGAAGAGCAAATCCTCATAAATTCTGAAGATAACCCGGCATATATTATTTTAGAAGGGCAAAGAATTGCAGTCAATCAAGATAGAAAAGAAAGAGAACTAAGTAGACCACTAGAAGTGCCTAATGAATTTGATTCAGAAAGTGCTTATGGTCTTTTTCTTCAAGGGAGAGATTTGTACAGATTTAGAAACTATAAATTATCTGAAGAGAAGATATTAGCTTCTTTGTCCAAAGATCCTTTATTTATCCCATCTCTGGTCGAAATGACAAAAATTAAACTCTTTAAACTCGAAATTGACTCGGCATATATTTATGCAAAAAAAGCATTGAGCATAGATACATATCATCCTGAAGCAAATTACTATTACGGCTTAGCAGCATTGAAAAAAAATAAAATGTATGATGCTTTAGATGGTTTTGAGGTGGCTAGCCTTTCAATACCTTATAGAGGAGCAGCGTATACAGCTTTGAGCAGGACATACTTAAAGTCTGGTGATTATTACCAAGCTAAGGAAAATGCAGAATTGAGTTTAAAGAGTAATCCAAGGAATTTGGAGTCTTTGAAAATTTTGTACATGATATCGCGTATTAATAAGGATGATCAGTCCTTAAAATTGTTAAGGGAAAATATAGAAAAATTAAATCCCATTGATCATTTCGTTCGTTTTGAAAATTATTTTTCTAATTCAAACGAGATACAAAAAGATATTTTTCAATCCCTTATAAGGAATGAGTTACCTGTAGAAACTTATCTTGAGTTGGCAATTTGGTACGCTGGACTTAATAGATATGAGGAGAGTAAAAGAATTCTACAGATGGCTCCACAGAATTCCATTGTTCTTTACTGGTTGGCTTGGCTACACAGTAATGATGGGAATAGAGAGGCCTCTAACCAATATCTAGAAAAAGCTCACGCCACTTCTGTTGATTTTGTTTTTCCCTTTCGTGAGGAGACATTTAAGGTTTTAGAATGGGCCTCTGCCCAAAAAAAATCATGGAAATCGGATTATTTGTTAGCACTAATAAATGAATTTAAAGGAAATGAACAGGAAGCATATTCTCTATTAGCATCTTATGACAATATAGAATTTGCACCCTTTTATGTAATGAAAGCGAGATTAGAAAAATCAGCAACCATACATGAAAGGTTGACATCGATGCAAAAAGCAGTTGAATTAAAACCAGAGGAATGGCGTTATGGTAGATTACTCGCTGCAGGTTATCTAGAAATAGGACAATTCGACAAGGCTATCCAAATATTAGAAAAATATTATAAGATCAATAAAGAAAACTATTACGTGGGGCTTGATTTGATTGAAGCACTGATAAAGGCTGAGCGTTATAAAGATTCAGAAAAAATTCTATCAAATATTACCGTTTTACCTTTCGAAGGAGCTAATGAAGCAAGGCAATATTACAGACAAACAAAACTCATGCTTGCCTATCAGGCTATAGAGAATGAACACTATGATAATGCCCTAAAAAAGATAGAAGAGGCAGAGGAGTGGCCTTTAAATTTAGGAGTAGGAAAACCGTACTCAGAAATGATAAATAATAATTTGGAAAATGCCTTACGGGTTAAAATTTTTTATGAAACTGGAGATGTAGAATTACATGAAAAGTATCTTAAAATAGTGGAAGATCAGATTATAGAGTATGGAACCCTATATGAAAAAATAAAATCCCTTTTAAAGAAAGATAAGAGATTATTCTAAATTTTAGTTTTCATAGTAAACTCCTTATTTAACATATGGGTATACAGTACTTTGAATCTTAAATAAGGTTTTAGGTATGGAAGGGCAATGGCGTGATATTTTGTATTATAAACCTGAATAATGGTTTTATTCTTAATAATTAATAGGTAAAATGTTGATTATTAAATTTTAGAACATGTTTTACAATAGTTGAAATTTCAATCAAAACTTAATTTTTAGAATAATAGTTTAAACACATTATGAAATGGTTGGACGGATATTATAATGTTATTATAACCTATGAGAATGTAGAAATTGACAATTAAACATTTTCAGGTTGTCTTAATTTAAAGGGCTCTGTTGAAGATGCATTTAAAACATTTTAGAAATCTATAGATAGTAAATATGACTTGAATGAAAACGGATCAATATTAATTAATAAAATAGAAAATATGGATTAAATAACAGTATTAAAAGCTAGAGGATGCAATAGTATTCTTTGGACCCGTCAATCAAATTAACTTTTTAAAGCAAAAAAACCAACGAAAAATTAAATTATGAATAAAAATAAAAGATTGAGGCTTTGTTATGATTTCAATAACTTTTCACGGAATTTATTCAACACCGTTTGTGTGTTAATTATCTTATTGGGGCCTAATATTGTTGAGGCCTATATACCCTCTTTATATGCTCAGGAAAAAATAGATATCGATATTAAGGATGTAACCTTGGTCGAGTTTTTTAAAGAAATTCAGCGAAAAACCGAATACATTTTTTTGTATAAAGAAGACGTATTAAATGATAATGTAAAGATTTCAGTGAGTCTAAAAGAGTCATCGCTGGATGAAATTTTACGACGTGCTTTTTTAAATACAAACCTAATTTATGAAATTTCTGATAGACAAGTTCTTGTGAAAAAACTTTCGGGAAAGGCTGAGGTTATTGATTTAAAAACAATCCAAGAAACAATCTTAGTTTCTGGAATTATAAGCGAAACCGGTACTGGCATGCCTATTCCAGGGGTTAATATTATGGAAAATGGAACTCAAAATGGAACAAGTACTGATTTTGATGGGAATTACTCCATAAAAGTTTCTAAAGATGCCGTTTTAGTAGTAAGTTATGTAGGATATGCTACCCAGAAAATAGAAGTTAAAGGACTTAATAATATAAATATCGTTTTAGAAACAGATACAGCTGCTTTAGAAGAAGTAGTAGTAGTAGGCTATGGCACGCAAAAAAAGCAGAATTTAACTGGGGCTGTTGCTACAGTTTCAGGGGAAGAATTATCAAATCAGCCTTTACCCAATGTTGGGGCAGCTTTGGCTGGTATCTCGCCAAACCTTAGTATCAATGTGGGCGGGCCATTGGGTGGTGAACCTGGAGCAAGAAGATCTTGGAGTATTAGGGGGTTGGGTTCACTAAGTGGTAATGATTCTCCTTTAATTTTAGTTGATGGAGTAGAAATGGATATAGATAATTTAGATCCTCAGAACATTGAAAGTGTGTCGGTTTTAAAAGATGCTAGTGCTTCTGCTATTTACGGTGCGCGAGCTCCTTTTGGTGTTGTTTTAATAACCACAAAGAAAGGTAAAACTGATGGGAAGGTCTCTGTACAATACAATACGAATATGGTAATTGGTACAAAATTGGGGATTCCTCACATGGAGAGTTCAGTGGTTTACGCTACAGCATATAACCAAGCATCAGCAAATGCAGGAAGACCTCCTGTATATTCTGATGAACTGGTAGAACGAATGAAGGGATATATTGCAGGAACAATTACTGATGAATATGATCCTAATAATCCACCAAACTCCATCTGGGCTACAAGAAGATTAGGAAATGCTAATTATGATTATACGCATTTGCTTTTAAAAGACGCTAAGGTTGATACAAAGCATAATGTGCATGTGAGTGGAGGAAATGAAAAGACGCAGTTTTATGTGTCTATGGGCTACTTTGATGAAGAAGGTTATTATGCGGTTGGTTACGATGAGTATAAAAGGTACGATATTCTTTCTAATATAGATACTAAAGCAACAGATTGGCTTACTTTTGGTTTAAGTACAAAGTATGCCAATTCCAGAAGAGATTATCCTCAAGGAATAACTACTGTAGAAAGAGAAAATTTTTTCACTCTAGCACTTAATCACTTTGCTCCCAACACGGTACTTTATAATATTGACGGGAGTATAGCAAATCCAATATATAGAAACATCGAAAGTGCGGGTAGAGATATTTCCGTTGACAATGATTTACTGGTTACACTAAAGGCAGAAATTGAGCCGGTTACGGGTTGGAAGACGAGATTTTCTTACAATTACAATTTTAAAACAGGTAGGAGAGAATCTAATCCAAAACCTGTAATGGTGAAACTTGGAAATGGTGAATTTGGTAACGTAGGTAAACCTATTTCTTCTTATGCATCTACAATGACTGATGCTCCTTATTCCTTGTTCAATATGGTTAGTACCTATGAAAAAGGTTTAGGTGATCATAACTTCAATATATTGGCTGGATATGAACAGGAGGAAAAGAATTTTTATCAGCAATACGCAAGAGCAGAAAATTTAATAACAGATCAAATTCCTTCTTTAAGTACGGCACTAGGAGCAGTTGTAGTTGATGATACAATATGGTCTTGGTCAACTATGGGGGTTTTTGGTAGATTCAATTATAATTATCAGGAAAAATATTTATTGGAAGTTAGTGGACGATATAATGGTTCATCAAAATTCGCTAAAGATTCTAGATGGGGATTTTTTCCATCCGTTTCTGCCGGGTATGTTATTTCTAAAGAAAGTTTTTGGGAACCTATTAAAACTTATGTCAACAGTTTTAAAGTTAGAGCCTCTTATGGACAATTGGGAAATCAAAATGTTGATAATTATTTACATTCCTCAAGTATACCTATTAATATTCAAACGCCATGGATTATTGCGGGTGCACGACCACCATATGCGGATGCGCCTAATCTATTAAGTAGTGGGTTAACTTGGGAAACAATAACTAGCGCCAATCTTGGTATTGATGCTGCCTTTCTCAATAACCGCTTAAACTTGACTGTTGAAGTGTTCAATAGAAAAACAACAGACATGTTTGGGCCACAGGAAACCCTTCCTTATACCTTAGGTGCAAATACACCATTAGCAAATAACGCTTCCTTAGAAACCAAAGGATTTGAGGTTATTTTGGGATGGAAAGATAGACTTTCAGACAACTTTTCGTATCATGCACAGGTTACCTTAGGTGATAATAAATCAATTATTACCAAGTATAAAAATGATAACGGACTAATAAGTACTTGGTACAGCGGTAAAGTGGTTGGAGAAATGTGGGGATTAACTACCGATAAAATTATCCAATCTCCAACTGAAGAAATGCCAGATCAATCAGCCTTTCATCCAAGATGGGGACCAGGTGATATAAAATACAAGGATCTTAATGGAGATGGTAAAGTATCCTATGGAGCAAGAACCCTTGACGATCACGGCGATTTAAGTATTATTGGAAATTCACAACCCAGATATAATTATGGGGTGAATGGTGGCTTTAAATGGAAAAATTTAGACTTTGCAATGCAATGGATGGGTGTGGGTAAACGTGATTTTTATCCATATGATCGTATGAACACCTTTTGGGGATTAGCTACTTCCTGGACAGAAAGTGCGGTGTTTAAAGGCACACCAGCATTAGATTACTGGAGACCAGCAGATGAGACCAATATGCTTGGTCCTAATACAGATGCTTATCTTCCAAAACCATATTTTAGTACCGAAAGTGTTAAAAATAGGCGAGTTCAAACAGGCTACCTATTAAACGCAGCTTATTTCCGACTTAAGACTGTTCAAATTGGTTATACAGTTCCAACTGATTTTGTTAAGGCGAGAATTTTCTTTACAGGAGGTAATCTGTTAACTTTTACAAAATTACCTAAGGCTATTGACCCAGAACAAGGTTTGACGGCTGGTGTTACTGGTGGGGGATATCCAATTTCAAGAACCTTTACATTAGGTTTAAACCTAAATTTTTAACTTAATACTTAAAAGAAGAAATTATGAAAATCATAAAAATTATAGGTTGTATTATATTAGGTATGATCTTATATACGTGTGAAAAGGATTTTTTAGATAAACACCCATTAGACCAGGTTGGATCTGAGGATTTTTTCAGAAGTCCAAGAGATTTAGAGACCTACGTCAATCAATTTTACACTAGTGAAAATTTCCCTATATCTCCTGCTTTTGGAAGAGATTTTGATTCCGATAATTCCATTGACATAACAGCCGATATTCGATTGCAAGGTGCCTTAAATCTTGATGATGCTAGGAGTATCGATTTTTCTGGTGTTAGAAGTGTTAATTTTTTTCTTGATAATTATGCTCGAGTTAAAGAAAATCACGACCTTGAAGAGTATAAGCAGTATTTAGGAGAAGCTCTTTTTTTCAAAGCTTTAATTTATTTTAATCTTTTAGATAGATACGGAGATATTCAATGGTTAACAAATACCTTGAATACGGATTCACCTGAGTTATATAAGGCGAGAGACCCTAGAAATGTCGTGACAGATAGTATTATTGCAACACTGGATAAGGCTGCAACTTATCTTACAGATAGCAAAACAAATGGTGCTTCTCGAATAAATAAATGGATGGCTCTAATGCTTCAAAGTAGAGTCGCTCTTTTTGAAGGTTCATGGGAAGAGTATCATGCCAACACAGCTTTTGGCGTGGTTAATCCTCAGCCCGAAAAATATTACAGTAAAGTAGTTGAGGCTACTACAGCAATTATAGAATCTGGTTTGTACGATATATATTCAACAGGCAATCCTACCTCAGATTATTATAACCTTTTTAAATTAAGAGATTATTCTTCCAATCAAGAAGTAATGTTTTGGCAAGAATTCAATACTGAATTGGGACAGGGCGATTTAGTTTTTCGACGAGAGCCAAACTACAGGATGCAGTTTCCTTATGAAAACTCCTTATCTAAATCATTGGCTGATTCATATCTCTGTATAGATGGTAACCCAATAGCGAATAATAATCTTTTTCAAGGGTATACTTCAATCGTAACCGAAACTCAGAATCGAGATCCGAGATTTACTCAAACAATAGCCATACCTGACGATGTGTGGAAAATTTACGGGGATGGATCAATTAGCTATTATAATGAAGTTTACGACAACCTAAATACTAGGGTAGATTTAAATTGTCCTGGTGGCTATGTTATTAAGAAGGGTTATAATCCAGAAGTTGTTTATCATGTGCCACAGTATGAGGATACTCCGGGTATTATATACAGATATGCCGAAGTGTTACTTAATTATGCTGAAGCCAAGGCTCAATTAGGCATCATTACCCAAGCTGATCTTGATATCTCAATTAATAAACTAAGAGAAAGAGTGGGTATGCCGAACCTAGTCCTTGGAAGTATCGTTCAAGATCCACAATGGGATTTTCCTACGCTCTCTCCAATAATTAACGAAGTTAGACGTGAGAGACGTGTTGAACTTGCTCTTGAAGGGCTGCGATTTTTTGATATAAGAAGATGGGCTGCTGCCGATGAGCTGATTGTTGGTGAGAGACCCAAAGGATTTTTAGCTTCTCAGCTTGTGAGAAACATTTACCCTGTTGATCAGAATGGTTTTCTTGATCCTTACAAGAATCAAATTCCTAATGGTTATTTGTTTGATGTTAGTCGTGATTATTTGCTTCCAATATCAAAGGCTCAAATAGAATTAAACAAAGATAATCTGATACAGAATCCGGGTTGGGGTGAGTAAACGCTAAATATGACAAAGCGAAAATCACAATAATAGGTAGGTTGGCACATCAAAAAAGGAGGTAAACTATGAATCGTCGATTCCATGAAATTTTTTAAGGATTTGATAACCTTTGGAAATAAGCATTATAGAGTTTTTTTCAATGAAAAGGAAAGCGCTTGAATTGATAGCTAAACTAACGAATTAGAAATTTACCAAGTACGAATCTAGAGTATGTTTGATAAGATAAAAAAAGTGATAAAATCATTAGGGCCAGGTATTATTATTGCGTCGGTTGTCTTGGGGCCTGGTAGTATTGCAGTAGCTTCGAGAATTGGATCTGAAGTGGGGTATAGTTTCCTTTGGGTAATTATACCTGCTTCCTTATCTATGATTATTTACGTATCTATGGCCGTAAGGTTTGGAATAACAAATAGTCAATCGATTCTCCATGCAATTGCTCAAACGTATGGTCGATGGTTTTCAGTATTAATAGGAGTGTCTGCCTTCATTTCAGCTGCCTGTTTTCAATTTGGAAATAATCTTGGAATCGGAATTGGAATGGAGGGAATTACTGGAATCGATGAGCGTGTCTGGCCTGTTGTTTTTACTTTTTCGGCAATAATATTGCTTTTTTGGGCTAAAAACCTTTATAAAGCACTAGAAAAATTAATGATGATATTGGTAATGATAATGATTCTAGCCTTCTTTATTAACATATTGGTTGTAAAACCAGATGTGGAACAAGTCGCAAAAGGTTTTTTACCAATATCTCTAAATGCAAAAAATCTGAATATAGTTGCTGCCTTAATCGCTACTACTTTTGCATTGAATGGAGCTATCTATCAATCTTATTTGGTCCAAGATAAAGGATGGAAGATTTCAAATTTAAATAGAGCATTAAACGATAGTTATATGGGAATTTTCTTTTTAGCTCTTATTTCTATATTGATAATAATAACGTCGGCGGCGGCACTTTATCCAATAGGTGTTACAGTAAATTCAGCTGCGGATATGGCACTTCAGTTAGAAGCTTTGTTTGGAAATTATGCCATGATTGTTTTTAGTTTTGGATTATGCGCTGCTGCTTTTTCTTCACTAATGGTCAACGCAGTAATTGGTGGAGGTCTTTTATCAGATGGCCTAGGTTTGGGACGTTCTATGAATGAAAGAATACCAAAAATTTTAACCACTATAATTCTTGTATTGGGAATGTTGATTGCTGTTTTTTTTCAAGGGAATGTCATATATGCATTAATAGTTGCACAGGCAACAACTTTAGTAGTTGTTCCCTTAATTGCAGTGGGAATGTATTTGATCCTTAATAATAAACAAATCATGGGCAATTTTCGAAACTCAACATGGCAAAATATATTGGCCATGTTGAGTTTTATATTAATTAGTATTATTATTTATTATCTGTACTCAAATTTCATTTCATTTTTAAGTACAACATAATGAATTAAATTATATCAAATATATTTATGTATGATGTTGTTTCACTAACCCAAAAGCTTATTGCTTTTGATACTGTAAACCCACCTGGAAATGAACACCTGGCTGCAAAGTTCATAGGTAGTTTACTTGAAGAAAACGGATTTAATGTTGAATATGTACCCTTTGAAGAAAATCGAGTCCATCTTATAGCAGAAAAAGGATGTTCTGCAAAAACTCCACCTGTTGTATTTAGTGGTCATTTTGACACGGTTCCTTTAGGTGCGAAGCCATGGACTGTTGATCCATTTGGTGGTGAAGTTAAAGATGGAAAACTTTATGGTCGAGGATCTACTGATATGAAAGGTGGTGTGGCCGCTATGGTTATTGCTGCTATTGAATCTTTTGAGCATGAATACCCTCAGGGCGGTGTTCGGCTGGTTCTTACAGCAGCAGAAGAATTAGGATGTCGCGGGGCCAGGGATTTGGTAGCCAACTATAAAAATTTAGGATGCGCTAGTGGTATAATTGTAGGGGAACCCACAGGTAATGTTCCAGGAATTGGACATAAGGGAGGTGTTTATTTAAATTTATCAGCATTTGGAACCACTGCTCATTCTTCTATGCCGCACTTGGGAGATAATGCCATTTATAAGGTTTGTCGAGCTATTTCCAAAGTAGAACATTTTGATTTTTCCGTGGAAAAAGATCCTTTATTGGGCTTTTCTACCATTAATGTAGGTATGATGTCTGGCGGATTAAATATAAATTCAGTCCCAGATTCTGCTAGTTTTACTATTGATGCTCGGACAACTACCAAAATAGATCATAAAGAATTCATTCATAATCTAAAGAAAGATTTGGGCGATGAGATTACTATAGAAATCCTTGTCGATTTACCCGCAATTTCAACCGATGAAGATGCGGCTTTTGTGAAGATGGTATATGAGGCCTGTGGAATTTCTAAGAATGTTGATGGATTCCCTAAATCCTTACCTTATTTGACTGACGGATCTGTTTTACAGAAGGCTTATGGCGGTGCACCAACAATCATCCTTGGACCAGGGGAGATAGAAATGGCTCACCAAACTGATGAATACTGTTATATAGATAAACTTCAAAAAGCAGTAGAAATATATAAAAACATAATATTAAAAAGACTTTACAATGAATGATTATCCAAACAGAATATTAGATGATAAACAGTTGGAAGAATTATTGTCAAGACCGGCAGAAGAAACGGTTGAAATGTTTAAAAGATTAGAAGGTGATATCATGTTTCTGGGTATAGCTGGTAAAATTGGCCCCTCTTTGGCAAATATGGCCAAACGGGCATGTGACGAGGCTGGAATAAAGAAAAGAATTATTGGGGTTTCTAGGTTTAGTTGTGATGAGGAAAAAAAGCATATTGAAGAATTAGGTATTGAGATATTTCAAGGGGACCTGCTTGAAAGAGACTTTCTGGAAAGTCTACCAAAAGTAAAGAATGTCTTCTTTTTGGCTGGCATGAAATTTGGTTCTGAAGAGAATGCCTCTCTCACCTGGGCCATGAATTCATACTTGCCCGCTCTTATAGCTGAACATTTTAAGGATTCCAAAATTGTAGCCTATTCTACTGGTTGTGTATATCCGCTTGTGGACATAGATTCGGGTGGGTCGAAGGAAACCGATGTCCCAAAGCCTTTAGGTGAATACGCCCAGTCCTGTCTTGGTCGAGAAAGAATGTTTGAGTATGGAAGCAAAAAGTATAACACGCCTGTAGTTCTTATTCGTTTAAATTATGCGGTAGAACCTCGTTATGGAGTTCTGATAGATATTGCTACAAAAGTAAAAAACAGCATTCCAGTTGACTTGTCGATGGGTTATTTTAATGTCATTTGGCAAGGTGATGCAAATAATCAGGTGCTGAGATCCCTTGAATATACCGAAACTCCAGCTAAGATTCTAAATATTACTGGACAAGAAACACTTTCTGTTCGGGATATTGCTGAAGAATTCGGGAAAATTTTCGGAATAATGCCCATAATTGTAGGCGAAGAGGCTCAAACTGCTTTTTTAAATAACTCAGATCTAGCTCATAATCTATTCGGAAATCCTAAATTGTCTATTAACAAACTTTTGAAATGGACGGGGTACTGGATAGAGGATGAAAAAAAGATATTGGGAAAACCTACCCACTTTGAAGTTAGAGACGGAAAATATTAATTTTTTTAGTTGAGATAGAAAAGCAGTAATTTCTATAATTTGTAAATATGAAATATTCATATCATTGAAAACCTTATTTGTACCAGATTAGAAAGAAAACGAAATGATAGAAAGAAATCGAGAATCTGTGGAAACTTATAATAAGTCAGCTGATAATTATCAAGCAAAGTTTATGAGTATGGATTTGTACAATGATACTTATGATAAATTTTGTGAATTGATTCAACCTTTAAAAGCTAATATTCTTGAAATAGCATGTGGACCAGGAAATGTAACGAAATATCTACTCAATAAGAGACGTGACTTGAATATATTAGGTGTCGACTTAGCTTCAAATATGGTTAAATTATCTAAAAGGAATAATCCAAATGCTGATTTTAAAATATTGGATTGTAGAGAAATCTCTAAAATTGACAAGAAATTCGATGCTGTTATGTGCGGGTTTTGTATGCCTTATTTATCTGATAGTGAATGTGAAAAACTCATTCTTGACTCATCAAAAATCTTGAATAGAAAAGGTGTAATATATATAAGTACAATGGAAGATAATCCTGAAAAATCGGGATATGAATTAACAAGTTTTAGTGGTAAAAATAGAGTGTATATTTATTATAGAAAAGCGGAATTTCTAAATAATATTCTAACAAAATATGAATTTGAAATCCTGGATCTTCAAAGAAAAAAATATCCTGAGCCAGACGGAACTTTCCTAACTGATATGATATTTATTGCTCGAAAAAAATAAACATGGAACAATAGTATCTATAGTTAATATGGATTTTGGTGTTTAATCCAAAGTCTATCTATATTTATAAAGTCCGTCAAATCTTTTGATTTGGCTAAAAAAAAATGAAAAGATAAAACAAAATAAAAGCTTTGGATAATTGCAAATCCGAGAATTCAACTATTTTTAATCCTCTACTAACCATAGCCTAACCAGAATATTTAATTCCACTATTCCCGTAATTTTAACTTAATTAATTTTTAATTAAATCGAATATTAATATTAGAAATAAAATGAACCATACTGAATTACCTAAAGATGTTTTAAGCTCGTTTCATAAAGGTGTTGTTATACCAGCACTTCCATTAGCCTTGGATAAAAATCGGAAATTGGACGAACGCCGCCAGAGGGCTTTAATGCGGTATTATTTGGAGGCTGGTGCCGGAGGTGTTGCCGTGGCTGTCCATACAACACAATTTGAAATTCGTCTGCCAGAATTCAGGCTTTATGAACCAATTCTAAAAATTGCTAAAGAAGAATTTGATCGATATACTGAAAAGACTAAAAAGCCAATATTTCGTGTGGCAGGAGTCATTGGAAATACCGTGTCAGCCAAAAACGAGGCTAAGCTTGCTGTTGAAAATGGATTTCACGCCGTGTTACTTAGCCTTGCAGCATTAAAGGAAGCTTCTAATAAAGAAATTCTGGAACATTGTAAAGCTGTGGCCGATATTGTTCCAGTAATAGGTTTTTATTTACAAAATGCTGTTGGCGGTGGAAAATTGAATGTTGATTTCTGGCGGGAGTTTGCACGTATCCCAAATGTAATTGGGATAAAAATGGCACCTTTCAACCGGTATAAGACAATTGATGTTGTCCGTGGTGTTGTGGAATCAGGAAGAGCAGATGATATCACTCTCTATACTGGAAATGACGATAATATCTTGGTTGACCTTTTATCAGAATATGAATTTATGGTAGAAGGTAAAATGGTTAAGAAGCGAATAGTTGGCGGTTTGTTGGGACATTGGGCCGTTTGGACAAAATCTGCCGTCAAATTACTGAATGAAATCCAAAATGGAAAATTTGATACTAATAATAGAGAAATGTTAATCAAAGCTAATCAAATTACCGACAGTAATGCAGCATTTTTCGATTCTGAGAATAATTTTGCTGGTTGCATTGTTGGGCTTCATGAGGTTTTAAGACGACAGGGCTTACTTGAAGGGCTATGGACCTTAAAAGAAGGTGAAGCCCTTTCATCTGGACAAAAAGAAGAGATTGATAGGGTTTATAAAGCATATCCACACTTAAATGATGATTCATTTGTTTCAGAAAACTTAGAGAGATGGTTATCCTAAATTAAGTGAAAAAATTGTCCCGAAGAGCACCTCGGCTCGGAGTATTAGGTAAAGACTGAAAACTGATAGTTTTCATAAAATGTTTAAATTTTTTGAGTTAAGTAACTCGTGTATCAGCACTGAGGTATTCAATTAGAGAAAATCAATATCAAAATTATTTTTTATGAATTTAATTAAAATAAATAATAACCAAATTAAAAATACAATCTCTAAAAAGGGAGTGTTATTTATTGTTATTTTAGGATTGTCCCTCATAACAACTGCAAATATTCAAGCCCAAAGTAGAGGGATTGTAAAGAGAAGTTTAACAATGAAAAGTGTAGAATTGAATCAGGATATTAAATACACGATTTATTTGCCTTCAGATTATGCAAAAAGCAATGAAGATTATTCTGTATTTTATCTGTTGCATGGATTTACAAATAACGAAAATACGTGGATTGATAATGGGTGGGTAGATATAGCTGAAGTTCAGGGTGTTTTGGAAAATGGTAATGACAAAATGATAATAGTTATGCCTGATGGGGGCAACAGTTGGTTTGTGAATCATCCTAATGGAAAATTTAATTATGAGAATATGTTTTTCAAAGAGTTTATTCCATATATAGAATCAATATATCAGATAAAAAGTGATAGAGCTAATCGGTTTATTGGAGGGTTATCTATGGGAGGCTATGGAGCTTTAGGCTATACAATGCGACATATAGATATGTTTTCTGTTTGTGTTGCATTTAGTTCTGCAATTAGAACTGATGAAAATACACTTAGTATGACCGATGATGATTTTGATTATCTTTATGGATCTGTATACAATAAGAATATTAAAGATTTTAATCGTATTTCAGAACATTGGAATTTAAATAATCCACTTTATTTAGTCCATCAACTTTCAGATAACCAATTGAAAAGTGTTAAATGGTATTTGAGTTGTGGAGATAAAGATTATTTACTTGATGGAAATATTGAGATTAATAGAATATTTAGAAATAGAGATATTCCGCATGAATTTAGAATAGAAGGAGGACATCATAATTGGGATTATTGGAGATTAAACATAGACGATGGCCTTAAATTTATAAGCGAGGTTAAATAATATTGAATATAAAGTAAAGGAGTTATATTGAAACAACTTATTTATTTTTCATGTTTTTTTTTGGCTTTATATACACAGGTAATAAGTCAAAATAGAATTGGTATTATTGGACTTGATACATCTCACGCTCCAGCTTTTACTAAGCTAATAAATACTGATGATAAAGAATTGGAAGATAAAAATTTTAAAGTAGTTGCAGCTTATCCTTATGGATCTAAAAGAATAAAGTCTAGTAACGAACGAATCCCTATATATACAGAGGAATTAAGGGGATATGGAGTTGAAATTGTATCTTCTATTGCCGAGCTATTAGAAAAAGTAGACTTTGTCATGTTGGAAACTAATGATGGTAATTTGCATTTGGAACAGGCTAATGAAGTTTTTAGAGCAGGTAAACCTATTTTTATTGATAAACCCATAGCAGCATCACTATCACAGGCTATTGCAATTTTTGAACTTGCTAAGATATATAACGTACCAGTTTTTACTTCATCTGCCTTAAGGTATTCTCTTCAAAATCAAAAAATACGACATGGAGAATTTGGAAAAGTATTAGGGATTGATTGTTTTTCTCCAGCTCAAAATGAACCATCGCATTCTGAATTTTTTTGGTATGGCATTCATGGTGTAGAAATGTTATTTACAACCATGGGAACAGGTTGCATATTTGTTAGTCGAATGTCTTCAGAAGGAACTGATGTAGTGGTTGGAAAATGGAATGATGGAAGAATAGGCACTTTTCGAGGTCGGCGAACAGGGAAGAGTATGTATGGTGGAACCGCATATACATCGTTAGGAGATGTGCCTTTAGGTGGCTATGATGGTTATACTTTCTTATTGAAGGAAATATTGAAGTTTTTTAGAACGCAGGAATCACCTGTTTCAGAAAGTGAGACACTTGAAATATTAACTTTTATGGAGGCTTCCAGCCTCAGTAAACAAAAAGGTGGGAAAATAATTTCCATGAAGAAAGTATTTAAAAGGGGACAAAAAGAAGCGAAAAAACTTATTAAGAACTTGTGAGTTCTTTGGTTTATGCGATGTTTAAATTCTAATAAATTTGTGACGGGGACTTTATAGGATTACTAATATCAACAATTTTGAGGATCCGAAGAAAAATTAGTATACGGAAACAATATCCTGGATATTTTATTTTGGTCTTTTAGTTTTTTTGTTTTGGACTGGAAAAATTAGTTCTGTTAGTTGAAAGATTAAGCTGCAGTTAGGGTTATACAAGTCTAATTCAAATTCACTAATTGTCCTATTCACAAAAAGATAATGTATTCTATTTTTGTACAAGGTTTCTATCCGTCCAATAATGGATATGGAAATTATTGCTTCCGATCTCAACATTTAAGTGCCTATAAGATTCATTCTACCTTCAATGTGGATTTAAAATAAAAAGTCAGACATTTTTTCTAAGACGCTTGCCACTTCAAAGATTTATGAAAAAAACATTATTTCTAATAATATTGTATTCAAATGCATTGATCTGTCAAATTTCTAAAGGTAAAGTAGTTGATATTGAAACAAACATCCCTTTGGATTCCGTATCAATAATAGATACTGAAAATAAAGTAATTACTGTAACTAATAAAAATGGTGGTTTTGAAATTTCATCATTAGGAAATTATACTTTCAAGAAAATAGGCTACAAAACCAAAGCATTTAATATTGATTCAAATTACACCGTTATTCAGTTAAGCTATAACCCTAATGAGTTAAATGAAGTCATTATAAGCACAGCCCATTTACCAGGAAAATTAAAAAAGTCTATTTATGGAACAAGTTTTATAACAACTAAAGACTTAAATAGCTCAATTAATACCAACATACAGCACAGCCTAAATAAAATACCAGGAGTTTTTATGCAAAGCGGTGCGCTAAATACCAACAGAATTACAATTAGAGGCGTAGGATCAAGGAACCTTTTTGGCACAGCCAAAATAAGAGCCTACTTTAAAGACATCCCTCTTACCAATGGTAGTGGTGAGAGCAATATTGAAGATTTCGAACTCGCTTCATTATCCAGAATAGAAATCACCAAAGGAGCCACTAGTCTTTATGGAGCGGGTCTGGGTGGCACTATTAGGCTAGTACCTAAAAATACAGCTTTAAATCAAAAATCCTTTGAAGCTGAATTCTCTACAGGATCTTTTGGTTTAACTAAAGAGACCTTATCTTTAGGGTACGGTTCTTTTAAAAACAGTTTAACAACAATATTTAGCAACACAATACTTAAAGGATTTAGAGATAACAGTAATTACAAAAGGCAAACCTTTACAATTAACGATAACCTTTTTGTAGGACAAAAAGACGAACTATCCTTTTTAGCCAACCATATAAATTTAAAGGCTTTCATCCCCAGTTCACTAGATATGGAAACTTACACAAATAATCCATCCAGCGCTGCCTATACATGGAAACAAGCCAAAGGTTTTGAAGATTATTCAAGAGGCTTATTAGGCATATCTTGGAACCATCAATTTCAAAAAAATCTAAAACTGACAACCAGCATTTTTTCATCATTTAAAACCAACTATGAGCCCAGACCTTTTGATATTTTAGACGAACAAATCCTGGCAACAGGTTTAAGAAGTCGATTAAATGACTCCATAAAACTTCTTAAAAAACAATTCAATTGGAGTATTGGAGGAGAACTGTTTTACGACACCAGTAAATACTCCACCTCAGAAAACCTTTACCAAGAATATCCTGAAGGCACAGGTAGTGTAAAAGGAAGCTTATTATCCAATTACCAGGAAAAAAGAGGATATACAAATATATTTTCTGAAGTTAATTACTCCTCAGAAAGCCTAATGATTTTGTTAGGTTTCAATTATAATCAAACTTGGTATCGTTTAAAAGATAGGTTCCCTATAGATTCTGAAAACCTCGATCAATCTGGGTATTATAAATTTTCAGGCATATTATCCCCTACAGTTGGAATTTCCTATCAAATTGCAAAGCCCTTATCCATATATACCAATATAACTCATGGATTTTCTCCCATTTCTCTTTCCGAAACCTTACTGCCAAATGGTATGATAAACTATAATCTTAAACCTGAAACTGGATGGAACTATGAAATTGGCTCAAACGGTTCTTTATTAAAAAATAAACTTTCATATAATATATCTTTATATCGTCTGGATATTAGAAATTTATTAGTTTCAAGAAGAACCCTTGATAATCAATATATAGGTATCAATGCTGGCGAAACTCAACATGATGGTCTAGAACTATCCCTGCGATATACTTGGTTTATAAATAACGATTTGTATTTGAGGCCTTTTTTAACTTACAGCCTCAATGATTACCATTTTAAAAATTTTATTGATAATGAAAGTAATTACTCTGGAAATAAATTAACTGGAATACCTCAACAGGTATTCAATGCAGGAATAGATTTTGACACCAAAAAGGGCTTCTATGGTAATCTTTATTTCCAATCTGTAGATAGCATGCCAATAACTGATGACAATAGCTTGTTTTCCGATTGTTATAAATTAATAAATCTAAAATTAGGTTATAAAAATAATATTAACAACAACCTCAAGGCTAACTTGTTTTATGGGATTAATAATTTATTTAATGAAAAATATGCTTCTCAAATTTTAATTAACGCCTCAGGTTTTAACGGTAATAGCCCGAGGTATTTCTATCCAGGAGAACCCACAAATTATTACACTGGCATTAATATAAATTATCATTTTTAAAACAGTTACAGGATACTTAACAATTCTCTTATTTTAAGGCTGATAAAGTTCATTTTTCGACTGGATACGTACCCAATACACCTTTAAAATATTTAGATTTTTAATTAATTCGACCCTTTAGCAACTCAATCCATGAGTAGAAAGGGGGATTATTGGAATAGTTCAGTTTCTGTATACCTTTTAAAAGCATTAATAAAAGAACTTATTTACGAGGATGATTAGAAAACCATAGAGTAGTCTAAAACCGATTTTTTGTGGGTACACCGAAATATGGTAGAAAAAGAAACGTTATTATTCTTTATTAGGGTATATAACTCCTTATGAAGTAGAAAAAAATATAAATATAGAATGCCATAAGTTTGGTTTTATTAGGATTAATTTTTCTGTTAATCGAAATGTAGTTTATTTGTTTTAAAATTTTATTAAAATATAGTACCATCTTTATATCTAGTCTAATGTAGAGGAAATCATCAATTAAAATGATGGTTGTCCTTAAAATCTACTTATTATTAAATTCAGCTCACAATCAAATCATTGGCATCATCAAGTACATCATCATTAAAATTTTTAAGATAAATTTCTGTAGTGTTTAGTGAATGATGTCCTAAACTTTCACTGATAACCTCTGAAGAAATACCCATAAATTTTGCAATGGTAGCCCAGGAGTGTCTGATGGAGTAGGTGGTGAAGGTTTCTTCTATACCTGCATCTTTTGCAATAACCTTTAAAAGCTTGTTCACTCTTCGTCTTTGGGAAAGATAAAAGGTGTGATTTTCAGGCGTGCCATCATAACCTACTGGAAATATGAAATCATTACTATTTTTGTTAATTGTATAATGATCAAGAATATCCGATAGTTCGGTAGTTATTTTTACAGATAGGGGCGTTCCAGTTTTACTTCGGCCATAGGATAATCGGTCTCTGTTTATTGCACTTATTCTGAGTTTAGCTAAATCGATAAAATTCATACCTCTGCAATTAAACATAACCAAGGCATAATTTTTAGTGTGCCATAACTCAGAATGTTTTTTATAATTTAATTCTCGGATTTTTAAAAAGACATCTTTTGAAATAGCTCTTTTTTTAGTTCTATGTGTTTTCGGGATTTTATAATGTTCAAAAGTATTTTTTACCGGAACATATCTGTCTTCCTTTATGGCGCTATTATAAATGGCTCGAATAGCTCTAAGGTAAGAACTAATACAGTTTATAGAATTACCTTTACTCTCATGATGCGTTTGAAACTCATTTAAAAGAGTAACAGTGATATCATATAATTTAATGTCCTCGGTGCCTGTGAAATTTAGTAGACTTTGAACGCCATCTTTATACCATTTAGCAGAACCAGGTTTGTTTGCTTTTAATTTTCTATCAATAATAGTTTTTGACCATTCCTTTAAAGTAATACTGTTGATTAATTTTCTTTTAATTACCGAGCCTTCTTTTTGGTCCCAAGATAGTTTTATATGTTCTACTAAATTATCCACACTGGTAGTATGAATACTTTCACCAAGTTCCATTATTATTTTTCTTGATTTATGAAGCCTCTCATAAAGCTCTTTATTGATAAAATCACAGTCTTGATTTTTATTAGCTAAAGCAGATTTTTTGAGTTTAAACAATTTATCATCCCACCCGGCGACTGATGTATGAAAGGGAAGTCGAATCATTCTGGGTTTAACATGAAATACCCTAAGAGCAATTGGAAATAAATTCGTAGATTTACTTAAAGATGACTTTCTAGTGTCTAAAACGAGCCTTGTACGTGCCATAAATAATAGATTTGGTATTTAAAGGTAAACAAAAAAATGCACACTTTATGCGCAGTTTTATTTGTTAGAGTTTGATGCAATTTTGAATCAAATGAATGTAAATAATTTATAATCAATATTTTATAATATTCATTTGTTTTTATTTGTAGGTAAAATATTATACTTCTAAGCAGACGGTCACAGGTTCGAATCCTGTCGCGATCACTGATAAATAAAAGACTCACAAATTTGTGAGTCTTTTTTGTTTGGAAATACTTCATAATGGTATTAATAGAGGTACTTTACAGTATAATCAAATAAATGAATACAAATAAAATTATTGGAGCTATTCAGAATGGTTCAATTTGTGTTGGCTTATAATTTTCAATAGGCTGTTATTGAAATATCTTTGTTTTTCTAATTGGAAAGATAGTTTAAACCGGTATAATTTTAAACTATAACAGCCTTTCAAAATATTTTGAAAGGCTGTTTTTTGTTTATGCTTTATGAATTTAGTATTCCAAAGTGTTTAGAATCTGGGCAAACATGGCTTTGGTTAATAATACTTTATTGGTAACTTCAATATTTTTTAATTCGGTTTCGATAAGCTTAGCTTCCCGGTAATTAATTAGAAATAAGGAACCTTCACCAAGTTCAAACTTTTTTTCTTCGGCAACCACCAATTGCTTGTAATCGTTAACTAAATTCTGAATAATAGTACTCTGCTTTTCATAAGATTCTATTTCCTGTTGCACAGCATTAATTTTATTAAGTAAGCTCACTTTAGTTGATGATAAATTAAAATCAACATCCTGTAATTTTAGTTTGGTCAGTTTCAAATCAGCCCGTTCTTTTCGCAAAAATAATGGCATGCTAATATTTAATCCGGCTTTGTAGTTTTGAGTATTTAACGAATTCAGATTTTCGTAATCGCTGGTTAAAAAATTGTATTGTAAATCAATTTTTGGCAACAGATTATTAGTGTTTAATCGTTTTTCAAAAACTAATTGTTGCCTTTTTAATGCTAAGGATTGTATTTTAGGATGATTTTCTAAAACATCATCTGATACTTCCAGAAGACTGCTGTTTAAAACTTTGTCTGCTAAAAAGGGTGAATTAACATCTGGTATTAAACTGTAATCGAGTTCTACAGGTGTATTGTTTTCTAACCATAAAAAGTTAGACAATTCCAATTGTGATTTAATGTATTTTATACGTGATTTTTCGACATCAAGTGCTCGGTTTTTATAATTGATACTAGCTTCTAAAGTGTCTACCGCAGGTTTATCTCCGGCTTCAAAACTGGTAATTACATTTTTTAAGCGTTCATCTGCATTGGTTTGATAATCGGCGTAGACTTTATACTCCTGGTAATATTTTAGCCAGTTAAAATAGGTTTCAACAGCATTATAAAGTACTTCGTTAACGGCAAGACTTTGTTTGTTTAAGCTAATATCTCTATATAGTTTAGCTTGTTTTAACGTAGCCATGCGTTCGTTGGCTAAAAAACCTTTCGCTAAAGACATAGAAACGCCTGCGCTATATAAACCGTCATCTGGGACTTTAGATTCAGGATTTAAGTAGTAGCCTTCGTTGTTTTCATAATTAGCTTTCAGTTCAATACCGTACCAGGTTGGTATTTTAAATGCAGCATTTAATTTATCGTAATATTCAGTACCGGTAAATTCTTTTTTATTGTAATCAACTTCTATTTTGGGGTCGAAAGCACCACGAGCTTTAAGCAGTTTTATTTCTCCTTCAGAGGATAGTAATTGTGCCTGTTTTACAATAGGATGGAACTGTTTTACATAACCCAAATACTCTTCTAATGTAAATACCTTATCATCAATTGTTTGTGCCTGAATGTTTGTGTTCACACAAAACAATAATGAAAGAAGAGGTAGTATTTTAAGTTTTATTATATAATTATCTTTTAAAATCATTATTTAAAATTAAATGATTGGGGTTATTTTTTATTTTCACTCTTTTTGGAACTATCTTCATCATCAGGAACATAGAAATTAGGAGGGAAGCTGTTGATTTGTCGCCATATTTCAAACCAAATTGGTACATCTTCTAAAAGAGTAATGGTTTGTGCACCAGAACCAACACGTAAAGCTTCTGGCCATGGACCGTAATTAGGATCTCTGGTAATTAGTACACGGTACATCCCATTTTTACCAGCGAAATTTTCTATAGCTACAATTTCTGCACCATAAGTTCCGTAAGACACATTAGGCCATCCGCTAAAGACGATGGCTGGCCAGCCTTCAAATTGCACTTGTACATGTTCGCCTTTATGGATTAGAGGTAAATCAATAGGGCGAACCCACATTTCAACCGCCAACTCATAGTTTGCAGGCATGATGCCTACTAAAGGTTCACCTTCTTTGAAGGTTTCTCCAATTCCAGATATGATTGCTTTGTTGATGTAACCGTCCTGGGGTGCGGTAATGTATAGTAAACTGTTACGTTTTTCGTAGTTTGCCAGACTGTTTTCAAGTTTCGATACCTGAGCTTCAGTGTCCAGTGCACTAGATTCTGCGGAATACAAATCACTTTGGGCTTTAGATAATTTATCGCCGTAAGTAGCGCTAATGGTTGAGATGTTTAGATTTGCATTGATGACTTCATTTTTAGAAGCCAACCATTTGTTTTCCTGAGAAACATATTTGGCGTTGGCCTCCTGAAGTTTGTTGCGATATTCCTCAACATCTTTGACTGCTTTTAAACCTTGTTCCTGTAATGAAATGGTTCGTTGTAACTGAGTTTCGGCAATATTGGCTTTAATTTTTGCAGCTTCCAGATCAATACTGTCTGATTCAACCTTTAATTTAGATTGAAGGTATTTGTTTCTGGCCTGTTCTAATTTTAGTTGTTGCTCTTGTTGTAAGGCAGCATATTGATTTTTTAAAGCCTGTACTTTGGAACGATATGCATCAACCGAAGCTGATTTAGCCTTAATTTGATCACCGGTACGTTCGGTTAACTGGTCGTCAAAATATTCACTTTTTACTTCTGAAATTTTAAGTATCGTATCGCCTTGCTTAACAAAATCGCCTTCTTGAACAAACCATTGATCAATACGCCCAGGGATAGGCGATTGTAAGGTTTGGGGACGTTGATTTGGTTTTAGCGTAGTAACCAAGCCTTTGCTTGTAACATTTTGAGTCCATGGTAAAAACAAGATAATAATTACCAAAATCAAACTAATAAGGAGCACACGTCTAAATAAATTGTGCTGATTGGTATGTTGTGTGGCTTTACCTGATTTATACTGATTTAAATCAAGGAATTCTGAGACTTTATTATGAGATATATTTAGCATGTTTTTTTACGAATTAATCATGTGACCGTCTTCTAAAGTAATGTGCTTGTTGCACTTGTGTTTCCAGTAATTTAGGTTACTAACAACGATAACGCTCCAAGGATTTGATTTGTCGCATATGTATTCAAAGATTTTTTCAGATTCTTCAATGTTGAATTGCTTTAACGGATCTTCTAAAATAAGTACTTTAGGCTGTTTTAAAATAGCTCTCGCTAATAATAGCTTGCCAGAAATAAAGTAAGGAATTTGCTTTCCTTCGGGCTTTAATAAGGTGTTTAATCCTTTTGGCTGTTGTTTTAAAAAATTGTTTAAACCTACTTTTTCAAAAACTTTAAAAATGTCTTCATCACTTATGCTTGAATTGCCAAAAGTGACGTTTTCACGGATGGTGCCTTCAAATGGCGATTCTTCAGAAAGAACCATTCCTAAATGCGAACGATATTTGTTAATATGTAAACTTTCAATAGAAAGATTGTCAATGTAAATATAACCATCGGTAGGTGCTACAACTCCCGCAATAAGCTGTAATAAACTAGATTTTCCGGAGCCACTTTCTCCCTGAATCAAAACACGATCGGAAGGTTCTATTTTAAATGAAATTTGTTCTAGAATAGGTTTGTTACGATTGGCTACACGATAGCCCGCATTTTTCAATTCAATAGCAAAAGGTTTTGCGCTGCTGATTTCTTCACCAAACTGATTTTCTACGGGTTTGTCTACAACCTGACCTAATTTTTCAATAGCCGTTAATACATCATAAATAGATTCTAAACTTAAAATAAGCTTTTCAACCGACGCTATAATTAGGATAATAATGATTTCTGCAGCAACAAACTGTCCGATATTCATTTGCTGTTCAAGAACCAAGTAACCTCCAACCAATAATAAGCTAGCAGTTACAATAACTTTAAAGCCAATCATTTGTTTAAACTGAAGCATTAAAATTTTAAAGTGACTTTCACGTCCGTTAACATAATCGTAAACTAAATCGTCTGTTTTATCAATGGCCAAACTGGTTTTTCCAGATAATTTAAAACTGATTACTGTACGGGCCACTTCTTCAAGCCAATGCGCCATTTTATATTTGTATTTCGATTCTTTAAGACTTGTGTCTAAACCTTTTTTCGCGGTAAATTTGAAAACTACAAAGATGAGTCCTAACAAAAGAAGTCCGAAAACGATAAAAAATGGATGATAAAATGATAATAGTATTAATGCGAATACAACCTGCAAAAATGCAGATGGAACATCAATAAGAATTTTAGAAAGCCCTTTCTGAATGCTTAAGGTATCAAAAAATCGATTGGCTAATTCCGGTAAGTAATAGTTACGCATTTCTTCCATTTTAATTTTAGGAAATCTAAATGCTAAATCGAATGATGCTCTGGTGAAAATACGCTGTTGTATACTTTCAATAATTCGTATTTGTATGAGTTTTAAAATTCCGGTAAAGGCTACACCAGAGGTTACTAAAACCACTAGGACAATCCAGGAAGTAGAAATTTGTCCGCCTTGTAGAAGGGTAATAATAGCTTGAATTCCTAAGGGTAAAGTCAGGGCTAAAATACCTTCGAAAATGGCGAAATAGGCAACTCTAAATATATCTTTCTTTTCGAGTTGAACAAGGCCTAGAAAACGTTTCCAAGGTGATAAAACGTCGTTATTCTTCATGCTTTAATGTGTTAAAGATTAAGTTGGTGTAAAATTGGGTTACTGATGTTTTTGAGTTACAGTTTGTAATACTCTTAATGTGTTGTTTAAAAAAATGCTGTTGTAAAGCACCTTCAATAGTAGAACTAGCTAAGCTTAAGGGATGCTTATAGGTTTTGTTGTACTCTAAAATAAGTTCAGAAAAACGCATGACAACACGTTTAAAAGGCTTGAAAAAGCCTTCTTCGTTTTCGGTGTCGACATCACAGGTCAGGTAAGCCTTGGCGTTTTCACTGATAATAATTTTGTTTAAAACGACTTCATTAATATGTTCAAAATTACTGTCTTCTTCAGTAGTACGCGTAAGTACTTCTATCCCTTTTTTTAGTTTATCCTCGGTGTCTTTTAAAGCAAAGGTCTCTAATACTAACTGGTATTCTATCCAAACCCAGTACCAAGATGTTAGATACATAAGTAAATGATGCTTACTTTCAAAATATCTGTAAATCGAACTTTCATTGGAGTTTATTGCTAGGCCTAACTTTTTAAAAGTAAAAAGTTCAAATCCCAGTTCGTCTATTAATAAGATACTATGTTTAATGATGCGCTTGCCTAACTCTGAGGTCTCAGGGTCTTTAATAAAAATACCTTTGGGTACTTCTATTTTAAAGGATTGAATCAAATTAATCATATTACTAAATGTGTATCTCACAAATTTAATAGTAATACTTTTAAAATTGTGTTTTTATATATTAAAAATTTGTGAATATTTTTTAATTATTGATAATTAAATCCGGAAAAAATAATAGGTTTTAAAATTAAGAATAAATTGATAGAGAATAAGGTATAGTTGATGAATTTGTATGGATTGAGAGAGAAGGAATACTCTTTCTTAAAATTATCATAAAATAAAAAAAGATATAAGGGTATTTATTTTTCCAAACGTTATTAATTAAAATCATACTGCTTAAAGTTTTTTATGAGAGAGGAAAACAGATGCAGTAGATTTTTTGCTTCTCACTAACTTTATATTTCATAACGATATATATTTGAATTAGTCACTCAAAATAAGTGAAGAAGTTAAAAAGGGCTACCTTGGTTGTAGCCCTTTTTTCACTAAACTTAAATACATTAGATATGAAAATTTACACTCTTGCACTAACACTTTTAATCGCACTCAAAGGGTTTTCTCAAGATTTTAACCAAGAGTTTAATACATTAAATACTTATAAAGCCTGTTTGTTAAAAGGTGATAAAACCCTAATAGAGGATTTTATTTCTAATGATTTCAGATTAGGGGTTTATCAGGCTCCAATGGCAACTAATTTTTTTAGAAATTTTATTGATAATGTAGGAAAGCCAAATACAATCTATTGGGATGCAATTGTAGAAGATAATGGACAGCGGAGATGTACAGTTCATTATGTGTATGGTGATAAAGAAGAGGTTTCTAATGTTGTATTTTCTGCAGACGGAAAATTGTTGTATTCAGATTATTTAGATACAAAAGGCTTTAATTTGAATCGTTACGAGGAATCTAAAAAAATTGCAACATTTCCTTTTGTATACGATCGGGGTTCTATCATTTTAAAGGCTAAATTAAATGATTCTGATAAGGTGTTGAATATGTTGTTTGATACCGGAGCAGATGGACTAGCTTTAAAAGCTGACTTACAGGAAGCTATGAATGTTAAAATAACAGAAGAGCGTAAAGTGTTTGTCCCAGGAGGAGAAATGACGGTAAACTTTTCAGCAGGAAATACTCTAAGCTTAGGTGATTTTACGCTAAAGAACCAGAATATGGTCATGTTTCCAAAAATAAAACAGGGAATAGATGGTATTATTGGAGGTTCTAATTTCTTTAGAAATTATATTACCGAAGTAAATTTCGAACGTCACGAGATTGTTTTGTATTCGTTTGGAGAAAATGATTTTTTCGATGATTACAATGCCACAACATTCAGATATTCAGAAGGGGTTCCAACAATTCCCATTTCAATTAATTCAGAAGGGAATACTTTTGAATCAGAGTTTATCTTAGATGCAGGAGCAGGTTATCAAGCTATTATGTTTGGCTCTGGAACAAAACTCCAAGATGAAGATTTAATAATTAAAAGTATGACACCTTTGTATAATTCATTTAATACAAGTGTTGGTCACCAAACACCTGTTCAAATTGGTCTTGTAGATAGTATCAGTTTTGCAGGTTTAACTTTTAAAGATGCCACTTTTGCACTAGAGTCTTATGAAGAAGGCAGACATAAAGGGCATAATGTTTTAGGGTCTATTGGTATTCAGTTTTTACGTCGATTTAATTGGGTAATCGATTTGAATACTTATAAGTTTTACACAAGAATGAATACCAAAACCATGTTGCCTTTAGATTTTGTTATCGATAATTATTTAATAGGTTTCGTTAATAATGTTTTAGTTGTAAAGCGTAATTTATCTACAGAACAGGGAACTGATGCCAGTGAAAGCGATCCGTTGAAATTATGGGATAGAATCATTAGTATTGAAGGAACATCAGCAAAGGAATTAAACGATACCTTGATTTCTAAGTTACAACAAAAAGAAACGTTGAAATTTCAAGTCTCAAGAAGAGGACAGTCTCTTGAAGTGGTGTTGTAGTTAATAGTCTTAGCACAAGATATATAGCGGCTTGGTGTTTTATCAAGCCGTTTTTGTTTTCCGAAAATATCTACCTTTTTTTATAAAATAGTCACCCATAAAATCTTAAAAAAATACTGTATTTTGCAGTGATTGATAAAGCAAGATAATGTACGATGCGATAGTTATAGGAACGGGGATTTCCGGAGGATGGGCAGCTAAAGAATTATGCGAGCAAGGTATGAAAACTTTGGTGTTGGAACGCGGAAGAGATGTAAAGCACGTTGAAGATTACCCTACCTGGAATAAAGATCCTTGGGATTTTGAACATCGAGGACTTAATACATCTGAAGAATTAAAGAAACAACACAAACAGGCTCGAACAGGGTTTGTAACGCATCCATCAATAAAACACTGGTTTGTTGATGATTTGCAGAATCCTTATCAAGAGGATAAGCGTTTCGACTGGATTCGCGGCTATCATGTAGGCGGACGTTCGTTAACCTGGGGACGCCAGTGTTTACGTTTAAGCGATTTAGATTTTGAAGCTAATAAAAAGGAAAACATTGCCGTAGACTGGCCTATTCGTTACAAAGATATTGCACCCTGGTACGATAAAGTAGAACGCTTTATAGGCGTTTTTGGTGAACCTTTAGGATTGGAACACTTGCCCGATGGCGAGTTTTTACCGCCTATGGATTTAAATTGTGTTGAGTCTGAATTTAGAAATAAAATACAGCAGCAGTATCCCGACAGACATCTAACCATAGGGCGTTTTGCTAACTTAACAGGTGATAAATATTTTGAAGGTCGTGGAACATGCCAGTACAGAAATCGTTGTATGCGGGGCTGTCCGTACGGTGCTTATTTTAGTAGTAATGCCTCGACATTACCAGCCGCCGATAAAACTGGAAATATGACTTTGCGTCCGTTTTCAATTGTTTCTAAAATTATTTATAACGAAAAAGAAGGGAAGGCAATCGGAGTTGAAGTGATTGATGCCAATACTAAGGAAACGTTGGTTTTCGAAGCTAAAGTTATTTTTTGCTGTGCCTCAACGGTGGCATCAACAGCCATTTTACTCAATTCAAAATCGGCTCGTTTTCCTAATGGCTTGGGAAATGATAGCGGTGAATTAGGCCATAATTTAATGGATCATCATTTTAGAGTGGGCGCAACGGCTACCGTTGATGGTTTTGATGATAAATTCTATAAAGGCCGTCGTCCGGCGAGTTTCCATATTCCACGATTCAGAAATTTGAATTCAGAACATAAAGAGAACACCTTTTTAAGAGGTTACGGTTTTCAAGGCAGCGCCAGTCGAGAAAACTGGCAACGTGCCATTCCTGAATTAAGCTTCGGCACAAAACTTAAAGAGGAGTTGTTTAAACCAGGACCATGGAAAATTGGAATGTCTGGCTTTGGGGAATGTTTGCCATATCACGACAATAAAATGACGTTGAATTATGAAAAGTTAGACCAATGGGGACAGCCAACCGTTCAGTTTGATTGTGAATTTAAAGAAAACGAGAAGGAAATGCGTAAAGACATGCAGGCGCAGGCCGTAGCTATGTTTGAAAAAGCAGGTTTTAAAAACGTAGAAGGTTACGATATCGAATGTCATCCTGGGCATGCGATTCACGAAATGGGAACCGCTAGAATGGGGCACGACCCTAAAACATCGATATTGAATAAACACAATCAAATTCATACGGTGCCAAATGTTTATGTTACTGATGGCGCTTGCATGACCTCGTCGGCCTATCAAAATCCGTCGCTAACCTATATGGCTTTAACGGATCGAGCGGTACATCATGCTGTAAAACAAATAAAAGGAATTCAGGATGCATAGACGTGAATTACTTAAAACCATGCCTGTTTTGCTAGGTGGTGTTGTGGCTTCATCTACGTTGTTTACTGTGCTGGTATCTTGTAGAGAAGAAGTCAAATCAGAGCAAAGTCTTTTGTCATTTTTTAATGACGAAGAGCGTGCTGTTTTGAGTCATTTGGTGGGTCTTATTTTACCTGCTTCAGATACCGTTGGTGCTATGGATGTGAATGTGCCTATTTTTATCAATCGTGTTTTAGAGCATGTATTGAATAGAACAGAACAAATGCAGTTTATTAAAGGGCAGGATTATTTCATTGGTAAATTTAAAAGCATTTTTAAAAAGGAAGTTTCTCAAGGTAATCAATCTGAATTTTTAGAAATACTCACCGCTTATTTTGATGTTTCCGAAGATAAACAGCAACAAATTTTTAAAATCATGGAACAATCTGAAAATGACGTTGAGAATGAGGAACTGTATTATATATATAAATATTTAACTTTCATAAGGCATTATACATTATATGGCTATTATACTTCAGAAATTGTGGGTAAAGAAATTTTAAATTACGACCCATTTCCGGGAGCCTATGAGCCTTGCGTACCTGTAACTGCCGTTGGTAATTCGTCTTCTATTTAAAATTTTAAATGTCTATTTTTGTCCCTATGGACAATTTTACAAATGAATATTTCGGAATAGGGATTCAGAATGGGAAAACACCTGAAAACTTAGGGGTGTTATGGAGATCGGCGCAAAATTTAGGCGCCAGTTTTATTTTTACGATAGGCAATCGTTATGCGAAACAGGCATGTGACACGCATAACGCGGTTAAAGCCATGCCTTATTTTCATTATGAAACGTTTGATGATTTTTTTAATAATCTGCCCAAAGGCGCACGATTAGTTGGTGTTGAACTTACTGATGAAGCTGTACCGTTAGAATCTTTTCATCATCCCAGACGTTGCGTATATTTATTAGGGGCTGAAGATCATGGATTGTCTAAACAAGCCATTGAAAAATCGCATTTTTTAGTAAAATTTAAATCGGAATTGAGTCTAAATGTTTCTGTCGCCGGAAGTATTGTAATGTATGATAGAGGGATTGGCAAACCGAGATCTTAAAATTATATTTAAACAAAAAAAAGGTGCTATTTGCACCTTTTTTTGTTCTTTCAATCTCAATATTATGATTAATTTACAAATTTAAAGTGTCGTCCATAACTAATCCAACCATTATCAAGATTACCGTCACATTTTTCAATTAATTCAGAAGTTAAAGCTTTAACTTTTTCCGGGTATTCATTTGAAACATCATTTTCTTCTTTATAATCATCGGGTATATAATATAATTGAAAGATGTTTTTAGGCGCAAAATATCTCAGTTTCCAACCGTCATGGGTTATTAGAGCAGGACCCATGAAGGAGCCGAAAGCAATTGAAGTATGTTGTTCCTCTGATTTTTGTTTTTTATTCAATAATGTATTGTAATATGAAGTACCATCTTTATTTTCTTGTATGTTAACCCCAAGCATATCAGCCATAGTAGTCATAAAATCATAATTAGCTACGAGTTTATCAGATGTTTGCCCAGGCTTTATTTTGTTAGGCCAGTAAATAAATAAAGGTACTTTTACACCACCATTCCAGTTACTGCGTTTAAGGCCTGCCTGACCATTGTTGCCATCAAAAATATCACCCCCAATTTCACTATAAAATTTATCTGTTATGTTGTTAAAAGGCTGCCCAGTTTGCATATTTCTATAAGGTTTGGCTGTACGATCTTTATAATTATAGTACAATTCATGGCCATTATCTGAAGAAAAAATAATCATGGTGTTATCAGCAATACCTAATGCATCAAGTTCATTTATAATAATCCCTAAATCATCGTCTAAGCGTTTTACCATAGAGGCATAAGCTTTTTCAATTTGAGTTAAATCATCGTTAAAGGCAATTTCAGGATGAATAGCAGGTATGGCAACAGGACCATGAGGTAACTGAGTAGGGTGGTATAAGAAGAAAGGGTTCTCTTTGTTAGTTCTAATGAACTCTAACATCTTATTAAGGAATAAATCTTGAGAGTAAACCGTTTTACCATTCATATCCCAACGGGCCTGTTCTTGTTGTTCATCAGATCCTGACTCACCGGTTTTAGCAGCATCAGGATGAGTATTTCCAGGTATAGAAATGCGATTACCATTCTCATGTAAAAACATGGGGTAGAAACCATGACACTGTGTATGATCGTAATAACCATAATGATAATCCCAGCCATGATTATTCATTTGCTTAGCGGTTGTTAAAAATCCGTAATCTAATTTACCTATTTCTCCTGTAACATACCCTGCGGCTTTAAAGACTTGTGGTAAATAAGTAATGTCAGGTTCTATTCCTATGACAGCATCTATTCTGTTTTGAACAATTTTATCTTTTGATGCGTCTATAGCAGCTTCCTTATAACCTTTTCCGCTGGTTAAAACATATTTATTTTCACGACAATCGTTGTAACCAGTAATGAAGGTAGCCCTTGAAGGGGCACAAAATGTGCTAGAATAAGAATTATTAAATACGATACCCTGTTCTGCAATTTTATCTATATTAGGGGTAGTAAAGTATTTTTGCCCGTAGTAAGATAGCATACCTGGTCCCAAATCGTCAGCCATGATATAAATGACATTGGGCTTATTCTTTTTTTTTGATGACTTGCTTTGAGCAGAGGAAAATGGAATACTAAAAACTAAAGTGATTATAAAAATCACTGCAGATTTAAGGACGTTATTTATCATATAATTAATGAATATCTAATTGATTAAAATGAATTTGTAAAAAAAAGCAACAGTTAATAAAAACTGTTGCTTTTACAATATTACATATTTATTCCCAAAGTGGATTTTGATTCAGATTGGGATTAAGGGTTCTTTGTTTTAAAGGGATTGGATATAGATAGTAGTGTTCTTTCCATCCTAAGCCTAAATGTAAGACATCATCAATACGGTAACAGCGCCCAGCATCTTCGCCTGTTTCAATCCATTTAAGTGATGTCGGGTTGCCTTCACGGGGAATACGAACACCTAATGGTTGTTGATTTATGTAGAAATCAGCTTTTTTCCAACGTCTAATATCATCGAAACCAAATCCTTCACCCATAAGTTCTACCATACGCTCTCTGCGAATTTCCCAAAGAATAGCAGGTACTGTTTGATCTCGGTTTGGATCAAAAGAGTCAGAGATATCAGATACAGTCATATTTGCTATTCCAGCACGAGGGCGTAATTTGTTAATAGTCACGTCTGCTACACTTTGGTTGAACTTCCCTAATTCGAACATTATTTCTGCATAGTTTAATAAAACTTCTTCGATGTGAAAAATAGGAGAATCTGTGGTTGAAAATCTAGCGCCCCCTGTTACATTAGTTGACACATTATAGAACATGTTCATGTAGTAACCACAAAAATTAGACATCGGTGCTAATGAATTAGCAGATCCTTTAATATGTGGCATTCTATCAATTGTAAAAGGCTGCCAAGTTAGAAGAGGAAAAGGACGATCTCCAGTAGTATCAAGATTATTCATTAAATCTATGTATTCGCGATCTTGAGGATTATCTGTGTATTCCCAATCTACATTATTACCATTAATTCTATTCACTTTATAAGGAGGGAACACACGATATAATAGTCTAAGATCTCGATTTCTAAATTCGTCATAGATTGTGGCATCACCGTCATACACATTACTTGTAGCTATAGGTTTTCCATCAGCGCATAAATAACGTTCTAATGTACGGGCATGCATTTCTACCACTTGACCTCCTCCTCGTTCATGTCTAGAAAAAGGTTGCATAATAACATTTGTAGCATACTCTTTGTATAATATAGTTCCTGGGTAAGTACTTAAATCTTCAGTAGACCAACGATGTTGAAAATTATCACCTAAAGTAGGGTAGTTGTCTATGAGTAGTTTAGAAACTCTTTCTGCTGCTTGTAAATAAGTGTTTTCATCTTGAAGTCCGTGGTATTTGCGCCATGTACCTTCACGTAGACCAAATCTTGATAATAAGGCACGTACACAATCTTGGTTTATAGTGTTGTTACCATCTCCATCAATTTTAATGTGCTCTTCGGCGTATTTAAGATCTCTTAAAATATTTGAGGCGACTAAATCTCTGCTGTCACGAGGTCCCCAAATAATATCGGTTTGGTCTTCTGTTATTACATTTTCTACCCAAGGTACATCTCCGAATCTGCTTAATAGCTCCATGTAATGATAGGATCTGAAAAATAATCCGACTGATCGCCAGTGCTCTTTTTCTCCTTCAGTCATTGAAGAATTATCAATATTATCAAGCATAACATTTACTGTTCTTATATATGAGTAGTCCCATCCTCCAGGTGCATTTTCAACCGTTACAGTTTGCCATGCCCATCGATTTCTGCCATTTGGACGGTACAGATAATTGGCTTCTACATCTCCAACATAGGTGTCGCCAGCATTGTTTATTCGTTGTAAATGGTTGTCAGATGAAAAAATACTATACAAAGACCATGCATAAGTTTTAAAGTTGTCATATGATCTAAAAGCTGTTTGTTCTGTATATTTGTCTTGTGGAAGTTCGTTGAGAAAATCATTATCACAACTTACTGTTACAGTAATAACAAGAAGACAAAATATAGTGTTAATTAACCTGGTCAATTTTTTAGTTGCTATATATTTATTCTGAATTTTCATTTTTTCTTGTTTAAAATTTAACATTTAATCCAACAGATGAAGTCGTATAGTTTGGATAAGACCAAGATGTTGATTCTGGATCAACACCCTGAACCAAGTTTGAAATTGTGAATAAGTTTTCACCACTATAAAAAATGTTTAATTCACTTAAACCTAATTTTTCAATAATGTTTTTAGGGAGCTTGTAGCTTAATGTTATGTTTTTAACACGAAGGTAAGAGGCGTCTTGAAGAAATTTGGTTTGAACTCTTTGATTAACACCGTGAGCTTCTTGTGCATTTGCATAAATACGACCGTAATAAGCATCCGTATTGTCGGGAGTCCAATAATCTAATTGATGACTTAATAGTGTTGAAAAGTATCCTGAGTGAGGGAACATAACGTCTCCTCCAACCCAAAGGTCTCTTTTGGCTACTCCTTGTAACATAAATGAGAAATTAAAGTTTTTATAGTTTAAATAACCATTAAATCCAAAATTATAACGCGGTGTACTATTACCTATAATTTTTCTGTCTCCAGAGTTATCCAATGTGTTTTCTCCAGCATCAATAACGTTGGTAGACGTTTCAGAATCTCTTAAGTTTTTATATTTAATGTCTCCTTCATGAGATATAACACCGTTAATACTTACAACACCATCTTTAAGGGTGCCATCCGTATTAAAATCTTCAGCAGTATAGAATCCATCAGTTTCGTAACCCCATATTTCACCAATTTCCATTCCAATGTAATAGTTTTGTAACCCACCACTAGCTCCTATATCAAGAGCATTATTGTCGTTTTTATATTTGGTTATAATAGATTTAGAGTCGCTCAATACGAATCCTAATCCATAAGATAAATCATTAGAGGTTCTATCTTTCCAGTTTAAGGCCAATTCCCAACCGGTTGTTTTTAAGTCAGCAGCATTTTGTAGCGGTGCAGGAGAGCCAGCCACGGCAGGTAAGTCAAGTCCAGGAGCTAGCATGCCTAGAGTTTGACGTTTAAAAATTTCAAACGAACCAGTAAATCGATTTTTAAAGGCTCCAAAGTCTATACCTCCATTTAAAGTCTCTACATTTTCCCATGTATAGTTAGCTCGTACTAGGCTAGGTGTTGATAGGCTTGTTGGTTGTTGGGTATTGTGTATCCAGTTGGCTTCTATGGGATTCATAGTTGCCAAAAAGCCATAATTACCTATGTTTTGGTTTCCTAAAGAACCAAAAGAACCTCTGATTTTGAAAAATGTAAGGGTGTTTTTTATAGGGCTAAAGAAGGGTTCATTAGAAATAACCCATCCAGAAGAAACTGAAGGGAAAAAACCAGAGCGATAGCCATCAGGGAATTTCGAACTTGCATCGTTACGCCCATTGAAACTCACTAAATATTTTTCCTTGTAATTGTAGCTTAATCTTCCAAAAACACCTCGAAGTGTATAACGGTCATAAGCATCATTTGTTTCAGGAGGTGTAGCTCCTGTTGTTCCTCCTAAAGAGGGCAGTTCATTACTAATTTGTAGAAATGAACGGGACCAATGCTCTTCAAAATCACGTTCTTCTTGGTTGAATCCGACAACAGCTTCAAAGTTATGAACCTCATTAAAGGATTTGTTGTAATTAGCAAAAAGGTTAAAGGTTTTATAAGTTCTTAATTCATTTCTTAAGTAAAAGGCAGTATTCTGATCTGAAGGGTTTAAAGCGTCTTGAAGCCCTTGTTGCAGTAGGAAATAATTGTTGTATCTTCTGTTTTTTAAATTGTTCTGCTGGTATGAATAATCAAACGTTAATTTTAAATCTGTTATTGGGGTAATTTCTGTGTGAGAAAATAAGCGAATGTTGCTGTTTTTCCACGTTTGTTTGTTACCTAGTTTAATCGCATTTTCAGGCGTTTGAACTGGGTAATCTTCTCCTTGGTAGGGCAGGGTGCCTTCTGGATGATAAGATGGATAGTTGGTGCCAAATAGTCCAAAAGTACCTGTGTTTGGATAACCGCGATCATCAATAGCGTATTTGATATCGATTGATGAGGTTAGCCAAGGAGTAATATCTGAACTAATATATGATGATACATTTGTTCTTTTATAAGAATCTTTATTTGTTATTAATACTCCATCTTCATTTAGTTGCCCAAACGACATTCTGTAACTACTATTTTCTGATCCACCAACAATTGAAAGATCGTGCATACTTTTGAAACCTCCAAAGCTTTCAAACATATCTTCTACAACATTGGTTTCTTTTAAGAAATATTTTGTGCCATCAACTTCAGTCCATCCTTTGGGGTATTGTGAAGGGGTCGCATTATATTCATTTAGTAAGTCTAACCACAAATCTATGTTTTGTCCAGACCAATAGCCATCATATCCCATATCTTTTAAAGCACTAACTGTTTGAATTGGTGATGCCGCTTTTAAGATATTGATAGGTTTTGATACTGAAAAGTTATTATTATAGCGTATTGAAGGTTTTTGATCCGCTTTCCCTTTTTTAGTGGTAATTAAAACCACTCCGAAAGAGGCTCGAGCTCCATAAATAGCAGCAGCAGAAGCATCTTTAAGTACAGTAATGCTTTCAACATCATTTAAGTTTAGTAAACTTAAATTTTCCATAACAGTATTGTCGACTAAAATTAATGGACTACCTCCGTTAATGGAAGTGGTACCTCTAATATTAAAAGTGTTACCACCTCCAGGCACATTTGATGAAGATGATGTAAATCCGGTCATGGTACCTTGTAGAGCAGAGCCTAAACTGGTAACGGGTCTGGACCCTAAAACATCATCCATTTTAATCTGACTCACTGCCCCAGTAAGATCTTTTTTCTTTTGTGTGCCAAAACCTACAACAATAACTTCATCTAAAGCTGATGCTTCTTCTTCTAAAATTATGTTTAGAGCATTAGTGGAATCAACAATAAGTTCTTGCGATTTAAATCCAATATAAGAAATAATTAAAGTTGTTGTTTTGTTTGCGACATTAATAGAGAAATTACCATCAAAATCGGTTTGAACTCCATTAGTCGTCCCTTTTTCAATAATATTAGCGCCCATTAAAGGCATCCCACTTTTGTCGATTACCGTTCCTTTAATTTCATGTTTCTGAACGTCTTTTTTAAGAGCAGTCTTACTAATTGCAATGGTGTTTTTAGCAACTAGATTTAAATTGAAATTTTTATTGCTAATAATTTCTTCAAGTAGCTTATTTGCCTCAATTTTTCCTTTTTTTAGATGAATTTTAGCAGTGTCTTTAAACAAGTCTCTTTCGTATAGAAACGAAAAGTCTGTTTGTTTGCGTATGAGATCGAAAACTTCGTCTATAGAAAGAATTACATCTTGATCAATTACTATTTTGGTGTTTTGTGAAAAAGTGTTAGTTGAAGTAAAACTAAAAACCGTTGTGCAAAACATGAGTATTAATGTCTTCATCATAATTAGTAATAACTTTTTCCTAAAAAAGGAAAAAGAGTTGGTAAGTTTTAATTTCATAAATTTGTGTTTTTGATTAGTTAAACATTTAATTAATTGAATAATGCAAAGGGAATAGAAGAGGTGTACTGTGGCGGTATGTTCTTTATTCCCTTCTTTTTTATTTTATGATTATTATATTATCATTTATTTCATAGGCATTTATTAAGTTGGTTTTGTTAATGACTTCCAATATTTCTTCAAGACTTTGGTTTTTCTTCAAGACTCCATTAAACATTAATTTTTCGGAATCTATATCTTCGAAATTGAATTCGATGTTATACCAGCGAGATAATACAGTCATAATTTCCTTTAACGATTTACTCTTGAAGCTGAACAAACCATCTTTCCATGAAATTTCAGAGTAAACATCCACTTTTTTTACAATTAGGTCGCCAGTTTCTTTGTTTAATACCGATTGCTGATTTGGAGATAATTGTTTGTGTTCCTTTTCAGTATTTAAAGCAACTTTACCATGGACTAAAGTTGTTTGAATTTGGTTTTCATCTTGGTAAGCTTTTATATTAAACGCTGTACCTAAAACTTGGATTTCTTGAAGTTTTGTTTTCACACTAAATAGACTACCTTGGTGTTTGGAACTTGGAGATACTTCAAAATAGGCTTCTCCATATATTAATTCTACATCTCGAGGTTGACCCTCAATAAAGGTTATAGGGTATTTTAACTTGGTTTCAGAATTTAACCAGACTTTAGTTCCGTCAGATAATTGTAATGCATACTGTCCTCCTCGGGGAATTGTTAGATAGTTAAATTCTAGACTGTTATTTTCTGGATTGTTATTATAAACAATTCCATCACTATTGTTTTTTGAGTTTTGACTTTCGTATTTTGATTTTTCATTTAATATAATGTCAGAACCGTTTTCTAGAGTAAGGATGGCCTTTGCTTCTCCTGGAGTAACTGTATTTGTAATTTTATGAGCAGGTTGTTCAATAGGCGTATTGGTGTTAGTGGTAACATTAAAAAATAACGTTGTGGTTAACAAAACACCAACTAAAATAGCAGCAATGGCGTATTTATAATAAAGTTTTCGAGTTCCTTTTTTGTTATGTTTTTCAATTGTGCTTTTAACTTTTTTTAGTGCTTCGCTGTCATCAATTTTATTAAACGCTAAGCTTAGATTGTAGTTTGCTTGGATGAATTTTTTAAACTTCTTTTTATTCTCTGGATTTTTCAACCAAAGACTTAACTCATTATATTCCTCATCGGTTAAGTTGTCATTCAAATATTTTAATATATATTGTTTCATTATGGGTGTCTAAAACTATTATTTTACGGTTTGAAATGTCAATTGTGTCAAATCAATTTATTCTATAACAACACCAAATTTTAAAAACCCTTAAAAAGAATTATAAAAATTTAATAATTTCTTTTTTTAGATAACTTTGTAAGCACTATTTTTTCAGTATAAATTATTTGATGGAGGACGAACGTTTAATAGACAAAATTCGAAAAGGTAATAGTCAGGCATTTGATTTGTTATTTAAAAAGTATTATCAGTCGTTAGTACATTATATTCATTCTTTTTCTCAGGATATATATCTGGCTGAAGATGTCGTTCAGCAAATGTTTGTAAATCTTTGGATTAATAGAGAAGATTTAAAAATAAAGAAATCGGTAAAAGGGTACTTATATTTAGTGTCTTACAGTTCATTTTTAAATTATGATAAGAAAGTAAAGCGTCGACAAGGTTTATTGGAAGAATTTAAAAAGGAAGTTATTAGTGATTATGCAACAGAAGATTCTGAGGTATTGAATCAAAGGATTAATCGATTAAAACAATTAATAGAAACGTTACCACCTAATTGTCAGGAAATTTTAAAATTGAATAAATTTGGAGGGCTTAAGTACGATGAGATAGCTAAGAGAATGAATATTTCCAAGAAAACAGTCGAAAGTCAGATGCGTATTGCTTTTAAAAAAATACGAAATGAGTTTGATAATGATAAGTTGATTTTAGTTTTTATGCGTTCATTTTTTAAAGTGACTAAAAATTAATATTTAAAGTTTACTCGCTACTAAAATAATTTTGTTTTCATTGCAGTCTGTTGTAAAGAACAGGTAGCAGTTTCCTCCGTCTTTAATTTTGAATTTTTTACGAAGTTGTTCCACGGTTTCCGGGAAGTTTCGTGTGGTGATGTTTGCTTTAGTGATACCTAGTTTTTTAAGCTCTTTTTTATTGTAGTTTACAAAAGCATCTATTTTAAACAGTCTTCCAGGGAAATTAACAATGGCCTCACTTGTATATAAATGAGAGTGTTTATGAAGTTTATAAACGTTTATTTTATTGCTAATAGAATGGAAGCCTCCTGCTTTTAAAATGGCACTGTTAGGTTCGTATAGGTAGGTGAGCGGTTGGCTGTAATTGGAATCTAAAGTTTTCTCTTTTTCAAGTGAAAAATTGAAAATTTCTTTCCCCTCTTTTTTAAGATTGATGGTTTCTATAGTAATAGTTCCCGAAAAATCCTGTTCTAAAATCCAAAGAAGTTCTTTTACCTCGCCGTTTAAAGCAACAACGTGAATCGTTTTTACATGTTTTAACTCGTCAATGCCAATAGAGAAATCGAGTAGAGGCGATGTTTTAATTAAGATGTTTTTTGATCGTTTAAATAGAAGTTTTAAATGTTCAGGGACATTTGGCAGACAATCATTTAAAAAAAACACTTTGCCTTTACTGTCGTTGCGACGCGACGGATCGATGTAAATCCAGTCGTAGGTTTTGGTTGTGTTTTTTAAAAAATTCATGCCATCTATAGCGTGAGTTCTTATGGTTTTAACACCGAGTTGTTGGTAGTTATGCCGGACAATTTCAGATAGTGATTGGTTTATTTCGCAATGGTCTACTGTTTTAAAGCGTTTTGAGAAATAATAGGAATCTACTCCAAAACCTCCGGTTAAGTCTACGATAGATTCGCCCGATATTAACCCTGATTTGTATTCGGCAGTGACTTCCGAAGAGGTTTGTTCAATGTTTAATTTGTTGGAATAATATATGTTCTCAGTATTAAACCACGTGGGTAATTTCTTTTCACAACGTATTTTAGCTTCAATTTGTTCAATAAGATCTTTCGTGTTTATTGAATGAAAAGGGGAGCCTTTCAGAATTAATGAAGTGATATCAGAATTTAAATTTTGATTAATAAACTCTTGTACTCCAGTATTTAAAATATTAGTATTCAAAAGGGGTTATAAATCTTTAGTCAGTTTTTTTACTATGCTGTTTTCCGATAGAAATTCTTTTAATACCACTTTAATTGCAGTATATGTCGGAACGGCCAAAATTAAACCAATAACGCCAAATAAAATACCAGTAATTAAAATAACTAAGAAAATTTCCAGAGGATGAGATTTAACACTTTTTGAGAATATAAACGGCTGACTGAAAAAGTTATCGACTAACTGCCCAATTGAGAACACGATAAATACCCAGAAGGTTTTTGGTAGAATAATATCACTAAAACTCTCTCCTAAATGGCTCGTCATGGTTAGCGTGAGCATTAAAACTACACTAATAATCGGTCCAACATAAGGAATGAGGTTTATTAAAGCACATAAAAAGGCGATAACAATTGGGTTTTCTATTCCGATAATAAGCAAGCCTGTGGTATAGATTACAAAAAGAATGGATATTTGCAGAATGAGCCCAACAAAGTACCTTGATAATAAATCTTTAATTTTTGTTGAAGAGTTTTTCCACTGCAACTCTTTATTATCTGGGATAAAGGTAAGAATGCCATTTTCGAATAAGTGACTGTCTTTTAAAAAGAAGAATGAGATAAAAAGCACTGAAAATAAACCGACACTAAAACTTCCTAAACCACTTACCACCGAGTTTAAAAACGAAGGAATTATTGATAGGTCTAATTTTGATAATAGTTTGGTATCTTCGAGTGATTGCCGCACATCAATTTTCCTTAAGTCAAAATAGTTAATAATTTCGGTATATAAATCATCAATGTTTGTTTGTAATTGATTGATGTTTAATAGCGATAATTTGTGACCTTGCTCAATAATTAAAGGCACAAACATTGTAACTAAACCAATAACAGAGCCAAGTAAGAAAATGATGGTTACAACCACAGCTAAGGTACTTGAGAATTTCAATCGGTTGGTTAAAAACATCACAACTGGTCTCCCAATAAGCGAAATAACAGAGGCAATAACCAAATAGCTAATTACCGATTGAATTTTGTACAAAAAAAAGAGCAATAAAGCCACTCCTAAAAGAATGGCAATTGCTCTTAAAATACCGTTAGCGATGATTTTTGAATTCATTTAGTAAATATAATAAATAGGATTACAAAATGTGCTTAAGTAACTCATATAAAGTTGTTTCTTACGATTACTAAATTTCAAAGATATAAGTTTCTCCTTTTTTAAGTTGAATGTTTGCTTCAGTATCCTGATAAATTAATTTGAATTGATGGTCGAATTGAGACGTAATAGTCACTTTGTCTAACTGATTGTTGCTCCAAGTGATATCGATGGTTAAACCACCACGACCTTTTAATCCCTTAACAGAACCACTTTTCCATGCTTTTGGTAAAGCAGGTAAAATACGAATAACATTTTCTTCATGCGATTGTAAAAGCATTTCAGTTACGCCAGCTGTATAACCAAAATTACCATCAATCTGGAAAGGGGGATGTAAGTCAAATAAGTTTGTTCCAATTGACTTCTGAAATAGCAGTTGAATATGTTCGTGAGCCATTTCAGCCTCCTGAAGTCTTGCACTACAATTAATTAACCACGCGCGACTCCAACCTGTTCCAGCACCGCCGTTTGCTAAACGGTAATCTAAGGTCTTTTTAACGGCATTAAATAATTCTGGATGACCTTCTTTTGTTACACTATTTCCTGGATGGAAACCATATAAATGAGACATATGCCTGTGACCCGGTTCAGGTTCGTCATAAGGTCTGTCCCATTCTAGAATTCTTCCCTCTTCGCCAAGAACAAATCCTGGACGAAGTCTACTTTTTTGTTGTTTTATTTTTTCAACAAAGTCATTATTAATGTTTAAAATATCACAAGTTCTTAAATAATTTTCAAAGACTTCCTGTATTACTTGCTGATCCATAGCACTTCCTAAACAGGTTGCGACTTTGTTGCCTTTCTCGTTAATAAAGCGGTTTTCAGGAGAAGTAGAAGGCGCCGAAATTAAGGTGCCGTCACGAGGGTCTTCAATAATCCAGTCACTGTAAAATTTGGTGATTTCAGTAAGCGCAGGGTATACGCGTTTTTCTAAGAAGGTTTTGTCTTTTGTAAACTCGTAATGTTGCCAATAGTGTTGCATTAACCAACCACCGGCACCCATGGAGCAACCCCAAAAGGCTGTTGGTGCACGAAGCCAGGTTGGTCCCCATAAATCGGTGGCATGTGGGATAAAAGAACCACTACAACCAAAGTTTTTGCTGGCGGTGGTTTTTCCGTTTTCAACCAACATATCTACATAATCGAACAGTGGGTTATTGAGTTCACCTAACCCAGTCATGTCGGCCAGCCAGTAATTCATTTGCAGGTTAATATTGGCATGATAATCGGCGTTCCAAGGCGCTTTAATATGTTGATTCCATAAGCCTTGTAGATTAGCCGGATTGGTGCCTTCTCGGGAAGAGGAAATTAATAAATATCTACCGTAATTAAATAACAGCGTTTCCAGTCCGGTATCAACATTTCCATTTTTAATGGCATCTATTCTTTGGTTAGTAGGAATGTGGCTTAAGTCGTCATGATTAATTTGAAGGTTAACTCTGGAGTACAAACCTTGATAATCTTTAATATGAGGCACTTTAAGTTGCTCAAATGTTTTATTGCCAATGGTTTTTAAATCTTTCTGGTTTTGCTTTTTATAATCTTCGAAGTAATACGAGGTATTATTTACGATGTAAATGGTTGCTCTTTTTACATTTTTTAACTCTAAGTAATCTTTAGCATTTAAAACAGATCCGCCTTCATTATTTATTTTTAACGCCGTTTCAAATTTAACCCCGTGAGTTATAGGAGAAGGTTTAGAATTGAATTTGCCTTCGCGTTGTGTAACTTCACCTTGCATTAGAAGTAGTCCTTTTTCGGTGGCAAAAGACTTTGCCGTTTCAAAGCCTGCATCCAAAGGTCTGCTTAGTTTTAGTTTAGCATTGATACCATCAGGATTTTCAGTTGTTAATTCAATAACAATCGCTTTATGCGGATGAGAGACTAGTATGTTTTCAGTAAATAAATAACCATTAGATTTAAAAGAAACCTGAGAAGTCGCATTTTCAATATTTAATTCACGACGATAATCAGAGATGTTATCATGTTTAAAATCGATAAATAAATCACCTAGTGTTTGATGTGATCTAACAATAGTTTTATTTGAAAATTTATCTACAAACAAACTATCAGCAGCTTCGTTATTCCCCTGAAATAATAATTGTCTGATGTGCTCAAGGTCTTCTTTATTACCTTCGGGTTCCACCCAATCCGGATCATTACCCGGCCACATGGAGTCGTCATTTAGCTGGATGTGTTCGTTAGAAGGATTTCCGAATACCATAACGCCAATTTTACCATTGCCTAACGGAAGTGCTTCATTCCAATTATTAGCAGGTTTGTTATACCAAAGTATGTGTTCTTGGCCGAAGCATAATGAACCTAATAAAAGAGTTATAAAATGGAGTTTTAGTTTAAATTTAAAAAGGTAATTCATTTTTAGTCTGATATATTATTGTTGTTTGTTTACAAAGAAGCTAAAATAAATAAAAAAAAGAGGGGTGTATTTTCTTCTTAGAAGTGTACTTTTTTATAAAAGCTGCTTGGTTATCTCGTATATAGCGATATTAGTAGCTTGAACCACGTTCATACTACTGTTGTGTCCGAACATATCAATATGAATGACTGCATCGGCAATTTCTAAAATGGCATCTGAAACCCCAAAGTTTTCATCACCAACCACTAAAGCAATAGGTTGGTCTTTTGGAAATTGAAAGTTGTGAATTGGTTGGCTCGAATTCGTAATTTCAAGAGCAATTATGTAATGGTCTTTTTTTAAGCTTTTAATAACAGAAATAGCGGACTCACAAATCTCGTATGGCACAACTTTTTCAGTTGCTCTGGATGTTTTTGCTGTTTTTCTTCCCAGCGTTATACCATCGCCACAAAGTATAAGTTTTTCTACACCAAAAGCATCACACATTCTGAATAAACTACCAATATTAGGCGCATTGGTCACATGGTCACCAACTACTGTAATAGGGAATTTGCGCTTGCTGAAATTGGACGTATAATGAGTGAGTTGCATTAGCTATGGTTAAATGTTATTGGTTTAAAAGTTTGTTGGTACTTATGCGGTGTTTATGTAATTTGATTATTAATGAATAAAGAATGGAAAAAATGACGATAAGAATAAAAATTTTAAGAATGATGTAAAAAATACTCTTCCATATGTTTCCTTCCTTTGGATTAAAAAAAATATCCATTAGTATTTCAATTAATCCTCGCATTTGTATAATTAGAATTTCTAATGTTCAAAAGCATATTTAACAATATTAGCACCCATTTTTAGAGCTTTTTCTCTAACATTTTCAGGGTCGTTATGAATTTCAGGATCTTCCCAGCCATCACCTAAATCGCTTTCAAAAGTAAACAGAAGGATCAAGCGGTCTTCATGAAATAACCCAAAGGCTTGAGGGCGCTTGCCATCGTGCTCATGAATTTTAGGTAAACCATCAGGAAAAGGAAAGGCTACATTGAAAATCTCGTGGTTGGCAGGCAATTCTACTAAATCCTTATCGGGGAATACTTTTTTAAGTTCTTTCGTGATATAAGGTTGCATACCGTAATTGTCATCGATGTGTAAAAAACCTCCAGAGATTAAATAATTACGGAGGTTTTCAACGTCATTATCACTAAAAAAGACATTACCATGCCCTGTCATGTGGACTAAAGGAAACTGAAATAAATCCGGACTATCAACATCAACAGTTTGTGGTTTCGGATTCATTTGCGTGTTAATATTTTGATTACAAAACGCAATTAAATTTGGTAAAGATGTTGGGTTACCATACCAGTCGCCACCTCCTTTATATTTTAAAAATGCGAGTTCTTGTCCAAATGATACCAAAGAAAGCAGTAATACAAATATAGGTAGTAGTCGTTTCATAAGTTTAGATTACCCGTTGCTGGTTTCGTTAACAAAGGCCACACTATGACAAGCTACAATAGCTGCGGTTTCGGTTCGTAATCGGGTTTCACCCAAAGTTACAGGAATAAATTTACTTGCAATAGCCAATTCAATTTCTTTCGTACTAAAATCACCTTCAGGACCTATTAAAATAGTCAAGTTAGTGTTGGGTTTTAATTCCTGTTTCAAGGATTTTTTGTCGGTTTCTTCACAATGAGCAATAAACCTTTGGCCTTCAAAATCCTGAGAAATGAATTCTTTGAACGAGATGGCTTCCTTAAGTTTAGGCAGGTAGCAACTTAGTGATTGTTTCATGGCGGACTGTAGGATTTTTTCAAATCGGTCAGCTTTAATGACTTTACGTTCACTATGGTCGCAAAATACAGGAGTAATGCTTTCAATGCCTATTTCGGTGGCTTTTTCTAAAAACCATTCGTAGCGATCATTCATTTTTGTAGGCGCTACAGCCAAATGCAAATTACAGTTGCGCTTTGGTTGTAGCGTTTTTGAGGTTATGTTAACTAAACAGTTTTTTATATCGGCTACCGTAATTTCGGCAGTAAACAACCAGCCAAGTCCGTTAGTAATATGCAAGGTGTCTCCAATGCTTTTTCGAAGGACTTTTACAATGTGTTTGCTTTCTTCTTTATCAAAAGAAAATTGTGTGGTATTTTCGGTTATGTCTGGATTATAAAATAACTGCATTAGTTTATAGCTTCAACAATTTTTAAAACTTTTATTTCAGCAATATGCTTAGGTTCATGTGTTTGTAATACTAGATAATATGCGTTGTTTTCGGGTATGTCGATGCTGAAAATATCTTCTAAGCCGTGACCTCCGTTTATGACTTCGGTTTCAAATATCATGGGCATTTTTCCTTCAGTAAACCAACCTAAATCTCCGCCTTTTTTAGCATAATCATCCATAGAATATTGCTTGGCCAAATACGAAAACGGAATACCGTTATTGTACTTTTTAATAATTTCTGAACGTAAATTAATAATATCACTTTCAGAAAGTTTGTTACCATCTAAGTAAATATAGCTTACCCGGTAATATGGTGTTTTATTTTTTTCAAGAACCTTGTAAAAGGTTTTTTCAAATTCATTTTCTTTCGTTTTTACAGCACCTCGAGACATGCTAAAGAGTTCTTTAGCCAAAATAGTTTTGTGCTTTTCTTCATTAAAAACAACGATTTTGTTGCCTTTGTGTTTTTTTGTTTGTAAAAATGAGTCCACTTGTTTTGTGCTCTCAATGGCAATCAAATCGTCTTCGGTTGCTGTTTGCGCTAAAGCAGAAACAGTAAAACAAAACAAGCTGTAGGTAAGTAGTTTTTTAATCATAGAGGTTGTTTGGGGTTTATAAAACTTAAATTTTTAATCTAGCTGAAGCTGCTACACTTTGGTCGGCAAATTCTTGTTCTAAATATTTTAAATGACCAACAATGGCAATCATTGCGGCATTATCGGTAGTGAATTCAAATTTAGGAACGTAGGTGGTCCACCCAAATTTCTTCTCTCCATCTTTTAAAGCCTGACGAATACCTGAATTAGCCGATACACCGCCACCAATAGCAATATGTTTAATGCCGGTTTCTTTAGAAGCCAGTTTTAGCTTGTCAATTAAAATGCTAATGATGGTATACTGAATGGATGCGCAAATATCGTTCAGGTTTTCTTCAACGAAATTCGGATTGTTTTTAGTTTCATTCTGAATGAAATACAAAATGGCTGTTTTCAATCCAGAGAAACTGAAGTTTAATTCGTCAACCTTAGGTTTAGTGAATTTAAAGGCTTTCGGATTTCCTAATTTGGCACGTTTATCAATTTCAGGCCCGGCTGGGTAGCCTAAACCTAGAATTTTTCCGCTTTTATCGAAAGCTTCGCCAACGGCATCATCAATAGTTTCGCCAATTACCGTCATATCAAAATAACTATCGCATCGTACAATCTGGGTATGACCTCCAGAGATGGTCATTGCTAAAAACGGAAAAGGTGGTTTTTCAAATCCGTCTTCATCAATATAATGTGCCAGAATATGACCTTGCATGTGGTTCACATCGATTAACGGAATATCTAAACCGTAAGCCAGAGATTTTGCAAACGAGGTGCCTACTAATAAGGATCCCATTAAACCTGGACCTTTCGTAAAGGCAATAGCGTTTAGTTGTTCTTTGGTAATTCCGGCTTTCTTTAAGGCCTGATGTACCACAGGAACAATATTTTGTTGGTGTGCTCTAGAAGCCAGTTCCGGCACCACACCACCGTATTCTTCGTGTATTTTTTGGTTTGCAATAATGTTACTTAAAATACGTCCGTTATGCATTACAGCCGCAGCTGTATCATCACATGAAGACTCAATTCCAAGAATGTAAATATTTTGTGTCGCCATTAATAAGATTTAGGCATAATAATTGTTAATTTTGAAAACCAATAAGCCGTCTGTTTTATTGTTTTCAACGTAAATACAAAACTACTTAATTATTTTATTAATAGAAATGTAAAAATGGTGAATGTGGTTTGCTTAAGATTCGAAAGAAGCTTAAGCCTGTAAACGATAAACAGAATCTTATTTTTTTCAGAATTTTAATTTAACGGCATATCAAAAAAGTCCTCAAAATAATACTAAAGCTTTTAGCGCTATTTGTGCTGATGTTCATCATTTTGGTATTGGTGTTAACAATTCCTTTTGTGCAAACTCAGCTGGGGAATTATGCTACAAAAACACTTAACGAGGAGTTTAAAACCAATATTAATATCGACCGGGTAAGTATGCAGCTTAATGGCGATATTGAGTTAAAAGATATTTATATTCAGGATTATAAGCAGGATACTTTAATTAGTGTTTCTGAGTTGAATACTTCTATTGTAAGTTTTAAAAATTTATATGAAGGAAAACTGGTTTTTGGCGATATTGATTTAGAAGGTTTGGTGTTTAATATCGTAACCTATAAAGATGCCACAGAAACCAATTTAGATGTCTTTGTAAATAAATTTGAAGACGACAACCCAAGAAGTGAAAAAAGTAGTTTTTTAATGTCGTCCAGTGATGTCTCTATTTACGATGCTGTTTTCAGACTTTTAGATGAGAATAAAGAAACGACTAAACTAGTTGAATTTTATAATTTAAATATTAACGCAACTAACTTTTTAATTAACGGAAGTGATGTTAGTACGCGTATTAACACCCTTAATTTTATTGATAGTCGTGGCGTGTCAGTGAAAAATTTGAGTACGAATTTTGCCTATACACTGTCTGATATGACGTTTGCGAATCTGGATGTTAAAACACCTAATTCGAGATTAAAAGGGGATTTGAAATTCGAATATTTACGAGAAGATCTTCAGTATTTTACCGATAAAGTTTTAATCACCGCGAGTTTTGAAGACTCTTCGTTACTTTTAGATGAGTTAAACACCTTTTACGATGAGTTTGGCACAGGGCAAGAGGCACGTTTTAGTGTCAACTTATCAGGAACTTTAAATGATTTACAAACGAAAAATTTACGGCTAAATACGAGTAGAAATACCCGAATTTATGGAAATATAAATTTTAAAAACCTTTTTAGTACAGCCGAGGGTGATTTCTCCATGAACGCGTATTTGTCTAATTTAACATCAACCTATAATGATTTAAAAGCCTTATTGCCGAATGTTTTAGGGAAATCGATTCCGTCGACCTTAGATCGCTTGGGGCAATTCCGAATTACAGGAAATACACAGGTTACGGCTTCAACAGTTGTGGCCGATGTTAAAATTGATACCGATCTTGGTTTCGTGGATTCCGATTTGGAAATCACTAAGATTAATGATATTGATAATGCTTCCTATAAAGGGAATATCATTTTTGAAAAATTCGATTTCGGAACCTTTTTGGAATCAGAAGATATAGGCGAAGCGTCATTAAACTTTGATGTGAAAGGTAAAGGTTTTGTTTCCGAAACTATTAATACTCAAGTGAAGGGAGATGTATTTGAGGTGTTTTACAACGGCTATAATTATCACGGTATTAAGGTGGCTGGAAATGTTAGAAATAAAATTTTCGATGGAAATTTAATTTCAACGGATAAGAATTTAAAACTGAATTTCTTAGGGTTAGTAGATTTCTCTGATAAAGTGAGTAAGTACGATTTCGTAGCCAATGTAGGTTATGCGAATTTAAATGTTCTGAACTTTATAAAAAAGGATAGCATTTCAATTTTTAGAAGTGAGGTTAAAATGAATATGAATGCTAGTAGTTACGATGATGCTTATGGTCGGGTGGTATTCGAAAACACGTCTTACAGAAATCAAAACGATACTTATAGATTTGACAAGTTTGAAGTTTTTTCACGCTTTGAAAATAACATGCGTTACATCGGAATTAACTCTCCCGACATTGTTGAAGGCGAACTAAAAGGAAACTTCAAATTTAAAGACTTAAAGAAATTATTTCAAAATTCGCTGGGTTACATTTATACTAATTACGAACCCTATAAAGTGTCTACCGATCAAAGTATTGACTTCAGTTTTAAAATATACAATAAGATTGTTGAGGTGTTTTATCCCGAAGTTGAATTGGGGAAAAATACATTTATTAGAGGTCGGGTAGAAAGTGATGAGAGTCAATTTAGATTAACTTTTAGATCACCTGAAATAAAATTACTGGACTATTTTGCCAATAATATCGAGTTGCAGGTTGATAATAGTAATCCGCTTTTTAATGCTTATGTAGAAGCCGACAGTTTAAATACTAAATATTACGACGTTTCAAAGTTCAGTTTGATTAACGTAACAGTAAACGATACGTTGTTTATGCGTACCGAGTTTCAGGGTGGTAAGCGTAATAAAGACATTTTTAATTTAAGTTTTTATCACACCATTAACGAAGAGAATAAATCGGTAATAGGATTTAAAAAGTCCGATTTCACTATAAAAGATTACACCTGGTATATAAACGAGGAGAATGACCATAATAATAAAGTGTCGTTTGATAAGGCATCTTCAGCATTCGATATCGATAAGTTTGTTATAAGTCATGGAAGTGAAGAAGTGAAACTGTCGGGTATGATTAAAGACTCGACGCAAAAGGATATAAAGTTAGATTTTAAGAATGTAAGTTTATCTAAAATTGTGCCCGATATTGATAGTTTATCTCTGGAAGGTCGCGTGAATGGAAAACTCGATATTTTGCAGCAAAACGGAAGTTACTTGCCAAATTCCACCATTGTTATTGAAGATTTTAAAGTAAACCGATTCGATTTAGGGTCGTTTGATGCTTCAATTACAGGAAATGAAAATCTGACAAATTATAACGTTGATATTTCAATAAAAGACGATGAGAAAAAGTCGTTTAGAGCGGTAGGTGATATTAATGCTTTGGGAGAGCAGTCGAGTATTGATGTGAATTTAGAGTTTACCGATTTTAATTTACAGCCTTTAAATCCGTTACTACAAGATGTTCTGTCTAATATTCGGGGACTGGTAACGGGTGTTGTACACGTGGTGGGTAATTTAAATAAACCCGATATCAATGGAGATTTAAAACTGAATGATGCCGGTTTAGGAATTCCATATTTAAATGTTGATTACAATTTTGCCCAAAACTCGTCGGTTTCATTAACCGATCAGACGTTCATGTTTAATAAAATTCAAATTTCAGATAGTAAATACAATTCCAAAGGCCAACTAAACGGTTCGATAAGTCATGTGAATTTTTCTAACTGGAGTTTAGATTTAGATATACGAACCCCTAATTTATTGGTCTTAGACACTAAAGAAACGGAAGATGCTTTATATTATGGTACTGGATTTATGGGCGGATATGCCACGTTAAAAGGACCAACAGAGCAACTTGTGATAAGCGTTTTAGGTGAAACCAAACCGGGAACGGTGTTTAAAATTCCGTTAAGCGATACCGAGTCTTTTGGTGACAACACATACATCCATTTTATTACTAAAGAAGAAAAAGAAGCACGACGCAATGGAAAAGATCTTATTTTTAATGAAATTGAAGGTTTGGAATTGGATTTTGATTTAGACGTTACTCAAGATGCCGAGTTGGAAATTATTATAGACAAGAACTCAGGACACTCGCTCAAGGGGCGTGGTAGTGGTGGTTTACTGGTGGAAATCAATACCAATGGAAAATTTAATATGTTTGGAGATTTCTCTGTATTCGAAGGGGTTTATAATTTTGCTTACGGTGGATTAATTCAAAAGGAATTCAATGTGCAACCTGGTGGAACTATTGCCTGGGAAGGCGATCCGCTAAAGGCGCAAATTAATATGCAGGCGGTATTAAAAGAACAAACGAATCCGTCACCATTATTAGAAAACCCTATTAACAGAAGTATTCCGGTAGAATTGTATATCGATTTAACCGGAGATCTGGAACAACCTAATCCGGAGTTTAGTTTTAAGTTTCCTAATGTGAATTCTACTATCAGATCAGAGCTTCAGTATAGTTTGGAATCGTCAGACGACAGACAAAATCAGGCTTTATATTTGATTTCCACAGGGTCATTCTCAAGAGGATTAAGCGAACTGAACTTCTCAGGAACCATAGCAGATCGACTTAATGGTATTATTAATGGTATATTTACCTCTGGAGATAGCAAATTAAACGTCGGCTTAAATTACGAAGCGGGTTCAAACAGACCCGACTATCAAACCGGCGATCGTTTTGGTGTGACCCTTCAAACTAAAATCACTGATCGCGTTTTGATTAACGGTAAGGTTGGAGTGCCGGTAGGAGGAGCTGGAGCTACTGAAACTGTGATTGCGGGAGATGTTGAAATTGACTTTCTGTTGAACGAAGACGGCACTTTAACGGCTACAGTTTTCAACAGGGAGAATAGCATTCGTAATTTTGGTGAAGCCATAGGGTATACCCAAGGTGTGGGAGTGTCTTACAGTGTTGATTTTGATACCTTCAAAGAATTGATTCAGAGTTTGTTTAAAAAATCAGAAAAACCAGATCCTGTGCTAATTGAAAATACAGAAGAACAGGAGGAAAGCGCTATTCCAGAATTTATTCGTTTAAAAAGTTCTAAGTAGAAACAAATCACCTTTTTACATTTCGGAAATCACATTTTTTCAGCTTTTAATTGTTTTTTTTATTAACTAAAACGTTATAGTTTTAAAAGGCTCATTAAAATGCAATAAATGCCATAGATATATGGTTTTTCTTTACTAATTTTACTCTCATATACTAATCAATTTATGTCGAATAAAATAAAGAAACTTGCAGTTTTAACCTCTGGAGGGGACTCTCCGGGAATGAATGCAGCCATTCGTTCAGTTGTTAGAACCTGCTCTTACCATAACATAGAATGTCTGGGAGTTTATCGTGGCTATGAAGGGTTAATTGATGGCGATTTCGAAGAACTTACTGCACGTAGTGTAAAAGGCATTATTAATAAAGGAGGAACATTTTTAAAGTCTGCGCGTTCAAATCGTTTTAGAACCGAAGAAGGCAGAAAACAAGCCTATCAAAAGCTTAATGAAGTTGGAGCCGATGGCCTGGTGGTTATTGGAGGAGACGGGTCGTTTACTGGTGCTATGATTTTTAATCAGGAATTCGGATTTCCAGTTATGGGAATTCCGGGTACTATTGATAACGATATTTACGGAACAACCCATACTTTAGGGTTTGATACTGCTTTAAATACAGTGGTTGATGCCATTGATAAAATACGCGATACAGCGAGTTCACATAACCGATTATTCTTTATTGAGGTTATGGGGCGCGACGTGGGGCATATTGCGTTAAATGCCGGTATTGCTGGTGGTGCCGAAGAGATATTAATCCCTGAAGAAAATTTAGGTTTAGATCGTTTAGTAGATTCTTTAAATAGAAGTAGAACATCAGGGAAGTCATCAAGTATTGTTGTTGTAGCTGAAGGTGATAAAATAGGGAAGAATATTTTCGAATTGAAAGATTATGTTGATCAAAATATGGAAGGCTACGATGTTAGAGTTTCTGTGTTAGGACATATGCAACGTGGTGGCGCACCGTCGTGTTTCGATCGTGTTTTAGCGAGTAGAATGGGTGTGAAAGCTGTAGAATCCTTATTAAAAGGTGAAAGCAATTACATGGTGGGCTTATTAAACGGAAAAATGGAGCTTACGCCTATTGAAAAAGCGATTAAAGGAAAAACAAAAATTAATTTAGAATTATTGCGTGTCTCAGATATCATGAGCACTTAACATTTATAAACAAGATTATGTCAAAATTAAAATTAGGAATCAACGGATTTGGAAGAATAGGTAGAATTGCTTTTCGAGTAGCAGCTTCAAGACCAGATATACAAATAGTAGGAATCAACGATTTATTAGACGTAGAGCACTTAGCATACTTATTAAAGTATGATTCTGTTCACGGTCGTTTTAACGGAACTATTGAGATCGTAAACGGAAACTTAGTAGTAAACGGAAACGAAATCAGAATTACTGCAGAACGTAACCCAGAAGATTTAAAATGGGATGCAGTAGGCGCTGAGGTTGTTTTAGATTGTACTGGTATCTTCACAACTTTAGAAGGTGCTCAAAAGCACATCACTGCCGGAGCTAAGAAAGTTGCTATTTCTGCACCATCTGCAGATGCACCAATGTTTGTAATGGGTGTGAACCACGATAAAATTACAGCAGAGCACACAATCGTATCTAACGCATCTTGTACTACAAACTGTTTAGCGCCATTAGCTAAAGTAATTAACGATAACTTTGGTATTGTTGAAGGTTTAATGACTACTGTTCACGCAACTACTGCAACGCAAATGACTGTTGATGGTCCTTCTAGAAAAGACTGGAGAGGTGGTCGTAGCGCATTGGCTAACATTATTCCTTCTTCAACAGGTGCAGCTAAAGCCGTAGGTAAAGTAATTCCTGAATTAAACGGAAAATTAACAGGTATGGCGTTCCGTGTTCCAACTCCAGACGTTTCTGTGGTAGATTTAACGGTAAGAACTGAGAAAGCAGCATCTTGGGATGAAGTTAAAGCCGCTTTAAAAGCAGCAGCAGACGGACCTTTAAAAGGTGTGTTAGGATATACTGAAGAAGCAGTTGTGTCTCAAGATTTTGTTTCTGAATCATTAACAAGTATCTTCGATGCTGATGCAAGTATTGCTTTAAATGATAATTTCTTTAAATTAGTATCTTGGTACGATAATGAATTTGGTTATTCAACTAAATTAATCGATCTTGCTCAACATATAAGCAAAATATAATTTAATAAGTATATTATAATAGTATTAACAACTCCACAGGTTATTGTAAACAAAACACAACGGTCTGTGGAGTTTTTTATTTAAAAACTCATGATTTTAATTGTTGATAGTGGCTCTACAAAGTCAGACTGGATAGCAGTAGATAGAAAAGGTAATAAAATGCTGGAAAAGATGCGTACAAAAGGTCTTAATCCAGAAATTATATCCGATAAGAAAATAAAAAAGATTATTAAAGGTCATGAGGACTTAAAAGCCAATAGGAAAATTGTGTCTCATATATTTTTCTATGGTGCCGGCTGTGGTACCGAAAAACCACAAAATATAGTCAAAGGGGTGTTACAGGAAGTGTTTGTAAATGCAGAAGTGCATGTGCATGAAGATACCATGGCAGCTGTGTTTTCTACCATTAATACTCAAACTGAGGCTGCTGTTGTATGTATTTTAGGTACCGGATCTAACTGTAGTTATTACGACGGTAAAGTATTGCATCAAACTGTTAATTCTTTAGGGTATATCATTATGGATGATGCTTCCGGAAACTATTTTGGACGCCAGTTAATCAGAGATTACTACTTCAATAACATGCCTGAAAATATTCGTGTGGCTTTCGAAAGTAAGTACAACATGGATACCGATTATATTAAATACAACCTTTATAAAAAGCCAAATCCGAATGCATATTTGGCGCACTTTGCTGAATTCATGTTCTTAAATAAAGATTCGGAGTATTGTGTGGAATTGATTAAAAAAGGGATTCGTCTATTTGTCGAAACTATGATTTTCCAATATGCAGAAGAATTAAAGACTGTACCGGTACATTTTGCTGGGTCTATTGCTTATTTTGCCAAAGAAGAAATTATACAGGTAGCCGAAGAGATGGGCTTTAAAGTAGGTAACTTCGAGCGCAGACCAATTGAAGGTTTAGTAGATTTTCATGTTAAGAATCTAAAATAAGCATAGTCTTTTGAATACTCATATTGCGATTTATATCTCTAATAAAGATCGTAAACAAGACCTTATTGATCGTATTCAAAATGGAACTATTGTAAGTGGCTTTTCAAAATCTAAGTCGGCACTATTTTCAGAAATAACTATTAATAAGTTAATTCAGGAAGAGCGTATTCACGGCACTTGTCCAGTGGTAACACCAACTGGGAATGCTTTGGGGAATTCATCACAAGGTGAACGGAAAAGAGCACTTTTAAATCATATCATATCTCAAAATACCGAATCCATTATTGTTGATAATGTATTTGGGAATTTAGATATTGAAGCTCAGGCAGAAATCGCTCGGAAGCTAGATAAGGTAAGTAATCAGGTTAGAATTCTACAAATTACCAAGCGTAAAGAAGATATTCTACCGTTTATTGAACAAATTTATCATTTTGAAGGGGATAAGTTTGTTGAATTTAATACCGAGTATAAAGCTGAAAACAATCAAGAAATTTTTGTAGAAGAATTGCCAAAGGCTTATCGACCTGTTTCAGAAGAAATCAATCCCATTGTAAAATTCACTAAGGTTTCGGTTAACTACAGAGCGCGACACATTCTCGATAAAATCGATTGGGAAATCAAAAAGGGTGAATTCTGGCAACTCATGGGGCCAAACGGTTCTGGAAAAAGTACAATTCTTAGCATGATTTTTGGCGATAATCCAAAGGCTTTTGGTCAGGATATTGTACTCTTTGGAGTTAAGAAGGGTAGTGGAGAGAGTGTTTGGGAGATTAAGCAGAAAATCGGCTATTTTTCATCAGATATGTTACGTGGATTTACACGATTAGATTCCATTGGAAATATGATTGTTTCCGGCTTTTTTGATACTATCGGATTGTATAAAACGCCAACGAACGAGCAGATTAAAATAGCACAACATTGGTTGCGCGTTTTAGATATGTTCGATATCAGAAAGCAGGATTTTTTATCACTATCTAAAGGTTATCAAAGTCTGGTGTTGATTGCCAGAGCCATGGTAAAGCATCCGCCATTACTTATTTTAGATGAACCAACTAATGGTTTAGATGATGCCGATGTGCGCTTGTTTACCCAACTTATTAATAAAATTGCTTCAGAAACCGAAACGGCTATTCTGTACGTGTCCCACCGAAAAGAAGCGGGTTTAACCCCCGATTTTATATACCAATTAACCCCATGTGAAACAGGTTCAACAGGGGGTGTGGTTGATTAAAGTTTGATATTTGATTATTCCGTATAAACGCGATTTTCTTGCTCGTTTACACGAATAAAAGTGGTGCGTTTGGTTAATTCTTTTAAGCGTTTCGCCCCTACATACGTACAAGTGCTTCGTAGTCCGCCTAAAATATCCTGAACTGTATTTTCAACATCGCCACGGTAAGGGACTTCAACGGTTTTACCTTCACTGGCGCGGTATTCAGCAATACTGCCTACATGTTTTTCCATAGCGGTCGATGAGCTCATACCATAAAATTTTCTGTAAGGTTTACCATTTTTTTCTATGAGTTCGCCTCCACTTTCGGTGTGTCCGGCAAGCATACCTCCAAGCATTACAAAATCGGCACCAGCCCCAAAGGCTTTGGCAATATCTCCGGGAATGGTACAGCCGCCATCACTAATGATTTGTCCGCCCAAACCATGAGCAGCATCGGCACATTCTATTATTGCAGACAGTTGCGGATACCCAACACCGGTTTTTACACGTGTTGTACAAACCGATCCTGGGCCAATTCCCACTTTAACAATATCGGCTCCAGAAAGTAAGAGCTCTTCAACCATTTCACCGGTCACGACATTTCCGGCAATAATAACTTTGTCGGGATATAAAACACGTGTTTTCTTAACGAATTCAGCAAAATGTTCAGAATAGCCATTAGCGACATCTATGCAGATGAATTTTAGATATGGATTGAGTTTAAAAATCGAGGCGAGCTTTTCGGAGTCCTGATGACTTATTCCTGTGCTTACAGCGATGTAGTTTTCAATATCTTGAGGTAAATTGGAAGAAAATACATTCCAGTCGGTAATAGAATAGTGTTTATGTATGGCAGTAAAGAGTTGTTTTTCCGATAAGGCTTTGGCCATTTCAAAGGTCCCTACGGTATCCATATTGGCAGCCATAATGGGAATGCCTGTCCACTCGAAAGGGCTATGTAAAAATTTGAATTCGCGTTCTAGACTAACTTCCGATCGGCTTTTTAAAGTCGATCGTTTCGGACGAATCATAACATCTTTAAATCCGAGTTTTATATCATATTCTATTCGCATATTTAACAGATTAGGGTTAGGAAATGTATCTTGTCATAAATTTAAAGAAAACAAAATATTTAAACCGGCTTAAATGCTTGTAATACACTTGTTAATTCATATAATTATGGATATGTTTGTTAAAATACTTTTTAAATGCGATTTGTCCCGAACAAAAAACCGGTAAAATTAAAAACCGTAATTTCTTCAATTATATTGATGTGTATTGCCGCTGTTATTGTTTTGGGATATTGTTTCGTAGATGAAAAACTTCCGTTACAAACGATAGTCATTATTTTATTTGCACTGGTGATTGTTCAGATTTTACTACTTCAGATTTTTTATAAAAATGAATTAAAGAATAGAACTAAACGAAAACATTCGAAAACCTTAATTGAAGACTTAAAAAAGAAGTTAACAGAAGCTAATAAGGAAGCCGATTTTAGTGCCGAGTACTTAGCGAACATCAGTTATGAGTTAAGAACATCGCTTAGTACCGTATTAGGCATGTTGGAGATGCTTAAGAAAACGGATTTAGATGAAGCACAGCATATGCAGTTGGAAATTGCTAATATTTCTTCGAAGTACATGCATCAGCTGGTGAATATGTTTTCAAGTAATTATGAAGTAAATAATGGAGATGTTATTTTAAACGAAGTCGCTTTCGATTTGAATGCCGAGTTGACTAATTTATTTAAAGTGTTTGATTATCAGTCTTGGGAAAAAGGCCTGACTTTCGATTATCAGTTTTTAAAATCTAATGCATCAAAGTATTTACTAATTGGTGATACCTTACGAATTCAGCAAGTGTTGGTCAATCTGGTGAATAATGCGATTAAATTCACCAATAAGGGCAAAATTTCAATAATTGTAGATCAATCGGTGAGTATAGAAGATGATCAAATTATCACCTTTTATATCAAGGATACCGGTGTTGGTATGCCCACGGATAAAGTAAAACAGATTTTTGATAGTTCTAAGAATCAATCCACTATTTTAACTAAAGAATATCGAGGCGGAGGCTTAGGCTTGTCGACCTGCCATAAATTGGTAAAGTTGATGGGAGGAGAGTTGAAAATCGAAACACAGGAAAACGAAGGGACGACGTTTTATTTTAGTTTACAGTTGAAAAAGACACTAAATATTAAGGTTGAAACGAAAGCTTTTAAACCGCTACTTTCTAAAAAACGACATGTTTTGGTAGCTGAAGATAGTCGTATGAATCGACGTGTTCTTAAATATTTATTAGAGCAGCAGGGTGTCGATTGTACTTTTGCGAAAAATGGAGTAGAAGCTGTTGAACTTTATAGAATACTGGACTTCGATTTGGTTTTTATGGATTTGTACATGCCCGGTTTAGATGGATTTGAAGCGACAAAATCGATTAAAGAAACGAGAAAATATCAGACTAATAAAACGCCGATTATAGCAGTTTCGGCAAGTGATTTTAAAGAAGATAAACTGAAAGTGAAAGCGTTTGGTTTGAATGCTTTTTTGTCTAAACCAATCGATGTGTATAAGCTAAAAGATATTTTGGTAAAATACCTTTTAGCTCAAGAAAAAGTAAGTTAGTTACAGCTTATTTAACTGCAATAACACTAATTTCCACATTTACATTTTTAGGTAAACACGCCACTTGAACAGTTTCACGAGCAGGCGCTGTAGCTTCATTAAAGTAGCTTCCATAAACGTCGTTAATGTTAACAAACTCTCCCATATCGCTAATGAAAATAGATGCTTTTACTACATTTTCAAACGTCATATTTGCAGCTTCTAAAACGGCTTTAAGGTTTTCCATAACCTGTTTGGTTTCCGTTTTAATATCGTCTAAAATTAATTCTCCGGTTTCAGGATTGAATGCGATTTGTCCTGAAGTATAAAGTGTGTTTCCACTTAAAATTGCTTGGTTATATGGACCAATAGGAGCCGGAGCTTTTGTGGTTGTGATTATTTGTTTCATCTGTTGTTTATTATTTAAGAATCAGACTGAAGTCTGTAGGTTTTTAGAAAAAGCTATGAGTTGATTATAGTTGAATATCTGGTTGTCTGCGTTTCTCGTATTTTAAATCTTTCAGCATACTAGATTTGATGCCAATAAAGAAATTCCAAGAGGTTCTATCGCTAAACGGAATCCAGCTAAAATTCATACGCCAACTTTTTAAATCGCGTTCAAAACGCAACTGGGTATAGGTAAAACCAGCATTTTTTAAGTCATATCCAGATGAGTAACCGATAGACCATTTGTCGGATAGTTTTACGTCTCCAGAAAACATCAGAGAGTGCGACGAAATCTGATTTTCACGTCTCGAGTTCGAGTAGTTTACCGCATAAGCAATACGCAAACTCCACGGGATGCTGTAACTGTACAATCCGTTTTCAGCATCATCACTTTCTTCGCCTTCTTCACTGAACTGCTGATTGGCAAAATCTTCAGAAACACCAAACATATCGTCATCACGACCACCACTACGAATATTTTCCTGAATACCACGGTCATTGCTTTTATCTTTGGATTTGCCATTTTTACTTGAAATAGACCAGCTGGTGGTTAAGTTTGCACTGGTTAATCTAAAAAGACTCCCGCCGTTATCAAAATTAAATTTATCAATACGGTTGTTGTTGTTATCTAAGGCGTAAGGATCTAAAGTCGCGCCAAAGTTAACACTCATTTTATTATTAAAGAATTGCGTGCCACCACTCATTCTTACAGGACTCCATTGCAATGAGTCTCCTGCAAAATTGTAAGAGGTTGAAAAGTTTAAATTGTTTAACAGAATTATTTTCTTAGCTTCGGTTGCAGTGGAATCTTTATCTCGAACTTTGGCTTCTAAGTTGTTAGATACCGAAATTCCCATTGAACTGGAGAAGTTTTTATTAGGTGAGCCGAAAATGCCATTTTGAAAACGAGAATATTCTAGGTTTACATTTTCATAAATAGCATCAAGTTCCCCTTGGGTTAATCCGTCGGCATTAACAACTTCAGCAGTTTCATAATATTTATCGAAAGCCGGGTTAATATTATAACTAATGGAAGGACGAACCACATGACGAATGGCTTTGATTTTTCGGTCTGTGCCTTCTTTTTCAAAGTTAAACATACCGTAAACCGTAGTACCTAAACTGGTGCTGAAATTATAAGTTCTAAAGGCATCAAATCCATTTAGAGTTTCTGTTTCTTTTTGTTTTTCAAAAGCATTGTAAGTTTGTTTTTCAGTTTTAAAAGTCCAAACCTCGTTGTAGTTTGTACTGGCACTGACGCTAAAATATTTAAACAACTTAAAGTTGGTACTTAATGGAATACTGTGTTGAAATCCGGCACGCGCATCGTCAAACATTTCACTTTTAAAGAAAAACTCATCCGTGGTTGAAATGCGGTTTTCTCCACGAACGCTGTATTGCAAGTTGATGTTCTGAAAGATTCCTTTTTTTGATCCTGTTTTCGGAACAAACGGATAAATTCTACCAACACTACCTTGAAAAGTTGGTAAGGTCATGTTAATGGTTTCTGTATTCGTGTTTTGCGAGTGTGTTGCCGTTAAACTGAAATTCACCGATGGTTCTCCTAAAAAGGTTTTGGAGTACGAAACTGATGATGCTAAAGTGTTATTTAAAAAGGAACCAGAGTTAATCTGGTTAATGGAGTTTCGGTAATATTTACTGCTACCTAAGTTAACCGATGCTGAGAATCTGGAATTCGGACTAGCCTTTGAGTCTTGACTGTGCGACCAACGAATGTTGTAAATCGTATTTCGGGCGTAATCTGGGAATCCGCGTTCGCTGGTGATCAGGTTTTCGTATCTGAAACCAACATTTCCTCTAAATTTATAGCGTTTTGCATAAGTACTTTCCAAGCGCATACCGTAACTACCATTGGTATAGTAATCTCCTAAAACAGCCAAATCTACATAATCACTAATGGCGAAATAGTATCCACCATTTTGTAAAAAGTAACCGCGGTTGTTTTGTTCACCAAAACTAGGAATAATAAGTCCCGAGGTTTGCTTTTCTGACTGCGGAAAGAACCCAAATGGTAAGGCTACAGGCGTAGGAACATCATAAATGTATAGGTTGGTAAATCCGGTTACGATTTTCTTTCCCGGTACAATTTTAGCTTTTCGAAGTCTGAAATAATATTCCGGATCATCTAAATCTTCAGCAGTGGTATATTTAGCTTCCTTTAAAAAGTAAACCGAATCGTTTTGTTTTTTTGTCACTTTAGCAATAACAGTACCTTCACCTTGTTCGGTTTGCGAATTATATATTAAAGCTTTTTTGGTTTTTGTATTGAAAATGATAGAATCAGGTTCAACGACATTACTTCCTTGGGTAAAAACAGGTTTTTGAGTGTAGCCGTTTATAGTATCGGTAATCCCTTTGGCATGAACGGTATTATTCGTGTAGTCGATAACAATTGTTCCCGCAGCAATATTCATATCGCCGTAATCAATAGTGGCTTCGTTATGTAAGTATAGCTTATGTTCAGTTTTATTAAACCTGGTGTAGTCTGTAGCGTGGTATTTTACTGTGTGCTCCAGTAATTCTTTTTTAGGTTTAACAGAGTCGGTTAAGGTGGTGTCTTGCGATTTCTCTGATAGTTCTGGGGCAATAATACTATCGGCATTAATAGTTAATGTTTCTTTACTTCGTTCAATGGTTTTACCCTTTTTCGGGATGTCTTGTGCGAAGCTTAACGTGTTTATAAACACTGTAAAACTTAATGCAAAAAGTATTTTAAAGTTGTTTGTATGCAACGCTTTTAAATGTATTTTTGTAAAAGTATGGCTCGGTTTTTGAAAAGCCAAAATTACATATATTTTTCTGTGATTGATTTATAATTTAATTAAATTTTAAAATTAAACGTAAGCACAATTTATTAGTGTAATAAAGGGTGTTTTTTATGCGTTAAAATTTAAAACATACCTAATTTTAGATTTTAGTTAGAGTTGCAGCTATAATTATGCCATACCTTAATTTTTTAATAAAATGATTTACCAAATGAAAACGAACTGCCTATTACTTTTCGTATCTTTTATACTAGTATTAACATTTTCTTCTTTCAAACCGATTGAAGACCGTGATGACCGTGGCAAATTTGTGGTGGTGTTGGATGCTGGTCATGGTGGGCACGACCCGGGGAATATGGGTAATGGTTTTAAAGAAAAAGATATTGCATTAAAAATAGTACTGGAAGTTGGTAAGATGATTGAAAAGAATCCCGACATAAAAGTGGTTTATACACGCAAATCAGATGTGTTTGTCGATTTATTTGTACGCGGTCAGATTGCCAATAAAGCGGATGCAGATTTGTTCGTTTCGGTACATTGTAATGCGCACCATTCGGCAGCGCACGGAACAGAAACCTTTGTGTTAGGAACGCATAGAAATCAAACGAATTTTGAAGTTGCTAAAAAGGAAAACTCGGTGATTTTCTTAGAGAGCGATTACGAACAAAAATATGGGGGCTTCGATCCGAATTCACCGGAGTCTGTGATGAGTATTCTATTAAGTCAGGAAGAGTATTTAGATCAAAGTATTCAGTTAGCAAGCTTAATTCAAAAGAAATTTACAAATAGATTAAAACGTAAAGACCGTGGCGTGAAGCAAGCTGGATTTATTGTGTTGCACCAAACCGTTATGCCAAGTGTATTGATAGAAACCGGATTTTTAACTTACAAAGAAGAAGGAGGATATTTGAATTCTTCAAAAGGTCAGCGTGAAATGTCTACGGCGGTTGCCGATGCTATTTTAGAATACAAACATATTATTGACGGGAATGTTGGGGAATATGCTTTTTTAGAAGATACAGTTCATGAGGAAGAAACCCAGACGCAAGTTGCGGCAGCAGATATTCATAACGATATCACCTTTAAAATTCAAATTGCGGCCAGTTCTAAAGCATTAGATCCAAAACCGTATAACTTTAAAGGATTAGATGATATTTCCAGAATTAAAGAAGGCAGTTTGTATAAGTATTTTTATTCGAGTACTTCCGATTACAATCAAATAAAGCAAAAGGAAGAAGTGGCTAAGCAAAAAGGCTACAAGTCGAGTTTTATTGTAGCTTTTAAAGACGGAAAAAAAATTAGCCTTGCCGAGGCGTTAAAAACAACTGCTAATTAAAAGCGTTCTTTTTAAATTTATTTTAAATTTGTGCAACTAAATCATATACTTTGAAAATATCAAGAGAAGTTAAAACAGGCGTATTAGTAGTATTAGGAATTGTTCTTTTTATTTTTGGTTTCAATTACTTAAAGGGACATAATTTACTCGATGTAGAAGATGTGTATTACACCGATTTCGATTATAACGCATTAACCAAATCTTCAATAGTTACGGTGAAAGGTAACACCGTAGGTAAAGTTCAGGATATCTCTTATGATTTCGAAACAGGAAAAACGCATGTCGCTTTTACGGTTAATCCTAATTTGAAATTTTCAAAGAATTCCACCATAAGAATGTACGAAACCGGACTTATGGGCGGTAACGGTTTGGCTATTTTAGTAAGTGAAGAAGGAGAACAAGCGAAACCTGGTGATAAATTAAAATCAGAAGTTGAAATGGGATTGGTAACCAGTCTTTCGAAAAATTTTTCAGGTTTAAGTATGGATTTAAATTCTACGTTAAAATCAGCCGACTCTTTAATTGTTAGCTTAAATAAAGTGGTTAACGATCAGTCGGAACAAGGTTTAAGACATACTGTAGCGCAGTTAAATGAAACTTTAAAAGCGTTTGAAGCAACTTCTTTACACATCAATGGATATTTAGTTAACAACAAGAAAACCATTGAAGAAACCCTTGTTAATTTCAAATCTACAAGCGAAGATTTATCAGTAATGATGTCCGACTTAAAAGAAGCCGATATGGGAACTACAATAGCCTCATTAAATAAAACCTTGGAAAGTTTACAAAGTGTATTGGCTTCGGTTGATCAGGGTGAAGGAACTCTTGGAAAGTTGCTAAAAGACGAAGGTTTATACAACAATATAGAAGGTGCAACCAAAGAAATGGAAGAGTTGCTTAGAGATATAAAACTGCACCCAAAACGTTATTTCAGAATATTATCGAAAAAGGAAATTCCGTACACCAACGAAGAAGAAACTAACTAATTACTAATGGAATACTTGCCAAATATACTTTTTGCTGTCATATTAGCTGCTGGTATTGGCTATTTTGCTAAAAATGTAAAGAAGCTAATACGTAATATAAAATTAGGACGTGATGTCGATCTAAGCGATAATAAATCAGAGCGTTTTAAAAGCATGGCCATGATTGCCTTAGGACAAAGTAAAATGGTACGCAGGCCGGTAGCTGGTATTTTACATATTATTGTGTATTTGGGCTTCATTATTATTAATATTGAAGTGTTAGAAATTATTATCGATGGGTTATTCGGAACGCATCGTATTTTTTCAGGAATCGGAGCAACTTATGGATTTTTAATTGGAGCTTTCGAAGTTTTAGCGTTATTAGTTTTTGTATCGGTTATTGTATTCTGGATTCGAAGAAATATTATTAAGCTGAAACGTTTCTGGAAAGCTGAAATGACCAGCTGGCCTAAAAACGATGGTAATTTCATTTTGTATTTCGAAATGGTATTAATGACTTTGTTTTTAGTGATGAATGCTGCCGATGTGCATTTTCAAGCAATGAATTCAGGGAATGTTATTAGTCAGTTTATCGCACCTTGGTTTGGTGGTTTTTCAGAAGGTACACTTCACTTCATTGAAAGAGGTGCTTGGTGGTTCCATATTGTTGGAATTTTAGTGTTCTTAAATTACTTATATTTTTCAAAGCATTTACATATTCTATTGGCATTCCCGAATACCTATTATGGGAAATTAGCGCCAAAAGGGCAATTCAATAATTTAGAGTCGGTAACCAACGAGGTGAAAATGATGATGGATCCGAATATTGATCCGTTTGCTGCACCAGCAGAAGGAACCGAACCGGCGATGCCAGAAAAATTCGGAGCCAGTGATGTGCAGGATTTAAGCTGGGTTCAGTTATTAAATGCTTACACCTGTACCGAGTGCGGACGTTGTACAAGCGAATGTCCGGCGAATTTAACAGGGAAAAAATTATCCCCACGAAAAATTATGATGGATACCCGCGACCGTTTAGAGGAAGTTGGTAAAAACATTGATGCTAATAATGGTGAATTTAAAGCCGACGGAAAACAATTATTAGGCGATTATATTTCAACCGAAGAACTTTGGGCCTGTACAACCTGTAATGCTTGTGTAGAGGCTTGTCCGGTAAGTATCGATCCATTATCAATAATTTTAGAAATGCGACGTTATTTAGTTATGGAGCAAAGTGCTGCACCAACCGAGTTGAATAACATGATGACTAATATTGAGAACAACGGTGCACCCTGGCCATACAGCCAAATGGACCGATTAAACTGGAAAGACGAATAGATGAATTATGAAGTGCTCAACCGCCATAGTAACGTTAATTTTAATGTTTTTATTTAAAAACGTTTCGGCACAGGTTGGATACAAAAAAGATTCATTACAAATTAAAGTGTATACAGAAGTCGAATATGAGAATTATTGGGCTCAGGATATACGAGTGAAAAAGGTGTTTTGTGATTATTGTTCAGAATTTCAGAAGGAACAAATAGGAAATGAGGCGCTAAGACGCACTTACTTTGTAAGAAACGATAATAAATTCAGAATGCCAAGTGGCGTTTTTCGTCACGCCCTTTATATTAGAATAGCGAAAAAGGATTTTGCAAGATTGCGGGAAGATAATATCATGCAGGATTCCGTTTTAACCATAAACGAACAACCAAAATAAAGACGTTGGTCTTTATTTAAAAAGAATATCTAATGAGCGAAGTACTTAAGGTGCCAAGTATGGCAGAATGTATGGCCGAAGGCAGACAGCCCGAAATTTTGTTTTGGGTAGGTTCAGCTGGAAGTTATGACGATAGAGCAAAAAAAATAACCAGAGCTTTCGTTAAAATTCTAAATAAAGCCAATGTCGATTTCGCTGTTTTAGGAACCGAAGAAAGCTGTACTGGCGATGTGGCTAAGCGTGCGGGAAATGAATTTTTATTTCAAATGCAGGCGGTAACCAATATAGAAATTTTAAATGCCTACGACATTAAACGCATCGTAACCGCTTGTCCTCATTCTTATAATACTTTAAAAAATGAGTATCCGCAGCTTGGAGGACACTATCAAGTGCAACACCATACACAATTTATAGATGAATTGATTCAATCTGGACGTTTAAAATTAGAACGTGAAAACACGTTTAAAGGCAAACGTATTACCTTTCACGATCCATGTTATTTAGGCCGCGCTAACGATGTTTACGAAGCACCAAGGGCTTTGTTGCAAACTTTGGGTGTAGAATTGGTGGAGATGAAGCGTCATAAAAAAACAGCGCTGTGTTGCGGTGCCGGTGGAGCGCAAATGTTCAAGGAACCGGAAAAAGGAGATAAAGATATTAATGTGTTAAGAACCGAAGATGCCTTGGAAACTAATCCAGATATTATTGCTACTGGTTGCCCATATTGCAATACCATGATGACCGATGGAGTGAAAGTTAAAGAAAAAGATGCCGATATTTCGGTATTAGATGTGGCGGAATTGATTGCCAATGCACAAAATTTATAATGCAGTAACGCATCGTATTTCAAATTAAAAAACAAAAAAATGCTAGTAGATTTTAATACATTACCAGAGGAGTCTCGAGTTTGGATATATCAGGCAAATCGTTCGTTTACCGATCAGGAGATTACAGAAATAGAAGAAAAATTAAACGTATTCATCGAGAATTGGACGGCGCACGGAAGCGATTTAAATGCAGGGTATCTTATTAAATACAAACGATTCATTGTTATAGGTTTAAATCAGAATTTAAATAAGGCGACAGGATGTTCTATAGATGCTTCGGTGCGTTTTATTCAACAATTAGAGGAAGACTATAAAGTCGATTTAATGGATAAAATGAATGTGTCGTATAAGCAAGGCGATTTTATAGCTTACAAGACGCTTACCGATTTTAAACAAATGGCCAAGGATAAAGCCGTGTCTAAAAATACTATTGTTTTCAATAATTTAGTGGCTAATATTGCCGATTTTAATGAAAACTGGGAAGTGCCTGCAAGCGAAAGCTGGCATAGTCGCTTTTTAAAATAATCGTATATAATCTTTTAATTAATTATACCATGGAAATTAATATAAATCTATATTAAAATCCTTCGATTTTACTGCTAAAAGTGTTATTTTGGCATGGTTATTATGGTTTACCTATACAATTAATAACGGTCTAAATTAATCCTCTTTATGCGTCAAATCTTTTTTATAATTAATACCCTCCTTATTACCACAGCTGTTTTTGCTCAAAGTACTGTAAATCCGCTAATAACAAGTGATGCTGTAGCACAGCAAAAATGGGTTGACAGTGTTTATAATACCTTGTCTTTAAAAGAAAAAATAGGACAGTTGTATATGGTTCAGGTCATGTCTAACCAGGATCAGGCAACTAAAAATAAAATCGTTGATTTGATTAAAGACTATCAGATTGGGGGGATTATCTATTCTTTAGGTGGGCCTGTACGTCAAGCCAAATTAGATAACGAATTGCAAGCCTTGTCTAAAGTTCCATTATTGGTTGGCATGGATGCCGAATGGGGTTTGAGTATGCGATTAGATTCGACGTATGCCTTTCCTTGGAACATGACGCTTGGAGCGATAAAGGACAACAAACTGGTTGAGCAAACCGGAAGACAAGTCGGCGAACATTGTAAGCGTTTAGGTGTGCATTTTAATTTTGCTCCGGTGGTCGACATTAATACAAATCCTAAAAATCCTATTATCGGAAATCGTTCGTTTGGAGAAGATCGCGATAATGTTACTGAAAAAGCTTTAGCCTTTATGAAAGGGATGCAAAGCGCAGGTGTTTTGGCTAATGCCAAGCATTTTCCTGGACATGGCGATACCGATCAGGATTCTCATAAAACACTTCCAACGGTTAGTTTTGATGAAAAACGTATCGATTCCATCGAATTGTATCCGTATAAAAAACTAATAAAAGAAGGATTGTCCAGTGTTATGGTGGCGCATTTAAATGTGCCTAGTTTAGAACCTCGCGAAGGCTATCCGTCGTCATTATCAAAACATATTGTTACAGATATTTTAAAAGAAAGGTTACAGTTTCAAGGCTTAACGTTTACCGATGCCTTGACTATGAAAGGTGCTGCTAATTTCAGTGAAACAGGTGATATCGATTTGGCTGCTTTTAAAGCGGGTAACGATGTCATGTTAATGTCGGAAGATGTCGGTATTGGGGTTTCTAAACTTACTGAGGCGTATTATGCAGGAGAGATTTCAGAAGAGCGCTTGGCGTATTCGGTAAAAAAAGTGTTGATGGCGAAATATAAAGTAGGATTGAACAAATACAAACCTATCGCGATTAACCATTTGGTTGAAGACTTAAACCGGCTTAAAGATGATATGCTTTACGAAGAGCTTTTGGAAAATGCCATAACGATCATTCAAAACGAAAGAGACTTACTGCCAATTCAGCAATTAGAAACTAAAACCATTGCTTATGTAGGTTTAGGGGATGATGACGGAACGCCGTTTTTTAATGAGCTAAAAAAGTACACCAAAGTACATCATATTGAAGCGCCTACTTTAGATGAATTAACCGCTAAGTTACAGGATTATAATACGGTTATTATTGGCTTTCACCGCTCGAATGCTAATCCCTGGAAAAGTTATGAGTTTAGTGAAGATGAATTGAATTGGATTGATAGCATATCGAAATCGCATAGTGTAATTTTAGATGCGTTTGTTAAGCCTTATGCGTTGTCGAGTTTAAAGTCCATTACCAATATTGAAAGCATTATTGTGAGTTATCAGAACAGTGAAATTGCACAACAAAAATCGGCACAACTCATTTTCGGAGCTATTGATGCGGTTGGTGTGTTGCCGGTATCTATTGGACAAACCTTTCCTGTTGGTCATGGTGTTCACAGGCATGCAATTAAGCGTCTGGGGTATACGATTCCGGAACGTGTAGGTGTGGATTCAGATAAATTAAATAAAATAGATTCCATAGCGCTTAAAGCTATAAACGGAAAAATGACACCTGGTATTCAGTTGTTGGTAGCCAGAAAAGGAAAGGTAATTTACAATAAGAATTTTGGAAAGCACACCTACGGCGGAAAAGAAAAAGTGGCTTGGGACGATATTTACGATGTCGCTTCACTAACAAAGATATTAGCAACCTTACCCTTGGTGATGGAAATGGAGCAGGAGGGGATTATTTCATTAGATTCTGAACTGGGAGAATTACTGCCAAAATATAAAGGATCGAATAAAGAGCATATTACCATAAAGCAAATGTTATCGCATTATGCGAGACTGCGCCCTTGGGAGCCGTTTTATTATAATACTTTAGACTCAGTTACTAAACGTCCAAGTGATGCTTATTACAGAACGGAACGTAGTAAGGAATTTGATGTTGAGGTCGCTAAAAATATGTATTTACGATCTGATTATCCAGATACCATTCAAAAGATTATTAGAGAGTCAGAATTACTTCCAAAGTTAAAATATCGTTATAGTGACTTTCCTTATTACATTTTAAAGAAATTTATTGAGACTTATTACGACAGAACCTTGGAGCAGTTAGTACAAAGTCATTTTTATGAGCCTTTAGGCGCGAATAATACCTTGTATAATCCGTATCATAAAATCAGTAATAAAAAGATTGTTCCGACCGAGGTCGATAATTATTACCGATACAGAGAAGTACAAGGTTATGTTCACGATATGGGGGCGGCGATGCAAAATGGTATTGGAGGTCATGCCGGAATTTTTAGTAATGCTAACGATGTAGCCAAGATTATGCAAATGTATTTGCAAAAGGGGTATTATGGCGGAAAACAATTTTTAATGTCAGAAACAGTAGATCGATTTAATACGAGTTATTACAGTTCGAAAGATAACAGGCGAGGTGTTGGTTTCGATAAACCACAACTAAGTGGTGAAGGGCCAACTTGCGGTTGTGTGTCTTTATCGAGTTTTGGACATTCAGGGTTTACCGGAACTTATGCCTGGGCAGACCCGGAAAAAGAAATAGTTTACGTATTTTTGGCGAATAGAACTTACCCGAGTGCAGATCATAATCTGTTGTTAAAAGAAAATATTAGAACCGATATTCAAAGCTTAATATATCAAGCCATTATCGATTAAAGAAAGCAGTTATAATAAAAGATGAAAATAGGTATTGTTTGTTACCCAACGTTTGGAGGTAGCGGTGTAGTAGCTACAGAATTAGGTTTAGAACTTTCTAAACGTGGTCATGAAATTCATTTTATCACTTATAATCAGCCGGTTAGGTTGGAGTTGGTGAGTAATAATGTGCATTATCACGAAGTGAATGTGCCAGAATATCCATTATTTCACTATCAGCCTTACGAGTTAGCTTTATCGAGTAAACTGGTGGATATGGTGAAATTACACGGTATCGAAATTTTACATGTGCATTACGCTATTCCGCATGCGTATGCAGCGTATATGGCGAAAAAAATGCTTATTGAGGAAAATATTTATGTGCCTATTGTTACTACGTTACATGGTACTGATATTACCTTAGTAGGAAGTCATCCATTTTACAGACCAGCGGTAACCTTCAGCATCAATAAGTCTGATGCGGTAACTGCTGTATCACAAAGTTTAAAGGATGATACCTTACGCTTATTTGATATTAAGAACGAAATTAATGTGGTATCTAACTTTATCGATTTGGATAAACATGATTGTAAGTTTACTGATTGTCAGCGTTCTTTAATGGCAAAGGAAAACGAACGAATCATCACTCATATAAGTAATTTACGTCCGGTAAAACGTGTTGAAGATGTTATTGAAGTCTTTTATAATATTCAAAAGGAAATGCCGGCCAAGTTAATGTTGGTTGGAGAAGGGCCTGAGCGTGAAAGAATAGAAGCGCGATGCATGGAATTAGGCATTTATAATAAGGTCGCTTTTTTAGGAAAAAGTAATGAGATTGATAAAATTTTATGTTTTAGTGATCTGTTTTTATTGCCTTCACAATCAGAAAGTTTTGGTCTGGCAGCTTTAGAAGCAATGGCCTCTAGTGTTCCTGTAATTTCAAGTAATACTGGAGGAATTCCGGAAGTAAACATTCACGGTGTTTCAGGTTTTTTAAGTGACGTAGGCGATATTGCCGATATGACTAAAAATGCACTTTACATTTTAGGTGATGACGATCGTTTAAAAACCTTTAAAGAAAATGCACGACAAACAGCTTTAAAATTTGATGTACATACTATTGTACCGCAATACGAAAAGATTTATGAAGATACCTTAGCAAAATGTTTGGTATTGTAGTTTTTAGGATGAAGTTATAACGGTATCCACCAAATATATTTATATAAAAAAAAGCGCCATAATTGACGCTTTTTTTTTATATATATTCTTTCGATTAGAATTGGTATCTAATACCTAAGGCGATATCAAAATCTAAGTCATCACTAAAATCTCCAAAACCTAATTCAGGTCTGAAATCTAACGATAACATTAATGGGATATCAAAATTGTATTCAATACCTAAGTCACCTGCAATAAAAATAAAGGTTTCACTATCATCGTTAAATTCAGGATGATTGTCCCAACTGTAAGATCCTAAACCTCCACCAGCACCAACATACCAGTTAAAACGGTTTTCTAAAGGAAATACCCATTGGTATAAACCGGTAAGTTTAAAACCATCCCAGTTGTTTCCGCTTCTCCATCCTAAGTCTGCTTCTAAACGGTTAGCAGTACCAAGAGCATGTTGGTAAGAGATTTCGGCTCCAAAGCCATCACTGTCACCAAGTCTTAAACCTAAGGCGTGTTTTGAAATGTCCTGTGCATTTGAGACAAATACAAATCCTAATACTGCAAATGCTAATAAAAATAATTTTTTCATAAAGTTTTAAGTTTTGTTTATTACATGAATATACGAAGTTTTTGAATAAAAAGATTATAATTTTCGTACTCCACAACTAATTGTAAAAATATGATGAAATTTGTAATTATATTTATCTTTTTTAGAAATTGTTGAAAACGTAACTTAGCAAATGACCTTAAATGCACATTTACAGACACTAAGCAAAACCTTATCTGGCGAATTATATGCTGATGATTTAATAAAAGCTATTTATGCTACCGATGCTTCTGTATACCGCATGTTACCTGAGGCCGTTGCTTATCCGAAAAATAAGGAGGATATCAAGTTGCTTATAGAATTTGCTAAGGTTCATAACACGTCTTTAATTCCCAGAACAGCCGGAACTTCACTGGCCGGTCAATGTGTTGGAAAAGGCATTGTTGTAGATGTATCCCGGTATTTTACAAAGATTTTAGATTTCAATGAAAAAACTAAAACAGTTACTGTTCAACCTGGTGTGATTCGCGATGAACTGAATAATTATTTAAAACCTTTCGGATTGTTTTTTAGTCCGGTAACATCGACTTCCAATCGCGCCATGATTGGTGGTATGGTTGGGAATAACTCTTCAGGGACAACCTCTATTCAATATGGTGTTACCCGCGATAAAGTTATTGAAGTACAAGCTGTTTTAAGCGATGGAAGTGAGGCTGTTTTTTATGAAGTAACTCCTGAAGATTTTCATAAAAAAGCAAAAGAACATAGCTTAGAAGGCCATATTTACCGTAGTATTTTTGGTGCTTTGAATTCTAAAGGTGTACAGGTGGAAATTAAAGATAAATTTCCCAAACCAGAGATTCACCGACGAAATACGGGTTATGCGATAGATGAGTTAATCAAATCGAATATTTTTAGTGATTCTGAAGCTAACTTCAATATGTGCCAGTTGCTGGCAGGTAGCGAAGGAACACTTGCGTTTTCAACCCAGATTACATTGCAGTTAGACGACTTGCCACCACAGGAAAGCATTATGATTGCAGCTCATTTTGATAGTATTGAAAGCTGTTTAAATGCGGTTGAGTTAACTATGGCTCATAACTTGTATACCTGCGAAATGATGGATAAAATCATTTTAGATTGTACAAAGAACAACCGAACCCAGCAGGAAAACCGTCGATTTATTGAAGGTGATCCGAAGGCTATTTTAATGTGTGAAGTTCGAGCGAATACAAAAGCAGAAGTTGATGTTTTAGCCGACAAGTTAGAAGCTACTATTGAGGCTTCAGGCTTAAGTTATGCGTATCCAAAATTGGTTGGTGAAGATATTAATAAAGCGAATACTTTACGCTGTGCTGGTTTGGGATTGCTGGGGAATATTGTTGGCGATAAAAAATCGGCAGCTTGTATTGAAGATACTGCCGTAGCTTTACCCGATTTAGCTAACTACATTTCCGAGTTTACTGCTTTAATGAAAAGCTATAATCAGGAAGCCATTTATTATGCGCATGCCGGTGCGGGGGAGTTGCATTTGCGTCCTATTCTCAATTTAAAAACAGCGGAAGATGTTGGACTGTTCCGAAAAATCACGACCGATGTCGCACATTTAGTAAAGAAATACGGCGGGTCTATGAGTGGAGAACATGGAGATGGTATTGTGCGTGGCGAATTTATTCCGTTAATGATCGGAGATATTAATTACCAGATATTAAAACGTGTAAAAGAAGCTTTCGATCCTGATAACATTTTTAATCCCGGAAAGATTGTTGATGCGTTACCAATGGATGAAAGTCTGCGATATCAACCCGATCGCAAAGAACCGAAAATAAATACGATGATGGATTTTTCATCGTCTTTAGGTATTCTTCGGGAAACCGAAAAATGTAATGGTTCAGGTGATTGTAGAAAGCCACCTGAGTTTGGTGGGGTGATGTGCCCTAGTTACCGAGCCACACGCCATGAAAAAGATACCACCAGAGCGCGAGCTAATGCGTTGCGGGAGTTTTTAACGAATTCCGAAAAGGAAAATAAATTTGACTACGAAGAGTTAAAAACTGTTTTCGATTTGTGTTTGAGTTGTAAGGCCTGTGCCAGCGAATGCCCGAGTAGTGTGGACGTAGCAACCTTAAAAGCAGAATTTCAATATCAATATCAAAAAGCAAATGGTGTGTCATGGCGAACCAAGATGTTTGCTTATAATAATACTTTAAATCGATTTGGAAGTAAATTTCCAGGACTTACAAATTTTATGTTTTCAAACGGGGTTACATCTACGTTGCTAAAGAAAACGTTTGGTATTGCTAAAGAGCGTCAGTTCCCTTTAATATCTAGGAAAAGTTTTGATAAAGCCTTTAAAGTCCTTGATGAAAAAACATATGTCAGTAAACCTATAAAAACGGTTTATTTGTTTAACGATGAGTTTTTGAATTATCTCGACACGCCTATAGGTATTGATGCATTCGAACTTCTAACGAGGCTTAATTATGAAATAAAAGTTATTAAGCACGCCGAATCCGGACGTACCTTTTTATCAAAAGGTTTGTTAGAACAAGCTAAAACCGTAGCAAATAAAAACGTTTCAATTTTTAAGGGTTTAGTTTCAGCTGAAACACCTCTTATAGGTATTGAACCTTCGGCAATTTTAAGTTTTAAAGATGAATATTTAAAGCTGGCTGAGGATAAAACGTCGGCAGAATATATTTCAAAACATGTGTTTTTAATAGAAGAATTTATTCAGCAGGAAATTAAACTAGGGAATATAAAACCGGAACAGTTTACTTTAGAAGCTAAAACCATTAAATTTCACGGCCATTGTCATCAAAAGTCATTAGGAAATCAATTGCCAAGTTTCGATGTGCTGAATCTACCTAAAAACTATAAAGTAACTATTATTCCAAGCGGTTGTTGTGGTATGGCAGGTAGTTTCGGTTACGAGAAGGAGCACTATGAAGTAAGCATGAAAGTTGGTGAGCAAACGCTGTTCCCGGCAGTAAGAAAGGCTCCAAGGGATACTATTATTTCGGCTAACGGAACCAGTTGTAGGCATCAAATAAAAGATGGCACGCAGCGCGAAGCCAAACATCCTGTAACGATATTAAGGGAAGCTTTATTAGATTAATTAGGGATATTTGATTTTTTAGACATCCAAATCAAGTCTTAATTCTATTAAAAGCTTAAGATTTCTTTTTTTGCTGTTCCACAATCGTAATAGCAGCAATTAAGTCTTTAATTTCTTTGTCTTCGAACTCTTCGTCAGGATAAAAGGGCGCCAGTTTATCGTTATTATAATTGTAGATTTTCCAACGCTTAAATTGGTATTCCAGAGCGGTAAAATTTTCAACCCAATCACCAGAATTAAGATAAACAGTTTTTCCGTGTTTATTCTCGATATACTCCATTTTAGGTTGATGAATATGTCCGCAAACCACATAATCGTAACCATTTTCAATGGCTAAATCAGATATGGTTTTTTCGTAGTCATCAATATATTTTACAGCACCTTTCACACCGTTTTTAACTTTTTTGGATAACGAATAACGTTCTTTGCCACGTTTATCCAAATACCAGTTTACTCCGCGGTTTAGTAGGGTTAACAAATCGTAACCATAACCTCCAAGTTTAGCTAGCCACTTAGCATTTTGAATAGAAACATCAAACACATCACCGTGAAAAAACCATGCTTTTTTACCATTTAGTTCCATAACTAGTTTATCAACAATAGAAATATTTCCAATGGTTGTGCCACTAAATTTGCGAAGCATTTCGTCGTGATTACCTGTAATGTAAATAATCTCGATACCATCAGCCGCCATATCCATGATTTTTTTAATGACTTTTAAGTGCGATTTAGGGAAGTAGCGCTTGCTAAATTGCCAGACATCAATAATATCGCCGTTTAAAATTAATGTTTTAGGGTTAATACTGTTCAAATAAGTTAACAGCTGTTTGGCGTGGCAGCCGTAGGTGCCCAAATGCACATCTGATATTACGGCGATTTCTATTTTTCGTTTAATCTTCAAGTGTTTATAATATTTACTCGATAATCGAGATTAAAATGTTCCGAGGCTTGCCTCGAAATAGAACAAAGGCTTCTTTTAATACCTTTAATGTTAACAACGAGGAAGTTTATTGTAAAATACGGGAACATATATTATCTAATCATTATCTGGTATTTATTTAAATATCAGTTTATTGTTAAGGTTGTGTTATCAGTTATTCCTGCTTTTTGTGTGTGTTTCATGCAATTTCATTTTCGTATCTCTCAGAATAAATTTACTTTAGCAAACAAAATTTTTAGACATGGCGGGAAATTCCTTCGGAAAACTGTTTACACTATCAACTTATGGCGAATCTCATGGTCCTGCATTAGGTGGGGTTATCGATGGTTGCCCTTCAGGAATTGAGTTAGATTTAGAGGCAATTCAAAATGAATTAGATCGTAGAAAGCCAGGACAATCGGCAATTGTAACTCAGCGTAAAGAGCCGGATACCGTAAAGTTTCATTCCGGAATATTCGAAGGAAAAACAACGGGAACATCCATTGGGTTTGTGATTGAAAACACCAATCAGAAATCTCATGATTACTCGCATATCAAGGATAGTTATCGTCCAAGCCATGCCGATTACGTTTATGATAAAAAATACGGATTTAGAGACTACCGTGGAGGCGGACGTAGCTCGGCACGTGAAACTGCAAGCCGCGTAGTTGCCGGTGCTGTAGCAAAACAAATGCTGAAGGACATCGAGTTTACGGCTTACGTATCGGCGGTAGGAACCATGAAATTAGATAAACCCTACACCGAGTTAGATTTAACGCAAATAGAATCGAATATCGTAAGATGCCCAGATGCCGATATGGCAGCAAAAATGGAGTCTTACATTAAAGATGTGCGCTCAAAGGGAGATACGGTTGGCGGTGTTGTAACCTGTGTGATTAAAAATGTGCCTGTTGGTTTAGGCGAACCGGTATTCGATAAATTACACGCCGAGTTGGGTAAAGCCATGCTATCTATCAATGCGGTGAAAGGCTTCGAATATGGGAGTGGTTTCGAGGGGAGCACCATGTACGGCAGCGACCATAACGATGCGTTTAATAACGACGGATCGACCAAAACAAACTACTCAGGTGGAATTCAAGGTGGTATAAGCAACGGCATGGATATTTATTTCAACGTAGCTTTTAAACCAGTAGCAACACTTATTCAAAAATACGAGACTATAGATAAAGACGGAAACACCGTAGAAATGCAAGGTAAAGGGCGTCACGATCCTTGTGTAGTGCCACGTGCGGTGCCTATTGTAGAGGCCATGGCAGCACTGGTTATTGCTGATTTCTGGTTACAGAACAGAGCTTTGCATTTGTAGCTGTTTCCCGCTTTCCGTTAAATCTTTTTACGCCTTAACCTTTCTGTTTAAGGCATAAAAAGGATATCACTTCAATCGGGGCTATGGCTCCGATTCATTTTAATAATATTTAGTAACTTCATCCCAAACAGAAGAAATTATTTAGTATGAAATGCCCATTAATAATAAGAACAAAATAAACGATATGGTAATTAAGGGCATTCCATCTGACAATTAAAAACAAATAAACATCAACAGATGAAAAAACTAGCATTACACTGGAAGATTATAATAGGTATGGTTCTGGGTATCATTTTCGGATTCATCATGAACGGTATTGATGGCGGAAAAGGGTTTGTAACCGACTGGGTTGCGCCTTTCGGAACCATCTTTATCAATCTTTTAAAGTTAATTGCAGTTCCGTTAATCCTGGCGTCTTTAATTAAAGGAATTTCAGATTTAAAAGACATTTCCAAAATTAAATCAATGGGATTGCGTACCATTAGTATTTATATTTTTACCACTTTAGTAGCTATAATCATTGGTTTAGGTATTGTAAATACCGTGAGACCAGGTGTTGGAATGCCTCAGGATACCATTGAAAAAATTAAGGCTAAATATGAAAACGATGCAGGTGTAGTTGATAAGCTAACCAAAGCAAGCGCTCAAAAAGATGCAGGACCACTACAGGCTTTAGTCGATATTTTTCCGAGTAATATTTTTCAATCGTTTGCCGAAGCTTCTATGTTACAGGTTATTTTCTTCGCTATGTTTGTGGGGATTTGTCTGTTGTTAATTCCTGAAAAAAAGGCAAAACCGCTCATTAAATTCTTTGATTCTCTGAATGAAGTCGTTATGAAAATGGTGGATTTAATAATGCTTTTCGCCCCGTATGCGGTATTTGCATTGTTGGCAAATGTCATTATAGCTTTCGATGATATTGAGATATTAATTAAACTATTATACTATGCAGGTTGCGTAGTTGGTGGTTTAATGATTATGATTGGGTTCTACTTGTTATTGGTAAGTATTTACGCTAAAAAATCACCATTGTGGTTTTTACAACAAATTAGCCCAGCGCAACTTTTAGCATTTTCAACAAGTTCTAGTGCGGCAACCTTACCTGTAACTATGGAGCGAGTAGAAGAGCATCTTGGTGTTGACAAAGAAGTTTCTGGTTTTGTATTGCCGGTTGGTGCCACAGTAAATATGGATGGTACCAGTTTATATCAGGGTATCGCTGCGGTGTTTATCATGCAAGTTATATGGCCAGAAGGTTTAACCTTTTCTAATCAATTAGTTATTGTGGCAACAGCCTTATTGGCATCTATAGGAAGTGCAGCTGTGCCAAGTGCCGGAATGGTAATGTTGGTTATTGTACTGGAATCCATCGGGTTTCCAGCAGAATTATTGCCTATAGGATTAGCGCTTATTTTTGCGGTAGACCGACCTCTAGATATGTGTAGAACCGTTGTAAATGTAACCGGTGACGCAACCGTATCGGTATTGGTAGCTAAATCTTTAGGTAAATTACACGAACCTCGTGTGAAAAACTGGGACGATAATTTAAAGAAATCATAGGTATGGCCAAACTTGTTTTAAAAGAGTCAGCAGTAACAGTCGATTGGCTTTATAAACGTTTAGATGCTGAAAATCTAGTGATTTTAGACGGAACCATCAATAAGACTTTCGATGCTTTTCAAGAGCAAATTCCAAATACGAGATTTTTCGATATAAAAAATAAGTTTAGTGAAGTTGGTGCGACATTCCCAAGTACGTTTCCTTCAGCAGAACAATTTGAACGAGAAGCGCAAGCTTTAGGAATCAACAACAATAGCGCTATTGTAGTCTACGACGACAAAGGCATTTATTCATCGGCTCGGGTGTGGTGGTTATTTAAAGCATTTGGACATGATAATGTGGCGGTTTTAAGTGGAGGATTTCCATCATGGAACAAAGTGAATTATCCAACGGAAGCTATGACACCATATTCCGGACAGGCTGGGGATTTTATAGCGGAATTACATCCTGAAAGCATGAAGTTCTTTGAGGACATGAAAAACGCGTCAGCAAACAAAACCCATACGATTATTGATGCACGTTCCCAAGAACGTTTCAATTGCGAAGAGCCAGAACCTCGTGAAGGATTGCGTATGGGAACCATTCCAAATTCGGTAAATCTACCGTTTACCGATTTACTACAGGATGGCGAATTAAAACCAACAACCGAAATTGAAGCTATGTTTTCTAATTTAGCCGAGAAGAATGAACCTATTATTTTCTCTTGTGGCTCAGGAATTACTGCTTGTGTTTTGGCTTTAGGAGCAGAGCTTAGTGGGTACAAGAATATCTCTGTTTACGATGGTTCGTGGACCGAGTGGGGAAGTCTTACCAAAAGTTAAAAAGTAATTAGAAATTAACTGATGCGATTTTTATTCTTACCAATACTGCTATTTTTTTTCAAAGGAAATACTCAAACTATTGACTTGCAAAACGGCGATTTAATTTTTCAGTCGATTGATTGTGGGCCGTTATGTGATGCGATAAAACAGGTAACTGAAGGCTACAAAGGTCTTGATTTTAATCATATGGGAATGGTGGTTATTCAGGGTAATGAGCGTTTTATTTTGGAAGCGGCAGGAACAGAGGTTGCTTTAACTCCTTACAAGGATTTTGTTTCAAAAACTGATTTACCGATGTTTGTTGGTCGATTAAAAAAACGTTATCAAAACTTGATTCCAAAGGCTATCGATTTTGGAAAAAGGCAATTAGGGAAGCCTTACGATGTGAATTATTTATACGATAATGATAAGTACTATTGTTCTGAGTTGATTTACGACTGCTTTTTAGATGCGAATGGCAAGCCATTTTTTAAACTCTTTCCTATGACTTATAAAGCCCTAGGTTCTGATGTGTATTTTGAAGTATGGGAAGATTATTTTAAGAAACTGAACATGGAAGTCCCAGAAGGACAGCCCGGTTGTAATCCCGGAGGAATGTCGCTTTCAAAAAAGATTAAAATCTTAGGGATACTTTAAGATTATTCCAAAAATTTACTTTTCAGTTCTGGTGTTGGAACCATGCACGATTCTTTTTTACCAAACCATTTGTATCTGTTTTTGGCAATCATATCATAAACCCAGTTTCTAATAAATGCCGGTATAATTAGAAATGCCGATAGAATATTTATCGGAAAGTTTAAATGCGAAGCGATTTTTAAAGCCGCTGTAGATTTGTAAGTGATGCCTTTTTCAGGAGAGTAAAGCAGAATGGAATCGGTTTTTGAAGTGTCTATATTGTAGTCTTTTATAATTTGTGTTCCAATGTCGCTTTGCAGCGCAGTAAATAAGAATCTATTTTTCTTATCGTGTTTAATAATGAATTTTACGCTGGAATTACACAAATTGCAAACGCCATCGAAAAGAATGAGTTGTTTGTTTTCTGGGATAGCGACCTTCATGCTTTAAAGGTATAAAAAAGATAAAACTTATTGAACTACTTTATGCGTTCAACAAGTTCTAACTGGTCTAAACTTACATTTGTGGTGAAAATACCGTAGTTAACTACGGCTTTATTTTTCTCAATTTTATCAATAGTTCCAATCGCACGACCGTCTTCTAGGCGTACACGATCGCCAATGGTTAAAATAGGTTTTGGCTTTGGAGCTTCAATAGCTTTCTGTTTCGCTTCTTTTTTCTTTTCGCGAATCATTTCAACCTTTTTCTCAACTTCTTTTTTAACCTTGTTTTCTTTGGCTTTTATTTGTTGTTTTTCCTTTTTTGTGACTTTTTGACGTTTTGAATTTTCAACCTGAACCAACTTGAATAACTCGTCCATTAAGGCACGTTTTTGTTTGTTGTTGAAATACTTGTCGGCTAAATCATCAACTTTTTGTCCGATGTAAATTAAACGCTGGTTGCTATCGTAAAGTTCCTGGTAGCTTTCAAGTTTCTTTTGAATACGATTATTGATTTCTTCCAGTTTATCGGCTTCTTCAATTTTCTTTTTCTCATTCAGTTTTAAAGATTCGCCTGTTTTTTCAAGTTTAGAGCGTTCTTTTTGAAGTTTAGCTATCGTGGCATCAAAACGGACTTTACTGCGCTCAATTTTCTTCTTAGCACGGTTAATTAACCCGAAAGGGATACCGTTTTTCTGAGCCACTTCAAACGTAAAACTACTTCCGGCCTGACCAATAACTAATTTGAAAAGCGGTTCTAAAGTGCGCTCGTCAAAAAGCATATTGGCATTTAGCATGTTTGGTAATTCGTTGGCTAATATCTTTAAATTGGAATAATGCGTGGTAATAATTCCGAAAGCTTCACGGTGATAGAATTCCTCTAAAAATGTTTCGGCCAGAGCACCACCTAATTCAGGGTCACTTCCCGTACCAAACTCATCAATTAAAAACAGAGTGTTTTTGTTGCATTTCCTTAGGAAATAATTCATCTGTTTTAATCGGTAGCTATACGTACTTAAATGATTTTCTATCGACTGGTTGTCTCCAATATCACTCATTACCCGGTCAAACAGACTGGCTTTACTGCGTTCATGAACCGGAATAAGCATTCCACTTTGTAGCATGACCTGTAATAATCCAACGGTTTTTAAAGTGATACTTTTTCCTCCGGCATTAGGTCCTGAAATAACAATAATACGACTATCTTGTTTTAATTCTACAGTTTGAGGGAAGGTTTTCGTTTTCTTTTTAAGATTATTTAGGTAAAGTAAAGGGTGATATGCCTCACGTAAGAACATGCTGCGATCTTCGCTAATTTCGGGAAGTATGGCGTTTAAAGATTGTGCGTATTTGGCTTTTGCCGAAATCACATCGATCGTTATTAAAAATTCCTGATACTTGGCAAACAATTCATTAAACGGACGAATATATTCGGTAACTTCTTTTAAAATACGTGTGATTTCTTCCTTTTCTTCGTATTCTAAATTATTCAGTTCGCGTGAATATTTCAGGGTGGCTTCAGGCTCCATATATACAATGCTACCTGTTTTGCTGCTTCCTAAAATAGTCCCTTTTACCTTTCGACGGTACATGGCTTTCACCGCCAATACACGTCGGTTTTCTAAAACAGACTCCCTAATGTCGTCTAAATATTCTAATCCATTGTATGTGTTTAAAGCCGTAACGAAACTGCTGTTTATTTGGCCTTTTACTTTGTTAATAGACTGTCGTAATTCGTAAAGGGTATCCGAGGCATTGTCTTTTATATCGCCAAAACGGTCTATAATAGCATTAATCTTATCGATAACAATTTTAGTCACTTCGATGTGAGATGCGTATTCGTTAAGATTCGGATAGTATTCTTCAAACTTATTTAGGAATAAGACTATCTCGTTCGAGGTGGTTGAAATCGACGCGATTTTCTTCAGACTAAAAACCTCTAAGAAGGTGTTTTCAATATTTAAAAGCTTGATTTCTTTCGAAATGGTTTCGAAACTGTGGTTGGGAATGCGGTTATCGTTGGCGAATGATGATACATATTCGTTAGTTAACTGCAAACTGTTTAACAGTTCTGTTTTGTTTCTGTAAGGGGCTATTTCTAAAGCTCTTTCATTTCCAAGTGGCGTGATACAATGTTCGCTGACTTGTTGTAAAACGGTTGGAAATTCTAAGTCTTGTAATGTCTTGTCGTGAATGTTAATCATTCTTTGTCTTAAATGTGAATACGAAAGACGCAAAGTTACGCAATCTCATAATAAATTTGAAGTGCTAATTACTTGTCTCAAAAAATGTTAATTAACATTTGTAAGTTGTTCTTTAACAAAAGAATAACAGTTGTGTGTTGAAATAGTGAATACCTTGTTAGAGAAAAGTTGAGTATGAAGATGTTGTTTGAACATACGAATTGAAGTTTTAAAAAAATGTCATCAATCATCAAACTATAGAACAGTTTGCAAAGCTCAACATGGTTAGGTTGAGCTTTGTTTTGCCCCAATATATTTCGATATTTAATTACTCTGTGGATTATCTCGAAATCAATTAAAATATTTCAGTTTCTTGTACTTGGATTGTTACATCTTACCCATGTAACGAATCGCCCGTTCCGTAGCTTTTAATAATTTCGCTTTCAAAGGTAACAAGTTCTTTCCAGCGTTTTTCAACATTAACGCCTTTTCCATATGTTCTGGCGAAAGTGATGAATGTGGTATAATGACTCGCTTCACTGACCATTAAATCGTAATAGAATTTGGAAAGTTCTTTGTCTTTAATAGTGTTTGATAATAATTTAAAACGCTCACAACTTCTGGCTTCAATCATGGCTGAAAGAAGTAGTTTGTCTACCATACGCTGAATACGGTTCCCACCTTTATTCATAAATTTAAAAAGCTGGTGAACGTAGCTATCTTTACGTTCGGGGCCTAGTTCGTAACCACGGGCTTTAATAATATCGTGAACCATTTGAAAATGCTCCAGTTCTTCCCGAGCAATTTCAAGAAGTTCGGTGACCATATCGGGATATTCCGGATTTTGAGTAATTAAGGTAATGGCACTGGTTGCCGCTTTTTGCTCGCACCAGGCGTGATCGGTAAGGATTTCTTCTATGTTTGATTCGGCAAGTTTAGCCCAACGCGGATCGGTTTCCAGTTGTAAATGAAGCATAATTAAATTTTTGCAAAAATAAAGGTTTCCGTTTTCTACGAAATATAATTCCAGATGTTTTTAAACTTACTCAGCTTTCGGTATGTATCTAAAACTACTGCGTTATCAGTCGAAGCCAGTTTAGGGTCTTCGTTAAGGATCTTTTTGGCGTGGTAGCGGGCATGTTGTAATAAATCCTTGTCTTTTACAATATCGGCAATCTTCAGGTTAAGCACACCACTTTGTTGTGTTCCCATTAAATCACCGGGGCCACGAAGTTTTAAATCGACTTCGGCAATTTCAAAACCATCACTGGTTTTAACCATGGTTTCCAATCGGGTTTTGCTATCGTTACTCAGTTTATGCCCGGTCATTAAAATACAATAACTCTGTTCGGCGCCACGCCCCACACGACCACGTAACTGGTGGAGTTGCGATAATCCAAAACGTTCGGCACTTTCAATAATCATAACTGAAGCATTAGGAACATTTACACCAACTTCAATAACCGTTGTAGCGACCATAATCTGGGTTTCACCTTTTATAAAACGTTGCATCTCATAATCTTTATCGGCGGGTTTCATTTTACCATGAACAATCGAAATTTGATAATCGGGCATCTGGAAATCGCGAGTAATACTTTCGTAGCCATCCATCAAATCTTTGTAATCCATTTTTTCACTTTCCTGAATTAACGGATACACTATATAAACCTGTCTGCCCTTTGCAATTTCATCTTTCACAAAACGAAAAACATTGAGTCTGTTTTTGTCGTAACGATGTACGGTTTTAATAGGCTTTCTTCCCGCAGGTAATTCGTCAATAATTGAGATATCAAGATCCCCATAAACCGACATCGCCAGGGTGCGCGGAATAGGGGTGGCGGTCATGACTAAAATGTGTGGCGGAGTAGAATTTTTATGCCATAATTTACTTCGCTGAGCGACACCAAAACGATGTTGCTCATCGATGATGGCAAGCCCTAAATTGTGGAATTCTACCTTATCTTCAAGTAGGGCATGGGTACCAATTATGATATTTAAATCCCCATTTTTTAATGATTCTAAAATTTCTCTTCTTTCTGAAGTTTTTGTTGAGCCAGTTAATAATTTAATATTGATTTTCAGTTCTTTACATAGATCAAGTAATCCGTTATAGTGTTGGACTGACAAAATTTCAGTCGGGGCCATTAAACAAGCCTGGAAACCGTTGTCAAGTGCCATTAACATGGACATTAGGGCCACTATGGTCTTTCCGGAACCTACATCACCTTGCAAAAGTCGGTTCATTTGAGCGTTGCTTCCCAAATCGGCACGAATTTCTTTCAGCACACGTTTTTGTGCATTGGTTAAATCGAAGGGTAAATGTTCTTCAAAAAAAGTTTTAAAATGTTCGCCTATATGTTCGAAAGGGAAGCCTTTAATTTTTGATTTATGAGCCAAATTTTTAATAATCAGCTGCAGCTGAATATAAAAAAGTTCTTCAAATTTTAATCGGAATTGAGCCTTGGTTAACAACTCCGGACTCTTCGGAAAATGGATGTTAAAAAGCGCTTCACTTTTACTGATGAGATTCAGTTCTTTTCGTAAGGAATCCGGAAGGGATTCGTCGAATTTTCCGTTGGCATCGACAAATAATTGCTGAATCATTTTACTCAACACCCGATTTGAAATTCCCCGATTCGATAACTTTTCGGTAGATGGATAAACGGCTTGCATTGCTGAGCGTAAATTTTTTTCGTGTTCGGCTAAAGGTTCCAGCTCCGGATGCGGCATAGAGAACGTACTGTTAAACCAATTGGTTTTTCCAAACGCCACATAAGGCGTGTTCAGTTTTAAACTGTCTTTTATCCATTTATGTCCGCGAAACCAAACCAGTTCCATAGTTCCGGTGTCATCCTGAAACTTAGCAACCAAACGCTTGCCCCGATTTTGTCCAACCTCGGTAAACGAAACAATTTTCCCAATTACCTGTACATCGGCATTGTTGCGTTGTAATGCATTAATCTTGTAATATTGGGTACGATCAATATAGCGATTTGGGAATAAATTCATTAAATCCTGATAGGTATGAATCCCCAACTCTTTACGAAGCAAATCGGCCCTGCTCGAGCCAACGCCTTTTAAATAATCGATAGGAGTTTGTAGATTTATTGCCATGACAGGACGAATTTAAACCTTTTCAAGCAATTCAAAAAATAGAAATTTTACGTATTTTGGCTTGATACTTGTTAGATTTTAAATATGAAATTGAACCTACTTGCTCTTTTCTTTTTCTGTACAGGATTTTTATTTGCACAACAAACTGAATTTGTTGATTTTAAAAATGCAAATGTATCTGTGACATTTCTTCCCGAATTGAAAACTGTATCAGGACAGATACTTTATAAACTTGATATTTTAAAATCTAAAGATTCCATTTTTTTAGATGCCATTAATATGAAATTTTCTCAGGTTACTTTAAATGGTAGTTTTGTGGAGTTTAAAAATGATTCAAAAAGACTCTGGGTTAAGTATCAATTTAAAAAAGGAAAAACTTATGAGTTAGCATTTCAGTATGAAGCCCAACCGAAGAAAGCCCTGTATTTTATAGATTGGGATTATGAAGATGGTAACAAACAAATTTGGACGCAAGGGCAAGGGAAATATACAAGTAACTGGTTGCCGAGTATTGATGATATGAACGATAAAATTGAGTTCGATCTAATCATCACGTTTAATAAGGATTTCGAGGTCATCTCTAATGGAAAATTAACTGATAAGCAAGTAAACGATTCCACGATTACTTGGCATTACGATATGCAAAAACCTATGGCGAGTTACCTTGTGGCTTTAGCTATTGGTAAATATGATAAGCAGATAGAGTATTCAAAAAGTAACATTCCGTTAGAAATGTATTATTATCCTGAAGATTCCTTAAAATTTGAACCAACGTATCGACACACCAAACAGATGTTCGATTTTCTGGAAGAAGAAATTGGAGTACCTTACCCTTGGCAAAATTACAAACAAATTCCGGTGAAAGACTTTCTGTACGCAGGCATGGAAAATACAAGCGCTACCATTTTTTCTGATGCTTTTGTGGTGAACGATACCGCTTTTGTAGATAAGAATTATGTAAATGTAAATGCCCACGAATTAGCACATCAGTGGTTTGGCGATTTGGTTACCGAGACTTCAGGAACGCATCACTGGTTGCAGGAAGGTTTTGCAACATACTATGCCTTGTTAGCTGAACGTGATGTATTTGGCGATAATTATTATTACTGGCGGTTATATGAGTATCTGCAGGAGTTGGATATGCAGGATAAATCGGGAGGAAGTACGGCATTATTAGATCCGAAATCCAGCAGTACCACGTTTTATAAAAAAGGTGCCTGGGTTTTGCATTTGCTTCGTGAGCAGGTTGGAGATGAGGTTTTTAGAAAGGCGGTACAGAATTATTTGAAGATCTATGCCTTTACAAATGTAGAAACAGAAAATTTTATTATAGAAGTTAAAAAGACGAGTAAGCAGGATTTAAGCAATTTTGTGAAGCTTTGGTTGGAAAACAAAGATTTAAATTATAACTTGATGTTAGAAAGTTTAAAACAATCGGTGTTTATTCAAGAGTATCTTATGGTCGACTGTGAATTGTATACTTCTAAATGTAAAGCGTATTTAAATTCAGGGATTTCAGATGAAGCCAAGGCAAAGGTTATTGAACAAATACCAAATCAGATAACAACCGATAATTTTAAAAGCCCTGTAAAAGTGCGTCAAGCCATTGCAACATCAATCTCCATTATTCCTGAGCGATTAAAGCAGGATTACGAATCTTTATTACAAGATGAATCGTATGTGACTATCGAAGCAGCTTTAATGAACTTATGGCGAAACTTTCCGCAGGAGCGCTTTAAATATTTAAATCAGACCAAAGGTATTATAGGCTTTCATGATAAAAACGTTCGAATCCTTTGGTTAACCTTAGCCTTAATTACGGATAACTTTGAGCCAGAGAAAAAGTCTGAATATTTTAGAGAGTTAACCGATTATACCTCGCCGAAATATAGTTTTGATGTCCGCCAGAATGCGTTTATGTATTTAAAACAAATACAGGCGTGTAATAAGACATGTAAAGACAATTTAAAAGAAGGTACAAAACACCATAACTGGCAATTTTCAAAATTTTCTAAATCCATGTTAGAAGCCATAAACCCAAATTAAGATGAGAGCGTTAGTAATTTCAGGAGGTGGTAGTAAAGGGGCATTCGCCGGAGGTGTAGCGCAGTATCTTATTGAGGAAATGAAGCGCGATTATCAGATTTATATTGGTACATCAACCGGTAGTTTACTGGTGTCTCATCTGGCTTTAAAGGAAATTGATCGCATCAAGCATGTGTATACGAATGTCACCAATAGTGATATTTTTAGTGTCTGTCCGTTTGTGGTGAAACAAAGACACGGTAGTCAGAATATTGCGATAAACCATATTAATGTGCTTTTAAATATGCTTCGAGGGAGTAAGACTTTCGGAGAAAGTTATCATTTAAAAGATCTTATAAAACGAACCTTAACACCTGAAGATTTTGAAGCTTTGAAACAGTCAGGGAAAGATATAGTAGTTACTGTATCTAATATTTCATTGAATCAAGTGGAGTATAAGAGCATTCAGGAATTCGATTACGAAGCCTTTTGCGAGTGGATTTGGATTTCCAGTAATTACACACCATTTATGACTTTAGTTAAAAAGCACGGCTGCGAGTATGCCGATGGCGGTTTAGGAAATATGGTGCCTATCGAGGAAGCTATAAACCGCGGAGCCACCGAAGTTGATGCTATTATTTTGCAAACCGAAACAACACTCTATAATCGGATGCCTTCAAAAAACCCCTTTTCATTAATGACCAATATGTTCACATTTATGCTCGATAGAATCGAATCGCAAAACATAAAAATAGGTAAGCACGTGGCCAATCATAACAATGCTATTATTAATTTTTATTATGCGCCAACCGTTTTAACCACCAATTCATTAATCTTTAATAAAGAAAAAATGACCAAGTGGTGGGAAAGTGGTTATAATTTCGCTAAGTTTAAAAACAAACAAGTAAGCGCATTAGAAGATTAATATATGAAGGCATTAGTGATTTCCGGAGGGGGAAGTAAAGGTGCGTTTGCGGGTGGCGTAGCGCAGTATTTAATAGAGCAGCAAAATAAAGAATACGATATGTTTCTCGGTACATCAACCGGAAGCTTACTGGTGCCACATTTGGCAACGAATAATATTGGTAAATTATATGATATTTTCACTAACGTAAAGCAAAGTACAATTTTTAGTATCAATCCTTTTGTGCAACATAAAAAAGGCGATAGGGAATATGTGTCTATCAATTATTTTAATTCTATTTTACAATTTATTAAGCGCAAACGAACCTTTGGAGAAAGTAAAAATTTACGAAAGCACATAAAAAAGCACTTTACCGAAGAGGAATTTAATTTAATTCGAGAAACTAAGGAAGATGTGGTGGTTACGGTATCGAATCTGTCTAAAAATCGCGTAGAGTATAAATCGATTAACGATTTTAGTTACGAAGAATTTTGTGATTGGATCTGGATTTCCTGTAACTACATTCCGTTTATGTCGTTGGTAAAACGTGATGGCTTTGAGTATGCCGATGGGGGACTAGGTTGTGTAATTCCTATTCGTGAGGCTATTCTTCGTGGGGCCACCGAAGTTGATGCTATTGTGTTGGAAAGTGAAAATTTAGAGTATAATAAAGTCCTGGGGAAAAACCCGTTTTCGTTGATGATTAACCTGTTTGGGCATTTGTTGGATCAGGTAGAAAAGGCAGATATTGCTATTGGTAAACTCGCCGCAAAACATCGCGACGTTAAGCTTAATTTATATTATACGCCAACACAGCTCACCGAAAACTCCTTAATATTCAGTAAGCGATTAATGACCAAATGGTGGGAAGACGGTTTTGAATATGCCAAACAAAAACATATGGGGGCTGAGGTTTCAAAATGAACAATTAGAAATCGATGATTAAGAGGTTAAAAATATTAGTCATTTTTTCATTTATTATGATTTCTTGTTCTGAAAGATCTAATGAAAATATTTACATCACTTTTGATATTGAAAAGATTCAATCTGAAAAGAAATTCAATGATGGATTTTAAATTAGCTATCCCAGAAAGATAGTCAAGAATAAAAATGGAGAAAATTATTATGGTTTATCAATTAATTCCTCAGAATCTGTGTTTTTTAAGCCTTTAAAAAGAACTAAAATAGAAGAGAAAGAGATTGATAATTTGAATGTGATTTCAATAGATTCAATGATAAAGTTGTTACCTTTTTTAGGGTATTCTAATTCGAAAAATAGAAACATTGAATTTAATATAATTGAAATATCAAAGGATGGTATGGTAAATATTAAAGTAGAACCAACTTTGATTGAATATGATTAAAGAGTGTCATTCAGAAACAAAAAAGACAGCAATCTGCTGTCTTTTTAAGTTTTTTTAAATTTTCAACCGTTACCAGATTTTACTAACTTCATCTTTAATAAATGAAAGGGCTAAATCGCTTGGGGCACGGCGCTCTAACATTTCGGTGAGTACCACTTCGCGTAATTTGTCGGCGGTATCGGTTTTTTCAAGTAAACTTGCTTTTCTAATCAATTGAATGGTGGCGTTTTTTGCGGTGTTTATAATACTCCAGCATTGTTCGCTAACATAAATTTGTTGTGCTAAGTTATGCTCAAATTCCGATTCAATAGCTTGAATAAGCATGCTTTCATAGGTGTTCTTATCCGAAGAGGTTGGAGCTACTCTAAGTAAAAGTTTAGATGGCGCAATGCGCTCTAAAAACAAGGTCATACGTTCATAGGCTTGTAAACGAGAAGGCAAGGCGCTTACCTGTAGATCTTTATGAAGTAAAAATCGTCTGCGGCCATCTTCATTTTTTGTGTGTTCTTTAAAAAAATAATAAGCTATAAGTCCGGTGATTAAAGACGGAATAGCGAATAATAATAAATCGATAATTCTTGACGAATCCATAAAAAGTCGTGTTAAGTTTATTTATTCCCTCCCAAATATATACAATCTTTTAAATCCTGCATATTGTTAAATGGTACAGGTGTTTTTTCATACCTGTATGTTTTGTCTAATTCTTTAGAAAGGTTATGATCATCTACATTAATTTCAATATCACTCATTTTAAATTGGCACGGGTGTTCGTAACCTGCTGCATGTGTAATTTCAATAAATTCCTTTCTAAAGGTTTTAAAATACTGAGCTAGCCGAGCTGATTTCAACGTCGGGTCAATACCACCTTGTAGCCATTTACTTTGAGTGGCTACACCACTCGGACAACGATTGGTATGGCAAACCTGTGCCTGAATACATCCAATACTCATCATGGCTTCACGAGCCACATTAATACAGTCGGCACCCATAGAAAAAGCCATAGCTGCTTTAGCAGGAAAACCTAATTTACCACTGCCAATAAAGACGATGCGTTCGGTTAAGCCTTTCCGCTGAAAGAGTTTGTATAAATCACTAAATCCATAAACCCAAGGTAATGAAACATGATCAGCAAAACTAGGAGGTGCTGCACCGGTGCCGCCTTCACCACCATCAACGGTAATAAAATCAGGGCCTTTACCTGTTTTTTGCATGATGTTAGCTAGTTCTTCCCATTGTTCCAGTTTACCAATAGCAGCTTTAATTCCCACTGGTAAACCGGTAGCTTCGGCGATTTTTTCAATAAAATCAACCATTTCAGGAACATTTGAGAAGGCTGAATGATTGGGAGGAGATATCACATCTTTGCCTAATTCCACATGACGGATTTCTGCGATTTCTTTCGTGATTTTTGACGCAGGTAAGACACCGCCTTTACCCGGTTTTGCGCCTTGAGAAAGTTTCACTTCAATAGCACGAATAAACGGATTCTCTTCAACAAGTTTGACTAATTTGTCTAAAGAAAATGTTCCATCTTCATTGCGAACTCCAAAATACCCCGTTCCGAAATGGAAAACAACATCACCGCCATAGCTATGGTAAGGCGATAATCCACCTTCACCAGCATTGTGGTAAGCATCAGCCATTTTCACGCCTTTATTTAAAGATTCAACTGCTTTAGCTGAAAGTGAACCAAAACTCATCGCCGATACATTAATAACCGAGGCCGGACGAAACGGTTTTTTGCGTTTATTATGAAGTCCCATGACTTTGGCGCAGGGTAAAAAGGTTTTATCTATTTCGTTCGGGTGGTTTTCAGAAGGCTTAAAAGGCATCATGGCATTATTGATAAAAATGTGCTGATGTGCGTAAATATCTCTATCTGTTCCAAATCCTTCGTAGTTGTTTTCTTTTTTAGCCGAAGCATAAATCCAGCCGCGTTCTATACGGTTAAAAGGTAATTCTTCACGGTTGTTAGCTACCAAATACTGACGTAATTCGGGGCCTATTTTTTCAAGTATATATCTAAAGTGACCAACAATAGGGTAGTTGTGACTAATGGTGTGAGCCTTTTGAAGAAAAATATCACGAATAGCGACGAGGAAAAGTATAATTAAAATCCAACCCCACCACGTAATAGTTGATAAAAATGCGAACATAAAATGTGTAAATTTTCAGAATTTCAGCTAAAGATATTTAAATTTTAATAAAAGCTACGGGCAATTAGAATTGTTTATAATTATTAATAAAACCTTTTAATTAAACGGCTAGCAATGTTTAATTTTAACCCTTAAAATTGAAATTAATTTTGGAGAAGTATTTAAGTCAGTTAAACGAGGCGCAATTAGCACCTACCATTCAGAAAGACGGACCGATGATTGTGATTGCAGGTGCAGGGTCTGGTAAAACACGTGTGTTAACCTACAGAATAGCCTACTTAATGAGTCAGGGTATAGACCCATTTAATATTTTGTCGTTAACCTTTACCAATAAGGCGGCTCGTGAGATGAAAGAGCGTATTGCGGCGATTGTGGGACAAAGTGAAGCAAGAAATTTATGGATGGGGACGTTTCACTCAATTTTTGCCAAGATTTTGCGTATTGAAGCTGATAAATTAGGTTACCCGACCAATTTTACCATTTACGATTCTCAGGATTCCGATAAATTAATCGGTTCTATAATTCGTGAAATGGGACTGGATAAAGATATTTACAAGACTAAGCAAGTGCGTTCGAGAATTTCATCGTATAAAAATAGTTTGATTACTGTACGCGCATATTTTCAAAATCCGGAATTAAAAGAGGCTGATGCTATGGCACGTCGCCCTAAAATGGGAGATATTTACAAGGAATATGTCGATCGTTGTTTTAAAGCAGGTGCCATGGATTTTGATGATTTATTATTGAAAACCAACGAGCTGTTAACGCGTTTTCCGGAAGTTTTGATGAAATACCAAAACCGATTCAGATACATTTTGGTAGATGAGTATCAGGATACCAACCATTCGCAGTATTTAATTGTTCGTGCGTTATCTGACAAGTTTCAGAATATTTGCGTGGTAGGAGATGATGCGCAGAGTATTTATGCCTTCCGTGGTGCGAATATCAATAACATTTTAAACTTTCAGAAAGATTATGATAATGTAAAACTGTTTCGTTTAGAGCAGAATTACCGTTCGACCAAAAATATTGTCAACGCCGCGAATTCCATTATTGATAAGAACCAGACTAAGCTGGATAAAGTGGTTTGGACAGCGAACGATGAAGGTGGTAAGATTGTTGTAAATCGTTCGTTAACCGATGGCGACGAAGGGCGTTTTGTGGCAAGTACCATTTGGGAAACCAAAATGAATGAGCAGCTCGAAAATAAAGATTTTGCCGTTTTATATAGAACGAATGCGCAGTCCAGAGCCATTGAGGATGCGTTGCGTAAGCGTGATATTCCTTATAAAATTTATGGAGGCTTATCGTTTTATCAGCGTAAAGAAATTAAGGATGTGATTTCATATTTACGATTAATTATCAATCCTGCCGATGAAGAAGCTTTAAAACGGGTGATTAATTTCCCGCCGAGAGGTATTGGAGCGACAACGGTAGATCGATTGGTAGTTGCTGCTAACGGTTATAAGCGTTCTATTTTTGAGGTGATGAAGAACATCGATAAAACCGAGTTAAAAATCAACTCAGGAACCAAATCAAAACTACAGGATTTTGTAACCTTGATAGAAAGTTATCAGGTGATGAATGAGAATGCCGATGTGTTTGAATTGGCCGAACACGTCACACGTACCAGTGGATTAATTAAAGAATTTAAGAAAGATGCTACGCCAGAAGGGGTGACTCGTATGGAAAATATCGAGGAGTTACTGAATGGTATGAAGGATTTCGTTGAAGGTCAGAAAGAGGTTGCTGATGCGACGGCATCGTTAGCAGAATTTTTAGAAGATGTCGCGTTGTCGAGTGATTTAGATTCTGATAAGGAAGATGTTGATCATGTGGCATTAATGACGATTCACCTGGCGAAAGGATTAGAGTTTCCGCATGTGTTTATAGTGGGATTAGAGGAAGATTTATTCCCAAGTGCTATGAGTATGAATACACGAAGCGAATTGGAAGAAGAGCGCCGTTTGTTTTATGTGGCCTTAACACGAGCAGAAAAGCAAGCGTATTTAACTTATGCGCTATCAAGATACCGTTGGGGTAAGCTAGTGGATGCCGATCCTAGCCGTTTCATATCAGAAATCGATGAGCAGTATTTAGATATTACCACACCAATAGAAGAACGCCGTATCAACCCGATGCTAGATGCTGATATTTTTGGAGATGTGAGTCCGAATACCAAACGCAATGTTGTGTCCAGTAACAATATTCGTTTTAAACCAGCAAAACAAGTGGAACTGAAAAAGGGAAGTCCAGCAAAGGAACAGCCTAAATTTCAGCCAACAGTACCTAAAAAGTTAACCCGAGTGGAGTCGTCAGGTGCCTCAGGACAGGAAGCTAATTTGTTTGACGGTAAACTGGTTGCAGGAAATATTGTTAACCATATGCGTTTCGGTAAGGGAGAAGTCTTGAAGATTGAAGGCGTAGGCTCCGATGTAAAAGCAGAAATAAAATTCCAACAGGTTGGTGTAAAAAAATTACTATTGCGTTTTGCTAAATTGGATGTTATTGGGTAGTAAGAAAAAATAAATTAGAATAAAAAGCCTGTGTTTTTAACACAGGCTTTTTAAGTTAGTCACTCTATAAGCAGATAATATAATTGTTTGTTGTAAGGATCGGTTTCTAAAGACTTCAATTTTAAAGCATAGATCAATTCTTGGTCTTTTAATCCTAATTTTTTACTGAGCTGTTCAGCGAGAAAGGTGTTAAAATAATATTGTTCTTTATTAAAAGAATCTATGACAGCATTGTAAGCTTTGTTATAATCCTCAGTCTTGCTTTCTGGATCTAATAGTGTTTGAAAGGCACTTAATTGGGTGTCAATGAAATTTATGGCATTTTCACCTTGAAGGTTTAGGCGATTGTTAAATGGTTTATTCTGAACATAAGTAAATCCCCCTAAAAGAGTGTATCCATTCGAAATATCATCCGCCCCAATAATAATATTTATTAATCGACCTTCTTTTGAAAAAATGAACCCTGTTGGAAATCCAATGCTGTTAAAAGCCCAAAATAGGTATTTGTTTCTATAGTCTGAAAAATTACATTCGTAAAATAGAAAATCATCAAAGTCAACTTCATTAAGACTTTTATTAAGATCTAATGCTCTAAAGGCGTTATCGGTTATAGATCTTTTTTGATTGCCAAAAGATGTTATTACAAACAAGTGTTTTCCCTGTTGTTCAGCTTTAAGTAAAGCGTCGTCTAGGGTGCCTTCAACCATATTGAGCCTTTTGAACTTATAGTTTTCATAAAAAAAATCTTTGGCAAAATCTTTTGATTCCTGACTTAAGGGTGGACCGGTGTATGTTTTAGAAGGAAAATTGTTGTTAATTGTATCTTGCGCAACGCCTATTAAACCAATTAAACTAACAGTAAGTGCTAATAATCTATTAATTGAATTTAAAATCATGATTATGTTATTGAAAATGAGTAGTTTAAATTTAGTAATTATAGGGTAGAAATACAAATATATCGTAGGACTTTTATTTCATGTAAAACGATAGGTTTGCTGAAGTGAAAATATTGTTTTACAATTCAAAAAATGTCGTTAACTTGTTGCTTGAAGTGAATATACAGTACCTATGGCCGAGTTTATTAAAATATACGAAGAGAACCCAAACTCAAAAGCAATTGAAAAAGTTGTTGAGGTTTTAAAACGGGGCGGACTTATTATTTATCCAACCGATACCGTTTATGGTTTGGGCTGCGATATTAGTAATATTAAAGCTTTAGAAAAAGTAGCTCGTATTAAGCAGGTGAAGTTAGAAAAATCTAATTTCTCTTTTATTTGTCATGATTTAAGTCATTTGAGTGATTATGTGAAACAGATAGAAACATCGACATTTAAAGTATTGAAACGAGCACTTCCTGGTCCTTACACTTTTATTTTGCCAGGTTCTAAAAATTTACCACATCCGTTTAAGAAGAAAAAAACCGTTGGTATTCGTGTGCCAAACAATAAAATTGCATTAGAAATTGTCAAGAAATTGGGACATCCAATCATTTCAACTTCTATACGCGATGAAGATGAGGTTATTGAATATACCACAGATCCGGAGCTAATCCTTGAAAAATGGGACAATCTGGTCGATATCGTTATAGATGGTGGTTACGGAGATAACAATCCGTCGACGGTTATCGATATGTCTGAAGATCCGGTAATTATTGTTAGAGAGGGTAAAGGGAGTTTAGATGTTTTGTAATGCTTTAGTCTTTATATTCTGGATTGATGGTTGTTGGTATGGGAGCGTTTGTTTTTTTCCACCATTTTTTAAGTTGCTTTACCATCTTTTTAGCTTGTTTAGTGTGTTCTAAAGCCAAATTATATTGTTCACTAATATCTTTATCAAGGTTAAAAAGTTCTATGTCATTATTTTCAAAATAATAATGTAATTTCCATTTTCCATCTCTTATTACAGATCCTGGACGTGTTCTGAATAGCACATCTCTGTTTTCATTGTCATTCTTTTGATAGGCTTCCAGATAAATAGGAAAATGCCAATATAGTTTTCGTTTTAAATCTTGTTTTTGGTTTTGTAAAACCGGTAATAGATTGTTTCCGTCAAGGGGATATGTATCCCGAATTTGTGCAACATTTAGGAGTGTAGGAAATAGGTCTAAATTAGTAATTGGGATATCACTTTGAGTATGACTTTTAATCTGGTCTTGCCACACAAAAAAGAAGGGTTCGCGTATTCCGCCTTCATAATAACTGCCTTTCCCCGCTCTTAATGGTTTTTGTTGTGTGATGCCGTAAACGCCTCCGTTATCAGAGGTGAAAACAATAAAAGTATTCTTGAAAATACCCTTTTCTTTGAGTTTAGTAACTATTAAGCCAATATTTCTATCCAGATTTTCAATCATCGTAGCGTATTTAGCATTGTTTTGTCCTTGCCAGAAAACCTTATTTTCGTATTTATACATTAAGCTGTCAATGGCTTGAATAGGGGTGTGTACCGCGTAAGTTGCGTAATATAAAAAGAATGGTTTGCTTATTGTATCTATATAAGTAATGGCGTGTTCGGTAATTAAATCGGTAAGATGTTCGTTGTTTCCTTTTGAGATATTTACATTTATATAAGGTGGATAATAGTTTTTTGGATGTCCGTTGTGGCCGCCACCAATATTTACCTGAAAACCAAATTCTAAAGGATTATCGCTTAAATGCCATTTGCCGGCATGGCAGGTAGAATAACCATTTTTACTTAAAACCTGAGGGATGATAGTGTGGTCTTTGGATAATGTTTTTGTATTTGGAGTTGGAATGATTTTTCGATCTTTGGATTTCCCTCTTTCAGAATTGTCAACAGTATAAATGCCGTGCCTTGGTGTCCATTTACCAGTCATTAAACAGGCCCGACTCGGAGCACAGTTTGAAGAAGCAGCATAGCCATTGGAGAAAACCATACCCTGATTAGCAAGACTATCGATATTTGGCGTGTTGTAATATGCACTACCCATAAAACCAACATCTTTCCAGCCTAAATCATCAACGTTAATCAATAAAATATTAGGTTTATTATTTTGGTTGTTTTGCGCAAAAGTTATACTAAATGAAATTATTGTAAAGATGAATAGGATTGGTTTCATTAAAGGCGATTCAAAAGCAATAGCTATGTTATAAGGGAATAAAAGTAATACTATACCTTAACTTTTGAAAGTTCTTTTTCCAATCGATCAAAGTTTTCTTCATTTTTTGGACCGACAAATGCTCTGATTTTTTCACAGTCGGAAGCAGATTCAAAAATCATCCTGAACGATATTTGAGTTTCATAGTCACTTACTTTTTGAAATTCAATTTCCATATCGAAAATTGGCTTAGTAAGTCTGCTCCAAGAGACTAACTGAAGTGGTTTAATTGTTTTAAAAACCGATGCATTTTCATAGTTTATATTATTGGGTCCATGCATAGTGAGCAACCATTTTCCCCCTGGACGTAAGTCAAATTCATGAATTGTATTTGTAAAATCTTCAGGGCCCCACCATTCTTTTAATTGGTCAGGATTTGAAAAAGCATGATAAACGTTTTCAATTGACGATTCAATTAAACGTTCATTATAAATCTCTTTATTGTTTTTAGTTGGCATGTTGTTGATAATGTTTGGTTTAGTTGTTCAATATAATAAAATTAATGAGATTTAAAAAAGGAGTATAAGATTAGGGACTAGTTATAAGAGCAAAAAAAGCCCGACCAAATGGTCGGGCTTTTAAATGTTATACTAGAATTCTAATTAGTTACCAGCTTCTAAGTTTTTCATTTCTTTTTCAATCATATCGTAGAATTGATCGATTTTAGGTAATACTAAAATACGAGTACGACGGTTTCTAGCTCTGTTTTCAGCAGTGTTGTTTTCTACTAATGGCACGTAATCAGCACGTCCTGCAGCAACAAGTTGGCTTGGATTAACACCTAAGTCTTCTAAAACTCTAACTACAGAAGTCGCACGTTTAACACTTAAATCCCAGTTGTCTAAGATTACACCGTTGCTTTTATAAGGTACATTATCAGTGTGACCTTCAACCATACATTCGAAATCTGGTTTGCTGTTTACTACTTTAGCAACTTTTGCTAATACATCTTTAGCTTGAGAAGTTACGTTGTAGCTACCGCTCTTGAATAATAATTTATCAGCGATAGAGATGTAAACCACACCTTTTTCAACATTTACCTCGATGTCTGGATCGTTAATTCCAACTTCGCGTTTTAAACTAGTCACAAGGGCTAATGTTACACTGTCTTTCTTAGTAAGAGCATCTTGTAAACGAGTGATTTTCATGTCTTTCTCTTTCATGCTCTCTAAAGTTTTTTCAATGTTAGAAGCACCTTTAGCAGATAAAACCTGTAAGTTTTCGTTATAGTTTCTTAAATCTGATACTTGCTCTTCTAATGCTTTTGCTCTAGCTGAAGCAGAAGCTCTTTCTTCTAAACAAGAATTTAATTTTACGGTTGCAGAATTTAGTAAATCTTGAGATTCTTTGTATTTTGCTTCAAGATCTGTAAATTGTTTTTTGGATACACATGAACTTAGCACAAGCATCGTAGAAGCGCCAAATAATAGGACTTTTCTCATAATTATTTAAGGATTAATATTTTAAGTTATTACCACAAAAATATGTAAAAAACAGCCGATTTAACAATTTTAATAAAACTTTTATCAACTATTTTTCCAGATTTTTGAAGTGTTTTCTACTATTTACGAAATAATCGAACACTATAGATGTTCGATGGTAATATTTCGTTTTGTTTTTAATTTGTTTACGTTGTTTCAATAGCGTTCTTAAGTGGCCGTAAAAACTGAAATGTGCTTTTAGGACTGCAAAAGTATGCTTTGGTTTAATTTCGATAACAAATTTTATGCCAGCAATGCCATCTAAAACCAATCTGATGAAAATTTTTGGAAATAAGGGCCCAGTAGCATTTTTAGTTAAGGTGTATAAGCTGTTTCTGAAATTAAGATAGGTTTTTTTAGGATTCAGCGTATTTAAAGTGGCACCACCCACATGATAAACTGTTGATGTGCCAACATATTTAATGGTATGCCCCGAATTTTTAGCACGCCAACACAAATCAATTTCTTCCATGTGCGCAAAAAAGGCCTCGTCAAAGCCATTTAACATATCGAAAACGTTTCGTCTTATAAACAAACAGGCGCCAGAGGCCCAGAAGATTTCTGAAGTGTCATTGTATTGACCTTCATCAGTTTCAATGGTGTCAAATATTCTACCTCGGCAATACGGGTAACCATATTTATCAATAAATCCACCGGCAGCTCCTGCATATTCAAAACGGATTTTGTCTTTATAGTCTAATATTTTAGGTTGAATAATTGCCGTATTTGGTTCTGCATGGAATGTGTCAATTATAGTTGGTAACCAGTTTTCGGTAACTTCAATATCACTATTTAAAAGACAGAATACATCGGCTTTAATGTGTTTTAAAGCATCGTTATAGCCTTTAGCATACCCGCCGTTTTCTTTGTTTTTTACAATCTTAACATCAGGGAAATGTTTTGTTACGAAATGAATAGAATCATCGGTTGAAGCGTTATCAGCTAAATAAATATCGGCTTCCTTAGAGTAGTTTATAACCGAGGGTATAAACTGTTCTAATAAGGCTTTTCCGTTCCAGTTTAATATAACAATAGCTAGTTTCATGCGCTGTAATCAGGGATATCTTTTAAAAAATCGTAACGTTCATTTACAAAATCCATTTGACAATAATAATGATTTAAACCATTGGTTACCATTAAATACGTAGCATTAAGTACTTGATTGTATTGCGCAATTTGATCGAACGTTTGCTGATTTATAGTAACCGAAGGCGCTTTGCATTCCACTATAAGGTGAATGCTTCCGTCTGGATTAAAAATAACAATATCGTAACGTTTTTTTAAGTCGTTAACTATGAGTTCTTTTTCAATGTTTATTAACGATTTCGGGTAGCCTTTTACTTCCATTAAATACATAAGGCAGTGTTGTCTTACCCATTCTTCAGGCTGTAAAACCACAAACTTTTTACGAATACAATCGAATATAGAAATTTTATTTTCGCTACTTTTGAATCGAAACGAAAACTTTGGAAAATTAAGGTCTTGCAATGCTGTTCTTTTATAATTTCAAAGTTAATGTACATTAATCAAATACCAAATTACCAAGCCTGTTTTTGGAGTTTAGTGTTTATAATTTTGGATTTTTTCAATTTTGGACGAAGTAAAACAATTAGTAACCGATATTAAAAATGGTAAACTGAAACCTATCTATTTTTTAATGGGTGAAGAGCCGTATTATATTGATAGAATTTCAGATTTTATTGAAGATAATGTTTTAGCTGAAGAAGAACGCGGCTTTAATCAAATGGTACTTTACGGTCGAGATATTACTATTGAAGATATTGTAAGTAATGCCAAACGTTATCCTATGATGGCCGAATATCAGGTGGTGATTGTTAAGGAAGCGCAGGATTTATCGCGTTCGATTGAAAAGTTGGCAGATTATGCTAAAAATCCGCAGCCATCAACCGTGTTGGTGATGAATTATAAATATAAAACCATTGATAAGCGCAAATCCCTTTACAAAACGCTGAAGACAACCGGAGTGATTTACGAAAGTAAAAAGCTTTACGAAAATCAGGTAGCCGATTGGATTAGACGCGTACTAGCCTCTCAAAAATATAGCATAGAGCCTAAGGCTGCTCAAATGCTGGTTGAGTTTTTAGGAACCGATTTGAGTAAGATTAATAACGAATTGGAAAAGTTAAAAATTATTCTACCTGATGGAAGTCAGATTACACCAGAACATATTGAAGAGAATATTGGGATAAGTAAAGATTTCAATAATTTCGAGTTAAGAAAGGCCATTGGTGAACGCGATGTAGTGAAAGCGCATCGTATTGTGAAATACTTTGGTGATAATCCTAAGGATAATCCTATGGTGATGACGGTGTCTTTGTTGTTTAGCTTCTTTTCGCAGTTACTGCATTATCACGGATTAAGCGATAAATCGCCAAGAAATGTGGCAGCGGCATTAAAAGTCAACCCGTATTTTGTGAATGACTACGTTACAGCAGCTAGGAATTTTCCGATGCGTCAGGTGAGTTCGGTTGTTTCAACGTTACGCGAGTTCGATGTGAAAAGCAAGGGAGTTGGTGCTAATGCGGTTTCGCAAGGCGATTTACTAAAAGAACTTTTAGTTAAAATTCTGGGTTAAATATAGACAGCTATAGTTAAGGCTATCATTATAAATACGGTTAGAATGATAACTAGGGGTATTACAAATTTCAGCCATTTATCATAGCCTACTTTTACAATCGCTAAAGAGGGTAATATTAATCCGGTAGGATTGATGAATGCAAAAAGACCCATGCCATACTGATAAGCATTTACGACTAATTCTCTTCCAATACCAACACCATCAGCTAAAGGTGAAATAATAGGCATGGTTAATACCGCCATTCCTGAAGATGAAGAGATAAAGAACGATAATCCGCCAAAAATATAAAGTAGCGCATTTACAAAAAGGCCTTTATTCATGCCGTTTGTTGCTGTGCTTGCATAATTTAACATAGTATCACTAATTTGTCCGTCATCCATAAGAACAGTGATGCCTCTGGCGATTCCTATAATTAAAGCAACGCCAAGCAAGTCGCTGGCGCCTTTCACAAAAGTATCTACAAAAGTTGCTTCATTAATTTTCCCAAGAATGCCAATAATTACCGCTCCAACAAAAAACACGGCGGTCATTTCTATAAACCACCAACCTAAATTAGATACGCCGTAAATCATAATGACAAAACACATGGTAAAAACAAACAACATAAGGCGAAGTCGTCTTGTTAAAACAACGGTGGCATTCGTGGTGTTGCCAAATAGTTTTTCAATAGATGCTTTCTGATCGAAAATGATAGATTTTGAAGGGGCTTTTTTTACGCGTTGCGCATATCTGATGATATACAGTATACAAATGAGTGTTCCTAAAACAAGAATAATAAAACGTCCTGTTAATCCAGTTGTCCAGCTAATTCCAGCAGCATCTGAAGCAATAATCACACTAAAAGGATTAACGGTTGAACACATAGTTCCAATAGATGTACCTAAATAAATACAGGCTAAGGCAACCAAGGCATCATAATTTGCAGCGAGAAAAATTGGGATTAAAATGGGGTAAAAGGCGATAGTTTCTTCTGCAAGTCCAAAAGTAGTTCCGCCAATAGCAATAAGTGTGGTTACAATAATGATTAAGAGGAACTCTTTACCTTTTAGAGCATGGGCCAACCAATTTATGCCGGCATCAAAAGCACCAGTGAAATTCATAATGCCTATTAATCCGCCGATGAATAAAACCAGAAAAATAATATCGGATGCTTCAATAATTCCCTTAATTGGCGATTTAATAAAAGCCTCCAAACCCTGTGGTGAGGAAGGAACTTCTTTGTAAGTATTCGGGATTCCAATAGGTTTCCAGATGTCCTCATTGGTGAATTTTTCCAAAGGGATTTTTACTTCTAATCCATCTAAGGTTTGTTGTGTAGCTGGTAAATTTGTAGTTTGACCTAAACTGGTTTTTGTGAAAATATTTTCCGATTTATTGTATGATAAGGTGTCAAATTCTCCAGATGGTACTAACCAGGTTAAGCCAGCAACTAAGGCCGCAATGAGTAGTAAGATGGTTTGCGCAGTTGGAAATTTTAGTTTTTTCATTAGATATGTTTAGTGAAAAGTGATTTTTTAACCGGTAAATTTATCAGGATTAAAGATAGTATTATTTTATTTGCATTTTAAAATCAATTTATGAATCTACAGTTGCACGATAGCTGGAAACCTTACTTGCGAACCGAATTTGAGAAGCCCTATTTTAAAGCTTTGATGGATTTTGTGGAAGAGGAGTATAATACAGAAACCTGTTTTCCGCCAAAGGATCAAATTTTTAATGCTTTTAATCATTGTCCTTTTGAAGAGGTTAAGGTGGTTATTATCGGGCAGGATCCTTATCATGATGATGGCCAGGCTAATGGATTGTGTTTTTCGGTAAATGATGGGGTGAAGCATCCACCATCATTGGTTAATATTTTTAAAGAAATTGAATCCGATTTAGGAATATTATATCCAGAAAGTGGAAATTTGGAACGCTGGGCAGATCAAGGGGTGCTTTTGATAAATGCAACTTTAACCGTTAGGGCGCATGAAGCCGGTAGTCATCAAAGGAAAGGCTGGGAGGTTTTTACCGATGAAGTTATAAAAACCATTAGTGAGCAAAAGGAGGAAGTTGTGTTTTTACTTTGGGGTGGTTATGCGAAAAAGAAAGTAAAGCTGATAGATGGGGAAAAACATTCCGTATTAATCAGCGGACATCCGTCACCCTTAAGTGCTAATAGAGGATTTTGGTTTGGTAATAGACACTTTAGTCAAACCAATGCAATTTTAAATTCCTTAGGTAAGACTTCTATAAATTGGTGAGTTTTAAGTGAACAAGTGTTGAAATTAAAGCCTAAAAAAAACTGTAATTTTCATAATCAGTTATAAAAGTTACAGTTTGATTTCTTTTGTAAAACACTCTTAAAGTTGCTCTAACAATTTAAATTACTTAACTACCTGTTGGAGATAATACCTGATCTTGACCGATAGAAATTTCAGATCTAATGATAACGGGCATTTTGTTCACTTTAGAAGACTTTGGGGTTTTGTTGCAACTAAATTTTAAAAGTAAAAAATTCACAAATACAAGGGCAGCAATACAAAGAGTAATAGTCACTAACATAGGCACGTGGTTTGGATTAACGACAAGATAAGTAAAACAGAGTTAAAGAGTGTTACTTAATCGTTAATTGTTAAACTAGAGCAAATTTACTCATTAAAGGACTACAAACCAATACGTGGTTCTACTTATTTTGATATTCAGAATTTACTGTTAATATTTTTATTATTTTTTGTTTTTATTGAGGATTTTTTAATGCTTTCTTACTAATAAGGTTAATCTGTAGAAAAAAATGTTTTTAATTGTTTTTTATTCTTACATAAAAATGTAGGTGATATTGTCGTTTTTTTGATGAATTATATTGCTTGATATGGAATTAATTATGTTTTTCGATTGATTAGCAGTAGGTTAGTGTTTTTTAGGGTAATTGAAGAAATGCAATTTATAAATCCAAAGGTTATTTTTAAAAATGAAATAAGGGTATTAATGAAATATAATTTATTTTTGGCTAAAATATAAAATGATGGAGCAAATAGATTGGAAAGTTGCTAAAGAATACGAGGATATAACCTATAAAAAATGTAACGGCGTTGCCCGAATTGCCTTTAATAGACCAAATGTACGCAATGCATTTAGACCAAAAACAACCAGTGAATTATATGATGCTTTTTATGATGCTAACGAAGATGTAAATATTGGAGTAGTGTTATTATCAGCAGAGGGGCCTTCAACGAAAGATGGTATCTGGAGTTTCTGCTCAGGTGGTGATCAAAAAGCCAGAGGGCATCAAGGTTATGTTGGTGAAGATGGGTATCACCGATTAAATATTTTAGAAGTTCAGCGATTAATACGTTTCATGCCGAAAGCTGTTATTGCCGTGGTTCCGGGTTGGGCTGTTGGTGGCGGACACAGTTTACATGTGGTTTGCGATTTAACTTTAGCAAGTAAAGAACACGCTATTTTTAAGCAAACCGATGCTGATGTAACTAGTTTTGACGGAGGTTACGGTTCTGCATATTTAGCGAAGATGGTCGGACAGAAAAAAGCAAGGGAAATTTTCTTTTTAGGACGCAATTATTCTGCTCAGGAAGCTTATGAAATGGGTATGGTTAATGCCGTTATTCCACATGATGAATTAGAAGCTACAGCCTACGAATGGGCTCAGGAAATATTAGCAAAATCACCAACGTCTATTAAAATGTTAAAGTTCGCAATGAATTTAACCGATGATGGTATGGTTGGTCAGCAGGTATTTGCAGGTGAAGCAACACGTTTAGCCTATATGACAGATGAAGCTATTGAAGGTAGAAATGCCTTCTTGGAAAAGCGCAAGCCTAATTTTGCTAAAAAATGGATTCCATAATATGAAGAATATTTCAGTTTGGATTTCAGCGATGCGTTTAAGAACGCTGCCTTTATCTATTTCCGGAATTATTTTAGCTTCTTGTTTGGCGGCTTATAATGGGTATTTTAACGGATTGATATTTACTCTAGCTATTCTAACCACTTTAAGTTTTCAAATTCTTTCAAACTTGGCTAACGATTATGGCGACGGTGTCAAGGGAACCGATAATTTGGATAGAGTAGGACCGGATCGCGCCATTCAATCCGGTGAAATTTCACCGGAGCAAATGTTTAATGCAATTAAATTGAATGTACTTATCTCTATAGGCTTGGCGTTTTTTTTAATTTTCGTATCGTTTGGCGTAAATCATTTCCTGCTAACCTTGTTATTCTTTGTATTAGGAATTTCCAGTGTCATTGCTGCAATTAAATATACGGTAGGGAATAACGCTTATGGGTACAAAGGTCTTGGTGATGTATATGTGTTCATATTTTTTGGTTTAATTAGCGTTATCGGTTGTTATGTATTATATGCCAAAACTATTGATCACGTGGTATTTTTGCCAGCGATTACGGTTGGAATGTTAAGCGCAGCGGTTTTAAATTTGAATAACATGCGTGATATCGAATCTGATGTTAAATCAAATAAAATTACTTTAGCGGTTAAATTAGGAATAGCCAATGCCAAAAAGTATCAATTATTTCTAGTTGGAGGGGCTATTGTTTTATCAGCCTTATTCGGAATTTTATATTACACGTCCATATTTAACTTGATATTTTTTGTAGCCTATATTCCTTTATTTCTTCATATTAAAACCATAGTTACCAACAAAGATTCAAAATTACTGGATCCGGAGTTGAAGAAAGTTGCTTTAACAACCGTGTTGTTAGCCGTTCTTATGGGGATAGGACATTTGTTATAGATTTTTCGTATTTTTCCTTGTTCAATTTTTAAGATAATTATAAGATGAAAATTACATTTTACGGTCACGCTAGTTTAGGAATCGAAGTTAATGATGTTAACATTCTTGTAGACCCATTTATTTCGGCGAACCTAAAAGCATCGCATATTAATATAGACGAACTAAAAGCAGATTATATTCTGGTAACGCATGCACATCAAGATCATATTTTAGATGTTGAAGCCATTGCAAAACGCACCAATGCGGTTATTATTTCGAATGCCGAAATTGCAACCTATTATCAAAATAAAGGATTTGAAGCACACCCTATGAACCACGGTGGTCACTGGGATTTTGAATTCGGAACCGTTAAGTATGTGGTCGCCTTACACTCGTCATCATTTCCAGACGGTACTTACGGCGGTCAACCTGGAGGTTTTGTAATTGAAGGCGAACGTAAAAATGTTTATATCGCGGGAGATACAGCTCTAACTTACGACATGCAGCTCATTCCAATGCGTACCAAACTAGATTTGGCTATTCTTCCAATTGGAGATAATTTTACCATGGGGATTGATGACGCTATTGCTGCTAGTGATTTTGTAGAGTGCGATAAAGTGTTAGGTTATCATTTCGATACGTTTGGTTATATAGAAATTGATCACGAAGAAGCGAAACGCAAGTTTTTCGATAACGACAAAGATTTAATGTTGTTAGAAATTGGTGAAAGCATAGAGTTATAGATGATAAGTGCATCATATAAAAAATATGTTTTAAATTTTAAGCAGGCCTCTGGTACATCCAGAGGTGTGTTAAGAACCAAGGAAACTTGGTTTCTTATTTTAAACCACAACGGAAAAAAAGGCATTGGTGAATGTGGTGTGTTTCGAGGTTTATCGGCTGATGATAAACCTGATTATGAAGATAAGCTAATATGGACCTGTGAAAACATACATTTAGGATTAGAGTGTTTATTAGAAACACTTACTGAATACCCGAGTATTCAGTTTGGTTTAGAAACGGCTTTCAAATCTTTGAAAAGTCAGGATGGATTTGATTTATTTCCATCTAAGTTTACTCGTGAACAAGCTCCTATTGCTATAAATGGATTAATCTGGATGGGTTCAGAGGCGTTTATGAAGCAACAGATTGAAGACAAACTCAAAGCTGGATTTTCCTGTATTAAAATGAAAATCGGGGCGATTGATTTTCAGTCTGAAATCGATTTGCTAAAATCTATCAGAAAAGAGTTTTCTGCTCAAGATATCGAGTTGCGTGTGGATGCTAACGGAGCATTTTTACCTTCCGAAGCTTTAGAGAAACTAAAAATGTTATCCGAATTAGAGCTGCATTCTATCGAACAACCTATTAAACAAGGCCAGATTGAAGATATGGCAAGACTTTGTGAAGGAAACCCATTGCCAATTGCTTTAGACGAAGAGTTAATCGGAGTATTTCATCTATCTGATAGAAAAGCATTACTTCAAGCCATAAAACCACAATATATTATTTTAAAACCGAGTTTGGTCGGAGGATTTAAGGGCAGTGACGAATGGATTTCAATCGCCGAAAACCAAAATATAGGGTGGTGGATAACCAGTGCGCTCGAAAGTAATATTGGCTTAAATGCCATTGCGCAGTACACCTATCAAAAACAAAGCCCGTTGCCACAAGGTTTGGGAACAGGTGGTTTGTTTACCAATAATTTTGATTCGCCCTTAGAAGTTACTAACGGGGCATTACGATATAATAATACACTAAGTTGGAAATTTAATTTATAAAGCATGTATATAGCTCAGGCATTTAACACATTGCACGATTGGTGGCGCTACATTGTAGGGGTGGTTATTGTGGTTATTGCTGTTACTTTAGGACAAATACCATTTACCGTTACGGTAATAGTTAAGATGAATATGGAAGGGGAAAATATGATGGAGTTGAATCAATCCAACATGATGAGCTATCTGGAACCAAATCTCAATTTATTCCTGATGCTATTGTCTTTTGCGGTAGGCTTGATAGCTTTATTAGTGGTTGTAAAATACCTGCATAAACAATCGTTTACCCAGTTAACAACGTCAAGAAAGCAAATCGACTGGAAACGGTTTTGGTTTATATTCTTTTTTTGGGGTGTCATTTCAAGCGGAATGGTTTTAGCAGATTATTACATGGCGCCAGAGAATTACGAGATTAATTTTAAGTTAGTGCCTTTTGTGATTCTTAGTGTTATCGCTATAATTTTTGTGCCTTTACAAACCAGTTTCGAAGAGTATTTATTCAGAGGCTATTTAATGCAAGGTATAGGTGTGGTGGTAAAGAACAAATGGGTGCCTTTAATAATTACTTCAGTAGTTTTCGGGCTGTTGCACATAGCCAACCCAGAAGTAGATAAATTAGGTCCTATGATTATGGTGTATTATATTGGAACTGGATTGTTTTTAGGAATTATGACTTTGATGGACGAAGGTATGGAGTTGTCTTTAGGGTTTCATGCGGCGAATAATTTGTTTACCGCACTTTTAGTCACTGCCGACTGGACCGCTTTCCAAACACATTCTATTTTAAAAGATATGTCCGATCCTTCGGAAGCAGGCCTGTCCGAAATTTTTGTGCCGGTATTTGTGGTGTTTCCTATCATTCTGTTTATACTATCTAAAATTTATAAATGGACCAATTGGAAAGAAAAATTATTCGGAACCGTTGAAGATCCAATTGTTGAACCATCAGCTATAGATTCTATTGGAAGTGACACCGACATATAAAAACATCCATCTTAAATTTAAAGTAAATGGATTTCACTATTCCAGTGAATATCTAAAGGAATTAGCCTACGATTTTGTTAAAGAAGGCAAGCCTTTTGAAAAGGAAATCGGAAATTTTTTGTTTCAATGGTTGGATGAGAATGAAACCATAAAAGTTAGAACATCCGGTTCAACAGGAACGCCAAAAGTCATTGAATTATCAAAGCAAGCTATGGTAAATTCCGCTTTAGCTACTGGTGATTTTTTCAAGTTACAACCGGGCGATAGAGCTTTATTGTGTTTGCCAGCGACTTATATCGCCGGTAAAATGATGTTGGTAAGAGCTATCATTTTAGGTCTCGAAATTGACATTGTAGAACCTGCTTCCAAACTGCAATTTGACACCCAAAAAGTATATGATTTTTGTGCCATGGTGCCCATGCAGTTAGAAAAGGCATTAGATACAATTGATCATATTAAAACCATAATTGTTGGAGGTGCGCCGGCTTCAAGTAGTTTAAAAGCAAATCTTCAACAGGTGCAAACTAAGGTTTATGAAACTTACGGAATGACGGAAACGGTAACGCATATCGCTTTGAAAGCAATTAATAATACATCAGTTTCTAAACCGAATTTTAAAGTTTTACCGGGAGTGACTATTTCACAAGATGAACGGGATTGTTTAGTGGTAGAAGCGCCGAAGTTATGTCAGGGAAAAATTGTTACCAACGACATGGTTAAAATCCATTCTGAATCGGAATTTGAGTGGTTAGGACGTTTCGATAATGTGATAAATTCAGGAGGCGTGAAGCTCTTTCCTGAGCAAATAGAGGCCAAACTTCAACATAAAATAAACAGCCGATTTTTTATAGCTTCAGAGCCTAACGATATATTGGGAGAACAACTTATTTTGGTTGTCGAAAGTGAATCAAACGATTTGAATTCCGAGGTATTTTCAGATTTAGATAAGTTTGAAAAACCTAAAGCAGTTTATATGGTTAAGGAGTTTGTAGAAACCACTTCCGGAAAAATTCAGCGCAAAAAAACATTGGAGATAATAAAAAAATAAGTTTCTTGTAACAAGAACCTATTTTGTAATACCAATAGAAGCGCATTAGGTGAAATGTAATGCCTCATTGTCTAATTAAATACATGAAAATTAATTTATATGAACTTTATTAAACGCGTATTATCGACCGTTACAGGTATCTTTGTATTTCTGGGTATTTGTATTGTCTTATTAATTGTTTTCGGACTTGTTTTTGGCTCGTCGTCTGAAGAACTCGTTAAAGTGAAGCCCAATTCGGTGCTTGATTTAAAACTCGATTTTCCTATTAAAGATTATGCCGGAAAAACAGAATTCGAGCAGTACGAATTTTTAAATAAGGATGACAAAAATGGCCTGTTTAATATTATTGACGCGATTCATTATGCGGCTGTAGATGATAAAATTAAAGGCATTTCCATTGATAATAATTTCATTAATGCCGGAATTTCTCAAACTAAAGCCATTCGTGATGCTTTGATTAAGTTTAAAGAATCTGGTAAATTCGTTACCGCTTACGCAGATATTTATTCGCAAAAGGATTATTATTTAAGTTCGGTTGCCGATACTGTTTTTATGAATCCTGCCGGTATGATGGAATTCAAAGGCTTGTCTTCAGAGCAGTTATACTTTAAAGATTTTCAGGAAAAAACCGGATTGAAAATGGAAGTGGTGCGCTTCGGAAAGTATAAAAGCGCCGTTGAGCCTTTCCTGGAAAACGAAATGAGTGAAGCCAACAGGGAGCAGGTAGAAGTGTTTTTGAATTCTATCTGGTCTGAAATTAAATCTGAAATTTCAGAAAGTAGAGGGATTTCAACAGAACAATTAAATATCATTGCCGATAGTTTGTTGGCGCGTAACGCAACGTTGGCTCAGCAAGCCAAATTAATAGATAAGATAGCTTACCATGATGAATATCTTGCAGGCTTGAAAAAGGCGACGGGTACTGAGCCTTCCAAAATGCAGGAAATGGTATCGATTTTTGATTATGCAGAGTATGCTGCTACCAATATGTTAACGGATTACAGTAAAAATAAAATAGCCGTGATTTATGCTGAAGGTGAAATTATATACGGAGAAGGCGATGAAGGTGCTGTTGGTCAAGGTGTCATGACAAAATCTCTGCAGGAAGCCAGAAATAACGATAAAATTAAAGCTGTCGTATTACGTATAAATTCACCTGGAGGAAGCGCTTTAGCGAGCGAATTAATTTGGCGAGAAATTGAACTGACTAAAAAAGTAAAACCAGTCATCGTATCCATGGGTAATGTAGCGGCATCTGGCGGGTATTATATTGCTTGTAATGCCGACAAAATTATAGCAGAACCAACAACCATTACAGGAAGTATTGGTGTGTTTGGAATGTTGCCAAACGGAAATGCTTTAGCCACTAATATGGGTATTAACGCTGAGCAGGTATCAACCAATAAGAATTCAGTGACTTACAGTTTCTTTGAACCTTTAAATGATGCGCAACATGATTTTATTAAAGAAGAAATTATAAGTATTTACGAATTGTTTACAGGTCGTGTTGCTGAAGGTCGTGGTATGGAGCAAGATGCCGTTAAGGAAATTGCTCAGGGTCGGGTTTGGACAGGATCAGACGCCTTAAAAATTGGATTGGTAGATGAGTTGGGTGGATTGGATTTAGCGCTTAAATATGCAGCTGAAGCGGCAGGAATTTCTGAATATAATATTAAAGAGTTTCCAATATATAAGAGAGATTTAGACAAAATTTTAAGACAATTCGGATTGACTGAAGCTAAAGAAGACATTATGAAAGAAGAACTGGGCGAAGAAGTTTATTCCTTATTGAAAAAAGTAAAAACAATGACGCAACGTAAAGGGATTCAGTTGTTAGTGCCTTATAGTTTAGATATAAAATAGAGCTTATAAATCTTAATAAAAAAGAGCGACCAATTGGTCGCTCTTTTTTTATTGTTGCATTTTAAAATAATAATCTAAAGAATGTTTTCCAGATCCGTAGAACAGGAAAAACATACACACTACAAAGGTTATAAGTGCCAGCATTAAATTGCCCGAATTCATTTCTCCTACAAAATTAATAAGTATGGCACCTATCAAAATAGGTAATTGTCCAATAATTGCCCATCGGGTTAACAATCCGAAAGCAATGAGCATACCTCCAATAAAGTGTGCAGGAGCAACATAATGTATAGCAAACATACCTCCAGCCCAATTTTGCATAGGTTTAAAAAGTTCTATTAGCATCATGCTATCAGACATGAAACTGATGCCTTTTATAAACAGAAAGACACCCAGAGCAACACGTAACAAATCCAGAGGCAGATAAGTATGCGCATTGGCCCACTTATTAAGTGTTTTTATTGTATCCATAATTAAAAGTTGTTGATTTTCAATTAAAAAGGTACAAAAAATAAAGTGTAAAAGCAATTAAACTTGTATCACACCTAGGTTGAAAGGTTTTTCAATAGGCGCGTGATTCGCTGCTTCAATACCCAAGCTAATCCAAGTTCTGGTATCTAGCGGGTTAATTATGGCATCAGTCCAGATACGAGCAGCTGCATAGTACGGAGATACCTGAGCATCATATCGAGATTTGATCTCGTTATAAAGGGCTTCTTCTTTTTCAGGGGTAATGGTTTCACCTTTCTTTTTAAGAGAAGCCGTTTCTATTTGAAGTAATACTTTCGCTGCCGAATTACCGCTCATAACGGCTAACTCTGCACTTGGCCAGGCAACAATAAGTCGAGGGTCGTAAGCTTTCCCACACATGGCGTAATTACCGGCACCATAGCTGTTACCCATAATAACGGTAAATTTAGGAACGACCGAATTACTTACGGCATTTACCATTTTAGCACCGTCTTTTATAATACCACCATGTTCGCTTTTACTGCCTACCATAAATCCGGTAACGTCCTGTAAAAACACTAAAGGAATTTTCTTTTGGTTACAATTTGCAATGAATCGGGTGGCTTTGTCGGCGCTATCATTATATATTACACCTCCAAACTGCATTTCGCCTTGTTTGGTTTTTACCAGTTTACGCTGGTTGGCTACAATGCCCACAGCCCAACCATCAATTCTAGCGTAACAGGTAATGATGGATTTGCCATATCCGGCTTTGTATTCGTCAAATTCGGAGTTGTCGACCAATCGTTTTATAATCTCATAAGTATCGTACTGGTCTGCTCTTGATTTTGGTAAAATACCATAAATGTCTTCTGGATTTTTTAGAGGTTTTTTCGGTTCAGCCCTGTTGAATCCGGCTTTATCGTAATCCCCAATTTTATCAACAATATTTTTAATGGTGTCTAAAGCGTCTTTATCGTCTTTTGCTTTGTAATCTGTAACACCCGAAATTTCACAGTGTGTCGTCGCACCACCTAAAGTTTCATTGTCAATGGTTTCTCCAATGGCTGCTTTCACTAAATAACTTCCGGCCAAAAAGATGCTTCCGGTTTTATCTACAATTAAAGCTTCATCGCTCATAATCGGCAAATAAGCACCACCGGCAACACAACTTCCCATAACCGCAGCAATCTGGGTAATACCCATGCTGCTCATTATGGCATTGTTTCTAAAAATACGACCGAAGTGCTCTTTATCTGGGAAAATCTCATCCTGTAATGGTAAATATACGCCGGCACTATCTACCAAATAAATAATGGGTAATCTGTTTTCAATAGCAATTTCCTGAGCTCTTAAATTCTTTTTAGCAGTTATTGGAAACCAGGCACCTGCCTTAACCGTCGCATCATTAGCAACAACAATACATTGTTTACCTTTAATGTAACCAATTTTGACAACTACACCTGCTGAAGGACAACCACCCTGCTCTTCATACATGTCTTCTCCGGCGAAGGCTCCAATTTCAATAGATTTAGCTTTAGCATCTAATAAGTAATCAATACGCTCACGCGCTGTCATTTTACCTTTTTCATGAAGTTTTTCAATACTTTTTTTCCCACCGCCTAGATGTACTTTGGCTAAGCGCTTATTAAGTTCTGACACTAAAAGTTTATTATGATCTTCGTTCTTATTGAAGTTTAAATCCATTGATGTGTATTTTGTGGCTAAAATACAAAAGTTTCAAATTATACTTAGTGCTAATGTTAATATTGTATTAAAGTATATTCCTTAGAAATAGTTTCCTTGGAAAGTAAAATTATTTTTTATATCTTTGACAAACAATTAAGAATTAAATATAGTTATGAAAAAAATTATAGCCTTTGCAGGAACGAACAGCAAGCAATCCATTAATAAACAGTTAGTAACTTATGCCGCAGGTTTGGTAGAAGGTGCAGAAGTGACCATTTTGGATTTGAATGATTTTGAGTTACCAATATACGGAGTTGATTATGAAAGCGAGTATGGTGTTCCTGAAAATGCACACAAGTTTATTGAATACATTAAGAATTCAGATGGTATTCTGTTGTCGTTAGCAGAACACAACGGTGCTTATACAACGGTGTTTAAAAACTTGTTTGATTGGATGTCTAGAATTGAAAGTAAAACATTTTTCGATAAACCCATGTTATTAATGGCAACGTCTCCGGGAGGTCGAGGAGGAGCATCAGTTTTAGATGTAGCTAAAAGTAGATTTCCTTACCATGACGCCGATATCGTTGAAGTATTTTCTTTACCATTTTTCGAAAACAATTTTGCCGATGGTAAAATAATTAACGAAGATTTAGATAATCAATTGAAAAATGCTGTTCAGCAATTTCAGGTAAGGTTTGAAGTTCAAACAGCGTAACTGAACATTAATTGTTTAAAGCTATGGGAGATTTAGCAAAAGAAATTAACTCGAAATTTGCCAATAACAAACAAAAGGCATTGGTAAATATAATGTTTACCGGAAACTGGATTTCTAGTTGCCAAAACGAGTTTTTTAAGCCTTATGGTATATCGCCTCAACAATATAATATTCTTCGAATTTTAAGAGGAGCAGGCGAAGCATTGAATGTACAGGTGATTAAAGAGCGTATGATTGAACGTGCACCAAATGCTACACGGTTGATGGATAAATTATGCGCTAAAGAACTTATAGAGCGTTTACCGTGTGCAAATGACAGACGTGTGGTTAAAATTGCGATTACAGAAAAAGGATTGAAGCTTTTGGCTTCGGTTCCTGATGATTTCAATAAAGATTTAATTAAAAATCTCACCGAAGAGGAAGCAGAACAGTTAAGCCTTCTGCTAGATAAAATGAGATAAAAAAAGGAAATTCAAACATGAAAACAATAGTTCATAAATCAGATAGTAGAGGATATGCAAATCATGGATGGTTACAAGCGAATCATTCCTTTAGTTTTGCGAGTTATTACAATCCTGAAAAAGTGCATTTTGGAGCTTTACGTGTATTAAATGATGATATGATTGCCCCAAGTATGGGCTTTGGTACGCATCCACACGATAATATGGAAATTATTACCATTCCGTTAAAAGGCGTATTGAAACACCGAGATTCTATGCATAACGAATGGCAGGCCGTTTTGCCAGGTGAAGTTCAGGTAATGTCGGCAGGAACGGGGGTTCAGCATTCTGAAATAAATGGTTCAGCTGAAGAGCATTTAGGATTATTTCAAATCTGGGTTTTTCCAAATAAACAAAATGTAGAACCACGTTACGATCAAAAAGCATTTGATGAAGAAGGAAGAAAAAACAAATTACAGACATTAGTAACTTCGATAGATGAAAATCATGAAGGTAGTTTGAAAATTCATCAGGATGCAGTTTTATCTCGAATAGATTTAGACAAAGGAGAAACCTTTAACTATAAATTAAAAAGTGATAAACACGGTGTTTATGTGATGAATATTTTCGGAGAATTTCTTATTGATGGAAAACCATTAGAAACCAGAGATGCCATGGGGGTTTCTGAAACTTTAAATTTTGATATTGAAACCAAAGAAGATTCCAGTATTTTATTTATTGAAGTACCTATGGAATTCTAAAAGTGTTGATTAATAGCAAAAAATCCCGATCATTTTGGTCGGGATTTTTTTATAATGTATGTAAAGCTTATTATGAGTAGCAAGTTTCTAAGGCTTTTTTACGCTTGGTTTGTTTTTGTCGCAGGACCATAATTATTAATGCAATAATGATTCCTGTTCCAGCCATAGTAGCACCAACCCAATCAGCAGCAGTGTAACCAAATCCCATGGCTATTGGTAGTCCTGCAAAATAAGCACCTGAGGCATTACCAATATTAAAAGCACTCTGGTTAAGAGAAGATCCCAACGTCTCAGAGCCTTTTGATGCTTTGATAATAGCGACCTGAATTGGGGTAGAAATACAAAAAGTTATTGTACCAATTAAAAAGGTCATAACCAAAACCAGAGTTTTATCGGTTGCTAAATAAGTATTGGCGATTAATGCAGAAACCATAAGTAACAAAGTGATGATAATCGCCTGCATCGGTCCAAATTTCTCAGACATTTTGGCTCCAATAAAATTACCGATAACCATACCTAATCCGGCAAGAATCATGGCTAAAGAGACCATTTCGTCTGGATGTCCGGCCACTTCGGTAATTAATGGTGCAATATAGCTATACCATGCAAAGAATCCGCCTGTACCAATAGTAGTTAATAAAATAATTAACCAAAGTTCTAAACGTTTAAAGATTTTGAATTCATTGAAAAAGCTATTTTCAGAAGATTGTTTTAATACGGGCATCCAAAGTTTTACTCCGGTAACGGCTAATACACCAACCATACCTACCATAAGGAAAGAGATGTTCCAGCTAAAGTGTTTTCCTAAATAGGTGCCTAGCGGAACTCCTAATAGGTTGGCAATGGTTAAACCACTAAACATGATAGCGATACCCTGCGCTTCTTTACCTGGTTTAGAAAGCTTTCCTGCAACGACAGCTCCAATGCCAAAAAATGCACCATGTGGTAATCCTGATAAAAATCTTAGAATTAAGAAAGAGGTATATCCTGTTGCGAATGCCGATAAGGTATTGAATACCGTAAACCACAGCATTAAACCTAAAAGCACTTTGTTTGCAGGCCATTTGCTGCCTAAACCTGTTAGAAGTGGAGCACCCACAACAACACCTAAAGCATAGGCTGATATAAAATGTCCTGCCTGAGGAATACTGATAGAAAAGGCAGAAGCCACATCGGGTAAAATCCCCATGATGACGAATTCTGTGAGTCCGATTCCAAAACCGCCGATGGCTAATGACAGTAAGGATTTATTCATGTGAAAAATTTGATTTTTAAATTATTTCTAGTGAAAACCAAGGTGCAAAAGTAGTTGTAATTACCATTGTGAAAGCATTCTCAATGGTAAAAGAAATGTTAATTAAAAAGTCTTGAATATAAAGGGTATTCTATTCTTTTTAATTAGATGTTTCCCTAGGAAAATTAATGTATTCTCAAGAAAATAATTTCAGGGAAATAAGACATGAAGTTATAGATTTATTGTTTTGATAATGAATGTAGAATAACAGATATAAAATAGATATATGTTAACACAGAAATAATATTAATTTATATGTTTTCCAATTCCTTGTAAAAGTGCGATATTTGTCCTTTAAATTTTGCGCAAAGGGTAGAAGTGGTATCCTTTTAATGGTTACATTAAAAGATGTAGCGTAAAACCTGACCTTGTAGAGAAACAAGGATGCGCCCTAAGACTAAAATAAATTAATTATGGCAATGAATAAAAATACCGTGTTATCATGGGCAACTTGGATTATGATTTTTGTAGGTTTAAGTTTAATCGCACTTGGTGCTTTTAGATACGATGACGTAGCAGGTTGGGGCTTTGCAGCCGTTGGTATTGGATTTTTTGCAGTTGCTTGGGTTTTTAATGCTTTAAAAGGTAGAGTATAATATGAGTGACGACAAGAAAGTTATCTTCTCGATGTCTGGGGTTACCAAGACATTTCAAGGTGCGAATACACCTGTTTTAAAAAACATTTATTTAAGCTTTTTTTACGGAGCTAAAATCGGTATTTTAGGTTTAAACGGTTCCGGTAAATCCACTTTGCTTAAAATTATTGCCGGATTAGATAAGAATTATCAAGGTGATGTAACCTTTTTACAGGATTATTCGGTAGGCTATTTAGAGCAGGAACCTCAGTTAGATGAGAACAAAACCGTTATGGAGATTGTAAGAGAAGGGGCTGCTGAAACGGTTGCTATTCTTGATGAATACAATAAAATTAACGACATGTTTGGTTTGGAAGAAGTGTATAGCGATCCTGATAAGATGGAGAAGCTAATGAACCGTCAGGCGGCACTTCAGGATCAGATTGATGCCTCTAATGCTTGGGAATTAGACACGAAGTTAGAAATCGCTATGGACGCCTTACGTACGCCTGATGGTGATAAGAAAATCAGTGTGCTTTCAGGAGGAGAGCGTCGTCGCGTAGCGTTATGTCGTTTGTTATTACAGGAACCGGATGTGTTATTACTGGATGAGCCTACTAACCATTTAGATGCCGAATCGGTGCACTGGCTAGAGCAGCACTTGGCACAATACAAAGGAACTGTAATCGCTGTAACGCACGATAGGTACTTTTTAGATAATGTAGCAGGCTGGATTTTAGAATTAGACAGAGGGGAAGGTATTCCTTGGAAAGGAAACTATTCGTCTTGGTTAGATCAAAAAGCGAAGCGTTTAGCGCAGGAAAGTAAATCGGCTTCTAAACGTCAGAAAACATTAGAACGCGAGTTAGAATGGGTACGTCAAGGAGCGAAAGGCCGTCAGACAAAACAAAAAGCGCGTTTAAAGAACTACGATAAATTATTAAGCCAGGACCAGAAACAACTGGACGAAAAGTTAGAGATTTACATCCCTAACGGACCGCGTTTAGGAACAAACGTTATCGAAGCCGTTGGTGTTAGCAAAGGTTACGACGATAAATTACTTTACGAAGACCTGAACTTTAACTTACCGCAAGCTGGTATTGTTGGGGTTATCGGGCCGAATGGTGCCGGTAAAACGACCATTTTCAGAATGATAATGGGGGAAGAAACTCCAGATAAAGGCGAGTTTAAAGTTGGTGATACGGCTAAGATTGCTTATGTTGACCAAAGTCACTCGAATATTGATCCCGAGAAAACCATCTGGCAAAACTTTAGTGATGAGCAGGAATTGGTTTTAATGGGCGGAAAAGAGGTGAACTCCAGAGCTTATTTAAGTCGTTTTAACTTCTCTGGTGGTGAACAAAACAAGAAAGTGAAGTTGTTATCGGGTGGAGAACGAAACCGTTTACACCTGGCTATGACGCTTAAAGAAGAAGGTAACGTACTATTATTGGATGAGCCTACCAACGACCTTGATGTGAATACACTTCGAGCGCTAGAAGAAGGGTTAGAAAACTTTGCAGGATGTGCTGTAGTGATTTCTCACGACCGTTGGTTTTTAGATCGTATTTGTACGCACATTTTAGCTTTTGAAGGCGATTCTCAAGTGTATTTCTTTGAAGGAAGTTTCAGCGAATACGAAGAAAATAAGAAGAAACGTTTAGGTGGCGATTTAACTCCAAAACGTATTAAATACAAAAAATTAGTACGCTAATTAAAATGCATCATGAAAATAAAAAAGCCAGCTGAATAAGCTGGCTTTTTTATTTTTCTTCTTAAAGTTTAGTTGTTGTTATACATGTGGCCTTCGGTGAAATCTCGGTATTTTTCTTCCTTACGGGCCATTTCTTCACTTATTTTGTCAAGTCGTTCGTTTTCCTTCTTTAGTTTATAAGATTTTCTAATACCCAAAACAAGGAGTATTGAAAAGAATATAACGACTATAACAAGTACAGTTACTATGTCTAATTGACTTATTAAAAGCCTAGACGCCGATAGTTTTGTAGGTAGCATAACAGAATGCTTTAATAGCTTCTCAAATATAAGATATTTTGTTGATTAAATGATTAAAAATGATATTGTTAGGTGTTTATTTGTAAGAAGTGTATTATGTGTTTTAATTGTAAAGCCTTTATTTATATGGGGTTTTCATTGAAAACAGATTAGAGTAAAAGGTGTGAAATTTTTTAAAAAGTATTATCTTTTCATAAGATTTAGAAGCAAATTGAAATGAAAGACATTCGAGTAAAAGATATAAATACTCAGTTGTTATCCGATAATTATTATGTGTTAAATAAGCTAACCTTTAAATATTTAATGCGTAATGGTGAATGGGTTACCCAAATGCGTGAAGTTTACGATAGAGGTGATGGAGCGGGTATTTTATTGTATAACAAAGCAAAGCAAACGGTTATTTTGACCAAACAGTTTAGAATGCCAACCTTTATGAACGATAATGAAGATGGTTATTTGGTGGAGATTTGTGCAGGTATGTTAGATAAAGACCACCCAGAGGCTTGCATCATAAGAGAAACCGAAGAGGAAGTAGGGTATCGGTTAAAAGGCGTTAAAAAAGTTTATGAAGCCTATTCTTCACCTGGTGTTATGACTGAAAAGATGCATTTTTTTATTGGTGAATATACAGATGATATGAAAGTGAATGAAGGTGGCGGACTAGAAAGTGAGCATGAAGATATTGAGGTATTAGAATTACCTTTTTCAGAAGCTATTGATATGCTTCATACCGGAAAGATTCAGGATACCAGAACTATTGTACTGTTACAGTATGCTATAATTCATAACCTGTTAAATGCACAAAACAACTAAAGGTTGTTTTGTGCATTAATAAAGTCAGTTATTAAATAGGTAATCAGTTTACCTACTTGATTTTCTGTTTTATGGGTTGGTGCAGCCTCACAAATGTGTAAATAACTTGCATTTGAATTTTCGGCAAAATAGCTCACAAAGCGTCTGGCATTATTCACCGAAAAACCACTTGGCGTCATGGCACTACTCGGTATGTTTTCAATAGTGTCACAATCAATTTCAATACCATAAGGATTGTTTGAAACAAAATCGAAAGCCTCCTTCATAGCGGCAGAAAATTTTATTTTGTGTGTGATTTCAATATCTTCAAACGTGGTGTATTGAATGTTTTCTAATTTTTTAAGTGTTTTAAATAGCGCTCTTGAGGTGTAGTTTTGCTGTAACCCAAAAATGTAATAGTTTTTCAAAAAACCTTCAGAATGTGCATAACTGAAGCCGTTGCCACTGTGTCGACCTTCTTCAGCTCTAAAATCGGAATGCGCATCAAAATTTACCGCATTAATAGGTTTGCCTAAAGCTAAACTGGTTCCTTTAATATTTCCGTAGGCATTATTATGCCCGCCACCGATGATGATTGGTTTTTTACCAGCCAAAACAATTTGATGGATTATATAGGAAACATGCGTGTCAATTTCTTTTACAAGGTCTCTCGCTTTGATAAAACTTTTTCTTTTATCTGGATTTAGAAGTGCTAATTTTTTTAATTCTTCAGAAAAATCTAAATGCCCTAAAATTAAAACTTTTTCAGGAGTTGTAAACTCGTTACTCTGTATATTTAGCAAGGTTTTTAAGGTGATTTCCCACGTTTTAGAGGTGCCGGATTTTCCGTGGTTAGCAAATACCCCTACATCTTCAGGCAAACCAATTATTACATACTTGACGTCCAAACTTTTAAGTTGGTCGTATATATTGGAAATGCTGGTTAAGAGCTTAATGTCTTGACCAAACTTGGATTCGCCGGAACGTTTGTTTAATAGTTTATTTAAACTATTTTTATCGAATAAAGAAAGTTTATCCATGTGAGTAAATAAATTTTGAAACGAAATTACATCATTATTTATTTGTGGCATTGTAAAAGTAAAAAATATTAAACAACGTACATTTTAATCATTAAAAACAAGAAATTATGGAAAACAACAAAAGCAGTATCGGTCTGAAGGTTGCGTTGGGGATTGCTCTGGTTCTATTTTTAGGAACAGCATTCTATTCAATGAACTTGTATCAGGAAAGTAACAAAGTTCAGAAAGATTTAACAGAAGAGAAACAAAAGGTAATGGATGAATTAAGCCTAATGGCTAGTCAGTACGACGAAGCTATAGGTGAAAATGAAGTTGCCAATCAAAATTTAATTGAAGCTCGTGCACGTATTCAAGGGTTGATAGATTCATTAAAAATCTCAGAAACTAACGTGAAAAGCTTATGGCGATACAAACAAAAATATGTGTCTTTACAAAAGGAAATGGACGTATTGTTAGCTCAAAACGATTCGTTAAAAGTACAGAATGCTTACTTAGCAACGTCTTTAGACAGTACACGTGTTCGTTTAGAAGAGCGCACCATGTTTAACGATTCGTTATTAATACAAAATACAGCTTTAGCTGAAGTAGTTTCTAATGCAGCAGTGCTTTCTGCAGTAGATTTAAAAGCTTCTGGAGTTATTGTAAGAACATCAGGTAAAGTTATTCCAACAGAGCGAGCAGGGCGTAGTGATAAAATTAGAGTGTGTTTTATTGTAGCTAAAAACAGATTGGTACAAGCCGGAGATCAGGAATTATACATTCAGGTTATCGATCCTAAAAACAATATTATTGGTTTAAACGAGCAAGTACAGTTTGATGAGGTGACCTTAAACTACAGTGTAATAAGTAAGTTTAACTACGAAAATGCAAACTTAAATGTATGTGAATTTATAGCGCCAAGAGGTGATGAAGATTTCGATAAAGGTCGCTACATTGTGAATGTTTTTAATGAAAAAGATTTAGTATCTACATCAGAATTTACGCTGAAGTAAACCGATATACCCCAAATAATAAAACCTCAAGTGCAAGCTTGGGGTTTTTTCATACAATAAACTGTCGTTTAAAGGAAATTATTTGGCTCTTGCTCGAATTTTAATTGAAATTTTGTGATATCAGTGTATAACTTTTACATTTGGTGTATTACGCTGCATCAGTAAAACTTAGGAGATTAATAGCAACTCATTCCTTTTGTTAAATAATGCATCTGTTATTACTAACTAACAATAATAAGCATGTACTAATGCTTTAAATTTTATTAATAGAATGCAATTAGAAGAAGAAATTTTAAATACTTTTTCAAGTATTTCTAATGAAACATTTGAAGAACTTTTAAAGGTGTCAGAATTAAAAACACTAAAACAGGGTACGCAACTTGTTAAAATAAATGAAGTTCCTAACAAGGTATATTTACTGCTTTCGGGCGTTGTTAGGTGTTATATTTGTACCGAGTCGGGTAAAGAGTTTAATAAGAGCTTTTACTTGTCTAACAGTTTTTTTGGATCCTTAACTGCCTTAATGAAAAATCAACCTTCACAATTTGTTTTTGAGACGCTTACCGATTGTGAAATTCATGAAGTCGATTTTAAAAAGGTTATGGAATTAGCCGAAACTAATTTATCGGTTAGTAAACTGTACAACAAAATTCTCCAATCGTTTTATGTTTTATATGAAAAACGTCTGGTTGACTTAATATCCCTTGAAGCAAAAGATAGATATGTGGAATTAAAGAAGCAAATTCCTGATGTCGATAAGATTATACCTCAGTATCACATCGCATCTTATTTGGGAATTACTCCAGTTCAGTTAAGTCGTATTAGAAAAAAAAGTGAAATCAATTAACATTTGTTAATTGATTGAAAGCTGTTAAGTAATATATTTGGCAGGAATTCCTTTCTTAAGTATACCTAATTAACTAACAAAAGAAAGATTAATAGCTAACTAACCAACAAAAAAAACAGGTCATTTTAATGACCTGTTTTTTCTTTGGTATCAATAAAGGTTGTTTAATTATTTTAAGCCTCCAACCATGTCTTCTGGTTTCACCCAAGCGTCGTAATCTTCAGCTGTTACATACCCTAAATTAACGGCTTCTTCTTTTAAAGTTGTACCGTTTTTATGAGCCGTATTGGCAATTTCTGCTGCTTTGTAATACCCAATCTTAGTATTTAATGCTGTAACAAGCATTAACGAGTTGTTTAATAATTTGGTAATCACATCGTGGTTAGGTTCGATGCCTACTGCACAGTTTTCATCAAAGCTTACACAAGCATCACCAATTAATTGCGCTGATTGTAAAACGTTTGCTGCCATAACAGGTTTAAATACGTTAAGCTCGTAGTGACCTTGTAAACCACCAACAGAAACGGCTACGTCGTTACCCATAACCTGAGCACAAACCATAGTTAAAGCTTCACATTGTGTAGGGTTTACTTTTCCAGGCATGATAGAACTTCCTGGTTCGTTAGCTGGGATGATGATTTCTCCAATACCACTTCTTGGTCCAGAAGCCATCATTCTAATATCGTTAGCAATTTTGTTTAAAGACACCGCTAATTGCTTTAAAGCTCCATGAGTTTCAACTAAAGCATCGTGAGCAGCAAGTGCCTCAAATTTATTAGGAGCGGTAACGAAAGGTAATTTTGTAAACTGAGCAATATATTCAGCAACACGTTTGCTGTACCCTTTTGGTGTATTTAATCCAGTTCCTACCGCAGTACCACCTAAAGCCAATTCGCTTAAGTGAGGTAGAGTGTTTTCCAATGCTTTAATACCGTAGTTTAATTGCGCCACATAACCAGAAAGCTCTTGTCCTAGGGTTAAAGGTGTTGCATCCATTAAGTGCGTACGACCAATTTTAACAACTGCTTTAAAGGCATCAGATTTCTTTTGAAGGGTATCACGTAATTGTTTTACTCCCGGTAGTGTAACCTCTACAATTTTTTTGTAAGCCGCAATGTGCATGCCAGTAGGGAAGGTATCGTTTGATGATTGTGATTTGTTAACGTCGTCGTTTGGCTGAATCGCTTTATCGCCTTCCCCAATTACTTTACCTGCTAATTGCTGAGCACGATTAGCGATAACTTCGTTAACATTCATATTACTTTGGGTTCCTGAACCTGTTTGCCAGATAACTAAAGGAAACTGATCGTCATGTTTTCCTTCTAAAATTTCATCACAAACAGCCGCGATTAAATCACGCTTTTCAATAGGTAAAACCCCTAATTCGCAGTTTGTAAAAGCCGCAGCTTTTTTAAGGTAAGCAAATCCGTAAACAATTTCTAATGGCATAGATGCCGAAGGCCCTATTTTAAAATTGTTTCTTGAACGCTCGGTTTGTGCGCCCCAAAGTTTATCGGCAGGCACTTTTACCTCGCCCATAGTATCTTTTTCTATTCTAAAACTCATCGTAATAATGATTTAATTAAAGTAACAAAGTTAAGTTTTTTAGGAAGTTTAAAAGCACGATAAGATGTAGTTTTATTAATTTTTTTCAACTTAAAAATTAAAAGTTAATTTCTTCTTATTAATTCTATTAAATTGATTAATTTAGTAGGAATTAAATTTTTAAAAATAAAGTATTATGGCAGCAATTAGACTGGGCGATGTAGCACCTAATTTTACAGCTAAATCAACCGAAGGCGATATCAATTTTCATGAATGGTTAGGCGATAGCTGGGGGATTTTATTTTCGCACCCGGCAGATTACACTCCGGTATGTACCACCGAATTAGGGACAGTAGCCAAATATAAAGATGAGTTTGAAAAGCGTAATGTAAAAGTAGTTGCGCTTAGCGTAGATGGTTTAGAGTCGCATAAAGGTTGGGTAAGTGATATTAATGAAACACAAAATACCACCGTAAATTTCCCAATCATTGCAGATGAAGATCGAAAAGTATCTGAATTATACGATATGATTCACCCGAATGCCAGCGAAAAATTTACTGTGCGTTCAGTATTTGTTATAGGTGATGATAAAAAAGTGAAATTAATCATTACATATCCGGCTTCAACAGGTCGAAATTTTGAAGAATTGTTACGAGTTATTGATAGCTTACAATTAACCGCTTATCATAAAGTAGCAACACCAGCCAATTGGAAAAATGGAGAAGACGTGGTGATTTCGCCGGCTATTACCAATGAAGAAATTCCGAGTTTATTCCCGAAAGGGCATAAAGAAGTTAAACCTTATTTAAGGATGACTCCACAACCCAATTTAGATTAACACTTAAATTGTAAAGCATCGTCATTAAAATTAAAAGGCGGTGCTTTTTTGTTTACATTAACTGGTAAATTTATAATATCATTTTAAAAGAATTTAATCATGTTACACAGACTGAGTTTTAAAGTGGGTATTAATGCCAAGTCCGAAATGGTTTGGAATGTGCTTTGGGGTAAAGTAACCTACCCGCAATGGACTAAAATTTTTAGTGAAGATTCGCAGGTAGAAACAGATTGGGTAGAAGGTAGTACGGCGCTGTTTACAGATGGAAAGGGAAGTGGCATGCGTAGCCGAATTTACAAACGGATAACCAATGAGTTTATGGGAATTGAACATTTAGGAATGCTTGAACAAGGTGTTGAGTTACCTCCAAATGAAAAAACGAAAGATTGGTTAGGTGCGAAGGAGGACTATACCTTAACCGAAACAAATGGTGTAACTACGCTTGAAGTTGGATTAGATACAGTAAAAGAATATGAATCATATTTTTATGAAACTTTTCCTAAAGCGCTTCAAATAGTAAAAGATTTATCTGAAAATAAGTAAACAATTCAAATGAAGTAGATTTACTGTTCTTAAAAACTCTGTTAATAAATTTTAGTTTCATATTGTATTACAAAAAGCTTTATATTATCTTTGCTTCATATTTTTTAAAGACACTTAACAATTATGTTCGATTTTGACCAATATTTAGGATTTTTAGCTTTTTTAACCATCTTAACCATAGGGTTTTGGTTAATGATTTTCTTATTAACGTTCGTAATTCCTTACTGGATTGGAGGCGCTTTAATTGAAAGAATGAAAGAAATTAGAGAAGAGAAAAAAGCTAAGCGTCAAAACGCCTAACATTTTTTTTGAAAATATATTAACAAAAAAGGGAAGCTAATTTTAGCTTCCCTTTTTTGTTGGAGTAGTGGTTCTTTAGAAACCACCACCCATATCGTCATCATCCATACCACCATTAGTTGGACGCTCGCGTTGTTTTTTCTGTTGGTTGAATCTGTAAATTAATGATAGGTTTACCTGACGTTGTCTCCATTGAAATTCACTATAAGTTTCAATACCTTCAGTAAATCTTGTAGAGCGTCGTTTTCTGGAGTTTAGTAAATCTTGTGCGTTTAATGAAATGGTCGCATTGTTATTAAAGATATCTTTACTGAACGCTAAGTCTATTGAGAATATTCCTTCTGTTTCACCTTGTGCTGTGGCACTTGGCCCTCTATAGTTCATGTTGGTTTGCCAATCGATACTGGCTGGTAAAGTTACTTTACTACTGAAACGAGCAAACCAACTTGTGTTTTTTGTACCGTAATCTATTCCATTGAATTCACCTTCTTTTTCAAACTGGAAGAAGTTAAAGCTAGAATTGATTCGTAACCACTTTTCAGGATTATACATGATACCAACTTCTCCACCTGTTCTGGTATTATTGGATAGATTAATGGGTATTCTTCGTGTAATCTGGATACCATCGGAAGTGTAGTAGCCCGTGTTTTCCTGAATAAATTCAAAAGAATCGGTTTCGTACTGGTAATATATAGATGAGGTTAGAGTTAATTTATCCCAACGTTTTAAGTAACCTATATCAAAAGCACTGGCAAAAGCCGGCTCTAAGTTAGGGTTACCCTGAAAAACCGTTGTTCGGCTAGAACGTGAAGGGAACGGGTTGATAAACCAACTGTTAGGTCTGTTAATACGTCTGTTATAACCAAAAGATATATTTTCTTCAGAATCTTCACTCTCCCCAGCCAAGTTATATATTAAATTTACTGTAGGGAACAGGCCCAGATAGTTGTTGTCAAATGATGTGTCTATAGGGTAGCCGAAAGCAGTTTGTAGTTCTTCTTCGGTTAATCGAGAATCTATATTTCCTTTAAGTTGTGTATTTTCTAGTCGTAACCCTAATAGAAAAGAGAACTCTCCAAATTTAGTTCCGTATTGCGTGTATAGTGCATTTACATTTTGGGTGTAGTCGAATATGTTTGTTAAAGTATCATTAACAAAGTAACTGCCATCACTAATGTCTTCTTGTTCTAAAATATAATCGGTTAATTTATTTCTGAAATTACCACGGTAACCAGCTTCAAAGCGGGATTTGTCATTTATAGGTAAAACATAATCAGCTTGTAAAAGATATTCTTTCTCGTCTTCTACAGAAAATACATTTTCATTTTGAAAGGTATCCGGATTGGTTTTGTCTGTAAAGACGTAATTTTCATTAATGTAGGTTGATTGATCTTCAGATCCATTTTCATATTGAAAATCGGCTGTTAATTCGTGACCATCATCATTAAATTTAGTGATATAATTTAATGCAAATTGATATTTGTTATCGTCTTCACTTTGTTTTTCACTTCTTAATGTTCTTTCAACAATACTTCCACCGTTATAACGATCACTAGTGTTTAGAGATAAATCTTCATCTTTACCAAAATTGTAGAATAAACTAGCTGTTAAAGAGGTTTTGTCTGATAAGAAATATTCAATACCGGTGTTGGCATTGTAATTTCTGTTTATACGGTCTACGTCCTGATCTTCTATAATTCTTTCATATTCAGGAATTGTTGTAACGCCACCTTCGGTTGTTACAGAATATTTACTGTCGTTAAAACTAATTCTAGGAGGTGCTGAGTATCTAAATCCTAAATTAGAGAAAAGATTGAATTTTTCCGTACGGTAGTTTAGGTTGGCAGAAAGCCCAACGTTGTCTGGATTACCTATAGTTAAGTTAAACGAACCATTAAAACCTAAGGTTTCTTTTTGTCTTAAAATGATATTTAAGATTCCGGCAGTTCCTTCGGCATCATAACGTGCAGAAGGTGACGTAATAACTTCAACACGTTCAATAGCAGAGGCAGGTAATTGACTGAAAATATTAGAGTCCGAAAATCCTGCCATAGCCGAAGGTTTTCCGTTAATTAAAATTTTCACGTTTTCGTTTCCTCTTAAACTAATAGCGCCTTCAACATCAACAGAAACCGATGGCACGTTGTTTAAGGCATCGCTAACCGTTCCTCCGGCAGTGGTAAGGTCTTTACCAATGTTGTATATTTTTTTGTCGAGTTTTATTTCTACAGTAGTTTTTTCGGCAATCACTTCAACTTCATCTAACGCTGCTAAATCTTCGGTTAGTGCAATTGTACCTAAATTTTCATTTTTAGTTAAGTTTTTATTGCTTAGGGTAACTTTCTTGTAGGAAATATATTCTATTGTAATATCATAAATTCCTTTAGCAACAGGAATACTAAAGTTACCATTAGTATCGGTTATACAACCGTCAATAATTTTGTTTTCTGCTTTACTAAAGAATGCTACTGTCGCATATTCTAAAGGAATATTCATGTCTTTATCGATCACTCTTCCTGTAATAATAATGTTTTTTTCGGCAACAGGATCTGTGCCTTTTGGTTGTGCCAAGGTAGAAAGTGTGACACCAAAAAGCGTAAAGACAGTCAATAGATATTTGGTCATAGTTGTTTTTTAAAGTGTTAGACTTCAAAAAAACATATAAGTTTAGTAGGGTTTTGTTAAAATAAAGTTAATTAGTCGGTTAACTAGAGGTTACTAAGGGACTGTTATTTTTTCTGAGTTAATAAAAGTACTTGAGAAAACTTGGTGTGTCCGGCGGCGGTTGCAGCTTTGCCCATTTCAGCTATGTTGTAGATAAAGGAACCAAGTAATACATCATCCTTTTTATCGTTGTTAAAATCTGCTATTTCCATGGTTAACCATTTTCCATCTTTTGCTTGTGGTAAATAGGAGGCTGTAAAATTCATTTTACCATCATTTTGAAGGTAAACAAAACTTTCATTAGGTTTGTCTAATTGAGAGTAAAATGAAATGGCTACAATATCTAAATCATCATCGCCATCAAAATCTCCGGTCATTACTTTACTGCAGCCACTTAATGGGTAAAAATAGCTTTCTTTAAAATGGTTTTTACCGTCATTTAAGTAAATTCTAAATCCGTGATATGGTTTTTCAATAGGAGAAAGGTCCCAGTTATCACCGTTACTAATAATGAGATCGTTGTAACCATCTTTATTCATGTCGACAAGTTCAAGGTAACTAACTCCATAAACGGGTGGGAATTCAACAACTTTTTCTTCTTCAAAAATATTATTTCCTTGATTGTAAAATATAGAAACTCTCTCAAAAGCCTGAGCCATTAAAGCTATAACATCTGGTTTACCATCTTTGTTCATGTCTTTAATGTAAGCAACACGGGCTCCGGGAAGGTAACTTAATACATGTTCTTTTTTAGAATTGAATCCGTCGTACCAAGATAGCTTGCCAGTGTAATTTCCGAAGTTACAGACAACTACATCTTTTTTTCTGTCATTATTCAAATCTCCTGAAACGAAATAAACCGGACGTTTTAAGTTTTGAATAAAAATATTATCATTATCATCTTGTGAAGGATAAAGACTTGCTAGCATACCATTTTCCTGATCTGAAGGTGCGAAATTACCAATGCCCAAAACTAATGGAGATTTGTTATCTCGGAATTCAGCATGTGTTGCCGGACTGTTTAATTTCCAATGTCCGGTTAGTTCTCCTGTATTTTTTACGGCATATAGATTATTGAAATCCCCAATATACAATTCTGAAGTTTTTTTATTGAATTCCAGCATGGTTACCATTGGCATTTTATTTTCACCAACTGTAATGTATTGCGCTTCAAAAGGCATAAGGTTATTGTCTACTGGCGTATTATTTTTTGCAACAGGGAGTTTTGAAGGTGCTTCGGTTTTATAGTATTTTATAATTTTTTGCCAATCATCATCCAAAATAATTTGATTGTTAGGAAAGATATTCAGGCTTTTTATAATTTGAATTTCCTTTGGGTCCAAGTCTTTATAGGGGTCAGTTTTAGGGTCTTTAACACCTAAACGAAGCCCCATATTAGGAAGTACTTTTTCTGCCCATGTGGTTTTATCTAATAAACTTGGCTCAGGAAAAAGATGGCACATTGTGCAGTATCTTTTGGCTAACTCTCGACCACTTAATTGTTCGGTGTTTTCAATTTTATTCACCGGAACTGTTTTAATTTTAGAATATGAAGTAAGGGTAAAAAAAAGTAATGCAGTTAGCATTACTAAGGGAAGGACATAAGCCAATATTTTTTTCATACTAAAGAAGGTCTTTTATGTCGTTAAATATAAATAAAAACCTTCCTTAATATGAATGATGAATTTAAAAAATTTCAGTAATTTTTTCGGTTGGTCTACCTATAACAGCTTTATCTCCGTTTATTATGATTGGACGTTCTATAAGTTTCGGGTTTTCAACCATGGCTTTAATGATTTGTTCATCGCTAAGGTTTTTTCCTTTGTAATCGGACTTCCAGATGGCTTCGTTGGTTCTTACCAATTCTATTGGAGAAATGTCTAAAAGCTTGATGATTTCAGTTAATTCCGTTTCGGTTGGAACATCTTCAAGGTATTTTACAACCTCGAATTCTTTACCAGCGTTCTCTAAAAATTGAACGCCTAAACGCGATTTACTGCATCGGCTGTTGTGAAATATTTTAATCATGAGATATGAATATTATAGATTTTTAAATCTTCAATTAATTGTTCCGGATTTTTAAAGTGAATGCCGTTAATATTTAAAGCTTTGGCGGCTTCTATATTCCGAAGGTTATCATCAATAAACAAAGTGTTTTCAGGAGAGATATTAAAACGTTTCAGTGTGATGTCGTAAATATCTTTAAACGGTTTTCTTGTTTTTTCGTCTCCTGAAACTACAATGCCTTCAAACCACTGTAAAAATTCGAATCGTTTTTGTGCAATAGGGAAGGTTTCGTTACTCCAATTGGTTAAAGCGACCACTTTGTAGTTTTTAGATTTTACCAATTTATCCAAAATAAACACAGTTCCATCAATTGCGCCTCCTAACATTTTTTCCCAATCGCCATAAAACAAGCGGATATAAGATTCGTATTCCGGAAATTTATTCACTAAATCTTCTGTGGCCTGAGCTAACGGATAACCTGCATCCTGATTTTCATTCCAGTCGCTAGTGCAAATGTTTTGTAAAAACCAAGCTGTTTTTTCCTTATCGCCGTTAAAGGCATCCAAAAAAACATACTCCGGATTCCAGTCGATAAGTACGCCGCCTAAATCGAAAATTATCGTGTTTATCATAAGGTATTATCGTCTTCAACTTTTTGCCCCATCATCATGAGATATGCTTTTAAAAACGGACCGATATTTCCATCCATAACCGCATCAACATTGCTAGTTTCGTTTCCGGTGCGAACATCTTTAACCAGTTTGTAAGGTTGCATCACGTAATTACGAATCTGGCTTCCCCATTCAATTTTCATTTTACCAGCTTCTATGTCTTCACGTTGTGCCATTTGCTTTTGTAGCTCGATTTCATAAAGCTGCGATTTAAGCATTTGTAAAGCTCTTGCTCTGTTATCGTGCTGCGAGCGGGTTTCTGAACATGAAATCTGAATACCTGTAGGCTTGTGCGTTAATTGGACTTTGGTTTCTACTTTATTAACATTTTGTCCACCGGCACCACTTGATCTTGCGGTTGTAATTTCAATGTCCGCTGGATTGATTTCAATTTCAATAGTATCGTCAACTAAAGGATACACGTAAACCGAAGCAAAACTGGTATGGCGTTTGGCATTACTGTCAAACGGCGAAATACGCACCAAACGGTGTACGCCGTTTTCACCTTTAAGCCATCCAAAAGCAAAGTCGCCTTCAATTTCTAAAGTCACGGTTTTTATGCCGGCAACATCACCTTCTTGAAAGTTTAATTCTTTGACTTTAAATCCGCTCTTTTCAGCATACATTAAGTACATACGCATGAGCATGCTTGCCCAATCGCAACTTTCGGTTCCACCGGCACCAGCTGTAATTTGAAGTACGGCACTTAGGCTGTCTCCTTCATCGGAAAGCATGTTTTTAAACTCAGTATCTTCTAGAAGGGTAGCTGCCTTGTTATATTGATTTTGTACATCTTCTTCGGTAGATTCACCTTCTTTATAAAATTCATAAAGTACCTCTAAATCTTCAAGAAGTGTTTTGATGGTATTATAGTCTTCAACCCATTTTTTCTTCACTCGAAGTGATTTCATAATAGTCTCAGCAGCTTTGGGGTCGTTCCAGAAATTAGGGTCGAAGGTTTTTTCTTCTTCGTTTTGTATTTCAATACGTTTTTTATCTAAGTCAAAGATAGTGCCTTAGTTTGTCAAGGCGGGTATTAAGATCTTTAATTTGATCGGAAGTTATCATGTATTCTATATTGTTATTGTTTTGTAAAAGCCAACTATTGGCCTTTATTTTCAACAAAAATAAAATTTAAAGGAAGAGCAGAAAAGTATTGTTGTCATTATTTTATAGATTTACTTTCTCAATTCAATTTTAAAGGCGTAAAATGAAAATAGATTTACGAAGCGATACCGTTACTAAACCAACTAAAGAGATGCTTGAAGTTATGATGAAGGCACAGGTGGGAGATGATGTGTTTCGGGAAGATGAAACGATGAATACCCTTGAAAAACGAATAGCAGAATTATTCGGTAAAGAATCGGCATTGTTTTTTCCGAGTGGTACAATGGCGAATCAAACAGCTATAAAATTACATACCCAGCCAGGAGAACAGGTGATTTGCGATAAGTATGCTCATATTTATAATTATGAATCGGGAGGAGCGTCTTTCAATAGTGGTGTGTCGTGCAGATTATTGGATGGGCATCGCGGTATGTTTACAGCCAATCAGGTGATCGAAGCTATAAATCCAGATGCTTATTATTATGCCAAAACAAGTTTAGTAGAAGTTGAAAATACAACGAATAAAGGCGGTGGTGCATGTTGGGATTACAATGAACTGGTTAAAATTAAGCAGGTTTGCGATGAACATAATTTGGGCTTTCATTTAGATGGAGCACGTTTATGGCATGCCTTGGTCGTTAAAAATGAAACTGCTAAACAGTATGGTGTGTTATTTGACACCATTTCGGTGTGTTTAAGTAAAGGTTTGGGGTGTCCGGTTGGATCTGTTTTGGTTGGCGATGCAGACATCATGAAGGATGCTTTGCGTATTCGTAAAATTTTTGGAGGTAATATGCGACAGGTGGGGTATTTGGCTGCTGCCGGATTGTATGCTTTAGATCATAATATTAATCGTTTAGAAGAAGATCATAAGAAAGCTAAGGAGTTGGGTGAGGTGCTTTCTAAATTGTCTCAGGTAAAATCGGTCGAACCTATTGAAACAAATATTGTGATTTTTGAGTTGCACAAAGATGTTAACGAGAAAGCGTTCTTAAATAAAATAGAAGATAATAACATCCATATAATAGGCATGGGGGGAGGTAAGCTACGTATGGTAACTCACCTCGATTATACCCAACTTATGCACGAAAAAGTTTTGGAGTGTCTCCAAACTTTTTAAAAGTATTATTTAAAAAAGTCCATGCCTGGAATGCTAGGCATGCCCTCTTTTGCAACTGCAGCTAATTCCGCCTCGTTAACCTTTGTGGCTTTTTCAATAGCTTTATTTAAGGTTAAAATTAAATAGTCTTCAAGTTGTTCTTTGTCTTCTAATAACTCGTCATCTATTTCAATGGTTTTAATCGTTCTGTTTGCTGTTAGCGTGATTTTTAGTTTTTTATCATTGCTAGACTCATCAATAAGAACGGTGTCTAAGCGTTTTTTAGTATCTTCAACTTTTTGTTGGGTTTCTTTAAGTTTACCCATCATATTCATCATATCTCCAAACATAGTGTATAATTTTTTATTACAAATTTAGATATTCAAGTTAAAATTGGAATTAAATTTCTTGAAAAATGAAAAACATCAACATTATGTTAATCATTAGCATTATTTTTGCGAACTCGTGTAAAAAAGAAGCGATAATGACAGAAGACAAAGTTTTAGCAACGCCACCTAAGGCAACCGTAAAACCAAAGGAGCTTACAATGCATGGCGATATAAGAATGGATAAATATTATTGGTTAAACGAAAGGGAAAATCCTGAAGTATTAGAGTATCTAAATGCAGAGAACGCTTACACCAAAGCAGTTATGGAGCATACCGAAGGATTGCAAAAGGAGTTGTTCGAAGAAATGAAAGGCCGCATTAAAGAAGATGATGAAACGGTGCCTTATAAACTAAACGGTTATTGGTATATTACACGATACGAAAAGGGAAAAGACTATCCGGTTTACGCAAGAAAAAAGGAAACCTTAGAGGCGACTGAGGAAATTTTGTTCGATTGTAACGCTATGGCGGAAGGGCATTCATTTTTCAATTTGGGAAGTATTTCTATAAGTCCTGATAATACCATGGCGAGTTTTTCATTAGATACCGTTGGAAGACGTCAGTACACTATTCAGATTAAAAATTTAGTAACGGGTGAAATTTATCCTGATAAAATAACCAATACTACAAGCAGTAGCACTTGGGCAAATGATAACAAGACCTTGTTTTATTGTGTGAAAGACGAAGTAACCCTCCGTTCTAGTAAGATTATGAAACATAAATTTGGTACAGATGCTAAAGATGATGTTGAAGTGTTTTTCGAAGCCGATGATACTTTTAATACGTTTGTATACAAAACCAAGTCTAAGAAATTTATTGTTATAGGTTCGTCAAGTACGCTAACTACCGAATATCGTATTTTAAATGCCGATACACCCGATGGTGAATTTAGAGTGTTTCAGGAGCGTCAGCGTGATTTAGAATACAGTATTGCACATTATAATGATCATTTTTACATCATAGCCAATAATGATGGCGCAACCAATTTTAAACTTTTAAAAGCCCATGAAGACACTACTAGCATTGAAAACTGGGAAGAAGTGATTCCACATCGTGAAGATGTGCTTTTAGAAGATATTGAAATTTTTAAAGATTATTTAGTCGTTAACGAACGTGAAAACGGACTGAATAATCTGAGAATAATCAGTTGGGATGGAAAAGAGGATTATAATTTACCATTTGAAAGCGAAACCTACACTACATATATAGGTAACAATCCGGATTTCGATAGTGATGTGTTGCGTTATGGTTATAATTCATTAACCTCGCCAAGTTCGGTGATTGATTATAATTTCAAAACTAAAACGAAAGACATTAAAAAGGAACAGGAAGTTTTAGGTGGTAAGTTTAATAAGGATAATTATGAATCTAAACGTATCTGGGCAACGGCGCGTGATGGTGTAAAAGTGCCGATTTCGTTGGTGTATAAAAAAGGTACAAAATTGGATGGTACAAGTCCGTTATTGCAATATGCTTACGGTTCTTACGGTCACACCATCGATCCTTCATTTTCATCAATACGTTTAAGTTTATTAGATCGCGGATTTATTTATGCCATTGCACATATTCGAGGCGGAGAATATTTAGGACGCGACTGGTATGAAAACGGTAAACTGTTAACTAAGTTAAATACCTTTTACGATTTTATAGATTGTTCTAAATTTTTGATTGAACAAAACTACACATCAGCCAATCATTTATATGCCTACGGTGGTTCAGCTGGAGGCTTATTAATGGGGGCGGTAATGAATATGAATCCGGAATTGTATTTCGGCATTATCGCAGCAGTGCCTTTTGTTGATGTGGTTACAACCATGCTGGATGATTCTATTCCGTTAACCACTGGAGAATATGATGAATGGGGGAATCCGAATGAAGAGGAGTATTACCATTATATGAAATCGTATTCACCATACGATAATGTTGAGGCTAAAGCCTACCCAAATACTTTAGTAACTACCGGACTTCATGATTCTCAGGTGCAATACTGGGAACCGGCAAAATGGGTGGCGAAGTTACGAGAACTTAAAACCGATTCTAATAAATTGTTGTTACAAACCGATATGGATTCGGGGCACGGTGGAGCCTCAGGACGCTTTGAAAGTTTAAAGGAAGTTGCGTTAGAATACGCGTTTTTATTAGATTTAGAAGCAAGTTATGGTCAGTAAAAAAAAAAAACTTATTTTTGTCAGGTTTTAGGTTGCAAATATTTTCAGTAATATTACCGTAGCTTATAAAAAGCATTTATGAAAAACAAAAAACAGGTTTTCGATAATGTATTAGATTTAGTGGGAAATACGCCGCTAATCAAGCTTAATAGAATGGTCTCAAATTTTAAAGGAAATTTCTACGCTAAAGTAGAATCTTTTAATCCTGGACACTCTTCTAAAGACAGAACAGCACTTTACATTATTGAGCAAGCAGAAAAGAAAGGTATTTTAAAACCAGGCGATACCATTATTGAAACAACATCAGGAAATACTGGTTTCAGTATAGCCATGGTAAGTATCATTAAAGGCTATGAGTGTATTTTAGCTGTAAGTTCTAAATCTTCACCAGATAAAATAGACATGCTAAAAACCATGGGAGCAAAAGTATATGTTTGTCCTGCTCATGTTCCCGCCGATGACCCAAGGTCGTATTATGAAGTAGCCAAGCGTATTCATGAAGAAACGCCTGGTTCGATTTATATTAATCAGTACTTTAATGAATTAAATATTGATGCTCATTACGATTCTACCGGACCAGAAATATGGAATCAAACCGAAGGTAAAATCACGCATTTAGTCGCTTGTAGCGGTACTGGGGGAACAATTTCGGGAACGGCAAGATACTTAAAAGAGCAAAACCCTAATATTAAAGTTATAGGGGTTGATGCTTTTGGTTCTGTAATTAAAAAATACCACGAGACAAGAGAGTTTGATAAGAATGAAATTTATCCGTATCGAATTGAAGGTTTAGGTAAAAACCTGATTCCGGGAGCAACAGATTTCGATGTTATAGACTCTTTTGTGAAAGTAACCGATGAAGAAAGTGCGCATACTGCAAGAGAATTAGCAAGAACCGAAGGTTTGTTTGCTGGGTATACTTCTGGAGCAGCGATGCAAGCCATAAAACAACTTGATGAAATCGGAGAATTTAAAGATGGTGACCAAGTTGTTGTTATTTTTCCAGATCATGGATCGCGTTATATGAGTAAAGTATATAGTGATAAATGGATGCAGGATCAAGGCTTCTTCTATTCACAAAACGAGCTTACCACTGAAAATATACAGTACGTAAAATAAGTGCTAAAGCAATATATATAGAGGGATGATAATTGTTTAAAAAACAATAAATCATCTCTTTATTTTTTTTGTAAATAATTGAACCCTAAAAATTATGTACAAAGAATTTAAATATTTAATTTTGCAGCAGCTAACTAAGAACTATAAAGCTTTCTTTTAACAGGCTAAAACAAGGGGCAGGCCCCATGTATCCTAGTAAAAGCCACTTCAAGTTAATAGTTAAGGCTTAATTTTAATAGCAATAAGATTTATAATAAATGAAGGATTTATTTGAAAAAATTTATAAAGACAAAGGTCCGTTAGGAAAATGGGCATCTCAAGCTGAAGGCTATTTTGTTTTTCCAAAATTAGAAGGTCAGATTTCTAACCGAATGAAGTTTCAAGGGAAAGATGTTATTACCTGGAGTATAAACGATTACTTAGGTTTAGCAAATCACCCTGAAATTCGTAAAGTAGATGCAGAGGCAGGAGCTGCTTATGGTTCGGCTTATCCAATGGGAGCAAGAATGATGTCTGGTCACACAGATCTTCATGAGTTACTTCAAAAGGAGTTAGCTGAATTTGTAAATAAAGAAGCTGCTTATTTATTAAACTTTGGTTACCAAGGTATGGTGTCTACAATTGATGCATTGGTTTCTAAAGACGATATCATTGTTTACGATGTTGACGCTCACGCCTGTATTATTGATGGTGTTCGTTTACATATGGGGAAGCGATTTACTTACAAACATAATGATGTTGAAAGTTTAGAGAAAAACTTAGAGCGTGCTACTAAAATGGCAGAACAAACTGGTGGTGGAATTTTAGTGATTTCAGAAGGAGTGTTTGGTATGCGTGGTGAGCAAGGAAAATTAAAAGAAATTGCTGCACTTAAAAAGAAATATAATTTCAGATTCTTAGTTGATGATGCTCACGGTTTTGGTACTTTAGGTAAAACAGGTGCTGGAGCAGGTGAGGAGCAAGGTGTTCAAGATGACATCGATGTGTACTTCGCTACATTTGCTAAATCTATGGCTGGTACTGGTGCATTTATCGCAGCAGATCAAGAGATCATTGATTATTTAAAATATAACTTACGTTCTCAAATGTTCGCGAAGTCTTTACAAATGCAATTAGTTGTAGGGGCAAGAAAACGTTTGGAAATGCTTAAAACTATGCCTGAGTTAAAAGATAAACTTTGGGAAAACGTTAATGCATTACAATCTGGTTTGAAGGAAAGAGGCTTCGATATTGGAACAACACAAAGTTGTGTAACGCCAGTTTATTTAAAAGGAAGCATTCCTGAAGCGATGGCTTTAGTTAAGGATTTACGTGAAAATTATGGTATTTTCTGTTCTATCGTTGTGTATCCTGTAATTCCTAAAGGATTAATTTTATTAAGATTAATTCCTACCGCAACTCATACATTAGAAGATGTTAGAATTACGTTGGATGCCTTTGATGGTATTAGAGAACGATTAGAAAACGGAACGTACAAGCGTTTATCTGCTGCTGTAATGGCAGCAATGGGTGAGTAATTTATCCGTGTAAATAATAAAAAAAGAGCCTCTAAATTAGAGGCTCTTTTTTTATGGTTATAAATTTTTTCTGTAGGTTCTTCGTTTGGCGTAAACCGTCGAGTCGAAATGTTTCCATATTTGTTTGATGGCTATATTGTCGTCTAATTCCGGTGTTCTTACGCAGGTTTCAACACCTTTTTCTTTAAAAGTATCGTAGAATTCATTAAAAATAAGTGCGTGAACACCTTTGTTTTGATAATCAGGATGTACACCAATTAAGTAGAAAATGGCACTTTTGCTATTCTTTTTTGCACGCAATATATGAGCAAATCCAAACGGAAATAATTTGCCTTTAGCCTTTTGTAAAGCTTCAGCAAAAGAGGGTAAAACAACGGCAAAAGCAACTAAATTCCCATCTTTGTCTACTATAAATTTGATGTATTCAGGATTAACAAATCCGATAAATTTCTTTTTAAAATATTCTTTTTGAATATCGGTAACAGCAACAAAGGATGATAGTTTGGCATATGTTTCATTGAATAAATCAAACATTTTATCCACATATGGCATCACTTCAGAAGTTTTGGTGAAATTCAATGCCTTTAGCTGGTAGCGTCGCGTAACAATATCGTTAAGTTTTAAGAATACCTTAGGGTCTACGTTACTAAAGGAGAAACTACTTTCAGAATACGATTTTTCAATACTATACCCTAATGCCTCGTAGTGTTTTATATAATACGGATGATTGTACCAGGTAACCATAGTGGCTCTGGTTTCAAAGCCTTCGCACATAACCCCAACTTTATCGAGGTTAGAAAAACCAACCGGACCTTCGGCATAGGCTAAACCATGCGAACGCCCGATCTCTTCAACTTTTTTAAGTAAGGTTTTAGATACTTCTAAATCATCAATAAAATCGAACCAGCCAAAGCGCATTTTTTTTACGTTTTGACCATTAACTTCAAGCCAGTTAATCATTGCTGAAACACGACCAACAATCTCATTGTTCTTATAAGCAAGGAATAAAGTTGCTTCGGCATCATGAAAAACAGGGTTTTCATTTACATCGAAGGTTTTTACTTCTTCACTGATAATCGGTGGAACCCAATATTTAGAATCTTTGTAGAGTTTGAAAGGAAACTTAACAAAGTCTTTTAAATCTTTTTTTGTTTTAACTTCTTTTAATGTAATCATAAAGTGGTTGGGAAGCTGTATTATTAGTTAAAATCTACAGCTTCACGTTTTTGTTTTGAATTAATCAAGTCGGTACTGCTATTCTTATTTTTGCTTTTGCGCGATCGGCGTTTGCCTTCATCTTTAGCCGATGTTCCGTTGTCGATTTCCTTGTAAGGATCCTGATGAAAATCTAGTCGGTACGACATTCCAAAGTTAGCACCAAAAACCGAAGGCGTATCTTTTGTGTTTAACGTTAAGGCGGTGTCTAACTGAAAGTTTTTACTTAGTAAATAAGCACCACCAAATCGAAACAGGTTGTCTGCATAAAAATCGCTTTGTATACCTTGTGTCTCAGCAAAAATAACCCATTTTGGACTAAACGAGTGCGTTAAGGTTAAAATATATTGAAAGTCGGACTGGTCGGTACCAATGCGATCTTTAATAAAGTTCATAATAAATACCCAGCCACCAGCAAAATTATTCTGGGTAGCAATCATTACCTTAGGGCTAAAACCTTCGATGCCGACATCGGTATACGGGTTTTTGTCGGTGTCATAATTTACTCCAGCATATACCGAAACCGCAGGAATTAAAGATTTCCATTTAAATTTGTGGTTGGCTTTCCAGCTGTATAGGTTTGGCTTGTCGTCTTCAGAATTTTTATAAGGATCGTAAACCAAATATTTCGCCCCTAATGTTAAATATTTAAAGTTTGCACGTTTATCTTCTGAATTTATGGTAGATGTATAGGTTTTAGTATCACTTTGAAAGGTGCCTTCTACATTCAATTCCAATTGTTCCCATAATAAGCCATAGCGAGCAGCAAAATCGACACCATATCCCTTAACTTCATAACTTGGAGCAGGCGTTCTTTTTTCATTTATAAAATAAGGGCCTGCTTCAAATTGCACGACATTTGTACCGACAGAAAAGGCGCTTCTTGAGGCTCCAGGTCGGTTGGAATTAATCACGTCGGTGTATTGAGCAAAGCCTTTTGCGGCGATTAAACTAAGTGAAATAAACAGTGTAGATTTGATTAGCTTCATAATATTGTGTTTAATTTTCGCAGTATCAAAACGATAAAACGAATGCTGTATTAATACCGCTTTAGGCATCCCAAATATAGAGATTTTATAGATTTTTTATCATTTTTGAACGGTTTTTAAGCGCATAGAATTGTATTTTTGTTAAAAATATTTTTATGATACAGCAAGCATCAGTTAACGGATTGATAAGAATGATTTTGATAATTATCCTTGTGTATTACGGGATAAAAATTGTTTCAAGACTATTAACGCCGTTCCTTATAAAATATGTTTCGAAAAAAGCAGAAGAACGTTTTGGCGGGCAATTTGGTCAGTTTCAGCAACAACGTCGTCAGGAATCACCAAAAAAAGAAGGAGAAGTAACGATTGATAAAATGCCCAATACAAAAACTTCAAATAAAGAGGTTGGTGAATATGTGGATTACGAAGAAATTGACTAATTTTCGCATTCATTGATTTAAACCATTTTCATGCAATTTTCATTTAAAAAAGTACTTCCACATTTATTAGTTATTACAGGTTTTGTTGTTATTGCGTTGGCATATTTTAACCCGGTTTTAAAAGGAAAGAAAATTTTTCAAAGCGATATCATGCAATATATTGGCATGAGTAAGCAACAAAATGATTTTAGAGAAGCAACAGGAGAAGAAACCTATTGGACCGACAGTGCTTTTGGCGGGATGCCAACCTATCAGTTAGGAGCTAAATATCCTCATAATTATATTAAACAATTAGATTTAGCCTTACGTTTTATACCTCGTCCGGCCGATTATTTATTTTTATATTTTCTAGGTTTTTACATTTTCCTTTTGGTGTTAAAAGTCGATTTTAAGTTAGCCGCTTTAGGGGCTTTAGCCTTTGGGTTTTCAACCTATTTAATTATCATTCTCGGGGTTGGACACAACAGTAAAGCTCACGCGATAGCGTACATGCCTTTGGTGTTGAGTGGGATTGTTTTAACCTTCCAACGGAAATACATTTCAGGGTTTTTGCTAACTACAGTAGCGATGGGACTGGAATTGGTAGCAAACCATTTTCAAATGACGTATTACCTGATGTTTTTAGTTGTTATTTTAGGAGTAGCCTATTTAGTTGACGCTTATAAAAATAAAGCTTTACCGGAGTACTTTAAAGCAATTGCTGTTTTAGTTGGAGCCGTTGTATTATCAATAGCATTGAATGCTACCAATATTTTAGCTACTCAGGAATACGTTAAGGAAAGTAAACGCGGAAAAAGCGAATTAACAATCAATCCTGATGGTTCTCCAAAAGTAGCAACTACAGGTTTAGATAAAGATTATATAACCCAGTTTAGCTACGGAATTGCTGAAACATTTAATTTATACATTCCTCGATTTATGGGAGGAGGAAATGGAGAGGATGTAGGTAAAGATTCGGCAACGTATGATGCATTTAGAAAGTTAGGTGCCACTACGACACAAGCAGCACAAGAAGCTAAAAGAGCACCAATGTATTGGGGCGAACAACCTATAGTTGAAGCACCAGCCTATATTGGAGCTGTCGTTTTGTTTTTATTCGTACTGGCTTTATTTTTAGTAAAAGGCCGTTTAAAATGGTGGCTTATTGGAGGGACCATATTTTCCTTACTATTATCCTACGGAAAGAATTTTGGGTTGCTTACCGATTTATTTATCGATTATGTACCATTATACAATAAGTTCAGAGCGGTAACATCGATTCAAGTCATATTAGAATTATGTGTTCCTGTGTTGGCCGTATTTGGTTTAGTGAAATTATTTAAAGACGAAAACACAAAAGAAGAAAAACTAAACGCCTTAAAATATACAGCAGGTATCACAGCAGGATTAGCTGTTTTATTCTTAGTGTTAAAATCTTCGTTATTTGATTTTGTTGGGGTTAACGATGGTTTTTACCGTCAGAATTATGGACCGGATTTTGTCGAGGCTTTAAAAACAGATAGAAAGACGTTATTTACCAATGACACTCTAAGAACTTTGATTTTAGTGTTGCTGTCAGCCGGATCGGTTTACATGTTTTTAAAAGGAAAGTTAAAGCAGCAAGCTGTAATTTTCATTTTTGCAGGATTGATTTTATTTGATTTAGTAGGTGTTGATAGACGTTACGTAAATAACGACGATTTTGTATCGGCCAGAGAAGTCGATAAACCATTTACCGCCAATGCTATCGATAAAGAAATTTTAAAGGATGATGGTCATTTCAGGGTTTATGATTTAGTGTCAGGGCCTTCAAAACCCTCGTATTTTCACAATTCTTTAACGGGTTATAATGCAGCTGAGTTACGCAGATATAATGATGTATTTGAGTTTTATGTTGCTAAAAACAATATGAACGTATTGAACTTGTTGAACACAAAATACATTATAGCGCAGGATAAGGAAGGGCAAATGTTTCCTTATGTAAATGATGAAGCCAATGGTAATGCTTGGTTTATTGAAAGTTTTAAAACTGTCGATAATCCGAATGACGAAATTCTGGCGTTAGATAAATTAGACAATAAAAAGCAAGCGGTTTTAAACACCGTCGATTTTGGGAAAACCTTTAAAAAGGAAATTCCAAATTACACGGTAGATTCAACAGCATCGATTACTTTAGTTGAGCAGCAGCCTAATTATTTAAAATATCAGTCAGATAACAATCATAATGGTTTCGCGGTATTTTCTGAAATTTATTACGGAAACGGGTGGAAAACATTTATAGATGGTGAAGAAGCGTCTCATATTCGCGTAGATTACACATTACGCGGTATGGAAATTCCGAAAGGAAAGCACACGATTGAATTTAAATTTGATCCGGATGTGGTGAAAACAGGAAGCACAATAACCTTGGCAGGTTCACTAATTTTTGCTTTACTATTAGTAGGTGGATTATTTTACGAGTTCAAAAAGAAACAGGAAATTAGTGCCTAAAAAAACGCTCATAATAACTTATTACTGGCCACCTGCGGGAGGCCCCGGAGTTCAACGTTGGTTAAAGTTTGTAAAATACTTACCGGAATTTAACGTTGATCCGATAGTTTATATTCCTGAAAATCCAAATTATCCGCTTTTGGATGAAAGTTTATTAGAGGACGTTTCTAAAAGTGCAACCATCATCAAACACCCCATTAAAGAACCTTATAAATTAGCAGGTATCTTTTCAAAAAAGGCATCAAAAACTATTAGTAAAGGCATTATTCCTGAACAAAAAAAGCAAAGTTTTATAGAAAAACTGATGTTGTTTGTTCGTGGGAACTTCTTTATTCCTGATGCCAGAAAAGGGTGGGTAAAGCCATCGGTTAAGTTTCTTTCAGAATATATTTCAAAAGAAAATATTGAAACCGTAATCACTACAGGGCCGCCACATAGTATGCACTTAATCGGTTTGCAGCTAAAAGCTAAATTAGGAGTAAAGTGGTTGGCTGATTTTAGAGATCCTTGGACAACCATTGGATATCATAAGCAATTAAAATTAACGCGGTCTTCTGCAAATAAGCATAAAGCTTTAGAGCATGAGGTTTTAAATTTTGCGGATGACATTATTGTTACGAGTTTTACAACTAAAACAGAATTTGAAGCAATTACTTCAAACCCCATTCATGTAATCACTAATGGTTACGATTACGAGCCGTTGAAAGACTTTACAATGGATTCTAAGTTTACTTTAGCGCATATTGGGTCGTTATTATCTAAACGTAATCCGGAGGTTTTATGGCGTGTTTTAAGAGATTTACGACTTGAGAGCGATGGTTTTGCAAAGGATTTTCAACTGAATTTAATAGGCGCAGTTAGTGTAGATGTGCTTCGAACCATGAATAAATATGGTTTAGATAATTGTATTAAGAACATAGGTTATGTATCGCACAGTAAAGCGGTAAAACATCAGAAGCAATCGCAATTATTATTGTTAATTGAAATTGATTCGGAAGAAACCAAGTGTATTATTCCAGGTAAGCTATTTGAGTATATGGTTTCGAATCGTCCTATTATTGCGTTGGGTCCTAAAAATTCTGATGTCGAAACTATTATTAAAGAAACCAATACCGGACATTACTTTTATTATAATAGTTACAGTTCTTTAAAATCGGTTATTTTAGAGTGTTATAAAGCTTTTAAAAATAACGAATTGCAGGTGCATGCCATTGGTATTCAAAAATACAGTCGCAGGGCGTTAACCGAATCTTTATCTAAACTGATTTAAATGGGTATTGTAGCTTCACAATCGGTTAAAAATATTACATCTACCTATCTAGGTTTTTTTATTGGAGCCATTAATACGCTGTTTTTGTTTACCAAATATATGAGCGACGAGTATTATGGTATGGTGGGATTTATGTTGTCCCTCGCTACGGTAATCATGCCTGTCATGTCCTTTGGCGTACCAAATACCATCGTAAAGTTTTATTCATCGTTTAAAACCAGAGTGTCACTCAACAGTTTTTTAACCTTGATGTTGTTTTTGCCCATTTTGGTTACTATTCCTCTAACCATTTTAGTTGTATTTAGTTATAATATAATTGCTGATTTTTTAACTAAGGAGAATGCAATTATTGAAAATTACCTTTGGCATACCTTCATTATAGCAATAGCTTTAGCGTATTTTGAAGTATTTTTTGCCTGGGCCAAAGTACAAATGCAAACTGTGTTTGGAAACTTCATGAAAGAGGTTTTTCATAGAGTAGGCGCCATGATTCTTTTATTTTTATTGCATTTTGAAGTAATAGACGTAGAACAATTTATGAAAGGTTTGGTACTGGTTTACATCATTCGTATGTTAATCATGAAGCTTTATGCGTTTAGCATTAAATGGCCAGTATTGACTTTTAAAAAAGTGAATAACCTCAGTAGCATTTTAAAGTATTCGTTTTTAATTATTATCGCGGGATCTGTAGCCTCTGTTTTATTAGATGTAGATAAAGTTATGATAGGTTATTTTATGCCAATAGGAGGCATTGCTTATTATAATGTGGCTATTTACATAGCAATGGTTATTGCAGTTCCACAGCGGTCTATGCATCAAATATTATTACCACTTTCGGCAAAATATATTAACGAAAAGGATATTAAATCACTCGATGATTTATCAAAGCGAAGTTCTCTAACGTTATTTGTGGTAAGCGGATTAATTTTTCTGTTGATCGTTTTGAATATAAATCAATTATATCTTATTGTTGAAGAAGAATACAGTCAAGGTTTGTTTGTGGTTCTCATTATTAGCTTGGCAAAATTGTACGATGCACTTTTAGGAAGCAATAATGCCATTTTATTCAATAGCGATTATTACAGAATGGTATTGTTACTCGGTGTCGTTCTGGTGGTATTAATGGTATTACTGAACATTGTTTTTATTTCGTTATGGGGTATTAACGGAGCAGCATTGGCTACATTTTTTGCTATGTTTTTATACAATACTATTAAACTGATTTTTGTTTACAGGAAATTTAAAATCTTACCCTTTACAATGAATACGGTAAAAACCGGGGCCGTTATAGTTTCTGGAGTATTATTGTTTTATTTCTGGGATTTTCCGTTTCACCCCATTGTGAATATTGGGCTAAAATCCACTTTAATAGGATTGAGTTATGTTTATGTGATACACAAGTTTAAATTATCTGATAATATTTCTTCGCTTCTCGATAGATTTATCAAATTGAATTAAATAAAAAAAGAAACCCCCTCGAAGTTGCTTTAGGGCGAACATATCGAAGGGATTTCTAAACTAACCAACCAAAATTTTTAAAATCGTCTGTTGTTTGAGTTTGACGATCTGTTATTGTCTTTACTATTATTACCTCTTGTATTTGAAGCCATTGATTTCTTGTTTGAACTTCTGTAAACATTAGCATTTCGTTGTTGTGATGCTCTCGGTTTACTTTCTGTTCTACTAGCTACTTGTGAGGGTTTTCTAGTGTTTGTATTACTTTTGTTATATATACGAGTATTATTGTTATTTGGTTTTTGAGTTACTCGATTTTGTTCATATTTTCTTGAATCATTATTTCTAACTGCAGGGTTTCTTTTTGTAACGTTATTATTTCTAAAATTATTGCGATTTACTTCAGGACGATAGGTTCTGCTTGAATTTCTATCTACAGTTTTGTTATTATAATTTCTATGACTGTTATCGGCTACGTAACGTTTTGAGTTGTTGTTTCTCGGGTTTCTGTTAACTGTAGCGTAGTTTCTGTTTCTTTTAATATTATCCCCATGTCTTGATGCAACCGATGTTCTTGGTCTGTAATTATTGTAATATGGTCTTTCGTATCTGTGACGAATTGGTTTGTAATATTGTCTGTAAGGTCTGTTATAAACTACACAGTAATCGCGAGCCGGAACACTGTAATAACGGTGCCAAGGTCTGTAAACATAATGTCTGTTGTAAACATTAATATATCCGGTACAGTGTGAAAACACGTTGTATCTGTTATAGTGTACATTCAGTCCGCCAACTCGGGTAACAAAACCATAGTTGTTATAGTTAATATTTACATGTCCTACTCGAGAAACGCGTCCGTAGTAATCATAATATATAGGGGTGTTTTCAATTTGAATGATGGCACCAAATTCATCATATTGTACATAAGCGTTGTAATCGTAACCAGAATTAAAACTAATGTTGAAATTTGGCGAACCAACCGAAACATTTAATTGCGAATTGTTGCCTAAGATATTAAAATCGAACTGTCCATCTCTGAACACAGAAAATTCAATACCATTTTCAACAAATATGAAAGAATTACCATAACCTCTGTTGTAAATTGTAGTTGCTACTTGCTCTGTATTGGTGGTTGTGGCTGCATTAGTAGTAAAGCCTGTAAGAGCTAAACCGGCTAATAAGAATATAAACTTTTTCATAATGGCATGTTTTTTATTGTTACGCTTAATGAATTACAAACAACGTGCCAAAATCAAAAGACAAGGGCGTGTGTTGGTGTTAACTTTCTTGATTTTAAATATTTAAAGTGAAAAATAAAATATTTTCGCTAAGCTGAAGATTATCAAATTTATATTGAATTTAGAAAACAAAAGCTAGGGAAGTCAGGGAATACTCATTATTTTTGAAATATGAATAAAAAAGAGTTTTTACTTCTGCTTTTAACCTGGATATTTGGTGTTATTGGATTTAAAATTGAGGCACAGCAAACACAGGATAGTACTCAAATTTACTATAACGCAATCACTGAATTTAAAGATGTAAATCTATCAGCAAAAGCCTTTGATTTTTTTCAGAAAAAAGTAAATAACGCTTTAGAAAATAATAAACCGGTAAAAGCTGCCTATAATTTAGAGTTAATTGCTTTTGCACAATACAGAATGGGCTTTTTCGACGAAAGTGAACAGTTTATTATTCAGGCTTTAAAATTATTAGATGGATCAGAATCTAATTCTCAAACTCAGGGCTTAAGAGAACGCTTGTTTAATCAGTTAGGAATGATTTATAGAAATCTTAAAGATTATGAAAATTCCAACAAGTATTTTAAAAAGGCACTAGCACTTAATCAAAATCCTGAAAATATTATTGCCATTAAAACCAATATCGCCAATAATTTTGCAGATCAAGAAGATTATAAAAAGGCGGTTGAGGTTTTAGAACCATTGTACGAAGAGGCTATAAATATAGAAGATGTTGATATTAAGGTGGTTTTTATTGATAATCTGGGCTATTACAAAACGAAAATAGGAGACGATTCAGGAGAAGTGTTGATGAATACGGCATTGAACTTAAGAACGAAAAGACAGATGTTAACAGGACTATTTTCAAGTTACTGGCATTTGTCGTTGTTATATTTAGATCGAAATGATAAGGTTAAAGCGAAGCGTTTTATAGACTCATTAGAGGTTATAGGGAACAAAATTGGAACACCAAGTTATCAACTGGAAGTATTAAAGTTGAAATTAGATTTAGCAAACAATCCAGATTTTAAAGCTTATGTGGACTTAAAGGAAGCAATAGCAAACGAGCATTTTGCTCGAGAAAACAAGTTTGCCGCTATAAAGTATAATGTTACTGAAAAGGAAAAGGAATTACAGGAAAAAGAACAGAAACTTAAAATTAGCGAACTTGAAAAAGAGAAGGAGAAAAACTTAAAACTCTTCTATTTAGCGCTTGGTTTGCTTGTGGTCTTTATTTCCGGGTTTTTATTGATGGTTTTAAGAATAAAGCATCGCAAAGACAAGGTGAAACAAGTGTATTTAACCGAAGCCCGTATATCTAAGAAAGTACATGACGAGGTAGCAAATGATGTCTATCAAATCATGTCTAAACTTCAGAGCACACCGCAGGTGAATGATGATATTCTGGATAATTTGGAGGCGATTTATTCCAAAACAAGAGATATTTCAAAAGAAAATAGTGCGATTGATTTAAAAGAAAATTTCTTAAATATTTTAAAAGATTTATTACAGGGCTATAGCAATAGTTCGGTAAATATTATCACCAAAGGCATTAGTCAAGTTGAATGGGAACAGGTTGATGATATTAAAAAAATGACGCTATATCGTGTGCTTCAGGAATTGATGGTGAATATGAAAAAGCACAGTCAGGCTTCAAACGTGGTATTGAGTTTTAAATATGAAAATAATAAAATTCAAATAGCTTACACCGATAATGGCCTCGGATGCAACCTTTTAAAAGGGACCGGAATGCAGAATATGGAAAACCGTATTCATTCTATTAATGGAACTATTATTTTTGAATCTGAAGCAGGTAGAGGATTCAAATCAAAAATTACGGTATAAAATGTTTAAAAAGGTTTTAATAGTCGATGACCACGATGTGGTAAGTGAAGGTGTGCTTTCGGTACTTAATCAAAATAATATCACCAATGTGGTTCAGGCACAATATTGCGACGAAGCTCATTTAAAGGTGAAACGTGCCGCTTTAGATGCCGATCCGTTCGATTTATTAATTACCGATTTATCTTTTAAGAAAGATCATCAAAACAGTACTTTAAATTCAGGTGAAGATTTGTCTGCTATTTTAAAAGATGAATTCCCCGAGTTGCAAATTATTGTCTATTCTATGGAAGATCGTTTGCAAAAAGTAAGAACTCTTATTCATACACATGGTGTTAATGGCTATGTGTGTAAGAGCAGGAAAGGCGCTTCAGAATTATCTCAGGCAATCAAACAGGTTGCCAATCAGGAAATTTTTCTTTCTCCTCAAGTAGAACATGCCTTAAATCATAATAATGAATTGGAGATTGACGATTATGATATTGAACTTATTAAACAATTATCGTTGGGGTTTTCTCAAGCTGAAATTAGTATGTTGTTTAAAACCAAAAACATGGTGCCAAGTAGTTTGAGTTCTATTGAAAAGCGCATTAATAAATTAAAAGATGTTTTCAAGGCCAATAATACTATTCATCTGGTTGCTATACTAAAAGATTTAGGACTAATTTAAAAAAAAAAAAGATGCTGTCTTACGGTTTTCCATAAAATGAAACTAGAAGAAAGAAATATGTTTGTGGTGCTATTAATCCTTTTACCATAGGGAGGCATTGGGCACGTCTTTTTTTAAGCGTGCTTTTTGTTTTACTCGATAATCGACACTGAAGTATTACATCGAATTCTGGAATTTTGATTTTTTACTATAATTTAGCTTTAGATTACTTCATATAAAAAACACCTTAACATAATTTGCTAAGGTGTTTTTTATATCCGTTAGAATACGGTTACATACTATGAAATTCAATAAGATTGGCTTCGTAATACTGGTCTCCTAATTTGTTTAATAAATTCGTAATGGTGTTGCTGTCGCCATCTACAGCTAAGGCAGAATACCCAACATTGTTAAGTTTTCCTAATCGTAAATCTATAATATTAATATTCTTAGATGCTAATGCCGATAATAAAATAAGCAGAACACCGGGAGCATTTAAATGTTTGGTAAGAATAACTTTCTGGCTTAGCGCTAAATTTAAGTTCACACCATCCATTTCTAATAAATACACACCCTCTCTGTGGTAATTTGGTAATTCGGCATCTTCTTTATAGGTCAAATTGGTAAACGTACCAGCATCGGTTCCGTTAATGAAGTCGATGGCGCTTTTAATATCTTCGTTATCACCGTTTATTGATAAAAAGGCTTCGGCAGTACCGTCGTTATTCGATTTTAAACGCGCGGTTTCAACGTTAATGCCTTCAGAAGCTAATGTGTTGAATAAGGAAGAAATAACCCCCGGTTTATCTAAATGTTTAGAGAATAATCCGTTAACTTTTTGAGTCGGTTTTTCCGGAACTTCGTTAGTTACCGTAATAGATTTTCCGGTTTTACGGATTCTAATCGCGTTGTATTCACCCATACTTGTCGAGCCTTTGTACAGGTCAACAAATTCAGAAAAAGAACCACCAAATGAAAAATCAGGAATAATTCGACGTTGCTCGGTATCTAAACGTTGATTTAATAACTCAATGCCTTTATTTAAAACCGTGTATTTAACTTTCAGTTCGTGGTCGTCGTAAATGGTACGATTTTCAGGGATTAACTTCGAATAACTCACATAACTTTCGTAACCGGCTTCCTGAATGTATTCTAAACTTTCTTTAAAGTTAAGTCCGTAGTAACGCACATGGTGTGTATCGGTACCCACACAAACCGGAATTTGTAATTCTTTGGCACGTCTTAAAATATTTTGAACAGGGTATACGCCAACACCCTTAAATTTACCCGCCATATTTACGTCAAGTGCTAAGTTACGGTCGGCAATAAGCTCTAAAAGGGTTCTGAATTTATTGGCTAACGGATGCGCACTGGTTTCAAAGTTCATTAAAGCTTCAGGCATATCCATATTCAGTTTTGGTAAATCGATGTGACCGATAATCTGAATCATATCACCAAAACATTCAATCATTTGAATCATTTCATTGAAATACCCATCCCAGTAAGCTTCAAGGCTTCCACGAAGTTTTAATAATTCCATAGCTTCTTCTTTCGAACCATCATATGGTAAGCCCTCTGGCGCAAAGTGTACTGAACCAATAACGTAATCGGCATCTTCAGCCTGGAAAATTTTAGAACGGCTCCATTGTAAACCCAATTCAGGGCCCATCCATTCTAATTCTACACCGTATTTAATATTGATTTGGCCTTCGTATTTTTCACGAAGGTTAGCAATACGTTTTGGGTAGTTTAGGTACGAACGATTACCACGAATGAATTTCACATTGGTTTCTCGTTCGGCAGTATAACGAAAACTTGTTAATCGAGGGGAGTGAATAATAAAGGTGATACTCGGGTGCCCAGCTTCAATAGCTTTGTCAATAATATCTTCTAATTTATCAATACCATGCTTTACATGGTCTTGTTCTGTACCCGCATGAATACCATGTGTTTCCCAAATAAACTCGTTAAGTTTTCTCATAAACCAAAATGTGTTTAAAATGCATTTAAAGAGGCAAATTTAGTTATTGGTAAATAATTATGAACTATAATAGAATGCTTTTCAATTTTTTTCAGTAAGTATTCTTTTTGACTTTGGAAAATAGTGTAAAACAAAAGACTTATTAAGAATTATATAAACTCGGTTGAAATTGATATGATCTTTATAGTTGGATTTTTGAATGATAAAATTTGTAAAATGAAGATAAAGTTTGTTGAAAAGATGAAATATAATTTATTGATTAATCTTAAGTTAAGTTGTTTTTTATGAACTATTTTGTGTTTTTTTTCTTAGATTTAAGTAGAAAATCAGTCTGGCATATGCAACATCAGTTACTCTTTATTTTAAAAATTGTTTTTTCTTTTTTTAATGGCGTTACCTTGATTTTATTCGTTTTATTGCTTGCTAATTCTAGTTACGGGCAGTATACATCTAAGGAGTTAAACCCTTATCATAAGGCATATCATGATAGTTTGCAAAGGAGAGAATACCCTTATACCTTTCCTATTTTAGCCAAACAAGCCTATAAAAAAGGATTCGATATCCCTTTTACTTATGGATTGAGTACGGCGTATTACACGCAGGTTCAGGATGTAAATATTAAACGGACTTTAATCGGTTTTAATGATTCAGATCCTGTTGATTTAAGTGGGTTTATAAAGTTTGGAACTATTGAAGCTAGAACCGAAGCAGTTACATTCCGACCAGATATGTGGGTCTTACCGTTTTTAAATGTTTATGGCATATTTGGCGTTGGTTCAAGTAGTACTGCTGTTCCTTTAGTCAGACCGGTCGATTTCTCTACCACACAGCATTTTAATGTCACCAGTATGGGGTTTGGTTTTACGGTAGCAGGTGGTTTTGGTCCACTGTTTTTTGTGGTTGATAATAATTTTAATTACGGAGATATTGATGCTTTGGTTGAGCCGGTTCCAGCTCATAATTTAGATATTCGTCTGGGGCATAATTTTGTAAATCCGCAACGAGCAGATAGAGGTTTAGCTGTTTGGTTTGGGGCATTTCGTCAAAATATTAAAGGCGATACCAGCGGAAGTATAAAAATTAAAGATCTGTTTCCTAATGGTGCCGAAGGTCTTCAGGAAGGTTTTATAAATCGCTTAGAAGAATGGGCCGACGGATTACCTCTTACACAGCAAATTATAGCGAATCAAATAATTAATAGAATAGACGATCATTTAAGCGGGGTAGATGTAGGTGATGCTAACATCACCTATACGCTAGATAAAGAACTGGCAAAGCCATGGAATTTAATTTTCGGAGCCCAGTATCAGCACAATAAACACTGGCAACTTAGAACAGAGTTAGGAACTTTTGGAAAACGCACTTCTTTCCTGATTATGGTGAATTATCGATTTGAAAGCTTATTTAAAAAGAAATGATGAAAAAATATGTACCACAGTTTTTAATCGTGTTTATGCTTTTGTTGAGTAACAAAGCACCAGCCCAAATTTTGTTGGGTTTAATTTTTGGAGATGACTTAAATTCTGAAAAATTAATTTTTGGAGTTCACCTGAATTATTCCTGGAATGATTTATCTAACCTTCCCGAATCCGGAAGTTTAAATGCTTTTAACCTTGGCTTAAATTTTAATTATAAGATAAGTGATAAGTTTAGAGCACAAACGGAAATGCTGGCAAAATATACTCGCGGAGCAGGAGATATTCCGGTATATTCTCTAGGTGATGAACATTTAGATGCCTTGTATGCCAATGGTAAAGTATCCAGAGAAATTAAGTATTTAAGCATACCAATAGCTATTCAATATTTAACACCAATTGGGGTTTATGCCGAAGCAGGTCCGCATGTTTCCATGCGTATCAAGGCTAATGATGTTTTTGAAGCCGATACACCTGAAGGTAACTTAGAGTTGAAAAGGAACATTAAAGATATGGTTAACCTTTGGGATTTTGGATGGATTGTAGGTATTGGGTACTATATAGCGCCGTTAAAAACGACTTCGGTAGGGCTACGCTATTATGGTGGTTTTAGTGATGTGATTGATGTTTCTGGAAGACAAGTGCATCAACAATGGGCGGTATACGCTAATATTCCGTTAGGAAGAAAAGGAAAGGATAAACAAGATTAAAATATTATAATTTAATAAAAACGAGCTTATGGGAGCTAATAGTCTGTGTCGGTTTAATTTAAAAAAAACGGTAAACACGCTTAATTCTATCAAGTTGAAAATTTTATTTTTTACTGCGTTAATGTATTGTGGATATAATCTTTGGGCACAAAATGATACGCTGGTTCTTAAAAATAATAACCGTATTGTTGGTGAGATTAAAACTATGCAAAACGGTGTTTTGGGTATTGAAACCGATTATAGTGACTCTGATTTTAAGATAACATGGTTAGAAGTTGTTGAAGTTTATGGAAATCAAATGTTTCTCATCACTTTAAAAAATGGAGATCGCTATAACACAACTCTAAAATCGGTAGGAGCAAAAGGTAAAGTAAAATTGGCCAATTCAGAAAATGGTCGTGTTGTAAATATTCAGGATATTGTCTTTATAAAATCTGTAAAATCTAGCTTTGTTTCTAGATTGGATGCTTCGTTATCAGTTGGGTTTAACTTAACGAAAAGTAATAATTTAAGGCAATTGAATGTTCGAAGTAAAATTGGATACACTGCTAATTATTGGCAACTTATGGGAAGTTATAACTCGGTAAGGAGTAAACAGGATGGTAGTAATGAAATTCATAGAACTGATGCGAATATTAGATTTACCTATTTTTTAAAGAATGACATGTTGGCCATATTTAATTCGGAATATTTAGCTAATGATGAGCAAAAAATAGATTTCAGGTTAACTAATAGACTTGGTTTTGGTAATTATTTCATACATACTAATTATTTGTATTTTGGAGCCATTGCTGGTTTAGCATTGAATAATGAGCGTTTCTCGGATGATTTGGCAACAAACCGAAACAGTTTGGAGGCTTTTGGATCGTTAGAGCTTAATTTATTTGATATTAAAGATTTCGATTTACTAACCAATATTATAGCTTATCCAAGTATCACGGAAAAAAATCGTTTTAGGTTAGATTATAAATTGGATTTAAAATACGATTTGCCGTTGGATTTCTTTATAAAATTAGGGGTAACCTATAACTTCGATAATCAGCCAGTGCAAGATGCCTCTAAAGATGATTATGTTTTTCAGGCGACTTTTGGTTGGGAACTGTAATTAAAACACGAATTATCTAAAAAGCATACATGGCTGTGATGGTTGGTCCATTATAGCCCCATTTTAAAAAGCCATTTAACTTTTCTTTTTCAATATCCACTCTGAAATTAAGTCCGGTATACCCCAGATTTAAATTCACTTTGGGTATTAAATTGTAAGACAGGGCAGCATTGTAGCTCAGTATCCGCCCTTGAATATTATTTATCTTAAGCGACAAATAATTAACGTTACTATAGAGACCAAGTTTTTTAGTAATCAGGAATTTGTTCCAGATTCCAATATCGGGCAGAGGGGCTGTAAAATCTAAATTGTCTTTAATTTCACCAGAACCAATGTTAGTTTCTGCTCGAAGTCCAATATCGCCAAATAATACGTGTGTACCAATTAAGGCTCCTATTTGATATTTTGGTTTGTAGATAATAGCATAACCGTATGAAAATCGTAAAATTTGAGTGTTAAAAAAGGCCTCAATCTCAGCATCAGCATGATAGGTGTTTTCTCCAAAAACAATATCTTTATCTATGGTATAACGCGTTGAACGACTTAAATAAAAATAGTTTAAGTCAAACCGCGAACGTTTAGAAACCTGCCAGGAAGCTGTGCCGAAAAACGACGTAGTGTATTTAGAAAATCCGAGATTATCTTCAAGATCTAACAGGGTTCCTTTGCCGCTGTTATTACTTCCAACTCTTACTTGTGTGTTGTTTAAAGGAAAGAATGCTCCAAGATGAAATTCAAATTTATTTGTGTACCAATCCGGTATATTTTTTTGTAATGAGGGAGAAGCTATGGAGTCCTGTGCCATTAAAACTAAAGAACTCAGTAGTGAAAAGACTAAGGTTAAGTAATGCTTTTTCATTATAAACTCGAATTACAGTTGATACAATCGTTTTCAGAAACTTGCTTGTATAAATGTACGAAATAGTTTAGTTTAAAATGGATGGAATAGCAATAATCTAACTGTGTTTTAGGTAAATAAAAAAAGCATAAAGCAAACATAAACAGGGGGTGATGGTTTGCTTTATGCTGTTCAAGAGTGACCTCGAAATGTGTTTTAATAATGTTTATTAAAGTTATTTAGGAATCACTAAAAACGGAACTATTGGATGAAATCCGATGCGTTTTATAACGGGTTCTTTAATAATATCTTCAATGAAACTATGTTTGTAATTAACCATAGTTAAGGCATCGATGTTAAGTTCTTCAATAAAATCGTTTATTTCAGAAGCTTTTGTAGAATAGTTTGGCATCCAATGGAAACTATGGTCGTAATCTGCTAAAAGTGTTTTAAGTTGCTCTAAATTATTTTTCTGATTTTCGGTCAATTCTTCTTCTACGTTAATATGTAAGATTCTAATCTTAGAATTGAATAAATCTGCAAATTGTTTTATTGGGGCTAATTCTGTTTCACTATAGTTTCTATTAAAATCTGTTGGAAACGCCACTTGTTTAGGGGCATTAAAATCGTAATCTTCAGGAATAACCAAAACCGGACAATCATGAACGTGGTTAACGACTTGAATGGTATTACTTCCAAAGAAAAACTCTTTAGCACCTGAGGCGCCACGGGTTCCCATAACAATAAGATCGATACTTTTTTCTTTTACAATCTTTCGCATACAGGTTACCATGTCTTCTGCACCCTGTAAAAAATGAAATTCATGATTTGCATTATGGTCGCATGTCTCAACAAGATTTTTTAATGCTTCCAATTCTTTTTTACTATTGTCTTTTACAATATCTTTTAGTTTACTTGAAAGCGTGCCGTAAGAAGCTGTTTGAATAGTCGCTGAATTTAAAATATAAAATGTACTAGGCTCATCGGCATACAGCTTAAGAGCATAAACGATAGCGTTCCAAGCGTTGTCTGAAAAGTCTGTGGGTAATAATATATTTTTCATGAGTAATTAGTTTTAAATATATAGTAAAGTTAGAGGATGAGGTTTTTAAAAATTATGATAAATATCATTTAACCATTAAGATAATCTTATTTTATCAAATTTTCAATATCAATATTGTTAAATTGATTATTCTTTAGGTTTTTTGTTATGAATTGTTGCTCTGTGGGTTAAGTTGAAATAAATAAAAAAGGATCCTGTTTTCAGGATCCTTTTTGTTTCTAGGGTGAGTGGATTTTTATAATTTAACTAATTTAGAAATACCAGTATCTCCTAAATCATTTACAATTTTAATGAGATAAATGTTTTTAGAAAGGTTTGATATGTTAAAATCTGAACCTTTTAAGAAATTTCCACTAAATTGTTGAATTAGTTTTCCTGTCATGTCATAGATTTCTAATGTTTGAATGTTCTGATTGACCTTAAACTTCGTTGAGGTTGGATTAGGATATAATCTGAAATCTATTAATTGTGACTTATTAGAAACCGATAATGTACTGTTTTGGTTTCCATAGATTTTAAATTCGCCTGGCTTTAATTGAAGGCTAGAGGTGGCTGCATTGATAATAGAACCATCCATTAAATCGTACCATGTTCCTGAATATGGGAAATTAGGGTTTATAGTTTGGGTAACGATATCAAAATTCGCAATGATGATTACGTTTTTTAAAGTTGTCCCCGGAGTGTTTTCATCACCAGTGAAAATACTAATTCTAGGCGTCAAATTTCCGGAACTTATAGTGTAGTTACCTTCAAAAACGGGTTCATTAATTTTTAAATTGTTGATGCGAGCCCAATCGTTATAAATCTGACTGCGAGTAGCATCGCTCAACCAACTATTGATCCATTGAGGTTGAGGTTTGGTGTCTAATTTACAATCACCGTTAGTGGCATCATCAGAAGTGTTTACTGAACCATTGTTACAGGTGAATATAGAGTTTTCCATACCTAATTCTCCAAAATGCCAAATCATTTTTGGTCCGGGAATGGTTAATGAAACGGCGCCTAAAGCCGACATTCTGGACAAGGCAGTTTCCAGATTAGTTACACTGTAATCGGTATTACTGTTGCCGTATTGCAGGTTTTTGTACATCAATCGTTCTTCATCATGACTTTCTGCATACCCCACTAATCGAGGCGCTGTGTATCCACGAGAAGTATGACCCATTTCGGTAATATCTCCGGCATACCCCATAGTTAGCTCGTTATATTGGTGGTTTAAATTTCCCCAAAGCATGATGCCTTTACCTTCGTCGATACGGTAGTTCGCCCATTCTGTTTCTTCATCTCTAGAGGTTTGTCCGTCATTATTGGCATCCCAGTCTGCACCAAGGTGTTCAAAAATCACGTAATGGTCTGGGTCTAAACTCCAGCTATAATCGGCATATTCTTTTAAAACAGCCACGCGATCGGCATTATAGTCGTTGGTACAACCTTCATTATTTTCACAGTTTTGTGTAAAGCCTTTGGTTAAATCCCACCGAATCCCATCGATTTTAAAGTCTTCGATCCAGTGTTTTACCACGCGTTTGGAATAGGTTTTTGTAAATCCGTTAGAATGGTTGAAATCAGAGCCCACGTTATATGAATGTTTCGGCGTTTGATTGAAATACGGGTTTTCAGGGCTTGGGTCTCCCCAGCCATCACCATCGGCATCTTCCATCCATAAACGCACAATTGGATTTCTTCCGAAGGCATGATTTAAAGCAAGATCTAAAATGACAGCAATGCCGTTTTGGTGACAGGTGTCAATTAATTCTTTAAATTTAGCTTCGGTACCGTAAAATTTGTCAAGCGCCATATGGAAGGCAGTGTTATAACCCCAACTTTCATTGCCTTCAAACTCCATAACGGGCATAAGTTCTATGGCGTTAATATTTAAGTTTTTAAAATAATCTATTCGGTCTATGATATCCTGAAATGTTCTGTTAGAGTTAAAGTCGCGGATTAATACCTCGTAAATCACTAAGTCTTCTTTTTTGGGTTTTGTGAAATTAGTTACTTGCCAGTTATAATCGGATTGTCCGGTTTGAAGCACAGTAACCTCGCGTTCTTGTCCTTGAGGATATTCTGGTAAATCAGGGTAGGAGTTTGCCGGAATATAAGGGTCGTCAAAAGGAGATAAAACCAAAGTAGAATACGGATCGGCAGTTTTTACTAAAGCCGGTGAGTTCGTTAAAGGTGTTTTATCTACCGCCCAATATTGGTAAGTTTCAATTTGACCAGGTGTTAATCCAGTTAAGGTTATCCAGAATTTACTGTTGCGAGACGGATCGCGTTTCATGGCGTAGCTCGCATCAGGTTGCCAATTATTAAAACTTCCTGCTACGTATACAAAATCTTTACCTGGAGAATATAACACAAGAGTTGCTTTTGTAGGATCGTTTTGGTCGTAGGTGATACCATCCAGATAAGTTTCAGGCATAATTTCAGAAACTGTTACCGGATCTATAATAGCCGAAAATGTTTTGATTTTAGTTTCACCTGAAAGGGTTACTTCTAGCGTGTAATTTTTGTTTTCAGTAATATTTGTGTCCGTATAGGAATAGGAAGCAATACTGTTTTGCGTGTTTACAGTTACACCATTGGCTTTTAGTATATAGTCGGCATTTCCTCCTGTATTGGTGGCAGAAACAGAAATATTATCACCACTATTTATAATAGAAGTTGTAAGTGAAGGAGCTGTTAATGAAACAAGAAATGTACCAACATTAACAAGTTCATCTTGGGATTGTTTTTGGCCTGAACCATCTTTGGCTTTTATAAGGAAACCTATTTGTCCGATACCAGTTCGGTTGTAAAATGTAGTTGGAGTGAATGTAATAGTATATGCATCGGCAGTTGCATTATAAGTTAAACGATTGTTTTCGTCAGAGTTGTCCCAACTTCCATTTGTAGGACAATCTTGCTGATTTGCTAAATTGGTGTCATAAGACCAAGACCACAGGTATAAGGCATTATCGGTTACGCCCCATGCTGATTCATCTATTGTAGCACCATCAAAGGTTATTGTAATACTATCGTCTTCGTTAAACGGATTAGGTGCTATTGTGAAATCTACGGCTTGCACTTGAGCACGGCTGAAGAATACAACAAAGATCAGAAATATTGTTATTAATTTTTTCATGTTGTTTAAAGTTTAAACAAAAAGGGTTGCGTTATCATAAAGCAACACAACCCTTTTAATCATTACATTAGAAATATGAATTAGTCACCATATTTTATCGTTTTCCTAAATAATATTTAGGACCATCAGCATCGTTAAAATCAATACTGATGACATAGTTACCGGCTGTAACAGCAATATTGTTATCGGGATCTTGATCAAGAATATTATCTTGATTGGCATCTCCATAATCGCCATTCCAGGTATTGTTTGGTCTGAATTTAAGTTCACCATCAACTAAAGTAATATTTTCGGCAAACCAAACTCCAGGTTGAATTTCGTTTAAGGCAGCATCAGGCGTTTCTCCCCAATTATTATAGCCCGAACCAACAGCTCCCCAAACGGTAGCCTCTTCAATAGAATATGAATTATCTTTTAAATCTAAAGTTACCAAATAATGCCCTTCGGTAACAGCTATGTTGTTATCGGCATCGGCGTCTAAAATGCCATCCAGGTTGGCATCTCCTAAGTCGCCTCCCCAAGTGTTGTTCATTCTAAATTTAATTTCCCCATCTAATAATTGAACACTAGCTTTGAAGGTGTCGGTTGTATAATCGTAATATAATTTAGCATCAGGCGTTTCTCCCCAGTTGTTATATCCAGAACCGACAATTCCCCAAGAGAATTCTTCGATAGAGTAAGAGTTATCATTGGTATTGATTGTAATTTTATAATCACCAGCAGTTACCGCAATATTATTATCGGCATCGCTATCTAAAATACCGTCCATATTGGCATCACCTAAATTACTATCCCAGGCGTTGTTTTCACGGAATTTAATTTCTCCATCCACTAAGTTTACATAAGAAACAATTACCCCATCGGTTGCGGTTGTGTAAAATTTGGCATCGGCAAATGCGCCCCAATTGTTGTAACCAGAACCAACAACACCCCATGTAGAAACCTCGTAAGCGCCACCACCAGTTACAGCTTCTGGTAATACAACATTTAGGGTTTGGGTTTCGGTATACACCGGTAAACCACCGTCGGTACCAGGAGAAGCCATTAATCTGAAATATAAAGCTCCGGTGTTAGGATTTTCGGTGTTTGGGTCGTTGTCAAGTCCTGCTTCTTTAGCATAAGTTAACATGTTTCCAATGGTAATTGAAAGCTCATTGCCGTCTGTTGTTCCAACTACAGTGGCGTCTGTGAAATCGCCTAAAATTGAGTTTTGTAATTCGTATTCTACATTGGTGGGCACTCCAAAATAGGCGTCTTTCCAAGTAAATCGCTCTCCAATATTTTTAGAGGTTGCTGTGGTTAAGGTATACTCTTCTAAGAATATATTTGAAAAGCTAATACCTTCTTCAGGCACGTAAGCAATGAACACTAAATCGTCTTCTTGTTCGCAAGAAGTTAAGCCAATGGTGGCTAAAATTAACAGCGATAAAAGTTTTATATATTTCATGATAATTAGTTTAGTTTTTTAGTAACCTGGATTTTGAGTTAAGTTGGGATTAGCCTGAATAGCAGATGCAGGAATAGGATATACATTGTATGAGGATGGAATTGAAGTTCCGTTTTTTACGCCACCTTTCCAAGGCCATATATATGTGTTTCCTGTAAATTTACCGAAGCGTATTAAATCTGATCGTCTGTGACCTTCAAGGTTTAATTCTCTGGCACGCTCATCAAGAATAAAATCTAATGTTAATTCGGTTGCGTTAATAGCAGAGGCATTCGATCTAGTTCTTATATCATTTACGTACTGAAGCGCTGTTGTTGCATTTCCTCCCGCATTTCTAAGTACACATTCGGCATACATAAGGTAAGCATCTGCTAATCTGAATAAAGGGAAATCAGTACTTGAAAATTCGGTGATTGTACCAGAACCATCGGTATTAATATTTCTGAATTTTATTGAAGGGTAACCATCTTCCCATTCGCGGTAGTCATCCATTTCATAGTTATGACCTTCAGTCCAGAATAACTCTGCTCTCTTGTCATTAGACGTTGCCAAATCACCATATAATCCATACCATGCTTTGGTAGCTCTATGACCTGTCCATCCAGCAGTTGATCCAAAATTTCCCGGATCCATGGTGTCAGTACTTAAATTTCCGTTTACGATATATGTAGTGTTACCGTAACTTCTACTATTATCTGCATCGGCAATTAATGGAAATATGATTTCCTTAGAAGTATCGTTGTCAGCAGAGAATAATCTAATAAAGTTTGTATCTAGCTGGTAGCCACCTTCGTTAATTACTTTGGAGACATATGTTAAGGCGTCATCATATCTTGCTGTGCCTGTATATACTTCAGCATTTAAATACAATTTTGCTAATAACATTTGTGCAGCCGAGTTTGTGGCTCTCCCGTATTCGTTAGTAGCAGGTAAGGTGCTTTCAATAGCTAAAAGCTCTTTCTCTACATAGTCAAATAATTCAGCTCTTGTTACCTCAGGAAGCAGTTCTGTACCACCAAAATTTTCTTCTGTAGATAGTACTCCTTTGCCAAAAACATCAATGAGGTAGTAATAGGCTAAGGATCTTAAAAATCGAACTTCAGAAATGATACCTTCTTGATTTTCAACATTAACATTCTGTAAAACAGTTAGCAGGTTGTTACATTGAGGAATAGTGAAATAAATTCGGTTGAATAGATATCTAAAGAATTTATTGTTCTCGTCCCAGTTAGATGTTGTTGTTAACTGGTCTAATCCATCATCACCCCAACGGTTTTTCATGCCGTCTGCCGAGAAATCCTGTAAGTTTACCAGATTTCTTAAGAAAGGCGATTCACCAGGATCGTCTCCTTGAATGTCTGATTTATCTGCTGCTTCAATGCTAGATAAAGCAAATGATGCATAAAGTCGGGCTAAAATTCCTTTTACTGCATCTGGATCTTTAGCAAGCAGTTCATCTAAGGTAAGTTCTACTAGTGGTTCAGTGTCTAAGTCACTTGTACAGCTACCAATTGAAAACGCTAGTGTAAAACTTAATAAAATGATATATATCTTATTTTTCATAACTTTTTTTTTAAAAATCAATGTTTAGACCTAAAGTATAGACACGTGGCCTAGGATAGAAGTTGTTATCTATAGCGTTGAAGTTTTCCGGATCTTGACCAGAATAATCTGTAATAACAAATGGGTTGTTTACTGATGCATATACTTTAAGCGATACATCTTTGAAGGTTTCACCTACCGTTAAACCTAAAGTGATATTTTCACATCTTAGGAAGGCTGCACTCTCTAGATAGTAGTCTGAGAACGGGATGTTACCATTTCGGTTTACGAAGTTAGTATCAGAAACACCATTATAAAAGTCTACAACATTATTTAAACTCTCTGTGTTTGAGGGGATAGCGGCTTCAATATATCCAATAGCTAAATTACGTGTATTGTACATTTGGCCATCTAGCTGTCCTCTAAAACTTGCACTTAAATCCCAGTTTTTATATTGTGTAGAAAATCCTAACCCAAAAGTCCAGTTTGGTCTCAAAGCTTTGTAATATCTATCGTCATTAGTGATTTGTCCATCTCCATTTAAATCGACAAAGGCCCCTAGTATGGGTCGGTGGTTTTCATCGTAAACCTGTTTGAAAACCCAAGCCGAGTACACTTCTTCACCTACAGCATGTCTTGCTAGTTTTACACCTGTTCCGGTTGGAATGCCAGATTCATCGGCAGCAATACTACTTACTCCATTTAAGTTTGTAACCTCGGTTTTACTATAAGCTATATTTCCATTAAGATCTAAACTGAAATTGTCATTCTTTACAGGAGTAATGCCTAAATTAAGCTCGAAACCTTCATTTTCTGTTTCACCAATATTCTGTGGGAATAAGTTGGTAAAGCCCTGTCCAGGAGCTACTGGAGCTAAAACCAAAAGGTCTTTGGTTTTTCTTTTAAAAACATCAAACGAACCTGTTAGTGCTCCTGAGTTGAAGAAACTAAAATCTACACCAGCATTGTAAGTGGTTGTTTTTTCCCAAGTTAAGTTTTCATTATATGCTCTAGCTGAATATAAGGATACACCGGGTAAATATTGTGTAGTACTGTTACCTACTGTAAATAGAGGCGTAGAAGGGAAGTAGCCTCCAGCTAGTCCGGTAATGTCCTGCTGCCCCGTTTTACCGTATCCAAGTCTTAGTTTTAATTCCTGAACAAAGTCAGCATCTTTAAGGAAGCTTTCTTCTTTTAATTTCCAAGCCAATGCTGCCGCAGGGAAAATACCCCAAACATCATTGCCCCAAATATCATCTTTAACAAAAAGAGAAGAGGCATCTGCTCTTACAGACAAAGTGACTAAGAATCTATCAAGAATATTAATATTACTTCTTCCAAAAAATGACTGTAAGTTCAATACATTATAATATCTGAAATTCGGATTGCTTTCATTTACCTGAAGCTCTCTTAAACCTGTTTCAGTATTGTATAAGTATTGTTCTTTATTACCATCATTTTTAAAGTTTTGATATCCATAACCACCTTGTACTTCAAAGCTATTAATAAAAGAGTCGTCATAGTTTTTATTGTACACTAAATACCCTTCAAGAGTTGTATTAGTAATATGCTGATTTTCTTTAAAGTTCACTCCTGGGTTAAAGATATAACTATCTGAAGCATTGCTTAATCTGTAAGTTGAAATAGCATTTTCAGAATAGTATTCTTCTATTGTAGAGCGAGATGCTTCAATACCAAGATTTAAAACGGCGCGTAATTCTGGTAAAAAATGCATTTTATAATCTATTTCGACATTCCCTAGAATCTTTTGAGTCTCTTCAGGTCTAGTACGTTGCATTAAAAGTGCTAAAGGATTCGACTGACCAATAAGCATTCCTGTTGGGTTTGACGTGCTCGATGTGGTTGTAAAATAGCCTCCAAAAGGAGAATTTTTATCGTAAATTGGTTTTGTAGGATCCATAACCACGGCACCAAATAGAGCTCCACCTTCGTCAATAGCATTTTTATCTGCTGAAATACCTTTCAAGTTTAAATCAACTTTTAAGTGATCTTGGAAGAATTTAGGTGTTATTTTTAAAGAGGCTGTTATACGTTCGTAATCACTTGTTTTTACAACACCTTCAGTATTATTATAGCCAACTGATGCACGGAAAGGTATTTTTTTAAGCAAGTTTGCTCTGGCACTAAAATCGTAATTAGTAGATATGGCCGTTCTGTAAATAGCATCCTGCCAGTCTGTGTTGTAAATGGCACGTTCCTGACCATTAGAATCCATAAAAGTTTGAATTGCCTGTTCCCTAGTATCTACCGAGTTAATTGGCACGCCAAGACGATCTGAAGTTCCGGCTTCAAAAATACCTTTTTCTTCATATTCGTTAATGAACCTTACAAATTCAGAACCGTCTAGAACATCAATTTTCTTGCTTACAGAATTTGATGACATACTAGTGGAAAAGTTGAATTGAGGTTCTCCAGATGTCCCTTTTTTAGTAGTAATAATAATAACACCGTTAGAGGCTCTTGATCCATAGATCGCTGTTGCTGAAGCGTCTTTTAGTACACTGAAACTTTCAATATCATTGGGATTAACTAAGGTTAAAGGGTTTTTTACCCCAGCAGGGTTAGTGTTATCAATAGCAATTCCATCAATAACGATTAGCGGACTACTATTGGCACTTAATGATGCACCACTCCTAATACGAATATTAGGTTCTGCATCCGGCTGACCACCTGCAGAGGTGATTCGTACACCAGGGGCTTTACCATTTAAGAGCTGATCGGCAGATACTATTGCTCCTTTATTAAATTCTTTAGAAGAAACAACATCTACAGATCCGGTTAAGTCTTCTTTCTTAACACTTCCGTATCCTATTACAACCACTTCATCTAAGCTGGCCGTATCCTCAGCCAATACAACATCTAATACAGTTTGTCCTGTATAGGTGATTTCCTGAGTTTGATATCCGATGAATGTAAAAGTGATTACATCTCCCTGATTTACTTGAAGCTGATATTCACCGTCAAAATCGGTAGCTGTACCATTGGTAGTACCTTTAACGAGAATATTTACTCCAGGAAGTGGCAAAGATGTAGATTGTTCTGTAACTGTTCCTTTAATACTTGTTTGGGCCAAAACTATTGCGGGCACAAATAAGAGAAAAAACAGTACGCCATTAATAATTGTCTTCATACAGTTCTTTTTATAATGTCTTTGTTTAGTTTGTTATATCTTCACTTCTCACGTTGAATTATTGCTAATGTAATAATTAGTGGTGTTGGTTAATTATCAAATTCGCAACGCAAACGTTTCCGTGTTAATAACTTTTACGAAATTTTTAACGCAAACGTTTCCGAACGATATTTTTTTTGATACTTAGGTTATTTAGAAGAAACAAACTAAATTAGCTCTACTAGGTTAGTCGTATTTTTAGTAATGCTTCTTAAATTTAGTCATATTTAAAACAAATAATGAAGAAAAAAGTTACATTAAAGCAAATTGCCAGAGAATTAGACGTATCGGTTTCAACGGTTTCAAGAGCCTTAGCGGATAGTAAGGAAATAGGAGAAAATACCAGAAGACGTATTCAGGCTTATGCTAAATTTCTTAATTATAAACCCAATAATATAGCGCTAAGTTTAAAGAACAAAAAAACGAAAACCATTGGTGTTTTAATTCCTGAAATTGTACATCATTTTTTCTCAACAGTTATTAGAGGCATTGAAATTGTAGCCAATGAGCGTGGTTATAATGTAATTGTTGGCTTGTCTAACGAATCGTTTAGTAAGGAAGTTTTAAATATGGAAATGCTTGCTAACGGGAGTATCGATGGTTTTGTGTTGTCGATTTCTAAGGAAACCTTATTGAAGCAGGATTATCATCATTTTAATGAAACTATAAATCAAGGCATTCCTATTGTTATGTTCGATCGTGTAGTAAATGAGGTGGAATGCGATAAAGTGATTGTTGATGATTTTAAAGGCTCAGTAAAAGCAGTGAAAAAACTAATAGCTAACGGATGCAAACATATTGGATTAATCACGACAATGGATTATGTAAGTGTAGGAAGGCTGCGTACCCAAGGCTATTTACGAGCTTTAGAGGAAAGTCAGATGTACGCAGCGCCTAATCTAATTTTAAAGTTAGATGATATGGTCTCTTTAGAGGAAAACCTTGATGTCCTTGAAAACGAAATTGAACAGTTATTTAAAAAGAACCCAAAAATAGATGGTGTTTTTGCAGTGAATGAGTTGTATGCGGTAACTGCTATGAAGGTGGCTAAAAAATTAGGATTAGCTATTCCTGATGATTTGCAGGTGATTGGTTTTACCGATGGTGTTTTGTCGAAACACGCATCGCCGAGTTTAACTATTGTAAGTCAGCACGGACAAAAAATAGGAGAGAAAGCAGCCGATTTATTAATCGATCGTTTAGAAATGGATGAAGACGATGGTGACGCAAATATCAGTGATAACACTAGAGAACAGGCGTTTGAAACCTGTGTGATAGAGACCGAAATTATTGAAAGAGAATCGACTAAATAATTTTTTTTAGGAATTTTAAAATTCTTTTCTATATCTTTGATGCAGAATCAAAACTTATATTTTCACTTCTCACAAAGTAAGTTTTGATAAGTTTTATGCTTATCAATAGTATCAATTAAATACTATTTCGATGGAAAAGCGTAAGTTAAGTTTTCTTCAAATCTGGAACATGAGTTTCGGGTTTATGGGAATTCAAATGGGTTTCGCCCTGCAAAATGCCAATGCAAGTAGAATACTTCAAATTTTTGGAGCCGATGTACATCAGTTATCTTGGTTTTGGATTATAGCACCTTTAATGGGCTTAATCGTTCAGCCAATTGTTGGATACTACAGCGACAAGACTTGGGGTAAATTCGGTAGAAGAAAACCGTTCTTCTTAATCGGAGCTATTTTAGCATCGATAGGACTTGTATTAATGCCACAAGCCGATATTTTTACAGCCTTTTTACCTGCCATTTGGGTAGGTGCCGGATTCTTAATGGTTATGGATGCGTCTTTTAATATTGCCATGGAGCCGTTTCGTGCTCTCGTGGGTGATAATTTAAGAACAGACCAGCGTACCTTAGGGTTTAGCGTACAAACGGCTTTAATCGGTTTTGGAGCGGTTATTGGTTCCTGGTTGCCTTACACATTAACCAATTGGTTTGGGGTATCTAATGCAACGATTGCAGGAGAGGTTCCGTTAAACTTAATTTTGTCTTTCATTATTGGAGCGATTATTTTAGTGCTTTCCATTTTGGTTACGGTATTCACAACGAAAGAATATTCTCCAGAAGAATTGGAACAATTTCAAGATGATCAATCTTCTCATTCAGAAGATGAAGACACTTCAGAAAAGGCAGGTTTAAAGACGATTTTCGAAGATTTTAAAAACATGCCAACCACCATGCGTCAGTTAAGCTGGGTTCAGTTTTTCTCATGGTTTGGGTTATTTGGTATGTGGGTATTTGCCGTTCCTGCCATTGCACAGCATATCTATGGTTTGCCTGTAAACGATAGTAGTAGCGTCGATTATCAGGATGCTGGCGACTGGGTAGGTATCCTTTTTGGTGTTTACAATCTTATTTCAGCGTTATACGCCTTTACTTTACCGCTAATAGCAAAGAAAATAGGTAGAAAGCGAACACATGCCGTTTCTCTGATTATTGGAGGCTTAGGCTTGCTTTCTATTTACATTATGCCAGACCAAAACTGGTTGGTTCTTTCTATGATTGGTGTTGGTATTGCCTGGGCTAGTATTCTGGCTATGCCTTACGCTATTTTGGCGGGGTCTATCTCACCAAAGAAGATGGGCGTGTATATGGGAATCTTCAACTTTTTCATCGTTATTCCACAAATTATCAATGCTTTAATTGGTGGGCCATTAGTTAAGTATGCTTATGGCGACCAGGCAATTATGGCTTTAATGGTTAGTGGGTTTAGTTTCTTAATTGCTGCTGCACTAGTATTTAAAGTTAAAGACGTCGACGACGTTATCCAATCTTAAAAAAACATCGTAATGAACGGTTTTATTTTTGACCTCGATGGGGTCATTGTAGATACTGCAAAGTATCATTACCAGGCTTGGAAGCAATTAGCTAACAACATTGGAATTGAGTTTTCATTGGAACAAAATGAACAACTTAAAGGAGTGAGTAGAGTAGAGTCTTTGAAAAAGATTCTTCATTGGGGGCAAAAAACTATTTCCGATGATGAGTTTATGGTTTTAATGACTGAAAAAAATAATCACTATTTGAGCTTTATTGAAACCATGAAGGAAGATGAAGTCTTACCAGATGTTTCAAAGATTTTGAATTATTTATCCTCAAGACATCAAAAAATCGCTTTGGGATCGGCCAGTAAAAATGCCGTAGGGATTCTTAACAAAGTTAACCTAACAAAGTTCTTCGATGCTATTGTAGACGGTAATCAGGTCACACATGCCAAACCAGACCCTGAAGTGTTTTTAAATGCGGCCAAACAGATGAATGTAAAACCAGAAGACTGCATTGTTTTTGAAGATGCAGTGGCAGGTATTCAGGCGGCAAACGCCGCAAACATGATAAGTATTGGTATTGGAGACGCCAATGTTTTGCATGAGGCAGATTATGTGTTTAAAGATTTTACAGAGATGTCTTTGACATTTATAGATAAACTAATTAACCCTAAAAAATAAACTGTTTTAACTGAATGTATTTCAATTAAATCAGTTTGAATATAGAAAATGAATCAAGATTATATAAAACCAGATCAGTGGTCTATCATAGAAGAAGGCTTTGATGCAAGTCGCGTAAAGTCTTCAGAAAGTCTGTTCAGCATCGGTAATGGTGCTATGGGACAACGCGCAAATTTTGAAGAACAGTATTCCGGATCGACATTTCAAGGAAGTTATATTGCCGGCGTATATTATCCAGATAAAACTCGTGTGGGTTGGTGGAAGAATGGGTATCCAGAGTATTTTGCGAAAGTGTTAAACGCACCAAATTGGATTGGGATAAACGTAAAGGTGAACGATGAAGCTTTAGATTTATCGAACTGTAAAGCTGTTGAAGAATTCCGTAGAGAGCTGAATATGAAAGAAGGCTGGCTATCCAGAAGTTTTAAGGCGACGCTTCAAAACGATGTTCAGGTTACCGTGAAAACGAAGCGTTTTTTAAGTCTGGATTTAGATGAAGTTGGCGCTATTAGATACGAGATTACACCTCTAAATACAGATGCCACCATTACATTTTCTCCGTATTTAGATGCAGGAATCACCAATGAAGATACGAACTGGGATGATAAGTTCTGGGATGTTTCAAAAGTATCTCATGAACATACTCGGGCATTTATTGAAGCCAAAACCATGAAAACCGATTTCCATACCTGTACGTTTATGGAATCTCAGGTGTTTGTAAATGATGTTTTTGTAGCAGTAAATCCTGAAATAGAAACGACTTCAAATACAATTGTTTTCAGTTATTCAAAAGACATCAAAGCTGGAGAAACTTATAAAATTGAAAAATTTGGGGGTTATACTGTAGATCGTAATCATGAGAAATCTCAATTGGTTTCTGCTTCAATAGAAGTCTTAAGTAAGGCAAAAGATTTAGGATTTCTAGGCTTATTAGAAAAGCAGATGCAGGCGTGGGCAAATATTTGGGATATGGCCGATATTACTATCGATGGTGATGTTAAAGCACAGCAAGGTATCCGATTTAATATATTTCAGCTAAATCAAACCTATTTAGGAAAAGATTCAAGATTAAACATTGGTCCTAAAGGGTTTACAGGCGAGAAGTACGGTGGAAGCACGTATTGGGATACCGAGGCCTACTGTATTCCGTTTTATATGGCGACTAAAAACCAAAGTGTAGCGCGTAGTCTTCTGGAATACCGCTACAACCATTTAGAACGTGCGATTGAAAACGCCGGAAAACTTGGTTTTACCAATGGTGCAGCCTTATACCCGATGGTAACCATGAACGGTGAAGAATGTCATAACGAGTGGGAGATCACTTTTGAAGAAATCCACCGTAACGGCGCCATAGCTTTTGCTATTTATAATTACTACCGTTATACGAACGATTACAGCTATATTCCTGAAAAAGGATTGGAAGTTTTAATCGGAATAGCTCGCTTTTGGCAGCAACGAGCCAGTTTTTCAACCGATAAAAACAAATATGTTATTTTAGGGGTGACAGGTCCAAATGAATACGAAAATAACGTAAATAACAACTGGTACACGAACTATTTAGCACAATGGTGTATTCATTATGCGATTGAAAGTATAAATAAAGTAAAGTCTGAGTATTACTCAGATTATAGCCGAATCATGAACAAAACGAAGTTGTCTGCTTCCGAAATTGAAGAGTGGCAGCAAGTTGCAGATAATATGTATTTTCCGTATTCTGAAAAACATCAGGTATTCTTGCAACAAGACGGGTTTTTAGATAAGGACTTAGTAACAGTAGCTGATTTAGACCAATCGCAACGTCCAATCAACCAGAAATGGAGCTGGGATCGCATTTTGCGTTCGCCATACATTAAACAAGCCGATGTGTTGCAAGGGTTTTACTTTTTCGAAGATCAGTTTACTCAGGAAGATTTAGAGCGTCATTTTGATTTCTATGAACCATTTACCGTTCACGAAAGTTCATTATCGCCTTGTGTTCATAGCATTCAGGCGGCTAAATTAGACCGTATGGAGCAGGCGTATACGTTTTATTTACGTACATCACGTTTAGATTTAGACGATTATAATAAGGAGGTTCACGAAGGTTTGCACATTACCTCTATGGCTGGTACTTGGATGAGTATTGTTGAAGGATTTGGAGGTATGCGGATTGTAGAAAATATGTTGTCGTTTACTCCAAAAATCCCGAAACAATGGGAGGGGTATTCCTTTAAAATCAATTTCCGAAATCAAATTTTAAAGGTTTATGTTACGCAACAGGAAACCACTTTTGAACTAGAAGGTAATACTGAATTGCAAATTTTAGTAAATGGTAAATTACAGGTAATTGCGTCTAAAAAAATAGAGAATGTTTCAGAATAAATTGAATACATATCGTTTGTTAAAACCATGTTTTGTTCTGTGTGTCCTAATGTTAAATATGGCCTGTAAGCATCAAAAAGAGGAAAAAGAAATAGTATCTTATACCGAAGTTATGATTTCAGAATTTAACGACGTAGAACGCATAGAGCCTTTAAACTGGTGGGTAGGGTTTAAAAATCAGGATTTGCAATTACTTGTGAAAAGTCCGGGTATTTCCTTGGCTCATCCTGAAATTAATTACTCAGGAGTTAAGATAGAAGCTGTTCATAAAGGTGAAAGTCGGAATTATTTGTTTATTGATTTGCAAATTGATGAGCAGACCAAGCCTGGAAAATTCAACATCGATTTTAAGTTTGAAAACGGTGAAGAAAAGCATCAAACTTATGAGTTGAAATCTAGAGTAAAGCCTTCTGAGGATTATATGGGGTTCAACAGTTCGGATGCTATTTATTTAATCACCCCAGACCGATTTTCAAATGGAGATTCTTCAAACGATATCAATAAAAATCTCTTAGAACAAACAATCGACAGAAGCAATGATTACGCCAGACATGGCGGTGACATTAAAGGCATTACCAATCATTTGGATTATATTGAAGATTTAGGGTTTACCGTCATTTGGCCTTGTCCGTTACCTACTAACGATATGCCCGAAAGCTCTTATCATGGCTATGCAATGACCAATTTTTACGAAATAGATCCGCGATTTGGAACTTTTGAAGATTATTTGGAATTGTCAGAAGAAGCAAGTGAAAAAGGTATTAAACTAATCATGGACCAGGTAGCTAATCACTGTGGGGCAGAACATTGGTGGATGAAAGATTTACCATTTTCCAATTGGGTAAATCAACAGAAAACTTTTGAAAATAAAGAACATTTAACCAATTCTAATCACAGACGTACCAGTAATCAAGATCCTTACGCATCAGTAAAAGATAAACAGGAGATGAGTGATGGTTGGTTTGTGCCGTCTATGCCTGATTTAAATCAGAAGAATCCGTTTATGGCTAAGTACATTATTCAAAATAGTATTTGGTGGATTGAAACGGCCGGATTAGGTGGTATTCGTCAGGATACTTATCCGTATTCTGATAAAGATTTTATGAGTCGTTGGGCGGGAGCTATCATGAGTGAATATCCTAATTTTTCTATTGTAGGCGAGGAGTGGAGTGTTAATCCGTTGATTATTGGGTATTGGCAGGAAGGTGCGAATAATCGTGATGGTTACGATTCTAATTTAAAATCTCCGATGGATTTCGCGATGCAAGGTCAGATAGTTAATGGGTTAAATGAAGAAGAAGGCTGGGATACGGGACTTATTAAAATCTACGAGGGTTTGGCTAACGATTTTTATTATGCTTCTCCAAAAGACATTCTAATTTTTGCTGATAATCACGATATGAGTCGTATTAGTACTCAGGTTCATGACAATGCTGAAAAGGTAAAAATGGCTTTGGGGTATATGTTTCTGATGCCAAGAATACCACAGTTTTATTACGGTACCGAGATTTTAATGAATGACACTGAAAAGCCCGGCGATCACGGATTAATTCGAACCGATTTTCCAGGTGGTTGGCAGGGTGATACCATAAATGCATTCACGGGAGAGGGTTTAACAACAGCTCAAATAGATATGCAGCAGTTTGTTAAAAAAATGGTGAATTATAGAAAACACAGTAAAGCTATTCATGAAGGTAAGACTATTCATTTTGCTCCTGAAAAAGGAGTTTATGTATTGTTTCGAGTGTTAGAAGATGAGGTTGTTGCTATTATTCTAAATAAATCTAACGAGACAAGTTTATCTACATCAAGGTTTTATGAGCTCGGTTTAAGAGGGAAAAACATTAAAAACATAATTAGTGAAGAGGTTAGTGTTTGGGGCGATTTGGTAGCAATTAATTCTAATGGTGTCACGCTGTTTTCAACTAAAATTAAAAACTAAAAAATAAGAGATAATGAAAAAAATAATGTTATTGGTACCAGCCTTAATTGTATTCATTTCCTGTAAAAATGAAAAGAAAGAGGTTGTGCAGGAAACTGAAATTTCTCAGGAAGTAAAGGTGCTTGCGCCCATCAATAATGAAGTTTTAGAATCTGCTGTGATTTATGAAGCTAATATTCGTCAGTATTCTAAAGAAGGGTCGTTTGAAGCATTTACAAAAGATATTCCGCAGTTAAAACAATTAGGCGTTAAAATCATTTGGTTGATGCCGGTGTTTCCTATTTCAGAAACCAATAGAAAAGCTACAGGAGGTGATTTTGCTTATAAAATTGAAGATAAAGCTGAACGAGCCAAAATGTTAGGGAGCTATTACGCGGTTTCAGATTATACCAAAATAAATCCGGAATTCGGAACCATAGAAGATTTCAGAAACCTGATAAAAACCGCTCACGATAATGATATTTACGTGATTTTGGATTGGGTGCCTAATCACACAGGTTGGGATCACGAATGGATAAAAAATCACCCGGATTATTACACGCAAAATGATAAGGGCGAGATTATCGATCCTATTAATCCTGATACAGGTGAATCTTGGGGGTGGGGCGATGTGGCTGATTTAAACTATGATAATTCTGAGATGCGAAAGGAAATGATTGCCGATATGAGTTATTGGATTACCGAAGAAAACGTTGACGGATTCCGTTGTGATGTGGCAAGTAATGTGCCAACCGATTTTTGGATGCAGGCTATTCCTGAGTTGAGAGCAAAAAAGGACATTTTTATGTTAGCTGAGGCATCTCAGCCTGAACTTTTAAAAGCTAATTTATTCGATATGGCTTATGGCTGGGAGTTTCATCATATTTTGAATGAAGTGGCTCAGGGAAAAATGAATGTAAGTGATATAAAAACTTATATAGACAAAATCAAAACGGAATATGAATCGGATGATATTTTAATGAATTTTGTGACCAATCACGATGAAAATTCATGGAATGGAACCGTAAAAGAACGCTTAGGTGAGGCTTCTAATTTAATGACGGCCCTAACTTATATAATGCCGGGCATGCCGTTAATTTATTCGGGTCAGGAATATGGTTTAGATTACCGTTTAAAATTTTTTGAAAAAGATTCTATCCCGAAAACAAAAGGTGAAACCTGGAATGTATTAGAGGAATTAGGTAAGCTTAAAAATACCAATAAGGCCTTAAATGGAGGTAAAGTTTCTGCAGGACTTAATATTATAAATGTTGAAAATAAAGATGTTTTGGTTTTGGAACGACACAAAGAACAAGATAAATTGGTTTTCATTGGTAATTTTTCAAAAGCAGAACAAGAAGTTAATGTACCTATAACAGGACAGTTTACAGATTTTAACACTGGTACGATTTCAGAATTAAAACAAGCTAATCAGCTAACATTAAAACCTTGGGAATATAAAATTCTAATAGGTAAATAATAAATAACTAACTAAACAAAATAAGCATGAAGAGGCAGAGTATCTATATCCTGTTGCTAACCCTACTTACCTGTTTTGAGGTAATAGCACAGCAACTTTCTTCGCCTGATGGCGATGTAGTTTTAGAGATTTCTATAAACTCAAACGGAACACCGAGCTACCAATTATTTTTCAAAGATAAAGCTGTTATAAAATCCAGTAAACTCGGATTTACGCTTAAGGAATCTGAAAATCTGGATAATGGTTTTATAATTTTAGACTCTGAAACATCAACATTTGACGAGACTTGGAAACCAGTTTGGGGAGAAGAAAGTGAAATAAGAAATCACTATAATGAGATGCTTGTCAAGTTAAAACAGGAGTCAACGGGACGTTTAATGAATATCCGTTTACGAGTGTTTGACGAAGGAGTGGGATTTCGTTATGAATTTCCTGAACAACCTAATCTGGGTCATTTCATCATTGAAGATGAAAAAACACAGTTTGCTATGACTGGAGATCATACAGCATTTTGGATTCCGGGAGATTATGATACTCAGGAATACGATTATACTGAATCTCGTTTGTCTGAAATTCGAGAATTGATGGATAAATCGATTACCGAAAACCTGTCGCAAAAGTCGTTTTCTTCAACAGGCGTTCAAACATCATTAATGATGAAAACCGATGACGGTATATATATTAATATTCATGAAGCCGCTTTAATAGATTATTCCGTATTGCATTTGGAATTAGATGATGAAAATATGGTCTTTAACGCTTGGCTAACTCCCGATGTACAAGGTACAAAACCTTATATGATTGCTCCAGCCAATACGCCTTGGCGTACCGTTATGGTTAGTGACGATGCCAGAGATATTTTAGCATCACGTATGACCTATAATTTAAATGATCCATGTGTTTTAGAGGATACGTCATGGATTAAACCTGTGAAGTATGTAGGTGTTTGGTGGGAAATGATTACCGGAAAAAGTTCATGGGCATATACAAACGATTTTAAAGCTGTGAAATTGGGAGTGACTGAATATGGTACAGCTACTCCTAATGGAACACATGGAGCGACCAACAAGCGCGTAAAAGAACTCATTGATTTTGCCGCTTTACATGGTTTTGATGGCGTTTTAGTAGAAGGTTGGAATGTTGGCTGGGAGGATTGGTTTGGACACTCCAAAGATTATGTATTCGATTTTGTAACGCCATACCCTGATTTTAATGTAGACGAAATTCAAGCTTACGCAAAATCTAAAGGAGTTGAAATGATTATGCATCACGAAACATCTTCTTCCGTTAGAAACTACGAAAGACATTTGGATGCAGCCTATCAGTTTATGAAAGATCATGGTTACAATGCGGTTAAAAGTGGTTATGTTGGGGATATTTTACCAAGAGGAGAGAATCATTACAGCCAATGGATGATTAATCACTACCAATATGCTATTGAAAAAGCAGCTGATTATGAGATTATGGTAAATGCTCATGAAGCGGTTAGACCAACAGGAATAGCCAGAACATATCCAAATTTAATAGGTAATGAATCAGCTCGTGGTACCGAGTATCAGGCCTTTGGAGGATCGAAGCCTAATCATGTTACAGTATTACCTTTTACCCGTTTAATAGGTGGACCAATGGATTATACTCCTGGTATTTTCGAAATGGATATCAGTAAATTAAATCCGAATAACAATTCTCATGTTAATAGTACTATAGCCAATCAGTTGGCGCTTTATGTTACTATGTACAGCCCGTTGCAAATGGCAGCTGATTTACCTGAAAACTACAATAAGTTTTTAGATGCTTTTCAGTTTATAAAAGATGTTGCGGTTGACTGGGATAAAAGTGTGTATTTAGAAGCAGAACCAGGAAGCTATATCACCATTGCAAGAAAAGCTAAAGGTACAAACAATTGGTTTGTGGGTAATGTTAATGGAAAACAAACCCGAGAATCTAATATCTCATTAGACTTCCTGGATAAGGATAAAAAATATACAGCAACCATTTATGCCGATGCTAAGGATGCTAATTATAAAACGAATCCGCAGGCCTACACGATAAGAAAAATGAAAGTGACTAATAAGACGAAGTTATCATTAAATAGTGTAGAAGGTGGTGGTTATGCTATAAGTATTATGGAAGAATAGGAAGATTTTGAAGGGACGAAAAGTATTAATATCATAATAAAGGGCGGCTTGAGATTCAAGCCGCTTTTTTTTTTTTGATTCAATTAAAATAAATTCTAATCTATTTTTAATGAGGTCATGGTTAATGATCCAGCTACTGGTTTATCGTTAAATAAAGTTACTTTTTCGTTTTCTTCTTTTAAAGCTAAAGTGTAAAGTAGTGGTAAATAATGTTCGGGTGTTGGAATAGCCAAATCGAAAGCTTTACCTTGTGACCTGAAATTGATAAGACTATCATGATCGTTATCTAAAATAAAGGTTTTCATTTTTTCATTAGCCTCAGTGGCCCAGTCATAAGCATATTCTTCATTTAATCTATTCCAAGCTACCATACGCAGATTGTGTACCATATTTCCACTTCCAACAATCAATACGCCTTTGTGCCTTAATTTATTAAGCTGTTGTGCAAGTTCGTAATGATCTTTAGGAGATTGCGTATAATCAATACTCATCTGAATTACCGGAATATCAGCGTTAGGGTAGAGGTGTTTAATAACACTCCATGCGCCATGATCAAGACCCCATTTTTTGTCTAAACCAACTTCGGTTTTAGTAATTAGTTTTTTTGTTTCCTGAGCCAATTCAGGGCTTCCGGGAGCCGGGTACTGCACGTCAAACAACTCTTGCGGAAACCCTCCAAAGTCGTGAATGGTTGGTGGGTTTTGCATGGTAGTTACAAAAGTTCCACGTGTTTCCCAGTGAGCAGAGATGCATAAAATGGCATTTGGTTTGGTAAGTTCCTGACCTAATTTTCTGAAATTTTGAACAAATTCATTTTCCTCAATAGCATTCATCGGGCTTCCGTGACCAAGAAATAATACAGGCATTTTTTCTGTATTATTCATGGAAGAGGTCATTTTATCTAAATCTTTTAAATTCATACTTGAGCCAATTAGAGGCAATACAGCCAAGGATTTTAAGAAGTTTTTTCTATCCATTTTAAAAAGGAAGTTATAAAAAAGGATTCCAAAAAAGCAGAATCCTTTTACTGATTTATAAAACCTCACTTATTGATTTGGCTAAAGGTGTTGTTGGTCTTCCTAACAAATTAGAAAGTTGATGATTGGCTTCGAATAAATCGCCTTTTGAAGCCGAGACATCCCAATTGGCTAGTCCTTTAGCTAAACCCTCTGGAAGTCCTACTTGCAATAAAATACCAGCGTATGCTTCTTCTGGTAAGTTTTTATAAGGGATCTCTTTTCCTGTTTGTTTAGAGATTTCAGAAGCCAAATCGGTTAAGGTGTAACTTTTATCTCCGGCAAGTTCAAATGTTTTTCCTTTATTGTTTTCATCGCTAATAACTATAGCTAGAGCCTCAGCATAATCTAATCGAGCAGCTGACGAAATTTTCGCATCTCCGGCACTACCAATAAAAGCTCCATTTTGAATAGCACTAGGTATAGACGCTGTGTAATTTTCGGTATACCAGCCATTACGTAGGATAGTAAAGTCTAGACCTGAATTTTTAAGTTCTTGTTCTGTAGCCAAGTGTTCACCTGCTAAACTTAAAGTAGAGGTGTCAGCACGAAGAAGACTTGTGTAAACCACCCAATTTACGTTAGATTTTTTAGCAGCATCTATCACGTTTTTATGTTGTCTTGCTCGTTGTCCAATTTCATTGGCCGAAATAAAAACTAAACGATCAATGTCGAGAAGGGCTCTTTCTAAACTTTCAGGATTGTTATAGTCAAACTCACAAGCCTCAATTCCTAATCCTTTAGCTTTTTCTGTTGAACGAACCAGCGCTACAAGATGATCACTATTTTCTCTTTTTTTAAGTTCTTCAACTACAAGTTGACCTAATTGACCAGTAGCTCCTGTTATTCCTATTTTCATAATTTATGTTTATTAAGATTTCTATTGTATATTTGATTTATAAAAGTATTTAACTAACTTTTAGTAAGTCAAATATATAATATAATTATTTTATTTGCAATAGGTTACGTTTGAGTTGGATACTTACGTTTAGGTTAGTTTTTATGATAATCAAAATGCTATGGATCAAGAAATATTAAAAAAATATAGTAATGTAGATGAATGTCCGGTGAGAAATGTGTTGGATCGTATTGGAAATAAATGGACTTTATTAGTTCTGCTGGTTTTAGAAGAACAACAGGTGCTACGATTTAACGAGTTGCATACTTATATCTCCACGATATCTCAAAAAATGTTGAGTGTTACATTAAAGAGCCTGGAGGCTGATGGATTAGTGAAACGCACCATTTATCCGCAAGTTCCGCCAAAAGTTGAATATGAGTTAACAGCGAGAGCACAATCGCTTTTACCGTTGATTCATAATTTGGTAGATTGGTCTAAAACACATATCAATGCCATTAAAACCTCAAGGAAACATTATGAGTTGGTGACACGGAAGTAACATGTTAAATCTGAGTTTACCACCATGTTTCGTTTTAATTTCATGAACTTTGCAACAGATAAAATCTATTGAAAAGGAGATTGTAAGACTATGAATTCAAAACAAACAGCGTATTCTATTTTAGAATTAGCATTAATATCCAAAGGACAATCTGTTCAACAAACTTATGCTAATTCGGTTAAATTGGCGCAGAAAGCTGAAGAGTTGGGATATACACGCATCTGGTTTGCAGAACACCATAATATGATGGCTGTAGGAAGTAATGCGCCTACGGTTTTAATAGGTCATATTGCAGAAATGACATCTGTAATTCGTGTAGGATCGGGCGGAGTGATGCTGCCAAATCATTCGCCTTTAGTTGTGGCTGAGCAATTTGGAACCTTAGGGAATTTGTATCCCAATCGAATTGATTTAGGATTGGGTAGAGCTCCGGGTACAGATCGAGATACGGCGTTAGCTATAAAATCTGATTTTTTACAGGCGTCACATTCGTTTCCTAATGATGTGGAGCAAATTCAAATGTTATTTTCAAAACAGAATGAATCTGCAAAAGTAAGGGCGGTTGTTGCTGAAGGGGTGGAAGTGCCTATATATATTTTAGGAAGCAGTACCGACAGCGCACATTTGGCGTCTAAAAAAGGATTGCCATACGCTTTTGCGAGTCATTTTGCAACGGCATATTTAGATGAAGCTTTAGCGATTTATAGAAGCCAGTTTAAACCTTCGGTAGATTTGGATTCGCCTTATGTAATTGCTGGGGTTAATGTTATTATTGCTGATACCGATGCAGAAGCAAAACGCTTATTTACCTCGTCTTTAAGAATGATTATAGGGATGTTTACCGGCAAGCGCGACTATTTGAATCCTCCAACAGAAATGACGTCAGATTTGGAAGAGATTATTCAGCACCCTCAAATCCAGAATATGATTAAATACAGTTTCATAGGAAGTAAAGAAACGGTTAAGGAGAAAGTAAAAGCTTTCTTGGAGCAAACTCAGGCAGATGAATTAATTGTTTCTACAAATGTATATGATGTAAATGATAGATTGTATTCGGTTGAACGTTTTTCGGAGGTTATGAGAGAAATGAATAATATTTGATTGTAAGAGTCTGTTTAGTTAATAGGTTGATTTTTTTTAGTTTTATTAGTGAAATAAGTCTGTTCTTTTAGATTTAGGAAGTGGAAAGCCGATCTTCTTTCTTTTTATACGTATTGGCTATACCATAGATGTTTTTCATTCGCTCTAATTTCCTGTTACAGGATTACGGAATGAAAAATAAACATACCAACGCTTGTCTAAATTGCCGTTAGCTGTATAGATTTTTGGGGTTGAAAATTGGGGGCTTTTACTCAAATCGTGTTCCAAATCGTGTTCAAAAACGTGTTCACTTTTGAAATCAAATGTAAGAAATTCATTTAGATAAGACATAAAAAAAACGGTTTAGAAAACCTAAATCGTTAATTGATTACATTTTGTAGCGAGAGCGGGGCACGATCCCGCGACTTCCGGGTTATGAACTCAACAATCGTGTTCACTAAAACACATTTATTGGGGTTCACAGAGCCCAATTTCTTATAATCGTGTTCACAAACGTGTTCAGGTTTGTGTTAACTTTTTAATATTTTAATATTAAGCAATTTAAGAAATATAATTTATCCACTTCTGCCACTCTAAATTAATTTTCAATAAAAGGTTTAGGTTTTTCTTGAAATTAAATTAATACTCATAAACAACCTTAGTTGTTAACGTCGAAATAAGAAATCTTTGTTTTCATACATTATTTCTTCGATTTTATTTATGATATAACCATTTCTGTTTGGGTTATTTGATTTTTATAATAAAAGAATATAAATTCTATATGCGCATGTTCTTGGGATAAATTGGTCTAGGTCTAAATTCTTAATTATTATCGACTTAATTTAATTTAGGAATATTTATATGTAAGTAATTTATCTGTTTAACACCTCTTTTTTTTTACAAAAGTCAATTTTTTAACCTTTTTAGAAAATTTATACTTGGATTCTTAAAAATTTATTATAAAATTGCATTATGTATTACATAATACTGTTATGATATTTTAACTAATCAAATTACTAAGTATGAAAAAAAGAGACTTTAATATCATGTGTATGATATTTTTATTGCTTTTAAATTTTCCGATTTTAAGTTTTGGACAAGAAAAAGTAATTACAGGACAAGTTGTTTCTGAGGGAGATAATATTCCTTTGCCAGGAGCGACTGTTATTGTAAAGGGAACACAAAGAGGTGCAACTACCGATTTTGATGGAAATTATTCTATTGAAGCTAAAGCGGGAGATGTATTAGTTGTTACTTATGTTGGTTTTACAGCTAGCGAGATTACTGTTGCTTCTACGGCAGTAATTAATGTTGTCTTAAAGGCAGATGTCGCAATGCTTAACGAGGTTGTAATTACTGGTTATGGCCAACAAACCAGAACAACTTTAACAACCTCGGTGTCTAAATTAGATACAGAAATACTTGAAACATCGACAAGATCTAATGCTGCAACTGCATTGCAAGGAACTATTGCTGGTTTACGTGTAACAAATACTACAGGACAACCGGGTGCGACACCTTCTATTGTTTTACGTGGAGGAACCAATTTTAGCGGTAATGATTCACCTTTAATTTTAGTGGATGGAATTCCTAGTTCATTTTATGCTTTAAACTCAGATGATATTGAGTCTATTGAAGTGTTAAAAGATGCTGCTGCAACAGCTATTTATGGAGCAAGGGCTGCAAATGGTGTAATTTTAGTAACCACCAAAACAGGAAAAGTAGGTAAGTCTTCCATAAATTATAAGTACAAGTATAGTACCAATCATGAAAGAGATGATCAAAAATATATTGGAGCAGCCGATCATATAAATTATAACAGACAAGGTATTGCATGGTATAGAGAAGTCGCTAACAATGCTGGTGCATTTGGCGCATTTTTAGATGGTAAAAATGGAGCAGCAACAGGAAATAATACAACTAACGATCCTTATACAACACAGCTTCTAACTTCTAGTAATGAATATTTACTAAATCAACCAGGATGGAGTTCAATTCCAGATATATTAAATCCTTCACGAAGCATTTTATTTTATGATAACAAAAATGTAGGTGACCGTATTTATCAAAATAGTGAAACAAAGGATCATTATTTGTCTTTTGATGGTGGAAATGAAAATGGAACATATTATTTAGGCTTAGGTTTACTTGATAATGATGGTTTGGTTTTGGGGTCCGGATTTAAAAGATATTCTGGAAAGTTTAGTGGATCGTATAATATCAATGAAAGTATAAAGGTGAATTCTAATATTTTATACTCTCATTCAAATTTAAATCAGAGCCCGTTAGGTGGTGAAGATACCGTTTTTAGAAGATTTCAAGGTCAGGCTTCAACATCAAGAACTTTTGATAGTAATCCAGACGGTACATGGTCTGATCAATATGCTGTAGGTACAAATCAAGGTTTTGGTAATCCGCTGTATTATCAAGATAAGTTTGTTAGAAAAAATTTAGAACAGCGTTTATCGGCATCGGTGGGATTAGATTGGAAGATTATTGATGATTTGAAGCTTTCCGTAAATGGAAGTCATTTCACTATAAATAATCATAACGAAAGTTTTAATAGAGCTTACAGAACAGGTAGTACCACAGGTCCTCTTATAACAACCAGAGGAGCTGGAGTTTCACTCGGAAGAACATTAAGGAATCAGTTAACAGGAACTTTAAATTATATGAAAAGTTTTGGAAATCACAATGTTAATGCCTTGGTTGGAACAGAATATTTTAAAGATAATTATTTCGCATCTTCGGCAGCAACAAGAAACTCACCAACTGATTTAATAGAAACATTAAATGCTGGAGCAGAAGCCGACGGTATTCCATCAACTTCAGAAACCGAATATGTAATTGTGTCTGCTTTTGGTAGATTATTGTACGATTTTGATAATAAATATTTAGTTGGATTTACCTTCAGAAATGATGGCTCCTCACGTTTAGGAAACGAAAAATTCGGGTTCTTTCCAGGGTTATCTTTAGGATGGAATGCCCATAACGAAGCATTTTTTCAAAACGGTTCAATAAGCAATGTTATTTCTAGTTTAAAGCCTAGATTAAGTTATGGTGTAAACGGTAATCTTGATGTATTAAGTAATTACGGAGTTTACGGTTCTTACGGAGAGCAAGGAGTTTATAATGGACAAACAGGTTATGCCAATTCTTCATTACCAACACTGGATTTAGTTTGGGAGAAGTCAACAACATTAAATGCTGGTCTTGATGTGTCATTTTTTGATAGTAGATTATCATTAATTGCAGATGTTTATTCTAGAGATATTGAAGATAAATTGGCAAATCAATTACTACCATATTATACAGGTTTTGGTTCAATTTTAACCAATAATGGAACTTTAAGAAATAGGGGTATTGAGTTACAGTTAAATGCTGATATTATTAGAACTGATGATTTAACCTGGAATTTTGGAGCCACATTTACTTCAAATAGAAATTACGTTGTAAGTCTACCTGATAACGATAATGATTTTAATAGACAAGGAGGAACTTTGATCTGGAATCCAAAAACACAACAAGAAGAATGGGTAGGCGGATTACAGGAAGGTAAACGTTATGGTGGTGATTTAGTAGTTGCTTTTGAACAAGAAAAAATTTATGCTACACAAGCTGAAGCTGATGCCGATAATGCCATTACAGATGAATACATGCCTGCAGCAAGCCGAAACAAACGTTGGGCGGGAGATGTAAAATGGGTAGACCAAAATGGAGATGGGGTAATAAATAACCTGGATAGAAAAGTTATAGGTCGTACAACTCCTGATTTTGTAGGAGGTTTCACTACAAGTTTAGCATATAAAAACTTCAATTTATTTGTGAAAACTGATTTTGCTACAGGACATTTAGTCTGGAATCATATTAGAGCAAAAGGTTATGGGCAAACCCAAGGGAATCTTGAACAACCAATTGAGGTTTTAGATTCTTGGACCCCAGATAATACTGATACAAACTGGCCTCGTTTTGTATTTGTTAATGGCTCTAAAAATGTTTGGAGAGGTAATGAAGGAGCTGGTAGTTTACAAACCGAAGGTAACTCACAATTCTGGGAAAAAGGAGATTACTTGGCGTTGAGAGAAATTACATTAAGCTATAATATTCCAACTGAATATTTTAAAGATGTAATTAAAAGACTTAACATTTATGTAACTGGTTCCAACTTACATTATTTTAAAAGTATGAGCGGAGACACACCTGAAGTTGGTGGAGTACAGTATGGTGAATTTCCTGTACCTAGAACATTTACGGTAGGACTAAATGTAACATTTTAAATAAAAAAAAAGATGAAGAAGTATTTATATATATTAATAGCTGTGATGACATTCAGCGCTTGTGAAAGTGAATTAGATTTAACAAGTCCAAGTCAATTAACAGCGGCAGGTTTTTGGGATACAGAGGAAGGAGCAAGAACTGCTCAAACAGGAATGTATGCAAATTTAAGATCTACAGCTGGCAACTTATGGTTGTTAGGAGAAATGAGAAGTGATATTTGGGGAGGAAGAACCTATGAATCTCCGGCAAATGAAGCTTTAATCGAATCAAATATAACTGTTTCAACAGCTCCTTTTGGAGGCTGGGCAGGTTTGTATACAAATATTCACAGAATAAATGACTTTCTTAAGAATGTGCCAAATGTAAGTTTTATTAATGAAGCAGATAAAAACCATTTGTTAGGACAGGCCTACGGCTTAAGAGCGCTGTATTACTATACTTTGTTAAAAACATGGGGAGATGTGCCTATTATTTTAGAACCACTAACAACAGTTGATGCGTCAGCTTTAAGTAAGCCTCGTTCTTCTCAAACTGATGTAATGGCTCAAATAAAATCTGATATAGCATCATCTTTATCTGCTTTTGGGTCTGATAATAGTTTTTTTGAAGGACAGAGAATTTACTGGTCTAAGCCAGCTACATTAGCACTTAAGGGAGACGTGTACATTTGGTCAGGTAACCTTTTAGGTGGTGGTAACGCTGATTTTACTGAAGCTAAAGCGGCATTACAGCAAATCGCATCATTAGGTATCGAACTAGAACCCCTATCAAGTTTATGGGGTGTTGAAAACGAAGCTAATAATGAATTTATTTTTGCCATTCAGTATAAGCAAGACGAAGCTTCTAATATTTATAACAGTCTTACAGGAAGAAGTACAGAGATTAATGTTCAGTATAATGATATGGGAGCCTCAATGAGTGATTTTGTTATTGCTGGAGCCAATAGATATGGACAGTCTGAAAAAACAATTTTACTCCTGGATGATAATGATGATGGTAGAAAGGATGCGACCTTTATAAGGTTATATACAGATGATAATGGTGGACTAGGGTATTCTTCTTACGACGAATCAAAATACTTTGGGTCAATATTTAACAAGTTTCTTGGTGTTGTTAAAGGATCAGAACGCATTTTTGAAAATGATGTCCCTCTTTATCGTTACGCCGATGTAGTTTTACTTCTGGCAGAGGCCAAAAACTTACTGGGAGAAGATCCTTCATCCGAGATAAACCAAATTCGTGAAAGAGCCTATGGCGATAATTATAATCCATTAATTCACGCCTACACAAATAGCACTAAAGTGAATAATACCAATGCCATTTTAAATGAGCGTTATAAAGAATTTATAGGCGAAGGAAAGCGTTGGTGGGATTTGCGTAGAGCAGGTAACAGTTTTGTAATAGATAATATTAGTTTTTTAAGTACTGGCGATGAGTATAAGTTAGTACTACCAATCACAAATGACATGATTGGGAGAAATCCATTGTTGCAACAAACAACAGGATATATAGAGTAAGTTTAGTTTGGTTAATTGTAATTGAGTTAGTGACCAAAAAGAGGGTTAAGGTTTGGCCTGAACCCTCTTTAATTTACTGTTTTGATTATAAGAATAGCATTAATTAGGTATAAAAAATGAAGATAGAGAATTTAATAGCGGCTACATATGCCCCAATGCATCAGGATGGTTCATTGAATACAGGAGTCATAAAAGATTATGCTCAATTTTTAATAAATAATAAGGTCTCGGGAGTATTCATGAATGGGTCTACAGGTGATTTTGTCTCATTATCCACCGAAGAGCGCAAAGCATTAACTTTAGCTTGGTCTGAAAATAAGTCGTCAGATTTGTATTTGATAGATCATGTAGGAGATCCTAGTTTAAAAGTGTCAAAGGAATTAGCGACTTATGCATCGGATAAGGTTGATGCCATAGCAGTATTAGCGCCTTATTATTTTAGGTTGAATAGTATAGATAAATTGGTGCAATACTGTAAGGAAGTTGCAGCTTGTGCTCCAAAATTACCCTTTTATTATTATCATATACCAGTATTAAGTGGAGCTAACTTAAATATGATTGAGTTTTTAAAAATTGCTCCTAGGGAAATTCCAACTTTTGCAGGAATAAAATTTACGAACAATAATTTAATCGATTATTTACATTCCAAAAACTTTGAAGACGGAAAGTATAATATATTATTTGGTTTCGATGAAATCTTTCTTTCAAGTCTTCCTTTGGGGGCTAAAGGGTGGGTAGGTAGTACCTACAATCATATTCCATCATTATACTATAAAATAAAAGAATTGTTTGAAGCAGGACAAATGCAAAAGGCAGCTCAGTTACAGACTAAAGCAATTCGTTTTGTTGAAATTTTGGATAGTAAAGGAGGATTTAATGGGGTTGCTAAAGGTTTTATGAAAACGTATGGTATCGATTGTGGACCAAGTAGATTTCCGCATTCTAATGTTTCGAATGAAGTTTATGATGATATTAAAAAAGAACTTGAAAAGATTGGCTTATCTGAGTTTTTAGGCAAATAGTTGATTGTTAGTATTTAAAAACCCAAGCAATTAATATTAATTACTTGGGTTTTTTATTAAGAATAAGAAAAATGATTTTAGACAAAATTGAAAATATAAGCTTATATCAAGGAACTCATAAAAACTTGGATATTGCCTTGAAATACTTGAAAAAAGGAGGTTATTCAGGTTTAAAGGCAGGTAAATATAACATTCAAGGAGATGAGGTATATGCTATTATAAAAGTATGTAAAACAAAAACTGCCATTCAGCATAAAAATGTGTTAGAAGCTCATAAAAAGTTCATAGATATACATTATGTAATTGAAGGAACAGAGCAAATTGGTTTTGCTACTTTAAATAAACAAATACCTATAAAAGCATACAATTTAGAAGATGATTATGCTCTTTATAAATCATCATACAACGTATTAACCATGGAAAAAGGAATGTTTGCTATTTTTTTTCCCGATGACACCCATTTGCCTGAAATTGAATTTAATAAAATATCAGATTTAAAAAAGGTAATCGTAAAAGTTAAGATTTAGCTTTTTCCAAAACGCGGTTTAAATGAGGCTCCAAGTGATTAGATAATCCTTTTCGAAATGCTTTTATGTTATCGTCTTTTAAAAAGTTTAATAATTCTCGATGAGTTGTGAATTTTTTCGAATACTTAAATGGTTCTGCGTTAGGTAACTTGTGCTCATGAACATATTGAAAAACAGGTAACAATAGGTTTTGAAAACGTTGTAAAGTTTTATTTCCAGACATTTCATAAAGTTTTCCGTGAAAAGCAACTTCGTTCTCTAACTTAAAAACAGTAGATTCAGAATTATTGGATTCCATTCGATTCACAATTTCTTCTAATTCCTTTAAATCCTCATCGGTTTTTCTGGCAAACAAAATATCAACCATTCCCATTTCTAATATTAACCGAAGTTCAAAAATATCTTTTAGGGTTTCGTCTTCAAGTAAGTTTGAATCTATGACCTTTTCAAAATTTTGAATAAAATCAGGATGAGAAAGTACCATTCCTTTATGTTTCTTAGTTTCAATAATACCAATGGTACGCAATCTGGAAAGAGCTTCTCTTATAACCGTTCTGCTAACACCTAAAGCTTCGGCAAATTGAAGTTCTTTGGGTATGGCATCTCCAACTTCAAGATTGTTGTTTTTTATGTACTCGTTTATACGCATTTCAACTTTATCAACTAAACTAAGAGTATTTAAAGGTGTAATATTCAAATCTTTTTTCATTGGGAATAAATTTATGACAAATGTAAATTATAAATTTTATTTTATTAAATTTGTATTATGTTATACATAATAACAAATATAACATTTTTTTTATAGCTACCGATTAAAAGTTTTGAAATGAATTATAGCATACTTTATAAAGATACATTATTAAAAGATATTTTACCTTTTTGGGAAAGGTACTCCATTGATACACAGTATGGTGGTTATTTTACGTGTTTAGATAGAAATGGCAAGGTTTACGATACCGACAAATTTATATGGCTTCAAGGAAGACAAGCCTGGACATTCTCTATGTTATATAATAGGGTTGAAAAGAATCCTAAATGGCTTGAGATTGCAAAAAGCGGAGTTGATTTTTTACGAAATTATGGAAGAGATACAGAAGGGAACTTTTACTTTTCAGTAACTCAGAAAGGAGAGCCATTAGTGCAGCCATATAATATTTTTTCAGATTGTTTTGCAGCTATGGCTTTTAGTCAATATGCCATTGCAACAAATGATGACGAAATAAAAGAACTGGCCAAAACTACTTATTTCAATATTTTACAACGCATTGATAATCCAAAAGGGAAGTATGAAAAAAATACCTCGACGAGACCCTTAGTTGGTTTTTCTTTACCTATGATACTATCAAATTTAGTATTAGAACTTGAGGGTGTATTATCTTCTGAGGAAGTTAATAAAACTATTGATTATAGTGTTAATCAGGTGATGGAAATCTTTTTGGATAAGAAAACAGGTTTAGTTTTTGAAAATGTGCAGCCCGATGGAAGTCATGATAATAGCTTTAATGGACGATTATTAAATCCAGGACACGGGATAGAGGCTATGTGGTTTATGATTGATATTGGTGTTAGAAAACGCGATTCTAAATTAATAAATCGAGCAACAGAGACTATTCTTAGAATTCTGGAACACAGTTGGGATAAAGACTATGGCGGTATTTTTTACTTTATGGATGCAAGCGGGTATCCTTTACAGCAATTAGAGTGGGATCAAAAATTATGGTGGGTTCATTTAGAAACCTTAGTGGCTTTAGCTAAAGCCTACGAACATACTCAGAAAGATGAGGTTTTTAATTGGTACAAAAAAGTACATGACTATTCTTGGAGCCACTTTTCAGATGCTGAAAATGGCGAATGGTTTGGATATTTAAACAGACAAGGAGAAGTATTATTAAATTTAAAGGGCGGAAAATGGAAAGGATGTTTTCATGTGCCTAGAGCCATGTTCCAGTGTTGGAAATCTTTTGAAAAAATAGAAGCTAATATTCAAAAAAATAAATTAAATGATTAATAAAAGTATTTTAATACTAGGTTTAGTATTGTTAAGTTCCTGTGGAACGAAAGTAAAGGAAGTTAATACTTCTTTAGGAAATCAGATGCCGGAATTTGTTACCTTATTTGAGAAAGGAATGGAGGAAGGAGTATTGTGTTACAGGATACCTTCAATTGTAACAGCTCCTAATGGCGATTTAATTGCGGCAATAGATCAAAGAGTGCCTTCATGCGGAGATTTAAAATGGAGCAGAGATATAAATATTATAGTTAGAAGAAGTCAGGACAATGGAAAAACCTGGTCCGATATTGAAACTGTTGTAAATTTTCCAGATGGATACTCTGCGTCAGACCCATCAATGATTGTTGACAAAGAAACTGGTGATATATTTATGTTTTACAATTACATGGATTTAGAAACAGAAAGGGATGTCTATTATCTGCATGTGGTAAAAAGTTCCGATAACGGTAAAACCTGGTCTAAACCTGAAGATATAACATCTCAGATAGCGAAACCTGAATGGCATAACGATTTTAAATTTATCACTTCAGGAAGAGGTATTCAAACCAGTTCGGGTAAACTACTTCATACCATGGTAAATTTAAACAAAGGATTGCATGTTTTTGGAAGTGACAACCATGGCAAAAGCTGGTATTTTATTTCTACACCTATTATGCCTGCGGATGAGTCTAAGATTGTAGAATTAGTAGACGGGACTTTAATGATTAACGCAAGAGTGAATAAAACAGGAATGCGCTATGTTCACAAATCTCAGGATGAAGGACAAACATGGGAAACTAAAACGGCTCCTGATTTAATAGATCCGGGATGCAATGCCAGTATAATTAGATATACTTCTAAAAAGGATGGATTTAAAAAGGACAGATTACTGTTTTCAAATGCTAAATCTGAAAATAATAGAATTAACATGACTGTAAGAATTAGTTATGATGAAGGAAAAACCTGGAGTGAAGGAAAAACAATTTATACAGGATCATCAGCTTATTCTTCTTTAACTATTCTAAAAAATGGTGAGATAGGTATCTTTTTTGAAAAAGACGAATACTCGAAAAATGATTTTGCCCGTTTTTCTTTAGAGTGGTTAACTGATGGTAAAGACGCCTTTACACATCCATAATCAAGGCCCATGTTTTCAAAGTTTATTTGCTTAATAGTCATTCTACAATCTTTCATTAGTCATGCCCAAAAGGTGAAAATTGCCTGTGTAGGAAACAGTGTAACTTATGGCTATAAAATTGAAAATCGAGAAGAAAATTGTTATCCTACTCAACTTCAAAATCTATTAGGAAAGCAATATGAAGTGGGGAATTTTGGACATTCTGGAGCCACCATGCTTAAAAATGGCCATAAGCCATATTGGGATGAAAAGGAATTTACCGAGTCAAAAGCGTTTTTACCGAATATCGTTGTCATTCATTTAGGTTTAAACGATCAGGGAAATAATAATTGGCCAGATCACAAAGATGAATTTATTGATGATTATCTGGATATGATTTCGGCATATCAAAATCTGCCAACAAGCCCGAAGGTGTTTATTTGTAGAATGTCTCCAACTTTTTCCGGTCATCATTGGTTTGAAGAAGGTATGCGTGAAAGTTTTAAAGAAATTCAATCCAAAATTGAAAATGTAGCTAAAATTGCAAATGTTTCATTAATAGATTTGCACGAACCTTTATACAGGTATCCTGAATACTTTCCGGATAATTTACATCCCACAAAAGAAGGAGCGGCCAAAATAGCTCAAAAGGTATATAGTACCATTTCAAAGAATTGTGGAGGATTAAAAGTATCGCGATTATATGGTGAAAATATGGTTTTTCAAAGAAATGAACCTATTGTTGTCACCGGAGTTTCAAATCTAGATGATGAAATTACTGTTGTTTTTAATACTGGTAAACAAATTACAAAACCAAATGAAAATGGAGTTTGGAAGGTAACATTTAAAGCCATGGAAGCCGGAGGTCCTTATAAACTCAAAATCAACTCTAAGGGATCTAATAGTATAGAAATAAATAGGGTTTATTTAGGAGAGGTTTGGTTGGCATCAGGACAATCAAACATGGATTTTAAAGTGCATCAGATGGCATCTGCTAAAGCTGTTCTTAAGGATTCTATAAATCCGAATGTATTTGTGTTTTCAATGAATCCGAAGGTTTTAAAATCGACATCGTTTTCCAGTGAAGAATTAGCATTATGCCATGCTGATAACTATTTTGAATATTCAGGATGGGCCAATTCAGATGGAGATATACTTGAAAAGTTTTCGGCAGTAGCCTATGCTTATGCCTGTAACTTACAAAAGAAACTAAATGTTCCTGTAGGAATTGTTTGTAATGCTGTAGGTGGCTCACCAACTCAATCATGGATAAGCAGGGAAAGTATGGAACAAAAGCATGAAACCATTAGTTTGTTAAATGATACTTGGTTTAATCCTCTGGTAGATGCCTGGGTTTCTGAACGTAAGTTTGAAAATTTTGCAGGCGATAAATATCTAAAAACAAGACATCCTTACGATGCAACTTTTTTATTCGATTCAGGTATTTTACCTCTCTTAAACTATAATTTTAAAGGAGTTATCTGGTATCAGGGAGAATCAAATACCAATCAGGTAGACTTACATTCTAGATTATTTAGAATGTTAGTAAACGATTGGCGGATCCATTTTAACAAGTTCGATTTGCCATTTTATTATGTTCAGTTAAGTAGTATTAATAGACCTAATTGGGGCTACTTTAGAGATGAACAGCGTAAGTTGTTATCCATTGCCAATACAGGTATGGCCGTTTCATTGGATGTAGGTCATAAAACAGATGTACACCCCAAACAAAAATGGGGTGTAGGGGAGCGTTTAGCAAAAGTGGCTTTGGCTAAAGCATATAAAAATAATCTTAATTTTTCAGGACCTTTATTTGATTACGTAAATGTTTTGGATGACAAATTAGAGGTTGTTTTTAAATATTCGTCAGGCCTGAAAACATCTGATGGATTTCCGGTGAAAGATTTAGAAATAGCAGATGAAGATAAGCTTTTTGTTAAAGCTCAATCTAAAATAGAGGCTGACAAACTAATTCTATGGAGTAAAGAGGTAAAGACTCCAAGATACGTAAGGTATGGATATAGTTCTTTTTCAGAAGGAAATTTAACTAATGCATCAGGTTTACCAGCGTCAACATTTTCAAATATTACAAACTAAACTACATGAGAACTTTTTATTTTTTTCTTACAATTTTATTAATAGCCATTCAGATAAATGCTCAAAAATTTCAAAATTTAGCATTAACACCGCCCATGGGATGGAATAGTTGGAATCATTTTGAATGTGATGGTGTAAATGAAACAGTAATAAAAGAAATGGCCGATGCCATGATTATTAATGGTTTGAATGACGTTGGTTATCAATATATTGTTATTGATGATTGTTGGCAGGTAGGCCGAGATACAAATGGGTGTATCATAGTTGATAAAGAGAAATTCCCATCAGGAATGAAAGCCTTGGCGGACTATGTTCATTCAAAAGGTCTAAAATTCGGCATTTATTCTGATGCTGGAACGAAAACTTGCGCGGGTCGTCCGGGAAGTAAAGGATATGAGCTTAAGGATGCAGAAACGTACGCTAAATGGGGGGTTGATTATTTAAAATACGACTGGTGTAATACACAGGGTCAAGACGCAAGAGAAACCTATGCTTTTATGAGAGATGCACTTTTTAAAGCAGGACGACCAATTGTTTTTAGTATGTGCGAATGGGGTGAAAATAAGCCATGGGAATGGGCTCAGGAGGTGGCTCATCTTTATAGAACGACCTACGATATTGACATGAAAGGAAGATTTGATGGAGATATTTGGGGAAACCAATTAGGGTGGACAGAAATCCTTGATAAACAAGTAGGTTTAGAAAAATACGCAGGTCCCGGGCATTGGAATGACCCCGATATGCTGGCTGTTGGAAATTCGAATATGACCACTAATGAGGCTAGAGCTCATTTTACAATGTGGTGCATGTTGGCAGCGCCTTTAATGGCTGGCAATGATTTGAGATCCATGTCGGTAAACGATAAAAATATTTTAACAAATAAAGCTTTAATATCTGTAAATCAGGATGAATTGGGAAAACAAGGTTTTAAAATTGAAGATTTTGGAAATTTTGAAATCTGGCAAAAAGAACTTTCCAAAGGAGACATTGCCATATGCTTTTTTAACAGAGAGTTTAATCGTAAAAGATATAACATTGACTGGGAAAGTATACCAATCAAAAACTTCATAGGAAAATATAGTGTAATAGATTTATGGAATAATCAAAATATAGGTACTACAGAATCAAAATTTACAATTGAAATTCCTTCTCGCGACGTGGTGGTTTATAGGTTAAAAAAAGTACTATAAATGCTATAAAAATAGCAAGAATAAAAGATTTAAATAAAAGTAATTTATTAAAATGAAATTTACAATTTGTAAAACAAAATTAGTGCCTGTATTATTCATGTGTCTAATTTCACATGTTTTCGCTCAAGATTTTAGCAATACATTCGAATCTCTAATTTCTACCGAGACATTAAAAAATGTCCCTAGAAAATTAATTCCTTACCCAAAAGAAGTTACTTGGAACACTGGGCATTTAAGTTTTAACAACCTTAAAATTGAAAGTGATATTGATTTAGACCAAATTTCAATAGAAATTATAGAAAGTATTGTACATAATGATGCGTTTGTAACCGATGCTTCAGTAGCTGTTTTTAAGTTGGTAAAAAATCAGAGAATCAATTCTGAAGGCTATACTTTAAAGGTTTCAGAAAATGAAATAGAAATACAGTTCAAAGATGAATCAGGACGATTTTATGCCTTGCAGACATTAGCTCAACTTGCAATAGTAAAGCAAGGGAAGATTCAAATTCCTTTTTGCGAAATTGTAGATGAACCAAAACATTCAGTGCGCGGTTTTTTATTGGATGTGGGCCGTAATTTTATAAGCTTAGATATTTTGAAAGAACAGCTAGATATTATGGCTAAATATAAGTTAAATGTTTTTCAGTGGCATTTAACCGATAGACCTGCATGGCGTATAGAAAGTAAAGCTTATCCGAAACTTAATCTGGCAGAAAACCACAGACCAACAAGAGATCCCGGAAAATATTATACCTATGGTGAAATTCGCGAATTAATAGCTTATGCCAAAGAAAGGCACATAACAATTATCCCAGAAATAGATATGCCAGGCCATAGCGATTCTTTTGTGACATCTATGGGTTTTAAAATGGAATCGAAGCAAGGAATGGATGCTTTAGAAGTCATTCTTAATGAATTTTTTATGGAAATTCCTGAAGATTTATGTCCTACTATTCATTTAGGATCAGATGAAGTTCATATAGAAAATCCAGATGAATTTATGACCAGAATGATTAGGGTATGCAAGGAAAATAATAGAGAGGTTATCGTTTGGAACCCAGGTTTAAAAATAGAGGAAGATGTTATTAGGCAAACCTGGCAACCTAAGAATTTAGAAGCCAAAGGCTATAAAGAAATTGACTCATGGAACAGCTATATAAACAACAGCGAGCCTATGACGTCTGTACCTAAGATTTTATTCAAACCAATCGGATATAAATCTAAAAACAATATTATTGGTGGAATTTTAAGTTTATGGCCCGATGTTAATTTAGAAAATGAAACCGATTTTATAAGCCAGAACCCTCTATATCCTTGTTTGTTAACGTATGCCTGGACAACATGGACAGGCGATGTTACAAAAACTTCAGATAGATATCTTACCATGTTACCTGAACGAGGTACAGAAGCCTTTAAATATTTAGAGACTTTTGAATACTATTTATTGCATCATAAAAAGCAATATTTAAAAAACAAACCCTTTCAGTATGTAAAACAAACTAATAGTGATTGGTTATTATCTGAGCCTTTATCAAAAGAAGATGCGTTTATAATAGAGGAGCAGGTTAGTTCAGGAAAATCGTTAAATACTGAAAACTGGAAACCAGCAACAGGAAATACCATAATTGTTAAAGATCGCTTTAAGCAAGGGGGATATTATCCCGAAGCAAATAATGGAAATACTGTTTTTGCGCAGAGACAAATTAAAGTAGATCATGATCAAACTATTAAAGTTTGGATAGGTTTTGAAACCCCTTTAAGAGCAAACAGGGTCTATTCTGGTATTCCAGAACAAGGCAGATGGGATGCCAATGGAGGGACTATTTGGGTTAATGGAAAGGAACTTACGGCACCAAAATGGAAAAATCCGGGATGGAAACCGTCAAAGATAGAAGGCTGGGGATCGAAAGAAGATCAAGAAATCCCTTGGGCGAAAGAAGAATTGTATTGGACTCGCGAACCTGTTTCTATACAGCTTCAAAGAGGCGTAAATACAATTGTATTTAAAGTGCCAGGTAAAATAGATTATCAGAATTGGATGTTCACCTTTGCTCCATTGGAGCCAGTTAAATCTTATTCTAAACATTACTATAAGCGGTTTGAATTGTTTAATAAGGAACCTGATTCAGAAAATGAAATTATCTTTTTGGGAAATAGTATAACCGAAGGAGGCAATTGGAAAGTTTTGTTTCCTAAATATAATGTTATTAATCGCGGTATTAGTGGCGATGTCACAGATGGTATTTTAAATAGAATTGATGAGGTTGCGGCATCTCAACCATCAAAAGTGTTTTTGCTTGTAGGAACTAATGACATGGCACATGGTCGAAGTGTAGAATACGTTTTAAAGGGAGTTCAGCATATTATTGAGGCGATAAATGAAAAATCTAAAAACACGGAAATTTATATTCAAAGTATACTGCCAGTAAACCCTTATATTGGAGAGCGCTTTGCTGGTCATAAAGCTAATCATCAAAAGATAATGGAAGCCAACAAGCTACTAGAAGATTTAGCAAAAACGTTAAATATTGAGTATATAGATCTTCATAAAGCTATGAGAAATAAAGAAAGGTACTTAAAAACAGAATATACTCATGATGGTTTGCATTTAACCGAAAAAGGTTATGCCAGGTGGAAACAAGTCATTAAAAAATATGTAAAGTAAGGTTTATGGAAAATAAAGCAAGACCATATGTTTTAGCAGAGACAAACTATAAGGCAATTGAAAACGAAGATTATACGGTAGCTGTGCTGCCTTGGGGAGCGACGGAAGCACATAATTATCATTTACCTTATGCCACTGATAATATTTTGTCTGAGGGTGTAGCTATTGAAGCTGCTCGATTAGCCTGGAATAAAAATGCAAAAGTGATTGTTTTACCAACGATTCCCTTTGGTGTAAATTCAGGCCAGTTCGATGTGCCTTTTTGTATTAATATGAATCCCAGTACTCAATTAAAAGTTATTCAAGATATTATAAAAGTACTAGAAGTTAACAAGGTGAATAAATTGGTAATCGTAAATGGACATGGAGGAAATAATTTTAAACAAATTATTCGTGAGTTATTCATCCTATTTCCTGGGGTATTTGTTTGTGCCCTAAATTGGTGGCAGGCTGAAAATGGCTCTGATTATTTTAATGAACCTGGTGACCATGCAGGGGAACTTGAAACCTCAGTTGTAATGCATTTAACACCGGAGTTGGTACTACCTATTCAGGAAGCAGGCAATGGCGAGGCAAAACAATTTAAAATAAAAGGATTAAAAGACGGTTGGGTAACGGCACAACGAAGATGGACATCAGTTACATATGATACGGGTGTAGGAAATCCTAAGGAGTCAAACAAAGAAAAAGGAGAACGTTTCTTTGTAGCTACAACACAAGCAATAGCTTCGTTTTTTGTAGAACTCCATAATGCCGATTTAAATAATTTTTATGAATAAATTTGGAAAAACTAAATTAAATATGAAATTCTTATCGAATGTTTTATGGATTGCTGCAGCAATCGTTTTAGGCTCATGTGTAAATGATAAAACATATACACAACCAGTCGTACAAATTATACCTAAACCAAATCATACACAAATAAATGAAGGTGTTTTTGTGTTTAATGAGAATACCCAATTTGTAATAAGTTCTTCTTCACAAGAAGAAATAGCAACGTTGTTAACTAGTCAATTTAAACATGCCGCTGGATGGGATCTAAATGTAAGCGACAAGTCACATGGGAAGAATGTGGTAGAATTATTAATTGATGAAAGTATTGAAAAAGAAGGGTATCAATTAAAGATCGATTCAAATCATATTGAAATATTTGCAAGTAGTAATGCAGGATTTTTATATGGAATTGAAACCTTAAGACAATTATTACCAGAAAGTATTGAAAGTGATAATTTGAAACCAGACATAGACTGGATTGTGCCTTGTCTTACTATAGAAGATAAACCAAGATTTCAGTACAGGGGCTTAATGTTAGATGTATCTCGCCATTTTTTTGAAATAGATTATTTAAAGAAAACCATAGATCGGTTGGCCATGCTAAAAATGAATGTTTTGCACTTGCATTTGGTTGATGATCAAGGATGGCGAATAGAAATAAAAAAATATCCCGAATTAACTAATGTTGGAGCCTGGAGAGTAGATCAGGAAGATAAACATTGGGACGGTAGAAGAGCTACTTTACATGGGGAAAAAGGAACTTACGGCGGGTATTACACGCAAGAGCAATTACAGGGCTTAGTGGCCTATGCTGAAACAAAAAACGTGGAAATTATTCCTGAAATAGAAATGCCGGCACATGTATCTTCCGCTATAGCTTCTTACCCCGAATTAGCCTGTTTTAATCAGAAAATAGGAGTGCCTTCAGGAGGTGTTTGGCCAATTACAGATATTTATTGCGCTGGAAAAGACGATACATTTACGTTTTTAGAGAATGTTTTAACCGAGGTCATGGCTATTTTTCCTTCAAAATATATCCATGTAGGAGGGGATGAGGCTACCAAAACCAATTGGGCAAAATGTTCACATTGTAAAGAAAGAATGAATGCGGAAGGTCTTAAGAGTGTTGAAGAACTTCAGAGTTATTTTATAAAGCGTATGGAGCGATTTATAAATGCTAATGGAAAAAGGCTAATTGGTTGGGATGAAATTTTAGAAGGAGGCATTGCTCCAGAAGCTACGGTAATGAGTTGGAGGGGTGTAAAAGGAGGAGTTGAAGCTGCTGAACAAGGACACGATGTTATTATGACTCCGGGTACACATTGTTATTTCGATCATTATCAAGGACCTCAAAACGAAGAGCCGTTGGCGTGGGGAGGCTATACACCGGTAAGTAAAGTCTATACTTTCGATCCTGTGGTAGAGACTATGACAGAGGATGAAGCTAAACATGTATTAGGAGGGCAGGCGAATTTGTGGTCTGAACAAATTAAAACCGAATCGCATTCTGAATATATGATTTTTCCAAGACTATTGGCATTATCAGAAACGCTTTGGTCTCCTAAATCAACTCGTAATTGGGAAGATTTTTCATCAAGAATGGAAACGATGTTTACACGATTGGATTACTTGGGGATTAACTATTCAAAAAGTTCTTATTTAGTCATGCATGATGCAGAAGTAGATATTCAATCAAAAGAGGTTTTGGTGTCTTTGAATAATGAATTTACTAATGCAGATATTCGTTATAAGCTTTCCGAAGAGAATAGCGACCAAGAATTTGTAAAATATACAAAGCCTATTAAACTTAAAGAGACGAAAAGAATTCAGGCATCATTATTTAAAGACGATACGCCTGTAGGTAAAATGTTTGACACTAATATAGAATTCCATAAAGCTGTCGGCAAGCCAATTACATTTAAGAAAGCATACCATCAAAACTATACTGGAGAAGGAGAGTTTGGTTTAGTAAATAGCCTAAGAGGTACCAAGAATTTTCACGATGGACATTGGCAGGCATGGCTGGTTGAGGATATGGAAGCTATTATAGATTTGGATGAATCTACCAATGTGCACGAAGTTATTGTTGGGACTTTAGAAAATCAAGGTCCGGGTATTTATTTTCCAACAGCAGTGATAGTTTATTTGTCAGAAGATGGTAAAAGTTATAGAGAAGTTGGAAAGGTTACGAGAGCATTTGCTAAAAATCCTAAATCTGAACTTAAAGAATTTAAGGTAAGTTTTAATGAGCAACCTTGCAGATATGTTAAGATTGTAGCCGAGAATTTAAAAGAAAATGAATCAGGAGGAGATACTTGGCTGTTCGTTGATGAGATTTTAATAAAATAGAGATTTATTTAGAGTTTTTAAGTTTAACTACTTAATAAGAAAATAATTTTAATGAAGAATTTAATAGTTATTATTTGCTGTTTAATGGGCGTTTTTTTACAAGCCCAGACACTTGATCCTGTAACAGAAAACCCCGAGATAACAGAGATGAATAAGTTAGACGCTAGGTCTAGTTTTTTTCCTTATCGAAGTATGGAGTTGGCTAAATCCAATGACTTAACGAGTGCAGAAAACTATTTATTATTAAATGGGATTTGGCAATTTAATTATAGTGAATCACCGGAATCAAGACCAGTTGATTTTTATAAAAACAGTTATGACACTTCCAATTGGAGCGCTATAAAGGTGCCTGGTAACTGGGAGGTTGAAGGTTTTGGAGTTCCTATTTATGTCAACGCCAGCTATCCATTTGCTAAGGGGCAGGCCTCGCCACCCGATATTCCTGATGGTCATAATCCTGTAGGGGCTTATAAACGAGATTTCGAGCTGCCATCTAATTGGAGAGAAGACAAAATTTATATTCACTTAGGGGCAGTAAAGTCGGCTTTTTATATCTGGATAAACGGAGAACAAGTGGGCTATAGCCAGGGATCAAAATTACCGGCTGAATTTGATGTTACGGAATATGTAAAACCAGGAAAGAACAGTGTTGCGCTGGAGGTGTATCGATGGAGTGATGGTAGTTATTTGGAGTGTCAGGATTTTTGGAGACTATCAGGAATCGAGCGTGATGTCTATTTGTATTCCAGACCGCAGGTACAATTACAAGACTATTGGGCTAAATCTGGTTTAGTTAATAATTACACCGATGGCGATTTTAACTTAACCTTGGATGTCAAAAGTTTTAGCTCTAAAAAGCAAAAAGGTAGAGTAGAGGTGAAACTTTTAAAATCAGGAGAAGAGGTGTTTTCAGGTTCATCAGGATACGAATTATTGGAAAACGGTACATCTACTTTATCATTCACCCAAATTATTAAGGATGTCAAATCATGGTCTGCCGAAGATCCTGCACTTTATGAATTGGATATAGTTGTAAAGGATAAAAAAGGAGGTGTTTTAGAAGCGATTTCAAAAAAGGTGGGATTCAGAACTTCAGAAGTAAAGGACGGTCAGTACCTGTTAAATGGCCAACCTATTTTATTTAAAGGTGTCAATCGACATGAGCACGATCCTGTTACGGGACATGTGGTATCTAGGCAAGACATGTTAAAGGATATCCAGTTGTTTAAGCAGTATAATATTAATGCAGTACGCACCTGTCACTATCCTAATGACCCTTATTTTTATGAATTATGTGATAAGTATGGTATTTACATGATTGATGAAGCCAATATCGAATCACACGGTATGGGGTATGCGCTGCATAAAACTTTGGCAAACAATCCGGAATGGTTAAAAGCACATATGGAGCGCACCCAACGTATGATAGAGCGCGACAAAAATCATCCTTCCGTCATTATTTGGTCTTTAGGAAATGAAGCAGGTAACGGCTATAATTTTTATAATACGTATCTATTAGCCAAGAAATTAGATACGACGCGTCCTACTCAATACGAGCGTGCCGGATTGGAATGGAATACCGATTTATTTGTGCCTATGTATGCGACCCCAAAATATGTGGAAGAATACGCTAATAATGAAGAGTTTACTAAGCCATTAGTACAATGTGAATACGCTCATGCTATGGGGAATAGTATGGGAGGGTTTAAAGAATACTGGGATCTATACGAGAAGTACGATAAGTTACAAGGCGGATTTATCTGGGACTGGGTAGATCAGGGTATTAAAACAGTAAAAAATGGTAGAGAGATTTATGCCTATGGTGGTGATTTTGGTCCTGAAGGTACACCAAGTGATAATAACTTTTTAAACAATGGATTAGTACAGCCGGATAGAACACCAAATCCACATATTCATGAAGTAAAATATGTTCATCAGAATGTGAAGTTTTACGACAAAGATGTTTCTAAAGGGTATATTATCATGAAAAACTGGTACTTCTTCAGAGATTTATCAAACTACACATTAAACTGGGAGATAATTGAAAATGGTATTGTTGTTGAAAACGGCAGTATAGATAACATTGTAACCAAACCTCAAGCAGAGAAAATAATAAATATTCCGTTTAAAACGTCCTTCAAACCAGATGAAGAATATTTTCTAAATATTGATGTGAAGTTAAAAGCTGACGAACCATTATTAGAATCAGGTTATACAATAGCTTATGAGCAGTTTCAGTTACAGGAATCGTCTATAAAAGGACCAGAACTTTCGACTCAGCCGATTAGTTACAAAGAACAGAATGATGTTATTACAGTAAATGGAGATGATTTTAAGTTAGTTTTTGATTCGCATGAAGGTGTATTAGATCAATATAATTACAAAGGAAACAGTCTAATAACATCTGGACCGGAGGTTAACTTCTGGCGCTCACCAAACGATAATGATTATGGAGCTCAGACACAGAAAAAGTATAAAGTCTGGAAGGATGTAACCAAAGGAATAGAGGTAAGTAGCTCCATCAAAACACTTAATGAGTCGAGTGTAGAAGTACGTTTTAAGCGAGACTTGCTAAACGGAGATGCTCAGGTAGTAGAAACCTACGTTGTATATGGTAACGGTGCAATTCAAGTAACCAATGAATTTAAAGCGATTAAGGGTTCGCATCCTAACCTGTTTAAATTTGGAAATCGTTTAATCTTACCGAAAGATTATAAGACGATTAAGTACTATGGGAAAGGTCCGTTTGAGGCTTACACCGATCGTCAGCATGCAGCTAAGGTAGGTTTGTATACACAAACAGTCAAGGAGCAGTATTTTCCATATATCCGTCCTCAGGAAACAGGAAATAAGCTTGATGTACGTTGGGTTGATATAATTAAGGAAAATGGATCAGGCCTAAAGTTTTTAAGCTCTTCACCATTTAGTTTTTCAGCATTAAACTACAGCCAGGAAGATTTAGATTCGGGAGATGAAAAAGGACAAAAACATGCTGGTGAGTTAGATGCGAGACCGGAGATTTATATAAATATTGATGGGTTTCAGCAAGGATTAGGAAGTATTAATAGTTGGGGCACATTACCAATGGACCAGTATCTACTGCCGTATAAAGATTATTCTTACTCTTACTGGATGATGCCTGTAAAATAGATTGAATTCATTTTATCTAATATTGTAAAAAATAGCCCCTAACAATTAGGGGCTATTTTTTTATTTCAACATTACATATTTAATTCAATATGTATAACATAATACATTTTATATAAAATTAATTATATTAGCGGTTTAATCCCCTTAATCAAGTTAAATTTGCTAAAATGCTGTTTAAATGGTTTAAGAGATAATTGTTATTTTAAGTAATGAGAAAAATTAATAGCATATTTGTACTTCTTTTTGTGGTTATAAACAGTTTTATAATTAGTGCTCAGGAAGAATCGAAAATTACTGTGTCTAATTTACAGAATTTACCAGCAACTCAGCAAAATATGACTTCAATGGGTTTTGCTGGTATGCTAGGTGGAAAATATGAAGATGTTATTATTGCTGCTGGAGGTGCAAATTTTCCGAATGGCTTACCTTGGAAGGGAGGGGAAAAAGTTTGGAGCGATGAGATTTACGTTTTTGAAAATGAAACGTGGGTAAAGGTTTCAGAACGTCTTCCTCAGCCAATTGCTTATTCGGCTTCAGTCTCTCTAAAAGATGGTGTTTTATGCATCGGGGGAAATAATAAGGAATCTTTTAGCAATAGGGTACTACATATGGCATACGAAGCCGATTCTAAAACTGTTAGGATTACCAATTATCCAAATCTACCAGAACCTCTAGCTTTTTCAACAGCGATAGTTGAGGATAATTATGTGTATGTTGTAGGGGGAAAGAATAAAGATTTTACAACCAATGCTTTTTACAGGTTAAATCTAAATGAAAAAAAACAATGGGAAAAATTAAAAGATTTTCCTGGAGCACCAAGAGCACTTCATACTATTGCAGTCCAAGAAACATCTCATAGTAAAAAAATATTTGTTTTTGGAGGTAGAAATGAAGTTTCAGGTAAAAAATCGGAGGCTTTAAGTAGTTATTTATCTTATGATTTGAATAATAATGTTTGGACAGAAGAAGGCGATGTTGAAATAGATGGAAATAGTCGGGTATTAATGGGGGCGTCGGCTGTATCAATGGGATCTATGCATATATTAATTTATGGAGGTTGTGATGAATTAATCTTCGATAAATTAGAGAATATAGCCTTAGAAATAAACAATACAGAAAACGATTCTATTTTAGATTCGCTTACAGAAAGACGTGATTCACTCTTAAATAATCATCCTGGTTTTTCGAAAGAAATTTTATCTTTTAATACAATAACGAAGCAATGGTTTGTATATAATGAGTCAATGAGTAAACTTCCTGTTACGGCATTAAGTTTTAAAGATGATGAAGATTTTGTAATTGTTTCCGGGGAAGTGTCGCCTGGAATAAGAACACCCGAAGTTAAAAGATTTCGAATAGATGATCAAGAACATGGTTTTGGTATTTTAAATTATAGTGTTCTTATTTTATACCTTTTAATATCTGTATTAATTGGAGTTTATTTTTCGCGAAAACAAAAATCTACAACAGATTATTTTTCGGGAGGCGGTCGTATACCTTGGTGGGCTTCAGGCTTAAGTGTTTTCGGAACTTTATTAAGTGCAATAACTTTTATGGCTATTCCAGCTAAGGCCTTTGTAACGGATTGGTCGTTTTTCTTTTTAAACATAGCTGCAATTATTATAACTCCAGTAATAGCCTATGTGTTTATTCCCTTTTTTAATAAACTAAAAATAAAAACTGCTTATGAGTATCTCGAAAATCGATTTAATTACCTAGCACGTGCATTTGGAAGTTTATCTTTTATAATTTTTCAATTGGGTAGGATAGGAATAGTTTTGTTACTTCCATCTTTGGCAATTTCAATTGTAACTGGTATTCCAGTCGAAAGTTGTATTTTGATTATGGGATTATTATGTGTGTTTTACACTACTTTTGGAGGAATAGAAGCTGTTATTTGGACAGACGTTATGCAGGTATTCGTTTTAATGGGAGGAAGTGTTTTGGCTATTATTTGGATATTGGTTCATACAGAAACCCCTTTTGGTGAAATGATATCATTTGCCTCAGAGGAAGACAAATTTAGTATGTTGAATTTAGAATTTAATTTTTCAGATTCAACATTTTGGGTAGTTCTTATTGGAGGGTTAGCTTCTGCTATGGTGACTCAAGGGACAGACCAAACCATAGTTCAACGTTATTTAACAAGTTCGAGTATTAAAGATTCTAGAAAAACCCTTTATACCAACGCTGTTTTAACATTACCAGCCACAATTATTTTCTTTGGAATAGGTACTTTGTTATTTATATTTTATACCGAAATGCCGAACAAATTATCTCCAACTATCTCTAACAATGACTCTATATTCCCATGGTATATTGTGAAGGAACTACCATTAGGAATATCAGGACTTTTGATTGCCGGAATATTTTCAGCTGCAATGTCAAGTATAAGTAGTAGCTTAAATTCGGTGTCCACAGCGTATTGTAATGATTTTCATTTACATTTTAGACCTTTTATAACAGATAAACAGTTGCTAAAAATAGCAAGAATAGCAACGGTTTTAACGGGGATTTTTGGTGTGTTATTCGCTTTATGGATGGCTAACTCTAATATCAAATCTCTTTGGGACCAATTTTATCGCTTTTTAGGATTGTTTACCGGAGGTTTAGGAGGAATGTTTCTCTTAGGCATGCTTACCAAGAAAGCTAATGCCATAGGGACGTTGTCGGGACTTGTTGTTAGTGCTTTATTAACCTGGTATGTTAGTGTATATACTAATTTGAACTTTTTAATGTATTCGTTTGTAGGTGTAGTATCTTGTTTTGGTTTTGGGTATATATTTAGTTTGGTTACTAAAGAGAAGAGTCAATAATAGAAGGAAGTTATCCATAAATAGAATAAGAAAAATTTCAATTAAAGAAATATAAAATTTTGTTTTTCAATTTTTTATAAAATTTTTGGATAATTTAATAGAGCTACTAATTATTAAATTTGAAAATGAAGTTTCAATTTGGAAAATCCATAAGGCAATACATGTGGTTTTAAGTATAATTTCCTTCTTGTTTATAAGATTTTATGCGTATATTTTTTGATGTTTTGGATGCTGTATGAAATTCTATTAAGTAAATTTAAACTATTATATTTTTTATAGATGTGATTCCAGACAGCTCGATTAAAAAAAGTAAAAGATTTAGAACGCAAGTATAGCGTTAAAATTAGTGATGAAAATTAGGAAAAATACTTTGACGCCTCAGATCATCTCAATGGGTTTTCTCATCCTAATGTGCTAGTTATACCACAAGAGAAACCTGAGGTATTAGCTCCTGGAGTTTGGGGTATAGTTCCCAATTATAAAAGCCCAGAGGACATTAAACCTTATTATAAGGAAGCTGTAAAATATGGTTCAGGCTTGAATGCGCAATCCGAAAAGCTGTTTAGTCATTTCATGTATCTGGAATCCGTCATGACCAGGCGATGTGTTATCCCTGTAGATGGCTTTTTTGAACCTCACGAACGCAATAAGAAAAAATACCCTTTCTACATTAAAGAAAAGGAGGATAAGGGCTTGGCTTTAGCTGGTATATATACTGTTATTGGCACTTATATCACCTTTAGTATCTTAACCAAAAAGGCCAGCCCTTTATTGGAGAAGATACACAATTTGAAAAAACGGCAACCTGTTATTCTAAGTTCTGAAAATATTGATCATTGGCTTTCTGAAAGCCTTAATGAAAAGGATGTAAAGGAATTAGTTAATCTCAATTTTCCTGAAGAACGATTAGATGCCTATACCGTAAGTAAAGATTTGTCTAGCCCTAAGATAGATAGTGATATTGAAACTATTTTAAATAGAGTTGAATTTGATGAATTGAAACTTCTGTTTTAACGGTCTAGTATAAGAATGGTAGCGGATTTTGACGCACTAACTTTCCGGTTAAACACAGACCTTTTTTATATTTACTCACTTTCGTTTTAGCGATTAAACCGCTATTATTTTTATACATTGTTACCCGCTGGGTATTATATGTTTTTATTTTTTAGTGAAGAATTTCGCCATAATTTTTCACAAATTTCAATTATAAAACTTTGATTTTCAATTAACCACTCAACTCCAACTTCCTTAATTTTAGGTAGAGTAAATTTGTCAGACAGCACTAAACTTTCGTTTTCTGATAGAGTTCCATTATTAAGAATTCGATACAAAACATTAGTTTCAGATTCATCTATATAGTCAATATCTTTTCGCAACAGAGCTATTGCTCCAATATTTGTAGCAACACTATAGAAAACATCATCATTTTCAAACTTTTGTTTATCAGTATCCTTTAATAAATGAGCAATATTTGACCCTGATTTTCTCCTTGCAGTTATTAAATCATAAAAATCAGTTTTATTATCACATAAATTATCAATATACATTGTTATTCTTGAAACAAAGTATTTCAAAAATTTACGATTTGAATTATAAGTGTTCAAATTTCTTATTTGTTCATAAGCCTCATCATATTGAGTTAAATATGTCTTGAAATTATCTTCAAGCTCTTGAACACTTAAATCTCTAATTTCTTTTATTATCGTATTGAAAAATGAATATCTTATTGAAGTTTGTGAAATTGGTTGATTTAATATTGATTTTAATATAACATACCTCTCAATAAAATTAGCAACGATTAAAATTTTATCATTGATTTCTTCTTCAGAATCAGTTTTACTAATCGCTGATAAATATAGAGGATACGACAAAGAGGTTGCAACTGAGTAATTGGTAATATAATTAACAATCTCAAACCCATTTGTTGGATAACGCTCCATTTTTTTAATTCTAATGTATAAATCAGAGTAAAAAACAAAATCACTCTTAACAAAGTAATAATAGTTTTCTTCAGACTTTAATTTTAAGAGTTTTGTGTTTTCTTTAACCCATCTATGAAAACTTGTTCCAATCTTTTCAAAATCTTCTCTTGCTGTTCCAGCAGATGAAGAACGCTTCATACTTTCCGCATACTGACCTCTAAACCAGGCTCTGAAAAACTCTAAATCTTCATCTCTGGAAAAATAATGTAATTTAGAGATGTTTTCTCTCCAAATTTCATTTAGTTCTATAAGAAAGTTTTCTTTTTCTACCTTAGAAAGAAGTAAGCCTTTTAGCATCTCACTTGGAGTAAGGTTATAACCTCTATCATTCATAGTTTCAAAAATTGTAAAGGCATTTTTGTCAGAATAGGCTACAATTTCTACAAAAATCAATTTTTCCTTTATCCAATCAATAAATATTGGAAGCTTGTCGCCAGATAGAGATTCAGGAAAAACCTCCTTTATATCTTGAAATCTTTCATAAATATTATGAATTGTAATATTGTCATTTTCATTAATTTCAAAATCTACATTCTTGTAAAACGCATCTAAAATATCGAATCGTTCAGGAACATCAATATTAAAAGAATTTCTCCCGTGTTTTCTGGAAAATATTAAATCATCAATAGGTTCTTTATCTTCTCTATCTTTTTGTAAATTATTAATATGAATAAGTAACAAAGAGAGGGATGTCAATCTTTGTTGACCATCTATAATTGAAGAAACACCTGATTTTTCACAAAAAATCAAAGGTCCCATATAATATGAATCATAATTAGATACATCTGCAATAGTATCTCCTAATTTGTAGCTACCACTAAATGCTTCTTCAATGTCAATAAGAAGTTGTTCGATATGTTTTTTTTCCCATTTATATTCTCTTTGAAAAAAATCAATAGAATATTTTTTAGAATGCAGGATATCTCTAAGTGTTTTATCGTTTGCGTCTATTTTATTTGCTGCTGATGACATATTGTTTAGTTTAAGCTTTGAATTAATGTTTTTAGTATATAAAAAGCTGGTTCGTATACTTTCTTATTATCCTTATTCGGTATTAATTCTCCGTGAAACAGAATGTTTCTCAATTTGTATATAACCTCAATTAAACCCTTAACTAATTTTTCTACATCATTTATTAAAAATATATTTCCTGCTTCTATACCTTGGCGATTTGATGATATTAGATTTGTTGGCTTTTTTGGGTCAATTTTTCTATATGTATCTAAAAGGCAATTTCTTTGATTTTCAGTTAAACTTGAATTTTGTTGAAGGTGATTGTTTAAATTTTCAACATCAAATTTTGATTGATTAAATGTGTATTGAGTTATACTTCCCGAATTGGTTACGAGAGAATTAATATTAATAGCATTGCCTGTTCGAGTTAGCTCAACTTTATAAACCCATCTCCTAAATGTCAAAGTTTCTGAAGTTATAGGATTGGTTTCTATAGAAAGTGATTTAAATGTAATTCTACTGTCTGCATTTGGAATGTAAATAGATTCCAGATATTGGTGCAATTTTGCAATTTGACCTTTAAATATTATTGAATCATTATCCGTTCCATTTAACAAAGCAATAATTTTATCTCTAAATAAATTCGGATTACTTTTAATTTCTTCGATAATTACTCTATCTCGTTTTAAAGTTGGATACATATTCATATACCAAGCATTAAAGGGAATCCAAGCTTTTACAAATTGAGTTAAATAATCTATTTCTGCTAGAGCTAACCATCTTTCAGAGTTATCTATATAAGGATTTGGCATTTAGTATATGTTTTTCATTTATCTATAAGTGTTTTCTCGCCTTGCACGTAACGGTTTCGGCTATGAACAGTTGGGGGCTTTGTGCCCTAACTTTTCAGTTTAGCACTGACCTTTGGTTTATGTTTATACTTTGGTCTTATCACTTTCGCCCCAATTGTTTATAGCCAATGTTGTGGGCAGTTTTTCATTTAATAATTATACACTTCTAATTCATCAAAGTCCTTAATTTCAGATAATTTGATTAGTGCTTCTATTTCAATGTTATCCCAAGTTTCCTTAAATACTTCATCTCCTCCTTCTGCATTTTCATTAGTATTTTCTCTAATCAATTTCTTCTTTGTCAAAAAGTTTATACTTGTTTCACTACTTATTACAACACCTCCATTGCTTTCGTCATATCCAATTAATTCAAAATTTGAGTTTTGAAATCTAAAAATATATCTCCAAAATCCATATCTGCCGTGTCCGTAATGAACTATTAAATTTCCTCTTTCAAAATCAATCCATAGTTCTGGTGGAAAATAAACTCCACCATCTTCATTTTCTGACGAAAAGCAACTGTAGTTTTTATCGGCAAGTTCATAACCTTTCTCTTTTTTGAATAAGACAACAATTCCACGTCTATTTCTGTCAACTTTTTTGTCAAAACGATTAGTGACAATGTTAGCTGTATCAGTCTTTTTGATAATCAAAACACAGTCATCCAATCCATCTTTATTTAGGTCTCCAAAATATTTTTCAAATTCAGCATATCCTTTTGGAATAAAATCTGAAGGTTCTCTATCCTGTGCTTTACAGCCTAGTATAGTCAGTAGAAAAAAGGGTAGTATTAATAAAGATTTTTTCATTCAGTATTTAGCTTCTGGCGGTTGGTTTAAATTGCCCACAACAGTTGGGTAAACGCAATTGTGTTTATTTCTAATATATATACAACGAATATAAGGTAATTACATAATTAGTAAAATGATTATTCGTACAAATACATAAATAGTAGATAAAGCAATAAACATTAACCTTCTATTCTTTACACTAAAAAATGACAAAAGAGTAACCTAATTATTTTTAATTGCTATTACTCAGAAATTGATCTACTTTTTATTAGTACCCCATTATTGTATATGTTTGTTTTTAGAGAGTTCCCTTCATAATCGTATATGTTTTCAACACCTTCTAATACATTTTGCTTATAATTAGAAATTATTTTGGGGCTACCATTTTCATGATAATAAATAAGCTCTCCATGTAATAGATCATTTAAATAATTACAAGACTTAACTAGGTTGCCATTTTTATTATACTCCTCCCATTTTCCATTTTTAATATCGTTACTGAAATTACCTAATTGGTATTTGTTGCCATTTTCAAAATATTCGGTGTAGGTCCCTGATCGTTTACCTTTTATAGCGTAAAAACTCATTTTCAAATTACCATTACTATAATACTCAAGGACCAGTCCGTTTGTCAAGTCATCTATTATATTTGATGTAAACTGTAATTCACCATTTTCATGATAATTTTTTATTTTTCCGTTACCCTTACCATTTGAAAAGTTCATTACCCCCAATAATTGACCGTTTTCATAGAATGCTTTAACCGCCCCTTCTTCTGTACCATTTTTATAGTTACCAATAGATTTTAAATTACCTGTATTTCTATAATATTCTTTGCTTTCTCCTTCTAATTTACCGTCTACATAATTAGATTGGCTTTGGAGTTTTCCATTTTTGAAAAAGACTTTAACTAAACCATTAAGTTTATCATTTGAATATTTTTTGATACTTCGAAGTTCACCTGTATCATAGTATTCTTTTACTTCTTGGGAATAAGATGACATAAAAAATAAACATAAAAGTATAGTAATTAACCTGTTCCTCATTTAACATGTTTTTTTTTAATAAAATTGATTACCATTTAAAAGATGCAAATAGGTTTAAAAATATATTAATTCCTGTGTTTCTACATCATAATATGGGTACTGTCCAAACTGATTTGGTTCTAAATTCGTGACAGGCAAATATCTTGAACCCATTAGTAAAGACTTCAACTCTCGTAAATCTTTTTTAGTTGCACTTTTATTCTCTTCTTTTGTAACAAAGGCCTTTAAAGAGTCTGCGGTATGTTAAAGGCACATCGTTTACAAAGTTAAAGGGACATAGTTTACACTTTTTAGGTTGTAATTTGAGACAAAAATCAAATTATCATGCCTTGGAAAGCCACAACAACTATGGAACAAAAAATTGAATTTATCTGTGAATGGCGTACAGGAAAATATACCATTACTGAATTATGCAGAAGCTTTGATATCTCAAGACCAACAGCTTATAAACTAATCCATCGGTTTGAAAATCAAGGTTGCGAAGGGTTGCGAGAACAATCCAGGGCACCTTCTAAACATCCAAATGCCACAGGCGAAAATATCGTTAAAAGCATCATTAAACTCAAGACAAAGCATAAATTTTGGGGCGCTAAAAAAATCAGAGTTTTATTGTTTAAAGAATACCCTAAAGAAATAGTTCCTTCTGTAGTTACCGTTCACAACATTTTGAAGAAAAATGGTCTGGTATGCCCTCAAAAGCGATTGCGAAGAGTGAAACCTGTATTCCCTATTTTCGACCCCAAATCCTGCAACGAAGTCTGGAGCGCTCATTATAAGGGAAAGTTTCTAATGGGAAATAAAATATACTGCCATCCTTTAACCATTGCTGACTCTAAAAGTCGTTTTTTGTTTACTGCTAAAGGACATTACAAAGAAAACCTAAAGTCAGTGAAAGCTGAGTTCACCAAGGTTTTTAGGAAATATGGTATCCCTAAACAAATCCATACGGACAATGGTAGTCCTTTTGGTTCTGTCAGAGCTATACAGCGTTATACACAGCTCTCGTATTGGTTCATTGAACTTGGAATTACCCCTGTATTTTCAGATCCTGCCCACCCAGAACAAAACGGACGACATGAACGTATGCATAGAGATTTAAAGGCTGCCTGTGCAAAACCTTCTGCCTATGATTTGAAAGCCCAACAACGAAGATTAAACCGCTTTGTAAAAGAGTACAATCATGTAAGACCACATGAAGCTCTGGACATGAAAACTCCAGCTGAAGCTCATAACTTTTCTACCAGACCCTTTCCTGAAACAATACAACACTTTGATTATAATCATAACTATAAAGTCATTAAAGTAACTCAAAATGGAGCTATTCGATGGAGATCCTATTATTGGGTATATCTTACCATAGCTTTAAAGGGTAAATATGTAGGTGTTGAAGAACTTGGAAATGGTATTTGGAAAGTATTTTATAGAAACGTATTTTTAGGTTTCTTTAATGAAAGGGAATTAATAAATAAAGAATCGAATATAAGGTTAGAAACTAATTTAGTGTAAAGTCTAATCTTTAACTTGTGTAAACCATGTCCCTTAACGAACATAAAAAAAGAAAATGATAGATGCTTTAAAATCTTGGTTTGTAGAATATCCTATTCTTACAAGTATCGCTAAATACTTAGCTTGGATTGCACTGATTTTTATTGTCATTGCTTGGGCAAGAAAGACTTTAAAAAAACGACTACCGGACAATTCTCTAAGATACAAATCCCAAAAAGGAATTGAAATCATTGGATACTTCATAGCTGTATTAATCACCATCACGTATTTCACAGGAAGCATTAAGGACTTTGGACTTGCTATAGGTTTACTAACTGCAGGAATAACAATAACCTTGCAGGAATTGATTTTAAGTGTCGCAGGCTCATTCTATATCTTCTTTGTTCGTGTATACAAACCTGGAGATAGAATTGAAATTAACGGGATTAAAGGAGACGTAATTGATATTGACAGTGTATACACATCAATGATGGAAATAGGCCAATGGGTCTCAAGTGACAATTATACTGGACGAATTGTCAAACTCAGCAATGCATTTGTCTTTAAAGGTCCTGTCTATAACTACTCGCAAGACTTTCCTTTTGTTTGGGACGAATTCAATTTGCCAATTCGCTATGGATCGGATATTGAAATGGCAAAAAACATTGTAATTTCTGTTGCACAAGATCACCTATCGGAATACGTTAAAGAATCGATTTCAGATTGGAAAGGTGTTGTCGATAAATATTATATAGAAGATGCACAAGTTGATCCAACCCTTGCAATTACAATGACAGATAATTGGATTCAATTTAACTTAAGATATATTGTTGACTACAAAAAAAGAAGATACATCAAACATGTACTTAATGAAGAAATTGGAAACAAAATTCAGCAAACTAATGGCAAAGTAATTCTTGCATCAGCAACCTTTGAAATAGTGAAGATCCCTACAGTAAACTTTAAAGACGAAACTACACACAACAACACCTAAACGGCATTAAAACGATCGTTTAGCCTAACCGTTGTGGTGCAATTATGACCGAATGACCGACTACACTAATAGACTACAAAATCTGACAACTGAAAAACTAATTGATGTTGTAAAAAACTATCGTCAGTATGGATATGACGAAGAACTACGGAATTCTGCAATCTCTCTATTGGAACACAGAGGAATATCTAGAGAAGAACTAAAGCTGACTGGGAACTTTCAAAACAAAACATATGATTTCGCTCATAATTTGTACACTTCATTCAGAAGGAACTCAAAAATAGCCTTCGTTCTATATATTGTTATCTTGCTGAATAACATTTTGATTCCTGTTTTGTCTCATAATTCAGAGATACTATCGGATTTAATGCTGATTGCAAATTTTGCTATTGTAATAGGATATTTTGTGTTTCTAATTAAATCATTTTTTAACCAAAATCAGTTTTACAAATCAATTAATCAAGATTACGGAACCGAAGGAGCGTTAATGTATTTTTTACTTGGTATGCCTTTCTATTTTATAATGTTCTTTTACTTTCGAAATCAGATGAAAGAAAAAATGAAAGAAATAAAATAACTGTGCCTAACAACGCATCCTATGAAAAGCACTAGTCCAGTTCTTCAAAGTTAATATTTATTCTTTTAACTATCTCATTTTAATATTTTTAAACGTGTTGAATTAGGGGTGAAGCTACGATTCATCTTTAATTCAATACTATATATCTTGCTCCGCATCCTATTTAGGTTTTAGTGAAGAGATACTCGATTTATTGCTTTTTACATGGATGCTATAGTTCATTGCTGCTGACTTTCCTCTCGGAAAGTCCCTTTGGATAAAGTTTAAATGAGTAACAGGACGAAAGGGGTAAATCCATAATAAGTATGACTGTGAATCGAAATACTTTAATGTTAATTTGTCCATAATAATCAAACATTAATTATTCTCTAAATGGTGGTGGTGGGCATGTTTTAAAAAGAAATTTCTGAGGAATGTCATCTTTCATTTGACTATGATAAAAACCAAAAATCTTAGTCCACCAATCTTTTAAAGATGGCTTTTCTGTAAACAAATAAGAATTACTGAATTTAACATCTTTACCAATAACTTTATAAGAAACTATCGCTACAAAACAATATGTTTTCTTTTTAACATCAAAGGCAAATAAATTATATGAGTATAAATTAGAATTGGTAACAGAGCTAGGCATAAGGATACTTCCGTATAGTATATCTTTTGACCCTAAATTCTTTTTATACTCTTCCAGTTTTGAAAATATCCAAGTATCTTTAGGTGGATTTACATTTCTTAACGATTCGATTTGTCCATTTTTTATAGGCGTAGTGTATGTTTTACCACGTTGATAAATTTCATTTAAAACCTCTTCATTTACTCCTTGTGAAAAGAGCGAACAGTTGGTTAAAATGAGAATTAAAGCTATAAATAATTTCATCAAAATTTTATATCTAATAAGATTTACTAATATTTCATTTTTTCTAAATATAGCTATTATTCTTACAAATACTATTAATGCTTAATAAATCTGATGAATTGTTTTATAAGAAATACTAGAACATGCGAGAAGCGGTAATCGGTAATATCTGTATTAGTTTGATAAAACATATTTTGTTTTCTCTATACATTCGTAATAACACTGTAGTATTCACAAATAGTTTTTAGGTCCATTTAATTTAGATACCATAAAATGAAACAAAAAAAAGTAATCCAAAAGATATTAGTGGAAGTTAAGTCAATTACATTATATATTTTCTCAAAACCTTTTGAACATCAACATTATCTTTTTGAGGAATGAGATAGGTTTCTAAAGATTCTAAGTTTGCAATTTGTTCCGCAATATCTATAAAACCATAGCCCAGGTAAACACCATTTTGAATTTGAATAAATGCCTGCTCTTCAGCATGGCGCCCCGGTTGTTTAATCACTTTGTTTAAGGTGTTAGAATTGGTGTATTCAAGGGCTTCATGAACACGTTGATTATAGGTGTCAACGGATTCCTCATTTTTACAAATACCATGACAAGTATGAATTTTGTAATGATTACAATATGCTACACCTTCTTGTAAATGACAGTATTTGGGACAGAGCTCAAATTGCATACATAGTTTTTCTAAAAAGGTTCTGCAATTTGTAATATTGTAAAATGTTATAAATGGAGCAACTGTGTTTTGTAGGGTATTATAAGCCAGATGGATCACCCCATCGCGATCCTCATAGGTAAAGATGCCATACACTTTAGGATTTCGTTTTGATGCTACATTATACTCCGGGTAGTGTTGTTTAATCGCAGCGTCTTCCATAAGTAGGGCAATAAGCTCGCCTCCTGATAACTCATAGTCAATATCAGCAGTTTCCCTGCATAAAGTAAGTTCTTTATCGGACTTATCATAAAAGTGTCCTAGAACACGTTTCTTTAAATCTTTGGCTTTGCCCACATAAATGATTTTACCTTTTTTGTTTTTAAAATAGTATATGCCTGGAGCGTTTGGAATGCTATTAAAAACAGTACTGGGTAAATGCGGAGGTAAGGTAGCTTCCTTAGAACTCTTCTTTAAAAACTCTGAAATCACCTGTTCTGAGTTTTCACAATCAAGTATCTGTTTAAAAAGAGTAACTGTAGCCTTAGCATCTCCACGTGCGCGATGTCGGTCTTCTATGATAATATCTAAAGAGGTACAAAGTTTACCTAAACTGTAGGAAGGGTGTCCTGGAATTAATTTTCTGGCCAGTCTGATGGTACAAAGCTTTCTTCGATTAAAATCAACACCAATAGCTTTAAACTCGCTTCGAATAATGTTATAATCGAAGTTTACATTATGAGCCACAAATATGCAGTCTTTAGTGATGGATAGAATATTGTCGGCCACATCTTTGAATGTCGGAGCATCTGCAACCATATAGTTGTCAATGCCAGTAAGCGCGGTAATATAATCCGGGATATAGGACTCAGGATTTACTAGAGAGGTGAATTCATCAATAACCCTATCTCCATCATATTTAAAAATGGAAATCTCAGTTATTTTGTTGCCTTGTCCAGTTGTCTCAATATCTATAATCGTGTACATCATCTCATCATTTTTTCCAGAGCTTTGAGTTCTACGCCAAGACTATTAAACATGGTGATGATGCTAGATATTTTAAGATCTTGCTCATCGTATTCCTGAGTATTAATACTACAGGTAAACTCCCAAAGTTCCAGAACTTCATCAATAGGGACTTCATAAGGTTCATAAGTCGCATTATCAGAAACCAGACGAAGTGTTCCGTTCTCTTCAATTTGATTATAAACACGCTTATATACCATACCATCATTAAGCGTAATAAGCACATACGTTTTACCGCTGGTTATATCACGTCGATCTTCTATAAAACGACCAACCACATAAGAACCGTCTTTCATAGGAAGCATAGAATCTCCTTTTATAGGAAAGGCTCTGTGTTTTCCTGTTGGTAAAAAAGGAAGTTTGATTTTTTGTAAGTGTTCTATGTATTCTGGATCATCATACCCTGCGAGATACCCGGCTGTAGCTTTAATGGGAACCACTTCGATTAGATTTTCGTTATCCTCATCGACCATTATAGGAAATAATATGCGTTTGTTTCCAACTTCAATAAAAGAAGTGTTTTCAGCCTTTGTCAGATCATTGCGTAATAAAATATCTATTGGAATCTTAAAATAATCAGATAGACTTATTAAAAACTCTATCGTAGGAGCTGAGCGCCCTTCTTCGTAAGATCCAATGCGAGAACGTGTAACCTTCATATTATCAGCAAAAGTTTCCTGAGTTTGGCCTTTTAGCTCCCTTAAGTATTTAATGTTTTTAGCTATCATTTTTTTACTTTGCTACAAATATAAGCAATCATTGCTACAAATTGTAGTTAATTTTGCAATATGAAACAACAAATTTTACATCTGGATTTAGATACCTTCTTTGTATCCTGTGAACGACTCATAGATAGTCGTTTGCAGAAGCGACCTTTGCTAGTTGGAGGCACCGGTGATCGAGGTGTTGTAGCCGCATGTAGTTATGAAACCAGACGCTTTGGTGTGCATTCCGGAATGGCAATGAAACTGGCCAGACGCTTATGTCCAGAAGCAGTGGTGATTCGGGGAAATGCTTCTGTTTACACCAAGTACTCAAGTCAGGTTACAGATATTATAAAGGAAAAAGTACCTGTTTTTGAAAAGGCCAGTGTAGATGAGTTCTATGCAGACCTTACTGGTATGGATAAGTTTTTCGGAACCTATAAGTATGCCTCAGAGTTAAGATCTACCATAATTAGAGAGACCGGCTTACCAATATCATTTGGTTTGTCAGCTAATAAAATTGTATCTAAAGTCGCTACAGGAGAGGCTAAACCTAATAACCAATTACGAATAGATGAAGGTTTTGAAAAATCCTTTTTAGCTCCTTTGTCCATTAAGAAGATTCCATCTGTTGGCGATAAAACCTATCAGATATTACGTAATCTTGGCATAGATAAAGTCAGTGTGGTGCAACAAATGCCTTTGGAAATGATGATAAGTGTCTTGGGGCAAAATGGAAAAACCATTTGGATGCGAGCTAATGGATTGGATAATCCACCTCTCATTCCGTTTTATGATCGTAAATCCCTGTCTACAGAACGTACCTTTGGGAAAGATACCATCGATATGCTAAGGCTAAAAACCACCATTTTTGCCATGGCAGAGAGTCTGGCTTATAGCCTTAGAAGTGGTGATCGCCTGGCAGGTTGTATCAGTATAAAAATCAGATATTCCGATTTTAACACCTATACCAAGCAAGTAAAAATCCCTTATACCAGCGCCGACCATGTGATTATTCCTAAAGTGATGGAACTGTTCGATAAACTCTATGAGCGACGTTTACTCATTCGTTTGGTCGGGGTTAAACTCAGTGATCTGGTAACCGGGAACTATCAAATCAATATGTTTGATGATACCGAAGAGATGTTAAGTCTCTATAATGCTATGGATACCATCAGAAACCGCTATGGCGAATTAAGTATTCAAAAGGCCGCTGCTATGGGCGCTAAAACCATAGGACGGTTCAGTAACCCGTTTAATGGCGAACCACCCATATTATTGGCACATCGTAATCAGTAATGTATTTAAATTGTCATTCATATTATTCTTTAAGGTTCGGAACATTTTCAGAGGTAGAACTTTTGGAGATGGCAGCTAGCTATGGCCTAAAATCATTGGCTTTAACAGACATTAATAATACCTCTGCCTGCCTTAATTTCATTCGTAAATCTAAGGATTTTGGCATCAAACCAATAGTCGGTATTGATTTTAGAAATGGCACAAAACAGCAGTTTGTGGGCCTGGCAAGGAATAATGAAGGCTTTTATGAGCTCAATAGTTTTTTATCTAGGTATTCTCATGATAAATTGACCATTCCTAATATTGCTCCGGAGTTTGAGAATGCATTTATCATTTACCCTTTGGAACAGGTCATGCAAATGGAGAAAACGACCTTCAAAACCTATGAGTATATAGGCATCAGCATTGAAGATTTAAAACGATTGCCTTTTACTATCTATAAAAGCTATACCGATAAGTTAGTAGTACAACAACAAGTCACTATCAGAAGTAAACGAGATTTTAACGCCCACCGTTTGCTGCGTGCTATTGATAATAATATTTTACTGAGTAAGCTCTCGAAGTCTGAAGAATGCCGGGAAACCGATAAAATGTACGCTCTGGATGAGCTTAAAGAACATTTTCAACAGTTTGATTTTATCTTAGATAATACAGAACAATTACTTGAACAATGTACTATGCATTTTGAGTTTGGTAATGATCGCATCTCTCAAAACCAGAGCTTGTATTTGGAAAGTGAAGAAGCGGATTTTAAGCTATTAAAGGAGCTTTGTGATAAAGGCTTGCCAAAACGTTATGCTAATCCGTCACAGAAGGTAAAGGATAGACTTCAGATTGAGTTAAAGACCATCAGAGAAATGAGTTTCGTGTCCTATTTTTTAATTAACTGGGACATTGTAAACTATTCCAAACAAAAAGGATTTGTGCATGTAGGTCGGGGTAGTGGTGCCAATAGTATTGTCGCTTACCTTATAGGAATTACAGATGTAGATCCTATCGAGCTGGATCTGTATTTTGAGCGTTTTATTAATCCTTACAGAACATCACCTCCTGATTTTGATATTGACTTTTCCTGGAAAGAGCGTGAAGAAATTACAGAGTACATCTTTGGTCGGTTTAAAAATGTTGCTCTCTTGGCTGTTTATAATACTTTCAAATACCGTGCTGTGGTTAGAGAACTGGGTAAAGTGTTTGGTTGGCCTAAAGAGGAGATTGACAAGATTAGTGTTGGTCGGTATCAAAAACCGGAACTAGACGAGTTTGGAGCCTTAGTCATTAAATATGGAAAGCTAATTCAGGGATTCCCGAATTACGTTAGTGTGCATTCTTGTGGTATTTTAATCTTAGATAAGCCTATTCATTATTTTTCAGCCACCGATATGCCGCCAAAGGGATTTCCAACGGTACAGTTTGATATGATTATTGCTGAAGATGTCGGTATCTTTAAATTCGACATTCTGGGACAGCGTGGACTGGCAAAAATAAAAGATACTCTGGAAATTATTAAATACAACAGACCTGAAGTGCCTCCAATTGATATCACCGAAGTTGAAAAGTTTAAACGAGATCCCAAGGTTAATGCTTTGCTTAAAGCCGGTAAAGCTACAGGGGCTTATTATGTAGAGTCACCAGCCATGCGCGGTTTAATGCAGAAATTGCAAACGCAGGATTATTTAGGACTCGTGGCTGCTAGTTCCATTATCAGACCAGGGGTATCCAGTTCTGGGATGAAACAGGAGTTTATTAAGCGTCAACGTCATCCAGAGCGCCGAAAAGAAGGTCACCCTATACTCTTAGAGATTATGCCGGAGACCTACGGTATTATGGTGTATCAGGAAGATGTTCTTAAAGTGGCCAATCAGTTTGCGGGGCTGACTCTTGGGGAAGCCGATGTATTAAGAAGAGGGATGAGCGGAAAGTTCAGATCGCGTGCTGAATTTGTAGCTGTGGAAGAAAAGTTTATTGCGAATTGTAGAGCCAGAGGTTATGATGATCATCTCACATTTGAAGTCTGGAATCAGATTAAGAGTTTTGCAGGTTATGCTTTTGCTAAAGGGCATTCCGCATCTTATGCCGTGGAAAGCTATCAAAGTTTGTATTTAAAATGTTATTATCCGCTGGAGTTTATGGTGGCTGTCCTTAATAATGGTGGTGGTTTTTACAGTACCGAGCATTACGTACATGAAGCGATGCAGTGTGGTGGTCAGGTTGAGGCGCCTTGCATAAATCATAGTGACCACCCCAATATTATTATCGGAGACACCATTTATTTAGGCTTGGGGTATTTAAAGAATCTGGAACATTACACTGTAAAACGGTTACTAACCGAACGCAACTTTAATGGGGCTTACACGTCTCTAGATGATTTTATTGATCGGGTTCTGATAAGTATTGAGCAGCTTACCATTTTAATCAGAATTGGAGCTTTTAGATTTACAGGTATTGCAAAAGCAGAACTACAATGGCAGGCTATTTTTAAGCTCAATGCCAGCAAGCAGAGAACAGTACAAAAGCAATTGTTTAAACCCGATCATAAGACTTTTGTGTTGCCTAAGTTACCTTCCAACTGGATAGAAGATGCTTACGATCAAATGGAGCTATTAGGGTTTACACTATACGATTATTTTAGTTTGATTGATGAGCCATTTAAAAATAGTATCAAAGCGAAAGATATGTGTGGTCATGTAGGTCAGGTGGTTTTGCTTTATGGGAAACTGGTTAATACACGATTTCATGAAGCTTCTAATGAGAAACTCATGCGGTTTTGCACCTTTATTGACCAACAAGGAGACTATTTTGATACCGTACATTTTCATGATACAGTTGAAAGGTATCCCATTCATGGTATGGGAGTTTATGAATGCTACGGTAAGGTCATAGAAGAATTTGGCTTTTGTAGTATTGAAATCATTAAAACGAGAAAGTTAGCATTAAAACCCGATCCCAGACTGAATTGATATTTTTTGTAAATTCATGACAGTTAAAAGTTTAGATATGTGTTTTCATATTTCAAATTGGCATGAACCCGAATATTGGGAAAAGGAGTTTAAGGTTAAAATCAGTGACGAGCGTATAAGACCTGTTATGAGTAAACCGCATTACCATCTCAATGGGTTTTCTCATCCTAATGTGCTTGTTATACCACAAGAGAAACCTGAGGTATTAGCTCCTGGAGTTTGGGGTATAGTTCCCAATTATAAAAGCCCAGAGGACATTAAACCTTATTATAAGGAAGCTGTAAAATATGGTTCAGG
>NZ_JACVXC010000002.1:158626-379458 GCF_014596935.1 Aestuariibaculum suncheonense | reverse complement strand
TGGGGTATAGTTCCCAATTATAAAAGCCCAGAGGACATTAAACCTTATTATAAGGAAGCTGTAAAATATGGTTCAGGTTTGAATGCGCAATCCGAAAAGCTGTTTAGTCATTTCATGTATCGGGAATCCGTCATGACCAGGCGATGTGTTATCCCTGTAGATGGCTTTTTTGAGCCTCACGAACACAATAAGAAAAAATACCCTTTCTACATAAAAGAAAAGACTGATAAAGGCTTGGCTTTAGCCGGTATATATACTGTTATTGGCACTTATATCACCTTTAGTATCTTAACCAAAAAGGCCAGCCCTTTATTTGAGAAGATACACAATTTGAAAAAACGGCAACCTGTTATTCTAAGTTCTGAAAATATTGATCATTGGTTTTCTGAAAGCCTTAATGAAGAGGATGTAAAGGAATTAGTTAATTTCAATTTTCCTGAAGAACGATTAGATGCCTATACCGTAAGTAAAGATTTGTTTAGCCCTAAGATTGATAGTGATATTGAAACTATTTTGGAAAAAATTAATTATGAGGAATTAGTAGATGATTTTTAATACTTTTTAAACATTTTTTTTCAACCTCTATAAGCAGTGGTGTTTCTCGCAAAGAAAAATATATTTTATCGTTCTTTTTAATTATTTCGATCATCATAAGCGAATAATCATTATTCTCCCCTATAGAAACAGTATTAACACTTTCTTGAATCCATTTTTTATTATCAAGAAACTTCAATTCTTCTAAAAAAGGAGGTATATCATCTTTAAAAGACAATCTAAATATGCCATTTTCATTAAATTTGAATTTAGCACTTTCAAACCTTTCTTTTATAAGATTGAGCATTTTTAACTGTTCTGTTTGCTAATCTACTTTAGATGTTATGGAAGCTCTTTTAACAGTCCATTCACTAATTATTTCTATGTTCTCTATTGGTGTTTTGGTTGTGAAACCAAATAGCAATATGATGGTTTAAAAAAAATCATATATTAAATAACGGTTAGGCTATGGCTTGTGCCGGGCGGTTTTAATGCTGGTTTCGACAGGGAAGGAAGGCCAGATTGTGTTTATGAATTTATTGTTTTTGAAGTAAGAACCTAGCCATGAGCTATAGCTGATGTTGGGTTTTAGTGCATTTTTATTTCAAATAATATATTTTATAATTTGATCAATCATTTTATAATTTAATTGCATAGACTAATCTTACATTCGCATATGCTCCATTATTAAAATTAGAGTTTTCATTTAGCTGAGTTCTATCATCACCAATTGTTACAAGTGGTAATGCTAAATCAATTTTATCATCTTGATTATATTGTTTGTAACTTCTTCCTAAAGAATACCCATATCTACCTTCCACATGAATTCCACCTACAATTTTATACCTGACAAAAAAACCTAAATCAATGCTTCTTCTTTCTATATAGTCATTCTGATAAGCTTCTTCTCCTAAACGATATGAAGTTACCAATCCGAAATGATGTATTCCCAGGTTTAAATTTTTGTTTACTTTGTATTTAATTTTAGAGGAAATTGGAAGTAATCCTGACATAGACCATCTATCAGAAATTTTCCACTCCAGGTTCAACAAAGGAGTAACATTAGCGCCAAATACTTCTTGGTTATACAATACTCCATAGCCGATTTTCAATCTCTGGTGATATATTTTTTCATAAATAAATGTGCCTCCAAATTGGAAGTGTTTATTATTTATATTTTTGAAATCAGTCATTAGCCTGGGAATAAAAACTAATTGAATAGAATTGCCGTTTGAAAGTTTCTGGATCAATCCTGATCTTAAAATAAGTCCATATACATTGATTGGGTTAGCTATATCATTAGCCATCTCAATATCATTATTGACATTCCACTGCATATAGTTGACACTATTATACCAAGTTTGTTTTTCGTTCAATACAATTGGAACATTCAAATTAACCATAGTTCCTCTTTCTGTTGTTTTTCCGGTATAAGTAGATTCGGCTTCAAAAGGTTGTGGTGTAGCAAAATGTCCAGCTATTGTTAACATATCAAACGTTTCTTGAGCAGTAGCGAATGACACCGACCCAATAATCAATAATAAAACTAAAATACTTTTCATATTGACTGTTTTGAATTTTTTCAGGTTACTTCTTTTGTTGTTTTTAAAAGAATTAAACATTCAATTTAATGGAGATTTTAGCATTAAACCCAACGACCAAACTATTGAACTAAAATAAGCAATGTTTTTTAACTCAGTTCTTTGTTACCCACTGGTTTTTTAATTATTTATCTTTTTCCAAGATATTTTTTCAATTCTTTTAACATATTCTATTCCATAATTTTCCTCACGGAGATATGAATCTGAGGTCAGTTTGCCTTTTATTTTACTGTTATAAAAATCCCATGGGCTTGCTGTCATTTTCCAAATCACTCGTGAGTCTTTAAAGTAAAATATTTTCTCAATCGGAGAGTTTTTTCTTTTACCATGATAAAAATTCACATTCAATTTGGCAAAAACTAAATCCTCATTTTGATAGAAAAATTCAAACTTTTGATATGTTTTATAACCAGTTTCGCTGTATTTAATTCGGAAGGGAAGATGGTCATTTTGTTCTTTGTATAAATAATTGGCCTCCCAACTTCCATTTTTTCTAAATATACTTTTGTTAATAATTGAACCTCCTTTAATACATTCGAAGTAGCTTTTTCCGTTTTGTTAGTCAAGTCAATAACAGAGTCAATTCTTTTAATTTCGCTTTCTAGTCTACTAAACCGTTTAGATTCAAAGTTTTGACCATAAATCAAGAATGGAATAAACAGAAGTCTGATAAAATATGTGATTTTCATTGTTTTCAAACTTGTGGCTAACGGTCTCGTATAACCGTCAGTTACGAGTTAATATGCGTGATTATTCAGTATAGAACAGACTTTGGCAATTCCGATTGGATTCGGACGTAGTCGAATTCGCCGTAATTGCGGTTATACATTTTTGTAACATGTGCCATAATCATATAATTATCTCATATTCTCTATAATTTCTTTCCCTAATCCAGATGATAAGATGCTTAACAAAATTGCATAGCTTATAAAAAACCAAAGTAAACCAATTATGGTTGCCCAATACACTTTGCGCGATTTGTAAATGTCATAGATTAATAATGTAAGGAGCAATATTAAGACACCTCCCAAACCATAGATGGCTTCATTCTTCATGAAATCTTCACTAATTCGCATAAAAGAATGTCTGCCCATACGCCCAAGGGCTGGCCCTAACATAGATATAGAAGCTAAAAGAAAGAAACGCTTGTGGTTTTGTGGTTTGTTCCTATAAAGGTATCCCAGAATAATATAAGCCGAAAAAGTTAGTAGAATAAGGTTATTACCCCAAAAAAGTCCAGAAATTCCAAAAGTTGCATCATTTGTTACATAATAAATTTGTAAAGTGGAGTATATTACAAAAATCCCAGATAACACTACAGCTATAGCAAATAAGCTCCAAAATTTACCATTAGTTTTATGTTGGATTATTTTTCCTTTCAACGCTAACCAATTTTGCCATATAAATGCAATGTACCAAAGGGTAAACAAAATTGCATGAAGTATTAGATAATTTGGTAACGGTTCTCTATCAGTAAATGAACGAAAGAAGAAGTGATTTGAAAAACCAAAAAAGACAATCATAAATAGTATTATACTCATAGTGAAAAAAAATGAGTGGTCTGATATTTTCCTGCGTTTATTCATAATTCTCTCTTTGTTAAATTATTAAGCAATCTTTATTGGCATGTCTAGTCCTGAAATATGGCTACAGGTTAAACATAGTTTTAACCAACTAATTTAGCAAATACAAACCAAATAGAAAATCCGCGAGTATTTTTGTAAGCAGGCGAGTACAAGCAATGATATCTATGACATTTTCAAATTAAAATCGTATAATTTTTGATTTTTAGCCATTGCAAATATTCTATGTATCAATTTGTTTCTAATCGTGTTAATTACAGATATTTTGTTTTTTCCTTCTTCTATTTTTCGAATATAATAAACCTTTAAGTCATTATCAAGCTGTATGGCTCTCATAGCCGCCATATGTAATAGCTTCTTTATATTCTTATCAGCTAAATGTGATATTCTGGCTAAAGGTTCCTGATCTTTGAGAGAAAGGGGCAATACCATAGGCCTAAAGCAGGCTAATCAATGTATGCAACTATCCGCGATTGCTTATAACCTTAAAAAGTACCTGAAATTTATAGAAAACACAGTAAAAGTGGAGCAACAAGTCTAAGTTTTTTTTTTATCGCTTTAAAGCAGACATAAAAGGCATTTTAAGCCCTAACAAACAGTTTGAATTTAGATTGTAATCACATTCAAAAACAACAAACGCCCTTAAAATGGGCGCTTATGTATCATGTTTTTACAAAATTATGGGCTTGTGCAACGGCTACCGATGTTAGCAACTGTTTTTTATATAGTCTTCAATTTTCTTTTCATCATTCAAGTCGTAGTATTCGGATTTAAACCAGTCAATGCCAATAAACTCGAATTGCTTTCCAATTTCTTGAAGCCCTTGTTTTAAGTTTTGTCTTTCTTGATCGGTTTCTGTACTACCAGTTATCCAAATATTTTCCAACACCCCTGATTTATCTTCAATTATTACAGCGAATTTGTTGGAGCCGTAACCCAATGGTGCTTTATCTCCTTCTAAAAGTCCAACCCCTTGCATCACTACCTTTTCAATTCTATGTAGGTCGGTTTCACTAAATATTTGCACCACTTGACTAGTTGGAATTTGCCTATCAAATGTCTTGAATGGCTTTTCCCTAATTATTGTGATGTCTGTAAATCCATTCACTTCAAAATGTTCCTGTCCAAATTCGTCAATTCTTTTATTCTCATTTTTAACGAACTCTAAATTTTCTTTTGGAAGCAATTCAATCATAAGATAATCGTCTTCCCACAGATGAAGGACATCTGCATGCTCATATGGTTTTTTATCTTTTGATTGAAGTCCGAATAATTTTCTCAGGTTCATTTTAAAAGTTGCTAACGGTTTGTGTATGAGCAGTAGCGGATTATAAGCAACTACTTTTCATTTTGTAAAATACTTGATATAAAGCAAAACGGTTCAGGAAAACTCCTAAACCGCTATTGCTTATACATTTTGTTGTAGCACGTTATCTTTTTAGTTTAATATTCACTTCTTCTATTTTACCCTGAAATTGGTTAACAGAATATTCTTCGGTAACTGGTGAGCCTGTATCCACACCAATTCCAAAAGTGTCAATGCCAAATCGACCGCCTACGGTGGCTTCTAATCGACCTTCACCTACTTTTCCGTTGTTAACATAAAGAACTACAGTAGCTCCTTTGCCTACTCCACCACCATCATAAATAAAATCCACTTTGATGTTTGATAATCCATCGGGAAGTTTCTTGGACGACTTGATGGTCATGATATCGGCTTCGAAGAAGTTATACAAGAAAGTTGGGTATCCGTCTTTTACAAAAAGCGTATAACCAGCACCTAATCCGCCTATTGCATTAATGACACCATCTTTGGCACCACTTTGAGTAGTAACCATCGCTTCCATGGTCCAAGATGTATTTTTTGTGTTAGGTGCTGCTGTTTCTGGAATTCTTGTAGCTCCTTCATAGAAAGTGAATTCTGTTCTATCTCCCAAGGGTGAAGGTTTAGGCACGGCCAAACGCCCTGCACCACGGTCATCTAGAGGGAAGACATGGTACTTTTCAGCTTCTTGTTCCCAAATTGCCTTCAACTCTTCTAGTTTTTCCGGGTATTGTTCGGCTACATTATTTGATTCGGAAAAATCTTCTGCGATGTTATAAAGTTCCCATGTTTCATCTTCATACCCAGGGGCCAAATCCTGACGCCAAGGGAAGGTGTGTTGATGCGCAGCTACCCATCCTTCATGGTACAAAGCTCTGTTGCTAAAGACTTCAAAATATTGGGTAGTACGAATTTCTGGTGCATCAGCATCAGTAAAGGTGCTCATAAACGATTTTCCGTCAATAGGGCGTTGCTTGACACCTTCAACATATTCGGGCATGTCTATCCCTGTAGCTTCCAAAATGGTTGGAACTACATCTATAAGGTGCAGAAATTGTGACCTAATGCCTCCTTTATCCTTAATAACTTTTGGCCATGATACTACCATTGGATTTCTCGTTCCGCCAAAATGGGATGCAACTTGTTTCACCCATGGAAAAGGTGTGTTTCCTGCAAATGCCCAACCAATCGGGAAGTGGGGCTCTGTATTTGGGCCACCAATTTCATCTGCTTTTTTCAGATTTTCTTCAATGCTAGTTGGAATACCATTTAAGGCTTTAACTTCATTTACGGTACCTTGTAAGCCGCCTTCTGCACTGGCCCCATTATCACCCACAATGTACATCACAAGTGTATTTTCTGCATCTGGAAGTTCACTAATCGTTTTTAATAGACGGCCTACTTCATGGTCTGTAAATGCCAAGTAACCTGCAAAGTTCTCGTACAACAGAGTGTAAAATTTCTTTTCTTCATCATTCAATGAGTCCCAAAGTGGTACGTGTTCATTTCTTTCAGATAATTTAGCTTCTTGGGGAATGATACCCATTTCTTTTTGACGAGCGTAAACAATCTCTCGTTCCTTATCCCAACCATGATCAAATTTTCCTTTGAACTTATCACTCCATTCTTTTCTTACATGGTGTGGTGCATGTACTGCTCCTGGTGCATAGTACATAAAAACAGGCTTGTCTGGTGATATTGATTTTTGGATTCGAAGCCATTCAACAGCCCTATTGGTCATATCCGTTTGAAAATGGTAACCTTCTTCTGGAGATTTTTCAGGTTCAACAGGGACGGTATTCTCAAAGATTACGGGATAGTATTGATGTGTTTCTCCTGCATTAAAACCATAAAAATAATCAAACCCAAGTCCTGTAGGCCAACGGTCAAAAGGCCCTGCAGCTGAAGTTTCCCAGTCGGGCGTATTGTGATTCTTTCCGAACCAGGATGTATTAATCCCATTATACTTCATCACTTTTGCAACAGTAGCTGTAGCTCTCGGAATCATTGTGGTGTAGCTAGGATAACCTGTAGCCCATTCCGCTAAAAAACCGCTGCCAGCATTGTGGTGATTTCGACCTGTGATGAGCGCAGCACGGGATGGCCCACATATAGCCGTGGTATGAAAGCGATTATAGCGCAGCCCTTGATTCGCAAGGGAGTCTAAATGAGGAGTAGGGATTGAGCCTCCAAAGGTACTTGTCATACCAAACCCAACATCATCTAATAGTATTACAATCACATTGGGAGCATCTGCTTTGGGACTTGGCAAATCTGGCCAATCCATTTCTGAATCCTGATAGGTTCTGCCAATCTTACCTTTAAATTCGGGGTCGTCATAAGGAAGTCCTGTGGCTTCTTTTGAGTTTGACTCTTCTTTTTGGGTTTGTTGACATGCCGTCATCATAAAAAGACAGGCAAGAACAAACAGATGAAATCGAATGGTTTGTTTGACTCTCATAATTTTAGTTTTAATGTGCTACAACGGTTTGCATATGGCTTGTTGCGGAAAATCAGTTATGATTTTCCGTTGTAGTACTAAGATAGCAAAAAGTTATGAATTTCCGCAGGAAATTCAGCCGCAATGAGCTATACATGTTGTTAGGGCTGGCCTTTAATTTTTGATGTTCCTAAGTGCTTTCCTAAATGAATCAACAGATCTGTTCACATCTTCCTCTGTAGTTGCCCAGGAACAAACACTAATCCTGATAACATTACGTCCTTCCCAACTGGAACCACCAACCCAGCATTCCCTCATTTCTTGTATCTCTTTAAGAACTTTATCTGTTAATGTATCATTATCACATTGCACAAGAACTTGATTATAAACGACCTGATTCAGCACATAAAAACCCTTTTCTGAATTCAATAATTCAGCAAATTGTACAGCCCGTTTGTGTAAATTATGTATCAGTTCTTCTATACCAGTTCGGCCCAGATATCTCAAAATAGCCCAAAGTTCAATAACTCTGCTTCTTCTTGACATTTCTGGTGCGTAATACATGCCATTTCTTTCATTCTCATTTGGCAGATAAGCAGCATTTATATGTAGAGAGGAAATTAGTGCCTCCTCATCGGTACAAAATATAATACCAGAGTCGTAAGGCGAGTTTAATGTCTTATGTGCATCAACTGCCCAGGAACTTGCATGTTCATACCCGGCAGTAAGAGGTTTGAAATGCTGCGTAGCACCCGCCCATAGTCCAAAGGCACCATCTATATGGATCCATGCCCCTTGTTCTTTAGCTTTCTTACAAATTAATGCAAAGTCGTCAAAAGCACCAGTGTTTACGTTTCCTGCCTGTAGAGATAAAATGGTGGTATTATCAAGTTCAGGAATTTTATCTGCCAATATCCTTCCCTGGTCGTCAACCTCCACTAATTCAATATTGTCAATTCCAAAACCAGCCAGAGAAATTGCCTGCAGCATGGAGGAATGAACCTGTCGGCCAGCTACAACCCTAATTTTTGGGGCATTAAATAGTCCTTTTTTAGTTACGTCCCAGTTCAAATTCTTTAATATCCGATATCGTGCTGCAGCTAAGGCGCAATAATTTGCTGTCGAGGTGCCGCTTACAAATCCAGCTGTCGTTTCACTCGGCAATGAAAGCAGTTGGACAAGCCACTTCTGAACAACGGTTTCTAATTTTGAGGAGATGGGAGAGCTCTGGTATACTGTTGCATTTTGATCCCAAAATGTTGCCAGGTTTTTTGCTGCCAGCCCCACTGGAATAATTCCACCATGAACAAAGCCAAAATATCTACCGCCAATTTGAGCTGTTGTCCCGGGAGCTCCATACCTATTTAAAAGGTTTAGTGTTTCAAGAGGATCCCCGGAATTTTCCGGAAAATCTTCCTCCAATATAGAAAGATCATTGAGAGCACTCCTGGAAGGATATACATTCCTGTCAAAAATGCTTCTGAGGTAATCAATGCCAAAGGATTCCGCTCTGTGAAAGAGTTCGGCATCTTTCAGTTCCAGGAACATTTTACGCTGTAATGAATTGTCTTCCTTCATTTTTTTAATTAAAGTGGTTAGCCCTAACGGTTGGGCTATGGCGCGTTTTTATGCGCTATAGCTATTGTTGTAGGTTGTTTTTATTATTTAATAAATCAATTAAAAAGTCACAAAGAGACATTGTTGCATTTACTGATAGCTTTGCATGATGTCTTTTAGTATTAAAGTTGTTAGCGTGTCTGTCACCCGCATTATTACTTAATCCAGCAAGGCCATTTATAATTGAATCTAAACCTGATAATACTTGAATGACATAATCTGGTAAAGTGGATTTGTCAAGGTCAATTTGTAGAGCTTTTTTAGCTCTACCCCACAGTTTTAATAAGTTGCCATCATTTTTCACTTCATTATTTTCAAGAGTCTCAATAATGTGTATAAGGATAGCCTCAGTAAGACTCCGGGAATTTGTGATTGCCCCATTATAGTCTTCATTAGCTATCTTATTCTGACATTTTTCAATTTGTTCTGAGATAAACTTATGTCCAATTTTTTGTGTTGACTCTGGCTCGATAAAATTGCCCTTGGTATCTATGATCTTGTATACTCCAGAAGTTTTTGATAATTCAAAACCATCATATTTAATCAACGAATTAATTTCATTTTTAATAGTTTCTGCTAAATTTTCATCTCCTCCAAACCTACGAGGGTCAACAAAGTTTTCTAAAATTATTCTTAATGAATCACTTCCATTAGATTCAACAATCTTTTCAGTTGAATATTTCCATCTTGAAGGAAAGCCTTCGCCATACACATCATCAAATCCACATTCGTTATAAAAGTCCACTAATTGCGGTCCACTTAAATATGGGGATGAATGTGTATCACCTGCTATAAGGGTGCCAAGTTGTTTGGTTATTTTGTTTGATATTTTCATTATGGATTATTATGGACATTCAATAATCTCCGTTTGTTGAATTCCTGTTAACCTATAACAAGAATTGTCAACATTAGTATATATCAAATCAAAGGATTGCTGGTACATTTCATTATTGTTTAATTCTGCTTCTGTTGCCGCAGCAATTCTCGTAATTTCATTTATATCAAATTCAATTATTTCTACAAGTTCAATTTGATTAGGTGGAATATGAGGTCTGTTTATAATGTTTTGTAAAGGCATTGTCGGTTCATTAGATTGCATGTCAACACTTATCTCTTGAGTTAAGAAATTATTTAGAATTTGAGGCAATCTTAAAATAGCAATTCTATTTTCAGCATATATTTCAGGAAGTTGACCAATGGCAATCCCATAAAGAATCCCTCGGTCGTTAGTTCTAGAAACGAAAATTCTTCCATCCCTTGGTCTTAATCCATTTTGCTGAATCATATTTTCCCATCTACTCGCTAAAGTGATATGATAAAAGGCTACATTTTCTTGCGTTAGGAATTCTCTCATGATTTTTTTATAACCTACAACAATTGGATAAACGCAATTGTGTTTATTTCATTTATAAATACAACGAATATAAGGTAATTACTTAATTAGTAAAATGATTATTCGTACAAATACCCAATTTATAGATAAACTAATTCTTGAGTTTCGATATCATAATAGGGACGTCGACCAAATTGGTCAAAAGACAAATTATTAACAGGAAAATATCTAGCACCAGCAATTAAAGACTTTAGTTCTAAAATATCTTTTTTGGTAGCTGCTTTTTTTCCTTCTGGGGTTAACAATGATGTAATGCCATTTGCTAGTAAATTTCCAGCTGTAGAGTTACCAACTCCTGCCAAACTCATGGTTTCTTTTTTGGGTGTATTTTCCTGTGTAATTTTAGCAACTGATAAGCTTTCTTCTGAAAGTACAGGCAAGATATTCTTCACCTTTTTTGCATGGTGTGCTTTATTACGACAGGTGTCGCTGCAATACTTTTGAACACGACGTCTTTTGGGTTCGAATTCTTTAAAACAATACTTGCATGTGTAAAATCTACTTTCCATAATTTAGCGTAAAATAAACGTTTGTTTTATGTATAATACCGTTGATTTTGGGTGTTATTTCAACTTTTGGTGACATTTGTAACCTTATTTATGATTAATATTAAACACCGATTCCAGTAAAAAAGCGTCGGCATCAGCATCACTAATGAGTTGTGGCTTTTTTGTTTTTTTCGCTTTTAGTGTCGTTTTCTTAATTGGTTCAGAACCGATTTCATTGACATTAAAACCACCCGTTTTTTCCTTAAATGGGCTACCCGATATAAAACTTGAAAATTTGGTTTTAATCTCTGTATGATGTTTTAAAAAAGCATCTTGTTGTAGCTTAAAAAGTGTAGTAACATTATCCGATACATCTTTAAAATACTTACTTAAATTCACATACATTAAATAGGTAATGTTAGTGTGAATATCTAGGTGCTCCCAATATTTATTCATTAAAAACTGAAATTGGCTTTCTGTTAGTTTTTCTTGTGCATCTATAAGTAAAAAGACATTTTCCTCGAATAGGTTACATTTTGTTGCTATTTCAACTCTGTTGAATTTAGTTTCATTCGTGGTTATCTCTTCTTTACGGTTTCTAAAAGCTATAGTATTTGTAGCTTCAGCAGGAACCAAATCTTTAAACTCCGTTTGTTGGAACTCATTATATATCGTATCTGGTATATAAAATAAATAGGATCGTGTGAGATTATCGCGTATAGTAGTAAAAATACCGTTCATACTTTACTTTAATAAATGTGAATAATCATCCGGAATAGCAGCATCAATACTACGTAAATACTTTTCAAGTGCATCCATAGTAGAATGACCAGTAATATGCATAATCCTGCTTTTTACTTCATTTGGTGGATAATCAGTAATTAGAGATTGATACAACTTAGTGATAAAAGTATGCCTGAAACTATACAAACCATAGTTTTTATCTAAATTGAAATGTTCTTTGACTACCTTTTTAAAACGCTTTGAGAAATAGTTCCTTTTATTATTTTCTTCTGTATCCCAGAAATCACCAAATTTATCCGGGGTGAACAAATAACTATTTGCATCAAAATCATTTAAATCTGGAAGTTCTTCAAGCAACATATCCGGAATACGTTTTGTTTCTAAGGCGTTGGTTTTCGATTTAAATTTTATCAAACTTTCAGCAACATTAATATCCTTTATTTTTATTCTACAAACCTCGATAGGCCTTAAAAAACCATAGGCTACAAACTGGATATAGAGTAGGAGTATAGGGTCTTCCTTTTTTAGATAATCAAAAATTTCAGTTTGGGTCGTTTTAGAATAGGTTTTGTGACGTTCAGGCTTGGTCTTTAATGCTTTTATATTCTTCACCGGATTAGAAGTTATGATATCATTATCCTCCATAGTTTGCATTAAAGCCCCGAGATTGGTTCTATGGTTATTGTAACTTCTTGCACTGGTATTAGAAAGTACATGACTAAGGAAAGTTTGAATTAACGCCTTATCAACTTGGTCTATTGTTTTTATGTCTGGGTTTGATTCCTTAAGCCAGTCCATAAATCTATTCGCATGAAACCTATAATCTTTATGGGTCCTGTCACTAATGACATTCTTTTTAAAGTCTAAACTTAAATCGAAAGCTTTTTCTACTGAAGGTGCACTAGAACTCTTTTCAACCTTATCCGTTGTAGTTTCTATCTTTTCCTCAGTAGTTACAGAAGTAGATTGAACTTTTGGTGTCGCTTTACTTTTCGGTTCATGTAGTTTGGAAGCTTGCGCTTTTTCCTTTTCGAATAAGGCTTCGTTATTTTCAAAAGGATTGTAGCCTTTTTTTAGAAGAATAATCAGTCGTTTTCTATAAACGGTCAGAACGGAAAGCCTATCTTCTTTCTTTTTATACGTATTGGCTATACCGTAAATATTTTTCATTCGCTCTAATTTACCGGTTTCAGGATTGCGAAATGAAAAATAAACATACCAACGCTTGTCTAAATTGCCGTTAGCTGTATAGATTTTTGGGGTTGAAAATTGGGGTCTTTTACTCAAATCGTGTTCCAAATCGTGTTCAAAAACGTGTTCACTTTTGAAATCAAATGTAAGAAATTCATTTAGATAAGACATAAAAAAAACGGTTTAGAAAACCTAAACCGTTAATTGTGAATTGATTACATTTTGTAGCGAGAGCGGGGCACGATCCCGCGACCTCCGGGTTATGAATCCGACGCTCTAACCAACTGAGCTACCTCGCCGTTTTGTGGGTGCAAATATAGAAACATTATTCATACACGCAAACACAAAATGAAAAAAAATATTATTAAAAATTATTGTCACAGGTCTTAATTAATGTATATATTGGGCTAAATAATTTTTTAATAGTACTTTATGGACGATAAAATTAAATTTGAAATAGAATTCTCAATACACGCTTCTCCTCAATTATTATATCAATACATTTCAACACCCTCTGGTTTATCAGAATGGTTCTCAGATAACGTTAATTCTCGTGGCGAATTATTCACCTTTATTTGGGATGATAGTGAAGAAAAAGCTAAACTGCTAAGTAAAAAAACTGGCGAACGCGTAAAATTCAGATGGCTGAATGATGAAGAGGATAATACATCTTACTTCGAAATTAAAATTCAGGTAGATGAAATCACTAAAGATGTTTCTTTAATCATTACCGATTTTGCCGAAGAAGACGAAGTTGATGAAGCAAAGATGCTTTGGGATAATCAAATTTCTAGTTTAAAGCAGGTATTAGGCTCTGCATAATCACTAAATAATATATTTCAATTATATTTGTGTCCTGTTCTCCCAAAAGAGAGCAGGACATTTTTTTTATGACAAATTACAACGGAAATATTTTAGCAGAAACCAATATTCTTTCAATTCAAAATAGAGGTTATGCTTATGGCGACGCTCTTTTTGAAACCATTAAAGCTTCACACGGAAAATTACTGTTTTGGGAAGATCATTATTTTAGATTAATGGCGTCCATGCGTATTATGCGTATGGAAATTCCGATGAATTTCACTATGGAATTTCTTGAAGAACAAATTATGAATACGTTACAAGCAAACGATTTAAACGAAGCTTCTGCACGTGTAAAATTAACAGTTCACAGAAACGAAGGAGGTCTGTATTTACCACAAACCAACGCTGTAGGATTTAATATTTCAGTTAAACCATTGGAAAATGATTTTTATGAGCTGAATGATGGTTTTTATGAAGTGGATTTGTTTAAAGATTATTACGTGTCGCCAAGTTTACTTTCTACATTAAAAACTAACAATAAAGCGTTGCATGTAGTTGGAAGTATTTATGCGAACGAAAATAATTTAAATAATTGCTTAATTTTAAATACCGATAAGCACGTTGTAGAAGCCCTTAGCGGAAATGTTTTTTTAGTAAAAGGAAATACCATAAAAACACCTCCACTTTCGGATGGTTGTTTAAAAGGTGTGATGCGTAAACAAATTATAGAGGTGGTAAATACTTTGGAAGGCTACGAATTGCTTGAAGCATCTATATCTCCATTTGAACTTCAGAAATCTGACGAAATTTTTATTACCAATGTTATTTCAGGAATTATTCCGGTAACAAAATACCGCAAAAAGTCATTTAGCAATGAAGTAGCTAAAACAATCCTACAGAAGTTAAATGTAAAAATCAGATTAAGCTAATTGTAGTTGGGGTTTTCCGGAGCGTTAGACCAAATGCTGTATTCATCACCAAATTCCAGCATTTTTTCTTTCCAGAACGATTCGTAATCTTTTCCAATAATTTCATTTTTATAAATATTTTCGGTTACCACCCAGGAATTCGACTTTAACTCGTCGTCTAACTGGTTGGCGCCCCAACCGGAATATCCTAAAAAGAATCTAATTTCGTCTTCTTTAATGTTGTTTTCGGCTATAAGTTCGGCTACTTTCGAGAAATCGCCTCCCCAATAAATACCTAATGAAATTTCAACACTATCCGGAATAAGATCTGGAATTCTATGAATAAAATAAAGATTGTCCTGTTCTACAGGACCACCATTGTACACCTTAAAGTTAGCTTCAACTTCAGGTACCAAGTCGTTAATATTATAGTCTAATGGTTTGTTTAAGATAAAACCTACAGACCCTTCATGAGAGTGTTCTGCTAATAACACAATAGATCGATTAAAGGAAACATCGCCAATTATAGCAGGTTCAGCGATTAACAGATTTCCTTTTTTTGGTTGGATTGTAATCATACTATCGTTGAGTTAGTACTCTAAATCTAATATTTATTTCTTAAAAAAGCAACACTTTAAGTAGATATATAAAAAAATGCCTTCAAAAAAATGAAGGCATTTTAAATATTAATATGGTATTCTAATTAGTTTACTGCGTTTGATAAATCTGCACCAGCTTTAAACTTTACAATGTTTTTAGCTTTGATTTTGATAGTATCTCCTGTTTGTGGGTTTCTACCTTCTCTAGCTGCTCTTTTAGAAACTGACCAAGAACCGAATCCTACTAAAGAAACTCTGTTACCTTTTTGTAAAGCTCCTTCAATTTCAATTAGTGCACATTCTAAAGCTTTTTTTGCTGCAGCCTTAGTAATTCCAGCATGTTCTGCCATCGCATCGATTAAATCTGTTTTGTTCATAATGTAAAATTTAATTATTAATAAATTGGTTAAACGTTTGTGTTAATTCCTACTACAAATTTAGACGGATATCTCAATAATGCAAGTAATAGCAAGGGAAATGCCAAGTTTTGTTAATAACTTCTGACTTTTGTTAATAAAGAAGGTGTTTTTTGTCGATGTTTTTAAAATATCAGTGTTAATAAGGCTTTACAGCACTTTAGCATTAGGCTCAAACACATATCCATTTAAAAGTGATTGGATATCCATAGCGCGTTTACCAGGAAGTTTTATTTCCTTTATATTAATGTACCCATTTTCTACAGCTACTTTTAGTGCTTTTTTGGAAGCAATTATGGTTCCCGTTTCATGGTTATGTTGTTCTTTTTCTTTTGCAGAAGCATAAATTTTCACATCCAGATGTTCATCACCATTTACCAATGTACACCAGGCTCCAGGATAAGGACTTAATCCTCGAATTAAATTATGAATTTCATCTAGCGATGCTTCCCAGTTAATTTTACAGTTATCGCGATTTAATTTGTAGGCTGTTTTTATATCGGCAGTATCTTCTTGTGGTGTGGCTGTAACATTATCGCTTTCAATTTGCTTTACCGTTTTTAAAACCAAAGCACTACCAATAGTCATTAATTTATCATGTAGACTCCCCACATTTTCTTCCGGTTCGATAGCCACAGATTCCTGAAGAATCATATCTCCGGTATCGATATCTTCATTAATAAAGAAGGTTGAAACTCCTGTGGTGGTTTCACCATTTATAATAGCCCAGTTAATAGGTGCAGCACCTCTGTAATTAGGAAGTAACGACGCATGTAAGTTGAAGGTGCCATATTCTGGCATTTGCCAAACCGCTTTTGGTAGCATCCTAAATGCTACGACGATTTGCAAATTGGCATTTAAACTTTTCAATTCATTTAAAAAGTCATCGCTTTTTAAATTGGTAGGCTGTAAAACGTTTAGGTTTTGAGATACGGCATATTGCTTTACGGCGCTTTCGCTAAGTTTTCTTCCTCGTCCGGCTGGTTTATCGGGTGCTGTAATAACACCTACTATATTATAATTATTTTCAACTAAGGTTTTTAAAGTGTCGACCGCAAAATCGGGCGTTCCCATGAATACAATTCTTAAATCTTTCATTGTATGACTATTTATTGTTTTGAATCATTTATAAAGAAGAAACTCTTTTATAAATGACTTAATTTATATGTGTTTGATTTTGTAATATTTATAATTTGATGTTCGAGTAATAATCGAATCACTTCTTTTAACTCACTTTCGTTACAATTTAAATTTGAAATCAATTCCCTAGACGATTGTTCTTTTTCCTGTAAAAGTTCAATCACCTGATGTTTTAATGAACTGATATTTTGTGGTTTTTGTGACTGCTTCTTTTTCGTAATACAAACCGAACATATACCACAAGGTTCCATTTCTATCTCACCAAAATAAGAAAGCAACTGCATGCTTTTGCAAACAGCATCGTTATTGATATAATCAAGAATAGCGTTTACTTGATCCTCTTTTAATTTATTTTGTTGCTTAATTATAGAAGCGATTCTATTTATTGTTTTATCATCTTCTCGCGGTTCTATAAACGTCACCTGAGCATCTGTTCTGGCTAGGTTTAGTGTAATGATTTCATCGGTTTCTAATTGAAGCAATACTTCAGTTATTTGTTTTTCTGAAACCGATGCTTTTTCGGCAATCTTCCCTAAATTTATTTTCGTGTCATTATCAAAAATTCCACCATACATTCGTAAAATGGACTTCACAATGATGTCGTAATTTTTACGTGTTTCTAGATATTTAAAAAGCGCCGGACTGGAAATGATAAACTGAGCCGATACTTTGTTTTTAAATTGCTTAGAAAGTGTAATGATGCTGTTTCTATCTAACAATAGCAAAGCATTATAGGCTAAAATAGCGTTGAAATTATAGGTTTTACAAAAGGTGTTGTAATCGAAATCGAAGGTAAGGTATTCGCCTTCTCCATAAGACACCTGAAAGTAATTACAAAGCTTACGGTACACCTGTTTCACGAAATCGACCGTTGGTAATATTTTTAAAAACTGATTTTTAACCAATTCTTCATCGCTGTTATTCTTTAAAATAACAGCAAAAGCCTTTTCGCCATTTCGTCCGGCACGACCAGCTTCCTGAAAGTAACTCTCAATACTTTCGGGTAAATTTAAATGCACAACCGTTTTTACATTGGGTTTATCGATACCCATACCAAATGCATTGGTCGCTACCATAACCTGCTTTTGATCTGTTAGCCACAAGTCCATATGTTTATCCTTATCTTCAGTAGGTAAGCCGCCATGGTAATAGGTGGCCGAAATGTTTTTAGAAGCTAGAAATGTACTGACTTCCTGAGTCGATTTTCGGTTTCTAACATAAATGATTGAAGGTTGCTTATATTTTTGAAGAATGGTTTGGAGGCGATAGTATTTATCGTCTTCATGAAAAACCATATATCCTAAATTAGATCTAAAAAAGGACTGCTTAAATATTTTCGGACTTATAAAATCAAGTTCTTTAACTATGTCGTCAATCACTTCTGGTTTGGCTGAAGCTGTCAAGGCAATCACGTTAACCGTAGGATGTAATTGACGTAAAATGACAATGTTTTTATAGGCCGGCCTGAAATCACTTCCCCATTGCGAGATACAATGCGCTTCATCAACTGCAATTAAATTTACATGCATTTGACGAATACGTTCCTGAACAAGTTCCTGCTGCAGTCGTTCCGGCGATAAGTATAAAAACTTGTAATTTCCATAAACACAATTATCGAGCATGGTATCGAGTTGAGTATAACTGATACCACTGGTAATCGCCATAGCTTTAATGCCTTTGTCGTTGAGTTGCTTAACCTGATCTTTCATCAAGGCTATTAAAGGCGATACCACAATGCAAATACCTTTTTTTACCAAAGCCGGAACTTGAAAACACAAGGATTTACCGCCTCCTGTTGGAAGTAACGCAAAAGTATCTTCACCTTCTAAAACTGCATTAATAATAGCTTCTTGCTGCGGCCTGAATGAGGTGTAGTTCCAATAGCGCTCCAGTATGTTTATGGGATGTTCCATTTACATTTTTATAGCATTTAAAATGTAATCTGCACGGTTTTCAATCGTATCAAAAGGCACATCAATTAAATTATAATTGTAACTACTGTAGGTGTTTAATAAATGGTCGTGTATTTGTAAAGCTTGCTCGAAACTTTCATAACGCTCGTTATCTGAGGTGTAAATAGCTTCCCAAGGTTTTAAAATGAATACACCATCATAAATCGAATTTTTGCAGGCCTCAATAAAATGTTGCGGATAGCTGTCGCCTATAAAATTCATATAAGCTATAACATCGTGAACCCCGCGATCAAAGAAAATAGTCTCAGCTGAATACGTTTTGGCTTCTTCAAATTGTTGTGTTCTGCCTTTTAAAAGCTGTTCGCTGAACAATAACGGATTGGTTAAAAATAATTGGTCGATGCCTTCTTTTTGAGCTTCAAGAATAACCTGACGCGAAATTTCCTCAAGGCAAGTATGTCCTCGTTTAATAAGTTCATTTATTAAAGAAGACTTTCCGGTTCCGGGTCCGCCAGTAATGACAATTTTTTTAGTACTCAAACCTGTTCAATTTTGCTGTAAAATTCGGAATTTAACTGTTATAAAAAAAATACAGATGCCGTTGATTGCTTCAGTTCAATTTTTACAACTCAAAATAAGGTGCTATAAAGTTATATAAGCTTATATTTGCAATATATAAGAATGATTATGAGTACACCTTCAAATTCAGAAGAATTTTATAAAAAATTAAGAGAACAATTATTTGAAACAGCAAGCTGGCCGTCTGAATACCTGTATAAATTTATTGTAAAAACTGATACGGATAAAATAGCAGATTTAGAAGCTATTTTTGATAATATGGGAGCTGTTATTAACACAACAGCTTCAAAAAACGGTAAATACACCAGTGTTTCCATTAACTTGTGCATGTCTGATCCTGATGCTGTAATTGCCAAGTATAAAGAAGTAGCAGAAAAAATAGAAGGCGTCATAAGTCTTTAGTTTTTTTTTGTATTTTGCACTAGCATAACAACTACATGCAAAAATTTTTAACTCTACACATATTATTTTGATAATAGACAATTTAGAATACAATACCGAGCGCGAGCACTTAATTATACCTGAGTATGGACGTCATCTTCAAAAAATGATTAACTATGCCAAGTCTCGTGAGACTAAGGAAGAACGAAACAAAGTAGCTAAGGCTATTATTGCTGTTATGGGAAACATGCAACCACACTTACGAGATGTGCCTGATTTTCAGCATAAACTTTGGGATCAGTTATTTATGATGTCTAATTTTGAATTAGATGCCGATTCGCCATACGAAAAGCCTACAAAAGAGCTTTTAGAAGAGCGTCCTGAGCCTATGAAATATCCCCAAAATTTTCCTAAATACCGTTTCTACGGAAACAATATAAAAACCATGATTGATGTGGCTAATACCTGGGAAGACGGTGAGCTTAAAGAAGCCTTAACCTACACCATTGCTAACCACATGAAAAAATGCTTTTTAAATTGGAATAAAGATACTGTTGAAGACGATGTGATTTACGGTCACTTATATGAACTTTCCGAAGGAAAAATCAATTTAAAAAATTCTGAAGAAGACTTGTCTGATGCTTCCAGCTTAATGCGAAGCAAGACAAAGTTTGTCAGTAAAAAAGGCGGACATCACAAAAAGAGTAATACATCAAACCGTCAAAGAAAACGCTTCTAATTATTTATGGGAACATTTAAAATTGAAGGAGGCCACAAATTAAAAGGAAGTATCCAGCCTCAAGGAGCCAAAAACGAAGCCCTACAGATTTTATGTGCTGTTTTATTAACTCCTGAAAAGGTTACCATTCACAATATACCGGATATTGTGGATGTGAATAAACTAATAACCCTTTTAGGAAATTTAGGGGTTAAAATTGAAAAAATAGGAAAAGGGTCTTATACCTTTCAAGCTGACGAAGTTGATTTAGAGTATCTGGAATCTGAAGCTTTTAAAGTTGATGGTCGTGGATTACGTGGGTCTATCATGATTGTTGGACCACTTTTAGCGCGTTTTGGCAAAGGATATATTCCAAAACCGGGAGGTGATAAAATAGGTCGTCGTCGTTTAGATACACATTTCGAAGGACTAATTAATTTAGGGGCTAAATTTCGTTACAGTAAAGAGGAACAATTTTACGGTGTTGAAGCAGACAGATTAAAAGGCTCTTATATGTTACTAGAAGAAGCTTCGGTAACCGGAACCGCTAATATTGTCATGGCAGCTGTTTTAGCCGAAGGACAAACGACGATTTACAATGCAGCTTGTGAGCCGTATTTACAGCAGTTATGTAAAATGCTGAACAGAATGGGCGCTAAAATAAGTGGTGTTGGTTCTAACATGCTAATTATTGACGGTGTTGAAAGTTTAGGTGGAACAGATCACACTATGTTACCAGATATGATTGAAATTGGTAGCTGGATTGGTTTGGCTGCGATGACCAAAAGTGAGCTTACCATTAAAAATGTGTCCTGGAACGATTTAGGAATTATTCCAAGTGTATTTAGAAAATTAGGGATCACTGTTGAAAAACAAGGTGACGATATTCATATTCCCGCACATACCGATGGTTACGAAATTCAGAGTTTTATTGATGGTTCTATTTTAACCATTTCAGATGCGCCTTGGCCAGGTTTCACACCCGATTTATTAAGTATTGTGTTGGTTGTGGCTACTCAGGCAAGAGGTAGTGTATTAATTCATCAGAAGATGTTTGAAAGCCGCTTATTCTTTGTCGATAAATTAATCGATATGGGGGCTAAAATCATTCTTTGTGATCCGCACAGGGCAACCGTTATTGGGCATGATTTTAAATCGACTTTAAAAGCCATGACCATGACTTCTCCGGATATTCGTGCTGGTGTTTCCTTGTTAATTGCTGCGCTTTCAGCCAAAGGGACGTCTACAATCCAAAATATAGAACAAATTGATCGAGGTTACGAAAATATTGATGAGCGTTTACGTGCTATAGGTGCTAAAATTGAGCGTTTAGATTAATTTATAAACTCTAAAATTATAAAAAAAAGGTGCAGTTTTAATTGCACTTTTTTTTAATTAAAATAACCCTGTAATTTCGCCATCGTCATTAATATCGATATGTTCAGAAGCAGGCTGGGAGGGGAGACCAGGCATACGCATGATATCTCCGGTAATTGGAATTAAAAAGCCAGCTCCTGATGCGATTTCAATTTCTCTAACAGTAATAATAAAATCTTTTGGTCTACCTAATAATTTAGGATTGTCGCTTAGCGATTTCTGAGTTTTAGCAATGCAAACTGGTAGTTTCTCAAGGCCTAAATCTGAGATTTTATTAAGGTTGGCTTTGGCTTTAGGAGTGTAGTCTACATGTTCGGCTCCGTAAATTTCTTTTGCAATAGTTTCTATTTTAGACATGACAGGAGTATTCCAGTCGTATAACGGTTTGAAGTCGGCATTATTTGTTTCAACAACTTCAATAACTTGTTTTGCTAAATCTAAAGCGCCTTCGCCACCTTTAGCCCAAATATCAGCTAAGGCAATTTTAACGCCTTTATGCTTAGCAAATGCTTTAATGACATTTATTTCATTTTCGGTATCACTTGAGAATTTATTAATGGCAATAACAGCAGGAACATTAAATTTAGTAATATTTTCCAGATGTTTTTCCAGATTAGGAAGTCCGCTTTTTAAATCTTCAATATTTTCTTCGGTTAATGATTTTAAATCGGCGCCACCATGATATTTTAAGGCTCTAATGGTCGTGGTTAGCACGACAGCTTTAGGTTTTAACCCGGCACTTTGGCATTTAATGTCGAAGAATTTTTCAGCTCCCAAATCGAAACCAAAACCTGCTTCGGTCACGGTGTATTCAGAATGAGACATCCCCATAAGGGTTGCAATTACCGAGTTGGTTCCTTGGGCGATGTTAGCAAAAGGGCCGCCATGTATAATAGCAGGATTGCCTTCTATTGTTTGAACTAAATTTGGTTTTATAGCATCTTTTAACAAAGCAGCCATGGCGCCTTCCGCTTTTAAATCTCTTGCATAAATAGGGGTCTTGCTAAATGTGTAGCCAATAAAAATATTACCTAAACGAGCTTTTAAATCGGTAATATTTTGTGCTAAGCAAAGAATGGCCATAATTTCGGAGGCTGCAGTAATATCAAATCCGGTTTCTCTTGGTATGCCCGAAGTTATGCCTCCTAATCCCACAATAATACGTCTTAAAGCACGGTCGTTTAAATCCATAACACGTTTCCAGCTTATAGTTCTGGGGTCTAATTGTAATGAATTTGTTTTGCTTTGAATGTTATTGTCTATAATGGCGGAAAGTAGATTGTGAGCCTTTTCTATAGCTGAAAAATCGCCTGTAAAATGAAGGTTAATATCTTCCATTGGAAGCACTTGCGAATAGCCACCACCAGTAGCGCCGCCTTTAATGCCGAAAACCGGACCTAATGAAGGTTCTCGTAAAACCACAGTTGTTTTTTTGTTTAATCTGTTTAAACCTTCTGATAGCCCAATAGACATAGTGGTTTTACCTTCGCCGGCAGGTGTAGGTGAGATAGCAGAGACAAGAATCAGATTGCTATTAGATGCTTTTTGTTTGTCAATATATTTTAAAGGAATTTTGGCTTTGTACTTTCCGTACATTTCAATGTCATTAGGATTGATGCCAAATTTTTCAGCAATTTGGGTTATATGTTTTAGAGTAACTGTTTTCGCAATATCTAAATCAGTCATAATTTTATTAGTTTTAGTTCTTCTAAAGTTATAAAATAAAGACTATTTAAGATGTGATTTTTGTCATTTTACACTTACTTTTTAATCTGTCAAGGCTTCTTTATAGACTTTTAAGCAACGTTCACGAGCATATTTATGATCTACTATAGGTTGAGGGTAGGTGAGTTCCTGAAATTCGGGTACCCATTGTTTAATATATTTTAAATTTTTGTCGAATTTTTCAATTTGTGTCGTCGGATTAAATATTCTGAAGTAAGGCGCAGCATCTACACCACATCCGGCTACCCATTGCCAGTTTCCAACATTACTAGCCATCTCATAATCGTGTAATTTTTCTGCGAAATAGGCTTCACCCCAACGCCAATCGATTAATAAGTGTTTGCATAAAAAACTACCCACCAACATTCTGACGCGATTATGCATAAATCCGGTTTGGTTGAGCTGTCTCATGCCGGCATCTACAAGAGGATAACCTGTGTTTCCTTCGCACCATGCTTTAAACTCTTCTTCATCATTTCTCCAGACTATTCTGTCGTATTGGGGTTTGAAACTTTCAGTGACCGTATGAGGGAAATGCCATAAAATTTGCATGAAAAACTCACGCCAAATTAATTCTTGAAGAAAGACTTCATTTTTAGATTGGTTCGCTTTAGTGACCATTTGTCTAACACTTACGGTGCCAAAGCGCAGGTGAGGGCCTAATTTTGAAGTAGTGTCTAAGGCTGGAAAATTTCTTGTATCTTCATAATTAGCAATAAGTTCAGGTGTTACTGTGTATTCTTCAATCTTTTGATTGGATCGTGAAAATCCTAAGGTTTGCAAATCGATATTTAATAGGGAGTCATCATCAATAATATGATTTAAGAGGGATTCACTGGGAAAGGTTTTAAGGTTTTGATTTTTAAATGTGGATTTCCAAACCTTCATATATGGTGTGTAAACTACATAAGGATTACCATCCGATTTTGTTATGTCATCACGCTCAAAAATAACCTGATCTTTAAAGGTTTTAAAGTTGATGTTTTTTGATTTTAAGAAAGTTTCAACTGAAGCGTCTCGTTCCTTAGCATACGGCTCGTAATCGTGATTGGTAAACACCGTTTGAACATGATAGGTTTCGCAAATGGTTTTATAAACCTCTAAAGGTTTGCCGTAGTAAATGGCCAAAGATTTGCCATGTTGTTTTTGAAGTGTTAATCGGATATGTTGAAGTGTATCAAAAATAAAGGTAACTCTGGCATCGTTTTTTGGGAGTTTATCAAGGATTTTTGTGTCGAAAATAAAAATAGGTAAAACAGGGTGTTCGCTGGATAACGCTTCAAACAAGCCGTGGTTATCAAGAAGTCTTAAATCGCGACGAAACCAGAATATATTTATTGTTTTTTTCATTTAAAGTGTTCCGAAAAGGGCTTCTAGTTTTTTAGTTCTGTAAGTGAAAATTTCTTCAAGTTTGGGTTTAACAATTATAGGGTGAACGAGTTGCCCAATAAAACCTAAAGGAAGTTTGTAGTCAACAATATCTTCCATTTCGACCCCACCATTAATGGGGTTTATAAAATGTTTATGATGCCATAAACTGTAAGGTCCGAACCGTTGCTCGTCTACAAAATAATGTTTGTCGACCACATGAGTAATTTCGGTAACCCATTTGGTTTTTATGCCTAAAATAGGCGTGACGATATACTGAATAATTTGACCTGAAAACATGTGGCGATCGGCACCGGAAAGGATATCGAAACTCATGTAATCGGGCGTGATGGTTTTTAGATTTTTAGGATCTGAAAAAAAAGCCCAGGCCTCGTCTACGCTAATAGGGAGGTTTTGCTTTCTATGTAAGGTGTAAATCTTCATAATTTAATTGTAAAGCCAAATGTATAAGTTAAGCGAATTTGCAATAAAGAGCCACAGCATATAAGGTGTTATCAACAAAGATTTTAAACCCAGTACTTTGCGGTAATCATATTGAAAAACACAAACTACGGCTGTTAGTAACAAAATAACCAGTAGCCCAAGACCTGCCATATGTTGGTTGAAAAACACAAAATTCCAGCCTACGTTCAGTAAGAATTGAACGGTAAATAATGATTTTACTTTTTTTGATGAATCGCTCGGCCACAAAAACGCCATGTACACCGAAAAGCATAGCATAATCATGCTCCATGCCGTACCAAAGACCCACCCAGGAGGTGTCCAGGGTGCTTTGTTTAAATTGAGATACCATTCCGATTGCGGTCCGTTTTGCATTAACCAGGCTCCTAAAGCTAACGCTCCGTAATTGACGATCAGAAAACCTAAAAAATACTTTAGAATTTTCATTGTAAATGTTGTGTGATTTTATCGCTTAAAGGCTGTGTGGCTGACAGATAATAGTCAACCAGTTGCCCGTTACCATTCACTAAATATTTTTGGAAGTTCCATTTTACCGTGGTATCCATATTTCCATTTTTTGATTTTTTAGTCAACCATTGGTATAGCGGATGTTGGTTGTCGCCTTTAACATCAACTTTTTCGGTCATTAAAAACGTTACACCATAGTTTCGTTGGCAGAATGTTTGAATTTCATCAGCGGTTCCCGGCTCCTGACTACCAAACTGGTTGCAAGGCACTCCAATAATCATTAGGTTGTCTTGATAAGTATCGTAAAGCTTTTGCAAATCTTCGTATTGTCCCGTAAATCCACATTTCGAAGCCACATTAACAAACAGTATGTTTTTACCTTTAAAGGTTGATAAATTGACGGGTTCGTCTTCAAGACTGTTGATTTTTATATCGTAAATAGATTCAGCAGGCGTGGCCTGTGCGTTAGATTTTGTAAAGAATGAAAACATGGTGATTAGGATTAAAATTGATTTTTTCATCGGATGATATGTATTTGCTTTTTTAAATTTTAAATGTTACGATGCCATTATCCATCTGGAAAATTTGTCCTGACATGGACGACGATTTATCGGAAATTAAAAATACGGCCATTTCAGCAACTTCTTCAGGTTTTAATATTTTTTTTAACGGATGACGTTCCGTAATGGTTTCAACCATTTTTTCATTTCTAAGTAATTTTGAAGCTAATTCGGTATCGGTTACCGATGGGGCTATGGCATTAATTCTGATGCTTGGAGCGAGTTCTGCTCCTAAAGATTTCACTAGACCTTCAATACCCGATTTCGCTGTGGCTACGCTGGCATGAAAGGGCATGCCTAATTTTGTTGCTACCGTACTGAACAATACAATGGATGGGTTTTTGCTTTGTTTTAAAACAGGTAAGTAGTGCTGAATTGCTTTAATAGCGCCCAAAACATTAATTTCAAAATCTTCTCTGAATTCACCAAGTGATATTCTGGAAATAGGCTTTAAATTAATACTACCAGGACAGTATATTAAAGCATCGGCTACCTCAATAGGTGGTAACTCATCTGTTAAAACATTAAACGTAATATGTTGTAAATTGGCGTGTAGAAGTTCTGGAGCAGATCGACTCAGGTTTATAACTTTATGTGTGTCTATAAGTTGATTCAAAATAGCATGACCAATACCTTTACTTCCACCAATAATAATGATTGTTTTCATGTTATATATTGTTTAGTAAATGCTTGCCGTTTAAACGCTTTTCTACTTTGCGCTTTATGGCTGTTAAGCGTTTCATTAAATCCATGATGTTCTCGTCCTTTTTTGTTTTGTAGATTTGGTTTAAATCTAAAATCAAGGCCTTTGCCTTCCTGGATAAGACGATACGATCGTTTGTAGATAACGATTTTAAACTTACTTGTTCAAATTCTAAGGCTTGTTCAATTGTACTCATGGCTTTTAGTTTAGAAGTTTTACATATTTTTTTAGTCTTTCTTATTTATCTTTTGGATATTTTATTTCCGGTAATTTGTTTTTGCCTACTACATTTAAATCGCCCTTTTTCAAAATCTCGCAATTTTTGGTGTTTTGTAGCTCTTCCTTGCACGCGTTTTCGCCAAAGCCTGAAGCTTCCGGGTTTCAGTTCTTTTCTCATAATTTCAATAACCTCTTGTTCTTTAAGTTGAAATTGAAACGTGATAGCTTCAAACGGTGTGCGGTCTTCCCATGCCATTTCAATTATTCGGTCAAGTTCCTGTTCTGAAAATGTTTTAATCATTAATTGATATTGAAATTATAATGCTTAGTGAATTCTAATTTTAGATTTAAAAGCTTATTAAAAAATGCTCTGTTTTCATTGAAAGTTTTGCTTTTTCTAAAACGAATAAAACTACCATTAGCATGAATACTTAGCCCATTGGTTTTGTAAATGCTTAATTTAAAATAAGGGATGACCCAAACAAAGCGATTTAAGCCTTTAGTGATATGTACTAGAATTCCTTGTGGTCGCAATTCAATATTTGCATAGTTTAGGTCGCTAACTTGGTTTAAAATAGAATCGAAGTTGGGACTGGTATCTTCAATAATCATACGTTTAGATCCTATGCCTTTTAGCTTTAAAGAGGTCCAAAAAGAAAATGGCTTACCTACCAAATCATTAATTTGTCGTGTAATTTCATGGTCTTTATTTGTAGTTATAAAAAGCAAATTTTCACATTTATTCAAAAATACAAAATGTTTATGTTTTAATTGAAAAAGTTAAACAAAAAAAATAACAATTCATTTTTAAGCTATTTATTTTTCAGCATTCTTGTTCTCTCGTTTAGTGTGTGGTGTTTTAATATGCGGTAATTTTCTTGTTTTACCAATGCGTTGTCTTTCATATTCCATAAAATAGCACTGGCATGTTTACGTGTTTTTTGTTCATCAATAATAGGGGATGGGTAGTCTTTTCCTATTTCAAATCCGAAGAGTTGTTGGTCAAAATAAGTCATATTATTAGGGTTGTGAACAAAAGATGTGTCTAAATGCGTCAGTTCTGGAACCCATTGTTTTATAAATGTACCATCAGGATCCAGTTCAATACTGTTTTTTAATGGATTGTAGATGCGTAGTGTGTTTATTCCGGTTTCTCCGGCTTGCATTTGAATTTGTGGGTAGTGAATTCCGGGTTCAAAGTCTAAAAACAAACTCGCCAGATACCTGCTTAAATCTTGCCAGGGTTGCCATAAATTGTGTGTGAAAAAAGAAACTACCATAGCACGCATTCTAAAATTTAAATAACCGGTTTCTTTGAGACAGCGCATACAGGCATCAACCAAAGGAAAGCCTGTATTTCCCGATTTCCAGGCTTCGTGGTAATCCTTGTTTTTTGCTTTGTAAAGGTTATGATAACCTTTGTTAACACTTCTAAATTCCATGTCATGCTCCATTTCGAACTTTTGAATAAAGTGCGCTTGCCAACGTAATCGCGATGTGAAGGCATTTAAATGGCGTTTATGTTTTGAATATGTATATGTTGCCTGAGCAGTGTTTAATACCTGTTTAACAGATAAGTTTCCCCACGCAATATAAGGTGATAGCCGGCTGCAGGCGGTTCGTGCTTCCATTGGTTTTGAAATATGAAACATATAGTTTTCATAGCGTTTATTAAAAAAGGATGACATGTATTTTAAAGCCATAGATGTGCCGCCTTTTTGAAAATGACTGTTTGGAGACGTCTTAAGTTGTGAGGTTTTAAAATGAAGTTCTAAAGTGTTGATTTCATTTATAACAAGCAGTTGTTTTGTTTTTGGCTGAAATTTGAATTCTGGAATAGACATAAAATAATTCCAGTCTTCAATCCAGGTGGCACGATTGTGAAGGCCACGTTGAACTCCGTTATTTATGTGTTCTTTCCATAGAATATCGTTTGTTTTACAAAATTCTGCGAAAGCCATGTCTCTTTTGTAGGTTGAAGCTATGCCAGTTTCCTGATGAGAAAATACCTGTTGAATATGATAATTTTTTTGAAGGCTTTGGATAGCGTTTTCAATAGAGCTATAAATTGCCAAAACTTTAGAATTGTAAATGTAAAGAGAACGGTTAAGGTCTTCTAAAGATTGCTTTACAAAATTCCAATGGCGTTCACTATAATGAGGGTCTTGAAGCAAAAAGTCTTCAAAAACATAGAGTAGTAGTACGCGATGATTTGTTGCGATGGCATTTGCTACAGCTTCGTTATCCTCCAGCCGAAGGTCTCTTTTTAACCAGACAACATTTAAATTTTGCTTCATTCTTTTTTAAAATGCATCAGGACATGCGATAATTCGTTGTGCTCTTTCTTTAATTTTTATAAGTTGATTTTTATTTATTTTATCAAGGATGCTAAACATCATGCTCATCCGACGGTTTTTGCTTAACACATCTCGTTTATCATCCAAAAAATTCCAGTATAGACTATTAAAAGGGCAGGCATTTTTGCCTAGTTTTTCGTTTTTATTGTAGTAACAGCTATCACAATAATTGCTCATTTTACTAATATAACTGGCGCTGGATACATATGGTTTTGTGGCAATTTTACCGCCATCGGCAAACTGACTCATGCCTCGGGTATTTGGTAATTGTACCCATTCAACAGCATCAACATAAATGCCTAAATACCATTTGTCAACGTCATCAGGGTGAATTTGGGCTAATAAGGCAAAGTTGCCTGTAATCATAAGCCGTTGAATGTGGTGTGCATATCCATGGTTTAAACTGTTGGTAATACTGTGTTTTAAGCAATTCATTTTTGTGTTTGCTGTCCAAAAAAAATCAGGAAGTGGTTGGGTGTTTTTTAAATGATTCAGTTTTTTGTATTCAGGCATAAATGCCCAGTACATGCCTCGCATATATTCCCGCCAGCCAATAATTTGCCGGACAAAACCTTCAATTTGGGAAATGTCAATATTCTTGCCATGTTTGTACCAGTAATTTAAAACCGTATCGACCACATTTTTTGGAGAAATGAGCTTTAAGTTCATGGCAAATGATAATCGGGAATGGAATAGATTTACTTCTTGAGTGTGCATGGCGTCCTGATAATCGCCAAAATTTATGAGCAAGGTTTCACAGAAATATTTAAGCTGAATTAAAGCTTGCTCTCGGTTAATAGGGTATTCGAAGGTGTTGGATTCAAACCGTCCTATGGTTTTTATCTTTTCCTTTTTTATCAATGTAATAATATTGGAAACCTGATTATTGAACTGTTTATACATCGGAATTTCTGGTTTGTCTTTCCATTTGTTTCTATTGCTTTTGTCGAAATTCCATGTTCCGCCTTCGGGTTGATTCGTAACTATTAGAATGTCATGTTTTTTACGCATATGGCGATAAAATGTTTCCATGAGGTATTGTTTTTTGTCCTTGTAAAACGCCTTTAATTCATGGCGGTTTGTATAAAAATGTTCAGTTGAAAATACTTCGGAAGGTATTTTTATTGTTTTTGTAAATTGGAGTAATTGTTCATTTAAACGATACTCGTCAGGATGTTGGTATTCAAATTTTTGAATGTTAAAGTCTTTAATGAGTTTTTGAAGATTGTTAATAAGGTTTTGAGTATTTCTCTGGTCGTCTAGTGTAAAGTATTCAACTTGATAACCTTTTGATTTTAACAGCTTTGAAAAATCGCGCATGGCTGCAAAAAAGCCTACGACTTTTTGAATATGATGCGTTACATAATCAGTTTCCTGACGCATTTCAAACATGCAATACACGTGGTTGTTTTGCTTGGATTTATACCAGCTGTGTTTACTGTTTAGCTGGTCGCCAAGTATGAGTCTAAGAGTTTTCAAAATATTAAAACAGGGAGTTTTGAAGCCATAAACGTTGGTGTTTACCGTTGGTATCGTAACGCTCGGCTTGCGATTTTACATCAAATTTTCGGTCTCTGGGGTCATTGCCAACACCGGAAACATACATCCAGTTTCCATAATTGCTATGTACATCGTAATCGAGAAGCAGGCTTTCAAAATAACTGGCACCAATACGCCAGTCTATTTTTAGGTGTTTAGCAAAATAACTGGCCACATTTTGTCTACCTCGATTACTCATCCAGCCTGTTTTTCCAAGTTCAATCATGTTAGCATTTACAAAAGGTTCAGATGTTTTTCCATCAATCCAATGCTGAATAGTTTCTTTGTTTTTATACCATGAATAGGTTTTGTTTAGAATGCCTTCAGTTTTAAAGATGTTATTACCATATTTTAGTGAAATGTATTTGAAATAGTCTCTCCAGATAAGCTCAAAAATGAGCCAGTAGGTGGATTGATTACTGAAATATTCATTTTCAAACCGTTTAATTTCATGATATATAAGTTTAGGAGATAGGCATCCATTGGCAAGCCAAGGTGAAAACTTAGAACTGTAGTCTGTGCCAATAAGTCCATTTCTCGTGTTTTTGTAAACGCCAAGCTTTTGTGTGTTAAAGATATAATGTTGCATATGATTTAAAGCGGCAGATTCTCCTCCACTAAAAGGGAATGCGCTTTTGTGGTGAATATTGAAATCCTCGAGACCCAAATCATTTAGTGTTGGAATTTTGGTAGTGTTTTGAAATTCTGGTTGCTGAAAATTTACAATTGTATGTTTAGAGAGAGGTTGAACATTGACGTACTTTTCAACAGTTTTTCGGAAGTTGGTAAATATATTGGGTAGCTGTTCTATTTTAAATGGAATGTCCTCGGGATGAAATAAAAATTGTTCGAATGATGCTGTAAATTGAACATTGTTTGATAGTTGTTTTTTAACCTGATTAAAGACAAAAGTTTCTTCATGAGTCCATTCTTCTTGAAGAAAAATATCGGTTACCTGATGGTCTGCAACCAATTTTGGAATCTGATTTTCGGGTTTGTCAAGGTAAACAAATAGGGGAATGTGATGCTTTTCAAGATTGGCTTTTAAGTTGGTAGCGGATTCAATTAAAAATCTAGCACGATATTTTTCGGTTTTTTTAAATCCGAACTCACTAATTTGAAAATGTCTGGGGTCGAAACAGTAAATTGCAATAACTTTATTGCCCTTTGTAATGGCTTTTGTTATGGACGAATTATCATGAATCCTTAAATTATTTCGAAACCAGATTAAGCTTGTTTTGTTTTCCTGCGTTTGCATTGTTCGCTACAATATATTACATCGTTCCAGTATTTTTTCCATTTTTTTCGCCACGAAAAGGGTCGGTTACAAACCGGGCATATTTTAACCGGTAGATTTTCTTTTTTTACTGTTTTTGGCACAATTAAGCTTTGGCTAATTGATTAATCATGCCTTTAAAAATGAAACCATGAAAAGGTAAAACGCTGTACCAATATAGTCTTCCTGCTAATCCTCTTGGCCTGAATGTAGCGCGCTGGTATACTTTTCCGTTATTCACTCTAAACTCCAGCCAGGCTTCACCAGGTAATTTCATTTCGGCAAACAGTATTAATCTTTTTTGTTGTCTATCGGCTAAAAGCACACGCCAAAAATCTAGGGCATCACCGGTATGAATTTCTGTTTTGTTAGTTCGGCCACGACGTAAGCCTATACCTCCAACGAGTTTGTCGAGAAATCCTCTAATTTTCCATAAAAAGTTACCATAATACCAGCCGTTTTCTCCACCAATAGCCCAGATTTTATCTAGTGTACGTTGTTCATCTAAAACAGTTTGTTCTTTAATATCCTTAAAACAACCAAACTTAGGAACTTTTAAATATTTGCTAGAAGCTCGCTTTTTATGTCGACTATTAATTAAAGCATCTTTCCAGCTAGAGGTAATATGGTTGCTTTCAATTTTTTCAAAGGCTAATGCTACCGCATTTTTATAAGTCATGGGTTTCACATTTAATATGGTATTGATATTACTTGGTTTGCCAATGATTTCAATACCCATACTGTTTACTAAACTTCTTGCCAGTTTGTATGATGTTGAGGTAACAAAGTACAACCAGTAACTGGATAGTTTAGGTGTCATGACCGGAAGCGTAATAATGTAGCGTTTTAGTTTTCGGATTTCAGCAAATTGTAACAACATGGTTTTGTAGGTTAGAATTTCTGGCCCGAATATGTCATGAGATGTCTTGAAGAGTTCCTTTTTGCCTAAAGCATTTACTAAAAAGCTTAAAACATCTCTAATACCAATGGGTTGTGTTTTAGTATTCAGCCATTTTGGAGTTATCATTACGGGAAGTTTTTCAACTAAATCTCTAATAATTTCGAAGCTGGCACTTCCTGAGCCTACAATAATACCTGCTTTAAAAACAGTTAATGCGTAAATATTTGATTTTAGGGTGTTTTCAACATTTTTTCTAGATAATAAATGTTTGGAAAGTTTAGTGTCGTTGGTAATTCCACTTAGGTAAATGACCTGCTTAACGTCTGTGGTTTCAATGTAATTTTTAAAATTAACAGCGCAGGCTTCTTCCATTTTATGAAACTGGTCTACCGAAGTGGACATGGAATGAATCAAATAGTAGGCGGCGTCGATATCTTTTGGGATATTTTTAAGTGTTTCAGGCTTTAAAAAATCGGCTTCAACAACCTCAATGTCATCTTCATCAAAATACTTTCGTTCGGTTCTCAGTTTTCCACGAACAGCGCAAACCACAGTATGTCCTTCATTTAAAAGTAGCGGTATAATGCGTTTCCCAATGTAGCCGGTTGCTCCTGTAATGAGAACTTTCATGATTGTATTCTTTCGATTTAAATGTCAGATAACTGCTTTGGTCTTTGGTATTCCAAACGTTTTTCAAGTTTTGGAATCGTATAGGCGTCTAATCCGTTAATAGAAGCAATCTCTGCTTTTGATAGATTAATGAATCCGTCGTCTTCAAGTAAATCATCTTTTATAAACAAGCCTTCAACTTCTCCAATAAGTAATATGGTGTTGTTTTCTTTGATAAAATATTCTGAAACATATGCCATTTGTAATTGTACCGGTGCATCTTGAACGAATGGCGCGAAACAATCGTTTTTATATTCTGGCATTAAATGGGTTGCATCAAATTCAGATATGTCTTTGTTGTATTTTGCAGACGTGTGATGTGCGTCTTCAATAATAGTTTTATGAATATGATTTATAGTATAAACACCTGTCTCTCTAATGTTTTCGTAGGTATTTCTTAATACCGTAGTTGGGCGGAGTATAAAACCTAAAAGGGGCGGGTGACTTCCCAAATGTGTTACTGAACTAAAAACAGCTACATTTTCTATGCCTTCCTTAGATTTAGTGCCAATAAGATTTGCACTTTTAAATCCCGAACAACTATTAATTAAGTTGATGCGGTACAGGTGATGCATATCATTAATGTTTTTGCTACTGAAATACATTATTGGAGCGTTTTAAAATTGTTGATTTTTATGTCTTTAGCTTTTAAATCGAACATGAGGTTATATAAGCCAAAAAACGTTCGGTTGATGTAAATGAAGTGTTTCGAACCACGATTCCCATTCATTTGTTTAAGTTCTGTGCTTTTGCTGTAACGCTGTCCCATTTCGGAAATAGCTTTAAAAAATTCCGTATTAGAAAAATCGAAAGTTTCAGAGTGAAATGGTTGTGTAAACAGGCTAAGCATATCGAAAAACATGGACGAGAAAAATTCTAATTCTTCTTTACTGTCGTCATCCCGAAGTATTTCTAATTCAAACATTTTAGCCTTAAATACTTCAGGGTTATTGATGTTTTCCTTTTGTGCCAGTTCAAAATAAGGTTTGTAAAAACTATCGGGAACGGTTTTTATACAACCAAAATCGAGAACAATAAGCTCACCTTTTTCAGAAACAAGGAAATTTCCGGGATGCGGATCGGCATGTACTTTTTTTAAGACATGCATTTGGTACATGTAAAAATCCCAAAGAGCCTGACCGAGTTTTTGAGCTGTATTTTCATCAGAATTGTAGGCCGTGAATTCCGAAAGGTGTTCACCGTCCATCCAATCCATGGTAATGATGCGTTCCGAAGACAAGTCCTCATAATAATTTGGGAACTTTAAGTTAGGAATATGTCGGCAGCTTTCTGCAATAAATTTACTTTGTTCAACTTCTAAAATGTAATTGGTTTCCTCAATGAGTTTGTGTTCTACTTCTTTAAAATACTTATCAGAATCCTTTCCTCTAATATTAAACATTTTAATCGCTATAGGTTTTACCAAAGCCAAATCGCTAGCAATACTGCTAGCAACTCCAGGGTATTGAATTTTCACAGCAAGTTTTTTCCCGTCCTTTTCTGCTTCATGTACCTGTCCAATACTGGCGGCATTAACAGAGTTAAGGTTAAAAGAGTCGTAAATCTGGCTTGGCAACTTCCCTAAGTTTGTTTTAAATGTTTTGAGCACTAAAGGGGCCGATAGCGGCGGAACAGAGAACTGCGATAAAGAGAATTTTTCTACATAAGCCGTTGGTAAAATGTTCTTTTCCATACTAAGCATCTGTGCCACTTTTAAAGCACTTCCTTTTAGTTGCTTTAGGCCGTCATAAATATCTTCGGCGTTGTTTTTGTTAAGCGTGTCTAATGCTTCAGCCTCAGATTTTGTGATTTTATCGCCGTAATATTTTAAATAATTCACACCAACTTTAGCCCCCGTAGAAACGAGTTTTGAGGCTCTTTGAATTTTGGATGTTGGTATATGATCGATGGTTTTCATATTTACGATTTAGGACATTTGTACTTTTTCTTTAAACAGAAATTTCCCCAGGTCGATAATACTTTTAATAGGTGTTGTATTGATAATGTCGAAACTTGTATTTACAGATTTTTCAATGAAAATATCGGTTTTTTCAAATTTTGCAGAGCTGTCTTTAAGCCAGAATTCAATAGTGATTAATAGTTGTAACCAAGCCGATTCTGTTATTGCTTTTTGCTGAAATTTATCGACGTCTTTTTGTTTGGTTTCGATGGTTTCAATATTCAGACTTTCAATAAATTCAATAAAGCTTTGTCGAAGTGTTGAAAGTACTTTAAGGCGTTTTAAATCTGTTTTAAATCCGTTTAATACAAAAGCAACAAAACTTCTGTTAGCTGTTAGTATTTCGAAAAACGTGTAATAAAAACTCAAAAGTTTATTTCTCGATTCGAATGAATTAAAGTTTGTGTCTTTTTCTAACAGGCTAATGGTGTTTAAAAGAAACTGATTGAAGATATCTTTCTCCAAACCATCAAAAGAACCAAAAAACTCGTAAAACTTAGATTCTTCTGTGTCAATAGTTTTGCAGAATGAGAAAATGGTTTTAGGACGTTCGTTGTGTTCTAGAACATAATTCATGTAATGCGATAAAATATATGTTTTCGATAAGGATTTCTTTTTAGCCATAACAGAATTGTTTTATTCGTAAAGATACTAAATGTTTATTCTTTTTTAGTGTTAGTTAAACAAAATGTTTTGTTAATTTTATTTTGTAGTTGTCTTTTATAGCATTTGCTTATTTTAGAAGAATGAATAGTCGTATTATTTAAGCATTTATTAATAAGAATAACGACTTGTTTTATTAATTTTAGGAATCGATAATTAAAACAACCATTTTAAAATGAAAAAAATTTTAGCTTCAGTATTATTTTTAGCAGTGTCTTTTTCGGGCTTTTCGCAAATTAAGACACCACAACCAAGTCCGTCATCTAAATTGATGCAAACGGTTGGATTAACGGATATGACTTTAGAATATAGTCGACCAAGTATGAGAGGTAGAGCTGTTTTTGGAGATTTAGTGCCTTACGATAAGCTTTGGCGATTAGGAGCAAATGCGAATACTAAAATTAGTTTTAGTACTGATGTTATTATAGGAGATTCAACAGTTAAGGCAGGAGAATATGCTATTTTTGCCACTCCGGGAAAAGATTCTTGGGAGGTTGTATTTTATAATGATACATCAAACTGGGGAACGCCTCAAAAGTGGGACGATTCTAAAGTCGTTGCTAAGGCTAAAGCCGAAGTTTATAAGATGTCTGAAGATATTGAAACCTTTACGATGAGCTTTGACGATTTAACAAATAATTCGGCGGTTTTAGGTATTTTGTGGGAGAATGTTTATGCCGGAGTTAAGATTGATGTGCCAACAGAATCTTTAGTTTCAGCTTCTATCGAAAGAACAATGAATGGACCAGCTGCAGGAGATTATTTCTCTGCTGCGGTTTATTATTTACAGGAAGGAAAAGATATTAATCAAGCAAAAGAATGGATTGATAAATCGATTGCCATGTCTGGTGATAAAGCACCGTTTTGGCAATTAAGACAGCAATCTTTAATTTATGCAAAAGCAGGAGATAAGAAAGGTGCTATTGCTGCGGCTAAGAAGTCGTTAGCAGGTGCTGAAGCTGCCGGAAATGCCGATTATGTGAAAATGAATAAAGATTCTTTAAAAGAGTGGGGGGCTATGTAATTGCCATTTGAAAGTATATAAAAAAAGCGCCTTATTTTAGGCGCTTTTTTTTATTAATTACAGTTCCCGTTTATATCACAGGAATTATCATTTGCAACAATTGTTAGTTTACTTTGGTGTTTTTCCCAAGCGTCCTGAAGGGCTTGTTTAAAGACTTCAACAGGTTGCGCTCCCGAAACCCCATATTTATTATCTAAAACAAAGAAGGGAACAGAGTTAATACCTAAGTTTCTGGCTTCCATTTCGTCTTGTCTTACTTCATACGCGAAATCATCAGATTCTAACATGTGTTTCACTTTGAAAGTATCTAAACCTATAGATTTTGAAAGATCTAATAAAACCGTATGATCATCAATGTTTTTGCCTTCGGTTAAATGTGCTTGTAGCAAAGCTTCTTTGGTTTTGTGAGCCAAACCTTCTTGTTTTGCAAAATGTAACAGGCGATGTGCATTAAAGGAGTTTGCAGGGATAGAATTTTCTAAATTAAAATCCAAACCTGTATTTGCAGCCATAGAGGTTACGTTGTTAAACATATGTTTAGCGCGTTCTCGGTCAATTCCTTTGCTATCTACAAAATGTGTTAAGGCATCTGTAGTTGTAGTAGTTTTTAAATTCGGATCGAGCTCAAAGCTTTTCCATTCTACAGTTATCTTTTCTTTTTCAGGGAAACTGTTTAAGGCAGCTTCAAAATGTTTTTTTCCGATATAACAAAAAGGACATCGTATATCGGACCATATTTTTATATGCATCTTTTTCTTTTTTATTTTGGGTTAGACGTATGCGGTGAATGAAACTTTCAAAAACAAGAATTATACGTTATTAATATTCTAACTTAATGAGTTTTCTAACCCTATCTAATGTGTTAATCAGATTTCTGCTGAAATCAAACGTCATAATATCACTTTCGGTTTTTCCTTCACGAAGCAGGTTATTAAAGTGAATGGTTTCGAAATTATAACCAATAGTATTGTAATTGAAATCTTTTATTTCCTCTTTACCGTCAATAATAATTGTTACAGTTGAAGGCGCATGAAATTGCGTATTGATTTTAATAGTGGCTTTGTCGCATTCAAAAATAGCTTGCGTTGGAAGGTCTTCAACAAGCGAACTTTTTAATTGACTTGTAATGTTATTATCGTAACTAAAAATCATATCACAGGTGGAATCGGTACCATTTTCAAAAAAGGTAGCGCTAGCTTCAATTTGATTAGGAATGCCTAGTGACGATAAACTGGCAAAAATTGGATATATACCAATATCTAAAAGGCTTCCGCCGCCTAAATCCTTATTAAAAAGCCTGGTGTCGGTATCGTAAGGACGCTGAAATCCGAAATCGGCTTTTAAAGATTTTACTTCGCCATAGGTTTTATCTTTTATAAGTTGTAATACATATCGATAATGTGGTAAAAAGTACGTCCAAAGCGCTTCCATTAATAAGGTGTTATTGGCTTTGGCAATAGCAATCATATTTTCCACTTCAGAGGAATTCATAGCAAAAGGCTTTTCGCATAACACGGCAATGCCTTTTTCTAAACACATTAAGGTGTTTTCTTTGTGAAGCGCATGAGGAGTTCCGATATAAACCGCATCTACCTTAGAATCGTTAACTAAAGCATCATACTTGTCGTACGCAACTGTAGCCTTGTGTTTTTTTGCAAATGCATCGGCTTTTTCCTGTTGTCTTGAGGCTACGGCATATAATTCTGCATCAGCAATGGTCGCTAGGTCGGTAGCAAATTTATCAGCTATTTTTCCTAAACCAATAATTCCCCAGCGTATAGTTCTATGTTGATAATTTTTTTTCATTAGTTATAAATAATTAAAGATCCGAAATAAGATAGTATGCCGATAAGCGCTGCTAAAATACCTTTGTCGAAATGTGTTGTTTTATTAAAATCGATAAGTAAACTTAAAATAATAACAATGATACAGCCTACAAAATTTAACCAAAGAAACGGAAGGTTTATAAAGTTGTAAAGGTTTAGAAAGTATAAGCCTATGATAATGATTTGTGTAGCAATTCCGCTAATAAATACAGCGTTTCCTTTTACACTTTTAAAGAAAAAGGCAACCAAAAAGATACCCAGAAGGTTTCCATAGAAAATAGAACCAATGATATTAACTAACTGAATAAGATTTTCGGCAAGCTCGGCAATACAAGCCACACCAATGGCTAAAATTCCCCAAAGCAGCGTGAACCATTTTGAAGCAGCAACCATTTGTTCTTCGGTTTTCTCTTCTGTATTTCTCTTATATAAGTCAATAGTTGTGATGGAACCCAAAGCGTTTAATTCACTGGCAGTGCTGGACATTGCGGCACTTAAAATAACGGCAAGCAACAATCCGATAAGGCCACGTGGCAGATTATTTAAAATGAAATGAATAAACACATAGTCTTTATCATTACTTTCTACTTTTATCTGTTGTTGTTCTCCGGCTTTTTCAATGAGTTTTCGAGCTTCGCGTTTAATGTTTTCAGAAGCTTGATTCATTTTCGCTAATTGCATCTTGGTTACATCATTTTTAGTATTTAAAAACGAAGAGATAAGACTTTGCTTTTCATTGAAGATGTCTTTTTGTTGTTGTTGCAATGCTTTGTAATCTTCGGCGTATTCTGAATTCAACACGAGTTCGGTTGCTGTAGGGTTAAAGTTTATAGGTGCTTCGTTAAACTGATAAAACACAAATACCATAACACCAACCAGTAGAATGAAGAATTGCATAGGTACTTTTAAAAGGCCGTTGAAGATTAAACCTAATTGCATTTCTTTAACCGATTTTCCTGAAAGATAACGTTGCACCTGACTTTGGTCGGTTCCGAAATAAGAGAGCATTAAAAAGGTTCCTCCAATAAGACCACTCCAAACGGTATAGCGGTTATTCAAATTGAAAGAAAAATCTAAAACTTTCATTTTACCGTTGGCACCGGCAATATCTAGGGCCTTTCTAAAGGTAATATCTTGTGGTAAATCGCCAACTATTAAAAAGAAAGCGACGAGCATCCCGATGAAAATGACTATCATTTGATGCTTTTGAGTTACATTAACAGCACGCGTTCCGCCAGAAACGGTATAAATAATAACCAATGCGCCAATGGCGATATTCAGGGTTAATAAATCCCAACCTAACACAACCGATAGTATTATAGCGGGAGCGAAAATGGTAATTCCTGCTGCTAACCCCCGTTGAATTAAGAATAGAATAGCGGTTAGAGTTCTGGTTTTTAAATCGAAGCGGTTTTCTAAAAATTCATAAGCCGTATACACTTTCAAACGATGATATAAAGGAATAAATACCATACAAATGACAATCATAGCAATAGGTAGTCCAAAATAAAATTGCACAAACCCCATGCCGTCGTTAAAGGCTTGACCAGGCGTTGATAGAAATGTAATGGCGCTGGCCTGAGTCGCCATAACCGATAATCCAATCGTCCACCAATGTGATGTATTTCCGCCTTTTAAATAATCTTTTACATTTTTACTTCCTCTTGTTTGCCAGGTGCCATAGGCTACAATAGCGACAAGGGTAATACTTAAGACGACCCAATCGATCCAGTTTAATGTTTGCATATTAAAAGGCCTTGGTGATTATATAAAAAAGAATAAAGTAAATGGCATTAGCGATTAATACCAGCGAATATAATTTTAACCACTTGGGTTTGGGTTGGTCCTTAGTATTCATAATTAGTCGTTTAGTTGTTGGTTATGCTTTAAATCGTCTTTTCCAATAGAAAGCATGTTGGCAAATAGGCGGTATGCTCCCGAAACGCCTTCAGGAAACTCTCTGAAAAAGCTTAAGCCTGTGTAAATGTAATAGCCTTTTCCGTATTTAGCTACCAATAAGCTTCCTTCTTTTGCCGATTCATCTTTGTCATGCATTGATAGAATAGGCGTAAAGGCTTTATCCCATTGGTTAGGGAAATAAAGTCCGCGTTCTTGTGTCCAGCCTTCAAAATCCTGTTGGGTGATTTTGTTTGGTGTATTTAGTAAAGGATGTTCTGGGTGTAAAATTTGAACCTCTGCATTTTCATCAGTTACACGATCTCTGGAAATCGATAAGCTATAAGGTGCTAATTGCTCTGTTTTTAGTCCATGATTGGTATTGTATTGCACAATCATATTGCCACCAGCTTTCACAAAGTCGAATAATATTTCTTGTTTGAATTTTAAATTGTCTATCGTGTTATAAGCTCTTATACCTACAACCACTGCATCAAAAGGTTTTAAAGACTCTGTAGTGATGTCTTGAGGGGTAATAGTTCTTACATTGTAGCCAATTTGTTCTAAGCTTTCAGGGACAACGTCACCGGCACCAGCAATATAGGCAATGTTTTCACCATATTTTTTAATATCTAATCGCACCACTTTACTTTCGCTAGGCAGCAATACGGTTTGATAGGGAATGTGCTCGTAGTTAATTTCAATAAGTTCTTTCGAATAAGTTTTGTCTCCTATGTGAAGTATAGGACTAATATAACCTTCATCTTGATTTTTAGGAGGAATCACAGTAAAAATTAAGGTTTGCTCTTCGCCTTTATTAAAGATGTTTACCTCTTGTCGCTCTGGGTAAACCGTCCAGTTTTCAGGATGACTAATTTCAGCAAAACCTTTTACGTTATCGTGCCCCGCTTTTACAATCAATGTTATGTTGTGCGCTTTACCGTTATCGAAAATAATAACCTTTTCAGTAATCTTGGCTGAAGCTTCCGGAATGATTTCAAACGGACGGTACAATTCACCTTTATCAGGTTTTGAATAGCGATAAATAACCGGTTTACTTAATGTGATAGGCGTACCGTTGATTTTTAAGTTGAAATTGATAATGACAGATCTTGGTGTTTCCGGTTTACCAATTAGAGATTTATCCTCAACAGTGTACATACCTAAAGAACCTTTGGTTTCCAGCCAGTAAGGTGTGGTATATTTTTCGGTTTCAGAAATATGAAATGAGGTTTCAAATTTTTCCGAATTATTATTTTTTAGTACCAGGCTTTTATTTAATGTTTTGCCGTCGGTTTGGGTTATGCTTTCTAAAACAATGTTTTCATTACTTCTGTTTAAAGCTTCAATATTGATTTTCATAGAAGTATCTGGCGTGCTTGAAGGCGCTTCAGCTGAAGCTTCCAAATACAATCCGGCACACATTTCAATAATCTGTTTTAGCTCTTTGGTTTTTTGAACTTTCCAATGTTTATTTTTAATGTTTTGTAGTAATTTGAAAGCTTTTAAAAGTTCAGGAATGTGAACAGATGGATTGTTGAAGTTGAAATTCTTTTCAATTGGATATAAAATATCTCCGATGGCTTTTCCTCCTTTAACACGATTCCAAGAAGTGTCAATTCCAGAAAAAATATCGGTTTTGTTGGTAATCGGTTCACCTTTTAAAAATTCAACATATTCCTTTTGAGAGCCACGTTGATGCAGTCTACCAAAGCCTTGACACAGGTGCTGACTGCTGGCAATTGACGCAATTTCGTTGTTAGATAAACCTTTAAGCGGATAGTAAACTCCAATATCGAAGTTTAGCATATTGCTTTTGTCTGCTTTATCGAAGTCTTCCTGACTACGATAAAACCAGGAGTTGGTGTTAAAAAATAGGCGTTTTGGTTCCCAGGTTTCAGTAGTCTCTAATTGCTCAGGAAATGCCGCTTTGTCGTTGGCTAAATCGAAAGCATCGTAACTTAGCATAGCTGAAGTGGTGTGATGTCCGTGTGTTGTACCGGGTGTTCTGTGATCGAATCGATTGATAATAATATCGGGTTGAAATTCACGAATGGCTAAAACCACATCGCTTAGAATTTCATCTTTTTCCCAGATTTCTAATGTTTCATCAGGGTGTTTCGAATATCCAAAATCGTTGGCTCTTGTGAATAGCTGTTCGCCACCATCTACACGGCGTGCTGCTAATAATTCCTGAGTTCTTATGACGCCTAAAAGTTCTCTGATTTCAGGGCCAATAAGGTTTTGTCCGCCATCACCACGGGTTAGCGATAAATACGCCGTTCTGGCTTTTACATGATTCGACATGTAAGAGATAAGTCGGGTGTTTTCGTCATCGGGATGTGCGGCAATATATAAAACCGATCCTAAAAAGTTTAGTTTTTGAATGGATTCATAAATTTCGGCAGAGGCCGGAGCTTTAGGTTTTTGAGCCTGTGTAAACGAAAAGGTTAAGAATATAAAAAGGAACGATAAGGTAATTTTTTGCATGGTTAAGTTGTTAGCTAAATCCAAATATACCAAAGTAAATAGCGGTAAACGATGGTTTTAAAGTTTCTTTAACGTTAAAATAGTCTGCATTTACAGCCATTTTTTACGCTTAAAATAAAATAGCATGGCAATGAAAAGCGCAATCATAACACCCCATAGAATAAAATATGAGTATTTGTAATGCAGTTCGGGAATGTAATCGAAATTCATACCGTAAATACCTGCAATAAAGGTTAGCGGGATGAAGATGGAAGCCATGATGGTAAGTACTTTCATGACCTCGTTCATCTTGTTGCTAATGGTGGTCATGTACATGTCCATTAAACTCCAAAGCATTTCACGATAAATATCAATGTTTTCTGTAACTTGAATTAAATGGTCGTAAATGTCTCTGTAATAAGTTTTAGTGCGTTGCTGAATTAATGCGCTTTCGTGTTTTTCAATCCGGTTTATTACTTCGCGAAGCGGGAAAATGGAGCGTCTTACTTTTAACACTTCTTTTTTTAGTTCCTGAATATCTTTGGTGGCTGACTCTTCAATACTTCCTTCAAAAATATCGGTTTCTAAATCTTCAATTTTATCACCTAAAGTTTCAATAACACTAAAATATTCATCAACGATGGCGTCCATAAGAATATAAAGCAGATAATCAGATTGCATGGTTCGAACACGTCCTTTGCCTTGACGAATACGTTCTCTCACCGAACCAAAAACATCGCCTTCAGATTCCTGAAACGATAACACGTAATTCGATCCTAAAATGAAACTAACCTGCTCATAATTGAGTTTTTCTTCGGCATCAAGGTGTAGCATTTTGAGAACAACAAACAAATAATCTTCATATTCATCAATTTTTGGACGTTGTGAAATGCTTACTAAATCTTCAATAACCAAGGGGTGAAGATTGTAATGTGTACCTATTTTTTCAATAGAATCAACATGGTTAAGTCCGTTTACATTAATCCAGGAAACGCAGTCGGTAAGTTTAAATTCAAAAGCTTCTTCAACGCTGTGTAATTCTTTTTCTATGCACTGGTCTTTATTATAATCGAAGACTTCAATAAACAGATTTTTATCTGATTTATCGCCAGTATAAATTACACTTCCCGGTGCTAATCCAGACTTTTTGTGTTGCTTTTTTGTTCTTTTCTTAGCCATGTTATAAATATATAGAATATTTAAACAGCTTCAGCATCATCTTCAATAGCATCCTTTTTTATGAGTGTTACGGCGCGTTGTAACATTAAATTATTAGGATAAGTTACCAGATCGCCATTATCTAATCTTAAATGAAGATGAAAAGCGGCAATATCTTCAATTATTCCAATAATAGGGAAATCACTATCGTGAATTTTAATTTTATCGCCTACTTTGTGCGGAAAGTTAAAAAACATAATAACTCCGGAAGTGATGTTGCTTAAAATAGACCAAACCGCCACAAAGCCAACACCAATAACCGCGAACACCGATGAGAAAATAACGGCTAAATCTTTAAAGTCGGTGCCAAAAATATAGGCCAATGAAATAAGCCCTGTAAAGAAAAGCGTGACATGAATATAGCGTCTTACAAGTCGAATACGGGCATCGTTAAAACCACTTTTCTTGGCGATTTTGGTGACCGCAAAATTTAAAGTGTAGAAGATAACCAGTAATATGATGATAATAATTCCAGAAAGAATAATTTCTTTTTTATTGTCTTGTAGTAAGTCTAAAACCATAATTTGAATTTTTAAAATTAAACATGAGCTTGTTTTTTTATCTCTAAAAGAAATATTTAAAACGTTTCAGCAATACTGTTTAATGTCTTGTAAACTAAGTGTGTTGGTAAACCCATAACGTTGAAGTATGAGCCTTTAATTTCGGTAACGCCAATTTGACCAATCCATTCCTGAATACCATAAGAACCTGCTTTGTCAAAAGGTTTGCAGGTATTAATGTAATACCATATTTCGTCTTCGGTTAACGCTTTAAAAGTGACATCGGTAATGCTATACAAGGTTTTTTCAGAAGTTGTGGTTGTAAAGCAAACTGAAGTAATCACCTGATGGGTCTTATCACTTAATGATTTGAGCATTTCGTAAGCTTCTGTTTCATTTTCGGGTTTTCCTAAAGCTTCATGGTTATGCCAAACAATAGTGTCGCTTGTAATTAAAATGTCGTTAGACTTAAGTTCATCTTTATACGGCAAAGCTTTCAGCTGAGCTAAATAATTACTGATTTCAAAATGGGTGAGACGAGACGGGTAGTCTTCTTTTACTGGTTTCAGTCGAATTTCGAAATCTAAGCCCAGATTTTTAAAGAAATTTTGTCGTCTTGGTGAACCTGAGGCTAATATAATATGGTGGTTTTTTAGTTTTTCGTCTAACATTATTTAAGTAAAATATACTTGTATAAAAGTAATGAAAGCATTCCGAAAAGCATAATTATTTTAAAGAGGTTACTTACCTGATGGAAAGCTTTTTGATCTTCAGCAACAATAATTTTAATAGATATAAAGATTAAAGGAGTAATAATGAAACCAAGAAAATAAAGACTAGCTATGATATTTTTGTACAGACTATTGAATACATAAAAAAAGAGAATACCTGTAGTTATTATGGTTAGCACAAATACAATATAAGTTGTTTTTTTTTGTCCGATAACTATGGGTAAGGTGTGCATACCTGTTTTTGTGTCACCTTCAATATCTTCAATATCTTTAACAATTTCACGAAGTAAATTAATGATAAAGGCAAACAGAGCATAGTTGAAAATAATTTTGAAAAAGAATAGCTGCGTTTGTTGATTTATTTCAGAAACGGCAGGTAGTATATCAAATAAACCAACAATTAAAATACTACATGCAACTAAAATCGAGATGACTAGATTTCCTATTAAAAACAACGATTTTAAGTAAGTGGCATAAATATACAGCAAAGCCGAAATGATAACAAAAATCGCAAAGAACCCACTTTTACCAACGCTGTAAGACAAGTAATATCCTAAACCAACGCCTGTAACATTAAAGGCGATAAACAGGTTGTAAGCCGTTTGTTCTGAAACTGTCTTACTTACAATCAGTCTATCTGGTTTGTTGATGAAATCGGTATTGATGTCGCAAATATCGTTAATGATATTTCCGGCAGCAGCAACACAAATGGTGGCCAGTATCAATATGAAAATTCCTAAACCATCCAAGCTTGTGTCAACACTATAAGGTTCTAAAAGTGCGTATTTTATCAGTAATTGCACCATAACAATCATCAGGAGGTTTTTCCAGCGTATAAGGTTTAAATACTTCAAGAGTGTGGGCTTTAGATATTAGACATTAAACTATCAATAAGTGTTTTAATGAAGTATAACACGCCGATTAAAAGTATTGTAAAAACAGCAAAAATTTTCCTGTTTTGCAGCTTAGCTTCTTTTCTGATTTTTTGTTTTATGGTTTCTTTTTCAGCTTTGCTAAGGGAATGATGATGAAAATCAAGCTGATGATGATCGAGTGTGGTTCTGTGAAGTTTGTCTTTTAAATCAGAAAACGGAATTGCTGATTTTTGGTTAAATACATTCTGGTTATTTCCAAAACCTATGTAACCAAAATTATTAGCAATCCGTCTGCTGATTCTTTTCAAAGTTTTATTGATTTAAGGCTAAAACACCCATTTCCCTTGTACTTTTAAAACTTGTTCAATAACATCGCGAACGGCACCTTCACCACCTTTTTTGTGTGAGATGTATTTAGCAATACTTTTTATTTCCGGAACAGCGTCCTGCGGGCAACTTGGTAAACCAACCAATTGCATAACAGCATGATCAGGAATGTCGTCACCCATATATAAAACATTTTCAGCTTTAATATTATTTGCTTCAATATAGGATTTAAATTGTTCAGCTTTATTACTAGCACCAAGATAAACCGGATTTACACCTAAAGCCTCTAGTCGAACTTTTACGCCTTCGTTTTGTCCTGCAGAAATTATAGCCACATTATAACCGGTATTCACGGCGAATTTTAAGGCAAAACCATCGCGAACATTCATAGTTCTCAATAATTCTCCTGTTGAGGTTACGTTTAATGAACCGTCCGTTAAAACACCATCAACATCAAAAATGAAGGTGGTAATATGTTGTAAATACTCTTTATAGCTTTTTTCTTCCATGGGTATGTTGTATCGATTTTGTTAGCAAATCATAAATCTCTTTATGATGTTTATTGGTTAACAGTTTTGCGTGATTATTCAGTGTTTTTTTATCGTTGCGTTTTGCCGGACCCGTTTGTGCCATGTATGGCGATAGTTCCTGAACTTTTTTAGCAGTTTCTAAAATAAGCGGTTTTAATAAGTCGAATTCGGCACCTTCACTTTCTGTGATTTCATGAGCCACACGGTAAAGTTGATTGGTAAAGTTGTTTACGAAAACAGCCGCTAAGTGTAATACTTTGCGCTGATCGGTATTGACTTTTTTAGTTGGGCTTCCAATGGCAATAGCCATATCCTTGAGTAAATGATAATCTTCACTTTTAATGGCTTCAATACAGATAGGCACATTAGCGAAATCTAATTTGGCCGATTTACTAAAACTTTGCAGTGGATAAAATACGCCTTGACGATTCTTTTTATCAATATCACTGATTTTTACCGTTCCAGAGGTATGAACGACCAGTCTGTTTTCAAACGGAAGCTTTTTTGTTAAACCTTTTACAGCATCGTCACTCACCGCAACAATATACACATCAGCCTCAGCCAATTGTGATAAATCGTCGGTAATAGCAACCTCATTTTTGTAAGTGTTTAAACTATCTGAATTACGGTTGTACCATTGTACAACATTAATAGTTTCTGTTGTTTTAAAAGCTTTGAATAAGTGTGTGGCTACATTGCCTGCACCAAGAATTACTACTGAAATCATATTGCAAAAATAGAGAATATTGCCTGATATAAAAACCGAATCGGTTATCTTTGTTTACTATGGCTAAAAAAGATATTACAACACGTGAAGATGTTTTTTTACTGGTGTCGTCGTTTTATGATAAAATTCGACAAGATGCTGTTTTAGGACCGTTTTTTAATAATGTCATCTCCGACTGGGAGGCTCATATTGAAAAGCTAACTACCTTTTGGGATTCGAGTTTGTTTTTAAAAACCAAGTATTTAGGGAATCCTTTGGAAGTACATGTAAAAGTAGATGCAGCGAATAATCATAGTATTACCAACGAGCATTTCGGGCTGTGGTTAAACTTATGGTTTCAAACTATTGATGAGCTGTTTGAAGGCGATTATGCCGAAAACGCCAAGCGTCGTGCTCGAAAAATGGGAACCTTTCTTTATATGGAAATTTTTAAAGCGCGTCAACCTGAGTAAGTTTAAAGTACGACTATTATTGGATAGGTTTTAAACATTAGGATTTGATTAACAATTCTTTCTAATTTTAACAATTCTAAGTTAATTGAAATACTTAAATTTGCACGACCTCAAAAAAGGGTTCGTATTATGCAAAATAAACTCTCCAAAATTCTTTTTTCAACTCGTCTAACATCTATTTTATTTATTGCTTTTGCCGCAGCTATGGCCATCGGTACGTTTTTAGATGCCGGGCAGGAAACTTCGCCAACAGCGTATACTAGAAATTTAATTTATAATACCTGGTGGTTCGAAGGTATCATGGTACTTTTTGTAATCAATTTTTTCGGAAATATTTTCCGTTACAGGTTACACAAAAAAGAAAAATGGGCAACACTTTTACTGCATTTAGCGTTCATTTTCATCATTGTTGGAGCAGGTATAACAAGATACATTAGTTTTGAAGGGATGATGGCGATTCGTGAAGGAGCAACAGAAAACACGTTCCTTTCCAGAGAAACTTATATAACCACTTATATTGATGGTGACTATGAAATTGATGGCGTTCCACAGCGTTTGCCTCTAGAACGTAAGGTCGATTTTTCAAGTCGCTTGGATAATGATTTTAAAATTGAAACACGTTACGATCAGCAACCAGTAACCATTGAATTAGAGAAGTTTGTAAAAGGCGCAGAAGAAGATATTGTGCCTGCCGAAGATGGTGAGGAATATTTAAAAATAGTAGAAGCCGGAGGCGGGGCTCCACATAACCACTTTTTAAAAGTTGGAGAAGTTCAGAGTATTCACAACGTATTATTCGCGCTAAACAAACCAACCCCCGGAGCGATTAATATTACTTATGAAAACGACCAGTTAAATATTGAATCGCCGTTTGAAGGGGAGTATATGGTTATGGCGACAATGGCCCAAGGGAAACTGGTTAAAGATAGTATTCAGCCATTAATGTTACGTTCGCGCTATGTTATTGGTGATATGCAAATGGTATTTCCTAAGCCTGTTGTGAAGGGGGAATTTGATATTGTTCAGAAATCACAAATATTGAAAAATGATTCAGATGGTGTGGTGTTGAAAGTAACCACTGGAGGTGAAACACAACGTGTTGGATTGTTAGGCGGAATGGGAATGAACAATGCCTTTAAGCAAATAAAAGTCGGCGGGTTAGATTTTGCCTTTAAATACGGTTCTAAAGTATTGGAATTACCATTTTCAATAAAACTAAACGATTTTGAAGCAGAACGTTATCCGGGAACAGAAAAAGGGTATTCGGCGTTTTCAAGTAAAGTGACGGTGATTGATGAGGAGGAAGGAAACTTCGATTATAAAATTTTTATGAATAACATTCTGGATCACCGTGGATATCGTTTTTTTCAGTCGAGTTTCGATCCGGATGAAAAAGGAACGATTCTTTCGGTAAACCATGATTACTGGGGAACGCTATTAACTTACATTGGGTATTTCTTATTATATGCCGGATTAATGGCTATATTATTTGTTAAAGGTTCTCGTTTTGGTGAATTAAAAGTCATGCTTGAGAAAGTAAAATCCAAGAAAGTAAAGTTGTTAAGTTTGGTGTTACTATGTTTAGGAATGAATGCTTTTGCACAAACGCATTCAGACCATGATGGGCATGACCACAATAAAGCATCAAAGGCCCAAATTGATTCTGTTTTAGCAGCCAATATTACGCCTAAGGAAGTGGCTGAAGATTTCGGTCATTTGGTTATTCAGGATTTAAGCGGACGTATGATGCCGGTGAATACTTATGCATCTGAGATGTTGCGTAAACTGAGTAAGAATGATACTTACGAAAATTTTGATGCCAATCAGGTGTTTTTATCCATTCAGGAAAGTCCAATGCTTTGGTATAACGTGCCAATCATTTATTTAAAAGCTAAAAAAGACGATTCTATTCGAAGTCTTATCGGCGTATCTAAAGAAGCGAAGTATGTAGCTTTAGCAGACTTCTTCACAGATCAAGGGCGTTATAAATTAGCACCATATTTAGATGAAGCTTATAAGGCGTTAACGCCAAATGCTTTTCAAAAGGAATTTAAGGAAGCCGATCAACGCGTTAATTTGCTGTACAACACGATAGAAGGAATGTCTTTAAAGATATTTCCAATTCCTGACGATCCAAATAATAAATGGATATCAGCGTACGATTATAAATTCGGAAACTATAAAATTCAGGATTCTTTATACGGGAACTTCATTAAAAATGGTTTCAAAGCTTATTTATTTACTTTAAATCAAGCAAAACAATCCGGAGATTTTTCAGAAGTATCCAAATTATTAGAGGCGTTTAAGAAAACACAACATCAGTACGGAGGTTCGGTTATGTTAAGCGATAAAAAGATTAAAACCGAAATTTTATACAACAAATACGATATTTTTAAGAAGCTGTTTAGCTGGTATATGTATTCTGGTACTTTGCTGTTTGTTTTATTGATTATTCAAATTTTTAAAGAGAAAAGTAAAGCTTTAAACATTTCAGTAACGGTTCTAAAAGTGATTATTGTTGGTCTGTTTCTATTACATACCGTCGGGTTAATTGCGCGTTGGTATATTTCAGGTCATGCGCCTTGGAGTGATGCTTACGAATCTATGATTTACGTAGCCTGGGCAACCGCATTTTTCGGATTAGCTTTCGGAAGAAAAAGTGATTTAACTATAGCTGCTACAGCTTTTGTAACATCTATGATTTTAATGGTGGCGCACTGGAACTGGATGGATCCGGCAATTGCAAACCTGCAACCAGTATTGAATAGTTACTGGTTAATGATTCACGTAGCGGTTATCGTGGCAAGTTATGGTCCGTTTACTTTAGGAATGATTTTAGGGGTAGTGTCGTTATTATTAATGATTTTTACTAATGAAAAGAACAAAAAGAAACTCGATTTAAATATTCAAGAGCTTACCATTATTAATGAAATGGCCTTAACTGTTGGTTTAACCATGCTTACCATAGGAAATTTTTTAGGAGGTATGTGGGCCAACGAAAGCTGGGGGCGTTACTGGGGATGGGATCCTAAAGAAACCTGGGCTTTAATTAGTATTATGGTGTATGCTTTTGTGATTCACATGCGTCTGGTGCCGGGATTACGCGGACGTTGGTTTTATAACTTAATGTCTATTGTAGCTTTCGCTAGTATTATGATGACGTATTTCGGCGTGAATTTCTATTTAGCCGGACTTCATAGTTATGCGAGTGGAGACCAGATTGTGAGTTTAAAATTCATTGGAATCGCTTGTGGAATTGTCGCTGTATTAGGGTTCTTTGCTTACCGTGGTTACAGTAAATATTACAAAAAATAAGAGGTTTATATTCTTTTAAATATTTAAAAAAATCTTGCTAATCTTAATTTAAGTTAGCGAGATTTTTTAGTTTTAAAGGGAACGTAACATTTAAAATGTGAACTTATGAAGAATTTATTGAAAGAATTTAAAGAGTTTGCTGTTAAAGGCAATATGATGGATATGGCTGTTGGAATCATTATCGGGGCAGCATTTAATAAAATCATCGATGTTTTAGTAAAGCAAGTGTTTTTGCCACCGTTATCGTTGCTTACAAATGGCGTTAATTTTCATGACAAACGCATCATTTTAAAACAAGCGGTAATGAATACTTCAGGGCAAATTGTAACAGATGAGGTGTCTATTGGTTATGGAATTCTAGGAGAAAGCTTGATTGACTTTTTAATCGTTTCGTTTACTATTTTTGTGGTTGTAAAATTTATGAACCGCCTTCGAAGTAAATCGCAGGATGTTCAGGATGAAACTGTTGCAACACCAAAAGATATTGAGTTGTTAACAAAGTTGACGAAACTGATGGAAGAGCAAAATAATTTAATGAAATCGAATAAATAATCATGGCAAAGACGGGTAGTGATAAAAACACTAAAAATAAAGCTAAGCATTCCAGATTGGTAGATCAGAAAAAAAATAAAAAGCGTAAAGAAGCTGAATTGCGAAAAGAACGCTTAAATGCTTTGAAACAAAAAATTAAAGAAAGTAAAGAAAACTAAAATAAAATTTTTGTAATGATTTAAGTTGCACTTCGACCACTTTAGAAACTTACTAAGCTTTAATTATGAGAATTTTTAATTTTTCTTTAGTGATATTGTTATTTTTTATTTGGGGCTGCTCAACTTCTTCAGATTCAGAAACTATTTCAGAAGAGCATATGGAAATGAAAGAGATGACATCTACAGAAGCGTCTTTTTCAGGTGATTTTGTTTCCAGTGCGCATCCAACTTCTGGAAAAGCGACTATAGATAAGAATCTAAAAGTATTGTCTTTAACCAATTTTAAAACAGACCAAGGACCTAATCTTGAAATCTATCTCGCCACAGATACTTCTGCATCAACTTATCTTTCATTAGGGGCCATAAAGGGTGTTGAGGGAGATTATGAATACAATTTACCAGATAATGTAGATTACAAGGTGTACAACCACGTGATTGTTTGGTGCGTGCCTTTTTCTGTAAATTTTGGTTATGCTGTTTTAAACTAATTGTTTGACGCGTTCGTAAGGAATTTCACTGAAACATTTCACTACCAAATCAGCTTTACTGTAATCCTGGTTTTTAGAATGCTTGCTGTCGTAACCCGTACAGAAAATACCAGCACCTTTAGCGGCTTCAATGCCGTTGGTAGAATCTTCAATTACCATACATTCATGTGCATTAAATCCTGAGGCTTCAGTAGCTTTAATGAAAATTTCAGGATGAGGTTTCGAAGCTTTTAAGTCCGCACCACTTAATTTAGCTTTGAAATAGGGGTTTAAATCAAAGCGTTTAAAAATACGCTCAATGTTTGGCATAGATGCCGAGGAGCCAAGTACTAAAGTTAACCCATTAGCATGATAATCTTTAATGAGGTCTAAAACACCATCAATTAAATCAAAGGCTTTATCATTATCGAAAATATATTCGTAGTGTTTTCTTTTTATCGAGACTAAAGTTTCGGGAGTTTCCTTTAGATAAAAAATATCACAAACCTGTTTACAGACATTTAAGGTGGATTTTCCTGTAAATGACTCATAAAGTTCGGGTGAAACCTTCACGTTTACTTCTTCAAACATTTTATGGTAGGCCTTGTAGTGTAAGGGTTCACTATCAATAATCACACCGTCCATATCAAATATAACAGCCTTTAGCATGGTTTTTTTGCGCTAATATAAAAGATTACTGTCATAGAATATGAAAAATCCGTACCTTTTATAGAATTCATTAACGATCAATTTTACAACAGGTTACAGCAGGATAGTATTAAGAAAATTTTATACCAACTTTACCTACAACTCTAATTAAATTAACAGATAGCCAATTATTTAAATGGAAAGAATTTTTGCAGCCTACCTAATAGAAACACCCTATGATGTAGAACAGGCAGCCGCAGTTTTAGCGGGAGAACAATCCAGTGGGACTTTTATTTCAACGACTCAGGAGTTAGAGGAGTTTAGGAAGCTTTATGCTGCTCGGGTAGAGCATATAGAATTACAGGAAGAGGTTTCAGTACCTAGTATACCAGGGAATTATAAGGAAGGGACTGTTTTTAAGCGTGCTAAAGTAATTGTTTCCTGGCCGGTTGGGAATTTTGGTTATAATATTCCTACATTAATCACCACACTTTTAGGTAATATTTATGAATCAACCCAGTTTTCAGGGCTTAAGTTAGATGATTTTGAAGTACCTAACTCATACAGAGAGCATTTTAGAGGTCCTAAATTTGGTTTGCGAGGAACGAAGGCTTTAGCTGGTGTGGAATTAAAACAACCAATGATAGGAACAGCTATAAAACCTAGTCTAGGATTGACACCTGAACATACGGCTCAACTGGTACAGAAATTAGCCGATGCTGGTATTGATTTTATTAAAGACGACGAACTCTTAACATCTTCAGCTAGTTCTACATTTGAAGAGCGCGTTGAAAAAGTAATGGATGTTATTAACGCTCAAGCCGATAAAACCGGAAAGAAAATTATGTATGCATTTAATATTACAGGAGATTTTAGAACTATGCAGTCTAATTACGAAACAGTAGTAAATGCCGGCGGTACAAGTGTTATGGTTAGTATAAATAGTGTGGGGTGGACAGCTACAAAACAGGTTTGTAATTGGGGAGGTTTGTCCGTTCATGCACACAGAAACGGATGGGGTATGTTTAACAAACACCCATTTTTTGGGATAAATTTTCCTGCTTACGATAAAATATCCAGATTAGCAGGTGTAGATCAAATGTATGTGAATGGCATAGAAAATACTTTTGGGGAATCCAATGATTCTGCATTGCGCTCTATAAAATCTTGCCTTAAACCCTTCTTAAATAGTGAATCGGTATTGCCAGTGGTATCTTCCGGGCAATGGGGAGGTCAGGCTTTTGAAACTTACAATCGCTTGCAAACGACTGATTTATTGTATATGGCAGGCGATGCGATTTTAGGTCATCCGTCAGGTCTTGAAGCAGGAGTGCTTGCAATTCAGCAAGCTTGGAATGGTGCTATTAACGGTAAGACACTAGAAGAAACTGCCAATGATTATGAAGAATTCAGAGCGTTGGTTTATAAATTTGCTAACCGGGAATTATTGAATAGTGAAAGTGTAAGTTAGAACATAAAAACAATGTAGAGGAGCTCATTATTTTTTGAGTTCCTCTACAGTATCATTAAAACAACTATTAAATATGTTCTTCCAAATGGTGGTGCTCATCAATTAATGGTCCACCTTCCATAATTTGTTTTGAAGCTTGATGGGCAAATTTTTCAAAGTTTAGGTGGAACGAATGTGCCAACTGAATGGCTTTTCCAATATAAGCGCCTTTTTGTAACCATGTATTCATAGGATCTAACATTTCAGAAGGAACACCCGGACAATATTTAGGCATGAATAAGCCGAAAATTGGATTTTGTTCATAGTCTACATCATCTAGGTCGCCATTAAGAATAGCGGTAATCATGGATCTGGTGTATTTTAACTTGATACGAGAACCCACACCATAAGGGCCGGCACTCCACCCAGTATTAATTAACCATACATTTACACCAGCGTCCTGCATTTTTTTACTTAACATTTCTCCGTATACGGTGGGATGTAAAGGCATAAAAGGTTCCCCAAAACAAGCCGAGAATGACGGAACAGGTTCGGTAATACCAGCTTCGGTTCCTGCAACTTTAGCTGTATATCCAGAAATAAAGTGGTATGCTGCCTGACCTGGTGTTAATTTTGATACCGGTGGCAGTACCCCAAACGCATCACAGGTTAAGAAAAAGATGTTTTTAGGATTGTTAGCATATAGCGTTTCCTGAATATTATCAATATGGTGAATAGGGTAGCTTACACGCGTGTTTTGAGTGATGGAGCTATCTAAATAATCCACTTCACCATTAGCTTTAATAACAACGTTTTCAAGCATGGCACCCGGTCTCACAGCTCTGAAGATGTCCGGCTCTTTTTCTTCACTTAAATCAATCACTTTAGCATAACAACCGCCTTCAAAGTTAAAAATAACGTTATCCTCGGTCCAGCCATGTTCGTCGTCTCCAATTAATTTTCTTTCAGGGTCGGCAGAAAGGGTTGTTTTTCCGGTTCCTGATAAGCCGAAGAAAATAGCAGTGTCACCTTTTTTACCAACATTTGCAGAACAGTGCATAGGCAGCACATTTTTTTCAACAGGTAAAATTAAATTCAATGCAGAGAAAATGCCTTTTTTCATTTCACCAGTATAGGCAGAACCGCCTATAAGTGCTACTCTTTGTGTGAAATTAATGATAGAGAAGTTTCCTTGACGAATACCGAAAGCTTCAGGATTAGGGCATACATAACCCGGAGCACATAGAATTAGCCAGTCTTCTTCAAAATTTTCAAGTTCTTTCTCACCAGGTCGTAAAAACATGTTGTAGATGAAAAGATTAGACCAAGGTAGCTCGGTGATAGCGCGTATTTTTGTTTTGAATTCAGGTTCAGCACAAGCGTAAGCATCTCTAGCATATAATTCTTTTCCGGAAAGGTATTCTGTTACTTCATGTTTTAATTTGTTGAAGTTTTCGGTCGATACCGGTTTATTGGTTTTTCCCCACCATACTTTTTTTTCGGTGTACGTGTCTTTTACAATAAAACGATCCTGAGGTGAGCGACCGGTAAATTTTCCGGTGTTTATGGCAAGTGTGCCATTAGCCGTCTCTTTACCCATGTTGTTTTCAAGGGTAATTTGTTGAAGTTCTTCTGGTGATAAGTTCCAGTGTACAGTGACATTTTTTAAGCCATACTGCTCAAGGCTGGTATGAACTCCCATGGTTACTAAATCTTCCATTTTAATTATTTTTTAAATGTTTTGGTATTATAAGGGCCATATTACAGGCACTAGTAAAAGCGTTAGTATAAAGAGTAGTAAAAGCAGTGGTGCGCCTACTTTAAAGTAATCCATAAATTTATAGCCACCTGCAGTCATGACCATAGCGTTTGTGGTTGTACCAATTGGTGTTAAGAAAGCTGTTGAAGCACTAATGGCAATCACAATCATAAACGGATGTGGGTCTAAATTCAATGAACTGGCAGCCAACATGGCAATGGGCGCCATTAAAACTGCTGTGGCCGAGTTGTTAATTACCTGACTAAATGTGGTGGTTAGTAAAAAGATTCCTCCTAATAATACTATCGGGTGAATACTGCCTAAGTGCTCAACTAAACCATTGGCAATTAATTGTGCAGTTCCGGTTTTTTGAAGTGCAATTCCCATAGGAATCATGGCCGCAATCATAACCACACTTGTCCAGCTAATACCTTTGTAGGCTTTAGAAATGGTTACACAACCTGTTAACAGAACAATACCAGCACATAATAAGGCCGCAATGGCTCCGGGAACGATTTTAAAGACCATCAATAGGATCATGAAAATTAAGGTGCCTAAAGCGATGTACGATTTGAAATTCAGATTTTCTACGTTTTTGGCCATTCCTTCAGGACTACCAATAATCACTAAATGTTCGTGTTGTTTTTTTAAATCTTCAATAGACTGCCAGGTGCCTCGTAATAAGAAGGCATCTCCGGCTTTAACAACAATCTCTTTGTCTTGTAAAGGTTTGTTATTTCTGGATGCCGCCAAAAGCTGAATGCCATATCTTTTAAAGTATTCTCCTAGTCTGAATTTTCTGCCTACCAGCATGGAGTTTGGATTCACAATCACTTCGGTCATCCCAACTTCCTGATTGATGAGGTTATGTTTTAACTCGTCGGTGATAGGTTCCAGAGGTAAAAGTCCTAATCTGAAGGTAATCATAAGTTTATTAATAGCTTCGGTGCTACCTTTAACCGTAATGATATCGTGATAGTACAATTCGGTTTGTGGATTCGGGAACTCAATAAAAGGATTGATGCCTTTCAATACTTTTGGATGTCTGCGTTTTATACGAATGATGCTAACATGATAATCTTTTTCAAACTGCCAGTCTTCCATTTTGGTATTGATAAGCGGAGAAATAGAACGAATACGTAATCTGTAGTAGTCGTCATGTACTTTATAAGCTTCTATCCAGTTATGAAAGGTAGATTCAATGTTTACAGGTTTATTATTCGTTTTATTTTTAGGTAATAATTTATAACCTATATATCTAAAGTAGACAAGGGTTATAATGAGTAACGGAATACCAATTAAAGCAAATTCAAAGAATGAAAATCCTCCGTAGCCAGCTTCAACCAAAGCATTACTTGCAATAATATTAGGAGGTGTACCTGTAAGAGTTAACAGTCCCCCGGTGTTAGAGCCAAACGCTACTGGTATTAGCATTTTTGAAGGTAATGTACCAATACTCCAGGCAGACGATATGGTTAAAGGGGTTAACGTCGCTACTGTTCCGGTGTTACTTACAAAGCCAGAAAGTACACCGGCTCCTAAAGTGATGATCACAAGAAGTTTCGGAACACTTTTTCCAGCCCATTCTACAAACTTTTTACCGGCCATAGCAGTCCACCCAGTTTGGGCAATGCCTTCACCTATAATAAAGAGTGCGGCAATCATAATAACGGTAGGATTACTAAATCCGCTTAATGTTTCGCTAACATCTAAAATACCCGTTAAAAACAAGCTTAGCATAGAAATGAGGGCGACGATGTCCGGTGTGAATTTTCCCCAGATAAATAGACCAATCGTTACAACTAAAATGAAGAGCATTAAATAGACCATATCTAATATTTGTTTATTAATTTTACATTCACCAGAGTCTTGAATGGAAGGCTATATCTGGTTTGAATCCTAATTATTTGTTAAAATTACTTTACAATTACTCTAATTATTATGATTAAAGTCATGTTTATCAATAAGTGTCATTTTTTAAATTATTGTTGATTTTAGTAAAAAAAATATACAAAAAGTATAAACGAAAACGTATTCGTAATTTTGTTTTTTTCTGGATTTAAAGATTTTAACAAGTAATTAGTATTTCGATTTTCACATTTTTTGATAAAAAGTGAAAATATTTTAAGAATAAGTGATTTATTAGTAATATAAAGTAGACTATAATTTATAAACTATGAAGTTAGACATACTTGCCATTGGCGCTCATCCTGATGATGTAGAATTGGGCTGTGGTGCAACTCTGGCAAAAGAGGTAGCCAATGGAAAAAAAGTTGGTATTATCGATTTAACACGTGGTGAGTTAGGTACACGTGGTACAGCGGAAACTAGAGATGAAGAAGCAAAAGATGCCGCAGCGATATTAAAGGCATCGGTGCGTGAAAATATGCGATTTGCTGATGGCTTTTTTGTGAATGATAAAGCACACCAGTTGGCATTAATTTCAAAAATAAGAAAGTATCAGCCGGAAATAGTGATTTGTAATGCGATTGATGATAGGCATATTGATCACGGTAAAGGGAGTAAACTGGCCAGCGATGCCTGTTTTTTAAGTGGTTTGCTCAAGATTGAAACTTTAGATGAAGCAGGTGAGGTACAGAAACCCTGGAGACCAAAACAAGTTTACCATTTTATTCAGTGGAAAAATATAGAACCGGATTTGGTTGTAGATGTTTCCGATTATATTGATATTAAAATGCAATCGGTGCTGGCTTATAAAACACAATTTTACAGTGAAGACAGCAAAGAGCCTCAAACGCCAATTTCAAGTAAAAATTTCACCGATAGTGTGATTTATAGAGCCCGCGATTTGGGGCGTTTAATAGGAGTAGAATACGCCGAAGGCTTTACTGTAGAACGCTATGTTGGGGTGAGCAGCCTGTTTGATTTAATTTAGTGAAAAATATTTTTTTAATAAGTAAAAGTAAATGAATAGGTTACTTTAAAAACTGAAATTATTTTTAAAAATACTTAAAAAAAATTTCAAAAAACTTTTGCAGTAACGCCTAAAACGTTTACATTTGCACTCGCATTGCGAAATGCATTACACGGTGGTTGTAGCTCAGTTGGTTAGAGCGCCTGATTGTGGTTCAGGAGGTCGTCGGTTCGAGACCGATCTTCCACCCAAAATTAACAAGCCTTTCAATTTATTTGAAGGGCTTTTTTTGTGCTTTAAATTATCCGGTTGGTCAATATTTTTATGTTCATGCAACCTTCACTGAGGTGATTTCTGTTTAAGTTAGATTTCTTGTAGTTGGCATGAAAGGTTATTTAATTCAAATATTTTTTAATAAATAATTAAAATAACCATTTTGAGATATTCAGAAAATCAATGAGTTGTATAGGAACCTATAAAATACAAGGGATGAAAAGGGGACGGATTTAAAAAAAATGAAAATTTTATTCTATTTTCGCTAACATTAATTTAAAAACCTTGAATCGATGAAAGAATTATTAGAACAAATCAACGCACAATTTGAAGCATTTTCAGCTGATGCAAACGCTCAATTAGAAAATGGAAATAAAGCTGCTGGAACAAGAGCTCGTAAAGCGACTTTGGAAATGACTAAATTAATGAAGGAATTTCGTAAAGTATCTTTAGAAGCTTCTAAAAAATAATTTTCTTTTTATTATTAGTGTTAATCCCTTTAAATTTTAAAGGGATTTTTTTTTGCTTAAAAAGTATAGTTAAAATTTTGATTCTGCGGAGAAAATAATGAGAAGTAGATATGGGGTTTTATATTAATTAAAATCACTATATTTCATTTTAAAACCAATTAACTAAACTAATTCTTTCCTTAACTTAATGAAGCTTTTATCACTAAAACTTGTTGTTTTATTTAGCCTGCTAATATGTATTGGTTGTACAAATGAAAATCAAAAAACAGTAAATAAAGTAGGTTTTTCTCAAACTGGATTTGCAGATGATTGGCGCAAAGCAATGAATCAATCTATGTTAATTCAAGCCGCATTTAATTCTAATATAGAATTGAATATTTTAGACGGAGAAGATAGCGTAGAAAAACAAATTAAGGATATTGATAAGTTAATAAAAGAGAAAGTTGATGTACTAATTGTGTCTCCGGTAAAATCGAAACCAATAACTCCTATTGTTGAGAAAGCTTATAAATCTGGGATTCCTGTTTTAGTTGTAGATCGTAAAATTGAAGGGGCTAATTATACCGCTTATATTGGGGGCGACAATTATCAGGTGGGTGCGGATGCAGCAAGCTATTTAGCATCTGTTGAAAACAATGAAAGTAACATTCTTGAAATAAAAGGGCTAGCTGGTTCTTCACCAGCTTTAGAGCGAAGTTTGGGTTTTAATAATATTATTAATAAAACGCAAAATTTAAATGTTGTAGCTTCTATCAATAGCAATTGGGAAAGTTACTCTATTAAAGATTCTTTAAGAGACCTTTTAAAGGGAAATAAGCACATAAATTACATTTTTGCTCATAATGATAGATTGGCGCTAGGTGCTTGGGAAGTTTTAAAAGAAAAAGGGTTACAGGAAAATGTGAAAATTATAGGTGTTGACGGTTTACCTGGTCCTAACGGTGGTATTCAACTGGTACAACAGGGTATTCTCATGGCTACTATGCTATATCCAACAGGAGGTGATGAAACCATGAAGTTGGTTTCTATGATTTTAAACAATGAAAAAGTATCAAAAAATAACGTACTTAAAACAATTGTAATTGACTCTAGAAATGCTGAAATAATGAAAAATCAATATGATAAAATAGCTCAGCATCAGTTAGATATTGAAAGTCAGCAAGAAAGAATAAATAGGCAGGAGCAAACCTATTCTACACAAAGAAATGTTTTAAGAGTTGTTTTAATTTTATTGTTTACTAGTATAATCTTGGGAGGCTATAGTATTTACTCTGGCTACAAAATAAAAAAGAGTAAACGCGAATTAGAAATTCAAAACAATAAAATTACAGTTCAAAGAAATCAAATAAAAAAAATAGCCGAAGAGGTAAAAACAAGTAACGAGGCTAAAGTTAATTTTTTTACAGGGTTATCACATGAATTTAAAACGCCGTTAACATTAATTTTATCTTCAATCGATTCTTTGTCAGATAGTAAAGTTGTAAAAGAGGGTAAAATGCAGAGTGAAGTAGGACTGATTTTTAATAATTCTAAACGGTTATTACGACTTATTAATCAACTCTTAGATTTTAGAAAAATAGAAGACCGAAAATTTATCTTAAAAGCCTCTGAAACCAATCTTTTCGAGTTTTCCAGAATTGTTTTTAAAGACTTTGAAAGAGAAGCTCAAAAAAGAGGCATTAAGTTTTCGTTGGAGTGTAATAACGAATCTTTAAAAGTGTTTTTAGATCGTAATTTAATGGATAAGGTTTACTTCAATCTACTTTCAAATGCTTTTAAATTTACGCCCGATAATGGAAGGGTTAGCATTAAAATTGAAGACGATTCGGAAAGTAATTTTGTTAAAATCCATTTTAAAGATTCCGGAATCGGTATACCTGACAATGAAATAAAAAATGTGTTTAAAGCATTTTATCACGGTTCCAATAATAGTCAGCCCAGCTCAGGGATAGGCCTTCATATTTCAAAGGAATTTATAGAGTTGCATAAAGGTGATATTGAAGTTTTTTCGAAACATGGAACCGAATTTATAATCAGTCTCTATAAAGGAAAAGCTCATTTAAATCCTGAAGAGATTGTTTTTGAACCTGATGTTATTGATGATTCTATTTTAAAATTTGAAAACGATTATGAAGACGATACTTTTAATCAGCAAAATTTGGAATCGTCAGAAGAGCATTATTCAATTTTAATTATTGAAGATAATCGGGATTTATTAAAGTATTTAAAAGAAAAATTAAAATCAGAATATAAAGTCTATACTTCTGAAGGTAACGATGCGATTGAAAAAGCACTTGAAATAGTTCCTGACATTCTCATCTGTGACGTAAATTTACCAGATAAAAACGGATTCGAAATTTGTAAAATACTCAAACAAGATTTAAGAACTTCTCATATTCCAACCATCATTTTAACGGCACTAAACGATAAAGATTCTTATATAAAAGGTTTGCAAAGTGGTGCCGATTTGTATTTAACCAAACCGTTTAGTTTTGGAATTTTATTTCAGTCTATTAAAACATTATTGTTTAATAGAGAAAAACTACGCTATTATTACGTTAATAATATGCATAAAATAGAGGGCGACCAAAACTTCGGGTTGTTTGAACAAAATTTCATTACAAGTATAAACAAATTAATAGAAGACAATTTAGACAATTCAAAATTTTCAGTTGAACAATTAGCCGAAGCACTTAACATTTCTAGAGTTCAACTTTACAGGAAAATGAAAGCTATTTTAGGAGTTAATATAAGTGATTACATTATGAACATAAGATTAGATAGAGCCAAGGTTTTACTTGAAACGTCCCCACTTACAGTTTCCGAAATTGCTTATGCAACAGGCTTTTCTACACCAAACTATTTTTCAACAACTTTTAAAAGTAAATACAACGTTTCACCTAAAACGTATAGAACCGATTATTTGAAAGATTAAATCGTAATATATTGTCATTTTTAATATATAATACTTTTAAATTACCGAATTTATAATGCTAGTGGGTGTGTTTTATCATATTGTCAATACTGTTGTTGTAAAAACGGTATCAAATTCAAACATTGATGTAACAATTTTATATTAATACAGCCGTCTTAAAAAACATAGTTCCTTATTATTAGTGGATAAATAGGGCTTTTTAAGGGTTTTTAGTTCGTTTTAACAATTTTGTAACATATTGTAACATTAGAAAACGAAGAAATTGCATTTTCCACATAATTTGCAATCAACTAAACTAATTACCACCACAATGAATCGCAAGATATTAATATGGTCTGTTACGGCAGCATTAGCAGGATTTCTTTTCGGATTTGATACTGTTGTTATTTCTGGAGCAGAAAAAAAACTACAACTATTATGGAACTCTTCAGATATGTTTCATGGCATTGTAGTTATAGGAATGGCCTTATGGGGTACTGTAATAGGGGCTCTATTAGGCGGAATACCCACCAATAAAATTGGTCGTAAAAAAACCTTGGTATGGATTGGTATCTTTTATACGATTTCAGCCATAGGTTCAGCCTTGGCAAACGACCCTATAACGTTTGCTATTTTTAGATTTTTAGGAGGTTTAGGTGTAGGAGCTTCTACCATAGCAGCACCAGCATATATCTCGGAAATTGCCCCTGCCAAAGATAGAGGTAAACTTGTAGGTCTTTATCAATTTAATATTGTATTTGGGATATTAATAGCTTTTTTATCTAATTACCTATTAAATAATATAGGTGATAATGCCTGGAGATGGATGATTGGTGTGGAAGCTTTCCCTGCTGCTATTTACACAGTATTTGCTTTAACAATTCCAAAAAGCCCTCGTTGGTTGCTTACCAAATTTAGAAATAGCGAAGCCATAGGAGTTCTTAAAATTATAAGTCCAGATCAAGATCCAGAAAAACTTATGTTAGAGATTAAGGATGAGATGGAAAGCACCGTGCCTAACGAAAACATATTCCTAAAAAAATACAGATTCCCTTTAATTCTAGCTTTCTTAATAGCATTTTTCAATCAACTATCGGGCATAAATGCCTTATTATATTATGCTCCAAGAATTTTTGAAGAAGCAGGACTTGGTGAGAGTACGGCTTTATTAAGTAGTATTGGAATAGGTGTTACCAATATGCTTTTCACTTTATTAGGTATTGTTCTAATAGACAGATTAGGAAGAAAACAATTAATGTATATATGTTCATTTGGTTATATAGTCTCTTTGAGTTTGGTTTCTGCTGCCTTCTTTTTTAGTTGGGAAGGTAGTATTGTACCTATATTGTTATTCATTTTTATAGCATCACATGCTATTGGACAAGGAACAGTGATATGGGTATTTATTTCAGAAATTTTTCCTAACCATTTACGAGGCTTTGGGCAATCATTTGGTAGTTCAGTGCATTGGGTGTTAGCAGCCGTGGTACCTTCTTTGGTTCCCATATTGTTTTCAACAATTGGTGCTGGAATGGTATTTCTCTTTTTTGCAATAATGATGGTATTTCAACTCCTTTTTGTTGTTTTTATGATGCCTGAGACAAAAGGAATTTCTCTTGAAGAATTAAGCAAAACACTAACTAAATAAGATAAATCAATGAAAGCTTTAAAACATCTAGTAGCAATTACACTGGCACTTGTTTTGCTGGTTTCCTGTAAGGAGAAGGTAAAAACAGATAATGATCATATGCAGCAACAAGTTGCTGTTGAATCACATTCAGAAGAAACGCTTTATCGTCCAAATTATCACTTTACGCCAAAGAAAAATTGGATGAACGATCCTAATGGAATGTTTTACTACAATGGCTATTACCATTTATATTTTCAGTACCATCCCGATAGCAATGTTTGGGGACCAATGCACTGGGGGCATGCCGTTAGTACTGATATGATTACCTGGAGAGAATTACCAATTGCAATATATCCCGATGAATTAGGAACCATATTTTCAGGTAGTGCTGTGGTTGATATTGGTAATACTTCCGGTTTTGGAAAAGTAGAGAATTCAGCACCAATTGTAGCCATGTATACAAGTTCAAAACAATTGGAGGGTAAAGACAACTGGAAACAAACACAGAGTATAGCCTTTAGTAATGATGAAGGTAAAACTTTTACCAAGTATGAAAATAACCCTGTTATTGATAATAATGAATTGAAAGATTTTAGAGACCCTAAAGTGTCATGGGATGAAGAAAGAAGCCGTTGGATGATGGTATTAGCTGCAGGAGATCGCATTATGTTTTATGAATCGAAGGATTTAAAAGCATGGAATTATTTATCAGATTTCGGTCGCGGTATTGGCGGACATGGAGGCGTTTGGGAGTGCCCGGACTTTTTCAAACTTCCTGTTAATGGAAGCGATGAAACCAAATGGGTACTATTTGTTAGCATAAATCCTGGAGGTCCAAATGGAGGCTCGGCAACACAGTATTTTATAGGAGATTTTGATGGCACTCAGTTTACTATGGATGACGAATTTTCAAAAGCTTTAAATGAAGAACATACCTATTGGATAGATTTCGGAAAAGACAATTATGCCGGAGTGTCTTGGTCTAACGCTAGAACCAAAGATGGTAGCAAGCTTATGATTGGCTGGATGTCTAATTGGCAATACGCACAGGCCGTGCCAACAGAAACATGGAGAAGTGCGATGACCGTTGCTAGAAAAGTGCAACTTCAGAAAAATGAGCGAGGCTTTAGATTAATCTCTAATCCTGTACGAGAAATCGAAAATTACAGAGGTAAAAAGGTTAAAAAAGAAAATGTATTAATAGCAAATGAAACCAAAATTATAGATTCTGAAACTATTGACTTATCCAGTGTAGAAATTGCTTTTAATATTTCAAACTTAAATCAAGAAGGCGGTTGCACTTTTAAACTATCTAATAAAGCTGGAGATGAATTGCTTTTTGGTTATAACAATGCAAAAAAACTCTTTTTTATAGACCGAAGTAAATCAGGCAAAGTCAATTTTTCAAAAGATTTTGCTAATAAAATATCACTAGCGCCGAGAACTTCTGCAAATCAAAATTTATCAGGAAGAATACTTTTAGATAAAACATCCATAGAACTATTCTTCGATAACGGAGAGTCTGTAATGACGGAAATATTTTTTCCTAATACACCATTTAACCAACTAAGTATTAAACCAACTAATCAAGAGTTTAATCTTGATTATATAGAAGTAAATCAACTAAACTTTAACTAAACTAATTAATTATGAAATGTAAAAAACTTTTACTGCTATCGCTATTTGCACTATTGAGCTATTATGCTCAGGCGCAAATTAGCGGAACTGTTACAGCCAAAGAAGATGGTATGCCTTTACCCGGAGTTTCTATAATTGTTTCAGGAACGACTCAGGGAACAGCTACCGATTTCGATGGGGATTATATTCTGGAAAATGTAAGCAGCGATGCCATATTGGTATTCAGTTATATTGGGTACAAAACTCAGGAGATTAAAGTAAATGGCCAAACCGTTATAAATGTTATTCTTGAGGCTGATGCAAGCGAACTTGAAGAAATTGTAGTAACCGGATATTCTAAAGAACGAAAAGTAGATGTTACCGGAGCAATAACCGTTGTTGAACTTGGTCCTACGGAAGGGGTTAGTCTGAGTTCAGGTAGTGCTGTTCAAGGACTTCAAGGTCAGGTACCAGGTTTGTTCATCGAAAAAAATGGAGATCCTACAGGAACGAGTAACAACGTTTTGATTCGTGGTGCAACGACTTTAGGTAACAATAATCCGCTATATGTTATTGACGGGGTTCCTACCGTGAGACAAGAAGTATTTGCTGGTATAAATCCCAGTACAATAGAATCTGTGCAAGTACTTAAAGATGCTTCAGCATCCTCTCTTTATGGAGCAAGAGCCGGAAATGGTGTAATCATCGTAACCACTAAAAATAGTGCTAAGGCTGCTGGCGGAGAAAAATTAAGAGTTAGTATAAATTCAAATGTATCTATGCTTTCCGAAAAAAAGCAACGCTATGATATGCTTAATGCACAACAAAGAGGTCAGGTGTTGTGGCAAGCATCAGTTAATGATGGAGCCGACCCAAACGCAGGATATGGTGAAATTTATAATTTCGACTGGAATGACGATTATAATAACCCTGTTTTGAATAGTGTTACCGTACAGCCTTATGTAGGTGGAGATACCAGTGTGCCTGCAGGAGACACAGATTGGCAGGATGTCATGTATGAAAAAGGGTATGTGTACAACAATGAAATCTCTATATCAGGAGGAACGGATAACTCGTTTCATTTAATTAACATAGGTCATTTAAAAAACACAGGTATTTTAAAATATACCGGATATGAGAGAATCAATGGAAAGTTAAACTCTAATTTTAACTTATTCAACAATAAAGTTAGAGTTGGTATTAATACACAATTATCGACTTCCGATGAGACTTTAGCTTCACAGGATGTTGGTAGTGCCAGAATTCCAAGTCTATCTGTTACTTTGGCTCCAACGATTCCGGTTTACGATGATAATGGTAATTTTGCAGGGCCACTTGGAGCCGGATATTCCGATAGAAATAACCCACTTTTAATGCAATACATTAACCGTTGGGATAATACCGAAAGAACCACCATTTTTGGTAATATTTATGCTGAGTTTGATATCTTAAAGAATCTAACTTTCAGAACAAGTTTAGGATTAGATTACAGCGATTTTCGAAGAAAAGATATTGAACCGAGAGTATACAATGGATTTATTACCCGAGCGAATAACAGACTTATTCTAGATACTAATAAATTCACCAGTTTAGTGTTTACCAATACTTTGAATTATCAATTAGAATTGGGCGACAAGCATAAATTTGGAGTTTTATTAGGAACAGAATCCATAAAAGACGATCTAGACAGACTCTATGCTCAAGCTGACGGTTTTGCTGTTGAAACAGAATCTTTTTTTCAATTAGGAGCAGCAACAGGAGCCAGAACAAATAATGGAACTTCTACAGGAAGTAGATTATTATCACAATTCGGAAAAATAAATTATGCCTTTGAAGACAGATATTTAGCTTCTTTCACGTTACGTCGTGACGGTTCTTCCCGATTTGGAGCTGATAACCGATATGGGGTATTCCCTGCAGGTACTTTAGGATGGAAAATTAGTAATGAAGAATTCTGGAAAGAAAACGATATTTTAAATGCATTAAAGTTTAGAGTTGGTTATGGAGAAGTAGGTAATCAATCGATTGGAGATTTGGCTCGCTTTGGTTTATTTGAATCAAGATATGGAGCTAACCAAAATCAATTTGTGCCAGACTTTTTTAATATCTACTATAATGTGGGAACTGCTTATGATTTAAATGGTGTTGACACAGGAAATTTACCATCTGGTTTTGTGTCAATTCAAGCAGCAAATCCTGCATTAAAATGGGAAACAACAAAAGAGTATAATTTTGGAGTTGATTTTACGATGTTTAATAACAATTTGGTAGGATCATTCGATTATTTCACTAGAGAAACCAGCGATATTTTAACTACACCTCCAATTGCTTCAGCTATTGGTGAAGGCCAGCAACGTGTTTTAAACGGAGCAACAACCAATACTGAAGGTTGGGAATTAGCACTTTCATATTCAAAAACTTTAAATAACGGATTAAAGTTTACCCTAGCTACTAATTTCGGAGCATTTAAAGATGAAATTACTGAATTACCAGAAGAAGTTGTGTCGTCTTACCCTGGAACGGTTGAAAATTCTATTATTGGACACTCTCAATTTTCAATTTTTGGATACAAAACTGCTGGATTATTTCAAAGTCAAGCCGATATTGATGCTAGCCCAACTCAAGTTGGTGCACGACCAGGCGGTATAAAATTTCAAGATTTAGATGGTAATGGCAGTATAGGACCTGAAGACAGAGATTTTTTAGGAACAACGCTTCCTGATTTAGAATACGGTATCAGAATTAATTTAGAATACAAAAATTTCGATTTATCATTATTCGGTTCAGGAGTAACTGGCAGAATCGGTCAGGATCCGTACATCTTCTGGAACAACTTTGTACAAGGTAGAGAGAATGCTGGGTTGGGTGTTTTAAATGCTTGGACACCAAATAATACAAATACAGACATCCCTTCGTTATCCTTAGCCTTTAACGATCAAAGAATTTCAGATTATTTGTACAGAAAGAACTCTTATTTTAAGTTGAGAAACCTTCAAGTTGGGTATTCATTCCCTGAAGAATTAATTAGTAAATGGGCAGGAATGACAGGTTTGCGAATGTATTTACAAGGTGAAAATTTATTCTGGTTTACACCTAAAAATTACATAGGAGCAGATCCGGAAAGAACCAATGTAGATAATATTCCTAATCCAACCATACTTTCAATAGGACTTAATGTAAACTTTTAAAAATGACAACAATGAAAAATACAAAAACAATATGGTTAGGAATTTTAGCGGCATTTTTATTAGTTGCTTGTTCCAAAGATTTTTTAGAATACGAACCAGAAGGTGTATTATCTAACGAAAATGTAGCCACAGCAGAAAATGCAGAAGCCTTAGTAGTTGCAGCTTACGCTGGAATAGGAAATGATGAAATGGTAGGGCCCTTAACCCATATGTGGGTGTATGGAAGTGTCCGCTCTGATGATGCTTATAAAGGTGGTGGTGGCCGCAGTGATGTTGATATTATCGACCGTTACGAACAGTATAACTTAACCATTGCAGACGATCCTTCAGATTGGATGGGACCTAGAACCTGGACAAATTATTACAAAGCAATTTCAAGAGCCAATTTTGCTCTAAAAGTGATTAATGATATACCTGAAGTAGATTACGCAGATAAAACTTTAAGACAGGCAGAGCTTCGTTTTTTAAGAGCCCATTCGCACTTTGTGTTAAAGCTGTTGTTTAAGAAAATTCCATACATCACAGAAGAGTTAACACAAGAAGAAATCCTTCAGGTATCTAATGAAGTGGATAATGACGATTTATGGAATACCATTGCAGACGACTTTTTATTTGCGTATAATAATTTACCTCAATCACAGGATCAGGTAGGAAGAGCCGATAAAAATGCAGCTGCAGCTTATTTAGCAAAATTAAGACTATATCAGGCTTACGAACAAAACGAAACTCATCAGGTAACTAGTATTAATACATCTCGTTTACAGGAAGTTATTGATTATGCAAATGATGTAACTGGGGCGCTAGAGCCAGATTATGGAAATAATTTTTTAGATGGTTATGATAATGGTTCTGAATCTATTTGGGCTGTACAGTTTTCCATTAATGACGGAACAACAGTAAGCCGCGTGAGTTTTGTGACAGGGTTAAATTCGCCTCACGGGACAGGGTTATACGGATGTTGTGGTTTCCACTTAGCAAGTCATAATATGGTTAATGCGTTTAAAACAAACGCAGCAGGATTACCTTTAATAGACACCTTTAACGATAGTAATATTTTTAATGTCGTAGATGCTTCTGGAAAAACACCTTTGGCAGCGGGGATTACTTTAGATCCTAGGATAGATCATACGGTAGGAATACCTGGGCGCCCGTTTAAATACAGAAATACCGTTAATCAGACGGGAGATATGATTTACAATTTTAGCTGGGCCAGAGACCCTGGAGTTTATGGGTATTTTGGGAATATGAAAGAGCAACAAGCTCCCGACTGTTCTTGTTATGTTAAAGAAGGTCCATTTATTGGAACATCAAAGAATGTTGACTTTATAAGATATGCCGATGTTCTTCTATTTAAAGCTGAAGCTCTAATTCAACTTGGACAAGTAGATCAAGGCGTTACAATTATTAATGAAATCAGAACCCGAGCAGCCAACAGTACACAACGTCCTATAGATGCAGGAGCTAGTGATGTTTATAATATTGGAATGTATCCTATGGGGATGTCTAAAGATGATGCTTTTAAAGCTTTAATATTTGAAAGACGTTTAGAATTTGGTATGGAAGGACCTAGATTTTTCGACCTTGTAAGATGGGGAATTGCTGAGCCTGTTTTAAATGCTTACTTAAATGTAGAAAAGACAAGAAAGGATTTCTTGTCGAGTGCAAAATTTACAGCTGGACGCGATGAGTATTATCCAATTCCTCAACGAGAGATTGACTTTACCGGAGGAGATTTATACAAACAAAACCCCGGTTATTAAATAAATTTAGAATATAGTTTGATTGGTAGTTTTTAATTCGAGTGGGCATAATAACATGTCCACTTGAATTTTTATGAGTAATATAGTTGATGTTTTTCATGGTGATTTCTGTAGAAATTGAATAGCCAGTTTTGCTACTTAAAAACAGACTAAATCTGAAAGGGGAATTTTGAGAAAGATGTAAATTAAACCATTGAAATTACATGATTCAGAGAGGTAATCTAAAATTATAAAAGAAAATAATATGTCGAAAATTGTATGTTTTGGAGAAGTGTTGTGGGATGTATTTCCAACCCACAAAAAAATAGGAGGAGCTCCTTTAAATGTCGCAAACAGATTACAAGCATTAGGTAATGATGTTACCATGATTAGTGCCATTGGTCAAGGCAATAATGGAGCTAAATTGCTTAATTATATTAAAGAAGTTGGTATTGATTCCAGTTGTATTCAAGTACACAATGAATATAAAACGGGTAAGGTAAAAGTCATGTTAAATGATAAAGGATCGGCATCCTACGACATCAAATATCCAAGAGCTTGGGATAAAATCAGATTAACAGAAATAAACAAAAATGCAGTTAAAAATTCAGATGCTTTTGTTTTTGGTAGTCTAGCCGCAAGAGACGAAAGCTCCAGAAATACGTTATTTAAACTTATCGGACTTGCTAAATACAAAATTTTCGATTTAAATTTAAGACCTCCATATTATACTAAAGAGCTTTTAACTAAATTAATGAACGAAGCCGATTTTATAAAGTTTAATGATGATGAACTTTATGAGGTTAGCAAGTTGTTAGATTCAAAGTATTTATCATTAGAGCAGAATATTAGATACATTGCTGAGAAAACAAACACCAAACACATTTGTGTGACCAAAGGACATCATGGTGCTGTTTTGTTGTACAATGACAAATTTTATTATAATAGTGGTTATTTAATAAAAGTGATTGATACTGTTGGTGCTGGCGATTCGTTTTTAGGGTCTTTAATAAGTCAATTACTAAATGAAGTAAATACACAAGAAGCGATAGATTTTGCATGTGCAGTTGGTGCTATGGTAGCCCAAAGTGAAGGAGCAAATCCTGTTTTGCTAAGGTCAGAAATTGATACATTTATAAATCCGTATTAATAAGATATTTTAATCGACTAGACTTGTAGTAAATAAAGTTTATAGGTAATTGTGTTTAATTCGGTCTCAGTAAATCTGTAGAAAAAGTGACACCGATTTAGTCTCGTTTTATTTAGTTTTAAATGAATTTAATTGGGAATAAATAAAATTAAAAAAGCCCGAAATCATAATGTTTTCGGGCTTTTTGGTAGAATTTGATATCTTCTTAGCGGAGAAAGAGGGATTCGAACCCCCGGAGGTGTGACCCTCAACAGTTTTCAAGACTGCCGCATTCGACCACTCTGCCATTTCTCCTTGAGTGTCTCATCAGGTATTCCCTGAATGCGGGTGCAAATATAGTAAGCTTTTCTATTGTTAGCAAACATTTTTTTGTTTCATTTTACACGAATTTTATTAGCTAGTTTAAACAGTTTGTGTATTAGCGAATTGAGCCTTATATAATTCTTTGAAAAAGTATTTTTTGCTATTGATTATTTTGGTTAATAGTCTTTTTAAGGCATATTAAATGTTCCAGGCAATAATGTGTTCCTCGTTTACTAAGCTATCATCAATCAAAACAAAACCTACGTGTGGCGTCCATAGGGCTTTGCTTTCGCGATAACCTTGATTTGTTTTTATTTTTACTAGGTATTGTCCTTCGTCGTTGGGGAGTTGGTCTTTTAAATCTGTATATTCCATATAGCAATATTACTCAATTATGATGTTTTATAAAAATTAAGTGAGCCTCAATAAAAAATCGGCATAAAAAAAGCTTCTCATGACTTTGAGAAGCTTTCTATGTGTTAACGATTGAGTGGTTGTTTAAACTCTTTTTGAAGGAAAAGTCCAACTAATAAAGCGTTATCCGAAGGGCAATACCCAAACGGTTAATCTAATTTTATGCGTTCTTTACGATTGGCCAGTTCCCAAGCCGTATGAAATACTAGGCGAGCACGGGTCTCTAATAAATCGTATTCTATTTTATCAGGAGTGTCCGATGGTCTGTGATAATCGTCGTGAGTACCGTTAAAATAGAATATAACCGGAATGTTGTTTTTTGCAAAATTGTAGTGGTCGCTGCGGTAATAAAAACGGTTTGGATCCTTGTCATCGTTGTACTTATAGTCGAAATCGATGTTTACATATTTTTTGTTTACGTCTTCAGAAATGTTATGCAACTCGGTACTTAACTTATCTGATCCTATCAGGTAAACATAATTACGGTTGTTTTCATGTTTTTTATCCACTCTCCCAATCATATCGATGTTTAAATCAGCAACGGTGTTTTCAAGAGGGAAAATAGGGTCGACATCGGTATAGTAGCGTGAACCGAAGAGTCCGATTTCTTCACCTGTAACGTGTAAAAATAAAATACTGCGTTTTGGTCCGTGACCATTATCGGCAGCTTTTTTAAAGGCTTCTGCAATTTCTAAAATAGCCACAGTACCAGATCCGTCATCATCAGCACCGTTATTAATGTTTCCGTTGCCATTTACCCCAATATGATCTAAATGGGCAGAAACGACAATAATTTCATCTGGTTTTTCGGTACCTTTAATATAGGCCACCACGTTTTCTGAAGCTTTGGCTTTTTTTGAAAAGAAAGACTCTGGAATGTCCTGAAAGTAGTCGCCTTTAGCAATTGGTGATTCTATACCTAAACTTTCGTAATGGTCTTTTAAAAAATTCACAGCCTTTTTCTGTCCTGGTTCACCGGTTTTTCGCCCCTCAAATTCATCGGACGCGTAGGTGTAAAGCGCTTCTTTTAACTCTTCAGAGGTGATAGTTGCAGCATAAGTTACCGATAAATCATCTTTATCTTGTTTTTGATTGTTTTGTGATGTACCACACGATGCAATTAATAAGCTAGTACACAAAAGAACACTTAGTCGTTTCATGAAAGTTAAATTTATTTAGACCTTAATATTACAAAAATGAATTTACAGCCAGCTCGATTTTGAAATTAATTTAACAATTGGTTATTGACATCTGTAAGTAACCGGTGCTTTTGGTTCGCTATTTGCCAGGCTGTTGCAAATATAAATCTTGTGCGCTTCTCCAGAAGCGTGAATTCAATCTTGTCAGGAGTATCGGTGGGTTGATGATAGTCGCTATGTTCGCCATTAAAATAGAAAATAACCGGAATGCCTTTAGCTGCAAAATTATAATGATCAGATCGGGTGTAGTACTGATTTCTGTCTCTCTCGTCGTTATAACGGTAGTCTAAATCGATATTAAAATAGGTGTTATTGATTTTTTCTGAAATATAGTGCAATTCCTTACTAATGCGATCAGCACCGATTAAATAGAGGTAATTAGGATTGTTTTTATGGATATCATCTATGCGACCAATCATATCAATATTAAGATTAGTTACTGTGTTTTCTAAGGGAAAAACAGGGTGTAGTGTATAGTATTCCGAACCTTTTTTGCCAATCTCTTCGGCGGTTAAATGTAAAAATAAAATACTTCGCTTAGGACCATGTCCGTCTTTTTTTGCTTTTTCAAAAGCCTGAGCCATTTCCATTAAGGCTACCGTTCCGGAGGCATTGTCGTCTGCTCCAAAATAGGTTTCTCCTTTATCGTTTACTCCTAAGTGGTCTAAATGCGCAGAGATAATAATGACTTCATCGGGAAATTCAATCCCTTTTATAAAAGCCATGACATTTTCAGTTGGTTTAATGTCTCTAAAGAAAAAGTCTTTAGGAATGTTTTGAAAATAATTAATGGTATCTCCTAAAGGAGACTTAATACCTTTCTTTTGATAGTAGAATTTTAAGAAATTAGCAGCTTTTTTCTGTCCGGGTTCTCCAACACGACGGCCAGCAAAGGATGTTGAAGCAAACTGATATAACTCTATTTTTAGTTCTTCAGCAGTTATGGTATTCGCATATTTTGTAACTAAAGATTCGTCAACCAATTGAATGCTGTCTTTTATGTTTTGAATTTTAGCCGTGTATTTAGGTGTTGCACAAGTACCAACTAAGGTAAGTGCCGAGAGCATGCAGAAGATTTTCATGTGTTTTCTTAATATCACATGAAACTTACATCCATCATTCTTTGGGGCTTAAAAATGTTGAACTTGTGAGTTTCATTTTTGTTTCTGTCCCAAATATATGAAAACCAAGGAAATTACTTACTATTCAATTTCCAAGTTTTCTAAATCTGATGACTCTATTTCTGAATCTATAATCTCGTCAGCTTTAAGTTCAATATTTTCTAATTCAGCGTCATTTATTTCGATAGATTCTATTTGAGAGTCGTCAATTTCAACGCCTTCTAGTTCAGTATTGTCTATTTCTAAATCCCCTAGCTCGGCATCGTCAATTTCAATTTCCAAACCTTCTAACTCTTCAATAGCCGCATCTTGAAATTCTTCTTCTTTAGCCTGAAGTTCATCTGTGTTTTCAACCTCAGTCGTTGTAAAAATGGCTTTGTACGAAGTTAGAGCCAACGCAATAATGGTTAGCAAAAATGAAAACTGAACTAATTTTTTAACTTCTCCTGCTTTTTTGCTTAAGTAAAATGCTCCACCGGCGAACAGAAGAGCGGCTATACCGGGAAAAATAGCCAAATTAGATATTGGTAATACCGAAAAAATTACGGCAAAAATGGAAGCTATTACAGCTAATATGGTTAGCGTCTTTTTCATTGTACAATTAATTTTTTAATCCAGTAGCCGATTTAATTTTCAACTCACCATTACCAACAGGAATTTTAAACTTACCATACACTAAAATTTTATTAGCATCGGCAGTAAGCCATATCAGGTTGTTATCGGTGCCTTGTAAAACATTGTCACTGGAACCAACTGCTAATTTGTAACATTCTTTCTTACCGATGGCAGTGTTAATGGTTTCTTTACCTAAATAAGTAACTTGTCCTTTGGTTTCTTCGCGGTCAAAGATAATAGTAAAACTTTTTTTAGCTCCTACTTTCATAGTACTAAAATCAATCAATCTTAAGTTGTAAATGGTGGATACGATATCTTTGGTGCCGGCATTTATTTTTACGGTTTTATTTTCCTCGAAGTTATTTTTCTTTTTCATTAACGATTTTACTGTTCCGGTACTATGACTAAACGTGTATTTCATGTATTTGTAATAGCCACCTTCGTTAATGTCACGAGAATATAAATAAGGAGTAAGCGTTTTAGGGCTTACATAACTTTCGTATAAATCTCTAATTTTAAAAAAGTTATCCCATTTGCTATAAGTTACCGCCGTACATTTTAATCTTAACAAGGTAGCTTTAGAGGTTTTTACCGGACTGGTTTCCATGGTTACCTGTGCGATATCGTTTAAAACCCCAGACATATTGTAGGAGGCGGTGTAGGTTAGTTTTTCGTTATAACCAACAGCAGTGTTTTGAGCATTGGCCGATACTATTGCTAACAATAGCATGAAAAGAAATGGGATGCGCTTCATAGTATTTAGATTCTAATTTATAACGTCAAGGTTATCATTTATTGTGCCGAAAATACAATGCTTTCATCTATTATACTAATTTTTATTTGTTGTAAGTAATAATGTAGGAGGACTGATAATTGTCATAATTTATAAGTTGAAGTATTTGTAAATTTATGTGTATGAATGTTAATGGTTTATTCTTTAGAGTAAAACAAGAGTGACAAGAAAACCCTTTTAATTATGAAAACGATTTTATTACCTACCGATTTCTCAGAAAATTCGATAAACGCGATTCACTATGCTTTAGATATGTTTAAAGATGAATCTTGCAATTTTTATATTTTGAATGTACAAAAAGTATCGTCTTATGTCTCCGATAATTTAATGATGGGTAGTCCAATGGGTATGGTTTACGACTCCATAGTCGAAGCAGCTAAGGTTTCTGTTGATAAGATGATTGTAAAGTTGACACAAGAATACAAAAATGATAAGCATGAGTTCTTTTCCATGGTGGACTATGATAATTTCACCGATGCCATAAATCAGACTGTAATTAATAATGGTATTGATTTGATTGTTATGGGCACCAAAGGCGCTACAGGCTTAAGTCAGGTGGTTTTTGGTAGCAACACGGTTCGCGTGTTAAAACATGTTAAGGTTCCTGTATTAGTTGTTCCAGAACATTGTAAATACACAGGATTAAAAGATGTAGCTTTTACAACCAGTTTTCAATCCCTGTACAACATGGATGAATTAGAGCTTTTAAATGAAATTATAATAAAAAACAACAGTAAGCTAACTGTATTGCATGTGGTTTTAGAGCATGCTGAAGCTACAGAATTATTTCAGGATGTAGATTTTTTTAATGAGAACTTTGATGATGTGTCTTATAAAATGATTGAAACTAATGTACAGGATGTCTTTGATGCAGTACAAGGATACATCACCAATAACGATGTGAAATTAATTACGATGACTAATAAAAAACATTCGTTTTTAGATAATGTTTTCAAAAAGCATCAGGTTGATGACTTTGCCTTTAGAATTAATATACCATTATTAGTCCTACCAAAGCGAATGTAACTTATGTTACCAAGCGGAGTAACATAAGTTACTGAAAACAAGTTGCTATCAGCCTACTTTTGAAGTATTAATTTAAATAATTATGAAAGAAAAAATAGGTGTATTAATATTTAGTTTTCTTAGCCTTTCTTTGGCGTCTCATGCACAAGAAACCGTACTTATATCTAAAGAACAAGTACTAAGCAGAGTTCAGGAAGAAAACACATCCATAAAAATATCGGAGGAAGCATTTAATTCAGCAAAAGCAGATTTCAGGCAGACTAATGCTGTGTTCTTACCTAATATTACCGCAAGCCATACCGGAATTTCTACAACAAATCCGCTTATGGCTTTTGGTTCTAAATTAAACCAGGAGATTTTAACGGCTTCAGATTTCGATCCAGCATTGTTAAACGATCCTTCTAAAACCCAAAACTTCGCAACTAAAATTGAGGTTCAGCAACCTTTAATAAATGCCGATGGGATTTATCAGCGTAAAGCTGCTAAAACAAAAATGGAGGCGATGTCGTTACAAACGCAGCGTACTTCAGATTATCTTGCATTAGAGGTCGATAAAGCGTTTATGCAATTACAGTTGGCCTACAAAGCGGTTGATGTTTTAGAAAAAGCTCTTGAAGCCGCCAATGCCAATAAAACTTTAGCCGAAAACAGTTTCAAACAAGGCTATTTACAACGCTCCGATGTGCTTAACGTTGAAGTTCGTGTAAGCGAAGTTTTGGCGCAGTTACAAAATGCAAAAAGTAATGTGCAAAATGTGTCAAACTACTTATCATTTTTAATGAATGATGAAACGTATGTCGTGTATAAACCAAGTGAAGAATTAGTGGTTCAGTCGTTACAGTTTCAAGATGCTAATATTTCAGAAAACCGTAGTGATATTAAAGCTATGGAATTAGCCAGTCAGGCTTATAAGGATATGAGCAAAGCTGATAAAATGACTTTTTTGCCGCGGTTAAATGCCTTTGGTAGTTATGAAATGTATGACGATAAAATATTCAGAGCCGATGCGAGTGGTTATGTGGTTGGAGCGCAGTTAAGCTGGGATATTTTTCAGGGATCTAAACGTTTTGGTAAGGCACAGAAAAGTAAGGCCGAATATGAAAAATCGAAGTTAGAATACAACCAGTATATATCACAAAGCAAGCTGGAACTTAACAAAGCGAAACGTATGTTATTGGATGCAGAAAACAAGCTGAACATAACCAAACTGGCTTTAGCGCAATCGGAAGAATCTTTAAGAATACGAACCAATAGATTTAAAGAAGGTTTAGAAAAAACGTCCGATTTGTTAATGGCCGAAACCCAGTATGCACAAAAACAGCTAGAGTACCATCAAACCATTTTTGAATATAATTATGCGAAGGCATATTTAGAATTTTTAACTAAAGAATAAGAGCAAAACATGAAAAAAATATACACATTAACAATACTATCACTAGCCGTTTTATTCGCTAGTTGTGGAAGTGATGAAAAAAAGGCCGTTGCAGATAATAGACCTGCCGTAGCGGTTACAGTAAATCAAGTTTCAGCAAATGGAAACTCACCTTTTTTAGCGGTGAGCGGAAAAATTAAAGCAGAGAATAGTGCTACCTTAAGTACCAGAACTATGGGATACATTAATAATGTACTGGTAAATGTTGGAGATGAGGTTAAAAAAGGGCAGTTATTAGTAGCTATTAATAACGCCGATTTACAAGCCAAAAAAGCACAGGTTAATGCAGGCATTACCGAAGCAACGGTGGCGTTTAACAATGCAGAAAAGGATTATAATCGTTTTAAAAATTTATACGATAATAATAGTGCTTCACAAAAGGAACTGGATGATATGACGGCGCGATACGAAATGGCAAAAGCCCGTTTGGAGTCGGCGAAACAAATGGAAAATGAAGTGAAAGCACAATTTGCATACACGAATATTACAGCGCCCTTTAGTGGTGTTGTAACCAGTAAAATGGCAGAAAAAGGTGATATGGCGAATCCGGGACAACCGTTAATTACGGTTGAAGCACCAAGGAATTATGAGGTGATGGCTATGGTTCCTGAAACCGAAATTTCAGCAATTAAGAAAGGAACTGAAGCTACGGTTTTAGTAAAATCAATCAACCAGACGTTAAAAGGACAAGTAACCGAAGTGAGTACTTCGGCGAGTCAGACTGGCGGACAGTATTTAGTGAAAGTCGTTTTAGAGAAAACCGATGCGAATATTTTATCGGGCATGTTTACTACCGTACAATTTCCGGTGGAACGCAAAGCTAAAACGGCTATGATTTTAATACCAACAGAAGCGGTAATTACCAATGGACAGTTGTCTGGAGTGTATACCGTAAGCCAAAGTAATACGGCGATTTTGCGCTGGTTGCGTTTAGGCAGAATGTTTGGTGACCAGGTGGAAGTATTGTCAGGTTTATCAGCTGATGAGTCCTATATCGTTTCAGCTGAAGGAAAATTATATAACGGCGCAAAAATTTCAATTCAATAACTATAAATCTGCGTTAGGGATGGCAGCGGCATCCTTTTTATTGTCACATTGAGCGCAGTTACAATGTAAATCAATAAAAAAGATACAGCGTACAGCCCGTTAAAACGCCCAAAAAATTAAAACAATGAAAGAAGGTTTAGCAGGAAAAATAGCCAAGCTTTTTATAGGCTCTAAGCTTACTGTGCTTTTAATGATCGTTTTTATGGTTATTGGAGTGTATAGTTCGTTTTTAATTCCGCGTGAGGAAGAACCACAAATTGATGTGCCTATGGCCGATATTTTTGTGGGGTATCCGGGAGCGAGTCCAACAGAGGTAGAATCGCGTGTGGTAAAGCCGTTGGAGCAATTAATTTCGAATATTAAAGGGGTAGAGTATGTGTATTCTACGTCGATGAAAGAACAAGCCATGGTGATTGTTCAGTTTTATGTGGGGGAAGATATTGAGCGCTCGTTTGTAAAGCTGTACAATGAGATTAATAAGCACATGGATCAGATGCCGGAAGGCGTTACCTTTCCGTTGGTTAAAACGCGTGCGATTGACGATGTGCCGATGTTAGGCTTGACACTGTGGAGTGAGCATTACGACGATTATCAGTTAGGGTTAATGGCTCAGGAGTTGGAAGCTGAAATTAAAAAGGTGAATGATGTGGCCATAACTCATAAAATAGGCGGAAGAAACCGAGAGCTTCGCGTGGTTTTAGATAAAGATAAGTTAGCGGCCAGCGGTCTGGATTTCTTATCGGTATCTGAAATGATTAAAGCCAACAATACCCAGTTAAATTCAGGAACATTTGATAAAAACGATACCGAGTTTGTAGTAAACACAGGAAAGTTTTTAGAGAGTGTTATCGATGTGGAGAATTTAGTGGTTGGGGTGCAACAAAATCACCCGATTTACTTAAAACAAGTGGCTTCAATTATCGATGGACCAGAAGTGCCACAAAACTATGTGAGTCTTGGTTTTGGTCAGGGAAGTGAAAAAGCAGAGACATTTCATTCGGAGTATCCCGCAGTGACTATTTCGGTGGCGAAACGCAAAGGAGCCGATGCTATGAAAATTGCCGATGTGATTATTGATAAAGTGGAGCATTTAAGACAAAACTTAATTCCAGAAGATGTGCATGTTGAAATTACAAGAAACTATGGTGAAACAGCATCCCATAAAGTATCCGAATTATTGCTGCATCTTATCGGTTCAATTATTGCGGTAACCTTTGTAGTAATGTTAGCCATGGGATGGCGTGGTGGTTTGGTAGTGTTTTTATCGGTGCCCATTACGTTCGCCTTAACTTTGTTGAGTTACTATATGTTAGATTATACGCTTAACAGAATTACCTTATTTGCATTAGTGTTTGTTACGGGTATTGTGGTTGATGATTCCATTATTATCGCCGAAAATATGCACAGACACTTTAAGATGAAACGTCTGCCATTTAAACAAGCAGCATTATATGCGATTAACGAGGTAGGTAACCCGACCATTTTAGCGACGTTTACCGTAATTGCTTCGGTGTTGCCAATGGCGTTTGTATCTGGATTAATGGGGCCTTATATGGCACCAATGCCCATCGGGGCGTCTATAGCGATGATTTTATCATTGTTCGTTGCCTTAACGATTACACCCTATTTGGGTTATATTTTCTTAAGAGAAAAGGATAAAAAAGGAGGTGAAGAGAAACCTAAAAAAGCATTGGAAGAAACACTTATTTACAAGTTCTATAATAAGTTCGAACGTCCGTTAATGGAAAACAAAACCAAACGCTGGATTTTTTTAGGAGGGACGTTTGTTTTACTGATAGGAACTATGATGATGTTCTTTACCAAATCGGTTGCGGTAAAAATGTTACCTTTTGATAATAAGAATGAATTTCAGGTAGTGATTGATATGCCTGAGGGTACAACTTTAGAACGAACTGCGTTAGTGGCTCAAGAGATTTCGCAATATTTATCTACACGTCCGGAAGTTGTGAACTATCAGAATTATATTGGAACATCGGCTCCAATTACGTTTAATGGATTGGTTCGTCATTACGATTTGCGTGGAGGAAGTAATATGGCCGATATTCAGGTGAATCTTTTAGATAAGGAAGCACGTTCTGCACAAAGTCATGATATTGCAAAGTTATTACGTCCGGATATTCAAAGGATAGCTTCAAAATACAATGCCAATGTTAAGATTGTAGAAGTTCCGCCAGGACCACCAGTATTATCAACGATTGTTGCAGAGGTTTATGGACCAGATTACCATAAGCAAATGCAAGTTGCCGATAGTATTAAAGGCATTTTGAATAATACTCAGGATGTTGTGGACATTGATTGGATGGTAGAAGCCGACCAAACGGAATATCAATTCACTATCGATAAAGAAAAGGCGATGCTCTACGGAGTGACTCCAAAACAGATTGCCTATATCATGAATATGGCTTTGGCTAATCGTCCTATAACAACCTTATATGATGAGGATGCCGTGAATCAAATTGGCGTTGTGTTGGCTCTGGAGGAAAAGGAAAAGTCAACCATTCAGGATATTTCACAGTTAAAAGTGAAATCGCAACAAGGTAATTTAGTGCCAATTGCCGATTTAGTAGATGTTATTGAAACTACAAGTGCAAAGAGTATTTACAGAAAAAATCAGAAACGCGTGGTGTATGTTATGGCTGATATGGCAGGTGAACTGGAAAGTCCGGCGTATGCAATTTTAGGTATGGAAGAAAAACTTAAAGCGATTGAGTTGCCTCAAGGTTATAAGATGAATGAAATGTATTTAGGGCAACCAGAATACGAAGATGATTATACCGTAAAATGGGATGGCGAGTGGCAGATTACTCTGGAAGTGTTCCGTGATTTAGGAATTGCCTTTTTAGGAGCGATTATCTTGATTTACATATTAATTGTAGGCTGGTTTCAGAATTTTAAAGCACCGGTAGTTATGATGGTGGCTATTCCGTTATCGTTAATCGGTATTATTTTAGGACACTGGATGATGGACGCCTTTTTCACCGCAACCTCATTTATAGGTATGATTGCTTTAGCGGGTATCATGGTGCGTAACTCGGTGCTATTGATTGATTTTATCAACTTGAGATTAGAAGAAGGTGTGCCTTTAAAACAAGCAGCAATCGAAGCAGGAGCAGTAAGAACAACACCAATATTATTAACTGCAGGAACGGTGGTTATCGGGGCATTCGTTATTCTGTTTGATCCTATTTTCCAAGGTTTAGCGATTTCTTTAATGGGAGGAACCATTGTATCGACAGTGTTAACCTTGTTGGTCGTGCCTTTAGTGTACTATATGATTGAACGTAAAAATTATAAATAGAGAATAGACTGCTGCGCTTTCAGAATAAAGATTAAAGACAGCGTTGCTTTTCAAGACTAGATAACATTGAAAAATATTAATAAAGATGAAATTAGTAATAGTAACAGCTGTTGAAGAGTTTCATAACGAGATTATAAAACTGTTTAAAAAGGCGCAAATAGAAAACTTTAGTGAGTCGGAAATTGATGGTTATAAAATAACAAATCCTTTAATCGTGGCATCAAACTGGTTTGGAGCAGAGGCTAAAGGCAATGAGTCTAATATGTTTTTTTCGTTTACCGAAGAAGATCGTATTGATGCTCTATTTAAGTTAATTGAAGAATTTAATGGTCAAATGGAAACTAACAATCCAATCAGAGCTATTGTACTTCCAATTGAACGTTTTATTTAAAATAAAAACAAATATAAATTATGAAAAATCGAATAGTACGCGGTATTGCCGGAACTTTTATTCTGGTAAGTTTAATATTAGCCATTTATGTAAACCAGAACTGGCTATGGTTCACCGCATTTGTTGGCGCTAATTTATTACAATCGTCATTAACCAAGTGGTGTTTAATGGATACCATTTTAGGAAAATTAGGCGTTAAAGACTAGTGCTTTTAATTTACAATAATACAGGTTTGGTTGACACTTTAGATTGATGTTGTTTAAGTTGTTAATGTGTTAAGGTTAATTCTTGTAATAATTATTTTTATTGTAAGTAATTAACTATTAACTTTATAAGGTGATCAGCCAAACCTTAAATTTCAATGAGATGTAAGTTCTTTACTTTTGTATGCCTCATTTCTATCTCCATGTCTTTTGGTCAATCGACCCGATTAGATAGTTTAAAAACTAACTTTAAAAACGAAAAATTATCAGACTCTCTTAGGTTTGAATCAGGTCTTGATGCGTTCATGTTAATATTCCGAAAAGATATTGATAGTGCTAGACATTATGCCCAGTCAATTTTAGAATTCTCTACTCAAAAACAAAAGAAAAACTGGGAAGCCACGACATTACGCTTTATAGGTAACACCTATGCCTACCAAGGCGATTCTAATGAAGCCTTAAAGTATTTCATTTCCAGTCATACCATTTTAGAAGACTTAGGTGATATTAAAGGGATGGCTACAACTTACAACAATATTGGTACAACATATTACGAATTAGGAGATTTTGCTAAAGCCATAGATAACGAGTTGAAAGGCTTGAAATTGGCTGAAAAAGTTCACGATACCATGGGCTTAGCTCGTCTGACCAATAATTTAGGGAATGTATTTATACGTCAGAAAAATAATGAAAAGGCTCTGGAGTATTACACTTATAGCTTAAACCTGAAAAAGAAAATGGGTGATAAACAGACCTTGGTTCACACCTATAATAACATAGGTCTGGTATATAATAACCTTCAGGAATTCGATAAAGCACTCGAAAATTTTAAGATTTGTATTCAATTATCCGAAGAACTGGATGATAAGCGTTCTCTTACCCGAGCTTACGGTAATATTGGCGAGTTGTATAGTATGAAAGGTGACTTTCATGAAGCCTTGGGTTATTTAAACAAAAGCATTACCATAAAAGCAGAAATAGGCGATAGCGAAGGGTTGGTTGCTGCGTACTTGGTTCGTGGAATTATTTATTTAGGTTTGAATCAATTTGAAAAGGCGCGATCAGATTGTCAGAAAAGCTTAGATATGTCTAAAGATACGCAGGAACTTTTAGTCGAAAAGGAGGCTTGTGAGTGTTTAAGTGAGGCATGGCAGCATCTTGGAAATTACAACAAAGCTTTGCAGTATTACAAACAATCGGTGATAGCCAAAGATTCCTTATTCAATAATGAAAAAGTACAGGAAATTAATCGTCAGGAACTGGAATATCAGTTTGAACGTGAAAAATTAGCCGATAGTATCGCCTTTAATAAACAAAAAGCCGAACAAGAATTACGTCATGCCGAAAGTTTAAGTAAACAGCGAAACAAGACCAATCTGGTAGTATTTAGTACCATTGGCTTGTTGCTTATCGGATTTATTTACTGGCGTTCCAGACGAAAAAGCATTAAGCTAAAACAGGAACGTGAAGTCATCTCTAAATTAAAGCAGGTCGATCAGCTTAAAGATCAGTTTTTAGCCAACACCTCACACGAATTGCGCACACCGCTAAATGGTATTATTGGTTTGTCAGAATCATTAAAAGATGGTGTGGCCGGGCCATTATCTTTAAAAGCAATTGAGAATTTAGACATGATTGTCAATAGCGGTAAGCGCTTATCAAATTTAGTGAATGATATTCTTGATTTTTCTAAACTAAAAAATAATGATTTACAATTAGCAATTCGTCCGGTCGATTTATATGCGATTACAGATTTGGTGTTGAAAGTTTCTGAAAGCCTAATAAAAGGAAAACCAGTCCAGTTAATCAATTCCGTTCCTAAGGACATTAATCTGGTTGAAGCCGATGAAAACCGGCTTCAGCAGATATTATTCAACCTGATTGGTAATGCCATTAAATTCACTGAAAAAGGGGCCATTCAGATAGAAACCAAACAAGTGGCGGAAAAGATGGTGATTTCGGTATCCGATACCGGAATTGGTATTCCTGAAGAAAAGTTCGAAAGCATTTTTAAATCCTTTGAGCAAGTTGATGGTTCAGTAGAGCGTGAATACGGCGGAACCGGTTTGGGCTTATCGGTAACTAGGCAGTTAGTGGAATTACATGGCGGTAACATTTATGTTGCATCTAAAGTAGGAGAGGGGTCTACATTTACGTTTACGTTGCCAATGAGTAACGCAAAACGACAGGATGTGGTAAATTATAAACCGCAAACTTTAGGGGATACTGTTCAAAAAATTAAAACGGATTATCACGAGGAGGGTGTTGAGGATGTAACTTCTGAAATCAGAAATATTAAGGTTTTGGTGGTTGATGACGAACCTGTTAATCGCAGGGTTTTAGAAAATCATCTTACCGTGGCAGGTTATGGCGTTGTGGAAGCAGGCAGCGGAACAGAAGCTTTAAATCTGATTAAACAGGAAACTTTCGATTTGGTACTGCTCGATGTCATGATGCCTAACCTTTCAGGGTATGAGGTTTGTGAAATTATTAGAAAAGAATATTCGGCGAGTGAGTTACCAATTGTTTTACTTACCGCTAAAAATCGGGTAAGTGATTTGGTTGCTGGTTTTAATGTAGGAGCCAACGATTATTTAACCAAGCCGTTTTCAAAAAACGAATTGTTAAGCCGCATTAAAACCCATGTGAATTTAAAAGGAATTCATAAGGCAACCAGCCGTTTTGTGCCAACGGAGTTTTTAAAGTCGGTAGGGCGAGAAGCGATTACCGATGTGGTATTAGGTGATCATATTGAAAAACACGTGACGGTATTATTCACGGATATTCGCGATTACACAAGTCTGTCTGAAAGCATGACGCCTGAACAAAATTTTAAGTTTGTAAATGCGTATGTAGGACGGATGGGGCCCTTAATACAGAAAAATAAAGGGTTTGTGAATCAGTATTTAGGCGATGGTATTATGGCGTTGTTTCCTGAAAATGCAACTCATGCTCTACAGGCGACAATTGATATGCAGCAAATGATAATTCAATACAATAAACGACGCGTGTCGGAAGGTTTCAGGCCGCTTTCGGTGGGTATGGGTTTACACACCGGTGAACTTGTTATGGGTATTATTGGAGACGTTTATCGTAATGATACTGCCATTATTGCCGATACGGTAAATACAGCCTCACGAATGGAAGGAGTTACTAAGTTTTACGGTGCCAAAATCATTATAAGTGATAGTAGTTTGAGTACAATCACAAATAAAGAAGACTTTAATTTTAGATACCTTGGTAAGGTTCGAGTAAAAGGCAAATACAATACTATGGGAATTTATGAATGTTTTGATGGAGATGAAGATGATAGTATTGTGTTGAAACGAAAAACCCTGAGTAAATTTGAAGAAGGCATGACTTACTTTTTTGCAAAGGAGTTTCCGAAAGCTTCGGTGGCTTTTGATAGTGTTTTATCTATACATCCTACCGATTTGGTAGCTAAATACTTTTTAAACAAGTCAGCTGAATACACTATTTCCGGAGCACCCGAACATTGGGATTATGTAAATACAATTCCTGATAAATAAGATTAAAGAGCTTTAGTCTTTTTTCATTTTAAGCAATTGTTCGTTGGCTTCTTTGAAAATATTTTTAATTACATCTCCATTTGAGGGTTCTTCGATAAGCGTTTCCGGATCCCATTGACTACGTTCAGTAGCAAAAAAATCACCACCATAAATATGCAGTCCTCCAGTAAATCGCTTTAACGGATTGGTTACTGAATGAATAGCATTAGCATTAAGCATAGCTACATCGCCTTCAAACAGACATTTAGCCTTACTGGCTTCTAATCCGTTTTCGGTGCGTTTCCATAAAATATTATCTTCTCGACCAGTATAAATACCAATGTTAGCCCACATCAGGTGGTTATGAGGCATAAGGTTCATTTGTGGTGTCCAGGAAGCGGCAAAAATGGTTATATCTTTAGAGCGAAGAAAGACTTTAAGACCTGCTTCAGTTGGAGGTCCAATGGCTTTCAGCATTTCAGAAGGGTTTGAAACGGCCCTAGCCAAAACTTCTTTTACTGCTTCCTGAGGATTAGAATCTTTATTGGCAGTAATGCAGTCTTCAATAAACTTGTGCATTTCAATTAAATCGCGTTCTTCTAATGGAATAATCGATTCTCCGGGATCTAAAGCCTCTGTTGAAATGTTAACAGATTCAGCAGAAATAAAAGCAGGAAGTGTTGCTAGACTAAGTCCAAGACCTAATGTTTTTATGACGCCTCTTCTGGAATTATCGTTGTCCTCGTTGTTAGGAGTTTTTGTTTTACGTGACATGACTGGCTTATTTTTAGTAAGTTACGTAAAATAAAATGGCTTTGAGATTATTTAGATATTTACTTTATATGTAAGTGTTTCATTTTTAAACCTCTTTAGCCATGTCTACAATTCTTTTAATGGTTTTGTTTAGGTCATTTTTACGCCAGCTTATATATAAATCTATGCTTTCATTCAATTCAATAAATCTCACATTTTCAGGTTTAGCATATTTAAAAGAATGTGGAAGAATAGAAATACCAAGTCCCTGTGAAACCAGATTTAAAATCATGCCTCCAAAGTCTGATTCAATAATCGTTTTAGGTTCGAAGTTGTATTTATTAAACAGATTTCTTAAAAGCGATGCAAAAAATGTAGAATGATGTAAACCTGCAATAATAAACTTTTCATCTTTTAAGTCGTTTAAATTGCCGAAATTGCTGATATTCAGCCAGTGGTTGTTTGGTACAACCAGGCAAACCGATTCTGATGAAAGTTTAACAGAATCGATATGGATGTTTTTTATTTCGTCTCGACTTAATGCAATATCTGTACTGTAGTCCAGCAACAATTTTTCGTGATTTTCATCGGTAGGCTCTGTTAACTCCAGTTTTAAATCAGGGAGTTTGTCATTAATGTGTTTTAGGAAATTAGGCAGAAAGCTAAAAGCAATGGAACCAACATAAGTGATTGAAACCCGTCCGGAGTTGCCCTCGTCTATTTTTTTAGCCTGTGTTTTTACCTGGTTGAATTCATTAATTAAAATTGTCCAGTGTTCCTGAAGAAATTTACCGGCATCGGTAAGTTTCACATTCCTCTTGTCTCTTTGAAAAAGTTGAATTCCTAACTCGTCTTCAAGCGACTTAATCTGTCTGCTCAATGACGATTGTGAAATAAACACCTTTTCAGCGGCTCGCCAAAAATGTAGCTCTTTCGCTAAGGTTAAAAAATAATTGATTTGCTGAATGGTCATGATTAATGCGTTTTTAGCATTAGTTGGTCAAAAATATGTATTTTTTGAGTGTCTTGAAAGTAATTTCTTTGCCGAAGTTTTAATCATGATTTCCTAATACAGAGAAATATGTTTGGTATAGAAAATTTTATGACGTTTGCCCTAACGGCACTATTGTTTGTAATGGCTCCAGGAATGGATACAGTATTTGTTTTAAACAAATCGATTGGCGAAGGAAGGAAATCCGGTATGTATGCTGTTTTAGGTATAAATACAGGGGTTTTAACGCACACGTTTCTTGGGGCAATCGGCTTATCTGTACTCATTGCGAAGTCTGAGTTGGCCTTTGCGTTAATAAAGTATGTAGGAGCTTTGTATGTCATTTATATGGGCGTTTTAAAACTAAAAAGCAAGACCTCATTTTTATCTGACAATCAATCAGAACAGCCATCTAAAATTGCTAGAAGTGACTTTTGGTCTGGATTCTTTACTAATTCATTAAATCCTAAAGTTGCATTATTCTTTCTAGCCTTTTTTCCACAGTTTATTAATCGTAGTGAGATTGAAAACCCAATTCCATTTATCGTCTTAGGTTTAACATTTGCTTTAATAGGTGTGATTTGGTACTTAAGTCTTACTTTGTTTGCCAGTAGTTTGTCTCACAAAGTAAAGAGCCATCCGCAAAGTAGTATATGGCTAAACCGGTTAAGCGGGCTGATTTTTGTTTGTATGGGTTTGAAGATGGCTTTAGGGTAAAAGTTGAGTTATTTACTCAATTTTAAAATTCTAAAAGCACCTTGAATAACCAGTAAAAATACTATGGTTCCAATAATTAAATCGGGTTTGTTAGAATGCAGCCAGTTTACTAAAAGTCCTGCAATGATGACTCCCAGATTAATGATGACGTCGTTGGAGGTGAAAATCATGCTGGCTTTCATATGTACTTCTTCTTTACTTTTTGACTTTTGTAAAATATAAAGACAAATACCATTGGCAATAAGAGCAAAAACAGAGACGATAATCATGGTTGAAAAGTCAGGAAGCTTTTCTACTCCAAAAAAGCGTCTTAAAACTTCAACGAAGCCAATAACAGCAAGAGTCAACTGAAAATATCCGGTCAGTTTTGCAATGCGTTTTTTCTTAATTATTGTTCCGCCAACAGCTAACAAACTTATGCCATAAACAAAACTATCGGCAAGCATGTCTAAACTATCAGCCACAAGCCCCATGGATTTTGAAAATATTCCGGTAGCCATCTCTATAAGAAAGAATGCAAAGTTTATAGCAAGAACAATCCAGAGTAATTTTTTCTGTTGGATATCTTCATGAAATGTGGTTTGTTCGGTATGTTCGGTTGAGATTTTTTTTCCACCTAAATTGAGTTCTACTATAGACTTTTCTATCTGGTCGCTGTTGTATTCATGAAATACGGTTAGCGTTCGGTTAGAAATATCGAAATCCAGATTTTTAATGTGTTTGATACCGTCTAATTTCATTCGGATGAGGTTTTCTTCCGAAGGGCAGTCCATTTTAGTGATTTCAAATACAGTTTTGTTCATTTGTTTTTTAGTTCAATATCTGTGCTAAATCAAACTAAAAGTAATCATTTTTATTTGGAACGTAAACCTTAAATCTATTTTGCTCTGGTGCATGTTAAACAGTAATTTTGATGTTAGCGTTGACCTTTAATAAGTCTGAAATCATTTCATCATTGTCATATGGTGCTATATAAATATCATCATATGTGTTGTATTTAATAATGATTCCGTTAGCCGAAAGTGCTGGTTTTATGCCAAGCCACATGGTTTTGTCTTTTTGAATTTCGGTGATGTTGGAAATTTCTATTTTTCCTCTTAAATAACCAGAACGGTAAATGAGTTGATTGTTTTCAATTTTGTACGAAGTATCAAAATAGAGCCAGAGTAATAACAGCATGGGAATTAAAATCGGAAAGTAAAACAGTAGTTTTTCATTAATGGATTTGTCCTCCAGAATGAATAAAAGGACTGGTAAAATTATAAACCCCAATAAAACATAATGTATAAGTCCTCTTCGACTAGCTTTGTACGTTTTCTTAATACCCATATTTAAATCCATTTGACATGTAATTAATTTAAAGTTTTGTAATGATTTAGTTTATTGGGTTTTTGTTATTTTAAATGTAAGAAAATTAATTTAATTAAGCTGATTTATAACATCATTTGTAATAGTATGTACTTAGTTTTCCTTCGAGTCATGTTCGATATTCCTTCGGGAATGCTTCGGTAAAAGCCTTATTTTACGAAGAAAACCCGAACAATTCCCGAAGAAGTATCGAAGGAAACTATTTTTAGACGATTTGAATTGAAGCTATTTTAATAAGAATAAAATGATGTAATAGCCTTGTTTCACAAGGGTAACGAGAGTTGCATTTGGTGAAAAATAAAAAAAACCGCCTGTTGAGAGCGGTTTTTTTGAATTCAGAATTTTTAAATTGAGTTTTTTACTGACTTTCCTTAATATAACCCCAGCCATCTTTTTGTCGGTTTACAATTTCCATAATGCCATCCGGTACTTGTTTTATGCCTTTTATCAGGTCGCTGTCTTTGGTGTTATGCCGTTTCATCGTGCCGCCACAAATAACAAAATCGATATTGTCTTTTTGTATTAGTTTGGCAATATCTTCGGCTACTACCGATTTGTCTTTTAAAACCATATCTATTGCGCCACCGTACATCACAACTTCAAATTGAGAATCAGGATAAGCCTGAGACATGGCTTTTACATGCCTCACGGTAGCCTGATGCACTTTGGTGTTGTCGCTGGTAACATCGAATACTATTTTTACCGGTTTTTCCTGAGAAAATGCAATTAGTGAAATAAGGCAAATCCAGAAACAGGTGATAGGTGTTTTCATTTGGTTTAAGATTTAATTTTTATTCTCCTGCAAAAATGTAACCGCAGCCATGTTCTTGTGCACGACCTAATGCCCAGACTCCTGAAGGAACAAGTTGAATGTCTGGGAGTATGGCAGCAATCCATTCTTGGTATACCGCTTTAGAGTCTAAGCCCATTTCTATAGCCGCAGCATTACTAAATACTTTCATAGCTAAATCACATACACAAAACAGAGCTCCACGTTCCTGCATGCGTTTTAAGCCTTCAATCATTGGTAAAGGAAAATCGCCTTCCTGAGGGATATAGTAAGGGTTTCGAGTGTATGGAGTACCGTCGGCAGTATTCACATTAAACATTTTTCCTAAATTGTATTTTTTCCATAAAGCATCGTTAAAAGCGAATGCAATGGCTTTATGCCGAAGTACAGTCATGGCGGTCATATCTTCATCAGGTGTACCAGTGCCGTTGTTTGTAAAGTAGAAAGCCCAGTTCCAGATAATAGGAAATCCATGATGTGGCATAGAGCCATCGTAAACAATACGGTGTTTTCCTTTAATTTTTTTGAACCAGTCTTCGGCACTGTATAATTTTTCAGTATCTGGGATCGGTACATCGGCATAAAGAGGATTGGTTAATACCGAGATGGTACTGGCTGTTGCTCCTAAAGCTAGAGCGCCTATAAATTGTCGTCTAGAGTTGTTTGTTGTTGTTTTCATAATTATTTGGTTTTGTTAATGTTATACGTTTTTTTGTAATATGCCATGATAGGTTGAAAAGGGCCTATCTGGTGTTGTTCGGTCGAAAAATTATCAGCATAAGGAGGGTAAGGAGTAGATACGGGTTTTTTCTTTACATCTGGGAAATCCTTTTCTGGATTTGTTTTTAAAGGGCGTTGCTGCTGATTGATATATCCGGCGACATCGTAAGCTTCTTCGTCAGTCAGTACTGGATTGTCGTATGTGGTTCCGAAAGGCATATTAGCTTTAATAAATTCTGCAGCAGTAATCACGCGAGCCATACCGGCACCATGATTGAATGAATCGTCTCCCCAAAGTGGCGGATATTCATAAGTGTAACCGTCAGCACCCATAACTCCCAAACCGCTGCTCGTGTGGCAAACAGCGCAATTAGTTTCAAAAACAGTTTTGCCATTGTTTAAATTAACAGCGCGTTCAGGAAGCTTTAGTTTAGCAAAACCTTGTCCTTCAATATTGCCATCTTTTGGAGCATACCGACTTAAATATTCCAGATATTTAACAATGGCTTTCATTTCTTTACTATCAGCCGGAAGCATATGACCATTCATACTACGTTCCATACATCCGTTTATTCGGTCTTGAATAGTTCCTATTTTATTTTCCCTACCTCTGAATTGAGGAAACCGTTGAATGATGCCAATTAGCGGGACAGAGTATGGCTTCGTCCCCGAGTTAAGATGACAGTTTTTACAAGCCAGTCGGTTGCCTTGGAAGACCATATCTGGGTTGCCATTATGAGGGCCAATATACTTGGGTGTTTCGTTAAAAATTTGATAGCCGTATTTAATCATTGAATTGTTTTCAGAATCATCTAATGCGGCTGCATCATAGTTCATGTAATATATATCAGGTAATCGTTTGGTAGGATGCAGCGAGATGATATCGAAAATAACAAGTACTAGAATGATCGTTAAAACAATAATCGCGCTAAAGCAGACTATAAAAAGCTTGCCTACCTTGTTTAATATGTTTGTCGGTTGGTTATTCATTATTAGGGTTTAAAACAAACAACAGTTAAGCAGCTAGGTCGTGAGAGGCAAAATAAGTAGGAGAGGTGTGGAATGTTACAGAAATAAACTGAGAATATAAGTTTGTTTCTGTTTATATAATCGAGGCGTATTTGATTGGTTTACTTAAAATTACGAAAAAAACAGGTTAGTTGTTAATATAAGTTACTTTGTTGTTTGTCAAATTATTAGAGTATGCCATGTTTAAATATGTTTTAAATTTTTGGTTGATATGATTTTGGTAATCTTCAATTAGATTTTCTAGAGTATTACTATGGTTTTGAAATAGTTTAGAAAACCGTTGTTCCTGTTTTAAATAATCTTCTATATGTACGCTTGGAGCATTAGAGTCCAATTGAAATGGGTTTAGACCGGATTTGATACGTCTGGGGTCATGTCTGTACAATAACCATTGCCCGGATTGCACTGCTGCCTTATGATATTGACTTGGTCTGCTCATGTCGATACCGTGCGATTCACTATGGCAATAGGCTATGATTATGGATGGTCCATCGAAACTTTCAGCTTCATTAAAGGCTCTCAGTGTCTGTTCCTGACTGGCACCTATAGCAATGGAGGCAACATAAACATGGTTGTAGTTCATAGCCATACGACCTAAGTCTTTTTTCTGTTTTTTATTGCCGTTAAAAGTGAATTTAGCTTCAGCTCCAAACGGTGTTGCTTTTGAGGCTTGTCCGCCAGTATTGTCATACACTTCGTTATCCAAAACCAAAATGTTTACATTCTTACCAGAAGCCAGCACATGATCGATACCTCCATAACCAATATCGTAAGCCCAGCCATCACCACCAACAATCCAGATGCTTTTTTTTACCAATGTGTCTGCTAATGTATAAAGTGCTTGATGTTTGGGAGTTTCAGAGTGCTTTATAAGTAATTTAAGCATTTCTATGCGTGATTGTTGTTCTTGTATCTCCTTTTCATTGTCTTGTTTAGCGTTTAAAATGTCGTAAACCAATTTTAAAGGCAATTCAGGAGACAGTTGTTTTAAAAGTTGTCGGGCTTGCTGTTTCTGTTGGTCGATAGATAATTTATAACCTAAACCAAATTCGGCATTGTCTTCAAACAAAGAGTTAGCCCATGCTGGCCCTTGCCCGTTTTCATTTGTACTCCAGGGTGTTGTTGGTAGTGCGCCTCCAAAAATAGAGCTTGCTCCTGTAGCATTAGCTATTAATAATCGATCTCCATAGAGTTGAGATAATAGTTTTAAATAAGGAGCTTCACCACAACCTTTAACACCCATGGCGTATTTAAATAAAGGCTCCTGTAGTTGTTGTTGGCTTACCTTTTTTGCGTCAATTTTAGTTCGATTGAATTCAGGAATCGTTCTGAAATAATCCCAATGGGTTTTATTTGTTTTCTGTTGTTTGGCTGTTAGTGTTAAAGCTTTTGAACTACAGGCATCAACACAGTTGTTGCAACCGTTACATTGGTTTGGGTTGATTTGTATGGTATAATTCAAAAGGTCGATATTCCACTCAGGATCTGTTGTTTTGACAGCTTTAAACTGTTTGGGAGCTTTATTTAGAAAGCCCTCATCAAAAACTTTAATGCGCAGTGCGCCTTGCGGACAAGCCATACTGCAAGCTCCACATTGGGTGCATAATTCTGTATTCCAATCAGGGATAAAAGAAGAAGGTTCAATGGTATTGAATTGAGAGGTGTTTGTTGGGTAGGTGCCATCAACGGGAAGCATGCTCACAGGAATTGTATTCCCTTGATTAGACATTAGTTTGTTTAGTAAGCTTCCAGTAAAAGATAGATTTATTTCATCATTTGATGTTATGGTATTGGTGTCAATTTTATAAATATGTTGTCTTATAATCTGAATCGTATCAGTGTCTAAACATTGCTTTGTAAGTGCTAAAAAACAAGCCTGCAAAGCAGAAATATCAAGAACATTAATGATGGTTAAATGTTTAATGGTTTCAATATTGAAAATGTGTAATGCAATACGTTTTTCAATAATTTTAGTTTGAGATGCTTTTGATAATGCATTCCAGAAATTATTGTTTGTAAGTTCTGAGTTTACTAAAACGGTGCCTCCTGGTTTTATGGTTTCTAAAGCGTTATCATTTTCGATAAAATGGATGTCATCAGCAGCAATGAAATTCGCGTTGTCAATAAGGTATGGTGCTTTAATAAAGTGATTGTCTATACGTAAATGCGAAACACTTCGGGAATTTGATTTTTTGTAGTCACATTCTATGTAACCTTGAATAAAAGCATCTTTTTTGTCAGCTAAACTTTCGAGTAATTGTTTAAAGTTTTTAGCTAATGTGTTGTGTTTGGTTTCATAAAATACAGCTTGATATTCTTTATTAATCGAAAGCGGTTCTTTTAAATCCAGATTTAAATAAGTGATGTCATCGTCAATACCTATTGTAAAATGGTTTTTAGGTTGATGTTGTTTTATGTTTTCAAAGATAGTTTTCACCATAGTAGGCGTAAATGCTTTTGAAGATAGGCCATAACGACCACCAACTATTTGAGGTAAATGCGGGATTGTTTTAGTTTGATAAGCTTCAGTTAGTGTTTGTAATACATCTAAATATAAGGGTTCGCCGGTAGAACCGGGTTCTTTGGTTCGGTCTAAAACGGCTACAGATTTGCAAGTTTTTGGTAAGACTTTAATAAGGTGTTTGGTGCTAAACGGACGATATAAGCGTACTTTAATTAATCCTAATTTTTCACCTTTTTGGTTTAAATGCAGAATTGTTTTTTCAATGGTTTCAACAGAAGAAGCCATAGATATGATTATGAATTCGGCCTCTGGATGTCCCACATAATCGAATAGATGGTAAGATCTTCCAGTTAAGGTTTCAAAAGTATTCATGACATTTTGAACATGCTCAGGACAGGCGTTGTAAAATGGGTTGGTGGCTTCTCGACTTTGAAAAAACACATCAGCACCTTGAGAAGTGCCTTTAATGGTTGGTTTATTCGGATTTAAAGCAAGCTCACGATGATTTTGAATTGTTTTTAAAGGCATTAATTGTTCAATAGTTTCGTCTGAAATGGTTTCAATTTTTGAAATTTCGTGAGAGGTTCTGAATCCATCAAAAAAATGGATGAAAGGAATGCGGCTTTTCAAGCTAGCCACTTGAGCTATAAGAGCAAAATCCTGAGCTTCCTGAACAGAAGCACTGGCTAACATGGCGTATCCAGACTGTCTAACAGCCATCACATCACTGTGATCACCAAATACAGAAAGGGCATGTGTCGCAACACTTCGGGTCGCTACATGAATAACATTAGGTGTAAGTTCTCCTGCTATTTTGTATAAGTTGGGTAGCATAAGCAGTAACCCTTGTGATGCTGTAAATGTTGATGATAAAGCCCCTGTAATTAAAGCGCCATGCATGGCACCGGCAACACCGGCCTCACTTTGCATTTGATAAATACTAGGAGTTGTGCCCTGAAAGTTTCTTTTATGTTCAGCAGCCCATTGTTCCACCAGTTCACTCATTTCCGAAGCAGGCGTAATCGGATAGATAGGCATCACTTCATTCGTTTTGAAAGCGATATTTGCAACGGCCTGGTTGGCATTTAGGATGCTGTATTTTAAAGTTTTCATGTTGTGGTTAAAAATTAAGTGATAAAAAAATGGCCACCAGTTGGTTTTTGGTAGCCATTTTTTGGTTGGCCTATTGTTTTATAATTTCTATTTTAACAGGCGTTGGATTGGTAAGCATGTCGAATACCGGAGAGAATTTCGCTAAGTTTTCAAGCTGTTCGGCTGTAGCATCAGATTTTACTTTTAAGGTAAAAGTGATACCGTCGAAACCTTTTCTAACTTCAGGATCTAAGCCCAGAAATCCGTGTAAATCCACACCACCTTTTAAAGAAGATTCAGCACCTTCAATGGTAATGCCGTGAGCTGCTGCATGGTAAACCATTGCTCCGGTTAAACAGGAACCTAAAGCATGTAACACAACTTCTGGTGGGGTCGCAGCGGTATCGTTACCTAATAACACATTTGGGTGATCGCATTCCATGTTAAAGGATTCGTCGCGAGTCATGTCTTGTCCTACTCCATAATATTCTTTGATGCTGGTTACACAATGTCCGCCGTCAATCCAGTTGGTTTTGGCTTTGAATTCGAATTTAGCTAATTCAGGATTTTGTTGAACTGCACCAATAGTTTCTACTAATTGATCTACGTTTACTCCGTTTTTTACATTTGCTGTTGTAATCATGTTTTCTAAAATTTAATTGATTAATTTGATTAATTGATTCGTTGTCATAGTAAATGCATTTGCCGTGCCAGACTTTTTATATTGCTGTAAATCAGTGTTTTATATATTTTAAAGACATGAAGTTAACTCACTGAAAATCGTATATTTACGATATTTCGTTAGTGTATTTACGATATTTCGTGAATTTAGATAGGGCGTTCTATGCCAAAGGCTTTCATTTTTGAAGCCAGAGTAGTTGGTGGAATTTTTAAAAGCGCAGCAGCGCCGTTAGCGCCAGATATCTTCCATTTAGTTTGTTTGAGTGCTTTAAGAATATTGTTTTTTTCTAATGCAGATAATTCTTCGGCTGTATAGATTTTATCCTGTATTGTCGTTGGTTTGTTTATTATGCTTTCGTCATGAAGTTGGTTTGGAACAACATTATGTAGGTTTAGATGGCCTTTTGATACAATAACGGCACGTTCAATTAAATTTTGAAGCTCACGAACATTTCCCGGCCAGTTATAGTTTTGCAATAGACTTTTGTCGGTTTCAGATAAGGCTATTGCAGGTTTGCCCATTTTTTTAGAAAACTGTTTAATCATTTCCTGAGCAATTAAACAGACATCTTCACCACGATCTCTAAGCGCAGGGACTTCTATAGGAAAGACATTAAGACGGTAATATAAATCTTCTCTAAATTTACCTTCCTTGGCAAAAGTTTTCAGATTTCGGTGTGTAGCTGCAATAATACGAACATCAACCTTAATGGTTTCAGAGCTTCCTACCGGATCGAATTCACCTTCCTGAATGATGCGTAAAAGTTTCGGTTGAAGTTCCAGAGGCATTTCACCAATTTCATCTAAAAAAATAGTACCCTTATCGGCTAATAAGAATCGGCCTTTTCTACTAGATGTGGCTCCGGTAAAGGCCCCTTTTTCATGACCAAACAATTCACTTTCTATGAGATTGACCGGAATAGCTCCACAGTTGATTTTGATAAGCGGTTTGTCGCTGCGGTCACTTGCTTTGTGTATAGCTCTGGCAACGAGTTCTTTTCCTGTTCCGGTTTCCCCTTGAATAAGCACCGTAGCATTGGTTTTTGCGACCTGATGAATGAGTCCTAAAGCTGTTTTCATGCTTTGGTCTTCGGCAATGATGCCATAGCCACTGGTAAGTTCTTCTATTTCTTCTTCAAGGTATTGTGTTTGATTGGTAAGTTGATTGATTTTATTTTCAGCCTGTATACGGTCTTCGGTATTTCTTAAAATTAACGTGTAGTACGAGTCATTCTCTACACCATATTTACTAATAGTACCTTCGTTTAAGGTTTCTGTATTTTTAGAACCAATGACTTTAATAATTTGGGGAAGATACTGGTTTATGGTATTAGTATGTATTTCATTATTGACTAGGGTTTCAATAAAATCGGCGCTATCATCATCAAAAAAGAACAGGACGTTGCGTTGTAAAACGTCATCATTTTCCAATATTTTGTTTGCAGAGGGATTGGTTAAAATGATTTTGAAATTCTGATTAAACATAATAATGGCATCCATTGCGCCATTGATGAGTCCGCTCATTTTAGAATGTGCAATTTCAATATCCTTTTTAGAACTTGCCAGTCGCTCCTGAATAATGTCCAGTTCACGATGTCGTTTTATTAAAACAGATAAAATACCATTGGCGAAACCTGTATCTGTTTTGATTAAGTTGACAAAATTTTTACGATCTATAATTAAGACATTTGTTTTTTCAACCGTCGTCACCGATGCCGATCGCCTTTGGTCATCTATTAAGGCATATTCTCCAAAACATTCACCTGCTTTAAGAAAACAATAAATATGGCTGCCTTCATGTACCTTAACATGGCCTTCAAGAATAACATACATGGAATCGCCAACGTCTCCTTTTTTTAAAATGCTTTCGTTTTTCCCGAAGGTCTCGGTTTTTGAGGTTTTACAAAGTTTATCTAACGAAGGTCTGGAGACTTCGGTAAAAAAGGGAACACCTGTGAGAAATTCAGAAACATTATGATTAAAAATGTCAGGCATATCGGTGTGATTACTTCCATAAATATAAATAAATATCGTTTAGGATCTTGTAAATTAAGTAATTAAGTGAAATGCATTGTTTTTGGTGATAATGTTTTAAATTAGTAAAAGAAACTTTTTTCAATGATATAACATGTCACAAACCAGACAGCTTGTTGCTATAATGTTTACCGATATTGAAGGGTATACAGCCTTAATGCAAAAGGATGAAAAGCAAGCTGTGCTTATTCGTCAAAAGCATCGAGACATTTTTAATAGGTCTACAACAGAATGTGGTGGAGAATTAATTCAGTATTATGGTGATGGCACTTTAAGCGTTTTTAAAAGTTCTATTTCTGCAGTCAACTGCGCGATAAAAATGCAACACTGTTTTCAGCAGGACCCTGTTATTCCGGTACGAATAGGCTTGCATTTAGGCGATATTATTAGAACCGAAACCGATGTGATTGGAGATGCCGTAAATATTGCTTCAAGGATAGAATCATTAGCCGTTCCCGGAAGTATTTTAATTTCAGATAAGATTAATGATGATTTAAGAAATCAAACAGAGTTTGAAACGAAATATTTAGATGTTTTTGAATTTAAAAATGTAAATCAAACCATGCCTGTATTTGCAGTTGCGAATGAAGGTGTTGTTGTACCGCATTTATCAGAAATTCATGGAAAAACCGAAGAACGTATAGGAAAATCGTTTAAAAGTTTTAAACGGAAAGCCGCCGTTTTGTTAGTTATACTTTTGGCGTTTATCGCAACGTTATTACTAACAAGGCCAGCAAATATAGGTAGTCATGAATTAAATGATTTAACTATAGCTGTCTTACCATTTAATAGCCTGAATCAGGATGAAAGCTCTGAAACATTCACTGATGGGGTGACCGAAGATATTATAACCCATTTGTCAAAAATTCAGCATCTTCAGGTGATTTCAAGAGCGTCGGCCATGCATTATAAAGGCACAAATAAGTCCATAAGACAAATAGCTAAGGAGCTAAATGTAAACTATATTTTAGAAGGTAGTGTGCGTGTTAATGATAATCAGGTGCGGATTAATGCAAATCTAGTTGATGCAGCCAGCAATAAGAATTTATGGGCTAACAATTATGATAATACTTTGGTGCAGATTTTTAAACTTCAAACCGATGTATCAAAGGACATAGCAAATGCCCTTAAGATTCGTTTGAGCGAAACTGAAGAATCTCGGTTGAACAATTTGCCAACTAACAATCCTGAGGCTTATAGTGTTTTTAAAGAAGGTCAGGCCTTTTTACATAGAGGAGGAGGTAAAGTTGAAGAACTTAAAAAGGCTGAGCTATTATTTAAACGTGCAACGGAATTAGATCCTAATTTTTGCAGAGCTTATGTAGGGCTTGCGGAAACCTATTTGGAATATATTTTCTGGGGAAGAGAAGCGCCGAAAGAAATGTTGGCTCAGGCTTCAATACCAGCATTAAAAGCCTTAGCAATTAATTCGAATGACGGCGCCACTTTTGGAGCTTTAGGTTCTATAAGCTATTACAAATATCAAAAGGAAACAGCAATGCTTTATCTGAAAAAGGCCATCGAAATTAACCCGAGTTATGTTATAGCTTATGATAAACTGGCATGGATTTATACTTTCGAGGGTAATGTAAAGCTTATGGAAGAGCATTTTAATAAAGTGATAAAACTTGATCCTTTATCTACAAAGTATATTGGAGATATGGCACAGGCATATTATTACTTGGGGGAATTTCAAAAGGGAGTAGATAAAATGGATGAATATTTAAAGTCATTTCCGGGCAACAATATGTTAGTCTGGATGAAAGCCTCCAATTTATCTGGTTTAGGAAAATATGAGGAAGCTATAGAGCTTTTTACTTCCCGAAGTGTTGCCTCCAATACCAACTGGATGCTTGGGTATTGTTATGGCATGATTGGAGAACAAGAAAAGGCTCGAGAAATACTTGAATTTCAGCTTAATAAGAAAAAAATGGTCTATGTGCCTCCATTTATGATTGCCACTATTTACATGGGTTTAGGTGATATAAAGAATACCTTAGATTGGTTAGAAAAAGATTTTGAAGTGGGAGGTCAAGGTTTGTTCTTTTGGGGTTTGAAGCAGGATGTTAAGTTTAAACCTTTAATGAATGAACCTCGATTTCAGGCTTTATTGAATAAGATTAATTAAACCTCAAAAGAATAAAAGCACAACCTAAAATTTCGATTGTGCTTTTACTTGACTAATTTAAAAATGAAATTAAATAAACTTACCATTACTATCGACTTTCAAAGATTTTGTATTTCCGTTAGCATCAATTTTTACTTTATAAATTTTGTTTGTTCCTGAATTTTCATTGTATGAAACAACATAAGTATTTGTTTTGATAATAGCTCCGGGATATACATCGTTAATAGCATCTAAAACTACACGAGGAAGTCTAATATTTTTAAAGCGTTCTAAAGATTTAACTAAATTACCATCAGTGTCAAAAACAGCTGTAATCACCCCGTCTTTTTTATCGCCTTCTTTAAAATCAATTTTATAAGTTGTTAATTTTTCGTCATAAAAACTTTGTTTTGTAACATCATAATTAGCAACAAGGGTCTCTAAAGAACTAATACGGTCACAATCTGACGATAACGAAACAGCATCATGATAAGCATCATTTAAATGATTTTTTGTGGTTTTAGGAGAAGATGCTTTTTCTTTTACAGATTCAAAAATGTAATTATCATTAATCATGAAATTGTCACTTAAGATAACTCTAAGATTTTCTTCAAAACTTGCATTCTTGTTAGATCGAGAAAAATTAGGTTCTCTTTCTCGTAATATTTTATGAACGTTTATTTCTTTTTCCATTGTTTCAGGGGAAGTTTTGAGATATAATTCACCGTCAATAGTCAAATAAAGAGGATGACGCTCGTCCTCAATTTGTGAATAACTTAGGTTGACAAATCCTAATAGTATTATAGCCAATAAAAAATTTTTCATGATAATAGATTTTAATTAAACAGTTTGCTATTACTATTATTCAGGGAGAAAAATTTTGTTTTATAAAATTAACCGGTTTATAGAGCGGCTTATGCTACCTGAGTAGCACTTTTGTAAGTTTTAATAAAGTTTTAACATTTTGAAAATTAGGAGTTATTGAGCTTGTCTAATAACAAAGACATGTTCTTAATTTCTATGTTTTTGTTCTTAATATCAATAATGCCTTCTTTTTTAAAAATCTGTATTTGCCGATTTAATACAGCTCGAGTAGTGCCTATAAGCTGTGCTAACTCTTTATGCGGTAAATCGTTAATTTTTTCTATTTGTTTAGAAGATGTATTCATGTTATTAATTAATAGCCTAGCAAGTTTGGTAGAGGTATCATCTATTGAGGCACTGGTTGCATATTCTTCTAGATCTTTGAGTTTTGCAAGTGTATAATGAAGTAAAGATTTGTAAAATTTAGGATTGTCTAGCATCCAACGTTCTAATAAAAGCGAATTGGTAGTCAAAATATCGGCATTGCTTAACGTTTCGTAATACACTTTATGTCGCGAAAAGTTTAATAATCGGGAAACGTCAAAAACATCGTGTTTAACTAATAAAAAAAGCGTAATTTTTCGGTCTTTAGATTTGTTATAGTAATAGAGTTTTAGTTTTCCGGCTATGATGATATAAAAATTATAAAGCGTACTGTCCCCATCAAATAAACAGGTATTCTTGGGCCATTTTTTTACAGATGAAATTTTAAGAAAAGTATGTATCTCTTCCTCTGAAATCTCTTTAAATAAAGGATTTTCTTTCAAAATAGGGATGATGTAATCTTTATTTTCTTTGGCCATGCTAGGAAACAATTAATGCTAATAAAGATTATTAAGGAGGAGCTAAGGCCTCAGGATGTATAAATTTAAGCATTTTTAATTTATTAACCCTATTTTTTTGATTAGAATTGTTTTAATAAGCGTTTTAAATAAGATACTTTTGGGGTCTAAAACTTGATGTATTCATGGACTTTTCAGAAAAACTAAAATCAACATACGAACCCAATAGATTGGCAGTGAAATTAAATGCTAAAGGCGAACAGTTTGTTATGAAAGGGCATCCGTGGGTGTTTTCTAATAATATTATTAAGATAAAGGATAATGCCAAGTCAGGAGATTTGGCTATTATTTTTGGGAAGAATAAAAATAAGGTGATTGGTTTGGGATTGTATGATGCTAATTCGCCTATAAGAATCAAGATGTTGCATCATGGTTTTGAAAAAGAAGAAATTAACCAAGCATTTTTTCATAATAAAATTGAAGGAGCTTTCGCTAAGCGTTATAAGTTACTTCAAACCAATACTAATAGCTACCGTTTGCTATTTGGTGAAAACGATGGTTTCCCCGGTTTAATTGCCGATGTTTATGATACTGTTTTAGTCGTTAAAATCTATTCTGAAATCTGGTTGCCTTATCTCGAGAGTATTGTGCCGAGTTTACAGCAAGTGTCAGAAGCTAAAACTGTAGTGGTACGATTAAGTCGTAGTTTGGAACAGTCCAATATGCATAATCTGATGAATGGCGAAGTGGTTTTTGGAACACTGGAAAATGAAGTTGTGGAGTTTGTGGAGCACCACGTTAAGTTTTCAGCAAACGTTATTAAAGGTCACAAAACCGGTTATTTTTTAGATCATCGTGCCAATAGAAAGCAGGTAGGTGAGTGGAGTAAGGGCAAAACCGTACTGGATGTTTTTAGTTATGCTGGTGGATTTTCGGTGCATGCTTTGTATAATGGCGCGAAGTCTGTGACGAGTTTGGATATTAGTAAACAGGCTTTGGAAATTGCAGTTGAAAACGGGAAATTAAACGACTATTCAGGAGAACACAACATCATTGCCGGTGATGCTTTTGAAGAGTTACAGAGACTTATTGATAATAAAGTCACTTTTGATGTGGTAGTTATCGATCCTCCTAGTTTTGCTAAACAAGCATCAGAAATTGAATTAGCAAAGAAAAAATATGCGCAGTTAGCAGAATTAGGTGAGAAACTAACGGCTAAAAAAGGATTATTGGTATTGGCATCTTGTTCATCACGAGTTACTGCCCAAGCCTTTTTTGATATCAATCAACAGGTATTAAGTTCGGTAAAGCGTTCGTATACTATAAAGCTAAAAACCTATCACGATATCGATCATCCCGTTGCTTTTGAAGAAGGTGCTTATCTAAAATGTGGGTATTATCAATTTTAATATTCAGAATCTTTTAAGTGTTATGCATGCATAATATTTGGTATATTTGTTGAAATTCGTTTTAAGATGTCAACTAAACTTACCGAACTTCTCGATATAAAACACCCCATTATTCAGGCACCTATGTTTCTGGTGTCCAATACAGCAATGGTTAAGGCTGCCATGGCTGAAGGTATAGCAGGGTGTATTCCAGCATTAAATTATAGAACACTGGAGGAATTAAAATTAGCTATTCAGGAGTTGAAAGCAGCCAAACCAAAAGGAGGTTCTTTCGGTTTTAATTTAATCGTTAATAAATCGAATATCAAATTTAAAGAACAATTACGAATTCTTTGTGAAGAGGGATGTGATTTTATTATTACCTCTTTGGGCAGCCCAGAAGAAACCATTAACGAAGCGCACAAAGCAGGAATAAAAGTGTTCTGTGATGTGGTAGATTTAAAATATGCAAAAAAAGTAGAAGCTTTGGGTGCCGATGCTGTTATTGCTGTTAATAATGAAGCGGGAGGACATCGTGGCGATTTATCACCTGAAGAACTTATAAATTTGTTAACAGCCCAATGTAAAATCCCTGTGATTTCAGCTGGAGGGGTAGGATGTAAAGCTGATGTGGATAAGATACTGAATTATGGTGCAGCAGGCGTGTCGGTTGGAAGCCCGTTTATTGCTTCAGTAGAAGCTAATGTCACTTATGAATATAAACAGGCATGTGTAGATTATGGTGCCGATGATATTGTCATGACTGAACGTATTTCCGGAACACCATGTACGGTAATTAATACGCCTTATGTTAAAAAAATAGGAACGAAGACGACCTGGTTAGAATCGGTTTTAAATCGACATAAAAGACTGAAAAAGTGGGTGAAAATGATTCGTTTTTCCATAGGAATGAATGCTACTAAAAATGCAGCTACCAAAGCCACGTATAAAACAGTTTGGGTTGCAGGCCCAAGTATAAAACATACCACCGAAATTTTGCCAGTTTCTTCAATTGTCAAGCGATTAATCGAGTAGCCTTCTTATTTCCTAATGAATTATTTTAACTATGTTTGTTTAAACGATGAAAGAAAATAAAATGAAACATAGAAATTTAGGACGAAACGGTTTTCAGGTTAGTGAAGTCGGACTGGGATGTTGGCAATTGGGAGCCGATTGGGGACAAGATTTGTCAAAAGAAAAGGCATTTGAAATTTTAGAAGAAGCAGTAAACAATGGTATTACCTTTTTCGATACTGCGGATGTATACGGTAACGGAAAGAGCGAAGCTTTAATTGGGGAGTTTTTAAAAACTTGTGAAACTCCTGTTCGAGTTGCTACTAAATTTGGACGTGCCGGGAATGCTTATCCTGACAAATATACCAAAGATATTTTACGTCAAACGGTAGAAGGTTCGTTAGATCGATTAGGTGTTGATAGTTTAGATCTTTTACAATTACACTGTATACCAACTCAGTATTTGAAAGATGGAGAAGTTTTTGGCTGGTTGCGAGATTTACAGCAGGAAGGATTAATTAAACATTTTGGTGCCAGCGTAGAAACGGTTGAAGAAGGCTTAATCTGTTTAGAGCAGGATGGTTTGTTATCGCTTCAGGTGATTTTCAATATTTTCCGTCAGAAATTAGTGAACGAATTATTACCACAAGCTCAGGATAAAGGTGTTGGCATTATTGTTCGATTACCTTTGGCAAGTGGTTTGCTTACGGGTAAATTTAGTACAACTACCAATTTTGCTGAAGATGATCACAGAAATTTTAACCGTGACGGACAAGCATTTAACGTTGGTGAAACCTTTGCTGGCTTGCCTTTTGAGAAAGGACTGGAGTTTATTGACGCTATTAAAAACAATATCCTACCAGATGATTTAACTATGGTGCAATTAGCCTTACGTTGGATTTTAGATCACGAGGCTGTTAGTACCATTATACCTGGGGCAAGTTCTAAACAGCAGGTTTTTGGTAATGCAGCGGTTTCAGATATTAAAGCATTACCTCCAGAAGTGCATCAGGCCTTAACGCAATTGTATAAGGAAAAAGTACATGAACATATTCGTGGTGGGTATTAAAATTTCAGAAGTTATATTTTAAAAATTTCGGTGCATTTGAATAGCTTTTCGGATGCACCGTATTTTTTTGTAAAAAGGCTCCGAGATACGTTAAAGCGTTTGATTTTCAGATTTTAATATATTAACTTCGTAAGGAACGTACTTAAAATAACTTCTCATGAAACACCTTTCACTTTGTTTTGCTTGTCTTTTATTCATGTTTTCTTGCAAAACCACACAGTCAACGTCTGAGGCTTTGTTCAACACCCAATGGGAATTGGAATACGTTACCGGACCTCGAATAGCTTTTGAAGCCCTTTATCCAAATAAAAAACCGCACATAACATTTAACAAAGATGAAGGAAAGGTTTTTGGGAACAATGGTTGTAACGGGTATTCGGCAGGGTATACTTTAGAAGGTCTTAAAATGTCGTTTGGAGAACCAGGGCCAACCACTTTAATGTTTTGTGAGGGTGGAGGTGAAGCTGTATTTTTAAAAACGATGAAAAAAATTGATGCCTATAGTTTCGATGCCGATGGAAAATTGAACTTAATGATGGGTAATCTTTCTATGATGCGTTTTAAAAAAGTAACACCATAAGTTATGCGTGGGCTAATATTTTCCATAGCGTTGATTAGTGTATTTTTTATTGCTTGTAAAAATCAGAATGCTAAAACTTCAGAAGTTGTAGAAGCTGAATCTGGTGAAAATTTGGATATAGAGACTGCAGAAATACCGTCTTCAGAAGTATTGCTAGGAACATATTTTAAAGCCTCAGGAACCGAACCATTTTGGGGAATGGATATCGCAGACAACAAAATAGAATTAAAAACGATGAGCGATACCATCATTACGCCTCATGTGGAGCCGGTTCGTGCCATGGATGCTAATCTAAAGCGTTATCGGGTAGTCACAGAAGCCGTGGTTTTAACAGTTCAGATTTCTAAAAATAACTGTACAAATGCCATGTCTGGAGAGGTATTTCCTTATTCGGTAACAATAGATTATAAGTACACAGGAGAAGAAAATATGCATAAACTTGAGGGCTGTGGTTACTACACGACACATTTAGAAACAGGTTGCTATGCTTATAACAATAATGGTAATGCTTTGTTGTTTCAGGTAACCGATGTGAGTCATGAGGTTTATGGGCGTTTAAAGTATAGTTACCATGAAAAAGATGAAAACATAGGAAACTTTAGAGGACGGTTATATCGCGATAAACTATTGGGAACTTTTTCATTTATTTCTGAAGGCATAGAAAGTGTTCGTGAGGTTGCTTTTTTAGTCAAGCAAGACACTTTAATTGAAGGTTTTGGTGCTTTAGATGAAACAGGAACAGCTTTTAAATTTAGAGATAGTATTGAATTTACTTCTAAAACCCCAATGGTAAAAACAGATTGTAAATAACATTTATTTTTAATCTATTATGAAAACACGGTTGGCTTGCAGTATTGCTATATTAGCCTGGTTTGCAGTAATCATGCAATTTGTTTTGATGCTGATGAACAAGACAATGTCTTCAGCTGAAACTATTGTTCGGTTTTTTAGTTATTTTACTATTTTAACAAACACTATGGTTGCACTTTTTTTTACAGCGAAGACCTTAAAAGTAGAAAAAGTAGATTATCACACGTGGTTAACGCCGATTGCTGTGTATATAACTGTAGTTTGTGTCGTATATCAGGTGTTATTACGACCGGTTTGGTCTCCAGAAGGCTTCCAGATTGTTATTGATGAGTTATTGCATAGTATCATACCTGTTTTAACTGTATTGTATTGGTTATTGTATGATGGCGCCAAGCATGTAATGTGGCTATTAATTCCTAAGTGGTTAATTTATCCTTTGGTGTATTTAGTTTATATTTTAATACGAGGAACTTTTTCAGGATTTTACCCGTATCCATTCATCAATGTTTTGGAAATTGGTTGGCAACAAACCTTAATTAACAGTTTTTTAATGTGTTTGCTGTTTTTAATGTTGTTCTCTATGTTTATTGGTTTAGGGCAGCGTTTAAAGTTGGGCCATTATAGCTGATTTATTTCAGGCCATTCTTCTTTTAAAATACCGTAATAGTAAGAACTGCGTTTAAACCCGTCGAGCATTAAAACATCTTTTCGTAAAATACCTGCTAATGTCGCTCCTAATTTTTCTACAGCTTTTCTGGATTTTATGTTGCGTTCATCAATTGTAAAACAGACCTTATCAAAATTCAAAGTTTCAAAAGCATATTCCAGCATTAAAAATTTCATATGTGTATTGAGTCCGCTTCCTTGAAATTCATTTCCAATCCACGTTCAGCCAATGTGTAACAGTTTATTTTGCCAGTTTATTAGTCCGAAACGGGTACTTCCTGCATAAGAGTTGTCTTGTTTGTCGAAAATAATAAATGGTAATGCGGTTTTATGGTAATAGGCATCTACAGCTGTTTTTACATAGTCTTTTAAATCTTCAGGGGTGTCAATTTTACTAGGAGAATATTTAACAAGGTTAGGTTGCTGCGCAATTTCAATAAGGTGTTTGTAATTACTTAAATCGAGTAAACTAAGCTTTACCCGGTGGTTTTCCAAAGTAGGTGCTTTCATAATTCTTCTTAGCCTTGAATTTTTTAATTAAAGGTTAATTTTTAATAGCTTTCCTTAGGCATTTTGTATTTTTACCTGCGCTAATAAAAATACAATATAAATGCCATTATCTAAAGAAAAAGTGCTGGCTCAAGCCAATGCCATGTGTAAAAATACTTTAATGGAAACTCTGGAAATCGAAGTGATTGATTATGGCGATGATTTTTTAGTAGCACGTATGCCAGTAAACTCCAGAGTACATCAGCCAGATGGCGTGTTGCATGGTGGAGCAACAGCAGCTTTAGCTGAAAGCGTAGGGAGTTTTGCATCGCATATTTTTATAGATACCGAACAGTTTTTTGTTCGAGGTATAGAAATTTCGGCAAATCATGTTAAGAGTATTCGAGAAGGCTTTGTTTATGCAAAAGCAACATTTGTTCATAAAGGAAGAACCACACAGCTTTTAGATATCAAGGTAACCGATGAAGCGAATAACCTGATTTCGGTTTGTAAATTGTCTACCATTTCGTTACCAAAACAACGATAGTTAATGACCTTATTTGATTTTTTTACCTGTATTGAAACCCAATACAAGAATACGTTACCTTTTGTAGTTTACAGGAAACCGGGTGAATCGTCTATTTCTGCACTTTTACAAGAGGATGACTGCTTACATATTACTAAAGAATTTACCGAAAAGGGCTTTGTTTTTGCGCCTTTTGATGATGCTCAGGATGCTGTTTTGTTACCTTCAGAACAAGCTTCAAGAATTGTATGTTCAGATTACGAAGTGATTCCTGTTCAGTTACATGGAAAACCCTTATCGGTTGTAAATAATGAACAAAAAGCGTTTCATATAAATCTGGTTAATAAAGGTGTTAAAGCCATTCAAGCGTCGGAATTTCAAAAAGTGGTATTGTCGAGACAGGAAGAAGTTGAAGTCAAAGGGAGCAATCCGATCGAGATTTTTAAAAACCTTCTGAATCATTATTCGTTAGCTTTTGTGTATTGCTTGTATCATCCTAAAGTCGGATTATGGTTAGGTGCAACTCCGGAAACTTTAATAAAAATTGAAGGTCCGCAGTTTTCTATCATGTCTTTAGCAGGAACGCAGGAATACAATGGAACACTTGATGTAACCTGGCAAGAAAAGGAAAAAGAAGAACAGCAGTTTGTAACCGATTTTATAATAGATAGTATTAAACCTTCGGTCGATTACTTAAGAGTTTCAGAAACCGAAACGGTAAAGGCTGGAAACCTGGTGCATTTACGCACTTTAATATCCGCACGATTGGTAGCTAATTCATCTTTGAAAGAGGTTATTTCCATAATACATCCCACACCAGCGGTATGCGGGTTGCCCAAGCAGGCTTCAAAAGATTTCATTTTAGAACATGAAAACTATAATCGAGAATTTTACACCGGTTTTTTAGGAGAGTTAAATATGGAAACGGTTGCAAAACCGCGATCTGGGGCGAGAAATATAGAAAACAGAGCCTATGCCATGCCTAAAAAAAGTACACAATTGTATGTGAATTTACGTTGCATGCAAATTAAGAATCATACAGCAATCATCTATGTTGGTGGCGGAATAACAGCACATTCTCATTCCGAAAGCGAATGGGAGGAAACCGTATCGAAATCGAAGGTGATGAAAAATGTACTCTAATTAGGGTATTTGCTTCGCTATTATTACTTTTACACATTCATTAAAAAGCTATGATGTACCCAAATATCCCTCTTGCTCAAACTGTTATAGAGCTGTGTAAGGCTAAAGGCATTCAACATATTATAATATCTCCGGGCAGTAGAAATGCACCATTAACACTTGGTTTTTCGAACAATCCGTATTTTACATGTTATAGTATTGTTGATGAGCGTTGTGCGGCATTTTTTGCATTAGGTATTGCGCAACAAGTTAAAGCTCCTACAGCAGTAGTTTGTACTTCGGGGAGTGCTTTGCTGAATTATTATCCGGCTGTAGCGGAAGCGTTTTATAGCGATATTCCTTTAGTGGTTTTATCTGCAGACCGACCAAAGCATTTAATAGGTATTGGGGATGGGCAAACGATTAATCAGAAAAATGTTTTTGATAATCATATTCTGTACTCTGCGAATTTGAAGTTAGATTTAAAGGATGAAAACAACCTTCCGGGAAATGAAGATTTACCGATTTTTAAAAATATTGAAGATCGATTAGAACGTTTTTTAGGGCTTCAAAAGGATATTCAGTCTTATAACGAAGAGGAAATTCAAACCGCAATACATCATTCCATCATAAAACAAGGTCCAGTTCATATTAATATTCCATTTGATGAACCCTTATACCAAACGGTAGATAAATTAAGCATATCACCTAAAGTTACGGAGTTTTCTGTTAAGCAAAAAACAATTGAAACCTATACCTTGCAGGAGTGTTTGGAAGATTGGAATGCAGCCACGAAAAAGATGGTGTTGGTAGGGGTTAATCAGCCGAATGCAATAGAAAGAAAATGGCTTGATGAGTTGGCTGAAGATGATAGCGTTATTGTTTTTACAGAAACGACGTCGAATTTAAACCACGATAGTTTTTTTCCAAGTATCGATCAAATGATTGCACCGTTAACAGAGGAAGAAGAAAAGGATTTGCAACCTGATATTCTGGTAACGTTTGGCGGACTCATTGTCTCTAAAAAAATTAAAGCCTTTTTACGGAAATACCAGCCCAGAGAGCATTGGCACATAGGAAAAAAAGATGCAAACGACACCTTTTTTTGTTTGAGTAATCATCTGGAAGTCACGCCAAATCAATTTTTTGAAACCTTTTTACCTAAACTTACGCATTATGTAAAGAGTCATTATCATTCAGATTGGATGAAGGTGAGAAAGCATCGATTAGAAAAGCATCAGCAGTATATAGAACAGATTCCGTTTAGCGATTTTAAGGTGTTTGACTTTTTATTTCAAGCCATTCCTAACCATACAGTATTGCAAATAGGAAACAGTTCGGCTATCCGCTATGCTCAGTTGTTTACTTTAAATAAAACACTGGAAGTGTATTGCAATCGAGGCACCAGTGGTATAGATGGCAGCACATCTACCGCGATTGGCTGTGCCGTTGCAAACGAAAAGCAAACGACATTTATTACTGGTGATTTAAGTTTCTTCTACGATAGTAACGCACTTTGGAATAACTATATCCCTGCTAATTTTAGAATTATTGTAGTCAATAATACAGGAGGTGGTATTTTTAGAATTCTTCCAGGACATAAGGATACAGAAAACTTCGATACCTATTTTGAAACCAATCATAATTTAACAGCTAAACACTTAAGTGAGATGTATGGCTTCGAATATATAACGGCTAAGGAAGAGACCTCTTTAGAATATGCTTTAGAAGGCTTTTACGAAAAAAGTGAAAGACCAAAATTGTTGGAAGTTTTTACGCCTAAGCAGGTGAACGACAAAATTCTTTTAAACTATTTCGAATTTTTAAAGTAACGGTATTTTATAGATTTCCTCGCGTTTTGTTAATTGACGTATGTGAAATCTGTGTTATATGTGACTATTTCACTTTTACAGTGTCATAAAATTAAGTATATTTAAAACTACTAATTTTATTAATTTATAAAAGACATTATTATGAGTAAAAGAGATGAGCTTATTGCGAAATATGCTGCCGATTTAAAAGAAAAATGTGGTGTTGACGCAGATATGGATTTATTAACTAAAGTAACTATTGGTTGTGGCCCTTCAATATACAATGCCGATTCAGCAACAGTTTCAGGTTCTGATCAATCAGAATTAGACACCGTTAAAAATAATTTTTTAATAAAGAAGTTAGGTTTGGCAGACGGCCCTGCTTTAGATGCTGGTATTGAAGCGGTAATGGAGCAATACGGTAAGTCTAACCGCAATAAATACAGAGCTGTAGTTTATTATTTGTTAACTAAGCACTTCGGTAAAGAGTCCGCTTATTAGAATACACTTAATTATATAGAAAAGCGTTGTTTTTTTGTACAGCAACGCTTTTTTTATGCCTTGTATTTATTGTGATAACAATTAAAAAACTCGTGCTAATATTATTACCTTTGCAGTATGATAAATATAGGGCAAGTTAATACATTAGAAATTCTACGCGAAACCGATCATGGTGTTTATTTAGTAGATGAAGAAAATAACGAGGTTTTACTACCAAATAGATATGTTCCAGAAACCTTTAAAATTTGGGATAAGCTAGATGTTTTTGTGTATTTAGACAACGAAGAACGTGCGGTAGCTACTACCGATATGCCTTATATTAAATTAGGTGAATTCGCATTGTTGCGATGCAGTCAGGTAAACGATTTTGGAGCTTTTTTAGACTGGGGCTTGGTTAAAGAATTGTTTTGTCCGTTTAAAGAACAAGCCTTTAAAATGAAGCCGAAAGGGTGGTATTTGGTACATTGTTATATGGACGAAAAAACAGAGCGCTTAGTAGCTTCAAGTAAAACCAACCGTTTTTTAAGTAATAAAGATCTAACCGTTAAACAGTTTGATGAAGTCGATTTGATTGTATCACATCCTTCTGAAATTGGTATGAATGTCATCGTAAATAAAAAGCATACAGGTTTAATTTATAACGATCAAATTTTTACTGAATTAAGTGTAGGCGATAAGTTAAAGGGTATAGTTAAGAAGATTCGTCCTGGTAATAAATTAGATATCGCATTAGGGCAAATTGGCTATAGAAATATTGAGCCGAATGCCGAACGTATTTTAAAGGAGTTAGAAGATAATGGTGGTTATTTAGACTTAACCGATAAATCGAATCCTGAAGATATTAAAGACCTGCTTCAAATGAGTAAAAAGAACTTTAAAAAAGCAGTAGGTGCTTTATATAAAGACAAGAAAATTGAGATTAAACCAGACGGCATTTATTTAGTTTAAAATATTTTCCAATATCATAAACTCATTGATTAATTAGTTGAAAATAGGTTAGAATAAATAATTTTTAAGCTTTTACGTTCTTTTAATGAACTCATAGTTTTGGAACCCTTTAAACCAATGCTAAGGTAATCGTTGGAATTACTTGGTATTTATAACCCAAGTTCGCATTATAGTTAATAGGGGTTTCAATGCTATCTTTTTTATCCTTTATTAAACGATAAAAAGAGAAAAAATAGTTAGACAGGTATTAAGTAGTTTGGTTTGAACTATTTAATCCAGGTGATACTTTACAAAAATAATGGCATCTGTTAAATTTGTAAAAAAGGTTCTTTTAATATTAAAAAAATGATTTTCTAATTCAGCTATTTTCCTTGTTGTTCCATTATAAGTTACAGTAGCAAACACTTTTAAATTTTTAAAAGTTTCATTAAAAATTCTAGCATCTGTAACTTCAATAGCGTATGAATTAATTCTGTTTGTAATAAAGCCAAATTGACGATTTCCAAAGTATTTTTTAATTAATTCTTGCGCCTCCCAAAAATCAGGGTAACCAATGCATATTCCTTCTTTAAATTCTACTATTACGAAATTTTTAAAAATAAACAATTCACAAATGTCTAATTTTAAATGGTGCCTAACCATTTTATAGTATGGACTTTTACTTGTGGTCATATGGTTTGGTTGTTAGGTTAAAATAGTTGGTAAATATAATATAATGACATGCAAGTGTTTATGGTTTTATGATAAAAAATCAATTATTTGTAATTGTGTGAAAATGAAGATATGATTATTACATTAAGGATTATTAATTTTTGTAATAAAATACGAGGAGTTAATTGGTACTTAAAGCGTAAAATTAATACATATGCTATTTTATTCACAGAGTTTAATTATGGAGACTAAGGTATTTTCATAGTTTAAAATCCTTATTTTTGCAACATGATTAATCAAGATACTATTGTAGCTTTAGCCACTCCTTCGGGAGCAGGAGCAATTGCTGTTATTCGTTTGTCTGGTAATGATGCTATTACGATTGCCGATAGTTGTTTTAAGTCGGTAGTGAATAATAAATCACTTACCAAACAGAAAACGCACACCATTCATTTAGGTCATATTGTTGATGGACCAAAAACCATTGATGAAGTTTTGGTTTCGGTATTTAAAAACCCGAATTCCTACACAGGAGAAGATGTTGTAGAGGTATCTTGTCATGGTTCTAATTATATTCAACAGGAAATTATTCAGTTGTTTCTAAGAAAAGGATGTAGAACTGCAAAGCCGGGTGAATTTACGCTTCGTGCGTTTTTAAATGGAAAATTAGATTTAAGTCAGGCGGAAGCCGTAGCCGATTTAATTGCCAGCGATAATGAAGCATCACATCAAATCGCGATGCAACAAATGCGTGGTGGGTTTTCATCTGAAATAGCTAAACTACGTGAAGAATTATTAAACTTCGCATCCTTAATAGAATTAGAACTAGATTTTGCTGAAGAAGATGTCGAGTTTGCCGATAGATCTCAGTTTAAAGATTTAGTCAATCGCATAAGTGTGGTGTTAAAACGCTTGATCGATTCATTTGCGGTGGGTAACGTGATTAAAAATGGAATTCCTGTAGCTATTGTTGGAGAGCCAAATGTTGGTAAATCGACTTTATTAAATGCGCTTTTAAATGAAGAGCGCGCTATTGTTTCAGATATAGCAGGAACAACTCGCGATACCATTGAAGACGAAATTTCAATAGGAGGAATAGGCTTCAGGTTTATTGATACCGCTGGTATTCGTGAAACGAAAGATGTGGTGGAGAGTATTGGTATAAAAAAAACATTCGAGAAGATTGAGCAAGCTCAGGTTGTGGTGTTCTTGGCAGATAGTACCAATTTGAAAGAGGAGAGCTTTATTAAGTCTTTCAAAATTGAAATTGAAAAAATTAAAAATAAATACCCTCAAAAACCTATTGTCATTATTGCAAATAAGATTGACAAACTATCTGAAATCGAAATAGAAAATATTCAAACTCAGATTTTAGATCTACATTTATTATCGGCAAAAACAGGGTTAGGGGTAGAAGATTTAAAAGATAAATTACTGAGTTTTGTAAATACAGGTGCACTTCGTAATAATGACACTATTGTAACAAATACAAGACATTACGATTCGTTATTAAAAGCCTTGGAAGAGATTGAAAAAGTACGCTACGGTTTAGATTCTGGATTGTCGGGCGATTTATTAGCTATAGATATTCGTCAGGCTTTATATTATTTTGGCGAAATTACAGGTCAAGTTACAAACGATGAATTGCTTGGTAATATCTTTACTAATTTCTGTATCGGTAAGTAATAATATAGATAAGTCTTTGTATTGTAAGTTTTTTTTACTTTTAAATTAAACATGATAAAGAGTTTTATATCAAAGCTACTTTATTTATAAAGGCTTATTACTCAGTTTCAAGTTAGGAGTACAGCCTTTAAATTTCATAACATCACTTTACGAGATATGTCAAAATGTTAACAAAAAGGTTTTCGTAAAGTTAGTTTTTCGAACTGTCAGGTCAAGTTTAGACTAACTCACATAATGTTTTTAAAAGCTAAATTCTATATTTTTATTATATTAAGAAAAGAGGGACTTTAGTCCCTCGTGTAAAAAATATATGGCCTTTTAGTCCATAGAGGTTTAGTAAAAGGTTTCCTGAGTAGATACAACTAACATTTTATCTCTTTTCTCATAAAGAAATAATAGGCCAAGGCAAAACAAGCAATTGTTACAGATATTAAGCCACTAACTTGAGGCCAAACAATTAAAAGACTGTCTCGAATTGGTAATGAATTAGGAATTGCTCCAGCCATTTGCTCCATGCTCATAGGGCCAAGACTTCTAACTTTGGGCATTAAAAGCGTGGTTGTTGCATCGGTATATAATTGATTCGGTGCCATATGAAACAACATTTCAATCCAAGAATATGGACCAGACGAAAATATATTTGATTTTGGAACTATCACTTTAGCAATCACATTAATGATCATATTGTAGAATATCGTAAAAAATAACCAAAGACCTATTGCTGCTATTGCTGCTGTAGCGGCTTGTTTAAATCTAATTGAAAATATAATAGATAGACTAAACCAGAATTCAACATAAAAAACACATATAATAATGTAACTAAGTATTCTTACTACTTCTTCAAATTCTATGGGTACACCTGTTATAAGTAAACCTCCACCAATCATGAGAAGAGATAGGGTTAAAAACATAGTACTTATAAGAATAGTGACACTAATAAACTTGGATAGTAATAGGTTGTCTCTGTATATGGGTTGAGCCATTACTCTAATTAGTGTTCCGTTTTGTTGTTCTGAATTGATAGCATTAAATCCGAGGCTTATGCCTAATAATGGCCCTAAAAAACTAATAAATACATGGAAGGGAGGCAAGCTACCATCGGTTATGGTTAATAGTTTAAGATATATCAATAAATGATCGGGGTCTTTAGTATTAGAAATGGCCGAATTTAAATTGCTTATTGCGACATACATAGACGCAAAGAATGTAAAAACAATAATCATTAGTAAAATAATGAACTGCCAACTTCTAATGTGATCAGAAATCTCCTTTCTAACCATGGCCCAAATTGGAACACTCTTGTTTAAAGATTTACTAAATGAGAAATCAGTATAAGATATTGCCATAATTGTTGTTATACGTTTAAGTGTTGGTTTTCAAAATATTTTTGATAGATATCTTCCAATCCATAGGTTTTTTGATGAACGCCAATAATGTTATAATTCCTCTCAACCAAAAACCTTACAATGCTTGGAGTTAAAGTCTTATTACAGTTAATATAAATTTGACTATTTTCTTTGTAGATATGTTCAACTTTTGCTAGTTCCTGTAATGCCAGTTCTTCCTCCTGGGTTAATTTTACAGGTTCGCTAAGAGTAATGCTAACTTGATTTGAGGTTTGTGAAAATAGTTGTTCAGATAATTGTTCTATGTTTCCTTGTGCTAATAATTTTCCTTTTACAAAAATCCCTACACGATCGCATATTTTTTGAACCTGATTTAAATGGTGAGATGACAGTAAAACAGTAAGTCCATGCTGACGACTTAGTGTTTTAATTAGTTTTAGGAAGTCTTTAACGCCACTAGGGTCTATTCCAAGTGTGGGTTCATCCATAATGATTACTTCAGGTCCTTTAATTAAAACATCTGCCAGACCTAAGCGCTGTTTCATACCTCTTGAATATGCAGCCGTTTTGGTATTAAGAGCATTTTCCAAGCCTACAGTTTTCATAATGCTTATGGCAGATTTCTCGGCTTCTAATCTGGAAAGTCCATTTAATTGTCCTATATAAACTAAATTTTCAAGTCCGGTCATGTGATCATAAAAACCGACGTTGTCCGGCATATAACCTACTTTACTTTTTACATTTATAGGATTGGATATTGAGTTGTGTCCACAAACTTTAGCAATTCCTGATGTAGGTTCAATTAGCCCTAGCATCATAAGAATAGTCGTTGTTTTTCCGGCTCCATTAGGTCCGAGTAAACCAAAAATTTCCCCTTTATGAATATCAAGGTCTAAATGATCTACTACATTAATAGAACCATAGCGTTTTTTGAGCCCTTTGAGTTCTATAATTGATGTTTTCATGACGTATTATCTTCTTCCGTATTTGCGAATCAAAATATAAACAACAAGAATAGCTACTAATATGATTGTAGCTCCAAGTAATCCAGAAGCCAAGGAAGTCACAACTGATATTCTGAATACAGCTTCATCTTTTGTATTAGTATTTTTTGCCGTAAACGTGGTCATGTAATCGCCAGCAATAGTTTTGTCTGGTACGGTTAAGATAGCGGTTACGTTTTCTGTTTCGCCAGGAGAAAGTCTATCAATCTTTGAAGGTTTAAAAACAGCACTCCATTTTGGAGGTGTTTTACTATTCAGTTCAATATCGGTTAAACTTAAAGATCCCGTATTTTTAACGGTTAACTGGATTTCTTTTTTTTCTCCTTCAGTAATTTTATCACTTAATCTACCTGTTGCAGTGCTTATTTTCAATTCATAGGCTCCGCTTATAACAGCTTCTAAATTTAAATTTAAAGATTCCTGTGTTGATTTTGCAATTACAGGAACTTCATATTTCTTAGGTTTCGCCTCATACGATGGGTAGAATTCTAAGTTAATTATTTCCTTTTTACCACGATCGACCTGAATGGAAGTGACTTGTTTCCCTTTGGCTTTAAAAATCGCTTTCCAACCTTCAGGAACCTTAGCCGTTAGTTGGTAAATTTGATCTTCAGTTGCGTTATTTTCGAGTGTTGTGGTATAGCGAAATACCTGATCGACCGAAGTTTCAATATTAATTAAATCCGAAGAGAAAGTAGATTTTAAACCATCATTCTTTAATGGTTGTCTTTGGGCATTTAAGCTTGAAAAGATTCCAGAAACAATAAAAAAAAGAAATGTGATTGATGCGTAGTAACACTTCGAGGTGTTTAGTCTAGATAAATAATTGAATAACATAACAAAACAAAATAATTATTATTAAAAAATGAAATTGATTAATCTATTAATTATAAAATGCTTTATATACAGGCTATTTTTATTTAGTGCATGAAATTAATATTTGCGAAAAAAATATAAAAAACAGAAAATAATTTTGTGAAAATTTTAACAATCCTATTTCTTTTATTTTAATTTTGAAACACCTTTTAAGGCAAGGTTTCTAGCGGTTTGGTCGTATTTTGTACATAATTGTAAATTGAGTTTGTTTTTTCTTCAATGGATAATTTGCTGTAAGCAGTATCTTTTTTAAACTTAGATTTTTAAAAATTTATAGCTACCTTCCTCGATAATTATAAATCTAGGTTTAATGAGAATTTTAGGTATTTCGGCCTACTATCACGATTCAGCTGCTGCTATAATTGAAAATGGAAAAGTTTTATTTGCAGCTCAAGAAGAACGGTTTTCGAGAATAAAAAATGATGCTTCGTTTCCTGAAAAAGCATTACAATTTTGTTTGAATGAATCTGGATTGACTTTCGAAGATATTGATTTAATAGCTTTCTATGACAAACCTTTTTTAAAGTTTGAAAGGCTTTTAGAAACCTATTACGCTTTTGCACCTAAAGGATTTAAATCATTTACCAAGGCTATGCCTGTTTGGTTAAAGGAAAAACTCTTTATCAAGCAATTTATTAGAAAAAAAATAAAGGAGTTAGGAGCTACTAATTATAAAAGGATACCAATTAATTTTCCTGAACATCATTTATCGCATATAGCTAGTAGCTTTTATACATCTCCATTTAAAACTTCTGCTTTTTTAACTGTTGATGGCGTAGGTGAGTGGACAACTATGTCTTACGGAATTGCTTCGGGAGAAAAGGGAATTCAAGTTTTGGGTGAGTTACATTTTCCAGATTCTTTAGGACTTCTTTATTCTGCATTTACCTATTTTATAGGTTTTAAGGTTAATTCTGGAGAATATAAAATGATGGGGTTAGCGCCATATGGAGATTCTAAATCACAAAATGTGATTAATTTTAAAAGTCTTATAAGAGAGCATCTTTTGGATATAAAGGCAGATGGCTCGATTAAACTAAATATGAAGTATTTTGAGTATTCTGTGGGACTGCAGATGGTTAATTCTGTGAAATGGGAAAAGCTTTTTGGAGTAAAAAAGCGCCAACCGGATGACCAATTGCAACAGAATCATGCCGATTTGGCAATGGCGGCTCAAAACATATTAGAAGAAATACTTATCAAGCAAATAGCTTTTATAAAAGAGGAAACAGGAGAAAATAATCTTTGTCTTTCAGGAGGGGTTGCTCTTAATTGCGTAGCCAATTCAGTTTTACACAATCAAAATATATTTGATGATATTTATGTGCAACCGGCAGCAGGCGATGCGGGAGGTGCTTTGGGGGCCGCCTTGGCTTGTGCTCACATGAAAGAAAAATTACATTTTAATGGATTAAAAACACCTTTTAATGTTTATTTAGGACCTCAATTTTCAAATTTACATATTGAGAGGCTTTTGCGTAGAACGAAATGTAAGTATCAATATTTTGAGAGCAAAGAAGATTTAATTAAAACAGTATGTCAATATATAGCAGAAAAGAAGGTTATAGGATGGTTTCACGGTAGAACTGAATTTGGACCAAGAGCTTTAGGAAACCGTAGTATTTTGGCAGATGCTTCAGATCCGGAGATGCAGTATAACTTGAATATGAAAATTAAATTTAGAGAAGGATTTAGGCCATTTGCTCCTGTAGTTTGCGAAGAAGATTACGACGATTATTTCGAAGAAGGTAAACAGTCGTATTATATGTTATTTACAAGCATGGTAAAAAAATCACTTAGAAAAGACTTGCCAGAAGATTTTCAATATTTTAATTTAGAAGAGAAAAGAAAATTTGTAAAATCAGAATTACCGGCAATTACTCATATTGATTTTTCGGCGAGAGTACAGGTCGTGAAAAAAGAACTAAACCCTTTGCTCTGGCATTTAATCCAATCTTATAAAGAACGGACCGGTGTAGGTGTTTTAATTAATACAAGTTTTAATGTTAAAGATGAGCCCATTGTTAATTCTCCAGAAGATGCATATAATTGTTTTATGAATTCTGGTATGGATGTGTTAGTTTTAGAAAATTATGTAATTGTAAAATAAATGGAGTTTGTTCAAGAATTCTTTCAGTTTTTAAAAGAAAGAAAAAAGTGGTGGCTTGTGCCTTTAATAATAATATTTGTCGTTTTTGGCTTGCTAATATTTTTAACGAGTAGTTCTGCATTAGCACCATTTATTTATTCAATTTTTTAAAATATGTCTAAAGAAAAAGGCCTAGAAAGTATTATCGTTTTAATTTTAGTATCACTTGCTGTGTATATTAAATTTAATATTACTTGGTTTCTTTATATCGCTATATGTCTTGGTGTTGTAGCTTTAATTTCTAAGAAATTAACGGTAATTATAGGAGAAGCCTGGTTTTCCTTTTCGCACTATTTCGGCCTTGTAATGAATTACATTATCATGTCTTTTATTTTTTATCTCATTTTAACGCCTTTATCTTTTTTTCAACGTCTATTTGGAGGGAATCAAATATTGAAAAAAAGTAGTGATAGTAGCTATTTTTATAAACGAAATCACAGATTTGTTGAAAAAGACATAGATAAACCCTGGTGATGTGTATTGAATATGTTTTTATTCTAGATTAAGTTCATTTATGGGTTTCTTCACCTTTAAGGCATTTTTATGAGCTTCTAAAAGTGTTTGTTTCGCCAAATCTATCTTATTTAATTTAACGTAGGTTGATGATAATTGTTCTGCAGATATAATACTTTTATCTAAATAGTTGAATATAGAAAAGTAGTAAGCTGCTTTTTCAAAGTCCTGCATTTTAAAACACATTTCTCCGGCCATTTGGTAAACCTTACTTTGTTCAGGATATTCAAAAATTAAAGATTGAGCAATTCGAAGTGCCTTTTCATATTTTTTATCGTTTTCATAACTTCTATAGGCGTACGCCATAATCTGATCCCAGTTTGATATTTTCTTGTGTATATTTTGAGCCATTTGTATCTCAAATGAAGTGCTTTCGATATAGTTTAAAGGAGGGCGTTTTCCCGACATATTTAGGTTGTATGGCCATGAACTTTTTAAATCGGTGATTGTTAGTTCACCTACGATAGAATCAATTTCAGATACAGGTATGTTTGCAATGGCTTCATCATATTTTATTTCATCGTTCCAATTTTTCAAAAGTTTTAACTCTTTAATCTTGTTGTAAAATCCGTCGGCCATTAAAAATTGCCCCATAACGTTAGGATGCACATGTTCAGTTAATAATTCGTTTCCAATACTGTTGAAAGGCGAATGGGATTCAAAGATGCTTTTCATGTCAATTAATGTTGCATGGTATTTTTTTGATAGAGATTTTATAATCGTATTAATTTTTTCTGGAGCTCGAAATCTCAGCAAATCAAGTTCTTTTGCCACATGTAAATACTTTTTTGCAGAATCTTGATTTTTTTCAAGATAATGTTGCCCTAATGTATAAGCCGCCAAAGCATTTTGTTCAGCAATTTTATTTGATTTCATGTTGTCTTTAGATAATGCTTCTAAGAACGCTTGTTTGTTTGGAATGCTGTCACTTATAAAAGGTTTAATGTCTTTTTCGTTACTGACTAGGGTAGAAATGATTACCGGGATGTTATGATTTTGGTAAGTAGATAAAATACTATTTAAATTACTTTCGTATTGTTTTAGTCCCTCTTGATAAATTTTAGAGTTGAATGGAATACGTTGTTCTTTAGCCATTACCTCCATTAATGTGGTTTCTCTTTCGGAAGGTTTAGGATTATGGGATGATGATATTTTGTAATAGGTGTTTTCCAAAAATTGAAAAAAACGAAATTGTTTCAGATAAAGATAGGTTCTAATCAAATTAGGGTGCGATCCGTAAGTTATTGATGATCCCACACCCAAAGCGCCGTAATATTCATTATGACCTGCATAAATTATAACTAAATCGGGTTCTTGTTCGATTATGGCATTTGTGAAATCCCAAAGCGTATAAGAATTAACGGCGGTTATACCGGTATTAATTACCTCAATATTTTTGTTAGGAAAAGTTTGAGAAAGTCTATGTTTAAGCATACGAGGAAAAGAACCACCGCGATAATATGGAAAACCTACAACGGTAGAAGCGCCTTGAACAAAAATTCTAAATGTGCTATCGGTTTTAGTCTTTAAAAACAAATCGGATTGGTTGTCGGCTTGTAGTTCATTATCTTTAAAATATTTTTTAGCAATATGCTTGTTCATTACGAGATAATCAGTTTCGCTTTGTGTTGAAACTTTGTGAAAAAGCTTATAATCTTCACCATATCCACCAATTCTTAGTATAATTTCAAAGAGTAAAATAAAAACAAGAGGAAGTAAAATGGATATTACTTTGAATAAGGTTTGTTTTTTCATGATGAAGAATTGTACTTTTCTATATAACGATTGATTATTAGTGACATATAGTTTTGGTTAATGTAAAACTATTATTTCAAAATAAATATACACAATTTATAACAACCGGTTGTTTTTTAAAAGTGTGTTTGTTACATTTGTTAAAATAAGATATAACAAGGTTAAAATACTACATGTGATTTTAACTGTTAATTATTTGATAATCGAAAGTTTTATGGCTGCTGTTTATAAATTTTGTTAGCAGATTTATTTGTGTTAATTTTAAAAAGTGTTGTTTTAACACTTTTGATTGAGTGTTAAAACTACGTCAAAGCTCGCATGGATCTTAAAAAATGATAAAATATAGAATTCTTTTTGTTTGTGTTTTCTTTTGTGTTCGACTTTTTTCCCAAAATACCGAAGCATTAAAGCTATGGTATAATACACCTTCAGGTAATATTTGGGAAAATGCGTTACCAATAGGAAATGGCTTTCAGGCAGCCATGGTTTATGGAAATGTTGAGAAAGACATTTTTCAATTAAATGAACATAGCGTTTGGAGTGGAAGCCCGAACCGTAATGATAATCCTAATGCCTTACAAGCGCTTTCAAAAGTTAGAGAACATATTTTTAATGGTGAATATAAAGTTGCTGAAGACATCGCAAATGCTGAAATAATTACTAAAAAATCTCACGGTCAAATATTTCAACCTGTTGGTAATCTGGAATTGATATTTAATAATCATGGTAAATATTCTAATTATTACAGGGAGCTAGATCTTCAAAGGGCTGTTGCGAAAACGAGCTATAATGTTGACGGCATAACCTATGTTAGAGAAGCGTTTACGTCCTTTTCAGATAGAGTTATGGTCATTAGGCTTTCGGCAGACCAAGCTGGTAAAATTTCTTTTCTTGCGTCGTTAACGTCACCTCATGAGATAAAAGACATTGAAATTAAAGACAATAACGACATATCACTTTGGGGTACAACAAGTGATCATGAGGGGGTAAAAGGTTTGGTGAAATTTAATGCCTTAGCCAGAATAAAAACAGATGGAGGTTCGGTAAGTAAAGATGGGGATTTCCTTGCGGTAAAGAATGCCAACAGCGTTACCATAATGGTTTCCATCGCAACTAATTTTAATACTTATAATGATATAAGTGGTGATGAGATTGCTCGGGCTAAAGCGTATCTGGATAAAGTCTTCAATAAAAATTATGAAGAAATTAAGGCCAATCACATAAAGTTATATCAGAATTATTTTAATCGAGTAAAGCTGGATTTAGGTATAACAGAATCAAGTAAATACCCTACCGATGAACGCTTAAAAAACTTTAGAAGTGTTGACGATCCATCTTTTGTTACTTTATATTATCAGTACGGAAGATATCTTTTAATTTCTTCATCCCAACCAGGCGGGCAACCTGCCAATCTTCAAGGTATTTGGAATGGGGCTTTAAAACCAGCTTGGGATAGTAAGTATACCATTAATATTAATACTGAAATGAACTATTGGCCGGCTGAAAAAACAAACCTTTCAGAGATGCATGAACCTTTATTAAAAATGATTCAGGAACTTGCAGAAACTGGTAAGCAAACCGCAAAAGACATGTATGGTGCAGATGGTTGGGTTGCTCATCATAATACCGATATTTGGAGGATTACAGGACCTGTAGATGGCTCTTTTTGGGGGATATGGAATGGCGGTGGCGCCTGGTTAACGCAACATTTGTGGGAACATTATTTGTATTCTGGTGATGTGAATTTTTTAGAATCTGTGTATCCAGTTATAAAAGGAGCAGCATCGTTTTATAAAGACTTTTTAGTAGAACATCCCAAATATAAATGGTTAGTTGTCGCTCCAGGGAACTCACCTGAAAATGCACCTAAAGAACATCAAGGGGCTTCTATAACAGCCGGATCTACTATGGATAATCAATTGGTGTTTGATGTATTTAGTGTTGTTATTCAAGCTTCAGAAATATTAAAAAAGGATGAAGAATTTGCATATAAAATTGAGGAGCTTAAAAAGCGATTGCCACCCATGCAAATTGGTAAACACAATCAATTGCAAGAGTGGTTAGATGATGTAGATAGTCCAGATGATAAACATCGTCATATTTCACATTTGTATGGCTTGTATCCTTCAAATCAAATTTCGCCTTATAGAAACCCAATGCTTTTTGCCGCAGCAAGAAATACCCTTTTGCAAAGAGGAGATGTCTCTACAGGCTGGAGTATGGGATGGAAAGTGAATTGGTGGGCTAAAATGCAGGATGGAAACCATGCTTTTAAACTCATTCAAAATCAATTAACTCCAATGGGTACTGTTGATGGAGGAGGAGGTACATATAATAATCTTTTTGATGCGCATCCTCCATTTCAAATTGATGGAAATTTTGGTTGTACTTCTGGGATTACTGAAATGTTAATGCAGAGTTCTGATGGGGCTGTACACTTGTTGCCAGCCTTACCCGATAATTTTAAAAAGGGTTATGTAAGTGGCTTAAAAACAAGAGGAGGCTTTGAGATTTTGGATATGAAATGGGAAAATGGAGAACTGGTTTCAGTCAAAATTAAATCGTATTTAGGCGGTAACCTTCGTTTAAGAGTACCAAATGAATTATCATTAGATAAACATATAAAAAAGGCCTCAGGAGATAATACAAATCATTTTTTCAAGACAAATCCGATTAAAGCGCCCGTAATCTCAGATGGCTCAAAATTAACTCCATTAACATTAAAACCAACGTATTTATATGATGTTTCTACGAAAAAAGGGAATTCATATAGTTTTAAAATGAAATAATTCAGTGAAAAAGCTCTTAACGCATTTTATTCTAAGTCTAATTATTGTCACCTCAGTTATGGGACAAAATAAAGCACATAACCCAATTATTTTTGCAGATGTGCCAGATCCTTCAATAATTCGAGTCGGTGATACATATTATATGAGTAGCACTACCATGCATATGAATCCGGGGGTGCCCATTATGAAGTCTGATGATTTAGTGAACTGGAAACTTATAAGTTATGCTTATGACACCTTGGAAGCTAAAGATGAACTCAATTTAGAGGGAGGAAAAAACATGTATGGAAGAGGATCCTGGGCTAGTAGTATGCGTTACCATAATGATACGTTTTATGTGAGCACATTTTCGAGTACAACAGGTAAAACGTATATTTTTTCAACTAAAAATCCAGAGAAGAATTCTTGGAAGCGAATAGAATTTCAACCTTCATATCATGATCATTCCATATTTTTTGATGATGATGGGAAAATTTATATGATATGGGCCGCAGGTCGACTCAATATAGCAGAATTAAAATCTGATTTTTCAGGAGTGAAAGAAGGTACAGAGCGAGTACTTATTGAAAATGCCAGTGCCCCAGCAGGTGATAATATCATGTTAAATGCAGAAGGCTCACAGCTTTTTAAAGTTAACGGGAAATATTATTTATTTAACATCACCTGGCCTCATGGAGGGATGCGAACTGTAATAATTCACCGAGCTGATAGTATTTATGGACCTTGGGAAGGTCGAATAGGTTTGCAGGATTTAGGAGTAGCTCAGGGCGGCCTAATAAATACTCCAGACGGGAAATGGTTCTCTTATTTATTTAGAGATTATGGAGGTGTTGGTCGTATTCCGTATTTGGTTCCTGTTAAATGGGAAGATGGCTGGCCTGTTTTAGGCGAAAATGGAAAAGTGCCTGAATATTTAGATTTACCAGGGAACAAGAGTTTGATTCCTAATATTGTTGCTTCCGATGATTTTAAAAGAAAAAAGCATGAAGCTGATTTGCCTCTCGTTTGGCAATGGAATCATAATCCTAATAATACTTTATGGTCTGTTCGAGAACGAAAAGGCTATTTACGATTGAAAACGGGTCGAGTAGATACCAGTTTTGTAGAAGCTAGAAATACGTTAACGCAGCGCACATTTGGACCTGAGAGTGCAGGAACAATTCTTTTAGATGTATCTCATATGAAAGAAGGCGATTTTGCAGGCTTATGTTTATTGCAAAAACAATTCGGTTTGGTTGGGGTTAAATACGAGAACAACTCTAAAAAAATTGTAATGGTTAGTGCGGCAAATCATGTTAAAGAATTGCAAAGTGTGCCTTTAAATCAAGGTCAAGTCTATTTAAAAGCTGAATGTAATTATCGAGATAGAATGGATGAGGGAAAATTCTATTATAGTTTAGATGGTAAATCATGGAATCCTATTGGAGAACCAGTAAAGCTTCCATATACGCTGCCCCACTTTATGGGCTACAGGTTTGGGTTATTCAATTACGCAACAAAGAACATTGGAGGATATGTTGATTTTGATTATTTCCATATAACAGATTGAATTTCTAAAAATAAACAGTCCAATTAACCATGATATTTTTACCAACTAAACCATTAGCAAAGCACCTATATGCTTTAATTTTTTGCTTTTTAGAAATATGTGTTCTTAAGGCTCAGAATTACCCTTTTCAGAATCCAGAATTGAGTTCGGAAGCCCGTGCAAAAGATTTAATTTCACGTTTAACACTTGAAGAGAAGGCTGCTTTGATGTGTGATCAATCTGATGCGATCCCAAGATTAGGAATTAAAAAATTTAATTGGTGGAGTGAAGCCCTACATGGTTATGCTAATAATGATAATGTAACGGTTTTCCCGGAACCTATTGGAATGGCAGCCTCTTTCGATCCTGATTTGGTTTATCATGTGTTTAATGCTGTTTCAGACGAAGCCCGTGCAAAATATAATCAATGGATTAAGGATGGAAATGAAAATAAACGTTTTTTAAGTTTGTCAGTTTGGACACCAAATGTCAATATTTTTCGTGATCCCAGATGGGGAAGGGGGCAAGAAACTTATGGTGAAGACCCTTATTTAACATCGTGTATGGGAATTTCGGTTGTAAAAGGTTTGCAAGGGCCTGAAGACGCCAAATACCGTAAGCTTTTGGCGTGTGCAAAACATTATGCCGTTCATTCTGGTCCGGAATGGAGCAGACATGAACTTAACTTGAATAATGTAAATCCTCGCGAATTATACGAAACATATTTACCGGCATTCAAAGCCTTAGTGCAGGAAGCCGATGTAAGACAAGTGATGTGTGCTTATCAAAGACTAGATGACGACCCTTGTTGTGGTAATACCAGATTGCTACAACGTATTTTGCGCGATGAGTGGGGGTATGATTACATGGTGGTTTCCGATTGTGGCGCTGTAACCGATTTTTTCACAACACATAATGTGTCTTCAGATGCCAAACATGCTGCGGCCAAGGCGGTTTTAGCAGGTACCGACGTAGAGTGTGTTTGGGAAAATTACCCTTACAAAACCCTACCTGAAGCTGTAAAGAGTGATTTGATTAAAGAGGAAGATGTTAATAAAAGTTTGGAGCGCGTCTTAATAGGTCGTTTTGATTTAGGTGAAATGGATGACGATGCCATTGTACCTTGGGCACAAATTCCTGAGTCGGTTTTAAATAACGAGCAACACAGACAACTGGCTTTAGAAATGGCTCAAAAGTCCATGGTGCTTTTGCATAACAAGAATGATATTTTACCATTAAAGAAAACAATAAATAAACTGGCTGTTATAGGTCCAAATGCAGACGACGAGCCAATGCTTTGGGGAAATTATAACGGAACACCAGTGCGAACCATTACGATTCTTGACGGGATAACTTCCAAAATATCTAAATCAAAAATTAGCTACGATAAGGCTTGTGATTTGGTTGAAGATAAAGTGACTACCAGTTATATATATCAAACATCCATTAATGGAGAAGAAGGGTTTAAAGCAACTTATTGGAACACACCAGACAGAAGTGGGGAAATTATAGCAACCACCCAAATTAAGAACCCGTTAAAACTAACCACTGCAGGACAGCATGAATTTGCACCAGGAGTAAGGTTGGAAGGATTTTCAGCTAAATATGAAACAAAATTTATTGCCAAAGAAACCGATACCTTAGTTTTTAAAACAGGCGCAACAGGTGCATTCGAATTGCTAGTTAATGGGAAATCTATAAGTAAATATACTAACTGGCGCACCATACCAGGAAGAATTCCTTTTCTTGTAGAAGCGGGTAAAACGTATGATATCGAAATTCATTATGCCCAATCTAACAATTGGCAAGCAAACTTAGAATTTGATTTTGGAAAAGAATATGATATTGATTTTAGTGGATTAATTAAAAAATTGAATGGCATTGATACGGTGGTGTTTGTAGGAGGACTTTCAACCTTACTTGAAGGCGAAGAAATGCCGGTGTCTTATCCTGGATTTAAAGGAGGCGATAGAACGAATATAGAACTCCCATCTGTTCAAAAGAGATGTTTACAAGCCTTGAAGGATGCTGGAAAGAAAGTCATTTTTATTAATTGTTCAGGATCTGCTATGGCGCTATTAGATGAAACTAAAACATGTGATGTTATAATCCAGGCTTGGTATGGCGGAGAGTCTGGAGGGCAGGCAGTGGCGGATGTGTTGTTTGGCGATTATAATCCATCAGGTAAACTACCTATTTCTTTTTACAAAAGTTCTGAAAATCTGGGAGATTTCGAAGACTATTCTATGAAAGGCCGTACTTATCGTTACACAGATGATACCTTGTTCCCATTTGGATTTGGTTTGAGTTATTCTACATTTAAATTTGGTTCTGCAAGTCTAAATAAATCTATCATCAATTCAGATGAGTCACTTCAAATTACAATACCAGTAACTAATTCTGGTAAACAAGAAGGAACTGAAATTGTTCAGGTATATATACATAAAGTAAACGATTTCGACGGGCCTTTAAAAACCTTGCGAGGTTTTAAACGAGCCAATATTAAAGCTGGTGAAACCGAAAACATTACAATAGAGTTACCTCCATCGTCTTTTGAATTTTACGACTGGAATACCATGAGTATGAATATAACTCCAGGAGGGTATGAAGTGTATTACGGAAGCAGTTCAAATATCAAGGATCTAAAGATGACTAAAATTTTAATCAAGTAACTAAAAAAGCCATGACAGCATATAGAATAATTGTGATTCTCTTTATGGGAATTTTGTTAAACTCGTATAAGGTACAATCTCAGGAAAAGCTTTATCCTAACGAATTTCCTTTAGAAGATGTTACATTACTTGATGAACTATTCAAAGATGCTCGGGATCTTAATATCGAAGTTCTTTTAAAATATGATATAGATCGGTTTTTGGCTCCATATAGAAAGGAAGCTGGTTTAAAACCTAAAGCAAACCCTTACCCTAACTGGGAAGGGCTCGACGGTCATGTTGGTGGACATTATTTATCGGCGATGGCTATTAATTATGCAGCTACTGCAGACAAAGATTGTAAAGAGCGCATGGATTATATGATTGTTGAAATTAAAGCATGTCAGGAAGCCAATGCCATTAATAATAAAGAATGGGGAGTTGGGTACGCAGGTGGTTTCCCTAATAGTAATTCATTATGGTCGGCATTTAAAAGAGGAGATTTTAGTGTTTACAATTCTTCTTGGGCTCCATTCTATAATTTGCATAAAATGTATGCAGGATTAAGAGACGCCTGGTTGTATGGTGATAGTGAGGAAGCCAAAACGCTTTTTCTAAAGTTTTGCGATTGGGGCATTGACATTTCTTCCGGTTTAACCGATGAACAAATGGAAACGATGTTGCATATGGAACATGGAGGGATGCCTGAAGTTTTTGCCGATGCATATCAAATTACAGGGGATGAAAAATACCTAATTGCTGCGAAGCGATATGCCCATAAAGCTTTTCTTGAACCCTTGTCAGAAGGTATTGATATTTTAGATAATACACATGCCAATACACAAATACCAAAGTTCGTAGGGTTTGAAAGAATAGCAGAGCTTAGTAACGATGATAAATACCATAGAGCAGGTGGCTTTTTCTGGGAAACCGTAACCAATAATCGTTCGCTGGCGTTTGGGGGGAACAGTAGAAAGGAACATTTTCCAAGTAAAGCGGCAAGTATCGACTATATTAATGAAGATGACGGGCCGGAATCTTGTAACTCTTATAATATGTTAAAGTTAACAGAAGATTTATTTAGAGGACAACCTGATGCTAAATATGCTGATTATTACGAGAGAACATTATACAATCATATTTTATCTACTCAACACCCTGAACATGGAGGGTATGTGTATTTTACTTCAGCTCGTCCTAGACACTATAGAGTGTATTCTGCGCCAAATGAAGCCATGTGGTGCTGTGTTGGTACAGGCATGGAAAATCATGGAAAATACAATCAATTTATTTATACACATGCTAAGAATAGTTTATACCTGAATCTATTTATTGCTTCAGAGCTTAATTGGAAAGAAAAGGGGATAAAACTTAAACAGGAAACAAATTTCCCAGAAGAAGGACAAACAAAATTGATTATAACCGAGGGGAAATCGAATTTTAATTTATTGGTGCGATATCCAAACTGGGTTAAGGATGGTGCATTAAAAATATTGGTTAATGGAGAACATTTTAACCACACCAATAAACCATCATCCTATATAAGTGTCGATAGAACTTGGGAAAAGGGAGATGAGGTGCAAATAATCTTACCCATGCATAACACCATTGAACAAGTGCCTAACGTACCTCAGTACATCGCTTTTTTACACGGGCCTATTTTATTAGGAGCAGAAACGGGAGTAGAAGACTTAAAAGGCATAATAGCAGACGATAGTCGATTCGGGCAATATCCAGGAGGGCAACGATTACCTTTAAATGAAGCCCCTATTTTGGTTGAAGATGACTTGTTAAATATAGCTGATAAATTGGAGCCAATAAAAGACAAACCTCTACACTTTAAGCTTAATGTAGACATGGAAAATCATATAGAGAATCATTTAAAACCCTTTTATAAAATTCATGATTCCAGATATATGATGTACTGGTTATCCTTAACCAAATCAGGATATCAAAGCTACACAGATTCTCTTGGAACTCTTGAAAAACAAAAGTTAGAGCTTGAAAAGCGTACAGTTGATTTCGTAGGTACAGGAGAACAACAACCAGAAAGCGATCATTATATGAAGCATTTTAAATCTACCACAGGTAATTCGCAAGACGATTTTTGGAGAGCTGCTGGAGATGGAGGCTATTTTAGTTATTTGATGTCTACCCAAAACGCTACAAATTTAGAACTTATGGTACGTTATTGGGCGTTTTATTGGGGAACAAAGAAGTTCGATATTTTTATTGATGATGAAAAATTAGTTTCGGTAGATACTTCTAATCACAGTAATATTAGTCAATTCATTGAAACTTCTTATAAAATACCTGAATATATGGTAAAAGGAAAGGAAAAAGTCAGGGTGCGGTTTCAGGCACAGCCAAATGCCAGTACTAGTGAAGTTTATAATATACGATTAATAAAAACAGCAAATTAAGATGTATGAAACTTAAAATCTGGTGTATTTCAGTCCTAATTACAATAATATTTATTTCTTGTAAAAATACATTGCAAAGTTACTCTCTATTAAAAGATAGAATTACAATCCCTGTGAAAGAAGGTGTTTTAAATATTATTCCTTTAACAGATAACGCCATTAGAATTCAAACAAATCATAAGGATATTCGTGAGGAAGAAGAACTAATCTTAGTCAATAAATTAGAGGTGCCTGATTTTCAGGTTTATGAAAATAAAGAAGAAATATTATTAAAAACAAAGAAAATTACTGTTTCTTTCAATAAGCAAACAAGCTCCTTGAATTATGAAGATAATCAGGGTAAATTGTTTTTGTCAGAAAAACCAGAGGGTAAAAAAGTATTATTAGATTCCATTCAAGGTTATCCTTGCCTAAATGTTACTCAAAGTTTTAATAGCTTAGAAAATGAATATCTTTTTGGTTTGGGGCAATTTCAGGATGGGCATTATAATTTGAAGAATATTAGTAGAAAACTAACTCAGGTAAATTCTCAAATAGCAATACCTTTTTTGTATTCAAGTGAAGGTTATGGAATTCTTTGGCATCAGTATGGTTTAACAGAATTTAATCCTAATGATAAATTTATTCCTTTAACCGAAAGTATCAATAATTCAGATACTAATACCGAGGTAGATGTTACAACAACTTCAGGAACTCAAAAAGTTTCACAGAGCGAAGTATTGTTCACCGGGCTATTTACAGTTCAAGAGGAAGGCCAATATTCACTAATGTTAGATTTAGGAGATATGGATAGCAGGTATTTTGTTGTTGTAGATGGTACAACGGTAATTAACCAATCAAATTTATGGTTACCGCCTACAGTGAGTAAATTGGTTTATTTAAATTCTGGCAAGCATACCGTTCAAGTTGTTTGTAGTTCAAAAAACAAACCAAAATTATCATTTAGAAAAACGGATAACACAACAACATTTCGCTCACCAAATGCTAAAGCTTTAGACTATGTTGTTTTTAAAGGAATAAATTCCGATGAGGTAATTGGTACTTATAGAAAGGTTTCTGGTCATGCCCCAATGTTGCCTTTATGGGCATACGGATTTTGGCAATGCAGAGAGCGTTACACATCAAGCGAACATTTAATTAATACGGTTAAAGCATTTCGCGGAAAAGACTTGCCGGTAGATGTAATTGTTCAAGATTGGCAATATTGGGGAAATAATGGTTGGGGAGTACCTCAATTTGACAGTTTACGTTATCCTAATCCTTCAGGATTTATAAAAGAATTACATGATTTAAATGCACATTTTGCTATTTCAATATGGTCTAATCCTGATAAAAATTCTACAATAGGTAAAGCGTATGAGCAAAACAAGATGTATATCCCAAAGACAAAATGGTTAGATTATTTTAATTCTGAAACAGGTAAAAATTATTGGAAGACATTAAATGATAATTTGTTTGTACATGGCGTTGATGCTTGGTGGATGGATGCAACCGAACCAGAGAATGACGCGCTAACTGGTACTCTAACATATCAGGGGCCCGGCGACTTTTATCGTTTAACTTATCCGCTTTATGTAAGTAAATCGGTTTATAATGGCCAACAAGAAATAACGAGAGATAAACGCGTTACTATTTTAACACGTTCTGCATTTGCAGGACAACAACGTTACGGTACAATTAATTGGTCTGGAGATATTGCAGGTACTTGGGATGGATTTAAAAGACAAATCATTTCAGGGATGAATTTTACGCTTACCGGAATGCCTTATTGGACTACAGATATAGGTGGTTTTTTTCGACCAGGTGGCAGCCAGTATATTGATGAAAATTATCATGAATTATTAACCAGGTGGTTTCAGTGGGGAGCATTTAGTACTATATTCAGAATGCATGGGTATCAATCGGAAACCGAACCCTGGAAATATGGGAGTAGAGTAGAACAGAACATGAGAAAGATGTTGAATTTACGTTATTCCTTAATGCCATATATATATTCCCACGCGTGGAAAATGAATCAAGGATCTACAATGATGCGCCCAATGGTAATGGATTTCCAAGATGATGATGAAGCTTTAAAAAATCCATACCAATACATGTTTGGACAATCACTATTGGTAGCACCAGTGGTGGAACCTGGAGTTAAAAAGGGGGAGGTGTACTTACCAAAGGATATTACATGGTATAATTTCTGGACAGGAGATAGTTTTCTTGGTGGTAAAACAACAACTGTAGAAACACCCTTAAATCAAATACCTCTATTTGTAAAAGCTGGAGCCATTATACCTTTTGGCCCGAAAGTTCAGTATGCCAATGAAAAACCATGGGACAGTATTGAAATAGTAGTTTATGAGGGCGCACATGGTGAATTTAATCTTTATGAAGATGAAGGAGATAATTATAATTATGAAACAGGAAAGAAGTCAATTATTAAGTTTAGTTGGGATGATACTAATAAAATGTTAACAATTAATCAAAGGGAAGGAAGTTTTAAAGGGATGCTTGAAAAACGTCATTTTAAGATTTCAAAAGTATCAAAAGAAGAAAAAATTAATCCGTTATCAAGCAAGAAAAACTTTAAGTTGGTTTCTTATGATGGTAAGGAAATTAAGTTAAAATTATAAAAATTCACGATAAAAAAACTGACTGTTTTAAATCAAATCAAAATAATGTAAAAGTGTAAAATATTTTATTTAGAGGGTGATAACGAAAAGGTTAGGTGATTAAAATTTAATAAAGTAAGGTAAATATGATTTTCAAAACAATATTAAGATTAGGGTTGAGTGTATTAGCTTTTAAAAGCTTTGGTCAAAACCCTATTGTACAAACAAATTATACAGCAGATCCCGCACCCATGGTTTATAATGGAAAGGTTTATCTGTATACATCTCACGACGAAGATAATTCGACATGGTTTACCATGAACGATTGGCGCTTATACACCACTGAAGATATGGTCAACTGGACAGATCATGGAGCCGTATTATCTTATAAAGATTTTAGTTGGGCTAAAATGAATGCCTGGGCCGCACAATGTATTGAACGTGATGGGAAATTTTATATGTATGTCCCAATTACAGATCATCAAGGTAAAAATGGTATTGGAGTGGCGGTATCCAATAGTCCTTATGGGCCTTTTATAGATCCGTTGGGCAAACCCCTAATTCAAAATAGTAATGCCGATATCGACCCAACAGTTTTTATTGATGATGACGGACAAGCATATCTTTTATGGGGAAATCCGGAATGCTATTATGTGAAATTAAATGAAGATATGATTTCATTTAATGACGAAATCAAAACCTTTCCAAATACAATTGAATCTTTTGGTAAACGATTAGGAGAGGATAATTCCAAAAGACCAACGACTTACGAAGAAGGACCTTGGCTATATAAAAGAAATGGTTTGTACTATTTGTTTTTTGCTGCTGGACCAATTTCAGAACATTTAGGATATTCAACAAGTAATAGCCCTATTGGACCTTGGAAATACCAAGGTGTGGTTATGCCTACAGAAGGGAAAAGTTTTACAAACCACCCGGGTGTTATCGATTTTAAGGGAAAAACATATTTGTTTTATCATAACGGCGCATTGCCTGGCGGAAATGGTTTTAACAGATCGGTTTGTGTTGATGAGTTAAAATTCAATTCAGATGGCACTGTTATACCAATGAATATGGGACAAGGGGTTGGAGATGCTTTAGTTTCAATAAATCCATATATCAAAAATGAAGCTGAAATGATAGCCTGGTCTCAAGATGTAAAATCAATGAAAAATGATGAGGTAGGTGTTTTCATTACAGCAAAGAAAAATGAAGCTTATACCTTAGTGAAGAATGTTGATTTTAGAAAAGATGGTGCATCAAAATTCACTGCTCGTTTAGGGACAACCCACAACTCTTCAATTACTTTAGAAATCCGAATAGATAGTGTGGACGGAGAATTATTAGGAACAGTAAAAGTACCAATGACTGGAGGAAACGATCGATGGGCATTAGTATCTTCAAATATTGAAAAAGTTACCGGAACTCATGATTTGTATTTTGTTTTTAAAGGCAATGTACCTAACAACATTATGTATTTTGATTATTGGAAATTTTCTAACTGAACATATTTAATTAACTAACATTCTATATATGAATATCAAATGTATTTTATTTTTCATGTTATCTGCATTTCTTGTGGGTAATGCACAATCAATAGTTGAAAGCCCAGACGGTAAATTAAAAGTTTCCGTAACTGTTGATTACGGCAAACCAAAGTATTCTGTCACTTACAACAATGAAATCATGCTTGAAAAATCACCATTAGGTTTAATAACTAACGAAGGTGATTTTAGTAAGAACATGAAGTTTCTAGAAACGACAACAGGTAAAGTCGATCAAAGTTATCATCAGGATAAAATAAAACAATCCGATGTTCTTTATCAGGCTAATACATTAAAATATACCATTGAAAATGAAGATAAAAAGCAATTGTCTATTGTATTTCAGGTAAGCAATAACGATATCGCCTTTCGATATGAAATACCAACTTGGGGTGAAACTTTTGTTTGTGTAATAGAAAAAGAGTTAACCGGGTTTGCATTTCCTACTTCTACCAAAGCATTTCTATCCTATATGATGGAGTCAATGGGAGGTTTTGCTCGTACAGCACCAAGTTACGAAAGTGGTTATGCGTACAATGCACCATTAGAGAACAACACAGCCAAAGGGGGGTATGTATTCCCGGGTCTTTTTAATGTAGAAAATAAAGGCTGGGTATTAGTCTCAGAAACAGGTGTTTCAAGTCAATATTGTGCTTCGCATTTAAGCAAGTATAATAACGGCGTTTTTAATGTGGAATATCCAGATATTAAAAACAATAACGGATTTGGAAGCACTGGAGCACAAATGGGATTACCAGGGGTAACACCTTGGCGTACAATTACAGTTGGTAAAACACTAAAACCTATAGTAGAAACAACGATTCCTTTTAGTGTTGTAGAACCACTTTATGAAGCTTCACAGAATTATGAATATGGACGCGGAAGCTGGAGTTGGATTATTTGGCAGGATAACAGTATGAACTATGAAGATCAAGTAAAGTACATCGACCTAGCTGCCGAAATGAATTTTGAATACATTTTAATCGATGCGTGGTGGGATAAAAACATTGGTTATGAAAAAATGAAAACACTTATTAAATATGCCGAATCAAAAGGTGTGGGCGTTTTTCTTTGGTATAATTCTAACGGAAACGCTAATGATGCATTTATGACACCACTAAATAAAATGCATACCTCTATTGTTAGAAAAAAGGAAATGAAATGGTTAAAAGAAGCAGGTGTTAAAGGCCTAAAAGTTGATTTTTTTGGTGGCGATAAACAAGAAACTATGAAGTTGTATGAAGATATACTTTCCGATGCCAATGAATATGGTTTAATGGTTATTTTTCATGGAGCAACCTTACCACGAGGATGGGAGCGTATGTATCCTAATTTTGTTGGAAGCGAAGCTGTTTTAGCGTCTGAAATGCTCGTCTTTTCTCAGGATGTACGCAATAAAGAAGCTTTTTACGCATCTCTACATCCATTTATGCGAAATACGGTAGGGAGTATGGAGTTTGGCGGTGTGGTGTTAAATAAATTCCTTAACAAAGGAAATGAAGCAGGACAGAAGCGTTTAACCAGTAATGTATTTCAATTGGCAACCAGTGTACTTTTTCAAAATCCGGTACAAATGTTTGCATTAACTCCAAATAACCTCCAGGATACGCCTAAATACCAATTAGATTTTTTGAAAACAGTCCCAACTACCTGGGATGAAACTGTTTTTGTTGATGGTTATCCAGGTAAGTACATCGTTATGGCGCGTCGTCATGAAAACACTTGGTATATCGCTGGAGTAAATGCTCAGGATACAGATCTTAATCTTAAAGTTAAATTACCAATGCTCAATGCAGGAGAGGTTCTTAAAATATACCGAGACGGCGAAAAATCTAAAAATGATGTAGAGTTATTAAAGTTAAAAAAGAATCAGGAGATCGAATTACATATGCCTGTGAATGGAGGTGTTCTAATTGTGAAATAAATAGAGTGATGTATAGAAGTAATAATCCATTTTCAGTTTTTATATGGTCTGTGTTTTTGCTTTCAAGTCATGCATTTGCTCAAAATCCAATAATTAGAAATCAGTTTACGGCAGATCCTTCGGCAAGAGTTTTTGGAGACAGAATTTACATCTTTCCTTCTCATGATATTTTGGCAGAAGAAGGAAAAGGACGCATAGGATGGTTTTGCATGGAGGATTATCATGTGTTTTCTTCAGAGAACCTTACCGATTGGATGGATCATGGTACTATTATACAGCAAACCAAAGTAGATTGGGTAAACCCAGATAGCTACAGTATGTGGGCGCCAGACTGTATTGAGAAAAATGGCAAATATTACTTTTACTTTCCGTCTACACCAAATAAAACGATAACAGAAGATAAAGGTTTTTGTATAGGTGTTGCCATTTCAGATAAACCAGAGGGACCTTATGTTCCTGAATCTAAGCCTATAAAAGGGGTTAGAGGTATTGATCCAAATGTGTTTATTGATCATGACGGGCAGGCTTATTTATATTGGTCTCAAGGGCATATTTATGCAGCAAGATTAAAAGATAATATGCTCGAACTTGATTCCGAAGTTAAAATTTTAGAGGATTTGCCAACTAAAGGATTAAAAGAAGGACCTTTTGTTTTTGAAAGGCATGGTATATATTATTTAACCTATCCGCATGTAGCCGAAAAGACCGAACGTTTGGAGTATGCAATTTCCGATAATCCGTTAGGGCCATTTAAATTTAAAGGTGTTATCATGGATGAGTCTCCAACGGGTTGCTGGACAAATCATCATTCTATTATTCAATTTAAAAATCAATGGTACCTATTTTATCACCATAATGATTATTCACCAGACTTTGATAAAGCTCGATCTGTAAGAGCTGATACATTACATTTTAACGCAGATGGGACAATACAAAAGGTGAAACCTACCTTAAGAGGAATTGGTATTTCAGATGCAACCAAAGAAATTCAAATAGATAGATACAGTAGGTTAGATTCTTTTGGAGCTTCAACCGCCTTTTTAGATTCGTTAAATACTTTTAAAGGTTGGAGATTAAAGTTGAATAAACCTGAGGCCTGGGTACAATACAATACAGTTGATTTTGGTAGTAAACTGTTGAAATCAGTTGTTCTAAAAGTTAAATCTTCAACAGGCGGTACTTTAGAAGTAAGAAGTAAAGGTATAAACGGTATGCTTTTATCGAGGGTAATCGTACCTGAAAGCGATAATTGGAAAGAAATAAAAGCACCTCTGGTGAAGTCTGAATCTAATATTGAAAATCTTTTTATTCAATTAAAAAGTAATAGTGAAATAGAAATCGATTGGGTAAGATTTGAATAAAATTTAAAAAAATAAAAAAGAGATTATGAGTTATTTGTTTAAGGTTGGTTTTTTATCATTGTTTCTCGTGTCATGCAGTACAAAATTGTACAATAAAACAGATTCAGGTTTAAAAATGATTGTTGATTCCATCGAATTAGAAATCCAGTTTCTATCACCTAAAATTGTTAGGGTTTTGAAATACCCGAAAGATTCTATTGTTGAAAAGGAAAGTTTGTCTGTTATTAAAAAGCCAGAGAAAGTAAAACTAGATATTTCAGAAAGTGAATTATTTTTTATTATAAAAAGTTCAAGTTTAGTTGTCAAGGTTAATAAAAATTCCGGAAATGTTGATTTTTTTAATGTTGATGATGAGTCATTGATTAAAGAAGTAAAAGACGGAAATAAATTTACTCCAGCTACCGATGCAGGCGAATTTACATTTCAAGTAAGCCAATCATTCAAATTGGATCCTGATGAGGCAATTTATGGATTAGGTATTCTTCAAAGTGATGAAATATCCCAACGAGGAAAGGAGGTTTATATGGTTCAGAATAATACTCAAGATTTTGTTCCTTTTTTTCAATCGATAAAGGGATATGGTATTTTTTGGGATAATTATTCACCTACTATTTTTAAAGATAATTCAGATGGTACGAAGTTTACCTCTGAAGTGGGCGAGTGTATAGATTACTATTTTATGTTTGGGGGTAATGCAGACGGGGTTATTGCACAAATGCGTGATCTCACAGGACAGGTTCCTAAATTTCCCTTATGGACATTTGGCTATTGGCAAAGTAAGGAGCGTTATAAAAGTCAGGAGGAAACAGTTGATGTTGTAAAGCAATACCGAAAACTAGGTGTGCCTTTAGATGGAATTATTCAAGATTGGCAATATTGGGGAGATAATTATCATTGGAATGCTATGGAGTTTTTAAATTCGAATTTTCCAATGCCTCAAAAATTTGTGGATGAAATACATAATCAAAAAGCAAAAATTATTATTTCTGTTTGGTCTTCTTTTGGACCTGAAACCAAACCTTACAAAGAAATGAAAGAAAGAGATATGCTTATGGATTTTGCAACATGGCCACTTTCCGGAATAGATTCATGGCCTCCAGATATGAAGTACCCTTCCGGAGTTGTTGTTTACGATCCCTACAATCCTGAAGCTAGAGATATTTACTGGAAATATCTTGAAAAAGGATTATTCTCATTAGGTATTGATGGTTGGTGGATGGATTCTACAGAGCCCGACCATTTAAATATTAAACCTGAAGATTTAGATAATAAAACATATTTAGGTTCTTTTAGAAAGGTTAGAAATGCCTTTCCATTAATGACGGTTGGAGGGGTATATAATCATCAACGAGGAAAAACGTCAGATAAGCGTGTTTTCATTTTAACACGTTCTGCATTTGCAGGCCAACAACGATATGCATCAAATACTTGGACGGGAGATGTAGTGGCCTCATGGGAGGCATTAAAGAATCAAGTAACTTCTGGTTTGAATTTTTCAATGACAGGAATTCCTTACTGGAATACAGATATAGGTGGTTTCTTTTTATGGGATTTTCCTAATAATATAAATGATCCAGAATATCAGGAACTTTATACGCGTTGGCTTCAATTTGGAGCTTTTACTCCTATGATGCGATCGCATGGAACAGATGCACCAAGAGAAATTTATCAATTTGGAAAAAAGGGAGAACCTATTTTTGATATAATCGAGAAATATATAAATCTTAGATATCAATTACTGCCATACATTTATAGTATTTCTCATATGGTTACTGCAAATCAATCTAGCATGACTCGTCCTTTGATCATGGATTTTGCATCAGATATAAATACTCATAATATTGGTAATGAGTATATGTTTGGCAGTTCCATTCTGGTCACACCCGTAACAGATGCCATGTATACCAGATTTGTTACTAACAAAGGAGATACTACTAAAATTAGAGATTTTTCTCTAATAAAATCTACAGATGTTTACTTGCCTGCTAATACCTTATGGTATGATTTCTGGACAAATGAAAAGCATATTGGAGGGCAAACAGTAAAAAAAGACACCCCCTTAGATATTTTACCAATTTATATTAAGGCAGGAAGTATTATACCCTTTGGACCAAAGGTACAATATGCAGAGGAAAAATTATGGAATGAATTAGAACTTAAAGTTTACGAAGGAGAAAGCGGCACCTTTACTCTATATGAAGATGAAAATGATAACTATAATTATGAAAAAGGAGCATTTTCAGAGATAAAGATAACATGGAATAACTCTTCTCGGATACTAAGTATAGGAGAGAGGAAAGGTGGGTTCAATGGAATGCTAATTGAAAGGAAATTTTTAATCACTCTTCGTGATGGAACACAGAAAGAGATTAATTATAAAGGAGATAAAATAGATGTTAGGTTTTAAATAATAGCTTATGAATGACTTCAAAACAAAACTGAGTTTAATAATAGTTTTGATATTTTCCTTTTTTGTACAAGGACAAAACAAAGGAGAGGATTTTGAAAATATTAAATACAAAAATCTTTTTTTAGAAGCCGGCTTTACTCAAAAAAGTATAAACCAAAAATTGTCAAAGGCCTATTACGACCTTTTTGAGGGGCCGAATCGGGTCTATTTTGAGGTTGGCGATTCAATGGCTTACGTAAGTGATGTGAAGAATAAAGATGTTAGGACCGAAGGGATGTCGTACGGAATGATGGTTGCTGTTCAATTTGATAAAAAGGAAGTTTTTGATCGTATTTGGAGATTTTCAAAAACATATTTGCAGCATCAAAGTGGCCCTAGACAAGGGTATTTTGCGTGGAGTTTTAACCCGAGTACAATGCAACCAAATGCTTTAGGTTCTGCTTCCGATGGAGAGTTTTATTACATAACCAGTCTATTGTTTGCTTCTAATAAGTGGGGAAATACTACCGGAATAGATTATTATAAGGAAGCTCGAATAATTTTAGATGCGATGTGGGGTAAAGACGGTACAGAAAACATTTATAATATTATTAATACAGAGTACAAACAAATATCTTTTGTGCCCGAGGGAAGTGGATACAATTGGACAGATCCTTCTTACCATGTTCCTGCGTTTTATGAAGTCTGGGCAGCATATGCTGAGGATGGACATAAAGAGTTTTATAAAGCTTGTGCAGATACTTCAAGAGTATTTTTTCATAGAGCAACGCATCCCGTTACATCATTAAATTCTGATTATACCGAGTTTAATGGAGAACCATACCCCACAAGATGGATGCCACCTGGATTTCGTTATGATTCTTGGAGGGTACCTATGAATATTTCCATGGATTATGTGTGGTTTGGAAAAGACAAAGCTTGGCAGGAAGGTTATGCTAAACGTTTTCAGAATTTTTTAAGATCACAGGGAATGGAAACTTACAATGATCAGTTTAATCTTGATGGAACGGTACCGGAATTTATACTGCAAGCAGGTCCGACTAAAAAACTGAGACACTCTATAGGATTGGTCTCTACTGCGGCTACAACAGCGCTTATAACTATAGACAACCGAGGTCAGGACTTTATTCATGCAATATGGAATGCAACGTTAGAACCTTATGAAGATGGTTACTTCGATCCATATTATGATGGATTCATGTACCTTTTTAGTTTAATGCATTTAAGTGGAAATTATAGAATTATTACACCAACAAAATTTAAATAATCATTATGAAAACATCTTTTTTAAGGTTCATTTTTAAAGCAGGAATTATAGTCTTTTTTTTTAATACCACATCCTATGGTCAAAATATATTGAAAGAAGCTCCCAAGGGCTTCGATGAATTTAATTCCAATATAAAGGCCGGGAAAATAGAAACGGTTAGTTATAAATCGAAAACGGTTGGAACAATTCGTAAAGCTAATGTTTATACCCCTCCAGGATATAATAAAAATGTAAAATATCCGGTTTTATATTTATTACATGGTATAGGTGGAGATGAAAATGAATGGATACGGGGTGGTAACCCACAAGTTATTTTAGATAATTTATACGCTGAAGGAAAAATAGAGCCTATGATTGTTGTTTTACCTAACGGCAGAGCCATGAAGGATGATAGGGCTACAGGTGATATTATGGCTAAAGACAAAGTGGAGGCCTTCTCAACATTTGAAATCGATTTATTGAATGATTTAATACCTTTTATAGAAAAACGCTATCCGGTGCTAAAAGATAGAGAGCATAGAGCAATTGCTGGTTTGTCTATGGGTGGCGGACAATCTTTAAATTTCGGATTAGGAAATTTAGATCAGTTTGCATGGGTTGGAGGTTTTTCATCTGCACCAAACACAAAAGAGCCTCAAGAGTTAGTACCCAATCCTGAAGAGGCAAAGAACAAATTGAAATTACTATGGATCTCATGCGGAGATAAAGATTGGTTGTTACCGTTTAGTAAACGTACTCACGATTATTTATTTGAAAACAACGTTCCTCATATTTACTATTTAGAATCAGGTGATCATGATTTTAAAGTATGGAAAAATGGTTTATATATGTTTTCTCAGTTTTTATTTAAACCAGTAGATCCAACTGTTTTAACAGAATACAGTGTATTAGGAACGCCATCAAGAACAAATATTAACAAAGCACAATATCCACAAGTACTACCTAATAACAAAGTCATTTTTAAAGTCAAAGCACCTGAAGCCAATCAGGTAAGTGTGAAGTTTGGGAAAACCTATGGTATGGTTAAAGATGATGAAGGGTTTTGGAGCGTAACAACAGATGCTTTAGATCCTGGATTTCATTATTATGTTCTAAATATTGATGGAGCAGAAGTTGTAGATCCTTCTACAGAAACATATTATGGTATGGAACGCATCGCTAGTGGCGTGGAAGTACCAGCAATAGATCAGGATTTTTATGCGTTGAAAGATGTGCCTCATGGTAATACACAAGAAATTTTATTCCCATCAAAAAGTACAAGAACATCTCGTAGAGCGTTTGTATATACACCACCAGGATACAATAATTCAAATAAGCAATATCCTGTACTGTATCTTCAACATGGTTGGGGAGAAAATGAGACTTCATGGAGTAAGCAGGGGCATGCCAATTTAATTATGGATAATTTAATTGCTGAAGGAAAAATAGAGCCTTTTATTGTTGTAATGACTTACGGGATGACTAATGAAGTTAAATGGGGTAAGTTAAATGAATTTGACATTAGTCGTTTTCAAACAGTTATGGTTGATGAGTTAATACCTTATATAGATTCTAATTTCCGTACGAAATCAAATCAAGCTAATCGTGCTATGGCAGGTTTGTCTATGGGAGGCTTTGAAACCCGATTAATCACATTAAATAAACCTGAGCTTTTTTCTTATTATGGTGTTTTAAGTGGAGGAACTTATAAACCGGAAGATTTAGCCAATCACTCAAACTTAAAATTGGTCTATTTAAGTTGTGGTAGTAAGGAAAATCCAGAAGGCGTAAAAAAAGCAACCGAAGTTCTTAAAAAAGCTGGAATTCATGCAGTTTCTCATATTTCGGAGGGTACAGGCCATGAGTTTTTAACCTGGAGGAGAGGGTTATATAATTTAGCGCCATTACTATTCAAGGAATAAAAGAAAACAAAAAACATCGAGAGTTTAAATTCTCGATGTTTTCCTTATAATTTAATGGAGCAGAGGATAACTGATGCTTATTTGTTTATATTTAATTGGTGTATAGCTTCCGCAAATTTTTTACCTAAATCGATATATCCTTCACTGTCATAATGCCATTTATCTGAATATTTATAATACCTTGTGTTTCTAATTATTTTAGCATTTTTATCGGTTTTAACATACTTTTCTTGAGCGTATTGTACCAACTCGCCGTAATCCCAAACCTTTCCGTCTTGATCATTCCAGGAATCCGAAATTTTTCCAATAACAACGGGTAAATCATCGGCTCGCAAAGAAGCTCTAAATAAGTCCATCATGCGTTTTAAATGATTATAATAGTTGGTAGCAATGGCTTCGGTGTATGCGGCATCACTTTCACCTTGCATCCAAATAACACCACATGGAATAAGAACATCTTCTTTGCCATCAGCATTGATATCTTTTGTATTTAAAGCTTCTTTAAGTGTTGTTAAAAAATGGTCATATTGATTTATCCCATTCAGTCCCTTATAATCCGGCTCCCAAGATCCAAATTCGCCGGCGGCAAGACTATCAATAGAAGTGCCACCTCTTGCGTATTTTATTATTGCAATTTTTTCGTTGGGATAATACTCCTGTAGTTTTTTTGCGAATGATAGCTCGACACCAAATCGATTTGAAAGGTTATTGTTTTGTGAATCAGAAGAGAACCCCACACCATGCCCTGGTTGTAATATTTCCCATTTTCCAAAGCCTCCTTTGGCATCACCATCCGGAACAGAATTGCCATGGAAAATATAGACATTTTTGAACGGTTGCTTAAGAGATTTTGGTAAATCTGAATTATAACCGTAACCCTCCATATTAGATTGTCCGGCTAGATAAAAGACTTTTATAGTATCTTTTTTAATTTGTTGGCAATAGCCTAATACGGGAAATAAAAATGAAATAATAAGCGTAATTAATGTTTGTCTCATCATTTATCGTTTTAGTAAGTAAGAAAAATAAGGAATTTAGATATATACACTGAAAGTTATGAAATATAAAAAGACTGCTTAAAGCTTTTTTAACTTTTAAGCAGTCTTTTAATAATAAAAAACTAAACTAACTCAAAAATATATTAATAACCAGGATTTTGATAAGCCTCTTTTTCAGACTCCGAAGCCTCCATGGCATCAAGTTGCCCCTGTGGAATAGGACGTAAATAATGATAATCTTCTATAGTCCTAGTAAAGGTTTGTGGTGTATGATCACCATAATTAGGCCCAGAAATTCTATAGCTGCTAGCCAGCTCTTGCCACTTTTGGGTTCTTACTAAATCATACCAGCGATAGCCTTCTCCAAAATACTCTCTTGAGCGTTCGGCTAAAATAAAATCAATATCTATTACATCTGGTGTTGCATTTGTCATAGCATCACTATTGTCTTCCATTCTTTCTGTTTGTTCTCCGTTATCAAAACGCCATTTTCCTGCCCGTGCACGAATAACATTTATCAAATCTTTAGCCGTTTTACCGCCTTGAGTAGCAGCGCCTTTTACAGCTGCTTCAGCAGCAATAAAGTAGAATTCAGAGAATTTAGCAATTGGGAACGGGCGTGTTAAACCTGCATTAGGAGAACCAAGGCCTCCATCGTTATCGGTACGATAGGTTCCTAGTTTCCATAAACCTGGATAAACGATTCTACTAATAGCACCAGGTTCAATTACAAAATCTGCTCTACCAGCTAAAACACCAGCACCAATGTTACTAGCTCCCTGGCCACTAGGGTATACAACATCAGAATTATCTTCATCTAAAAAGGATACAATGGCATCTCCGGGAGAAACAGGCAAATTATTAGCATTTGGATACGAAGGAGTCGTATCACCTGCTTTATCCCAATTGCCTCGATAACTAGTTACAAAAGTTCCGTCGTAACGAGAATCCAAATCTTTTTCTTTAAAGGTTTCTTCAAAAACGTTTAGGGTTGGAGCCATTCGAGTCCAGGGTCTACCATAGCTTTGTGCTGCTTCACGTTTTACTGTTTCTACACCATTACTTCTAATAACAGTATAGTTCCAGGTCACCATCCAAACCGATGCATTGTCTTGTTGGCCAGAAATCCCCCAGCCTAAATCTGCTCCATTGTATTTAGCACTTTCTTCAGTATGATCTGCATACAGCATCATTTCAGCATGACGATCGTTAGGGGCCAAATGTACATCATAAAAATAATCGAGTAAAGTGTACGGACCGGGGTTATCAATGGCAGTTGTTGCCACATTATAGGCCTGTTGAAAGTACCATGCGGCATCATGACCATCAGGGTCTGTTCTTGGTGCATCTGGATATGTTGGGATATTATTAGGGTTCTCCAACCACCATCCATATGTTAAATAGGCTTTCGATAAATATAAACGGGCAACATTTTTAGTTAGAGATCCTGTTAATCTAGGGCTGTCAGGTAAATCGTTAACCGCTTTAACTAAGTCAGGAAAGATGGCTTTGGTATAAACTTCAGGAACTGTATTACGCACAGATCCTCTATTGGTTGAGGTATTGAATTTTAATTCACCAGCTCCTAAATCTAAAGGAACACCTCCATATGTTTGAGTCAGTAAGAAGTAATCAAAAGCACGGAAGAAACGTGCTTCAGCAATTAAAGCATCTGATAGACCAACAGTTGTTGCGTTTTCTATGATACCGCTAGCAGTGTTAATAGCACTAAAACAAGTAAACCACGGGCCGGCAGAAGGAGCGCTTGTTGAAATAATCGAACCTACGCCAGATAAATCCATGTCTTTAAAATTTCCATCGGCACTTTGCGCCCAGGTGTATTCATCTGTACCAGTTTCTGTTGAATTGTAATAGTTCCAGGCACCATATAAAAATCTTAAATGTGCGTATAATGCTGTTATACCACCTTCAACCCCTTGCTCAGTAAGAAAGTAATCTGGAGTAAACACACTTCTAGGATTTTCTTCAAGAATGTCATTAGTACATGAGCCAATTGTCAATGCTACTGAAAGCATTGATACTATAGTTATTTTATTTTTTAGTCTTTTCATAATAATCTTTTTAGAAAGTTAAATTCAAGCCAACCATGAAATTACGTGTTGTTGGAACGTTGGTTCCAATGGTAGGAATACCTCTGGAAATGAAACCGGAAGTTCCTGTAGCTGAGTTTTGAGCGTTACCATTATCATCGGCCCCTGAGTTTGTTTCCGGATCCATTCCTGATTCTTTATGAAAAGGAGAAAATAAGACAAATGGATTTTGTACAGTGGCATACAAACGTAAGTTTTGAATACCTATATTTTCAATTAGTTTCTGATTAAAGTTGTATCCTAGTGTAATGGCTCTTACTTTTAGATAAGAACCGTCGAAGTACCCCATAGTGGTTCCGTATTTTGGGCCATCACCAGCTTGAATTCCTCCGGGAGCAGGATATTTTGCATCGGTATTGGTCGGTGTCCAGTAATCAACATTAATGTTATTTCGTCTACCAGTTAGTAAGTTAAGATATCCATTAGAAGAGTAAAGTGTACTAACAGCGACACCACCGCTTTTAAAAACACCAACCATGCTTAAATCAAAATTCTTATAAGCCAAACGTGTATTAAAGCCACCTTGAAAATCTGGTGTTGGGTCAATAATCTGTCTGTCATCAGCATTAATTTGTCTTACAGGAGAACCATCAGCATTGTAATCGCCAGTATATTGTACTTTAATCATACCGGCATTACCTCCAGGCTCAAGAGTCTGTAAATATTGATAATCGGCATCGGTTTCATTCCAAAGGCCTATTTTTTTGTAATCATAAATCACGTTAATAGGCGAGCCTACAAACCACAATTGCCCAACGTTTTGATCTTCACCGCTTGCCAGAGACGTAATTTCGTTTTTATTGGTGTATAGGTTAACCCCTAAATCCCATGTAAAACCGTCTGGGTTATCAATAATGGTTGCATTTAAGGCGACTTCTAATCCTTTGTTGGATGTTGATCCAATATTACCAACGAAAGAACCAACTCCTGAAGTTGCAGGTAATCCTACGCGATAAAGAATGTCGTTTGTTTTAGTGGTATAATATTCTACAGTTCCAGATAAGCGATTATTAAATAAAGCAAAATCTAGACCGTAATTATAAGTTTCTGAAAATTCCCATCCTAAATTTGGATTAGGTAATTCATTAACAAAATATCCTGTTGTAAAGGTATTGCCAAAATTATAATCTCTAGTTCCTAAGTTTCCTAAAGTGGCATATGGATTAACAGCTTGATTAGATGTTTCACCGTAACCTGCACGTATTTTTAAAGAACTTACCCAGTTTACGTTATCCATAAAGTTTTCATTTCCAATATTCCAACCAACAGAAACGGCAGGGTAGGTAACCCATTGCTTCCCTGGTGCTAACCTTGAAGAAGCATCAGAACGTACTGTAGCCGTAATTAAATAACGACTATCATATTGATACATTGCTCGACCCATATAAGATAATAAGCCAGCTTCTCCATAGTATCCGCCATAACCAGTAACATCTTCAAGAAGCGCAGATCCTAAATTGTAGAATAGAAATTGTTCGTTTGGCAGATTTCTTGCACTAAAATTTGTACCATCCCATTTACCATTTTGAGCCGAAAATAGTCCAACAATATTAACTTGATGCTTATCAGCAAAGGTTCTGTCATAAGTTAGTAAATTTTCAATAACATAATCTGTTGTTAAACTACTACTAACACCACCGCCATTTGGAGCTTGTGGGTTTACATTGGCAACCCCTTGACCTGTAAAGTTACCATCTCTGCTCATACGTAAATTTAAACCAAGATTTAAACGGTATTTTAAACCTTCAACTCCAGGAATTTTAACTTCACCAAATAAGTTGTTGTAAGTTCCAAAATCTTTTTGAAGATTAACTCGACCTTCACCAATGGCATTTAACGTACTTTTGGTAGTTACCCAAAATTCATCTAAAGGCATGCTAACTACGCGTTTTAGAGAGCCATCATCGTTATAAGGATTTAAAATTGGAGTAGCACTAAGGCTTCCATAAAGCCCTGTACCCGCAGCATTTGTTAGACTATAATTCATAATGGAGTTTAACCCGAATTTGAATGCACCAATTTCCTGCTCAACTTGAGCCCGTAGTGAGTATCTTTGAAAAGATTCAACCGGTAACACTGATGTTTCTTTAAAGTACCCCATGCCAATACTATAATTACCGTTTTCTCCTCCACCTGTAACTCCTATATCATGACTCGTTTGCAGTCCTGTGCCATAAATTAAATCTTGCCAATCAGTATTTACACTAGTATCTTCATCTGCTCCAGTAGTATACAGGGGATCCCCCTCATTAAAAAGACCAGTAGCTTCACGTAATGCATTAAATTGATCGCGATTCATCATAGGAAACTTAGCAAAGACTTCTTTTGCTGCATAATACGTATTGTAGGTAAATTTAGCGGCTTGGCCCTTTTTACCTGATTTAGTGGTAATCAAAATAACTCCGTTAGCACCTCTTGATCCATAAATGGCTGTTGCAGAGGCATCCTTCAAAATATCTAAGCTTTCAATATCATTTAAATTGATATCATTCAATCCTCCAAAAAAAGGAATGCCATTTAATACAATCAAAGGATCATTACTACCCGAGAGAGACCTTACTCCACGTATTCTAATGGAAGTACTATTAGAGCCAGGTCTGGTGTTAGTTGTAGAAATATCAACTCCAGGGGCACGACCTTGAAGTGCTTCTTGGAAATTTGCAGCTTGTACTTCGGAAAGTTCGCCGCCTTTGATAGATACTACAGATCCCGTAACAGATTCTCTGTTTTGCGTACCGTAACCAATAACAACAACTTCATCAAGAGCTGCTAAATCGGCTTCAAGGGTAACATTAATTTCAGTTTGATTGTTTATTTGGATTTCTTTAGCTTGATATCCTATATAACTGAAAATTAATACGCCATTGCCAGGTACATTGCTGATCGTGAATTCGCCATCAAAATCGGTTGCGGTTCCATTTGAACTGCCTTTTAAAATTACATTTACTCCGGGAATTGGTCCATTGTCATCAGAAACCTTACCAGAGACAGTCATTTGAGCAGACATACTCGAACAAATAAGTAGGAGTATGAATAAAAAACCTGTCTGTTTGGTTTTAAAATTAAAATAGTTTGTCATAAAATTTAAGTTTAGTTGTAGTTAATCGCTATAAATACATAAATAAGCAATCGGTTGTGTTTGGTTTAAAAAAAATATAGTTTAAATCAGTAATTTGTATTTTTCAATATACTCTCTCAAGCTTAATGTTTTGTTTCGCTTTTTATTTTGAAATTATAAATAGCTTTTAAGTTTTTTTAGTGTTAAACAATATTTCATTTTTTAATTCTGGATAGATTCTACTAAAGAATAGCGACTTCTTAAGGTTATTTACTTCTTGTTAGAGTGATTATTTCATAAAATTTAGTGTTAGTTATTGCGAAGATAATAAAAAAGTTATAATTTGCAACCGATTGTGTATAAATTTATACGCTTAATTATGTTAAAATAATAATGCTGTTATATATTAAATCAGTTTCAGTATTTAAAAACAAAGTACTAGATATGAGTAGATTATTAATTAAAGTGTTTGTTGCGGTAATCTTTATGTTCTTGATGTTACGTTGTACAAACCGGTCAGAGAATAAAGTAGGTAATGATGATAAATCAAGCTCAACGAAAACTTATGAATTTCCGTTCCAAGATCCATCCTTGACCTTAGACAAAAGAATAGATGATTTAATTTCTAGATTAACTTTAGAAGAGAAAGTAGATCAGATGATGAATGGAACATCTGCAATTGAACGTTTGAGTATTCCTCCATATGATTATTGGAATGAAGCGCTTCACGGTGTTGGTCGGGCTTCGGCAGCAACTGTTTATCCTCAGGCGATTGGTCTTGGGGCTACTTTTGACAAAGACTTGGTTTACAGAGTATCATCTGCTATTTCAGATGAAGCTCGGGCGTTGTACAATGCTACCAGTGAAAAAGGAAATTATAATCGCTATAACGGTTTGACATTTTGGACACCAAATATTAATATTTTTCGAGATCCGAGATGGGGTAGAGGTCAAGAGACCTATGGAGAAGATCCGTATTTAACGTCTGCTTTAGGAGCTTCATTTGTAAATGGTTTACAGGGAGATCATCCTGATTATTTAAAAACAGCTGCTTGTGCGAAACATTTTGCGGTTCATAGTGGACCTGAACAGGTAAGACATGAATTTAATGCTGAAGTAAGCCAGAAAGATTTATGGGAAACGTATCTACCGGCATTTAAAGTTTTAGTCGATGCAAATGTCGAGGCTGTTATGTGTGCTTACAATAGTACAAATGGAGAGCCTTGTTGTGCCAATAATTATTTAATAACAGAAGTATTGAGAGACTCATGGGGGTTTAAGGGTCATGTGTTGAGTGATTGTTGGGCTATTGTTGATTTTTTTACACCTAAAGGACAAGGCGGTCATGGTGCAAGTTCTACTATGGCGGAAGCTGCGGCTTTGGCAGTAAAGAGTGGTGTGAGTCTTAATTGTGGGGATTCCTATGAGGCTTTACCTGAAGCCATACAGCAAGGGTTAATTACGGAAAAGGAACTTGATGAGCAATTGTCTATTTTATTAAGAACACGTTTTAAATTAGGAATGTTTGACCCTAAAGGAAGTAGTCCTTATGATGATATTTCAATGAATGTGGTGAATAGTGAGGCTCACAGAAATCTGGCCAAAGAAGCGGCACAGAAAAGTATTGTTCTTCTAAAAAATAATGGCATATTACCATTAAAAAATAACTTGTCTAAGTATTTTATAACCGGACCCAATGCTACAAGTATAGAAGCTTTATTAGGTAATTATTATGGGGTTAATTCTAATTTAGTGACTATAATGGAGGGTATTAGTGCAGCAATTCATCCGGCTAGTCAGCTCCAATATCGTTTAGGTGCTATGCTAAATAAAAAATCTTTAAACCCAATAAATTATGCTACAGGAAATGCCGCAAATAGTGATGTAACCATTGCTGTTTTGGGATTAACAAGTACTTTAGAGGGAGAGGAAGGTGATTCGATAGATTCATCTACAGCAGGAGACAGACTAGATTATAATTTACCAGAGAATCAAATAGAATATTTAAAAGATCTAAGAGAAACAGCAGATAAGAATCCAGAGGACAAAAAGCCAATTGTAGCCATTATAACAGGAGGAAGTCCAGTAAACTTAAAAGAGGTTTATGAGTTGGCAGATGCTGTTTTATTTGTATGGTACCCGGGAGAAGAAGGAGGAACCGCTGTTGCAGATGTGATTTTTGGAAACGTATCACCCTCAGGGAGATTGCCAATCACTTTTCCAGAATCCTTAAATCAATTACCTCCATATGAAGATTATTCTATGAAAGGAAGGACCTATAGATACATGAATTCAGAACCTATGTTTCCGTTCGGTTTTGGATTGAGTTATACTCATTTTACTTACAGTGAGATAAAAGCGAGTAAAATGAACATAAGTAGTAATGAGAAGTTGAATGTGGAAGTGACGCTTACTAATTCAGGCGAAGTGAAATCTGATGAAGTGGTTCAAATGTATATTTCAGACCTAGAAGCGTCTGTGGCTGTTCCTTATTTTCAATTAATAAATACTAAAAGAATTACTTTAGAGCCAGGAGCATCTCAAAGTGTTAAATTTGAATTATCTCCTAAAGATTTTGAAATTGTAAAGGAAGATGGCAGTAGAACAATTGAACCTGGTAAATTTAAAATTTATATAGGAGGTTCCAGTCCAATGAAACGAAGTGTTGAGCTTGGAGCTTCAAAAATGTCAGAATTAGAAATTTCGGTACACTAAAAGAAAATAATGAACAATTTAAAATTCACCTTATCTACATTACTTATAGGTTTAATTTCCTCAACGCTATTAGCACAAATTAGGCTCCCTAAACTAATTAGTGATGGCATGGTTTTACAGCGGGATGTAAAAGTACCGGTGTGGGGGTGGTCTAGTCCTAATGAGCGCATTTCTGTTGAGTTTAATGGAAAAAAGTATAAAGCTAAAACTACAGAAGCTGGTAAATGGAGCTTAGAATTACCTAAAATGAAATCAGGAGGACCCTATACCATGGTTATTAAAGGTAATGATACTTTGCAGGTTAAAGATATTTTAGTTGGGGATGTTTGGTTGTGTTCAGGGCAATCGAATATGGTACATCAATTAGACATTCACGATGTTCTTTATGAAAAGGAAATTGAAACTGCCAATGATTCAGAAATACGTCATTATAAAATACCTACAACCACTAGTATTACAGGCCCTAAAGACGATTTTATAGGAGGAAGTTGGCAGAAAGCAGTAGGTGACGAAGTACGTGATTTTTCGGCAGTAGCTTATTTTTTTGCGAAAAAGATTTATGATAAATATCAAATCCCCATAGGTTTAATTAATGCCAGTGTTGGGGGAACCCCAATTGAAGCCTGGATCCCTGAAGAAGGTTATAAAGATTTCCCTGAAATTCTAAATATTATCGCGGAAAATAAAGACACAACATTTGTAAATGCCTCAAAACGTAATCAACCAGATTTTGATAGAGATTTTTCTAGTACTGAAGATAAAGGTTTAACAGGTGAAATTCCTTGGTATGCTGTTAATTTTAAACCGAAAAACTGGAGACGAATAAACATTCCAGGATATTGGGAAGATCAAGGAGTAAAGGATTTAAATGGTGTAGTATGGTACAGAAGGGATGTTGAAATACCAGAATCCATGATTGGAAAAAAAGCGCGTGTATTTCTCGGAAGAATAGTGGATGCTGATGAGCTTTATATTAACGGAGTTAAAGTTGGCGGTAAAACCTATCAATATCCACAAAGGCGATACATGGTGCCTGAAAATGTATTAAAGGCAGGTAAAAATACTTTTGTTGTTCGTGTCACAAATCATTCCGGCAAAGGAGGTTTTGTTCCAGATAAACCATATTACATATTTTCAGAAAAGGATACGGTAGATTTAAAAGGATATTGGGAGTATAAAGTAGGACAGGTTTTTAAATCTTTTGATTATTCTGCTTATTCAATTAATAATTCAGAAGGACCAAAATTGAGGAGAATAAATCCACAAAACGAACCAACTTCACTTTTTAACGGTATGATAGCTCCTTTCAAACAATATCCTGTAAAGGGAATTCTGTGGTATCAAGGAGAAAGCAATACGGGAAATCCAGGAGATTATAAGGATTATATGAAGGCTTTAGTTTCAGGGTTAAGAGAGGTTTTTAATAATGCAAGCATTCCATTTATTTATGCCCAACTGCCAAACTTTATGGATGTCTCTTATGTTCCGACAGAAAGTAATTGGGCGGTTTTAAGAGAGTCACAATTAGAGTCGCTTTCCATCCCTAATACAGCAATGACTGTTAATATTGAATTAGGCGAGTGGAATGATATTCACCCAGACAATAAAAAGGATGTAGGGGAGAGAATGGCTCTTGCAGCACTAAAAGTAGCCTACAATGAAGATATTGTGTACTCAGGGCCTTTATTGGAAAGTTATGAAATTAAAAAGAGCAAGGTGGTCATTTCATTTAGTCATACAGGAAGTGGTTTAACAACAAATGATGGAGAGCCATTAGGTGAATTTGCAATTGCAGGAGAAGACAAAAAGTTTGTTTGGGCGAATGCAAAAATAGATGGCGATAAAGTTATTGTTTGGAGTGATCAAATAGACAATCCCAAATTCGTAAGATATGCTTGGGCGGATAACCCAGATAACCCCAATTTATTTAATAAGGAAGGTTTACCTGCATCACCATTTCGAATTGAATAGAAGAACTGATAAAGCGTTTGAAGTAAATTAGGTTTTAGTTCAATAGAATAAGTAAATTGCTAAGCTTTAGTAAGATTATTCCATAATTACTCAATAATTAAGCAACCGGTTGTTTAATTAGCTCTTTATTTATATATTTGTTAATATATGATATGATTGAGATAAAATAGAACAGGTGTTTAGAGTTAATATTTCAAGACATCAGCATGTTTTAGGAGAAATCAGGACAAACATATTGTTAATTAGTTTAGTTTTTAAAGAAAAGGCTACAGCGTTTGAGGTAGCCTTTTTATTAGTAATAACATATGTATTCAAACGATTTGAACAGATTAAATTGTTAAAATCTAACTAAACGAGACGTAAAAAGCATGTCGTGTCTTAAAGAAATTTGTAGAAAACTAAAATTTAAATATTAAGATAAACTATAATGAAATAATGAAAAAAAGTAAATTCAAACTGTTTAGAAAACGACAAACGGTACTGTTATCTTTAGGTGTACTTACAATGCTATCTTTTACCCATAAACATAATGAGGATCTTCCGGTAAAACCACCAAAAAACTCACCGATATTCTCAAATTTTAAATATCAGGGAAATGATCAGGTTTATAAAGATTATGTATTAAAATCAGATGAGTTTTATACACCTATTCTACAGGGGTGTTATCCAGACCCTGCCATAACCAGAAAAGGAGATGATTACTATATGGTTTGCTCTTCATTTGCTATGTTTCCAGGTGTGCCTATTTTCCATTCAAAAGATCTTGTGAATTGGACGGATTTAGGCGGGGTGTTAAATAACGTTTCTGAATTTAATCCTCATGACACAGGAATTAGTGCAGGAGTTTATGCTCCTGGGATAACTTACAATCCTCATAATGATACATTCTATATGATTGTAACAGCATTTTCTAACGGATTGGGAAATATTATTGTTAAAACTAAAGATCCTAAAAAGGGATGGGGTAGCCCAATAAAATTAGATTTTGGAGGTATTGACCCATCTATTTTCTTTGATGATAATGGAAAAGGATATATTGTTCATAATGATGCGCCAGATCCGGGAAAAGAACTCTACAACGGACATCGCGTGATTAAGATATGGGAATACGATTTAGAGAATGATGCAGTTATTCCGGGTTCTGATAAGATAATAGTAGATGGAGGTACAGATATTAATAAAAAACCTATTTGGATTGAAGCCCCTCATTTATACAAGAAAGACGGTAGTTATTATTTAATGTGTGCAGAAGGCGGTACTGGAGGTTGGCATAGTGAGGTTATTTTTAAAAGTGATAACCCAAAGGGGCCATTTATTCCTGCTCCTAATAATCCAATACTTACCCAGAGATATTTTGGGAGAGACAGAAAAAATAAAGTAGACTGGGCAGGACATGCCGATTTAGTTGAAGGGCCAAATGGAAAATACTATGGTGTGTTTTTAGCGGTTAGACCAAATGAAAAGCATCGCGTAAATACTGGTCGTGAAACATTTATTTTACCTGTAGATTGGTCAGGAGAGTTCCCTGTTTTTGAGAACGGATTGGTGCCATTAGAACCTAAATTGAAAATGCCAGAAGGCGTTGAAAATATGACTGGGAAGAATGGATTTTTTCCTAATGGAAACTTTACATTTTCAGACGATTTCACTTCCGAAAAATTAAATAACCGATGGATCGGATTAAGAGGCCCGAGAGAACATTTTGCATCCATAACTAAAAAAGGATTAGAAATAGAGCCTTTCAATACGAACATTAAAGAAGTTAAACCAACATCAACTTTATTTTTAAGACAGCAGCACAATAGTTTTTCATTTGAAACAGTGATGGAGTATAAACCGAAATCAGAAAAGGATTTGGCGGGTGTTGTTGCTCTACAAAATGAAAATTCTAATTATGTGTTTGGCGTAACAAAAAAAGATAATGATTTCTATATTGTATTACAACGAAATGAAAAAATGGACAGAACAAGTAATGCTTCATCTAAAGTGATAGCAAGTACTAAGATAGATTTAAAATCTTCTGTAAAATTAAAAATTGAAGCAAATGGCGATGACTATCAGTTTAGTTATTCCTTAAAAGAAGAAGATTTTATAAATCTGGGAGGTACAGTGTCAGGAGATATTCTTTCTACAGATGTCGCAGGTGGATTTACAGGTTGTCTACTCGGGTTATATGCAACTTCAACTAATGATGCTTATCCTGAATAATTATTTAGTTTAAAAAAGGTTGTTTATTCGATTAGACAACCTTTTTCAATAAGTTATTATTTCTTTGTGACCAAGTAACATTTTAAAATTCACATTTGAAGATAAAAACGATTACAACCAACTCCAATTAAACAAAGGCTATTATTTAGTCTGACTAAAAACGACATATTCATGAAGACATTTTTTAAACTTACTTATTTATTTGTTCTTTTTTTGGTGGGCCAGGTTATGTCGGCCCAAGACCCTAATTTTCATATTTATTTGAGTTTCGGGCAATCAAACATGGAAGGCGCGGCTAAGATTGAAGTTCAGGATACTCTTAATTTAAGCGACAGATTTATGGTATTAGCAGCTGTAGACTGTCCAGAAATTAAAAGAGAAAAGGGGCAATGGTATATAGCTAAACCTCCTTTATGCCGCTGTAATACAGGATTGACACCAGTAGATTATTTTGGTAGAACGCTTGTAGAAGAATTACCAGATAATGTTAAAATAGGAGTTATTAATGTTGCGGTAGGCGGCTGTAAAATTGAACTATTCGATAAAGATAATTATGAAGCCTATGTTTCTACAGCTCCAGATTGGTTGAAGAATACAGTAAAAGCTTATGAAGGTAATCCTTATGGAAGATTAGTGGAAATGGCTAAAATAGCTCAAGAGAAAGGTGTGATTAAAGGTATTTTAATGCATCAGGGAGAGTCAAACACAGGTGATACACTATGGCCTGAAAAGGTAAAGGTCGTTCACAATAATTTAATGAAAGATCTAAACTTAAATCCTGATGATGTGCCATTACTGGCAGGAGAAACGGTAAATGCCGATACGGATGGCGTATGTGCCAGTATGAATAAAATTATAGCAACATTGCCAGAAACCATTCCTAATGCTTATATAATATCATCTGCTGGATGTACAGATGGGGAAGATAATCTGCATTTTGATGCTGCTGGGTATAGAGAATTAGGTAAGCGCTATGCGTTAAAAATGCTCGAAATTTTAAAGAATTAAGAATTTAGCATTTGGAAGTAATGCCCTTTATTTAATTAGATTCTATTGTTGTAATAGCTTTAATTTTAGGCCTAAAACAATCGATTGTTGGTATGGATGGTTTTAATACACGTTGGAAAGGATGATGCGTCTATGGTATTTTGCACCTTGAACTTAGATTATAGCCTTGAAATTGTTAAAAAAACTTATATTTGACTTTTCTAACAAATTTTAGATGAAAGAAAATAGCGAGGTTACTATCTACGATATAGCCAAGAAGTTAAATTTGGCAACTTCTACAATTTCCCGAGGCTTAAAGGATCATCATACCATTAGTAAAAAGACTATTGAAATGATCAAAAAAACTGCTGCTGAAATGGGCTATAGACCTAATAATTTAGCGGCTAGTTTACGTGGAAATAAAATGAGAACTATAGGTGTTTTACTTCCTACAGTAACCCAGCCTTTCCTTTCTTCGCTTATTAGTGGCATTGAAATAGCAGCCCAGAAGGCTGGTTATACAGTAATTATTATGCAATCTCATGATTCTTATGAGGAGGAAGTTAATTTAACTCAATCCCTTTACGATAATCGGGTAAGTGGGGTTATATGTTCTTTAGCTATGGGAACAAAAGACACCTCTCATTTTAATGTTTTTATTGAAAACAATACACCTTTGGTTTTTGTTGATAGGGTACCACAAAGTTTTGAAACTTTTCATGTAATTATTGATAATTTTAGTGCGGGTTATAAAGCTACAAAACATTTGATAGACCAAGGTTGTAAACGAATTGCGCATATAACGGCTGGATCAGAGTTTAGTATTTATCATGAAAGAAAGAAAGGCTATCTCGCCGCATTGGAGGAGCATAATATTCCATTTGATGAAAATCTATGTGTTAAGATAAACTCCGTTACCTATGATGATGCAGCAAAAGCAAGTGAGAAATTATTAAGCTTAAAGAGTCGACCTGACGGTATATTTGCTCCCGGTGATATTCTAGGGGTAAGTGCAATTCAATGTGCAAAAAGAATGGGAATTAAAGTACCTGAAGAACTGGCTGTAATAGGATTTAATAATGATCCAATATCTTACATAATAGATCCTAATTTATCAACAATAACTCATCCAGCTTCTAAAATGGGGCAAACTTCAGCTGAGATCATTCTTAAGAATTTGAAACAATCAAGAAAGAAAGATCAAATTGTTAAACAAATTACCTTTTTAAATACTGAAGTTCTGGTACGTGAATCTTCAAAAAGAATTTAAGTATTTAAACACTTAAAGTATTGTATTTTTAATATAGTTTAACTGTGCGCCTCAGAGCATAATTTTAGTTTTAATATTTGAGTGTTATTGACTACTAAGGTCTATTTTAGATTAACGTTTTAAGTTTTCTAATAAACAACCATGACTTCTAATCTGTTGTAATTCAATAGGCTTGTGTTGTGTCTTTGTTTTTTTTACGTCGTGTATTTACTGATTTTACAACTCTTTTTACACAACCGGTTGCAAATTATAAATAATTTACTATCTTCGTAATTATTCTTATGAAATTTTACCAATAATACATTTTAGGATGAAAAGATTCATTTTAAATGGAAATGTATTCTAAGTAACGATAAGACCTAACAATGAAATTTATGTTTAGAAAAATTAGCCTGATTTTGTTAATGTTAACTTTTGCTATAAGCGAGGCTGATAACGGATATAATTTATGGTTACAATATGTTCAAATTGAAGATGTTAATGTAAGGCAGGCCTATATTGAAAAATTAAATCAGATTGTTTATTTGAATGATAATGAAACGATTAATGTAGCCCTTGATGAATTGAATATAGGTCTTTCAGGTATGTTAGGTTTGTCTGATGTTTCAGCTTTAGTAAACTCCGAAAAGATTAATAACGAAAGTGGATTAATGCTTGCAACTTACAGTACTTTAAGTGATGGTTTAAAACGGGAGTTCAAATCTGATTTCAACAAAATTAATGAAGAAGGATTTATTATAAAATCTGTTATAATAAATAATGTTTCGCAAATCATTATTACTGGCAAAACAGAGGTTGCTGTATTGTATGGTACTTTTAGATTTTTAAAACTGTTACAAAGCCATCAATCGTTAAACAATTTAAATATTATCGATGCTCCTAAAATTCAAAAAAGAGTTTTAAATCATTGGGATAATTTAGATCGAACCGTAGAAAGAGGCTATTCCGGCTTTTCCATTTGGGATTGGCATCGTTTACCAGATTATTTAGATTTTCGGTATACTGATTATGCAAGAGCTAATGCCTCTGTAGGGATCAATGGTACCGTATTAAACAATGTTAATGCCAATGCTAATATATTAACGCCTCAATATTTAGAAAAGGTGGCTGCTTTAGCAAAAGTATTTAGACCTTATGGGATAAAAGTTTATTTAACGGCGCGTTTTTCGGCCCCCATGGAAATAGGCGGTTTAAAAACATCCGATCCGTTGGATGAAGATGTTATTTCATGGTGGAAGCAAAAAGTGAAAGAGGTTTACCAATTTATACCTGATTTTGGAGGATTTTTAGTTAAAGCAAATTCAGAAGGACAACCTGGTCCTCAAAATTATGGACGTAATCATGTTGATGGCGCTAATATGCTGGCAGAAGCTCTTAATCCTTTTGGTGGTATAGTTATGTGGCGAGCGTTTGTGTATTCAGAACATGATACTACAGATCGGGCTAAACAAGCGTATTCAGAGTTTGTGCCTTTTGATGGCAAGTTCAAAGACAACGTACTTATTCAGGTGAAAAATGGAGCTATAGATTTCCAACCTAGAGAACCATTTCATCCCATGTTTGGTGCCATGCCAAAAACACCTTTAATGATGGAGTTTCAAATCACTCAGGAATATCTCGGGCAGAGTACGCATACTGTTTTTTTACCAAAATTTTATGAAGAAGTTTTAAAAACCGATACTTATAGAGAGGGCAAGGGGTCTACGGTTGCTAAAGTGATAGATGGCTCACTAAATAATCAAAAACTAACAGGTATAGCTGGAGTAAGTAATGTTGGAACAGATATAAACTGGACCGGAAATGTCATGTTGCAGGCTAATTGGTATGGTTACGGTAGATTGGCCTGGAATCCTGATTTAAAAGCAGAAAATATAGCGAATGAATGGATTAGAATGACGTTTTCTAATGATATCGCTGTTGTTAAAACAATCGAAGATATATTGTTAATGTCGCATGAAGCTGTTGTGAATTATATGACACCTTTTGGTTTGCATCATATTATGGCGACCGGACACCATTATGGACCAGGCCCTTGGGTTGCGAATCTTTCACGACCAGAATGGAATCCAGTATATTATCATAAAGCTGATGCCAATGGTATTGGTTTTGATCGAACAGAAAAGGGGAGTGGGGCAACAGATCAATATGCAAAAGAAGTAAGTAAAGAGTTCAGTAATTTGAATTCTTGTCCTGAGGAATATCTTCTATGGTTTCATCATTTGTCTTGGGAGTATAAGTTAAAAAGTGGAGTAACGCTTTGGGATGGATTGGCTCTTAAGTATCAGGAGGGTGTAAATCAGGTAAAACAGATGGTTGATTACTGGAAATCGCTTGAAGGTAAGATTGATCAACAGAGATTTAAAGAAGTTGAAATGTTATTGAACATTCAGCTTAAAGAGGCAAAATGGTGGAGAGATGCTTGTCTGTTATATTTTCAGCAATTTTCAAAAAAACAATTACCTCAAGGGGTTGAAAAATCTACAAAATCTTTAGAAGAATTTAAAAACATGACCTTTCCTTTTGCACCTGGAAACTAAAAAAATAACTATCAGTGAAACTAAATAAAAAAGAAATCCATCAAAGATTAATAAGCTTTGGAGTAGTGTTTAAAAGAAAAATTTTAAATGTTACTGTATTACTTTTTTGTGTCATGAGTTTTAATGCTTTTAGTAATACTAAGTATGTTGTTTCAAAAGCATCAAAGGGTACTTTCCCATTAGCATCCTCAGGAAGGGTAGCTTCTCTAGTTGTCAGTTCAAACGAATTTAAAGGCGTTTTAAAAGTTGTTGGGCATCTTCAAAACGATATATTTAAGGTAACAAGTTTAAAGCCTAATATCTTAAGTACAAATTATGATAATACCGACATTCTTTTAATAATAGGAACTTTAGGGAATAGCACTATTATTGATGAGTTGGTAGAAGCCGGTAAAATTGACAAAGCGCAACTATCAGGCGCCAGAGAAAAGTTTATAACTCAGGTTATAGATAATCCTGTAAAGGGAGTCAAAAAGGCTTTAGTAATCGCAGGCTCTGATAAACGTGGAACCATTTATGGGATTTACGATCTTTCAAAACAAATAGGGGTTTCTCCGTGGTATTATTGGGCAGATGTGCCGGTAAAAAAACAATCGGAACTTCATGTGCTTCCGGGACAACATACTTTAGGAGAGCCTAAAGTAAAGTATCGGGGTATTTTTATTAATGATGAATGGCCTGCCTTAGGCGGCTGGGCTTCTAAAACCTTTGGAGGATTTAATCATCAGTTCTATGATAAAGTTTTCGAATTAATATTAAGACTAAAAGGAAATTACCTGTGGCCAGCCATGTGGGGGAGTTCTTTTTATGCTGATGATCCCTTGAATGGTGTATTAGCAGACGAATATGGTGTTGTTATGGGAACATCACATCATGAGCCTTTAGCCAGGGCTCATAAAGAATGGCAGAGTTTTGGAGGTAAAGCCTGGAATTTTAATACCAACCCAGACCAGTTAAAAGATTTCTGGAAAGGGGGAATGGAACGAGTAAAGAATAGGGAGTCTTTAATAACTATTGGAATGAGAGGTGATGGCGATGAACCCATGACGGAAGGCACAGCCATAGAATTATTGGAGAATATTGTAACTACTCAACGTGATATTATCGAAGAGGTCACAGGTAAGTCTGCCGATAAAACACCGCAAGTATGGGCTTTATACAAGGAGGTGCAGGAATATTACGATCAAGGTATGAAGGTCCCAGATGATGTAACGCTATTATTATGTGATGACAACTGGGGGAACTTAAGGAAATTACCGGAATTAAATGCAAAACCAAGAAAAGGCGGTTATGGTATTTATTATCATTTTGATTATGTTGGAGGTCCAAGAAGTTATAAGTGGATAAATACGAATCAAATAGAACGTGTTTGGGAACAAATGAATCTAGCCTATCAGCATGATGTAAAAGAATTATGGATAGTAAACGTTGGAGATATAAAACCTGTGGAGTTTCCAACAGATTTTTTCTTAGAATATGCTTGGAATCCTGAACAATGGAATCCCGAAAATTTACATGAATTTTATACAGATTGGGCAGAAGCTACGTTTGATGGGCAATTTACTAACGAAATAGCCGGCATTTTGAAGTTATATACGAAATATAATGCCAGAATAAAGCCAGAGCTTATCGATTCATCAACCTACAGTTTAATGTTCTTTAATGAAGCCGATAAAATTGTTGAAGATTACAACAAATTAGTAGCTCATGCGGAAGAGATTAATGAAAAACTAAAACCAGAATATAAAGATGCTTTTTATCAACTAGTACTTTATCCGGTAAAGGCAAGTGCTAATTTGAATGAACTTTATACAAGTGTGGCTAAAAATCGTTTATATGCATCACAAGGCAGGGTAATAGCAAACGATTATGCCAACAAGGTTCAGGAATTATTCGATAAAGATGCAGAACTAACTCATTTTTATCACACAGATATTGCTAATGGTAAATGGGTCGATATGATGTCACAAACACATATAGGCTATACCAGTTGGAGTGACCCAAAGGAAAATATCATGCCTAAAACCGAAAGTGTTATACCTGAAAAAAAATTGTCGATAGGTGTTTCGGTAGAAGGCTCAACAAAATGGTGGCCAAAAGCAAAAGAGGAAGCTGTTTTACCGATTTTTATCTCATACGAGAATACATCACATTTCGTAGACATTTTTAACAGAGGTAAAAAGGTATTTAATTATAAAATTACTTCAGAATCAGAGTGGATTACTCTATCAAAAACAACTGGAACAGTTGATAAACAAGAGCGTATTCAAGTACAAATAAATTGGAGTAAAATTCCCGAGGGCATCAACAGGTCGTCATTTGTTATCAAAGCTGAAAACCTGGAAATTCCTATTTACGTTGAATTTTCAAATCCAAATTTATCACAAGCAAGAGGTTTTGTAGAGAGCGACGGTTATATATCAATTAACGCAGAAAACTATTCAAGTAAATTTGAGCCTAAAGCTTTTACATGGGAAGTTGTCGATAATTTAGGTAGAGAAGCTTCTTCCGTTATTTCTTTGCCGGTAAAATATGGAAGATTACCACTTAGCGAAAGTTCTCCAAAGCTTACCTATGACGTTTATCTAAAAAGCAAAGGAAATGTAAAGGTACATACGTTGTTTTCACCAACTATAAATTATTCAATAAGAGAAGGTATGCTTTTCGCATTAGGTTTTGATAATGATAAGCCAGAGGTTGTAAATTATGATGCCGATGCGACTATATTTAATTACAATGGAAAGGTTCCTGCACATTGGCATGAAAATGTATCCAACAGCATTAAGGTTATTACAACGGAGTTAAATGTAGAGTCTATTGGTAACCATACATTAAATTATTATAGAATAGACGAGGGGTTAGTACTTCAAAAAATTATTATAGAAACACAACACAGTTATTTAAAAGAAACCTACTTAGGTCCTCCGGAAAGTTATAAAGCAAATTAAAAAATATATGAAAATTTTAAAATCAACTTTAATCGCAACGACCCTTTTAATGGGAATTAGTTGTAAAACTTCAAATAACCATAAAGCGCAAGAAACAGGTCTTCGAGATGCATATAAGAACAGTTTTCATGTAGGGACTGCATTGAATAGGGATGATATTTTACAAACAGATTCTTTGCGTAGCGCACTAATAGGAAAGGAATTTAGCAGTATTACAGCAGAAAATATTATGAAATCCATGTTTATGCATCCTGAAAAGGATGTGTATCAGTTTGATATGTCTGATAAATACGTTGAATTTGGGGAAAAAAATAACATGTTTATTCATGGGCATACACTTATTTGGCACAGCCAGCTGGCGCCTTGGATGAGAAGTATTTCAGACAGTACAGAAATGGCTCAAGCCATGGAAAGTCATATAAAAACTATTGTTGAAAAATACAAGGGAAGAATAAATTCTTGGGATGTTGTTAACGAAGCTTTAAATGAAGATGGAACTTTGAGAAACTCGGCTTTTTATAAGACTATAGGTAGTGAATATTTAGCTATGGCTTTTAAATGGGCGGCAGAAACAGATCCAAATACAGATTTATATTACAATGATTATAACCTAACCAATAAAGCTAAAAGAGCTGGAGCAGTAAAATTAGTAAAGGATATTCAAAGCAAAGGAATTAAAATTGATGGCGTAGGAATGCAGGGGCACTGGCATATAGATAGTCCTTCTATTGAAGAAATAGAAGAAAGTATTTTAGATTACGCAAATTTAGGTGTTAAAGTGGCTATTACAGAGTTAGATGTGAGTGTATTGCCAAATCCATGGAATTTGGTTGGAGCAGAAATCAGCCAAAATTTTGAAAATAATAAAAAATTAAACCCATACCCAGAAGCGTTACCTGATTCTATGCAGGTGAAATTGGCTAAACGTTATAGCGATATTTTTAAAGTATTCTTAAAGCATCAAGACAAAATAAGTCGAGTTACTTTTTGGGGAACTAGCGATAAAGAATCATGGCTTAACGATTTTCCTGTGCGAGGCAGAACGAATTATCCATTACTTTTTGATCGAGAATTAAAGCCTAAAGCCGCCTACGATAGTATTCTGGCTTTAAAGAAATAATTTATACAACCAACTAAACAAACATGAATAATACCACACAAACCTTATCTGTTAAAGAGAAGATAGGATATAGTTTAGGAGATTTAGCAGCAAATCTTGTTTTTCAAACCATACTGACATATTTAGCTTATTTCTACACCGATATCTATGGGCTTGAAGCAAACCATGCTTCAGCAATTATGTTAACGGTTGGTTTAATTGCTGCTTTTGGATTTAACCCAATAATAGGAGCAATTGCCGATCGAACAACCTCACGATGGGGGAAATTTAGACCATGGATTTTATGGACAAGTATTCCTTTAGGGGTAGTTGCTTTATTAGCATTTACTACGCCTGATTTTGAATATAAAGGAAAAGTAATTTATGCTGCAGTAACCTATACATTATTATTGTTATTGTATGCCGCAAATAATTTACCATATTCCGCTTTAAGTGGCGTAATAACGGGTGATATGGGAGATAGAAATAGTTTATCTGCCTATAGATTCGTTGCGGTAATGTTTGCTCAGTTTTTTGTTCAGGTATTTATGTTACCCATAATAGAAACAGCCGGAGGAGGAGATAAGGCTTTAGGGATTGAAATTGTAATGACCTGGTTAGCAGTTATAGGAACCGTTATGTTATTAATTACATTTTTAACTACTAGAGAACGCATTATTCCTAAACCAGAACAAAAATCTAGTTTAATTGAAGATTTAGGTGATCTTTTTAAAAATAAGCCATGGGTGATTATTTTAGTTGTAACCACATTGGTGTTTATTACCTTGGCTATGAAAGGTGGTTCTTATGTTTATTATTTTGAGAATTATATAGATAAGGAAGCGCTTACTGAATTTATTCAGCCGTTGCTTGAAAGTTTGTCTGGAATAGGGATAAATTTTTTCGGTGAAAATCCGGTTTCAGCCGGCTTTGGATTATTCAATGCTGGAGGGATTATTTTTATGATTTTGGGAATATCATTATCTAAAAAATTTGCCGATAAATATGGAAAACGCGACGTTTTTAAAATAGCTCTATTCATTTCGACGCTATTCATATTAATTTTCTATTTCTTTTCACCAACCTCTGTCGTTTTAATTTTTACCGCTCAAGTTTGTCACGGGTTCTTTTATGGATTAACCATACCTCTCCTATGGGCTATGATAGCCGACGTAGCTGATTATTCAGAGTGGAAAAATAATCGCAGAGCAACCGCCATTATTTTTTCAGCAATGATGGTAGGTCTAAAAGGGGGCTTAAGTATAGGTAGTGCTTTGGTAACTTATTTTTTAGGTGTCTATGGTTATGTAACTAAAGAAAACACATTGGCAGCAGACTTTATAAGTCAGCCAGAAACAGCTATAGAAGGAACTAAATTACTAGTAAGTATTTATCCTTCCATTCCATTCTTTTTATGTGTAGCGTTATTGATGTTTTATGAAATTAATAAGAAAATGGAAGTTGAGATAGAAACCGAATTAAAGGAAAGAAGAACAGATAATAAATAATAAAATAAAGTATAATGCCAGAAAAGAGTATTGAACAAATTGATTTAAATCAATTGATAGAAAAGGCGATTTCCAAACCTTTGGTATCGCACATTTATACGGCAGATCCATCGGCGCATGTATTTAACGATAAAATTTATATTTATCCATCTCATGATATCGATGCAGGAATTCCATTTAACGATAATGGAGACCATTTTGGAATGGAAGATTATCATGTAATTTCCATGGATTCCATAGAAAGTGAAGCCGTAGATAATGGACTAGCGTTGCATGTCAATGATGTGCCGTGGGCTAAAAAACAAATGTGGGCACCCGATGCAGCGCATAAAGATGGTAAATATTACTTGTTTTTTCCAGCAAAAAATAAGGAAGATATTTTCCAAATAGGTGTTGCTGTAGGGCATTCTCCAATTGGCCCATTTATACCACAACCTAAACCAATAAATGGTAGTTATAGTATCGATCCTGCCATATTTGAAGATGAGGATGGTAGTTACTATTTGTATTTTGGAGGAATTTGGGGAGGTCAACTTCAAAATTATCGGGATAATATTTATAGCTGTAATAATGACTTACCCAAAAAGGAAGAACCTGCTTTAGGACCTATTGTTGCAAAAATGACAGATGATATGTTGGAATTTTGTGAGACACCAAAAGAGATTCTTATTTTAGATGAAAGCGGAAGCCCTTTATTGGAAGGAGACAACGATAGAAGATTTTTTGAAGCTTCATGGGTTCACAAGTATAACAATAAGTATTACTTTTCATATTCAACTGGTGATACGCACTTTATTTGTTATGCCATTGGAGATAGTCCTTATGGGCCTTTTACCTATAAGGGAAGAATATTAGAGCCTGTAATCGGTTGGACCTCCCATCACTCAATTTGTCAAGTAGAAGGGAAGTGGTACCTGTTTTATCATGACTCAAGTTTATCAAACGGGGTGACCCATTTGAGATCTATAAAAGTTAATGAGATTATTCATGACGAGAACGGTTTGATACAAACTCTAAGTCCTTATGGGAAGTAATTTGAAAGAATCCGGGAACATTTTTAGAGTCACAAAACTAATAAGTAATCCCATTTTTTCAATTAAAAAAACAACCGATTGTTTTTTTTGTAAAATAATTTCGCAATCGGTTGTTATTAAGGTTCTTCTTTCATATATTTGTTTGTGTTACACCTTTTTAATTACTCTTAGTATCATCTAATAAATAAAACCAATTAAACCAACTAATTCAATTAAACTTATGAGAACAAAACTTTTTAAAAACACTTTTACTGGTTAGCGCTAAGTTAAACAGGAAACATTACATTGTGTAATTGTTGATTGTAAAACAAGGTCTATTGAGCTAGCTAGTTTTTTTTCTGTATATTTTTATTATAGTCATTCAATATTATCAGAATTAACTCTGATGATAAATCTATTTTACTTTTTATTCACCGTTTGGTCATTTCATTGAGTGTATAGACTTGATTTAATGAGGCTATATTTAGTATTTATTAAGCACTAAAACAGAAGATGTATCTAGATAAAGTTCTAAATCAAAAAAAAATTAATAATGTCAAAATAATAACATGAAAATACAATTATTAAAAATTCCACGACAGTATATATGTGTGGTATTAGGTGTTTTATTTCAGTCTTTATTATCGATGCCATCATACGCCAGTATAGTACCAACTGGTTTTGATGAGATTGATCTTCCTTCACAGGGAATAACCATTAAAGGAACCGTGGTTTCAGCAGAAGACAATATTCCTATACCGGGTGTTAATGTCTTGGTCAAGGGCGCGAAAATTGGGGCTGTTACTGACTTTGACGGGGAATATAGTATTGATGTTCCTTCTGAAGAATCCATTCTCGTTTTCAGTTTTATGGGATATAAAACCATAGAAATGAAAGTAGGAGATAAAAAAGAAATTGATATCAATTTAGTGGCCGACCAAACTGCTTTAGAAGAAGTTGTGGTTGTAGGGTACGGAAAGCAAAAAAAAGTTAGTGTAATTGCCGCTATAGCAGAAGTCTCTGGAGAGACTTTAGAACGTGCGGGTGGAGTTTCCAATATTGGAGCCGCTTTAACCGGTAATACTCCTGGGGTTATAACAACGGCCAGTACAGGTATGCCAGGAGAGGAAGATCCGCAAATATTTATTCGTGGCCGAAGTACATGGAATAATACCTCTCCGCTTATATTAGTAGACGGAGTAGAACGTTCAATGAATAGTGTTGAAATTAGTTCTGTAGAATCAATTTCTGTATTAAAAGATGCATCAGCCACAGCGGTTTACGGGGTTAGAGGAGCTAATGGGGTAATACTGATAACCACCAAGCGAGGACGTGTAGGTAAAGCTTTAATTAGAGCAAGGGTGAATTCAACCATGAAAGTACCATCTCAACTTCCCGGTAAGTACGATGCCTATGATGCTTTGTTAGTAAAAAATGATGCTATCGAGAATGAACTATCATTAAAACCAGAAGCTTGGAATGATTATTTGCCTTTGGGCATCATAGATAAATACCGAAATCCGGCTAATTTAGAAGAAGCTGAGCGTTATCCAAACGTAGATTGGGCAGATATTTTATTTAAAGACTTCACCATGTCTTACAATGCCAGTCTGAATGTAAGCGGAGGAACTGAGAAGGTAGCTTATTTTGCCGGTGCAGATTTTCTTCGGGAAGGAGATTTGTTTAAGGACTACGATAACGGTCGTGGCTATGATCCTGGTTATGGATTTAATCGTTTAAATGTGCGATCTAATTTAGACTTTACGATTACGCCTACAACCAAATTTAGAGTGAATTTATCGGGTTCTCATGGTGTAATGAAAAATCCATGGGGAGCTAGTGGATCAGAATACACTATGTGGGATGCTGCATATTCAACAGCGGCAGATGTATTTTTACCTAGATATTCTGATGGTTCATGGGGGTATTATGCTCCTAACGAAGGAAAAGCTTCAAATTCCGTTAGAAATTTAGCTATAAGCGGAATTCAATATAGAACAACAACAAAGCTAACGACAGATTTTACCTTGGATCAAGATTTAAACATGATCTTAAAAGGGTTAAATTTTAAAGGAACCATAGCTTTAGATAATACGTTTTCAGAAGGTGATCGTGGAGTGAACGATTTGTATAATGATATTCTACAAAAATGGATTGATCCGGTAACAGGTTTAGCGACTTATAAACAGACTTTTGATTCTAACAACAGATTTGATTTTCAAGAAGGGGTTAAATGGTCTGCGACCGGTGGAAATGTGCAGGACTGGGCTTCGTACAGACGACTTTTCTATCAAATGCAATTAAACTATAATGTTAATATAGATAAGCACGCTATAACGGCAATGGGACTTTTTAATAGAAATGAATATGCCACCGGTAGTCAAATACCTAATTATCGTGAAGATTGGGCCTTTCGTGCGACTTATGGTTATGCCAATAAATACTTATTAGAATATAATGGTGCTTATAATGGTTCGGAAAAATTTAGTAAAGAGAACCGTTTTGCCTTCTTCTCCTCAGGAGGAATTGGATGGGTGATATCTAATGAGAAATTCATGGAGTCTTTAAATTTTGTAGACTTATTTAAGTTAAGAGCTAATTATGGAGAAATAGGAGATGATAATATTTGGGGGCGTTTCTTGTATTTAACACAATGGGGCTATGGTGGAAATTCTACGCTTGGTGTTACAGGAGAAACCGCTGAGTCAAGTCCTTATACTTGGTATACCGAAAATGCAGTTGGGAACCCTGACGTGCACTGGGAAGTAGTACAAAAAACAAACTTTGGATTAGATTTTGGATTTTTTGACGGACTTGTAAGTGGAAAGGTAGATTATTTTAAAGACAGAAGAAGTGATATTTTAATTTCGGGAGATCGTAGAGCTATACCAAGCTATTATGGAACGCAAGCTCCAGTAGCCAATCTAGGTAAAGTTGAAAATAAAGGTTACGAAATAGAAATTAATTTAAATCATAGGTTTCAAAATGGATTGACTTTATGGTCTAATATTAATTTCACTCACTCAAAAGACAAGGTGCTCTTTGCAGACGATCCTAGTTTATTACCGGAATATCAGAAGCAAGAAGGAAAACAAATAGGACAGGCTTATTCGTATGTGTCACACGGGTATTATAATACCTGGGATGAAGTTTATGCCAGTACTATTCATAATACTAATGATGATCAAAAACTACCAGGGAATTATAACCTTTTAGATTTTAATGCTGATGGTATTATAGATACTTACGATAATATACCATATGGCTTCTCTGGAAACCCTCAGAACACATTTAATGCCACATTAGGATTCAATTGGAAAGGCTTTAGCGGATTTGTTCAGTTTTACGGTGTTAACAATGTGTCAAGACAAGTGGTATTAAACAGTTTAACCTCTCAAAATCACGTGGTTTATGAGGTGGATAGTTACTGGTCTAAAGATAATTTTAACGGAGCAGTTCCAATACCTAGATGGCTTTCAACTCCGGCAGGGTATAATACAGCCAATCGTTTCTTTTATGACGGATCGTATACGAGACTAAAAAATGCAGAAATAGCCTATACGTTTAATAGCGATACAGGATTAGCAAAGTCAATAGGAGTAAAAGATATCAAGTTCTATTTGAACGGAAATAACCTGTATTTATGGTCAAAAATGCCTGATGATCGCGAATCTAATTTTGCTGGTACAGGTTGGGCATCTCAAGGAGCTTATCCAACAGCAAAGCGTTTCAATTTAGGAATTAATGTAACATTTTAAATGCGAAGTATAATGAAAACTTATATCAATAAAATTTTAAGATACAGTTTAATATTGAGCCTTTCAATGTATGCTGTGTCATGTGAAGATTACCTTGATAAATCAGAAGAAACTAACATTTCAGAGGAAGAAGCGTTTAAAAATTTCATAAACTTTCAAGGTTTTACAGAGGAATTATACCAATGTATTCCTGATTTCACCAACAGATATTGGACCAATTCATGGAATTGGGGAGAAGATGAAATACAATCCACAGCAAGAGATTTTCATTTTGGAGTGAAAATAGATAACGGAGACTTTTGGGGATGGCAGGATGAACATGATGGTTGGGGTGCTGGCTGGATGAATGCGTCAAATGCCAATAGAAGCAATGATCGTTTTGCTAAGGATTTATGGAAGAATGGTTGGTATGGAATAAGAAAGGCCAATATTGGTTTAGCCAATATTGATAAAATGATTGAAGGAACCCAAGAAGAAAAAGATTTGGTAAAAGGACAATTATTGTTTTTCAGAGCGTGGTTTCATTTTCAGTTCATTCAATATTTTGGAGGTTTACCTTATATCGATGAAGTATTACCTAGTGATCAGGTGTTAACTAATCCAAGGTTAAGTTATCATGAATGTGCAGAGAAAATTGGTAAAGATTTAAGAGAAGCGGCCAATTTATTACCAATAGACTGGGACGATACAGCACCTGGAAAAAATACTTTAGGTAAAAATGGTTTACGTATCAATAAGGTTATGGCTTTAGGATATTTGGGAAAAAATTACTTATGGGCAGGAAGTCCTCTGATGAATAAAGAATCTACAGGAAGTACAACCTATAATACAGATTTTTGTAAAAGAGCTGCTGATGCTTTTGGAGAGTTGTTAAGTATTACAGAAGGAGGGCAATCAAAATACGCATTATTACCTTTTGAAAAATACAGTGATAATTTTTATACTACAGGTCAAAACTGGCAAATTCCAGGTGGCACAGAAGCTATTTTTAGAGGGCCTTATTGGGGGGCTCACGGTTCTAGTTGGGGTACAGCTAAACAGTATCAACCTGCTCCGGTAATAGCAGATGGAGATGTTAAGTTTCTCCCGACAGCAAACTATGTTGATAATTACGGAATGGCTAATGGATTGCCAATAGAAGATATAACAATGCCTGATGCGGAGTCTGGTTATAATCCTGAATATCCTTGGAGAGATCGTGATCCCCGTTTTTATAATGACATTGTTTATGATGGTGTAAAGTGTGTGCAAGGATCAATGCCTGCAGAGGTAGTTCAGGATAGATATGCAAACCTGTTTTCGGGAGGAAGTTATAGAAATATTAGTACAGGAAGTAGAACAGGATATTTATTATACAAGTTTATTCCTATTAATGCTAATAAATATGATTTAGGATATGATTGGGGGTATAATTTGAATATCCATGTGCCTTGGATGCGTTTGTCAGATGTTTACTTAATGTACGCCGAAGCTGCGGCAGTCGCTTATGGAGGTGCCAATGGAAGTTCTGCTAATTATGGAAAAACAGCAGTTGATGCTGTTAATGTAGTTCGCGATCGAGCAGGCGTAGGGCATGTAGCTGCCAAGTTCTTAACTTCAGTAGACACATTTATGGAAGAATTAAGACGAGAAAGAGCAGTAGAATTGGCTTTTGAAAGACATAGGTTTAATGATCTTCGTCGATGGTTATTACTAATAGAAAAGCCTTATACTTTGAAAAAATCTATCGAGTTTGACAGAGCAGGAAGTTTTGATACCGAAGATCCAACGAATAATAGAGTCCTTAACATTAGAGAGGAAGTGATTCTTGAACGCAATTTTAGTGAAAAACACTATTGGTTACCTCTTAAAAATGCGGATGTGAATATGTATTTGGAATTCCCTCAGAATCCAGGTTGGTAGTTAATTCCTTAATGTTAAAATTATAATACAAACTAAAAATGAGATATATACAACTAAAAATAGTATTATGTTTTGTACTTATGGCTTTCTGTTCGCCTAGATTGTTTGCTCAAAGCTTACAGAAAACCAATCTGCAAGGAATAGTTACAGGACAAGACGGTCGTCCGCTTTTTGGAGCAAGCTTAATAAGTTTGCAAGATGCTGGTATAGGAACTTCTACCGACATAGAAGGGAATTTTTCAATAGAAGTTGAAGAGAATTCAAACATACTCGTTTCAGCTCTAGGCTACAAAACTCAAACCATAATGACAACTTCTCAAGAAGTTATAAAAATTAATTTGGAGGTTGACCAAAGTGAAGACGAGGTTCAGGTAGCATTTCGTAAGGTAAAAAGTAAAGATTTATTGGGAGGTATTTCCTATGTTAATATGCCTGAATTGGTAGAGCAAAACTATACAACCTATAGTTTAGATGGTCTAAGAGCCTTTGTGGGAGGTTATAACGGAAGTATTTGGGGAAATGGAGGCGCTTTAGTTCTTGTTGATGGTGTTCCTAGGAATGCAGGTACAGTATTACCTATAGAAATCGATCAAGTTACTTTTCTTAAAGGGGCTTCTGCTGTTGCACTTTATGGAAGTCGAGCGGCTAAAGGTGTCATTTACATTACAACCAAAAAAGGACAGGTACAAAAACAGGAAATTAAAGTTCGTGTAGACGGAGGAATGTTTACACCTAAAAGATATCCTAAGTATCTGGGATCTGCCGAATATATGTATTATTACAATCAGGCACGACAAAATGATGGTTTAGATGATTTATATAGTTACGAGACCATGTACAATTATGCATCAGGCAACAGTCCTTACAGGTATGCTGATGTTGATTATTTCTCTTCAGATTATATAAAGGACTATTTTACTAGATATGATGCGAATTTAGAAATTACAGGAGGTAATGAAATAGCAAAATATTACACAGCCGTAAATTTTGAACACACTAATGATTTGTTAGATTTCGGAGAAGGTAAAAAGAATAAAACAGAGCGTTTTAATGTAAGAGGAAATATAGATTTAAGAATTAATGAGATTATTTCTGCTAATGTTGGTGTTAATGCCATTTATTACAACGGAAGAGGAGTTAATACAAATTATTGGGGAAGTGCAGCAACCTTAAGACCTTATAGATTTACTCCTTTATTACCAATTGACTTGATTGAGCAGGGAGATATTGCTTCAGAAACTTATGTAAATAATAGTAACTATGTTATTGATGGGAAGTTTTTATTGGGAGGAACTCAATTAGATCAAACAAATCCTTTTGCAGCTATTTATGCAGGAGGTTATAACACCTATACAAACAGACAGTTTCAGTTTAATACAGGGGTTAATGCAGATTTAAAAAGTATTTTAGAAGGTCTGGAGTTTAAAGCCATTTTTGCAGTAGATTATGAGACTTCTTATAATCAGTCGTATAATAATAATTATGCAGTATATGAGCCAAGTTGGAATACCTATGCCGGCTTCGATCAAATAACTAGTCTTACTAAATATGGTGAAGATTCTAAATCAGGAATTCAAAATATTAGTAATAGTGCCTACAATCAAACGGTAACCTTTTCTGGCCAGTTTGACTATAACAAGACATTCAATAATGAAAGCAAATTGTCAGCAATGCTGATAGCTACTGGATTTCAACAATCTCAATCCGAGGTTTATCATCGAATTAGCAATGCTAACTTAGCATTACAGGTGGGTTATAATTATAAAGATAAGTTATATTTCGATTTTAAAGAAGCTGTTGTACACTCGGCTAGGTTTGCTGAAGGAGAACGTACGGCTACGTCGCCAACATTGTCTATGGCTTGGCGATTAAGTGAAGAAAATTTTATGAAGGATAGTTCAGTATTTGATGATTTAAAACTATCTGTTTCAGGAGGTATTTTGCATACAGATCTTGATGTTAATGGTTACTATTTATATGAGAGTATATATTCTCAAACAGATGGGGCCTGGTTTAGTTGGAGAGATGGTGCTTTAACCAGAACAACAGATTCAAGAAGAGGAGAAAATTTAGATCTTACATTTATTAAAAAGAAAGAATTCAATGTAGGATTAGATGCTTCTTTATTCAAAAAGTCAATTAATTTTAAAGGTTCATTCTTTATAAATAAAATGGAAGGGAATGTTATTCAGGCCTCAGTTTTATATCCAAACTACTTTACTACAGGTTGGCCAAATTCGTCATTTATTCCTTATGTAAATTATAACGATGATAAACGTGTAGGTTTTGATTTCGATTTAAAATTTAATAAAAAGATAGGATCGATGGATTGGACTTTAGGGGTCGCTGGTTTATACTATGATACTAAAGCGACTAAAAGAGCAGAAATGTTTGAAGACGATTATCAATTCAGACAAGATAAACCTTTAGATGCTATTTGGGGACTTCAAAATGATGGATTCTTTCAAGATGCTTCAGATATAGCAAACTCACCGGCTCAAAGTTTTGGACAAGTTCAGCCTGGAGATATAAAATATAAAGATCAAAATGGTGATGGTATTATAAATGCACAGGATGAAGTGTTTTTAGGAAAAGCAGGATGGAGTGGATCACCATTTACCTTCGGAATTAATTTAACAGCCAAATGGAAAAACTTAACATTCTTTGCTTTGGCTACCGGACAAACCGGAGCATATGCTATGAAGAACAACTCTTACTTCTGGGTAGATGCTGAAGATAAATATTCAGAAGTTGTTAGAAATAGCTGGACTGAAGAAACAGCAGCTACTGCCACTTATCCAAGATTAACCACAGGAGTGAGCAATAACAATTTTAGATCGTCTGATTTCTGGATGTATAAAACCGATCGTATCGATTTAGCTAAAGTTCAGGTATCTTATAATTTTCCAAAGAAAATGTTTGAAACCTCTTTTATACGTGAACTAGGCGTGTATGCAAGTGGAGCCAATCTAGTAACGTTCTCACGCCATAGAGATATTATGGAATTAAACGTAGGAAGTGCTCCTCAAACCAGATTTTATAATTTAGGTATTAAGGCATTATTTTAAATTAAAGCATTAAGTGATATGAACAAAAAATTATTAATTCTTTTATCAATAGTAATTATTTTTAGTAGTTGCGACGACCTTATAGAACCAGCTATAGAAAATAATAGAGGATTAGAAGAAATGTATGCCGAAGCTGAATTTGCACAAGGAATTCTGTTAAATGGCTATACCAGGTTACCAAACAGCAATTGGTCCTTTAATGATGTAGCGACCGATGATGCAGTTACAAACGATGATAATAGTGGCTATTTAAGAATAGCTACAGGAGAATGGACATCGATCTTTAATCCAATGGATCAATGGACCAATTGTAAATCAGCAATACAATACCTTAATATTTTTCTAGAAGAAGTAGATAAGGTTACCTGGGCTAGAGATGAAAATGCCAGTGAACTTTTTAGACAACGATTAAAAGGAGAAGCTTATGGATTACGTGCTTTGTTTATGTATTATTTGTTACAGGCACATTCAGGAGTGTCGGTAGACGGACAAATGCTGGGAGTACCATTAGTTTTAGAATCAGAGGGAGCAAGTTCAGATTTTAATATCCCTAGAAATACTTTCGAGCAATGTATGCAACAGCTGTATAACGATGTGGATAATGCGGTACAATTATTACCATTGGATTTTGAAGAAGCAACTTCTTTACCGTCAGGATATGAGGATTATACTTTAGATGATTACAATAGAGTTTTTGGGTTTTACGCCAAACAACGTATGACAGCCAGAATAGCTCAAGTTGTAAAGGCACAGGCGGCTTTGTTAGCGGCAAGTCCAGCCTATAGTAGTGCAAATACAACGACATGGGAAGATGCGGCAATGTATGCAGGAAATGTATTGGTTTTAAATGGAGGGGTGTCTGGTTTAGCCTCTAACGGATTAACATGGTATACCAATGTTGCTGAGATGAATGATTTAGGATCTGGAAATAATCCTGCTGAAATTATTTGGAGAACAGATATAGGCGATAGTAACAATTTAGAGGCCGATAATTTCCCTCCTACTATTTACGGTCGTGGTCGTATAAACCCTACACAAAATTTGGTTGATGCCTTTCCAATGGCAAATGGGTATCCAATATCACATCCAGGAAGTGGATATGATGCGTCGAACCCTTATCAAAATAGAGATCCTCGTTTGAAACTTTATATTTTGGTAAATGGAGATGCCGCGGGAGTAAACAATACACAAATTAACACCGCTGCCGATGGTAATACCAATGATGGGTTAAACAAAGTTGAAACTTCAACACGTACTGGGTATTATTTAAAGAAGTTACTGAGACAAGATGTTAACTTAAATCCAACTTCTCAAACGTCTCAAAGACATTACAAACCAAGAATGAGATATACCGAATTATATCTAAATTATGCCGAAGCAGCTAATGAAGCTTGGGGGCCAACTGGAACAGGTTCTTTCGGTTTCTCTGCCTATGATGTTATAGCAGCAATAAGAAAGAGAGCAGGGATTTCTCATCCAGAGATGGATTCTGATGTCTATCTGGAATCCGTTAAAAATGATAAGGCATTAATGCGAGAATTAATTAGAAACGAACGTCGTTTAGAGTTGTGCTTTGAAGGCTATCGTTTTTGGGACTTACGCAGATGGAAATCTAATTTAAACGAAACCGCAAAAGGGGTTAAAATAGAATCAGGAACATATGAAACTATAAATGTTGAAAATCGAGTTTATAGCGATTATATGAATTATGGCCCTATTCCGTATAGTGAAATTTTAAAGTTTAATGCTTTAAAACAAAACCAGGGTTGGTAGAATGTTGATTGTTAAGTCATTTAAAATTTTAATTTAAACTAAAAAAATATGAAGAATAATATATACATCATGTTCATGATTCTATTTGTTTCTCTAACGTCTTGTGAAAATCAAGAGTGGGAATTCGATAATTTTGAATATCAATCCGTGTATTTTGCTTATCAGTATCCGGTAAGAACATTAACCTTAGGAGAGGATGTTTTTGATACGACTCTTGATAATGAATACAAAAGTAGGATATTGGCTACTTTGGGAGGTGTTTATGATAATAGTAAAGAAGTTTCAATAGATTTTTCGGTAGATAATACTTTAGTTTCAGGACTTTTATTTGAACAAGGGGGTACTTTAATTGAACCAATGCCTGAAAATTATTACACATTGGCTTCAAACAAAATGATTATTCCTAAGGGAGAGATTGTAGGAGGGGTTGAAGTTCAGTTTACTGAAGCTTTTTTTCAAGATCCATTGGCTATTCAAAAGAAGTATGTAATCCCTATTCGTATGAATAGTGTTGTAAATGCAGATTCTATTTTATCAGGAGAAGCTTTGGTTTCTAATCCGAGAAGAGGTGTTAGTGAAGACTGGAGTGTTCAACCTAAAGACTTTGTGTTTTATGCCGTTAACTATGTCAACCCGTGGCACGGATTTTATTTAAGAAGAGGTGAGGATATTATTGTTGGTAAAAATGGAAATACAGCCTTAGACCAAACTATTGTAAGACATGAGCAGTATGTTGAATACGATGAGGTTTTCGGTGTAAATACCAAATCGCTATCGAAGTGTGATTTTCAAGTAGTATTTAAAGATGCCCAAGGGGTTAATGTTTATTGCGATCTAATCTTAACTTTTGATGAGGAAGGTAACTGTTCAGTTTCTACAGAATCAACTGATTTCACGGCTTCTGGAAACGGTAAGTTTATTAAAGATGGAGAAAAGAATAGTTGGGGTAATAAAGATCGTGATGCTCTTTATTTAAACTATGAAATAGATTTAAGTGAAATGCATGTTACAACTTCTGATACGTTGGTGATGAGAAATAGAGGTGTTAATCTTGAAACATTTTCGCCAGTTGCTCAGTAATTCGAGACCAAACTAAATTTAAGATATTATGAAAAACATATTTAAAATAGGGTTATGCACCATAAGCGCATGTATTGCCTTTTCTTGTGCCGATACAGATAGGCTGGAATTTGAAGTTGAAAAACCGGAAAGCATAGCCAATCAAGAACTATTAAATAGTTATTTAGATTTAAAGGATTATGTAAATAGAGAAACTAACCCTAATTTTAAATTAGGTGCAGGTATTTCTTTATCAGATTATATAAATAGAAATGTAATTTACCGATTATCAAATAGAAATTTTGATGAATTAACGGCTGGTTATGCAATGAAGCACGGGGCTGTTGTTCAATCAGATGGAAGTTTAAATTTAGATAATGTAAATGAATTTCTAACCAGTGCTTCAGAATCTGAAGTTTCTGTTTTTGGCCATACATTAGCTTGGCATGCAAACCAAAAAGCAACTTATTTAAATAAATTAATAGCCCCGGATACTTTGTCATCAACAGGTCCAGGTTGGGATACTATAACAGCCGCTGATTTTGAATCAGATAACACATCAAATTATGAGGCTAACGCAGCTGTAACAGTTTCGTTTACGGCAGATGGAGAAGGGGCAAATGGTTCAGGTAGAGCTTTAAAAGTAACAAATGCTGAAGTTCGCGCCAATGATTGGAATGCTCAGTTTTTCTTAAAATTTTCACCAGTAGTACAGGTCGGTGAAAAATACACATTAACCATGGATGTGCGTTCAGATGTTAATGCAACTTATTCTACACAAGCACATGTTACACCTGGAGCTTACAAACATTGGGATTTTTTTGGGCAAATTCCTTCAACCCCAACATGGTCAACTTATACTAGGGAAATTGTTGTTTCTGAATCACAGGCTACTTGCGGTGCTATTGCTTTTAATTTAGGGTTGACTGCAACGACCTATTATTTTGATAATATAAGATTAACAAAATATAATGAGACTGGAAGTGTACAATTAGAAGATAAAACACCTGAGAAAAAACAGGAAATAATTGGAGCAGCTCTTGAAGATTGGATATCTCAAATGGTAACCAACTGTGCACCGTATGTGAAAGCATGGGATGTGGTCAATGAACCCATGGATGATGGTAATCCTTATGAATTAAAAACAGGGGTAGGCAAAACAAATCTGGCATCCGATGAATTTTATTGGCAAGACTATTTAGGTAAAGATTATGCTGTTGAAGCTTTTAAATTAGCCAGACAATATGGGAATCCAGATGATAAACTGTTTATAAATGACTATAATTTAGAATATAGTATTGATAAATGTAAAGGAATCATAGAATACGTTAAGTACATAGAATCTCAGGGACAACAGGTAGATGGAATTGGTACTCAAATGCACATTAGTATTAATTCTAATAAAGAAAATATAGCTACCATGTTTCAACTATTGGCAGAGACTGGTAAGTTGATAAAAGTATCTGAGTTAGATGTAAGAGTGTTTGTAGAAGAACCTACCGAAGAAATACTGCAGCAACAGGCAGATATGTATAAATATGTTGTAGAAATGTATGAGCAGTATATTCCGGTTAATCAACGTTATGGTATTACCGTTTGGGGTTTAATTGATAGCCCTGAAAATGCGAGTTGGTTACCAGGAGAACATCAAGGTTTATGGACTTTAGATTATACTCGTAAGCCGGCATACACCGGATTTGCAGATGGCTTGGAACAATTATAATTTATTAAAGGAATTTGATGAATAAATTATATCTGTTTGCATTTTTTATTATGATGTTTAACTGCTCCAATGATGAAGCAGAGAAAGTTACAATCCAAGAACCAAAACCGGAAGAAGAAATAGTTGATGAGGTTATTGTTAGACCGCTATCAACACCAAAGTTAACCGTTGATGGACGTTATTTAAAAGACCCATGCAATAATAATGTGTTATTGCATGGAGTCGCTATAACTCCAAGTCCATGGTTTAATGGAGGAGCCGTTGGTGAGTGGAGATGGAATAACTATGATGTTGATGCTTGTTTGGCATATAATAAAGGAGTTATAAATAAACTCACCAATACAGATGAAGGTTGGTATCTTAATTATATCCGGCTTCATATAGATCCGTATTGGACCAATAATATTGGGGTTTCTACGGAAGGAGAACACGATATCTCACAGTTTAATTATGAACGTTTTAAAACAGCTATCGATAACGTAATTGTACCTCTCATAAAACATGCCAAATCAAGGGGAATGTATGTGATTTTAAGACCTCCGGGTGTTTGTCCTAGAGATTTAGCGGTTGGAGATGCGTATTATGAATATTTAATCAAAATTTGGGATTATTTATCCTTGCATTCTGATTTGAAAAATGTTGATAATGTCATGTTTGAATTGGCTAATGAGCCAATTACCATAAAGGGAACTAATGGAGAATTCGGAAGCAATACACAAGCTCATTTTGATGCATTAAAGTTGTTCTTTCAACCCATGGTTAATTTAATTCGAGAAAACGGATCAAATAATATCATTTGGGTTCCCGGCTCTGGTTATCAATCACATTATAAAGGATATGTTAATAATCCTATAGAAGGTAACAATATAGGTTACGCTGTTCATATTTATCCAGGGTATTGGGGGCGGGATAACAACAACCCGGAAATTTTTAAAGCAAATTGGAATGAAAACATTAAACCAGTTGCAGACATGGCTCCGATAGCGATTACTGAAATTGACTGGGGACCTGAGCAATATGCTGTTTGGGGTAAAGGAGGAGTCACTGGAGTTGCCGGTGGCTGGGGCTTTGGAGTAAATTTTAAAGCTTTAGCCGATGAGTCAGGAAATGTGAGTTGGAATTTATTAGCACCTGAAAACTTAATAGATAAAGGAGCGCTTAATGGCGGAATAGCATATGATAGCGACCCTGAAGCATGTGCCTTCCCAGTATTTACTTGGTTTAAGGAATATGCAAGAGCATTTAAAATATGCGAAAATTAAAATAACAAATTAATATATCACATATAGAAAATACCTTTCTATATGTGATATATTCTTATTAAATTCCTATCCTTTTTTAATCTTGTTGTAAATTATTTTTTTAGCATTGTATATAGCTTCTGCATACTAAAAAATGATAAAAACGTATTAATTATTAAAATAATTAAATGAAAACAAAAATTATAATTATTGGCCTTTTATTTTCAATGAATGTTTTTGGCCAAAATGTTTTAAAATTAAAGTCAGATACTACCAAAATAAAGATTAGTAAGGAAATTTATGGTCATTTTTCAGAGCATTTGGGCACTTGTATTTATGAGGGGATTTATGTAGGAGAGGATTCAGAAATCCCGAATATTAAAGGCTATAGAAAAGATGTTGTAGAAGCTATTAAAGAATTAAAAGTTCCGGTATTGCGATGGCCGGGAGGGTGTTTTGCAGATACTTATCATTGGAAAGATGGTATTGGCCCAAAGGAGAATAGACCCTCTATTGTAAACGTGTTTTGGGGAGGTGTAACAGAAGATAATAGTTTTGGAACACATGAATTTTTAGATTTTTGCGAATTAGTAGGTATTGAACCTTATTTAAGTATAAATGTGGGTACAGGTACTGTAAAGGAAGCTGTTGAGTGGGTAGAATATGTTACTTCTAGTAATAAAAGCCCAATGACAGATTTGCGAAAAAAGAATGGAAGAGATAAACCTTGGAATGTTAAGTTTTGGGGTATAGGAAATGAAAATTGGGGCTGCGGAGGAGAAATGGCACCAGATTATTATGCTAATCTGTACAGAAACTATTCGGCCTATATAAAAGGAGAAGATTTTCAAAAGGTCATATGTGGACCATCTGGTGATGATACCCAATGGACAGAAACAATACTAAAAGGTTTAGATGGTAAAAATCACCTTGCTCAAGGTATGTCGATGCATTATTATACACTTCCTACCAATGATTGGGAGGGGAGTAAAGGTTCATCAATTGATTTTGGTGAAGAGATGTGGTTTTCAACAATCTTTAATACTATGAAGATTGAGGATATCATCAAAGAACACCTCACCGTTATGGATAAATATGATCCTAGAGGCGATATTAAACTTATAGTTGATGAATGGGGGACATGGTACGATAAATTACCAGGAACCAAGGAAGGGTTTCTGCAACAGCAGAATACTGTTAGAGATGCTTTGGTAGCAGGTATTAATCTTAATATTTTCAATAATTATGCAGATCGTATAAGTATGGCAAACATTGCACAGATTGTTAATGTTTTACAGTCTGTTATTCTAACTAAAGAATCTGAAATGGTTAAAACGCCAACCTATCATGTGTTTAAAATGTATAACGTACATCAAGATGCTAATCTTGTTCCAATTAGCCTTGAAACCGAAGGTTATATTTATAAAGATAAATCCATCCCTGCTTTAACAGCATCAGCGTCAGAAAAAGAGGGAATAACTAGCATAACAATAACAAATGCAAATCCAAATAAGGCACTAGAAATAGATTGTGTCTTTGGAGCAAATTCCAAACTTCTAGGAAGTAAAATAGTTACCGGTGAGGAAATTACCGACTATAATGATTTTGGAAAAAATGAAAAGGTAACGACTTCTGAATTTTCAGTAGGTAATATTAAAAAAGGAATTTTAAAACTAGAAATACCAGCACATTCGGTAGTTTTAATCCAACTACAAGAAAAATAATTAAATATATAGGTGATTAAAGTGGTTTTATCAAATTCGATAAGGATTAATCATTTCCTTTAATTCAAAGGTTAATAGTGTAAGTAGTTTAGTTTGTTTAATTAAATTTCTTATAACAACAAGTGTCTAATTTTAAACTAGGTTTGGAAAACCTCCATTAATCTCTTCTTTAAAAAAATAAACTCCATCATTTAATTTTTTAAAGAAGAGAATTTTAATTTATGAAAGAAGAATGTAAATGAGGATTGTTAAAAGAATAAGCATTGCTCCTGATACTTTTACATATTCCCATGATTCTTCTTCCTTTATTTCTTGCTCCTGAATGTTTTTATTTTCTTCTGAAGAATATAAAATAGAGATTGTAAACATAATTATGAAATTTAATACAAACTCAATACCCCACAGGTGGACAAAATGAATGTCAATTTTTAGTATGAATGTGGTTAAAATGTAAAATATAAATCCAAAGAAAAGACCAACTTTAGCGGCTAATGTATTTATTTTTTTAAAAAATATCCCGGCAATAATTATTGAGGAAATGGGAATAAAAAAGATGCCGTTTAATTGTTGTAATAATTGATATAATCCTTCTGGAGCATAGGCTACAAGTGGAGCTACAGTGATAGCAATAAGAGCTAAAATAACAGACGATAGCTTCCCGTACTGAACTAACTTCTGGTCATTTGCATTTTTATTGATCAACTTTTTGTAAATGTCAAGACAAAAAATTGTACTAGCAGAGTTTAGTACACTATTAAAGGTGCTCAATACCGCTCCTAAAATAACTGCTGCAAAAAAGCCATAAAGATATGAGGGTAAAACCTTTTTTACTAGAAGTGGATAAATTAAATCTGGCTTGTCATAATACTCATCCTGAAAATAGTAGTAGCAGATTAAACCCGGTAATACAATAATAGCTGGTACAAATAATTTTAATACACCTGTGTATATAAGACCTTTTTGAGCCTCCACTAAGTTTTTGGCACCGAAAGCTCTTTGGATAATAGCCTGATTCATTCCCCAAAAATATAACTGATTAATCATTAACCCTGTGAATAATACTGAGAATGGGAGGGTAGAATCAGGTTTTCCAATAATATCAAATTTTTCTGGAGCGAAATGATATACTTTACTAATTCCATTGAAAATATGTCCATCCCCAATTTGATATAGGGCAATTAACGGAATTAACATCCCTCCCAATAACAGTCCTATTCCATTTAAGGAGTCTGAATATGCGACAGCTTTCAATCCACCAAATATGGCATATAAAGACCCTATTATCCCTATAACTAAAACGGTATAGATTAACGAGGTTTCTTTAGGGATTTGAAACATATTTGAAAAATCAAAAACACTTTCAATATTAATGGCACCAGAATATAAAACTATTGGTAACAGGGTTATTACAAAGGAAGACATCAATAAAAATGCGACTATTGATCGAATAGAACCATCAAACCTTTTTTCTAAAAACTCAGGAATAGTTGATAGTCCCATTTTGATAAACTTTGGAATAAAATAAATAGCGGCAATTACCAAAGCTATAGCAGAGGTAACTTCCCAGGCTATGACTATGATGCCGTTTTTATAGGAGTTTCCATTCATGCCTATCAAATGTTCTGTTGATATGTTGGTGAGAATCATGGATCCTGCTATTATAGGACCTGTTAAACTTTTACCTGCTAAAAAATACCCTTTCGCGGTTGTTAATTTTTGTTTTCTTAACTTGTATGTAGTATAAAAAATCACGAATAGGGTGAAGCCAAAAAAGCCCAGGTAAGTGTAAAACATAATAAGGGAGTTTAGTTAGTTTGTTGTAAAGTGTAATTAAAATTTGATTATTTCTGGAAGGTATTTTTTAACTAATTCCTCATAATAAGGTTTTAATTTCTTTACATCTGGTTTAATAGGTGCTTTGGTATATAAATCGTAAGGGTTGAATGTTTTCACCCATTCAAACATTTCAATATCTTTTTTATTCATTAAATGGGCATAAGCATTTTCGCGATGCTGCGCATAAAATGAATGATAGCGGATAATGTAAAGAGCAGGTTCTGGCAAGTAATCCTTCATAATTTGATATAGGTATTCATCGTGTCCCCAACTCATTTTCACATGCTCTAACCCACAGTTAGGTTGATAAATACCATACTTTGTATTGTATTTTTCGTTTGATGAATCCGGATTGGCCTCAAAAAAATCAGGATAAACAATTTTATCGGAAAACTTGCATCCTACAGGAAAAGTGTCTCCCACAACAGCCCATTGTGGCTCATCGAATAGGCATAAAACCTTGCCAACATCATGAAGAAATCCGGTAAGTACGAACCAATCGGGATGACCATCTGCTCGAATGGCCTCCGATGTTTGTAAGAGATGTTGTAATTGGTCTAAGTCAATATCTGGATCACTGTCATCGACCAAGGTATTCAGGAAATCTACGGCATCCCAAAGAGACATTTCTTTTCTGTTAAATTGAAGGAATTCATCTTCTTTTTTACAAACAAAATCATAAGTTTGGAATTGGTGATTTAATCTGTAAAACTCCCTAACGGTGTCTTGTCTTTCTGAATCTACATAGTTTCTAAATTCACTTTTTTCCTTTTTAGGAAGTTCAGGATCAGGATAGCGTTCCATTAAATTATCTTCCCAATCATCTATATTCTGCATTGGGTTTGTCTTGTTTTTGTTAGTTGAATTTTCCATATTAATGTATTAATCTAGGTTTAATGATTTTTTAATCCCAAGCTCTAATTCTCTTAGTTCGGCCAGACCTCTCAATCTTCCAATAGCAGAGTATCCTGGATTTGTTTTTTTGTTTAAATCGTCAAGCATTTGGTGTCCATGGTCTGGACGCATTGGTATAATAGCATCAGAATAATTGCTTTTAAATCGTCTTCTTTCTTCCAAAATAATTTCTTTTATCACAGAAAACATATTTACATCACCCTCTAAATGATTGGCTTCATGAAAATTTCCTTCTTTATCACGTTCGGTGCTTCGTAAGTGTATGAAGTGGATTCTATTAGCGAATCTTTTTACCATTTTTATTAGATGATTTTGTTCAATAACACCTAGTGATCCAGTGCAAAATGTTAAGCCATTGTTTCGGCTGGGAACTTGATTAAAAATAAAGTCCAAATCTTTTTCTGTACTTACAATTCGAGGTAGTCCTAAAATAGAATAAGGTGGATCATCGGGATGAATACACATGAGCACGTTGTTCTTTTCTGCAACGGGAATAATGTCTTTTAAAAAAGAAACCAAATTAGATTTTAGTTTTTTAGAATCTATGTTTTTGTAGCTTTTTAAGGTTTCTTTAAACTGTTCTAATGTATATCCTCCTTCAGCGCCAGGTAAACCAGCTATAATGTTTTTTGTTAGATTTTCTTTTTCGGTATTAGTAAGTGAATTAAAATAAAGTTGAGCTTTATTTACTTGATTTTTACTATAATGTTTGTGAGCCTCAGGTCGCTTTAATAAGAATAGTTCAAAAGCGGCAAAAGCAGTAAACTCAAAGCGAAGTGCTTTAGAACCATCTTTTAAAATGAATCCCAAATCTGTTCTTGTCCAGTCTAAAATTGGCATAAAATTGTAGCATACAATATGAATTCCGCAACTTGCTAAATTTTCGATACTGGTTTTGTAATTGTCTATATACTTCAGGAAATTTCCTGAACGTGTTTTTATGTCTTCATGTACAGGAATACTTTCTACAACACTCCATATTAACGCTGCATTTTCAATGAGTTTTTTTCGATTATTTATTTCATTAATCGTCCAAACTTCGCCATTTGGGATATGATGCAGAGCAGAAACAATTCCTGTTGCTCCAGCTTGTTTTATATCTGATAAAGATACCGGGTCTTGAGGGCCGTACCAACGCCATGTTTGTTCCATATTAATATTTATTATTGGCCATTAAAACTTAAAGCAATACTTTCCCTTTTGTTGATAGAGTATGCAACTTTAATAATAGTTTTTAATAGCTACTTAATGCCTTATTTTACTCATGTCTAAAATTATTTAGTTCAAGCGCAGTCTTTCAAAATTATATATAGATAAATAGGTTTTAATGGACTAATAATTCAAATACATGGATGAAATATTCAATAAGATTTTGTGGTTATTTACTGTCTTTTAGGAGTTTGGCTTGTGATTGGTATGGAAGGGAAATATTTAGTTCTCCATGTTTTTGAATAAAATATCCATTTGTTAAAACTACAACCCTGCTAATTTTACCAAGAATTAGTCAGATAAATTCTGAAATAATAATATTAACCAAACTAATTAATATGAAAAAACTTAGATTATTAGTAATAGCAATTTTGCTATGTTTTTCATCAATTTCATGGGCTCAAGATACCGTTTCGGGTGTTGTTAAGGATCCTAATGAGGTTCCTATACCAGGAGCTAACATTATTATAAAGGGAACACGAAGCGGAGGTTCCACTGATTTTGATGGTAATTATTCCATTAATGCAAATGTTGGAGATGTCCTTGTGTTCTCTTATGTAGGTTACCAAACTTTAGAAGTAGCTTACAAAGGAGGGGGAACATTGGATGTTGTTATGCAAGAAGATTTAGCAAAACTAGACGAGGTAGTGGTTGTTGGTTACGGAACTACTAAAAGGAGTGACCTAACAGGATCGGTAGCTTCTATGGATGCAAAACAATTAGAGCAAACCAATAAAGTAGATGCTGTTTCTGCTTTACAAGGCCAGGCTGCTGGTGTTGTTATACAACGTACAGATAATAAGCCGGGTTCGGGTGGATTTAATATTCGTATTCGTGGCGCTAGTACAATTAACAATAATCAAACTGCAGATCAAGGTGGTTTTACACCAGGGCAAAACCCATTGTTCATAGTTGATGGTATTTTTGTGGACGATATTTCCTTTTTGAACCCAGCAGATATAGAGCGTATGGATGTTCTTAAAGATGCTTCTGCTACAGCTATTTATGGTTCTAGAGGTAGTAATGGTGTTGTAATAGTTGAAACAAAAAGAGGTAAAAAGGGAAAACTTAGAGTAAATTACTCTAATTATGTTGGTTTCAAAGAAGCTTATAATTTACCTTCAATACAAGATGGTTCTGGATATGTTGAGTATTTAAAGGATGTTGTTGTTGGTAATCAATTTGCTTCTGGAAATTTAAATTACAGAAGAGATGATGTGGTGTTATCTGATTATTTAGATGGACAAGAGTTACAAAATGTAGCTGATGGTGTAAGTACCGATTGGGTAGATTTAATGTTGGTAAAGGGATTTCAAACTAATCATTCACTTAATTTAAGTGGAGGTAATGATAATACTAAGTATTCAACTGGTATGGCCTATACCGAAGATAATGGAACTTTAGAGGGTGAAGATTATACGAGATTTAACATAAGAGGTAGTGTTAGTAGCGATCTTACAGATTGGTTAAACTTAAGTGTTAATAATTATGTGACTCACGCTATCCAAAACACAGGAAGTTGGGAAGGTTTTAGAAGTGCCTACAGGCTTAAACCAATAGGAAGACCTTATAATGATGATGGTACTCTAAGGTTCTTTCCTACAGATAAAGAAACTCAAATAACAAATCCACTGTTTGAAGCTGACAATGAGTTTAAAGAAACTAAGTTTCTTCAATATATTGGTGATATAGCATTGCAAATTCAACCAGCAAAAGGTTTGATGTTAACTACTAAGTTTTCTCCTAATTTAAAATATACAAGATATGGTGAATACCGAGGGTTGTATTCTAAGAGTGTAACTGGGAATCCATCAAACAGAAGAGCACAGGTAAATAATTTTAATTATTTCTCATATTCATGGGATAATATCATCAACTATAAATTTACTAAAGATGTCCATAATTTGGAATTTACGGGTGTGATTTCAAGATTTATGGAACGTTCAGAGGGCTACTATAATCAAGTTAGAAACTTTACAACAGATGAGTTTAAATTCTATAACCTAGGAGCAGGTTTAGATATTAGAGAAGTAAACAGTTCTTTTTCTAAACAACAGTTAGAATCTTACACAGCTAGAGTAAATTATGCATTGATGAATAAATACTTGTTTACGTTTACAGGTAGATATGATGGAGCTTCTATTTTGGCTAAAGGAAATAAATGGGCATTTTTTCCATCTGCAGCCTTTGCCTGGAAAGTAATTGATGAAGATTTTATGAAATCCCAAGATTTCATTTCTAACGCTAAGATTCGTTTAAGTTATGGTAAGACGGGTAACAATGGTCAAGGTGGAGGATTAGGCCCATTGCAATCGCAATCGTTTTTAGGAAGTAGTGCTACAAATTGGGGAGACACACCAATGTCAACTTTATACATAACAAACTTAACAAATCCTGATTTAAAGTGGGAAAAAACTAGTGAGGTGAATGTTGGTTTAGATTATGGATTCTTAAACAATAGAATAAATGGTTCTATTGATGTTTACAACAGACAAAACACAGATATTATCTTTTATAAATCATTGCCAAATGTTACAGGTTTCCCTGGAATTTATGATAACATTGGAGCTTCAACGAATAAAGGTGTTGAAGTTGCTTTGAATACTGTGAATGTTGATAATGGCAGTTTTAAATGGACTACCAATTTTAACTTTGCATCAAACAAAAATACCATTGATGAATTAAACGGTAGTGACATCTATTACAATATTTCTGGTACAAATTACATCCATAGAGTAGGAGAGCCTGTTGGAGCTATTTACGATTATGTATTTGATGGTGTATGGCAATTAGATGAAGCTACGGAAGCTGATGGTTATGGACAAACACCAGGTCAAGTAAGAGTTAAGGACTTAAATGGGGATGGACAAATAACACCAGACGCAGATAGAAAAGTTATTGGTCAAGCTGCTCCAAAATGGACAGGAGGTGTCACGAGTACCATGAATTATAAAAATTTCGATTTCACATTCTTCATCAGTACTAGTCAAGGTAATACAGTAAGTAGTAATTTCCATAACAACTTATCGTTCCCTTATGATGGTGATCCATCAAGACTGTTCAATGGTTATAAAATTGGATATTGGACACCTGAAAATGCAACTAATGAATGGTATCAACCAGGCAATGGAGGGCAATACCAACACACCATGAAATATAAAGATGTGTCATTTACAAAAGTAGGTTTTGTAACATTAGGTTACAGTCTGCCTTCTTCATTACTAGATAAGTTAAAAATTGAAGGATTAAGAATTTACACAACGGTTCAAAATCCATTCATATTTACAAAATATGATGGTTGGGATCCAGAGAGTGCGGGTAGAAACTCATGGGGAGCTTCTTATTTATCTCGTACTTATATGGCAGGTATTAGTTTAAACTTTTAATTGTTAGAAAATAAAAAATAGAAAATATGAAATATTTTAATCATAAAATAACAATAGGATTACTTGCAGCAGGCTCATTGTTTACTAGTTGTGATAGCTATTTAGAAGAGGAGAATAACTCTTCGATTTCTATCGAGACTGCGAGTTCAGACCCTCAAACTTTTACTCAGTTAGTTGCTACAGTATATGAAAGGTCTAGGGAAACGACTACACGTTATACTCCTGATATGTATTATCTTCTTGAAGATTTAGGAACAGATATTATTACTCGTGGAGGAGCTGTTCAAGGAACAGATGACCTTAATGACTACGTAAACTTAAACTCATTCAATTGGCCAATTAGTGTTTATTGGAGCAACCAATACAGTATTATATCGGCAGCCAACACAGCGATAGATAATGCAGATGTTATTCTTGGAGTTACAGATGCAGAAAAAGTACTAGGTGTTGGGGAGGCTAAGTTTTTTAGAGCTTGGGCTTATTTTAAATTAGTTGAAAATTACGGAGGTGTACCCCTAGTACTTAATCAGGTTACTACCGCAGAGACGAACTATACTCGTGATACAGAGGAAGCAGTTTACCAACAAATTGTTTCCGATTTACAAGATGCTCTAACGGCCGTTCCACAAAGTCCATCAAAGTATGGCCGAGTGTCTAAGGATGCGGTTAGACATTTGTTATCTAAAGTACTTTTAACAAGAGGTTATAAGTCTTTTGGTGCGCAACAAGATTTTACTGAAGCTGCCTCTTTAGCTGACGCTGTTATTTCGAACCATGCATTAGTATCATCTTTTTCGCAGTTAGTGAGTATTGATAATCAGAGGAACTCTGAAGTAATATTCTCTTATTTGTTTGGAACAAATCCTGTAAGCAGAGGGTGGGGTAACTCAAGGCATATGAAATACAAATTCAGTTTTTACGATTACCCGGGAATGTTAAAAACAGTTCAGCAATTAGGGCCAATGCCTACACCTTTTTATTATTCACTTTTTGCTGAGAATGATGAAAGAGCGGAATCTACTTTTACTCGAGTTATTTATGCAGACGAAGATTATACAGCAACAGTAAACGGAAGCACTGTTAATGTTGTTGCAGGTGATACGGCTATCTACTTTCCTAAAGTAGTATGGTCACAGACAGAGATTAGCTCTAAGCCATATAAGGTAATTAACCCAGGAACCTATTTCCAAAGTGATGGGGTTACTGCAGTACATTATCCAATGTTCACAAAATTTGATGATACAGACGCTCCTTATGCCCAGCCAGATACTCCTTCGCAAGGTGTAAGAGACATGGTAATGATGAGAAGTGGTGAAGCTTATTTAATTGCTGCTGAAGCGTATTTAGGTTCGAATGACGCAATTACTGCTGCAGCTCGTTTAACGACATTGCGTTCAAGAGCAGGTTTATTAGTTCCTGTTTTAGCAGCCGATGTTAATATTGATTTTATTTTAGATGAGAGAGCTAGAGAATTAACAGGAGAAGTTAATAGATGGATGGATTTGAAGAGAACTGGTAAGTTGGTTGAAAGAACATTATTGCATAACCCTCATGCGGCTTTAAATAATGCGCTTACCACTAAACACCTTTTAAGACCAATACCTCAAGGAGAAATTGATGTTACAGGAGGAAGTATTACTCAAAATCCTAATTATCAGTAGGATCAATGTTTAGTTTTTTTAGTTGTTAATGAAAATAGGCAGGTATTGAATAGCCTGCCTATTTTTAAAATATATTGTATGTAATAGAAGGTAAAAGCACTATATCTACTACGAATTTCCAAGTAAGCAATTTGAACATGAACTTAAATTTTATAAGAACTGATAATGTTAAAGACTATTTCTTTAATTTTTTGGTCTTGGTAATTTTTCTTCTTTTAATATGTTGTAATAGAAACATTGAAACAGACTTAAAAGAAGAACAATTTACTGATAAGGTATATCCTTTATTAGATTCAGAAAATTCAAGATGGTTCTTTTTCTCATCGGCGAGCAGACCATTCGGAATGGTAAATTTAAGTCCAGATACAGAGGTTAATGGAGCTTGGGGTAGTGGATACTGCTATAAAACAGATACAATAAAAGGATTTAGTCACATACACGCATGGCAGTTATCAGGACTTTCTTTAATGCCTGTTACAGTAGATTTAAAGAATAAAAACAACATATTTAGAGATTATTATTCAGGCTTTTCTCATGTTAAAGAGCAAATAACTCCAGGATATCATTCTGTAGAATTGGATAGATATAAAATAAAGGTAGAGTTGACAAGTACCAAACGAGTTGGTTTTCATAGGTATTGTGTTCCACAAAAAGAAGATGTGGGAGTTCTTCTTAATTTGAATACATTTTTAGGACCTTGTGAGAATACAGATGGAATATTACAGCAAGTTGGAAAAAATGAGTTGAAAGGTAAATTAGTTGCTGTCCAGACACATAGACGACCAAAACCATTACATGTGTATTTTAATATTCGTTTAAATACTCCAATATTAGAAATAAATAAAGATTATAAAACAGGTAATTATCTGATTTTATTAGAAAAAGGACATGAAGAAATCCTTTTAAAAGCTGGAATTTCATATACCTCGCATCAAAATGCAAGGAATAATATTGAGAGAGAATTACCGCATTGGAATTTTAATCAAATAATTGACGATTCTAAAAAAGAATGGAATGACTTATTAGGACGCATTGAGGTTGAAGGTGGATCAGAAAAAGACCAGCAAAGATTTTATACAGATTTATGGCATGCATTACAAGGTAGAAGAATTATTAGTGATGCTAATGGAGCCTATCCAGATAATACAAAAGAGCAGTTTAGAATTGGTCAATTACCTGTCAATGATGAGGGAGTTCCTTTGTTTAATCATTATAATTCGGATTCTTTCTGGGGAGCTCAATGGACTATAAATACACTTTGGGGGTTAGTTTACCCAGAAATAATGCATGAATTCACGGGGTCTTTAATGCAATATTATAAGGATGGCGGTATGATTCCAAGAGGACCTTCAGGAGGAAATTATACTTATGTTATGACAGGAGCATCTTCAACCCCTTTTATCGTTAGTGCAATTCAGAAAGGCATAGTTAAAGAACATATAGATTCAATTTACTTAGCATTGAAGCGTAATCATATGCCAGGTGGTATTATGGAAAAGGCCGGTTACGAGCATTTAACAAGTTTAGGTGGTGGTTTTAACTATTATTTAAAGGAAGGTTTTGTTCCATATCCTCTACCAGAAGGAGAGTTTGGGGGGCATCAAGAAGGAGCGAGTTTAACTCTAGAGTATGCCTATCAAGATTGGACTTTAGCTCAATTGGCAAAAAAAGTGGGACAAGAAGATGAATACAATTATTTTTTGAAGAGATCAAAGAACTATAAAATTTTATACGATAAACATTCAGGATGGATACGTCCAAAAAGTATAGATGGATATTGGCTGCATAATTTCGATCCATACCAGTATCAAAATGGTTTTATAGAATCTAACGGTGCACAATTTACTTGGTTTGTTCCTCATGATATGAAAGGATTAGCACGATTAATGGGAGGAAATCAAAGGGCAGTAGATAAGTTAAATACTCAGTTTATTGAAGCAGAAAAATTAGGCTTTACTTCTGGTAATTCCCATGCCGCTGAAAAACATCCAGAATACAGCAGAATTCCAGTTAATTATGGCAATCAACCCTCAATACAAACAACCTTTATTTTTCAGCAGTTGGATAGACCGGATTTAACGCAGTATTGGTCAAGAAAAGTTGTCGATCAAGTATTTTCAGGATTAGAGACCAGTACAGGATATAACGGTGATGAAGATCAGGGACTTATGGGGAGTTTGGCTGTATTAATGAAGATGGGCTTGTTTCAGATGAATGGAGGAACAGAAGAAAACCCAAGTTATCAAATAGGAAGTCCGATTTTTGATAAAGTAACCATTCACCTGAATAGTAATTATTATCCAGGAGAAACTTTTCAAATAAAAGCAAGCAACAACAGTGAAGAAAATATATATGTAAAGAAAGCATATTTGAATTCTAAGCCTTTAAGTACTTACGAAATATCTCATTCCGATATTATAAATGGAGGGGAGTTAAAACTTGAAATGTTTAATGACTAGTGTTGAAAGAAAATTTCTATAAATATCATAATACTATGCTTATGTATTCTCTAATATTTACTTGAATAGCAAAAGCAAGCCTACTATAGTTTATTCGGCAGCATAGAAGATAAAATAACCACAAGGGTATTGAAGTATAAACTATAAGATTTTCCTTTTGAAAACAAAGAATAAGTTATTTAAAAAATTAAACCCCATAAAAGAAATAAAGAGCTAGTATCATTTATAGCTTATTATTAAAAACAGATTATTTATGATTCATAAAAGTTTCAAAGTCATATTTTTTATTTACCCTGTAATACTGTTAGGTCAAACATTATCGTGGGAAGATCCATCTGTGAATCAAATAAACCGTTTGCCTACAAGAGCTACATTTTATAGCTATGAAAATGAAAGTTTAGCGATTGAAAATAATAGAGATCATTCTAAGTTTTATAAAAGTTTAAATGGCAACTGGCAGTTTTTTTGGTCAGCTACACCGGAAACCTCTATAATCGATTTTCAAGAACTTAATTTCGAAACTTCGGCTTGGGAAGAGATTGATGTGCCTTCAAATTGGGAGATGCGAGGGTATGGAAAAGCGATTTATACTAATACAACATATCCTTTTTATAACAATTATCCATACATAAATCATAATGATAATCCCGTTGGGCATTATGTAAAAACATTTGAAATAGATAAATCCTGGAATTCAAAAGATATCATTTTGCATTTTGGAGGTGTTTCTTCAGCATTTTATGTTTGGATTAACGGAAATTTAGTAGGGTATAGTGAAGACACAAGATTGCCATCTGAATTTGATATCACACCATTTATAAAAATAGGAAGTAATAAAATTGCAGTAAAGGTATACAGATGGAGTGATGGAAGCTATTTGGAAGATCAAGATACCTGGCGTTTAAGTGGAATCGAGCGAGAAGTATATCTTCAGGCGGTTCCCAAAGTACGAATTTCAGACTTTTCAATTAGAACACAGCTAGATGCCGATTATCAAGATGCTGTTTTACAGATCCGTCCAAATTTTACAGTTAATATTGAAGATAAGTTTAAGGAAAGGGTGGGGTATTTTAGTAATACACCACTAACAACTGTTGTAGATGATTGGAGTTTTACTGTTCGTTTATTGGATGCTCAGCATAATCCGGTTGTAAGTTCTAAAAGCATGCCATTAGGAACTTTTTTAGGTGAAAAACATCCGGCTAGAGATCAGGTGTATTTTGGAATAATGGAAATGGAGGTTGAAAATCCTAAAAAGTGGTCGGCGGATGAGCCCTATTTATACACTTTGATTTTATCCTTAAAAGATAATCAAGGAAATTTAATCGAAGCTACAAGTACCAAAATAGGGTTTAGAGATTTGAAAATTGATGAAGAAGGACGGTTTTTGGTTAACGGAAATCCGGTAAAACTAGTAGGGGTTAACCGTCATGATCATAATATGATTAATGGTAAGACAGTTAGCCGATCAGATATGGAACAGGATGTTCAGATTATTAAGAAATTTAATTTTAATGCCGTAAGAACTTCGCATTACCCAAACGATTCTTATTTCTATGATTTATGCGATAAGTATGGTCTTTACGTCATGGATGAAGCTAATTTGGAAACCCATGGTCTCGGCGGAAAATTATCTCATGATCCTGCATGGGCTAATGCATTTCTTGAGCGAGGTATCAGGATGGTACAGCGTGATAAAAATCATCCGAGTATTATTATTTGGTCGTTAGGAAATGAGTCAGGAATGGGACCAAATCATGCAGCCATGTCGGGATGGATTAAAGCTATAGATCCTACTCGTTTTGTTCATTACGAAGGTGCTCAAGGGGTGCCTTCAGACCCTAGATATAAAAAGAAATATTGGCCATCAGATAGAGGGAATCCAACCGATCCAAGTTGGGTAGATATGTTGAGTAGAATGTATCCGCAACCTCAAGAATTAGACGACTTAATATACGATACAAGATTTGATAAGCGCCCGGTATTGATGTGTGAATATGCACATGCTATGGGGAATTCATTAGGCAATTACCAAGAATATTGGAATGTAATCTATAACCATGATAGAGCTATGGGTGGTTTTATTTGGGATTTTATAGATCAGGGAATTTTACAAAAAACAAATGATGGCAACACGTATTTTGCCTATGGAGGGGATTTTGGAGATGTGCCTAATGATGGAAGTTTTTGTCTCAATGGAATTATTGCATCAGATAGAACACCTAAACCTGAAATTTATGAGGCAAAAAAAGTTAATCAACCTGTAGTTATTTCATCTGTTGATATTAGTAAAGGGGAGTTTAAAATCAAAAGCCGTCATCATGCAGTAAGCCTGTCAAGATATGATTTGATTTGGGAGTTAATAGAAGATGGTAACATAGTTCAATCAGGGAAACTACCTGTAATGAACATAAAACCAGGAGAAATGCAGACTATAAATGTCCCTTATAAACTAATTAAAAATAAAAAGGGAAGAGAGTACTTTATAAATATTAAAGGACTTTTACGTGAGGATAGTTTATGGGCGCAAAAGGGTTATGTTGTTTTTCAGGAGCAATTTCAATTAAACTTAGGTTTGGGAGAAACCTTACCATCAACCGAAAGTAAGTTATCCCTAAGCATTTCAGAAACAGATGCGAGTCTTATTATAAAAAATAAAACAGTCACAGTTGAAATAGATAAGGAAACAGGGTTAATAAGCACCTTTAATTCAGAAGACATTGATGTATTATCTAGTCCGCTACAATTGAACTTTTGGCGTGCTCAAACTGAAAATGATAAGGCTTATCGAGAATCATCAGGGAAAATGGATGAATTGGATTGGAGAAATGCAGGTAAAAGATTTAAACCTGAATCATTACGTATTGATGATACCGATAACACCAAAATTGTTGTGTATGTAACAGGAGAAATTGAACACCCCAAAACGAAAGTTGATTTAAGATACACCATTTTAGGAGATGGGTTTTTAAAAGTAGATTTTGAAGTAAATATAGATAAAGACAGCCCAGATGTGCCCAAAATAGGAATGCAGTTCGATATTTCTAATGTATTTGAAAATATAGAATATTACGGTAAAGGTCCACAAGCTAATTATCAAGACAGAAATACAGGAGCTTTTCTAGGTGTTTATAAAGGTCATGTAAATACAATGAGTTATGGTTATGTCTTGCCTCAGGAATATGGTAACCACATGGATACTCGATGGTTTACCCTAAAGAATAATAACGATAAAGGAGTGATGGTAAAAGGGGAGTTACCTTTAAATTTTAGTGTTTCACCTTATAGTCTAGAGAACCTAGATGAAGCAAAACATACTTATGAGCTTGAGAATAGAAATGTATTAACGGTAGATGTTGATTTAATTCAAATGGGAATAGGAGGAGATAATACTTGGTCTTTTAAGGCGGAACCACATACAGAATACAAGTTAAAGGGTAGTTCATATAAGTATTCCTTTTATCTAATGCCCATAAATAAAAAAAGTTTTGATAAACTCAATTACACCAAGTTTTAATAAAAATACTATAGATAAACGGATATAAATCTATCAAAAATAGTAATGCAAATTCCAGAAGGCATTGTTAGTGAAAATCGGAATTTAATTAGGAATGCTCCGGTTAGGGTAGATGAAAGTATTGATGAAAAGGAATTAAAAATAGTTGAAGATATTACGGCATGGATGTACACTAATAGTGAATGGATTTACGCAATAAGCCATGGTTTGTTTATGGGGGAAGGGCATAAAGTAGAAAAAGCAAACCCATTAAAGGAGCAATAGCTTAATGAAGGTAATGGCGATGCCTATACATCAGAAGACGTTCGATTTATTAAAAGAAGGAGATACGTTTTATGCTGTTATTATGTAATGCACCAAAGATGCAGATTAGATATTAATTAAATTATTAGCAACCAAAAGCCAATATAAGGAAAAACATTATAGACATGTAGAACTGTTAGAAGGTACAATAGATTCTTATCATTTTACGAAAAAAGGATTAAGAATATTATTACCAAAAGACAACAGTTTAATTGGGCTCTTAGTCATTAAAGTATATTAAAAAAAATAAAAGAATGAAAGGATTTAAATTACTACCTCTTGTATGCTTAACTCTCTTAAGTTTTGAATACGCAAGTGGGCAAAATTTTAAATATGTAGACCCACGAATAGGATCAGAGGGTTTAGGTAATGTATTTATAGGACCATCGTGTCCCTATGGTATGATAAAACCCGGACCTGATAATGATTTACATGCCAACAGTGGCTATACTGCCGATTTAGATGAACCTATTTACGGCTTTAGTCAAACTCATGTTAGTGGGACCGGAGGAGGTGCAAAATATGGTAATGTATCTGTCATGCCTTTTTCTGGGGAGTTTAATTCAATCAAGCAGGAATCTTTAAGAGATAATGAAAAAATCGCGATTGGATACTACGGAGCTCGTTTAAGCAAATATGATATTCAAACAGAAATAACAACTTCAGATAGGGCTGCTTTTTATCGGTTTAAATTTAATTCAGAATCTAAAAATGCTGTAAAAATAGATCTGGGCCGCTATTTAGATGAATCTAATTTGCCTGATGGGCGTGAAACCCAGCAATTTGTAGGTTCTCAGGTAGAAGTTGTCTCTAATACAGAGGTTAGAGGCTATACTAAAATTAGAGGAGGATGGAATAATGGAGGTGCGTATACGGTATATTTTTCAGCGGTTTTTGATAAGCCGTTTTCAAATTTTTCAACATGGAAAGATAGTGTCTTTTATCCCAATGAAGCTGTGCAAGTAGATGAAGGCGAGAAAACCGGAGCAATGCTGTTTTTCGATGATTTGAGTGGGAAGATTGTTAATATGAAAATAGGTATATCCTTTATAAGCAGTTTAAAAGCTAAACAAAATATTGATAAAGAAATTCCACACTGGGATTTTGAAAAGGAACTGGTCGAGACACAACTTAAATGGGAAGATTTGTTGAGCAGAGTGGAAGTAGATAGCGAGGCTACAACAGACCAAAAAACAATGTTGTATACTGGGTTGTACCATACCATGTTGATGCCAGTAGATAGAACGGGAGAAAATCCTCTATGGGAAAACAATGGACCGTATTATGACGATTTTTATGCGATTTGGGATACCTATCGCTCTTCTAGTCCTTTAATAACATTGCTTAATCCTTCTCGAGAAGTCGATATTGTAAATGCCATGTTACAAATTTATAAAAGAGATGGCTACTTGCCAGATGCACGTAGCGGAAATTCTAATGGACGAACCCAGGGCGGCTCTAATGCAGAAGTTGTTATAGCCGATGCCTTTGTGAAAGGGTTAAAAGGGATTAATTACAAACTAGGCTTAGAAGCCATGATGAAAGATGCCATGTATCCTCCTGGCGGAAATGAAGAAAAAGAAGGTAGAGGAGGTTTAGTCGATTATAATCGTTTAGGGTATGTTTCTACAGATTACGTTCGTTCTGGTAACCGTACAGTGGAGTATGCTTACAACGATTATTGTCTGGCAATTGTAGCTAAAGGAATTAAAAGAAAGGGCGAATACTGGCGTTTCATTAAACAATCAGATAATTGGCAAAACCTATGGAGAGATATTGAGGATAATGGCTCTAGGGGCTTTATTATGCCTAAAAATGCCAGAGGTAAATGGGTAGATAGCATTCAATGTGCCGCTACTAATGGAAAGATAAATTATGTGCCTTATACACCGTTAGCTCAGGATTGGCCTAATTGTGTATGCTGGTGGTGTGGAGTGTTTTATGAAGCAAGTTCATGGGAGTATTCTTTGTCCATTCCTCATGATGTTGCAATGCTAATTCAAAAATCAGGAGGTAATGAAGCTTTTGAAAAAAGATTAAATACGTTTTTTAGAGAAGGTTTTTATAATGTAGCCAACGAACCTTCTTTTTTAACCCCTAATCTTTACCATTGGTTAGGAAGACCAGATTTGAGCTCTGATAGAATCCATAAAATCATTGATGAAAATTACAATGCAGGAGCTGCAGGAATTCCTGGGAATGACGACTCTGGAGCCATGTCGTCGTGGTTGGCATTTCACATGATGGGACTTTATCCTAATGCAGGTCAATCGTACTATTTAATTAATACACCATATTTCAAAGAAACTATCATTCATCAAGAAAACGGAAAGGATTTTATCATTAAGGCCAAGAATTTATCGTCAAAGAATAAATATATAAAGTCCGCTTTATTAAATCAAAAGCCATTTAATACAGCGTTTATAGAGCACGAAGATATAATTAATGGGGGAGTGTTAGAGCTAATAATGTCTGACAAACCCTCTAATAAATGGGGGAAAACTATTGTGCCACCATCCAAATCAGATTATTAATCATGAAAAATTATTTAAAGCATATAGCAGCAGTGTTCACACTCTGCTTTATTATGATAAGTTGCCAGAAATCAGTAAATGGAATAAAGGAAAGTTCGCCAGAAGAACAATTAATTGCACGAATTGTCCCTAACCATGCAGAGAGTTTTCAAGTAGAACTAGATACACTTTTAAATGAAGATTGGTTTGAAATTATATCTAATGATGACAAAATTGTGTTAAGGGGAAATAATGGGGTATCAATTGCGTCAGCTCTATATTATTACTTAAAAGAATATACAAATTGTCAGATTACTTGGAATGGAACAAATCTTAATCTTCCTGAAATATTACCTAAGGTTGAAAAATTGATACATAAAAAGTCGCCTTATGAATACAGGTATTATTTGAATTACTGTACGTTTAATTATACCATGAGTTGGTGGGACTGGGAACGTTGGGAAAAAGAAATCGATTGGATGGCATTACATGGGATAAACATGCCATTAGCAATTACTGGAGAAGAATATGTTTGGGATGAGGTATATAAATCTTATGGTTTCACTGATGAGGATTTACATGACTTTTTTAGTGGTCCGGCATATTTCTCTTGGTTTTGGATGGGGAACTTAGATGGTTGGGGAGGACCGTTAACAAAGCATTGGAAGGAAAGTCATCGAGATTTACAATTAAAAATCTTAAAGCGAGAAAGGGAACTTGGAATGAAGACTGTTTTACCAGCATTCACAGGTCATGTACCTGCTTCATTCAAAAAGTTTTTTCCAAACGCAAAACTTAAGAAAACGAATTGGGGAAATGATTTTGATGATACATATATTTTAGATGCAGATGATCCTTTGTTTGCAGAAATAGGTAAAAAATTCCTAGAAACACAAGAACGTATTTATGGTACAGACCACTTGTATTCTGCCGATACGTTTAATGAAAATACACCACCATCTGATGACCCTGAATATTTGTCAAATTTAAGCAGTAAGGTTTATGAGGGGATGAAGTCTGCCGATTCAGAATCAGTTTGGGTCATGCAAGGATGGTTATTTTACAGTCATAGAGAATTTTGGAAAGCACCTCAAATAAAAGGTTTGTTAGACCCTGTTCCAGATGATAAGATGATTATTCTGGATTTAGCTTCTGAAATTGAACCTGTTTGGAAACGTACAGAAGCTTTTTACGGTAAACAGTGGATATGGAATATGCTTCATAGTTTTGGAGGCAATATCAGCATGTTTGGAAGGATGGAAACTGTGGCAAGTGAACCCGCTAAGGCTTTGAATTCTCCAGATTCGGGCAAGTTAAAGGGTATTGGGTTAACAATGGAATCCATAGAACAAAATCCGGTTTTATACGAGTTAATGACCGATAATACCTGGACTGATGTTCCAATAAATTTAAATGAATGGTTGCCTAAATATACTTTAGATCGTTATGGGCAAACTAATAAAGATTTAATTCAGGCGTGGAATATTTTGGTGGAGACTGCTTATAATGGAAAGGAAATAAGAGATGGAGCAGAATCGATTATCGTAGCTAGACCTACATTTGAAGGTTATAGACGATGGGCGCGAACGAAGTTAAATTACGCACCACAGGATTTGTTACCGGCTTGGGATTTGTTTGTAAAAGCTATCGATACGATTGAACATTCTGATGGTTTTGAATATGACTTGGTAGATCTTACCCGTCAGGTATTAGCAAACTATGCTTTACCATTACAACAACAAATAGCTTATGCATATCAAGCTAATAATAAAGAAGCTTTTAATACCTATAGTGCTCAATTTATAATATTAATTGAAGATTTAGATAGGGTATTAGCGACTCGTAAAGATTTTTTACTGGGACCATGGATTTCTGATGCTCGTCATTGGGGTGAGACAGATGAAGAAAAAGCATTATATGAGCAAAACGCAAGAAACTTAATAACACTTTGGGGGAATAAAGATAATAGGTTGCATGAATATAGTAACAGACAATGGAGTGGTTTGTTGAACGATTTTTATAAGCCAAGATGGGAACAGTTTTTTAGTTCCGTTAAAATGAATTGGGAAAGTTTTAATCAGACAGATTTTGATAACCAAATAAAACAATGGGAATGGGATTGGGTCATTTCACAGAAGTCATTTCCAATTCAAGCTTCAGGGGATGCTAGAACTATTGTTAAGGAATTATATGAAAAGTACAGGAAGCAAATAGTACCTCTTACAGAAATCATGAAACCAATCGAATATAATTATTAAAATGAAAAATATGACTTTAAATAATTCTAATAGATTCTTGTCTCTTGATGTTTTTAGAGGTTTAACAATCTGTTTGATGATTTTAGTTAATACACCAGGAACTGGAGCTAAACTTTATCCATATTTAGTGCATGCTGATTGGTTAGGATTTACATTAGCAGATTTGGTGTTTCCGTCTTTTTTATTTGCGATGGGAAACGCAATGAGTTTTTCAATGAACAAATTGAAAGACGCTCCAACATCCTTGTTTTGGCGAAAAGTTATTAAACGAACTGTTATAATTTTTTTGTTAGGCTACCTAATGTATTGGTTTCCATTTTTTAGTATGGATACCAATGGAGGTCTGGAATTAAAACCAATTTCAGAAACAAGAATATTAGGCGTTTTACAGCGTATAGCTATTTGTTATTTTATAACATCAGTTTTGTTCTACTATCTAAAAGAGAAAATCGTTTTTATAGTTGCTTTAATTGTATTAATGGCTTATTGGCAAATTCTATATTTGTTTGGGCAAACTGGAAGCGAATTAGAGATGGCTACTAATGCCATTACACGTTTGGATTTATTTATCCTAGGAGAGGGACATATTTACAAAAAAGATAGTATTCCATTTGATCCAGAAGGAATTTTAAGCACATTACCTTCTATAGTTAATGTTGTGGGAGGATATATAGCAGGTAAATTTATTCAGCAAAAAGGAAAATCGTTTCAAGGAATATCACAATTATTAATTATTGGATTTTTGTTATCAGCCTTAGGACTTTGGTGGGATTTAGTTTTTCCAATGAGTAAAAAATTATGGACAAGCTCTTTCGTGTTGTATACTGTAGGCATCGATATATCAATATTGGCTGTTTTAATTTATTTTATAGAAATGAAAAATATAAAAACAGGAACCGAATTTTTTAATGTGTTTGGTAAGAATCCTTTATTCATTTATTTGTTTTCAGAATTGTTTTATATCATTTTACGCATGATTCCAACAAGTTCAGGATTAGATGCTTTTGAGTGGGTTAGTGAAAGAGTCTTTCAAGAAGTATTTCCAGGAAGTTTTGGAGCGTTACTCACAGCAATTGCCTTTATGATGCTTTGTTGGTCATTAGGGTGGTATTTAGATAAAAAACGAATTTACATAAAAATTTAAGCTCAATAGGATTTTAAATGTCAACAAATTGTTTAATAAAATATGTTTCTAAGGAAACTATCATTAAAAAAGTAAGAATAATTACATGCATAAGGTAAGATATTTTATATTCCTCTTGTTATTGGGAATCTTAACGAATACTGATTTATATGCTCAAGCTGATTTCACGATAGTTTCAAAAGATAACCAAGTAGGCATATTTTATGATTCTAATGAACCAAAGGTTGTTGAGATAGCAGCAAAATTAGTAGTAAATGATATAAAGAATATTTCAGGAAAGGAAATCGCTATTAATGATGGCGTTCATAAACATGCCATTATTGCAGGGACAATTAATAACAGTAATTTAATAAATCGATTGGTTGTTAGTAATAAAATTTTCATTGATGATATTCGTGGAAAATGGGAAACTTATAAAATAGTACTGGTAGATAATCCTATAAAAGGGATTGAAAGAGCTATTGTTATAGTAGGTTCTGACAGAAGAGCTACAGCTTATGGATTGTTGGAGATTTCCAGAATGATGGGAGTTTCGCCGTGGGAATGGTGGGCAGATGTTACTCCACACATTCAAAGTACTATTTCCATTTCATTTGAACCAAAAACGTACGGAACACCGTCTGTCAAGTATAGAGGCATTTTTATAAATGACGAAGATTGGGGACTGCAACGTTGGGCAGCTTTAAATTATGAAACTGAAACTGGAGATATTGGTCCAAAAACTTATGCTAAGATATTTGAGTTAATGCTGAGGTTACGGGCAAATACCATTTGGCCTGCTATGCATAAATCTACGAAAGCTTTTTATCATTATCCAAAAAGTAAAGAAGTAGCAGATGATTATGCTATTGTAATTGGTAGTTCTCATGCAGAGCCCATGCTGAGTAATATTAACGCAGAGTGGGATCACCAAACTATGGGAGAGTACCGGTATGATACCAATTCAAAATCTATTAAAACATTCTTTGAAAAGCGAGTAAAAGAGACAGCAAAATATGATGGAATTTATACTGTAGGAATGCGAGGAGAGCACGATTCACCAATGATAGTAGGTGAAAATGATACAGAGTCTCAAGTGTTACTATTGGAAAATGTTATTACAGACCAAAGAGAAATTTTAAAAAAGTATTCGAAAAAAGGAGAAAATAAACCACGGGTGTTTGTTCCTTATAAAGAGGTACTGCATTACTATCAAAGTGGACTTAACTTGCCAAATGATATTACACTCATGTGGACCGATGATAATTATGGATATATTAGACAGTTAAGTAGCCCAAACGAGCAAAAACGAGAAGGCGGGGCGGGAGTTTATTATCATACGTCCTACTGGGGCAGGCCTCATGACTATTTGTGGTTAAACTCCACAAATCCGGTTTTAATGTGGGAGGAAATGTCTAAAGCCTATGAATGTCAATCTCGAGACATCTGGATTTTAAATTGTGGAGATATAAAACCTCATGAATACAACATAGAACTATTTTTAGATATGGCTTGGGATATCAGTTCATTTAAAAATAGTCAATCGGTTCTTGACCATAGAAAACAATGGTTGGCAAAGGCTTTTGGGAAAACCAATTCAGATAAAATTTCAAGTGTATTACAGAAATATGATGAACTATCCTTTAAAAGAAGACCTGAGTTTATGGCTTGGAGTGAGGTAGAGCCTGTAACGAAATCAAAAGAAACAGAGTTAACTCAATTTCATTATGGGGATGAGGTTATGACGAGAATTGAAGATTATCAGCAGTTAATAAATGCGGTAGATAGTATTCAAAAGGATATGCTTCCAAATAGGTTTGAAGCCTTCTTTCAATTAGTTTATTATCCAGTAATAGCTACAGCAAATATGAACCATAAGTGGTTGTATACGTTTAAAAATAAATTTGTAGCAAAACAAGGTAGAAGCAGTTCATTGTTTTATAAAGAGAAAGTATTATCAGCATATAACAGAATTTCTCAGGAAACCTCTCGTTATAACAGTCTGAAAAACGGAAAATGGAATCATATTATGAATATGGCACCAAGAAATTTGCCGGTATTTGAAAAGCCTTCAGTTTCTACTTTTTTTTCAGAGAATGATCCTTCTTTAGGATTAGCTTTGGAAGGATATGAAATGGAAATGAATGATAAAATAATAAATTCCTATGCCAATGTTTTACCAATTTTTAACGCATATACAAAAAATAGCTATTACATAGATTTATTTTTAAAAGGACAAGGGAGTATAAAATGGGAAGCGAAGCCTAAAGCAAGCTGGATAAAAGTTTCAAATACGTCAGGAGAACTAAATGAAAATAAGCCAGAAGTGCGGTTAATCGTTACAATTGACTGGGATAAAGTACCAAGAGGAGATAATAAGAAAGAGGCACCTTTAGGACATGATTATCAATTAATCCCTCCAAGTTTTAAAGTAAATTCAGCAATTGATTTTGTGTCTAATGATAACATCAATACAGTTGGAGTTTCCGTTTTTAATCCACAATTGAAAGAATTAAATGATTATTCAGAATTTATTGAAGACAAGGGTTTTGTATCAATTAATGCTGAAAATTATAGCAGAAAGCAGAATGGAAAGGAAGCTTCTTGGCAAACTTATAAAGGCTTAGGGTATTCTGGTCATGTTACTTTAGCCTTACCGCGAAGTGCTATATCTCAAACCGAAACTCAAGATATATTAAGTAAGAGTCCTGTTTTAGAATACGATTTTTATACCTTTAATTTCGGCGAAGCAGATATAAATGTTCAGGCTATTCCTACACATGCATTACATCAAGGAAACGGAGTGAGATGTGCTGTTGCTGTTGATGATAATAAACCTGTTATTGTAGATTTTCAAACCCAAGGAAGAAGTGAGACTTGGAAAAGAAATGTATTAAAAAATGCAGCTTGCCAATCTGTAAAACAAATAGTTAATAAGGCTGGAAAGCATACTTTAAGAATATGGATGGTAGATCCGGGAGTTATGATAGATAAGATTTTAATAGATTTAGGTGGTTGGAAAAAATCTTATGAATTTCCTAAGGAAACAAAGCGTAAATAATTTAGTTTTGATTATCAAATGAAGAGATTAGTATTAGTTATTCTGTGTATTTTATTCTGTGCTTGTAAAGAGGTAAATAAAGAAGAGAGACAAAAAGAATCGATACAAATTGCTTTTTTATCAGATGTGCATTTGTTGGATATTTATCCGGAATTTTCAGATACTAATTATAAAGGAATTTTAAATCCTTCTACAGGAAAATACACGCTAGCAAGAACCATGGAATCACAATTAAATTCCACGCGCCTGTTTAATGAAAATTATTTTGCTTTTAAAGCAGCTTTAAACGATGTTGTTAAACGAGGTATAAAGTATGTGGTTTTACCCGGTGATTTTAGTGACGATGGGCAGATGGTAAATGTTAGAGGTATGAAGAATATTTTGAACGAATATTCTAATAAATACGAAATTAATTTTGTTTTAACCACAGGCAACCATGATCCTGTAAAACCATTTTATCAAGATGCAGGTAAGCCAGATTTTATAGGGCAAGGAGGAAAACCTCAGGCAATTTTCAGTAAAAAAGATTTGTTTAATAGTGAAGCTGAAAATCCCTTGCCAGTAATTGTAACCAAAGATATAGCAAAGCTGGGATACCGGGAGATTTTAAAAGAATTGGGAAGTTTTGGCTTTCAAGTGCAACCAGAGACAATGTATTGGGAAACACCATTTACTAATTATACTTATGCGGATTATAATTACAAAGAAGCGCGTTTGTATTCTGATATTAAATTTAGAACATATAAATCTCAAACAAATGGAGCCGAAATTCCAGATTTAAGTTACTTGATCGAGCATAAAGATAATTTGTGGTTTTTAGCTATTGATGCCAATGTTTATGTTCCCACAAGTAAAGGCATGTCAAGCAATCCTGAAGATTTTAAAGGTGCTAGTATTGGATATAATAACCTTCTGTCTCATAAATCATATTTAATAGATTGGATAAAGACCGTTACAGAAAGAGCTCAGGTTCTTGGTAAACATCTTGTTGTTTTTAGTCATTACCCAACAGTCGATTTTAATGATGATGCTTCATTAGAAATGAGACAACTATTTGGTAAAGAAAAAATGCAATTGCATAGAGTTCCAGAAGAACAAGTAGCTAAAGCATTCGTACAAGCTGGTATTAAAGTGCATTTTGGGGGACATATGCATATTAACGACACAGGAGTAAGAAAATATAATGATCACAAAAGTTTGGTGAATATTCAAGTGCCCTCACTAGCAGCATATATTCCAGCTTATAAGTTACTAACAATAAAGGATAACTATACCTGGGAAGTAGAAACAATTAGGTTAGATTCAGTTCCAGATTTCAAAACATTATTTCCTTTGTATGAGCAGGAATACGAGTTTATAAAAAAGCATGATAGTAAAAATATTTGGAACAAAGATATTTTAAGTGTAGCTACTTATAAAGATTTTACAGAATGGCATTTACACGAATTAGTGCGATTAAGATTTATAAATAACGATTGGCCTGAAAATTTTAAAGATCAACTAATAAAAGCTTCGGGAAGCAAATTAATTGATTTAGCGAAGCGGGAAGGAGGAGATTTTGAAAAATTCACAAAGAATTTAAATTTAAAAGAAATACCTATAAGTGTTTTTGAGGAATGGACAGGTCTTGATATGATTCATGATTTTTATAAACTGAAGAATGCCGATAAATTAGCCATTTCAGATGTTGGTGAATACAGATTAAAACAATATCTTATTTTATCTGCTTTTTTTAAAAGCACATCAAATGAACAGTTAAAATTATGGGGAACGATATTTATCAAGATATGCAGCGGTTATCCTGCCAATCATTTTGAAATAGATATCAAATCAGGAGAAATAAAAGCCGTAAATCCTTTATATTGGTAAACTTTATCGTTTTATTTACAGATAAAATTTAAATTAATATGAATTATAAGGTTTTTCTTGTTTTTTTATTTGCTGCCTTGGTCTCATCTGCCCAGCGAATCAAGTTTGAGCATTATAATGATAAAGATGGGTTGACACATAACTCTGTGAGACATATAGTTCAGGATGGGCAGGGTTTTTTATGGTTAGGAACTTTTTCTGGATTGAATAGGTTTGATGGTTACCAGTTTAAATCTTTTTTGAGCTCATCAAATGTTGCAAGTGGTATTCATAATGATGATATAACTGATTTGTATTTTGATAAAACAACTAATAATTTATGGATAGGAACCAGAAAAGGATTAACTTTTTTAAATACAAAAACCCAGGAGTTTAGAACCTATTTAAAAGATAGTCTTGATTCAAATAGTCTACCAGATGAAGAAATTAGAGCAGTTCATGTAGACCAATTTCAAAGGGTTTGGGTTGGAACAAAAACATCAGGACTTTATATTTTGCATCCGGAGGAGAAAAGGTTTAAAAAAGTGGACTTAATTGGATTTGAGTATATTAAAGAAATTTACCAGGATAAAAAAGGTAACCTATGGATAGGGAGTTTTAGTACGGCAGGAGTAGCAAAAATATCTTTAGATAATGCCGGAGAATTTTCAAAGATTAAATATTATACCTTACCTATACCAGATTCTAATAAAGTAAATCCTTATTTGAATTTTATTTTTGAAGATTTAAAATCAGACATTTTTGTGGGAACTAGGGAAGGATTATATAAATTAGATAAAGTATCCAATAGTTTCCAAAATCTTTATATCGAGGATAAACTTATAAGAGAAAAGATTGGTCCCCATTTTCAATCTATTGCATTAGATTCGTATGGTAAGTATTGGGTAGGAACTTTAGGCGGACTAATAGTTTGTAATCAATTAGAAGATATTCCAAATGGGAATTATGATTTGCATTATTCAATTTTGTCTGATGATACTTCATTGGTCGATAATTTAATATACGCTTTATATTTTGATACTTCAGGAGTATTATGGATAGGTACAGAGGATGGTCTAGATAAGTATGACCCCTTTGAAAATCAATTTAATTTTAATAAAGATATTTCTAATTATATTGGAAATCAAGCGCCAAGAATAAGGGGTTTTTCAAAAACCCATGATGGAAAGATAATTATAGCTACCTGGCATAATGGTCTTTATATAACCCAAGGGAATAGAATAAAACCTCTTTTTGATAGTAAAAATAATATTTCTAGTATTTACAGTGTAGATGGTAGGAATTTTTATTGTGGACTATGGGACGGAAGAGTTTTAGTCTATAACTATGAAAAAAAGCTGTCAAAAATAATAGATGTTGGTTTTATTAATGCGCCCATTTTCTCATTTGTAAGTTATGATAACGATACTTTAATTGTTTGTTCTTTTGGAGAAGGCGCTATAGTTTTAGATTTAAAAACGCTAAAACCTAAAGATTCGTATGGGAAAATACTTCCTGATTTTGATATAAATAAAGTTAAAAAAAGTGGTAACGATTTATGGTTTGCAACAGAAACTGGTCTGGTAAAGTATAGTCTAAAAGCAAAAACAACAAAAACTTATGCTTATCATATAAATGATAAATATGGATTGCCACATGACAATGTGAGTGATGTGCTTATAGACAAAGAAAGGAATATTTGGGCGGCAACACGAAAAGGATTATCTAAGTACGATTCAATTAATGACAATTTTAAGCTAGTAACAGAACATAATGAGCTAAGGGGTAAATGGATAACAGATTTAACCGCAGACGATGAAGGTATATTATGGTTAAATATGAATAATAATAAAATTGGTAAATATGATTTTAAGCGTCATCTTTTCAATATCTATCAGATAAATAGTGGTAATAGACTTGATGTTTTTAGTTCTAGTGGCTTTTTTAATTTGAATAATGAAACTATTTATGTAGCAGGTAAAGAAGGGGTAATTGATTTTTCAATTAAGAATATTAAAGAGAATAATTATTCCCCTAGTCCTATAATCACAGAATTTAAAATTGAGAATAAAGAAATAGTTCCAGGCACAATTATTAATAACCAAATACCATTTAAAGAAGATTTTAATTTTAGTAAAAGTGTAACATTAGATTACAAAAATAGAAGTTTTTCTATTCAGTTTACCGCTCCCTCATTTACTAATGAAAGGCAAAATAAATTTCAATATAAATTAGAAGGTTTCGATAAAGATTGGATAACAACCTCTAGTGAATCCAGAACTGTTCAGTATACAAATTTATATTCTAAAGATTATGTGTTCAAAATAAAAGCGTCGAATAATGATGGGGTGTGGAGTGATGTAAGTAGTTATAAAATTACAGTGCTGCCCACGTTCTGGTTAACATACAAAGGAATCACACTTATTTTGTTTTTAATTTCAATACCAGTTTATTTCTCCAGAAAACAAATTAAATTAAGATTAAAACTGAAACAGGAGTTGTTGTTAGAAAAAGTTAAACGGGAGAGAGATGAAAGACTAAACAATGAAAAGTTGCGATTTTTTACGAACATTTCTCATGAACTGCGAACGCCTTTAACATTAATTCTAGGGCCCGTAAAACAATTGTTAGAACAAGAAAATTCGACTTCTTATGAAAGGAGTAGGTTAGACTTAATTTATCAAAATGCAAATAGATTACTAAGACTTGTAAATCAAATTTTAGATTTTAGACGAGCAGAAACCGGTACTTTAAAATTAAAAGTTTCGGAAATAGATATTGTTATAATTACCAAAAACATATTTAATTCCTTCATCGAATTATCTCAAACTAAAAATATTAACTTCAACTTAACTGTAGAAAATGAATCTTTGCTATGTTGGATAGATGTAGATAAGTATAACAAAATCTTATATAATCTACTATCAAACGCTATGAAATTTACTAATTCTTACGGAAATGTAGATTTGTTTATAGGATTAACTGGTAGTCATGGAGAACTTTTAAAAGTTGAAGTGTCTGATGACGGAATTGGAATTCCTGAAGAGAGTCAAGATAAGATATTTTCAAGATTTTATCAGGCTCAAAATAGTAAATCAAGTACAACGGGTACAGGGATTGGGTTATCTTTAGTTAAGTCTTTAGTTGAAATTCACAAAGGAGAAATTAATGTTAAAAGTTCTCCTGATGAAGGAAGTGTTTTTACTGTAGAATTACCAATTAGAAAAGAAGATTATTCTGATGAAGAGCTAACTGAATTTACACCTGACGATATTAAGGAAGAATTATCTTCTTTCAACCTTAAAGGATCTTCGTTTAAGAATGTAGATGTTAAAAAGATAAAAACAAATACAGACGTTAAACATAAAATTTTAGTTTTAGATGATAATTCAGAATTAAGAAATTATGTAGTAGAATACCTTTCTAATTACTACAAAGTGTTTCAGGCAGAGAATGGAAAGGAGGGATTAGAAATATGTAAAAAAGAAAAACCAGTTCTTTGTGTAGCAGATGTCATGATGCCCGTGATGGATGGTTTCCAGTTTGTGGAAGAACTAAAATCAGATGAGAATTTAAGCCATATAGCAGTGGTGCTATTAACAGCTTTAGCCGAAAGCGAAAATAGAATTAAAGGCTACACTATAGGAGTTGATGGCTATCTAGTTAAACCATTTGATCCTGCTTTATTAAAATCGAGAATAGATAATATAATAAAAATACATTTTGATTTAAAGCAAAAATTTTCTGGTGAAGCAGAAAGTGATGTTTTAACTCTTGCTCACTCACAAATTGATGTAGAGTTAATTTCAAACATTAAAAAAATTATTGAAGACCATATTAGCAACCCGAGTTTAACCCCTGGCTTTTTAAGTGAGGAACTGGCAATGAGCTCGTCAAAATTATATAGGAAAATTACACAGCTTACAGATTTGTCTCCGAATGAATTTATAAGGACGATTCGTTTAAAAAGGGCTTCACAATTATTAAAAACCAAAAATTATAATGTTTCCGAGGTGGCCAATATGGTAGGATTTAATGATCCTCTGTATTTTAGTAGATGCTTTAAAAAACAATTTGGTCATTCGCCTAGTACTTTATTGAAATAGAAATATTCCTTAACTAGTGTATTTAGTCTTGGTTTTATGATATTGTCCATAATCTTGATTAGTATGTTATGGTGGTTTTTAAAATTAAGGCTAATATTTGACTCTTAAATATTACACATCTAAAGATTATAAATTATGTTTAAAAATCAAATTCTTTTAGTTTCAAGTTTAGTTAGCTTGTTTATCGTAAGCTGTAAAAATAATCACCAAGCATATATGCAAAATCCGGTTGTTAAAGGAGACTTTGCCGATCCATCCATTGTTAAATACGAAGGTAAATATTACATGTATGCAACTCGAGATCCCTGGGGAGGAGAGTACCTTGCGGTAATGGAGTCAAAAGATTTTAAGAACTGGGAACAAAAGGAAATTAATTGGCCAACTAAAACATTGTGTACAAGTTCAACTTCTAATGATAGTAGAGTTTGGGCACCATCTGTAATTCAGGGAAAAAATGGAATGTTTTATATGTATGTATCGGTTGGGAGTGAAGTTTGGGTTGGAATTAGTCAGCACCCTCTTGGCCCATGGAAAAATGGTAAGTTAGATAATACACCTCTAATAAGAGGTAATATGATTAAAGATTATCATATGATTGATGCCGAGGCATTTATTGATGATGATGGACAAGCCTATTTGTATTGGGGCTCAGGTTTAAATTGGGTAAATGGCCACTGCTTTGTAGTGAAACTAAATGAGGATATGGTTAGTTTCAATGAAGAGAAAATAAAAGATGTTACACCTCCAAACTATTTTGAAGCACCGTTTATGTTAAAGTACAATAATAAATATTATTTGATGTATTCAGATGGGAAATGTACAACAGAAACTTATAAAGTAAGATATGCTATAGGAGACAATCCGTATGGTCCTTGGAAAGAAGGAGGTAATAGTCCCATATTAACTACATCTGTAGACAAAAGTACGTTGGGCCCCGGTCATCATACTATTATAAAGGAGGGAGCTCAGCATTATATTGTTTATCATAGAATAACAGACAATAGTAAGGAACTTTACCGTGAAATAGCTGTAGATAGCCTGAATTTTAATATTGAAGGTAATATAGAAAAAGTAAGAACCAACTCAGGAGTATTCTTTTAGAATCTAGGTAAGATAAAAGCGTTTAGTTATTATACTAACGGATTAATAGTAATAATTTAACCAATAGGGAGGACATAATTTTATTTGAAATTACAAAAAAATATTTAAACAGAAAACGTGATAACTGTCTGGAATACAGGTGTGTGTGATTCATTCGGTGTCAGTAAAATTGAAGAAAAAGTGACACCGAATTAGCCCCGTTTTATTTAGTTTTAAATGAATTCATTTGGAAATAAATAAAATTAAAAAAGCCCGAAACCATAATGTTTTCGGGCTTTTTGGTAGAATTTTATATCTTCCTAGCGGAGAAAGAGGGATTCGAACCCCCGGAGGTGTGACCCTCAACAGTTTTCAAGACTGCCGCATTCGACCACTCTGCCATTTCTCCTTGAGTGTCTC
>NZ_JACVXC010000002.1:50022-158526 GCF_014596935.1 Aestuariibaculum suncheonense | reverse complement strand
ACCCCCGGAGGTGTGACCCTCAACAGTTTTCAAGACTGCCGCATTCGACCACTCTGCCATTTCTCCTTGAGTGTCTCTTCAGGTATTCCCTGAATGCGGGTGCAAATATAGAATCCTTTTTCAATTCTATCAAACATTTTCAAGCTTTTTTTAAACTTTTTTTAGATTAATTTTTAACGCTCTCATTTCTAGTAAATTTAAAAATGGGTAATGAAAAATAAAAATGCAAACCGTACTTTTGCGTAAAGTTATATTAAAAATGGATATCATTAAACAACTAAAGTGGCGCTATGCCACTAAAAAGTTTGACACAAATAAAAAGCTATCACCGGCGAAGCTAGACACATTAAAACAGGCTTTCAACTTAACAGCAACCTCTTTCGGGTTACAAACCATAAAGTTAGTAATTGTAGAAAATCAAAGTTTACGCGAGTCGTTATTGGTGCATAGCTATCATCAGCGTCAGGTTACCGATGCCTCACATTTGTTGGTTATTTGCATACAGGAAAATGTGTTAGAACACGACGTGGTTAAGTATTATAATAATATCAAGGATATTAGAAATACGTCCGAAGACATTTTAAAACCGTATCGCGAAGACCTTATAAAAACCATGAGTAAAATGTCTGTAGAGCAACGTCAGCAATGGTCCAAACATCAGGCTTATATTGCTTTGGGAAATTTAATGACGGTTTGCGCGGTAGAAAATATCGATTCTTGCCCTATGGAAGGGTTTAACGCTTTAGAGTTCGACAACATCTTAAACCTTCAGGAAAGAGGCTTAAAATCAGTCTTATTACTTCCGGTTGGCTACCGCGCCGAAGACGATATGTTTTCAGACTTCGCAAAAGTTAGAAAACCCTTGGAAGAAGCCATCATAGAATTATAAAAATACAATTAATGGCGTTACCTTTACCCTAAATAGTTTAAGTAAAGGTCGGGCTTTTCGCTATATCTTTTGCTCAGGCAAAAGGATACCGCTGCAATCCCTAACGCAAAATATAAACATAAAAATATATGCCAGGATTTGAATTATTTGGAGATTTAGAACGCAAAGAAGTCAACGACGTTTTAGATAACGGCGTACTGATGCGCTATGGTTTCGATGGAATGCGAAACGGACACTGGAAAGCCAAAGAATTAGAAAAAGCTTTAGAACAGACATTCAACACAAAACATGTACAATTAGTTTCAAGTGGAACGGCAGCCATATCGGTAGCCTTGGCAGCCGCAGGCGTTGGGGCAGGAGACGAGGTGATTCTTCCAACCTTTACCTTTGTAGCGAGTTTTGAAGCCGTAATGATGTTAGGTGCTATACCGGTTTTAGTAGATATAGATGATACCTTAACTCTTAATCCGAAAGCTGTGGAAGCAGTCATCACTCTCAAAACGAAAGCGGTCATGGTGGTACACATGTGTGGAAGTATGGGAGATTTAGATGTATTAAAAGCTATTTGTGATAAACACAAATTAATATTAGTTGAAGATGCTTGTCAAGCCATTGGAGGGACCTACAACGGTAAAGCCTTGGGGAGTATAGGCGATTTAGGGTGTTTTTCGTTCGATTTTGTAAAAACCATTACCTGTGGCGAAGGTGGCGCAGTAATCACCAACAACGAAGAATATTATTTACATTCCGATCATTATAGCGATCATGGGCACGACCATATTGGAAAGGACAGAGGAGCAGAGTCGCATCCGTTTTTAGGGTATAATTTCCGTATTTCAGAGTTGCATGCCGCGGTTGGATTAGGGCAGCTAAAACGTTTACCTGAGATTATAAATATTCAAAAGAAAAACTTTACCATACTACGAGATGCTTTAGCGACTATTCCGGAAGTAACGTTTAGAAAAGTTCCGGAAGGCGGAGAAGAAAGTTATGGGTTTTTAAATTTCTTTTTGCCAAGTTTAGAAGTGGCGCGTAAAGTATCTGACAAGTTCAAACAAAATGGCATAGATGCTTGTTTTCATTATTACGATAATAACTGGCATTACGTACGTAAGTGGGAACACTTAAAGGAATTGAAATCCTTATATCCCATTTCGGAAGAAGTAAAGACTGGATTGGCTTATTTAAAAGTAGCTGAATTCCCTGAATCTGATCATTTTATCGGGCGAAACATTTCGTGTTTAATCAAATTATCGTGGACAGAAGAAGAGGTAAAAGCTAGAGCAGCTAAAATGGTTGAAATCATTAAAGAAGAGTTAGCATAACAGAGCATAACACGGTTGGTGTTATATATCTTCTATCTTTTGTTACATATCTTTTATAGTCTTCGTGGTTGAAGTTTTAATTTTGATTGTGTTATTAATCAAATAACTTCAATTATGAAGACTTTTTTTACGTATCCTGCATTACTGCTTTTTATCTTTTTTTTTCAGTCCTGTAAGTCGAAAACTAAATCGGAAACAGAAATAACAGTGGAAGAAAAGATTCCTGTAAAACCTTATAATACCTATAAGGATGCTATTACTTTTAAAACCTTGTCCATGGAGTTTATGGGGCCTGATTCTATTCCGTCGGGTTGGAATACTTTTAAATATATGAATAGATCTAATGAGGCACATTTTATCTTGCTTGACAAATACCCGTCAGGAAAAACTATTGAAGATTGTGAGAAAGAGATTGTTCCCGTTTTTGATAAAGGCATGGATTTAATTAATGAAGGAAATGCTGAAGCTGGTTTTGCTGAATTTGGTAAGCTTCCGGAATGGTTTCCTCAAATTATATTTACAGGTGGTTCTGGATTAATAGCCGCAGGTCAAACTAGTATTACAACGGTTAATTTAGAGCCAGGATATTATATTATGGAATGCTACATGAAAATGCCTAATGGTAAATTTCATAACGCCATGGGCATGTTAAAATCACTTGTCGTAGCAGATGAAGTTTCTGGTGAAGTTGAACCTGAAGCAGATGTTGAAATAACACTTTCCAACGAAGGTGGTATTGTGCTAAATGATAGTTTACTAAAAGGACAAACAGTATTTAAAGTCACTTTTCAAGATCAAAAAATACATGAGAATTTTGTACAAACTGATGTACATCTGGCAGAGATATCTGCAGAAGTAAATCTTGACTCTCTGGAAGCCTGGATGAATTGGGCTAACCCGAAAGGCTTAATAACTCCAGTACCCGCAGGGGTGAAATTTTTAGGAGGACTTCAGGAAATGCCAGCCGGAAAACATGGTTATTTTACGGCTGACTTAAGACCCGGTCGTTATGTTTTAATATCGGAAGTTCCGGCTTCAAAAAGTAAAAACTTACTTAAAGTATTTGAAGTATCAGATTAGTAATTAACGTAATCAACAATTTCTAAACCGTAACCAACCATACCAATACGCTTAGTTTGAGCACTGTTTGAAATTAAGCGCATTTTATGTATATCTAAGTCATGCAGTATTTGGGCGCCAATACCAAAGTCTCTCGCATCCATATTAATTCTTGGTGCCTTAGATACTGTGTTTGGCTTTTGATGCTCTTTTAAGAAGCTCAATCGGCTTAAAATATCCATAGATTGCACTTCCTGATTGATAAAAATGATGGCGCCTTTGCCGTCATCATTAATAACCTTGAACATGTTTTCTAATTGCTCATCAACGTTATTGGTTAATGTCCCTAATATGTCGTTATTCACTAAAGTGGAATTGATTCTCGTAAGCACAGCGTCTGTGTCATTCCAAACACCTATAGTTAACGCTATATGTATTTGGTTATTAGTGGTTTGTTTATAAGCTCTTAGTCTAAAACTTCCAAACCGCGTTTCGATTTCAAAATCTTCTTTTTTCTCAATTAAAGAGTCGTGTTGCATTCTATATGCTACCAAATCTTCAATAGAGACGATTTTTAAATCCAGTTTTTTAGCCACTTCTATAAGTTGTGGTAAACGCGCCATAGTACCGTCTTCGTTCATAATTTCAACGATAACACCGGCAGGCTGTAAGCCGGCTAAACGAGCAAAGTCAATAGCTGCTTCGGTATGTCCGGTACGTCTTAACACGCCACCTTCTTTAGCTACTAATGGAAAAATATGTCCAGGTCTCGCTAATTCAAAAGGTTTTGTAGACGGATCGATAAGGGCTTTAACCGTTTTTGCTCTATCGCTTGCAGAAATACCTGTGGTTACCCCATTTCCACGCAAATCTACCGAAACCGTAAATGCAGTTTCCATATGATCGGTATTGTTGGTTACCATCATATGCAAGTCTAATTCTTTACAACGTTTTTCGGTAAGTGGGGCACAAATAAGTCCGCGGCCATGAGTAGCCATGAAGTTAATCATTTCAGGGGTTACTTTATCGGCAGCAGCCAGAAAATCACCTTCATTTTCTCGGTTTTCATCATCAACAACTATAATCACTTTACCATGTCTGATATCTTCGATGGCGTCTTGTATGCGATCTAATTTAAATTTCGGTGTTGTTGTATTATTTGTACTATTTGTCATGGTTTCAAGTATCATGATGCAAAGATATTGCTATTTTAAGGAATTCAAACAATTTTGTTTTAAGTCTTCCTTCATTTTAGAGTTAAGAAAAATATATCCAATAAAATAAAGAGGTAAGCCAATAATAATTAAAATAAGATGCGGCTTTTTCCCTATTTTATTGATGTGTTTATAAAACTGATTGATATTGATCATCGTTTTAAAATAATAGATGATATACATTACAAAAGAGACAATACTTAATTGTATAGACGCTGTTGCTACAGATGGTAGTTTATTGTTTGCAAATACAAAATGCAATATTAGTAAGATAGCGCCAATGGCATACATTGAGATCGCAAACTTTGTATGGTCTTTGTAATCGTTATAAATATCTTCTGAAGTATCGAATGCCGGATCGATTTCTAAACCTTGACTTCTTAAGGAGCGCGTAGAATATCCTCGGAAATTTAAAAGTTTTAAGGCTTCGTAACGTGTGTTTTCATCGTGACCAAGGGCTTCATAATTAGCAATAACATCTAATATTCTGTCGTTTTTATACGAATGCATGAAGGTATAGTCAACAGTTTCTTTGTCTTTAATATTTAAGGCTTTCTTGATTGGCTCTATTAAATTATCGAATTCAAATAAACCTTTGTCTGCTGTGGCGCGTTTGGTTAAAAAGAAACCAAGAGGCAACATGACCAAGGTTGAAAACCAGCTGGCTAAAATAGGGTTGAAACCACCATTCTTAGCGCTGTTTGTGGCGAAAATACCAATAAAGTGATAGGTTAAGAATAATAAAATAGCAATAACCATTGGCAGACCAATACCGCCTTTGCGTATTAAAGCTCCTAATGGCGCTCCAACGAAAAATAATACAATGCAGGCAAAACCTAAAGCGAATTTCTCATGTAGGGAAATGTAATGCCTGTTGATAATGGAGTTTGTGGCTTTTATAGGTGTTTCTCTAGAAAGAATAAGTTGCTTGGCACTTCCCATAGTTTTTTGTGCCATATCGACAAGTTCTACCTGGCGTTTAAGTTCTAAGCTGTCTAATAACGAACCTAAGTTAACAGAATCTCGTTCTTTAACTTTAGATATTCTATGGTTATTAGCCATGATACTCGTACGTTGAAACATACTTTTGGAAAAGGTTTCATGATCTTCCTTTCGCTTAATTTCAAGAGAGTCTATGGCTTTATTCAAATCAACAACATCAAGCATACTGTGTTTGTCGGTTTGAGATTCTTCATCCATATCAACATCGTTCATTTGAGAGATATCGATATTGATGGTGTAAGTATCGAATGTACTTTTAGCAAATGGTTTTTTATTACGTTCTTTAGGATCTTTAGAATAAATATCACTGTAATAGTTACCGTCTTTTAAAATGAGCTTGATAACATTCGAATCTTCTCTACTGGCTAATTCTCCTGTTTTTGAGCGAATAACAGTAGCATTTTTTCTACCATCATTACCTTTAATATGAATAGTAACACTATCTAAATACTGACCACGATCACCGTGTTTTTTATCAAATTTGATATTGTAAGTACCTACAGGATTAAATTGTCCCTCAGCCAAAACCATAGCAGGTTTTAATTTGGCAATATTTCTACGTAGGTTGTAGGATTTTAATTCCGCCCATGGAATGACGTTGTTTGAAAAGAAAAACGTAGTAATTCCTAAAATGACGATGAAAACACTCAGTCCAGACATAGCACGTTGTAATGAAATCCCTGTCGATTTCATCGCTGCGAACTCGTAGTTTTCGGCAAAACTTCCAAAAACCATAATAGAGGCCAACAAAATAGTTAGAGGTAAAACTAATGGTATTAGTTTTGGCGTGAAATAAAACAGGAATTTAAAAATTACTTCTATGTCTAGGTCCTTACCGGCAAGTTCTTTAATGTACAACCAAATAGTTTGTAATACAAAAATGAGCATGAGTATAACAAACACGCTCAAAAAAGTCTTAAGGTAAGACGTAAGGATATATCGGTCTAGTATTTTCAAGTGTAGGTAGCTTAATCTAGATTGTTGATGTAAAAATCTTTGTATTTGTTGGCATCAAAGGTAAATAAGCTTTTTGATAAAGGCTCGTTTGTTTTAAAAGAATTAACAGTAAGCGTGGTTTTTGTACCGTTTTTTCCAACCTGAATTAAGTTGTAAATGTGCTTGGTTTGTTTATCGATTCCTAATAAAATATTCTTAATTTCAGAGTTGGAATCGATAGGTATTAACTTTACATATTGAATTTTTCTGCCATTAATGTTTTGTTCAATATCCATCGCGTAAGTATAGCCATCTTCGTAGAAGGAAAGCATTTTGCTAGGTGTAACCGAATCTTCTTCATTACCGTTATCTGATGATACCGTAACTTCTTCATCTTCTAAACTGATGCTGTATAATTTTTTACCATCAAACAAGCGCGTTACTCCAAGAATATTTAGTCTGTATTTTTCACCTTGCATAACCACGTCTCCTTTGGTTTGCTGCTTGATGTTTTCGGCGGTATTTTCTAAAACGTATTTAAAGTCTATAGAAATGTTGTTGTAACTTTTAGCTTTGGCAGAAACCTCGTTTAAAAGGGTTTTTGCGCTATTTTGAGCAAAAGCAGTAACAGATAAAGTTAATAGCAAAACAGTTAAAATCTTCTTCATGTTCATTTTTAAATTAAAGTATTTCATTTTCTAAATGGTTATCCAGAGCGGTTAAGTCTGGTATTAAAACCTGACGGGCTTTACTGCCTTCAAATGGGCCAACAATACCTGCTGCTTCCAATTGATCGATTAAACGACCAGCTCTGTTGTAACCTAATTTCAATTTTCGTTGTAATAAGGATGCCGAGCCTTGTTGTGCAGTTACAATAACAATAGCAGCATCTTTAAATAATTTATCGCGATCTGATATATCTATATCAAGACTTGTGCCACTTTCTTCACCAACAAACTCCGGTAACATATAGGCTTCAGGGTAAGCTTTTTGCGATCCAATAAAGTCTGTAATGGTTTCTACCTCCGGGGTGTCAACAAAGGCGCATTGCACACGAATTAAATCGTTTCCTTGTGTGTAAAGCATGTCTCCACGACCAATAAGCTGATCGGCTCCGGCACCATCTAAAATGGTTCTTGAGTCGATTTTAGAGGTTACTCTAAAGGCAATACGTGCAGGGAAGTTAGCTTTAATAATACCGGTGATAACGTTAACCGACGGACGTTGCGTTGCGATAATCAAGTGAATACCAATAGCACGGGCTAACTGAGCTAAACGTGCGATAGGTGTTTCTACTTCTTTACCAGCCGTCATGATTAAATCGGCGAACTCGTCAACAACTAAAACGATGTACGGTAAGAACTGATGACCATCATTCGGATTCAGTTTTCGGGCTTTAAACTTGGCGTTATACTCGGCGATGTTTCTACACATTGCTGTTTTTAGCAGTTCGTAGCGATTATCCATCTCGATACATAACGAGTTTAAAGTATTAATCACTTTCGTGTTATCTGTAATAATGGCATCTTCACTGTCAGGTAATTTAGCTAGATAATGACGTTCAATTTTATTGAATAGGGTTAACTCTACTTTTTTAGGATCGACCAAAACAAACTTCACTTCAGCCGGATGTTTTTTGTAAAGTAATGAAGTTAATACAGCGTTTAATCCAACCGATTTACCTTGTCCGGTAGCACCAGCCATAAGTAAGTGAGGCATTTTAGCTAGATCGACCACAAAGGTTTCGTTGCTAATGGTTTTACCTAAGGCAATAGGTAATTGCATGTCGGAACTCTGGAATTTTTTCGAAGCAATAACCGAACGCATGGAAACAATAGTTGAGTTTTTGTTTGGTACTTCGATACCAATCGTTCCTTTGCCTGGGATAGGGGCGATAATACGAATCCCTAGAGCTGAAAGGGATAAGGCAATATCGTCTTCTAAATTCTTGATTTTTGAAATACGAATTCCCGCATCAGGAACAATTTCATACAGGGTTACAGTTGGCCCAATAGTAGCTTTAATATTAGCAATACCAATATTGTAGTTTTTTAAGGTATCTACAATTCGGTTTTTATTTTCTTCTAATTCTTCTTGATTAATAGTGATGCCTTCGGAATCATATTTTTTAAGTAAATCCAGAGTAGGAAACTGGTATTTGGCTAATTCTAATGTCGGATCGAAAAGCCCGAAATCTTCAACCAATTTATCTGAAAGGTTATCGGTTTCCGATTGTTCTTCTGCAAACTTTGCAACTTCAATCGCTAAATCAGATTCAATATCGTCATCAGTATCTTCTTCTGCAATGTTAACCTCTAAAGCGGTTTGAGTGTTTGATGTAAAATTTTCATCGCTGGTAATATTGGTATTCAAAGTCATACCGCCACTAGAAAGATCTTCATCTATTTCGTCTTCAAAATCCTTCTGAAGGTTTTCCTTTTCTTTAATATCGAAAGCCGATTTAAAAGCTTCGGCTTCTTCAGTTAAATTGTTATCTACCGGAACGATTAATTCGTTATTCGCTGTAGAAAATTCATCTTTAATATCTCGTTTAGCTGAATGGAAAAGATTCGCAACGTTTTCAAACGTTAATCGGAAACGAATAGCCATATAGGTAATCACACCAAATAATAACAAAAGAGATACCCCAATTTTACCAATAAAATCCTGTAAATAGGTGTTTATTTCGTAACCTACTGTTCCGCCAAGGATATCTATTTTAGTCCCGAAAAAACCGAAAAACACCGAAAGCCAGATGATGATTAAGATGCCCCAAAACCAGTGTTTTCTTAATTTAGTTCTGTTGCTGTCGGTCAAAATATAAACTCCAGATAGGCATACCAATCCTGCAAAAATAAATGAGGCTACACCAAACCCACGTTGAATAAATAAATCACTTAACCAGGCCCCGGTTTTACTTAACCAGTTTTTGGGTTGTACATCTCTTGATGCAAAATCAGAAAGGGTACTTTGGTCGGCTTCTCCCGTAAACAAGAACGACACAAAAGCAATGCAAAGTACGATGCCGAAAATAACCAGAAAGCTCCCTAAAACCAGTTTTTGTTGGCTTGATAATTGAAAGCTAGGTAGTTTGATTTTTTTTTTAGTAGATGATTTTGTGTTGGTTTTTTTCTTCGCCATTCATGCACGTTTAGGTTAAAACAAAAATACAAATTACTAACGTTTATCCTAACGATATATTATTTTAAAAAATCTTCGGAAGATATATTATTAAACCAACAATAGAGGCAAAAACAGAGGCAATAAAAACAGCACCAGCAGCTATATCCTTTATATAACCTATTTTATGATGATGTTCGGGGTGAACAAAGTTTGCAATTTCCTCAATGGCGGTATTAATACCTTCAATACTCATTACCAATCCTATGGCAAAAAGTTGCAAAATCCATTCGGTAGAAGATATATTAAAAAAGAATCCTGCTGCACAAACACATAAAGCGATTACAAACTGAATTTTTATACTGGCTTCTCTTTGTAAGAGTAGAACAGCACCTTTAAAAGCATAGCCTACACTTTTTACTCGGTTAATGAAGAAGGATTCTTTTTTTGTCACTTAACTAATCAGTATATTTTATGCTATAGCTTCTAAAGCTGCTTTATAATTTGGTTCATCTACGATTTCAGCAACCTGCTCGGTGTATACAACAGTACCCGTTTCGTCAAGAACTACAACACATCTGGAGTGTAAGGTTTCTAAAGGACCGTCAGTGAAATCTAAACCGTATGCTTTACCAAAACTACCATTTTTGTAATCCGATAGGTTTATCACATTATCTAAGCCTTCGGCACCGCAAAAACGAGACATAGCAAATGGTAAATCGTGAGAAATACAAAGTACTTTTGTGTTTTCTAATTCGCTGGCCTCTTTATTAAAAGCTCTTACTGAAGCTGCACATGTTCCGGTATCTATACTTGGGAAAATGTTTAAAACGACTTTGCTTCCAGCAAAATCATCAAGACTAACGGTTGCTAAATCTGTATTTGTTAATTTAAAATCAGGAGCTTTTGTCCCTACTTTAGGAAGGTCACCAGAAGTATGAATAGCATTTCCTTTTAAAGTTACTGTTGCCATTTTTTCTTGTTTTAATTTTTTCTAAAAGTAGTAATTAAATAAGAATATCAAAGAAAACCGTTTTAGGTTTTTGAAATCTTTAACGAAAGACATTTGCTCAAAATATAGCTGAACAGAGATTCATCTTAGATAAATGTTCGATCAATTAGTGATTATCAATTCTTCAATAAGTTATACCAATAATTGTATAATTAATATAAATATCGATTTATGGTTTTTCAGTTTCTATTTCATAACTTTAAGGGAAAGAAATAACCTATAAAATTTTAAATCTTAAAATATGGAAGGAAATTCAAACGCATCAGGCGGAAAATGTCCGTTTATGCATGGTTCAAATACTGAAACAAATCAGTCCGTAATGGATTGGTGGCCTAATGCTTTAAATTTAGATATTTTGCATCAGCATGACACAAAAGTCAATCCACTAGGTAAAGATTTCAATTATCAGAAAGCTTTAAAATCATTAGACGTTGAAGCTTTAAAGAAAGATGTAACCAGTTTAATGACCGATTCTCAAGACTGGTGGCCAGCAGATTGGGGACATTACGGCGGATTAATGATTCGTATGGCATGGCATGCTGCCGGATCGTATAGAATTGCTGATGGACGAGGTGGAGGAGGTACCGGAAACCAGCGTTTTGCACCACTGAATTCCTGGCCTGATAACGTAAGTTTAGATAAGGCCAGACGTTTGCTTTGGCCAATTAAGAAAAAATATGGAAATAAAGTAAGCTGGGCCGATTTAATCATTTTAGCAGGGACTATTGCTTACGAGAGTATGGGATTAAAAACTTACGGATTTGCTTTTGGTCGTGAAGACATTTGGGCTCCAGAAAAAGATGTGTATTGGGGTGCAGAGAAAGAATGGTTGGCACCAAGTGATGGGCGTTACGATGATGTTAGCAAACCGGAAACGATGGAAAATCCATTAGCAGCGGTACAAATGGGATTAATTTATGTAAACCCAGAAGGTGTAAACGGTAGTCCAGATCCAATTAAAACTGGAGCTCAGGTTCGTGAAACCTTCAAACGTATGGCGATGAACGATGAAGAAACAGTGGCTTTAACGGCGGGCGGACATACAGTAGGAAAAGCACACGGTAACGGTGATGCTAGTATTTTAGGGCCTAATCCTGAATCGGCACCAGTTGAAGAACAAGGTTTCGGATGGTCTAATCCAACCCGTTCGGGTGTAGGCAGGGATACGGTGACCAGTGGAATTGAAGGTGCCTGGACAACATATCCAACAAAATGGGATAATGGCTATTTTCATATGTTATTTAATCATGAATGGGAATTGAGAAAAAGCCCGGCAGGAGCACACCAATGGGAACCTGTTAGCATTAAAGAAGACGACATGCCTGTAGATGTTGAAGATATGACAACGAGATACAATCCGATTATGACCGATGCCGATATGGCGATGAAAATGGATCCGATTTACAAAGAAATTTCATTGAAATTTAAAGATGACTTCGAAGCGTTTTCTGATGCGTTTGCAAGAGCATGGTTTAAATTAACGCATCGTGATATGGGACCTAAAGATCGATGGTTTGGGCCAGATGTGCCGGTTGAAGATTTAATATGGCAGGATCCAATTCCGAAGGGTAAATCAGATTATAATGTTGAGGCTGTAAAAGCTAAAATAGCCGATTCGGGGTTAACCATTTCAGAATTGGTATCAACCGCTTGGGATAGTGCTAGAACCTTTAGAGGGTCTGACTTTAGAGGAGGCGCTAACGGAGCACGTATTCGTTTAGCACCACAAAAAGACTGGGCGGGTAACGAACCTGAAAAATTATCAAAAGTATTATCGGTACTAGAACCCATAGCTGCTGATTTTAGTATTAGTGTAGCTGATACTATTGTTCTTGCAGGTAATGTAGGTGTTGAAAAAGCGATTAGAAATGCCGGCATGGACGTAAAAGTAGCTTTTGCTCCAGGACGTGGTGATGCTTCTCAAGACATGACCGATACGGATTCATTCGCTCCGCTTGAACCATTAGCCGACGGCTTTAGGAACTGGCAGAAAAAAGATTATGTGGTAAGTCCGGAAGAAATGTTGTTAGATCGTGCACAGCTTATGGAGTTAACAGCACCAGAAATGACAGTTTTAATTGGTGGTATGCGTGTGATGGGAACTAATTATGGAGGAACTAAACATGGGGTTTTTACCAATAACGTTGGAGCTTTAACGAATGATTTCTTCGTAAATTTAACCGATATGGCTTACAAATGGAAACCAGCAGATAATTGGGTTTACGAAATTGTAGATCGTAAGTCCGGAACGGTTAAATGGACAGCCACGCGTATTGATTTAGTATTTGGTTCAAATTCTATTTTACGTTCTTACGCTGAAGTATATGCTCAGGATGACAGTAAAGAGAAGTTTGTAAATGACTTTGTGAATGCCTGGGTGAAAGTTATGAATGCGGATCGTTTTGATTTAGCCTAGTTGAATTACACCTTCTAAATATAATTAAAAAATCCACTTTCGATGAAAGTGGATTTTTTATAATTAATTGGTTCGTAAATATGTTTCAATAATTTCATGATCTGTACCGGCATCCTGTACTTTTTCAAAACCTCTTTGTATGAGTGTGTCTCCATGAATTTCTACTGTAAATTCGAAGATGTTGCCTTCCCAGTTTCTGAAATTGCAATATTCTAAAAATTCAGTGTATTTGTTGTCTTTTAATTTATATTTTCCACCTCCGGAAGCAAAAAAAGAAAGAGAATCTTTTCCTTGATTAAGGTCATGATTAAGGAAAGCGAAGTGCGATGCATTAATAATTTTAATGACGCTTTTATTGGATAAATCGCTGGGAATAATACTATCTTCTTTTATTGTCGTTGCAGAAATTAGTTTCCAGGTTCCCTCTATAGAAATAAAATTTGATGGTTGTGATGTTTTTTTCTTTCCACAGGAAAGCATAAAAAGAATGAGTAAGAGTAGAGTGTGTTTAATTGTCATTGGTTTTGTATGGAAAATGAAGTATAAATGTAAGAAAAACAGAATGAATTTTAGCGCTTAAACAAAAAGCCACTTTCATCGAAAGTGGCTTTTTGTTTTATATAGTGCAAAGTTTTTAATGACTTAGGCTAAAACAGCTTCAGCTTCTTTTTCCTTAATTAAATCTTCAACAAAAGCATCGATTTGGTGTTTTGTGACGTTGGGCATACAAATTAAATGAGTAACATCGTCTTCCGTAGCCAATTGCCACTTGTCTTTTATGGCGTTTGAGGTTTTAGGAAATACAACTGTAATAGCGCCTTTGTTGCTCCAAGCTTTAATACCTATTTCTAATAACCTGGTTTTACAATATTCGGCAACTTCCAAGCTATGTTCGTATCTCGCTTTTAAACCTTCAACCCCCATGTTTTTTATGGCGTACCATAAAAATAAAACGCTGTGCCCGTTTCGAGAACCAGTAATAGTGGTATCTAAAGAGCCAATATACGATACGCCTTTTGAGACACGATCTCTTAAAGAACGTTTTGTAATAACCACTCCACAAGGCATAGGCGAGCCAATAAATTTATGACCACTTATAGAAATACTATCGGCACCATCGGCAATATCGTATGGAATTCTTTCTAATAGAAAGTCGCCATAAGTACCAGATAAAGCGCCATCGCAATGGATATAATGGTCTTGAATAGCCAGTTTTCTCAAGATGCTTTTAATTTTAGAAATATCATCTTTGGCTTCTTTCATAGTTGTTCCGAAATTCGATAAGATAATGGCAGGTTTATGACGATTGTATTGCAGTGTGTTTTGCAAATCGTCATAATCGATTTCACCATTTTCCTGAGAGCGAATAACGATACCGGGGATATTTAACAAATGAATATTCTTTTTAACGCTGTAATGTGTAGATTCCGAATAATACACCATCGCTTTGGGATATAATTCACGCGCGATATATAATCCGTAAAGGTTACTTTCGGATCCACCATTAGTGATATATCCCCAGTAATCATCAGGGTTAGCTCTGAATAAATTGGCAAAAAAATCGACAACCTCACGTTCCATATCGTGTGTTTGTACCTTATAGGTGCTATTAATAAAAGGATCACCTACATTATTAACAGGGTATTTTAAGAATTCGAAAAGTGGACCGTAATCAAAATCTTTTGAGATAGGATAGCCTAAAAATAAATTACTGGCTTTTTTTATTTTATGTAATGTGTCTTCTAGTTGAGAATGTATATTCATATAAAATGGCATGCTTTTTTGTAAAGTAAAATCACTTCAAAATTAGTTTTTGTAATTTAATGTTTCTGAATATTATTAATAATTAGAAAATAAATCTGTTTGTGTTATTTTTGTAGAAATAAAATACTGAATAGATGGGAGGCTATGTTCAGATTTAGAAATAAAAACTACTATGGATAACATCGATAAAAAGATTTTAAAGCAATTGCAATCGAACTCCAAGCAAAACATCAAAGAGATTGCAAGTAAAGTGGGCTTAAGTGTAACGCCAACTTATGAGCGGGTTAAGAAGCTGGAACAGGCTGAGATTATAAAATCTTACGTCGCTTTATTAGATCGGGATAAAATAGGAAAGAAGTTTGTCGCTTTCTGCCAGATTACCTTGTTAAGGCATCATAAGGAATTAATTGATGATTTTAAAACGCATACAATTAAGTTTCCTGAGATTATGGAATGTCATCATATCTCGGGAAATTTCGATTTTTTATTAAAGATTGTTGTGAATGATATTACGCAGTATCAAAAGTTTATTAATGAAAAATTATCATTACTTGATTGTATTTCAACCATAAATAGCTCCTTTGTTATGGAGTCAGTAAAAGATACGACGGTTTTTGAGTTATAATGTTTCACGAAATACATAAAAAACGGCTCAGAGATTTTATGAGCCGTTTTTATTATAAAAAAGATTTGCTGATTTAAGGAATTGAAATATTATGTTCCCAATACAAACCGCTAATATCGGTTAGTTTTAAGGTATAGGTTCCTTTTGACAGATTGCTTAAATCCTGATGTTTTAATGTGAGTTTTGCTTTTGCACCTAAAGGAAGAATCAAACTATGAGCTCCGGGTTTTACTTTGTCAATATAATAGTTTGATATGTGATCTTTAGGTAATGCCGATAAATCTTCCTGATTGTATTGCAGCACAGTTTCGTTTTTAGCGTTGCGTAATTCAATACCAATCAACCAGGAGCCATACACGTCAACGCCTTCGGTTCTAAATACTTCAAAAGACAAGGTGTTTTGGATAATTGTTCCATTAGAGAGTTCCAGTTTGGGTTTTATTGATTTGTTATGAAGCGTTCCCCATAAACCACCGTGAAAAATTTGATTGGTAGTTAAAGTTATACCCAAAATACTAAGTGAACCTATTAAGACAATCCTAGGAAATACCAAAGGTTTGACAGGTAGTGTACCAGAACCTAACCAAGCGAACCAGTTTTTTTGAGTAATAGCCAGGGGTTTTTCTATCAAATAATTATCAATGGAATATTTACCACTTCCGGTTAAAAATAGCACAAACCCTGTTGCGATGCCTAGGACACCAATTTGCCATTCGTCCAGACAGGTGGTGCCAATCCACCCGGAACCTAATAAGATGCCCATAGCCAGTCCGAAAACACCAATACTCATAAGTCTGGTTAAGAAACCAAACATAATACACAGACCAACAATACCTTCAATAATGGTAAATAGCACCATATTCCACCAAAGAATATCCGGATTTTCCACGAGGTATTGAATTAGTGGTTTTATGCCAAGGGCATTCGGTAAAAAATGATTGAATTTTTCTCCAATATAACTGACGGTATCAGGATCTAATTTATTGGCTAAAATGGTGCGCCTCCAAAAGGCTGAAAAATAGGTCCAACCAACAACTAATCTTAAGGAAAGCGCCAATAATCCTGCGTCTTGTTTTATTTTAAAAGTATTCATTTTTTAGTTTCAGATTAAATGGTTAGACTTATAAATCCTTGTTTTTTCAGTTGAAAGCCGAATAGAATACCATTATCGACTACGTTTACGTGTTCTGGTAAATCCTTGGGATTGACATTGAACTTCTTCATTGAAAGTCCACAAACAAATACCTTAACCTGCTTAGATGTTGCTTCAAGTAGTAAGTTGTTAAATGCGTTGTTATTCGGAATATCGCTAACCGTTTTTCCGCATATGACAACATAAAAGTCACCATAAGATTTGCCATCTTCTTCAATTAAAGCTTCTGCAGTTAAAATTGCAGGTTTCAACTGTTCTATATTCTTTGAGAGAATTAAATAATTGTTGTTTTTAGGGTTGAACGCTTGTGCCTGTAGCTTTAGACTGCCAAAAACTAACATACACAAGGTTGTTAAATATATCATTGGGGTTTTCATAATTGTATTATGTTTTTTAATTTATTGATGATTGCGGTGCAGCAAGCTTAAATTCGTAAGCGTGCATACCATAGATGTAACTAGTGTTAGATAGCTACATGATGTTATTTATTAAATTTGCAGGAAAGTAATTTATTAGTGCCTGGTAGCGTTAATACCCTTTGATATTACAGGTAATCTTTGAAATTCCTGTATAGAATGTATAAAGGTATGGGGGAAACCCTAATGGTTTCGGTGTCTTGTAAAGATGAATAATCTTTTGCAAGATTTGAAATGGTTAAGGTAAATTCAAATGGGGTTAAGATAGCCGGAACAGATTGATCTGCTTTAATGTCCTTGTTTAGACTATTTAAAACAACATCAGAAGTATCGCAAGACGGATTAAATGTTGTTTTATTCTTGTTGGAAATTTCCGTTTTCGGAACGCCTAACTCATCCTGAATGAAGTTTCTAACCTTGCATGGCGAAAGCAATAGCAGTAAAACGAAGCCTAATAAAGCCCATAGTTTTGTTGTTATTTTAAGGTTAGATATTTTGAGCATAGGCACAAATATACAGAAAGCTGTAAGCTAATATTGTTATAGTTTTCTTAATAATCAATAAGAATTTTGCACGATGTGATTTTATTAAGGTATAGATTATTTTGTTGATTGGTTTATTTTTTAGTGGTTTAATGTTTTGAATATGGGGTTTAAACAGAGTCAGTATAAAAAGAAAAACCTCCCATAAATTAAGTCTTACGGAAGGTTTTTAGCATTTATAGAATTTTGATTAAAAATCTACTCGAAGTGCCATAATGACATTTCTACCGGCACCAGAAATTCCTGAACCAAAAGGTCTGTATCTCTGGTCTGTTAGATTTTCAACGCCACCACTCAAACTAAAGGTTTCGTTTATTTTATACATGGTTTTTAAATTTAGTGTATACCAGGACGGAGCATAGTTATTACCATTGGCGTCTTTAGCATAAATTTCATCTTTATCTTGCTCGCTTATAGGTAAATCATCAAATCTTTTTGATCCTTGATACATGGTGTTTAGTTCCAGAGTTAAATCTTTTTTCTGATATCGTATTCGAGTTACACCGAATAGGGGAGCTGCATGTCGCGATGCACTCGTGCTACCATCATCTAATTCTTCTTCACCTTTTTGATAATTGATGTCTGAAAAGAACATAAAATTAGAAGGTAATTTTACTTCTATACCAGCCTGTACGCCATACACATGGGCAACAGCAGCATTTTGAATCGCTTGAATTTGACTTTCTTCGCCATCATAGATAATTGTGTTTTCACCATTAAGTTGATAGTCTCTTTGCACCATTGCATTCTGAAGGCTGGTATAATAACCCGTAAGGTCTAGTTTTATAATATCATCAAAAACTTTAGCGATGCCTAAATCAAAATTATAGGCATATTCCGCTTTTAAATCTGGGTTTGGTACGGTTACAGAACCAGGTTCTGAGTCGAATATTTTTCCAATGTCATCAACATTTGGTGAACGAAATGCTGTACCAATATTCGTTTTAATACTCCAGCTTTTTTTAGGACGATAAACAGCACCTATGCTTCCTGTTAATGCCCCATTATTGATTTTAGCTGAATCGAACGAAAAAGGATAGAATTCCAGATTATTACTGAAGTCGGCATCCAGAATAAACCGATTGTATCTCAAGCCTCCTTGAAGCGTTAATTTATTAGATACTTGATATTCGTTATTTAAATATACAGCTATAGAGTTCCAGGTAGCCTGCGGATAACGCGAAGGACCATGTTTCTGAGTTTCCGTTGAAATGTCTGTTATAACACCTTTAGACGAGACATCATTCAGCACATATTCTAAACCATAATACAGGATGTTTGCAGAGTTTAGACGTTTGTTAAAATCTACGTTTATGGAATAGGCTTCAACATTTTCTGTATTTGTAGTACGCTCATTATTGTTAAGCGATCGGTCTATTCGGCTTTCTTCAAATGATTGTTGAGCTAAACGTATGCGAAAATCATCGTATAAAGAATTATTTCCTTTATGACTTACAGAAAGGTTATTCATCATCCAGCTCTGTGGACCGTAATTCCATTCTGCATAGCGCAAGCTGCCATTTTTAAAGCGATTATGTCTATCGTATCGTCCATATGGCGAGGTTTCAGAATAATGAAAACCATATTGAAAATCCCAGTTTTCATTTGGTTGGAAACGAACTTTCTGCATGAGGTTTACCTGTGAATAGGCTGATGGAATTTGTAATAAAGGGTCTTCCTGAGTTATTACGATGTCTTCGTCGTTTTGTCTTTGAGTGTGAATTTTTTTTATATAATCCTCAGGCCCATGGCTTCCTTGTTTTAAATGATCGAAGTCCCAAGAACTGAAGCTGGTTACCATAGCCCATTTTTCCCAACCGACATTAACATCGAAATGCCCCGTTTTTTCTTTATTAGCTGAAGAGAATCGTACCAATGCTTTACCACTAACCAATTGATATTCTGTTTTAGAAAGTTGTGGTGTTAGGGTTTGAAAGCTCATAACTCCACCAATAGCATCACTTCCGTAAATTACAGAGCTTGGTCCAAATAGGACTTCGGTGCTTTCTGTAGCGAATGGATCTATATTAATAACGTTTTGAAGATTTCCTCCTCGAAAAATAGCAGTATTCATCCGAACCCCGTCTACCGTGTAAATTAATCGGTTTGTTGCAAAGCCACGTATCATAGGACTTCCTCCGCCTTGCTGACTTTTTTGGATAAAAACCTTTCCTGAAGCACCTAATAAATCGGCAGCAGTCTGCGGATTTTGTAAGGCCACTTCTTTGGTAGTTATACTTATAATTTTTGAAGGGATATTGTTTGCTGATTGTCTCCAGCGGGTTCCTGAAATTACAATTTGATTAAGACTTAAATTGGAAGGTTTTAATGCTATGATGAACCGAGCCGTTTCAATTTGACTATAACTTAATATTTGGGTTTCATAGCCAAAAAGTCGGATTTGAATACTGTTAACGTCTTTAAAGACAGAAATATTCGTTTGTCCTTCAGTATTTGTAGTAGCATATTCCCTAGGGCTTTCGCTTATAATAGCGACGCCTTCTAAAGGGTATTGCGTCTCTTTATCTGTAATGGTTAAGGTTTGGGTATAGGAAAAGCTTATACACCCTAAAGTCAGCCATAAAAACAAAATGTGTTTCATTATGTTATTTTCTTTTGGTTAAATAAAATAAGAGCAGGGTCTATAGTTTTGTATATGGACCCTTGAAATAAATAATAAGTGGCTTAACCAAATTCAGGAGGAGGTATAGTAGGGGTGAATTCCCAAGAAATCAAGTTGTTATGGTAATTTGTGGAAATTGTTATAGTTTCATTGTTAAAGAAGTTATAACATATGTTTTTGTTGAGAAACAGGGTCTTAAAAAAAAGTAATAAATTTTCCTGCTGATGCCTGTGTTGTTTATGATCATGTAAAGCTAGAGTAAATAACGTCTTTAGTGTTTTATTGAGTTGCGTTTCTTCATGATCCAGCCAGCACCAAAATGATATAGTGTTTCCATTACTCTCCTGAATAACTACATCGTACATATTATTTTCAAATTCAAATTCTTTAGAGTGTTCCCAACGTAGCTTCTTATTAGCTTCCTCTTGAGTGAATGTTAAAAGAACCAAATCGTTTTTGTCAATGCCAGCAATCATTTGCTGTTTTACCTCTCGTCTTATTTGTTTTTTCTGGAATTGGAGTAGGAGGTATGTGATTGCTAATGGTCCAATCAAGCAGAACAGTAATCCTAAACCTACTATTTTTGCTTTCATAAATTTTATTGCGAGTATAACAATCCGTTTTTCGCGAACGACTTTAACTTAAATGCAATATCTTAAAATGAGATAGCTTTTATATCGTCTTTATTAGTCAAAAAGGTGTAATGATTGATCGTGTTTGAAAATAACTATGGTCATGATTTTAGATTAAAAGGGTTTATGTGATATGTAATGAGCTTTTGTGAAGTACTTTGATAACTTAGGGTGTTACTTGAAGCGTGTCTATCCCCTTTATGTAAGTCAAAAATAATTTTAGGAGAAAATATCGATAAGGTTCAAAATAAAAAAAGCCACGATTCAATAAGAATCATGGCTTTTTTTAGTGTGAGATGGTAGGCTTGTTTTATATTAAAACTCACGTTTTCCAAATTCACTTTCTATAAATTTCGATTTGTTTTTACCATTTTTAAAGGTGTAAGACAAATTAATAAATACCATATCTACTTCATAAATATAATTGGTAGTGGTGTAAAATTCCCCCTGTCTGTAAGTGGTTATACGTTGTTCATTGGTGTTTAATAATCCCATATCGATATTTTGCCATTGTAAAGTAGCTGTTAGGGCATCGTTAAAAAATGATTTTTGAAAGCTTAAATTCGGTGAATAGAATCTAGAATCTTCGCCTTGTGCTGTTACACGTTCCGATAGATAGTTAAATGTAAATTGTAATGAAGCATTCTGCCAGAAGGTGTATGTAGAATTCAGGTTGATTGAATATTGTGTCGATTCAGAATCTACAGGTTTGTTGTCAAAACGACCATCTATGGCATAGTTGTAAACATTAGCCCCTATAAAATTACTCCAGTTTTTTAATGGTTTTAATTCAGTACCTAATTCAAGACCTATGGCTTTGGCTTTACCTACATTAGAGTAAATTCGGTTTAAAATAGTGTCGTTATAAATAGTGTTTACGCGATTTACTAGATTTTTTGTGTTTCTGTAGTAGGCTGTAGCAAAAATAGAGTTACCACCTTTCATTTTTTTGTTAACTCCCAACTCAATCAAATCGATAAATTCAGGTTTTAGTTCAGGGTCACCTTGTTCGAGAGTTTCTGAATGCTCACGTTCCGGAAACGGATTCATTTTAAAAGTTGTTGTACGTTCCACACGTTTACTGTAGGCCGCTTTAATATTTGTTTTTTCGTTTACAGCATACTGAAGCGAGGCAGAAGGATACAGTTTTGTAAAGTCGTAATTATAGGTGTCGTCTATCGTATTAGCTTTATCTTTTAAAGTTAAAACACGATCCATGATTTCTAATCTGGCTCCGGCAGAGTAATCCCACTTTCCTTGTTTTCCAGATAATTGAGAGTAAAAAGAGTTGATACTACGAGTTAAATTTACCTCACTTGAAAATTCTGGAACTAAAGTAAAGTCATCATCAAAATTGGTGCGTCTTTCATAAATGAAATCTCCTGTATGATCTAAATTTCTGTATTGATATCCTATTTCTAACTGACCAAAATTGAAAGGTTTAAAACTGTAATCAATTTGCGCACGAATACCGTGTAAAGGATTGTCGTTGGTGTTGTATTCATCTTGGTAAAGAATGGAAGTGTCTGGATATCCTAAATTTTGATTTACCGTTGGTCCGCCCAGCAAGGTGTATTCATATAGCACAGACGTTGAAAGTTCCGAAGTATTTTTAAAAGTGTGTTTATAGTCTAAACTTCCAAGCGCAAAATCACTTTTTCTATTTCTTAAATTGTGGTTGTAGTACTGAAACGTGTAAAGTCTGTTTTCACTATCGGCAGGTGAAACGGCGTGGTTGTCATAATATACAATGTCTGCCAAACGGTCTTTATCTCGTTTACCAGCAAAAACGCCCAAAGAAAAGGTGTTGGTGGTATCGGGGGTGTATTCTACTGTAAAACGACCATTGTAATTTACTTCATCAAAACTACGCTCTCCAGTAGATGGAAACTGAGTTTTTACATCATCAATTATGGTGTAAACGTCACCTTCACGGCGTCCGCCTACATCATTACGCTGATAGTTAGCGCTTACAGATACGTTCCAGAAATCATTTCTGAAATTATATGTTCCATCGATACCATAACGTTGGTGCGCTTTGTCATTTCCGTAGGTTTCAATAGAAGGCAGTCCGCCTTTTACATTAATTTGTCCGAAAGCGCCATTGATAGCTCCTTTTTTAGTTATGATGTTTAACAAACCAGCTTTTCCTTCAGGATCATATTTGGCTGAGGGCGCTGTAATAACTTCGACACGATCAATGGCGTTGGCAGGTAGTTGGGCAATTAATGCAGAAGCATTTCCCTGTAATGGTTTGCCATTTAATAATACGACAAAGCCAGAAGACCCTCTTACGCTAATGTCTCCCTGTCCATCAATACTAACTGAAGGCAGGTTGCGAATAACATCAACTCCAGAGCCACCTTGTGCACTTTTAAAATCGTTGGTATTGAATATTTGTCGATCAATTTTATTAGCAATTGTTGACTGTTTACCTTTTACAATGACTTCGTTTAAAGCATTACCCAGACGAAGTTGAATACGCCCTAGGTTAAGTTTTTCGTTATTATGGTCTAGGCTAATGTTATTAATGGTTTTAGCTTCGTAACCAATAAAAGAAGCAATCAGGTAATAACTCCCTTTTTTAAGATTTTTAATTTCAAAGGTACCTTGATCATTAGTAATTACACCAGTTAACATCTCGCCATTATCTTGATTGTAAATAACGGCTGTAGCATATTCTAAAGGCGCATTGGTGTCGTCGAGAATAGTTCCAGTGATTTGAGAAAATCCTAACTGACAAGTGAAAACGAATATTAAAATGAATAAAAATGGATTGGTTTTAAGCATGAATTTATGTTTGAATTAAGCGACGCAAGCTACGATTATGAGACAGTTTATTTTGGTCTAAATGAAAAAATAATGGTAATTTTTAAATAACAAGCTCTTGTTTTCTAAACTGAAGCGGAGTTATTCCGGTATGTCTTTTAAAGAATTTAGTAAAGTTGGAAGTGTCTTTAAATTCCAAATCATAAGCTATGGCACTTATGTTTTTTGAGGTGTAAAGTAACTGTCGTTTTATTTCCTTAATTAAATGGTCGGCAATGATATCGGATGCTGATTTTTGATAGACTTTTTGGCAAATGGCATTCAGGTTTTGGGCACTGGTATGCAGAGTTTCAGCATAAAAAGATACATTGTTTTTTAAGGTTTCAGAAAGTAATTTTAAAAATGCGGCCTCGATGGTATTAAAACTAGGTTTTGATGAATGATTGGTATAAGATAATAATTTGGAAAATAAAGCTTTTAAACCACCCTCAATAACGTTATTGTCGGGTTTTGATTGTTTCATTTCCAAAGTTAGGACGGTAAATAAGGCATCAATTATTGCATCCTGTTGAAGGGTAATAGCATTAAAATCGATAAGCTGATGTAATAAAATAGCAATGGTTGGGTCTAAAACAGTTTCTAAAAATGGTTCTTTTATGATAACCACATAGCCTTTTGGAATAGTATCAATGTTCCAGTGATGAATCTGATTTTGATGAATAAGAAAAGCAACTGGCGGTTGTATTTCATATGGTTCGGTATCAAGATAATGAAATCCGCTGCCTTCAGTAAAATAAACTAATTCTAAATATTTGTTATGCTTATGCGGTTTTGTGTAACGTTTACTAACATCAAAAGCTTCAATTTTTAAAAAATCTGAAGCAGATATTTTATCTTTTATACGAATATCGGTCGTTAGCATAGCAAATGGATTTTTATGCAAATTTAACAGGAAGCAGGAGATAGATAATAGATTTTTTTGTCAATTATGGTTTAATAACTGTCAAAATGAACACAAGAGAGCTTGCTAGTATAAAAAAGCCACAATTCAATAAAGAATTATGGCTTTTTCAGGACTAAATAATTTTTACGTTACTCAAATGTCGATCTCGTTTTTATTTGTCAATTGAACCTAAAACGCGCCCCATAAAATTGTTAAGGGCTTCTTTTTTAGGAGTACCGTCCTTAATCATTTTGTTAACCTCAATAGCGCCATACATATTAGAGATTAGCTCTCCAATAACATCTAATTCTTCATCTTTTAACGATGGGACTTCGGTTAACGCTTCAAGAGTTTCGATGGTTTCGATTACGAAATCTTCGTCATTTTCTTCAATAAACTGCGTTAAATGCTTAATTACTGGTAACTTCATTGACTAGGTCTTTTAAAACTTCGAATTTGTTTGTTTGTACTTGATTTACAAAAGTTCCACCTTTGAAAGTTGCAAACGTCGGCAAGTTATCTACCGTTGCTAATTTTCTAGACTCAGGAAACTTTTCAGCATCAGCCATAACAAACGTAACGTTTTCGTTTTCTGTTGCTAATTTTTTAAATTTAGGCTTCATAATGCGGCAGTTACCACACCATGTTGCAGAAAACTGAACAACTACAGTATCGTTTGATGATACAAGTTCTGTTAAATTATCTTGTTCTAATTCTTTAACCATTGTTAAATTAGTTTAAGTGGGCTTTTAGGTACTCTGCAGTTCCTTTAGCGTTAGCCTGCATGGCTTCTTTACCTTCTTCCCAGTTGGCAGGACAAACTTCACCTTTTTCTTGAACGTGAGTTAAAGCATCGATTAAACGTAAGTATTCGTTAACGTTTCTTCCTAATGGCATGTTGTTAATGCTTTCGTGTTGTACTAAACCGTCTTCATCGATAATATAAGTAGCTCGATAAGTTACGTTATCGCCTTCAACTTGAACTGTACCAGTTTCTTCGTCGTAAGTTTCTTTAGTGATATCTAAAATGCCTAAAATGCTAGATAAGTTTCTGTTGCTATCTGCTAATAATGGGTAAGTAACACCTTCGATACCACCGTTGTTTTTAGCTGTGCTTAACCAAGCAAAGTGTACTTCAGGAGTATCACAAGACGCACCAATTACAATCGTGTTACGTTTTTCGAACTCACCTAAAGCTGCTTGAAAAGCATGTAATTCTGTAGGACATACAAAAGTAAAATCTTTTGGGTACCAGAATAAAAGTACTTTTTTCTTGTTGTTAATCGCTTCTTCTAGAACGTTTACTTTAAAAGTATCGCCTAAATCGTTCATTGCGTCAACATTTAAATTTGGGAATTTTTTTCCTACTAATGCCATGTGTTTTTTATTTATAGGTTATTAATTTTAACACTGCAAATATAGAAACGAGACACGATTATTTGGATTAATAAAATCTTAAAAATCTATTGGATGATAAGTTTTGATTATAGAAACTTGTTTAAAGTATAGTACGACGTTATTTATCAGTAAGTTGTCTGATTTTAATAGATAATGCGGCAAATAATAAAGTTGTAAACGGACTTAACCAATTAAAGATAGCGTAGCCAGCATAATGCAAAGTATCGACCCCTAAAACACCGCTTTGGTAAGCACCACAGGTATTCCACGGAATTAACACTGATGTAACAGTACCCGAATCTTCAAGCGTACGGCTTAAATTTTCTGGAGCAAGTCCCTTTTCTCTATAAGCTTTGGCATACATTTTACCAGGAATTACAATAGCAAGGTACTGATCGCTTGCACTTATGTTAATTGCCAAACAACTTCCAACTGTACTGGCAAATAATCCAAAAGTGCTATCAAATACTTTAAGAAGAGATTTTGTAATACGTGCTAATGCACCAATGCCATCCATAATACCTCCAAATACCATGGCAGAAATGATTAATAGAATGGTCCAGATCATACCTTCCATACCGCCGGAAGCAAACAAATCGTTTAATTTCTCGTTTTTAGTAGTGATTTGAGTATCGGTTAATATCGCATTGATAACACTGCTCAATTTAGAGTCGGCTAATTGATTTAAAATAGCTGGTTGAAAGATGAACGCAAAAACAGCCGCTAATAAAACACCGGCACTTAAGGCGATAGTTGACTTTGTTTTAAAAAGAATTAAAACGATAACGACAACAGGCACAATAAAAAGTAAAGGCGTTATTTTAAATGTTTGATCAATAGTGGTTAGTAAGCCACTTAAATCAGCATGTCCGGAAGTTTCTATATTTAGACTTAAAACCGTAAAGAATATAAGAGTTACAATTAAGGTTGGAACTGTAGTTATACTCATGTAACGAATGTGCGTAAATAAATCGGTTCCTGCCATAGCAGGTGCTAAGTTAGTTGTATCGCTTAATGGTGACATTTTATCACCAAAATAAGCTCCGGAAATAACGGCTCCGGCTATCATGCCGGTATCGATGCCTAAAGCAGTTCCAATACCAACCAGAGCAATACCAACGGTAGCCGAAGTGGTCCAAGAACTTCCGGTAGCAATAGAAATAATGGCACAAATAATTACCGATGCAGGTAAGAAAATCGTAGGATTAAGCACTTGTAAACCATAGTAAACCATAGCAGGAATCACGCCGCTAATTAACCAGGTTCCGGCTAAAGCACCCACTAAAAAAAGTATAATGATTGGTGTAAACACACTCTTTAAGTTTTCCCAGATTTCCTTTAGCATGATTTTAATGCTAACTTTATTAAGAAAACCTACGATGGCGGCAATAGCACCTCCTAACAATAAAATAATCTGATTGGTATAGGTGCCAAACCATTCCTGACCGTCAACAAAAAAGATATTATAGGCCAGCATACTCATTAAAATAAGAACAGGAATCAGGGCTTCCAAGATACTTAATTCTTTATTTTTTATAACGTGTATTTTATCGGCTTCAAACTCAGAAATGTTGTTGTCGTGCATTGTTAAGAATTTAGATTGTAATGTTACAATTTTGGAAGAAGTTACGCAAATTCAATTTACAGGATAGTAAAAAAGAAAAGACAACTACTAGAGTTGTCTTTTAGATTTAAATATAAAAATAGTTTTATGCCATTGTGGATTTAATAATACCCAATTCCAACATACAATCTCTCATTATGGAGTACGTACGTTCAATATCGGCATCTAGTCCGATAGAAAATCGAATTAATCCATTACTTAAACCCATAGCTTGTTGTTCTTCAAGCGGAATTTCAGAAGAGGTCGATGTTCCCGGTGCGGAGAATAAGGTTTTGTAAAAGCCTAAACTTACCGCGAGATAACCTAAGTTTTTGTGTTGCATGAGTTCCATAAGCGCATTGGCTTTCTCTAAAGTTCCAACATCAATAGTTAACATGCCTCCAAAACCGTAGCTGCCATTCATCATGGTTTTAAATAAGTTATGTGAAGGGTGTGATACTAACCCAGGATACACGGTTTTCAAGCCATCAGCTTCAAATTTTCGAGCTAGAAACAGGGCATTTTTGCTGTGTTGTTGTATTCGTATATGGAGGGTTCTTAAGTTCTTTAAAATAGATGCTGCACGAAGGCTATCCATAGTGGCCCCTAAAAGCATCGCTGCTCCGGCATTCACATTACGTAAGTCGTTTATAAAGTCTTTTGTGCCACAAACCACACCACCAACCGTATCACTGGAACCATTGATAAATTTCGTTAAACTATGAATGATGATATTAGCGCCCAGAGGTTTGGGGGAAATGGACAAAGGCGAAAACGTATTGTCGACCACCAGTTTCAATCCGTGTTTTTTGGCGATTTCAGATAAGCCTCCAATATCTGCAACTTCCAGTAACGGATTGCTTACCGATTCGCAATAAATCACTTTGGTATGGGGTGTAATTGCAGCTTCAACCATATCGAGATTTGTAATATCTACAAACGATGTTGAAATATGAAATCGGGATATGAAGTTTTTTAGGAAGGCATAAGTCCCTCCGTAAATGGTACGACTTGAAACAATATGACTGCCACCTTCACATAATTGCAGTAGAACCGAAGTTATGGCACCCATACCCGAAGCCATTACATTCGCGGTTTCGGTGCCCTCCATGGCCGCTAAAGCTTCTCCCAGATATAAGTTTGAAGGCGAGGAGTGGCGAGAGTATAAATAGCAGCCATCTGCATTCCCTTCAAACGTATCGAACATGGTTTTAGCCGAAAGAAAAGTATAGGTTGATGAATCGGAAATGGAAGGATTCACGCCACCAAATTCCCCAAAATACTGTAAATCCTGAATACTGTTTGCGGGTTTAAAAGCCATAATTTTATTGTGTTTTATAAACTTTAAATTACAATCAATTAGATTAAATTACAATAGTTTTAGGGTATATTAGATTGTAAATCTGTAAATTGTATATAATTTAGATTTTTTTATGGTTCTTTTCAATTGTAGTCCATTTGCAACGAAAAATTTTCAATTATGATTTTTGATAACACAGACAAAAAGCTTTTAGAGTTTCTGCAAGCCGATAGTAAACAAACCAATAAGGAACTGGCTAACAAATTAAACTTATCGGTTACCGCGGTTTACGAGCGTATTAAAAAGCTGGAAAAGGAAGGCTTTATCAGCAAGTATGTGGCGCTAGTGAATAAACATCAGGTAAATAAAGCATTTGTGGCGTTTTGTCATATTAAACTGGAAAAGCATGCCCAGGATGTGGTTATGAAATTCGAAAAAGAGGTAGCTAAACTAAATGAGGTTTTGGAATGTCATCACATTAGTGGTGAGTACGATTATCTGCTGAAAGTAATGGTTGAAGATATGACTGCCTTTCGGGAGTTTATGGTAAGCAAACTCACGACAATTAGCCATATTGGTAGTACACACAGTATGTTTGTTATTAACGAAGTAAAGTACAGCACCGCTATCGATTTTAACTAATATGAAAAGGATTACGAAGAGTTTAATAAATACCTGATTAATAAAATCTTTTTTTATACTTTTATTACACTTAAAAAACTCACAAACCAATTTAATATGAAAAAAATCAGTTACGTATTTCTGGGTATTGTTATAGGAGGGTTACTCACCTTCTTTTTAACACCTAAACCCATTAAAGAAGCCGTGCCAATAGTCATGAAACCCAAAGGGGTTATTCCACAAGCGGAAGCCATTACATTGAATAACAACTGGACTAAGTACAGAAAACAAGCCGTCGATTCAGCAGCAAAGGCTCAGGGCGCCACAAAAGAAGATACCCGTTCTGTAGAATGGTCTTTAAGTGATATTCAGGACTATTTAGTCTGGGCGCAGCAGGAAGCCGATACTTTGGGGTATTCTGTTACAGGTTTTCGTGTATATCTTGGGGTTTACGGTAAAAATGCCGGGCAAGCTAAAAAAGACTTAACCACTATGTTTATTGCACCAATTGGGTACCAAAATAAAAATAAAGCCAGTAGTGTTAATGTGTCTTTACAAACACCAAGACCTATCCCTATAGACCCGCTTAATGAGGGCAATGGAGGTAATGGAGATTATCCTTAACATGATATAAATAGCCTCGTATTGGAAGATTTTTTACTTAAAAATTATTCTTTAATTACTAGTTTAGTAGAATGTTTAGCAGCTGTAACAGGTTTAATACTTTATACAAGGTACAGACGTACAGTTGTTAAATATTTTATTTGGTTTTTAGTGTATTTGTCCATTTGCGATTTTGTCAGTCTCTACACTTTTTGTATTAAAAATGACGGGATCTTTAGTTTTTTAAAAGGTACAGCTTTGGTATCTAACTATTGGTGGACCACATTATACTGGAAAATTGGGGCTATTCTGTTTTTTGGTTTTTATTACAACCAAGTTTTAACCAATTCTATTTTCAAAAAAATTATTAAATGCAGTACCTATAGTTTTTTACTGTTTTCAATAGGATATATTTTAACGCACTGGCAAGCTTATTTTAAAGTTTTTTTTCCAATAATAAGTGTTTTAGGAGCTATCGTAATTTTTATGTGTAGTATTTTTTATTTTCTTGAGATTTTGCTGAGCGATAGAATTTTAACATTTTACAGGACGCTAGACTTTTATATTAGTTTGGCCATTTTTATTTGGTGGTTGATAGTGACTCCAATTGTGTTTTATGAAATTTATGGTTCTCATGGAGATGAAAATTTTAGAATTACAAGAAAGTTATTGTACTTAATAGCTAATGTATTTATGTATTTAACCTTTACTTTCGCTTTAATCTGGTGTAGACCCAAAGGAGATGTTAAACCTTCATTAAGCTAGGTCTAAACATATGGAGGATTTTTTACTTAAAAATTATTTCTTATTAACCACTATTGTTGAATGTTTAGCAGCTTTAACGGGTTTAATACTTTATAAAAGGTATAAACATACAGCTGCTAAATATTTTATATGGTTTTTATGGTATTTGTCTATCTGTGATTTTGCTAGTAATTATACGAGATGTATTAAAGACGACGGACTTTTTAGTTTTGTTGAAGGAACCGTTTTTATAAACAATTATTGGTTTGGAACATTGTACTGGAAAATAGGAGCCATTGTGTTTGTGTCGTTTTATTTTCGAAAAATTTTAATTCATACCGTATTTAAAAAAACAATTAAATATGCGACTTATATTTTTGTGTTAATGTCGTTTATATGGATTTTTACCCATTGGGAAGCATATTTCAAAGTGTCTTTTCCTATTATTAGTGTAAATGGTGCTTTTATTGTGTTCATGTGTATCATGTTTTATTTTATTGAAGTGTTGCTGAGTGATAAAATTTTAAACTTTTATAAGTTATTAAATTTTTACATCAGTTTCTCGTTTTTTATTTGGTGGATCATTACAACGCCATTTGTGTTTTATGGCATTTATTTTGGAAGCGGAGATAAGGTTTTTAGAAATTTACAAAACCTAATATATTTAATCGCGAATATGGTTATGTATTTAACCATTACTTTTGCTTTAATTTGGTGTAGACCGGAGGGTGAAACAGAAGTTTAATTTATGCTTAAAAACGTTTTTTAATATGCTACAAACCACAGAACGATTAGCCAGTACGGCTTCAGAGCGGTATTTATTAATTTATTCGGTTTCGGTATTATTTATCGTTACGGCATTGGTGGTAATCTTTTTTGTCGTGTTTTTAAAACGAAAAAACAAACTGATGCTGGAAAAACTGGAGCAGGAGCAGGCTTTTGAAGCCGAGATTGTTCAGGCGCAAACTGAAACTCAGGAACAAACCCTTAAAAACGTAGGGTGGGAGCTGCACGATAATATCGGGCAATTACTGTCGTTTGCCAATATGCAGCTCAGTATTTTAAAAATGCAGGTAGATAATGAGACCAAAGAAAAGTTTAAAGATACCACTGAAGCTTTAAAGGAAAGTTTAGCCGAAGTCCGTGCTTTGTCTAAAACACTAAACAATGAAGTGGTGCTAAATCAGGGGTTTGAAAAATCGATTGCCAATGAGTTAAACCGAATGAAGAAACTGAAATTTAAATCGGCGGAACTGGAAATTATTGGAAATAAAACTGAGTTTAAAAACCGAAAACACGAAATCATTATATTCAGAATTACTCAGGAGTTTTTGTCGAATTCAGTAAAATATTCTGAAGCCGAAAATATTAAAGTCCGGTTGAATTATCAACCAGAAAATCTAATAGTTACTTTAACTGACGATGGCAAAGGATTCGATATTGATGAAGCTGAAAAAGGTTCCGGATTAATTAATATGCGCAGCCGTGCGACTTTAATTAACGCCGATATCAACTTGCAATCTCAGAAAGGTGAAGGAGTACAGTTAATTTTAAATTATCCGCTTTAGATTTAGTATAATAAATCTTACTTACAGGCATCCCATATCGGGTCGTTAGGTAATGGTGCCGTAATACTCACAGGTTCTTTTTTTACGGGGTGCTCGAAGGTTATATGTCTGGCATGCAGGTGAATGCTTCCATCTTTATTACTGCGATCAAATCCATATTTTAAATCGCCTTTTATCGGGCAACCTATATTCGATAATTGTGAACGAATTTGGTGATGTCTCCCGGTTTCCAGATTCACTTCAAGCAGATGGTAATTATTTAGTTGCTTTAAGGTTTTGTAGTGTAAGATCGCTTTTTTACTGTCTTTTACTTCTTTAGGAAAAGCGGTAGACTTGTTATTCTTTGGGTTTTTCTTTAACCAGTTAATTAAGGTGTCACTTGGTTTTGGCGGCTCCTGTTTTACAATAGCCCAATAGGTTTTATGGATGTCTTTCGATACAAAAAGCGCATTTAATCGTGGCAGCACTTTACTGGTTTTGGCAAAGATAACAAGCCCGGTAGTGGGTCTGTCTAAGCGATGTACTACGCCTAAATACACATTTCCGGGTTTGTTATACTTGTCTTTTATATAGGCTTTTACAACGTCGCTCAACGGTTTGTCTCCTGTTTTATCGCCTTGCACAATATCTCCAGCTCTTTTATTTACAACAATAATATGATTGTCTTCAAATAAGACCTGTAAATTAGATTTGTTAGATAAAACTTTAGACATTTCTAAGCGTTAGAAATTAATATTGCTCCTGATCACTTGGAAAATCAAGCGTTTTCACGTCGTCAACATATTGAGAAATTGCCGAAGTCATGCCTTCGTATAAATTCATATAACGGCGTAAAAAACGTGGATGGAACTCATGAGTCATGCCTAACATATCGTGAACTACTAAAACCTGACCATCTACACCATTTCCGGCCCCAATACCAATAATTGGAATACTCACACTTTCAGCAACTTGTTTAGCTAATTTCGCAGGGATTTTTTCAAGAACAATTGCAAAACAGCCTACTTTTTCAAGCATTTTAGCATCCTCAATCAGGCGTTTAGCTTCTTCCTCTTCTTTAGCACGAACGGTATAGGTTCCGAATTTATAAATGGATTGTGGTGTTAATCCAAGGTGCCCCATAACTGGAATACCAGCGTGTAAAATACGTTTAATCGATTCTTTAATTTCTTTGCCGCCTTCAAGCTTAACCGCGTGTCCGCCACTTTCTTTCATGATTCTGATAGCAGAGCGTAAGGCTTCTTTAGGGTCACTCTGGTAAGAACCAAACGGTAAATCTACAACAACTAAAGCGCGTTCTACAGCACGAATTACTGAAGATGCGTGGTAAATCATCTGGTCTAAAGTAATAGGTAATGTAGTTTCATGGCCTGCCATAACGTTGCTGGCCGAATCTCCGACAAGGATGACATCAACACCCGCACCATCAACAATTTTAGCCATGGTATAATCGTATGCGGTAAGCATCGAAATTTTTTCACCATTAGCCTTCATGTCAACTAAAGTTTTGACTGTAATACGTTTATATTCTTTTTTTGCAGTAGACATTGTATTAATTTTTAAGATAGAGTGCAAAAGTACTAAAATGTTAGTCGATACCACAGGTTTACTTAAGCCATTTTATAGACTTTTGGCGGCTTTCACAAAAATGTCATTATTTCCAAAAGAGTGTATCGGTAATTTTAATCCATGTCATGTTGGCTAGTTATTTAGTGAATCAATGGAGCAGGAGAATTTTGTGTTATTATATTTTTTTACTGAATTAATTCACCATTAACTTCAACATTATTGAACGTTATATTATCGATAATCGATTTGTCGTAATCCCCGTTTTTAGCCGTTACTTTAATGTTTTCAAAAGTGAAATTTGAAAGTTTGTCATATTGGGTAATCTTCATATCGTAAAATATGTCACATTCTAAATTGATGTTTCTCATGGTAATATGATCGGAATAAGAAAGAGGCTCATCTTCGCGTCCTTTTAAATCAAAAAACTGCGTCCAGGGCTTGATGTAAATGAAACTATGTGCTTGTCCAGTAATATTTTCAACGGTAATGTATTCGTAATGTTGAGCGGTATCCGGACGCATTTTTAACCATAGTAACCGTTTAGCATCTGTAACTTTGCAGTTGCGCATAAGAATATTTTTGTTGTGTATAGCTTCACTTCCGTTGGTTAAAGCGGCATGGCAGAAGCCAAACTCACAGTTTTCTATTATAATGTTTGTATTTTCTCCGTTACTAGGATCTTTATCTGCCCAGGGACCTTTTCCGCCTTTTAAAGCAATCGCATCATCATTTACTGCCATATAACAACCTTTTACGAGAACGTTGTTACAAACGTCAATATCAATGGCATCTGTACTTGGGGCTTTTATTGGCTCATGCGGAGAGGTGATGCGTAAGTCCAGTACTTTCACATTGTTACATTGGTAGTAGTGGCTGGACCAAAATCCGGAATTGCGAAGTTTTACGTCTTGAAGTTGTACGTTATCACATTTCCAGATAAAAACCAAACGCGGTCTGGACACTTCCAGATTAGTACATTTAGGGTTTTCCTCGCGACGCTTCCAGAAGGCTTTCCAGTAATTTAGTCCGTTGCCATCAATAGTTCCGGTTCCGGTAATGGTGAAACCATCAACAGCTTTGGCATTTACCAACGCAGAAAAGTATTCAATACTTTGGCCTTCAATTCTGGAGGCTATAAAAGGATAATCTTTAATATCGTCCGACCCTTTTAAAACGGCGCCTTCTTCCACATGTAAATGGGTATTAGGCTTAAAGAACAATGCTCCACTTAAAAAAACACCTTTGGGTATTACTACAACTCCACCACCATTTCGGTAAGCTTCATCAATAGTATACTGAATAGCTTCTGTTTGTATCTTGGTGCTATCGATTACACAACCGTAATCAGTAATGGGATAGAATTTACCTAAATCAGACGGATTTATTTTAGAATCGTCTTTAAACCAATCAGAAATAGGAGTACCATCAGGAAAACTAGCTTCTTGAGTTTTAATTTCTGTGATTTCAGATGGTGTCGTTTTGGTTTGTTGATTACAGGAAAGGAGCAATACAGCAATAATTAGTAAACTAATCTTCTTCATGTTCAAGGCTTTATATTTAGTGAGGTTATACAGTTGGTATTTGTGCTTTTACAAGTAAAATGTAAATGTAATAAAATTAGAATGTTCTGTTAACTTTTCTTTAAACGAATGAAAATATGAGGGTTTTGAATTAATTCAGGAAAAACTAAAATTATGGCACGGTTTATTTTTATCTCGTTTTGTTAATGACCTCAATGATTTACGGACAGGAAGATGAGAAATTAAAGGCTAAATCTGCTGTAGATACGTTTTTTGCAGGCTTTCATAAAGACAATATCACCCTGATGAAAACGGTACATCATGAATGATATCATTTTGTAAGCCACCTTTATCAATTAGGAAGGAAAATCTGTTTTAGTAACAGAAAAACTAGCATAACTTTTTAAAGCTATTGCTATAAGAACCAATGATCAAAAATGGATGAATGCTCGTTAAATTATAATATTCATATAGAAGCATAATGGCTAATGTCTGGATGCCTTATGAAATTGGGCTTAAGACACGTTTAGCCATTGAGGCGCGAATAATACTCAGTTGTTAAATGATAATGATACATGGAAAATCATTTACCTAATTGATACACGACGTCGGAAAGATTGTGACGAAGGCTAATTAGCAATCAACCAGATTCACCCCAACAGCCAAGCCCCCTTCAGAGGTTTCTTTGTATTTTGAATTCATGTCTTTTGCTGTTTCCCACATGGTGGAAACCACTTTATCTAAAGGTACTTTTGCATTGGCAGGATCGGTATCTAAAGCTAATTCTGCGGCGTTTATGGCTTTAATAGCTCCCATAGAATTGCGTTCTATACAAGGGACTTGTACCAAGCCACCAATAGGATCACAGGTTAGGCCTAAATGATGTTCCATAGCAATTTCGGCAGCAATTAACACTTGTTCAGGAGTGCCTCCTAAAAGTTCTGTAAGCGCTCCGGCAGCCATCGCCGATGATACGCCAATTTCGGCTTGACAACCACCCATAGCGGCAGAAATGGTAGCACCTTTTTTAAATATGCTGCCAATTTCGCCGGCAACCAGTAAAAATTTCTTGATGTGATTAAAATCGGCTTGATGATTTTCAATTACCATGTAGTACATCAATACAGCAGGAATAACTCCGGCACTTCCATTAGTAGGAGCAGTCACTACGCGACCTAAAGAAGCGTTAACCTCGTTGACGCTTAAAGCAAAACAGCTTACCCATTTTAAAATAGAACGGAATTTCACTTCTGTTTTTCTAATGGTTTCCAGCCATTCTTGGGGCGAATTGTATGCTAAATCGCCTTTTAATTTTTCATGTGAATCGTGTGCACGACGTCTCACATTTAATCCTCCGGGTAAATTACCTTCGGTATGACAACCAATATACATACACTCCAGCATGGTATTCCAGATGCGACCTAATTCATAATCAATTTCAGTTTCGGTTCTAAGCGATTTTTCATTTTCTAAAACGATATCTGAAATAGCTAAATGCTGAGTTTTACAAAACGCTAATAGTTCTGTTCCTAGGGTTACTGGGTAAGGAAAGGTTTTTAGGATCTCCTTATTTCGCTTAGCGTTTTTTCGTTCTTCTTTAACCACAAAACCACCACCTATGGAGTAGAAGGTTGATTTTTTGCTTTTTCCGTTAATTTTAGCCGTAAATACTAATGCATTGGCATGAAAGGGCAGAAACTTCTTATTGAATTTAATATGTGTTGAAGGATCAAACTCTAAATTCTTTTCATTGTTAAAATGAATAGTTTTTGAAGTTTTAATCGTATTGATAATAGAAGGAATATTTTCGGTAGGAATTGTTTCCGGATCGGCACCGCTTAAACCAAGCATAACCGCATAATCTGTCGCGTGTCCTTTTCCGGTTAAACTTAATGAGCCATATAAATCAACTGAAATGCTTTCAATGCCTTCAAAATAGTTTTTTTGTTTTAACTCTGTTATCCATTGCTCTGCAGCACGCCATGGACCTAGGGTGTGAGAGCTTGAAGGGCCAACACCAATTTTAAGCATATCAAAAACCGAAATACATTCCATCTAGTATAATTTGAATCCTCGCAAATATACAAGAACTAGCTTACGGTTTTTAGTTAAAAAAACATTAAAAAAACGTGAAATCCCTTATTTTTTAAGGGGTAATTACACACTTCTGAAATGAGTTCTATTCACTTTTGAAGGCCTGAATGTTTAAGGTTTCAATAACCTGATTGTAATTGTTTAAATCTAAACCATCAACGTTTTCGGCAGGGATAACGACTACTCTGAAAACCTGGTTTTGAGTCCATTCACTTCCTAATAGACTAAAATCGATATCGCCATCTAAAAAGAACCGTACGTTATCTTGAGTAAAGTCGAAATTATATATTAATGCGCCTTCGTTAAAAAAAGTAGTTTGAGGGAGTGCACGCCAAATATCTTGACCATTATCTGTTTCCCAGGAAATATAGACCATAACCACATCGGAGGGGTAAACCGTAAAGCCGTAGCTTTCGAAATATTCATAATTATTGGCGGCATTAAAATCGATTTCAATTTCAAAAGCACTTGAAACAATCAATCCGCCATCAAAACCATCACGACCCGGAGGGCCTTGTGGACCTTCACAGGTAAAAAACAAGAAACTTAATACAAGGATTGAGATTACTTTTTTCATAGCATAGCATTTTTTATAATTCTAAATTTACGAATACTTTTTCAATTAAAAGGATTCTCCAATTCTGAAATAGATTCCCCAATCGTCTTTACCAACTGCAGCATCTAAACCAACATTGAATTTCATACCGTTAAAAACATTGTAGCGATACCCAACGCCAAAACCAGGATATGCATCCCAGTCGAAATCTTCATTAGTTGAACCGTAAATTGTTGCAATACCGGCAAAACCAACCAGTCCCATTTTTTGATTAAAATTATATCGGTATTCGCCTTGAAGTGAGATTAAGCCATCGCCTCGGTATTTGCCTTCGGAATACCCACGAATATCTTTTCCGCCAATAGTTTCCTGTTGTTCAAACGGTACATCACCTAAACCAAACTGACCCGAGAAGCGTGCAGCAAGAACATCATTGTCTTGTCGCATGGGGAAATAGGTGTTGTAGTTCGTGATAAACTTATTGGCACTTGCTTCATTACCAAACCATTCAGGGTAGGTAACCAGCCGAACCTGAGTGTTTATGCCTTTTGTTGGATAATATTGTGAATTTCTGGAATCGTAAAGCATGTTAACTTCTAGGGCATTTACTTTGGTTTTTGACGCTGGTTGCACATCGTCTTCATAAACCGTATCAAAAAAAGAATAGGTGTAGGTAAGACCCCCATAAAGAGACTCTGTAATTTGTCTTTTAACTGCAGCACTCACCATTGTGGTATTTGTGTCATAATCATAAAAGCCACTAACATCCACATCTTCCATGAAAAATTGAGACAGATGATTGCCGGTTGCCCCAAAAAAAGCAACGCGCCATTTATTTTCGCTAAAAAACCACCTGTTAAATACTGCTGCAAAATAAGAACCGTTGGTTGTATATACACCGGCAATTCCAGACATAGACTTAGGGGAAATACTGTCATTAGGGTTTAATTTGTAATTTGCCATGGGAATGACGCCAAGCATGACTTTTAAGTTTCGGTTATAACTTAAGTATGGCATAATTTTTAACTCAATCTTTTTTTCTTTGGTTGAGTCTTTTATTTTCTTGGAATGAGAGGTGTTGTTTTGAGCATGAACAGAGGTAATGCACAAGATTAAAACTGATAAAAGGAGTAATGGTCTAATCATTTCAGGCGGTCAATAAGTTTACTTCTAATATACTACCATTTCTGTAATTAAAAAAGTACAACCTAATTTATGGTGTTTAGTGTTGAATATATTTTTTAGATTAAAAAATAACATGGTGACATGATGTCAGTTTTTTTGAAATGGCATAATCATTGACTTTTAGTTAAACGAATTTAAAAATGAACATTCAACACAATTAATAAAAAATATTATGAGTAAAATTATTGGAATCGATTTAGGTACAACAAACTCTTGCGTTTCTGTAATGGAAGGTAATGAACCGGTTGTAATCCCAAACGCAGAAGGTAAGCGTACTACACCATCGGTTATCGCTTTTGTTGAAGGAGGAGAAATTAAAGTTGGAGATCCTGCAAAACGTCAAGCAGTAACGAACCCGAATAAAACAGTTTATTCTATAAAACGTTTTATGGGGAATAAATATTCTGAATCACAAAAAGAAGCAGAACGCGTACCATATAAAGTAGTAAAAGGAGATAACGATACACCACGTGTTGACATTGACGGTCGTTTATATACACCTCAGGAATTATCAGCTATGATTCTTCAAAAAATGAAAAAAACTGCTGAGGATTACTTAGGTCAGGATGTAAGTGAAGCTGTAATTACGGTGCCAGCTTACTTTAACGATTCTCAGCGTCAGGCAACAAAAGAAGCTGGTGAGATTGCAGGTTTAAAAGTACGACGTATTATTAACGAGCCTACAGCTGCAGCATTAGCTTATGGTTTAGATAAAAAAGGAACAGACCAGAAAATCGTTGTATTCGACTTTGGTGGTGGTACCCATGATGTGTCTATCCTTGAGTTAGGAGATGGTGTATTTGAAGTGTTATCAACAGATGGAGATACACACTTAGGTGGTGACGACGTAGATGAGAAAATCATCAACTGGTTAGCAGATGAGTTTAAAGCTGAAGAAGATATGGACTTACGTAAAGATGCAATGTCTTTACAACGTTTAAAAGAAGCTGCTGAAAAAGCTAAGATTGAGTTGTCATCTTCTGCACAAACAGAAATTAACTTACCTTATATTACAGCAACGGCTACAGGACCAAAACACTTGGTACGTACATTGACACGTGCTAAATTCGAGCAATTAATAGACGATTTAGTAAAACGTACTATCGCACCTTGCGAGTCGGCTTTAAAAGCGGCTGGTTTAAGTAAAAACGATATTGATGAAGTTATTTTAGTAGGTGGTTCTACACGTATTCCTGCAGTTCAGGCTGCTGTTGAGAAATTCTTTGGTAAAGCACCAAGCAAAGGTGTTAACCCAGATGAGGTAGTATCTCTAGGAGCAGGTATCCAAGGTGGTGTATTAACAGGAGATGTTAAAGACGTATTATTATTAGATGTAACACCATTGTCATTAGGTATCGAAACTATGGGTAACGTTATGACTAAGCTTATCGAGGCTAACACGACCATTCCTACTAAAAAATCACAGGTATTCTCTACAGCGGCCGATAATCAGCCATCAGTAGAAATCCACGTGTTACAAGGTGAGCGTGCTATGGCTGCCGATAATAAAACAATCGGACGTTTCCACTTAGATGGTATTCCACCAGCAAAAAGAGGAACGCCTCAAATTGAAGTAACATTCGATATCGATGCGAATGGTATTATCCACGTTACAGCAACAGATAAAGCTACAAACAAAACACAGGATATCCGTATCGAAGCGTCTTCAGGATTAACAGAAGAGGAAATCCAAAAAATGAAACAAGAAGCTGAAGCGAATGCAGAAGCTGATAAATTAGCTAAAGAAAAAGCTGAGAAATTAAATGCTGCTGATGCGATGATTTTCCAAACAGAAAGTCAACTTAAAGAATTTGGTGATAAATTATCTGATGATAAGAAGAAACCAATTGAAGAAGCATTAGAAGAATTGAAGAAAGCTTTCGAAACTAAAGATATCGCAGTTATCGATCCTGCTTTAGAAAAAATCAATGAAGCTTGGAAAGCGGCTAGTGAAGAAATGTACAAAGCACAGGCGGAGTCTCAGCAAGGAGGAGCGCAACCAGGACCAGATGCAAGTCAAAAAGGACAAGCAGGTGAGTCTAGTGATGTGGAAGACGTAGACTTCGAAGAAGTAAAATAATTAAGTAAAGTTATTATATATTATAAAGGCGGGTTTTTAACCCGCCTTTTTTGTTTTACCTTGTTCAAAAATACAGCTTTTTATATATTTAATAATAATTTAATGTAGCGTGAGAAAGTCCAGTATTTACGATATGTAAATAGATTCTTAGTTTTTGGAGAAACCATTTTTTTGTAATATTTTGGCTTATAATTTAAAAATATCGACAAAAAGCTTGTTTTTGACGATTAATTGCATATTTTTGTAAAATACAATCCCTAAATGTTACCCATGAAAGTGAAAATTATTTTATTCAGTCTTAGTTTTTTCTTAGCAGTAGGCATAGGTTATGCACAGAATAAGAAAGATCAGCCACTTAACATTATTAGTGCAAAAGTGGCCATTAAAAAATATCATAGTAAAGATGAGCTAGATAGAATGCCTAAAGGAGATTTGCTAGGTCTTTATATGGAGCGTATTGAAAGTTTGGTTAAAATGTTGCCATATATCGCTTTTGCAACCAAACCCGGAGTGACTTTGGAGACTTTAGGTATTCCAAATGATAAAACTAATAGCCATGCATTAGAAGCTCAGTTTAAAGCTACTGATGAGTATATTGAAAACACCGGAGAATTTCAGAAGAAATTTTTACCATATTCAGATACTAATAAATTGATTTCGGCTATTATTTTTTATGAAGACATTATGAAGTCTTTGCATGAGTATAGCGAATACAATTAATAAAATCACATATTAATCATTTTTAAGTCTTCGGGTTTGCTTTTTAAACTTGAAGATTTTTTTTGAAAACACTTGATGTTTTTTAGGGTAAATTAAAGTTTAAGGAAATTAAAAGCATCAGTTTTTAAATGATTAATAGTAAAAATAACTAACAAAAGTTTAATGAGTCAAAATTATATTACAAATTTCTGCCGTTCAACGGTATTGTTTTTCTTAAAATTTTGTTAAAAAGTGTATTTTAACGAAAAAAAAAGCATTTCATGGGATTTTTTTATATTTTTGATATTATATTTGAAGTAAAATCTTATTAGTTTTAATCATAAAACCGTAACTATGAAAAACTTTACGCACTCAATATGGATATTCCTTCTTGCATTTGGAAGCATGTTTGCTCAGCAGGAAAAAGGAATTACAGGTTCGGATAACTGGTTGTATGGATGGACAGATTTCAAGTCCAACTCATCCGACTTTGGAGAGCCTACACAAATATTAGCAGGGAACATTTCAGAAGATACTAAATTAAGCAAGCGCGATGTGTATTTATTATTAGGTAACGTTTTTGTTACTAACAATGCTACGCTTACCATCGAACCAGGAACTGTTATTTTAGGAGATTACGATTCTAAAGCGTCTTTAACTATTGCTAAAGGATCTGCTATTATTGCTGAGGGAACAGAAACCGATCCTATTGTTTTTAGTTCAAACAGAACTTTAAAGCGTTCAGGAGACTGGGGAGGTATTATGATTTTAGGTGATGCTTCAACAAATAAATTTGGTAAAGGTTCCGTAATTTCATACTACAACAATTTAAACTCATCGTCATATCCTTATATTAATTATGGTGGAGAAAATCCGAACAGTAATTCGGGTGTTTTAAAATATGTTAGAATTGAATATGCTGGTAAGAAATTGAAAAACGGAACGCAGCTAAACGGATTGTTACTTGCTAGTGTGGGAAGTGAAACCGTTTTAGAGAATATTATGGTGTCACATTCTGCCGGTAATTCTTTTGAAATCTGGGGAGGCGATGTTAATATGACTAAAATGGTATCGTACCGAGCAACCAATAATGACTTTAAATTTAACTTCGGAACACAATGTCAGTTAAATAATTCATTAGCAGTAAGGTCTCCATATATTTCATCAAGTAGTGCGGGAACAAGATGTTTATATGTGTCTTCTTTTGATAAAATAGAAGAAGTAGATTTTACAAAGCCACAAACCAACGTCATAGCAAAAAACTTAACCTTATTAAATGATAGCGACGATTTAAAAGCTGATATAGGAAAGGGTTTAGTGAAGGAAGCGGTTTATGTAGCACAAAGCGCTTCATTAGATATGAATAAAAGTGTGATATCTGGATTTAATCCAGCAGTGATTTTTGAAGATAAAATTGCAATCAACCAAGAAAATTTAGAGAAAATTAAATTTACTGATATGTATTTCAACAATTGTAATGGAAACATATTTGTAGAAAACAACTCAAATAATGAGGATCTGGAAAATTGGTATGGTAATAGTGCCTTCTTTAACGTGTATTCGAAAAGTCAGAATTCTGAAACGTTTATCGATTTGAAAAATGAAAGACGTCCGGATTTTAGATTACGTATCAATAAAATTATAGCATCAAACGAAAACGACTAGAAGTAGTTAGGTTTATTTGATAAAATTATAATAAGAATATTATAGCTCTAGGTCTTTTAATCCCCAATTTACTATTAATATAAAGAAAAATTCTTTTGCTCAAGGTTTGAGATTAAGCTGAGAGCAAAGAATTTTTTGGTAATAGCATATAAACTAAGGTGATATTATTTCTTGGAGTTTTATTAAAAAACGAATGGTAATGAAGAACTTTACTTTTATAGGCTTTATCGTTTCTTTAGTTTGCGTGGTCAATATGGCCTACACTCAAACGATTAGTACGCCTAGTTTAGGGTTTACTCAGGCTTGCGCCAGTCCTTCATTCAATACATATTATACAACATTTAGCTTTTCGGCGGATATTGCTGCTAACGGAACCAACCAATTTACTATCGAATTATCTGATGCTTCAGGGAGTTTTGCTAACGGAAAAGTGATTCATACTACAAACCCTGGTCAATATAATACGTCGCCAGCCACGGTTCAGTTTTCATTACCAACCGATACAGCGGGAGAATCATATAAAATTAGAATAAAAAGTAGTGCTCCATCAGCAACGAGTGTGGGGTCTACATCGTTTCCGGCTTATTATAAAATTCAGGATAGCCCATTTACAATTAATAATTTAATAGGAACAGCCGCCTTTTGTGCTGGAGGTAGTTATTTGCTAACTATTGACAACCCGGGTACAGGGGATAATGATTCACCATTACAATATCCATCACTTACTTTTAACTGGTATAGAGAAACTAGCTCTACTACATCTACGTTAGTAGGTACAGGAGAAACTTTTACGGTAACTACAACTGGAACATATTATTGTGAAACAAACTACGGATCGTGTACATCCGATTCATATTCCAATCGTGTAAAGATTTCAGAGGCATCATCTGGAACCTCTTCAGAAATTAATTCCAGTTTAGGGAATCCATATTGTTCCGTTGAAGGCGCAACAACCCTAAGTACCATTAATGCTGATGCTTATCAGTGGTTTAAAGACGGAAAAAAGATTGATGGTGCTACCAGTCAAACCTATGTTACCGATGTGTCCGGTACTTATTCTGTTAGCATTGACTTAGGGCAGTGTTCAACAACGGCAACTATCAATTTAGAAACTTCTGGATTTACCAGTAGTATAGATGTTACAGAAACAAACTCGGTTCAGGAAGGAGAAAGTTTAACAGCCACGGTAACTACATCGGCCAATAGTCCTTTGTTTCAGTGGTATTTAAATGATGTATTAATAGCATCGGCTACAGGAAGTAGTTATGCAGCTTCAGAAACAGGCGACTATAAGGTTGTGGTGACTCAAACAAGTGGGTGTGCGGCTTCCGAAGAATTTTTATTTTCACTGATAGTGACAGAACCTTTTCCGGATGTGTCTAACATTCCGAATATCGTTAGTCCAAACGGCGATGGCATTAACGATACTTGGACGATTCCTGTAGAATATACCAGTGGAACCAATACCGAGGTCATTATTATGAGTGCTCAGGGCAAGGTGGTGCATCAAACAAATAATTATTTAAATAATTGGCCGGAGAGTCAAATAGATTTTAATGAGATAAATCCAGTGTACTATTACATTATAACCACAGCAGGAAATGCTGTAAAAAAGGGATCTATTACAGTAGTAAAATAATATGAGTAAATATTTATTACATATCATTTTATTTTTAGCAACAACACAGTTTTTCTTTGCTCAGGAAGAAGGTGTTGTGGCTTTGGTATTACCGGTAAGAACTTCTTTAAAATTTAATAAATATGCTATAAACCCGACGTTTAGTTTTGTACGGGAGCAAAATAAATACATCACCTTTACAAATAAAAGAGAGTGGGTTCAGTTTGATGATGCCCCTCAAACGTTTTTATTTAGTTATTCAGGACGATTTGCTGAAAACCGAGGTATGGGTATAAGTTTGTTTCAACAAGATTACGGTGTTTTAACCACATTTGGAGGTATTGTAAATTACGCCTATAATGTGGTGTTGGATCGTGATAGTAATTTAACTTTTGGTGCTAATTTAGGATTTTATCAAAGTGGTATTAACCAGGGACGTATAGTTTCAAATTATTCCGATCCGTCTCTGCAAGATATTCCAACAAACTCCATTTTAACGGTAAATCCTGGAATCAATTACGGAACGACTTTTTTAGATTTCGGTTTGTCATTAAATAATATTGTCTCTTACAATTTAAAATCTTCGAATCTTATCGAAGAAAATCCGGAGCAAGGTGTACAGGCTCATGTGATGTACACGGGATTTATGGATAGCCGCGGATTTTTTGATGAAAGTAAATTCAGTACATTATTACGTACAGAATTTAAAAAGGATAAGACGACTATTTCAGGGTTGGTTATGCTGGCCGTACCAAAGGGAATCTGGGCTCAGGCCGGATATAATTCGCTTTACGGAATGTCGGCCGGTTTAGGAATCAATATTAGTAATCAGTTAGCTATTGAATATAATTACGAAAAGGCGGTAGGTGATTTATCGTCTTTTGGCAATTCTCACGAATTCACAATTGCCTATAAGTTTAAAAAGCAATACCGATATAACTACAGTGATGAAGAGCAGGAACAAGCGCTTTTAATTCAGGATAAGCGTACGAGACAAATAGCGGCTAGACGTAAAGCAAATGCAGCATCAACTCAGATAGACCGTGAAGCTTTAGCGGCAAAACGTACCGAAGAACGTGCATTGGCTCAAATTAGATTAGACTCAATTGCTCAGGCAAAAATAGAGTTAAGGGAAAAACAGAAAGCAGCGGCTGCAGCGCGTATTGAAGAGAAAAAACAAGCGAATAATACCAATAACGCTAATATAGCTAAAGCAGTTGTCGCCACGGAAATTGTAGCAAGTAAAGGGGATAAGGAAGCAGAAGAAGCTGCAAAACTTAAAGCGCAACAAGAAGAGCAAGCGAGATTAGCTGAAGCCGCCAGACTAAAGGCACAACAAGAAGAACAAGCGAGATTAGCTGAAGCTGCAAGATTGAAAGCACAACAGGATGAACAAGCAAGATTAGCTGAAGCCTCAAGACTAAAGGCACAACAAGAAGAACAAGCGAGATTAGCTGAAGCTGCAAGATTGAAATCACAACAGGATGAACAAGCAAGATTAGCTGAAGCCTCAAGACTAAAGGCACAACAAGAAGAACAAGCGAGATTAGCTGAAGCCGGAAGATTGAAAGAACAACAAGAAGAGCAAGCCAGAGTTGCTGCAGAAAAAGTTTCAGAGGTTACAGAAAGCGGTATTGTTTTTCCAAAACCGACAGATGAAAATACAGATGAGTTACTTACGGTAGCCAAATTAGCTTTAGAAGCACAGAATGTTCAAAAACAATTAATGATTCAGTTAAATGAAGTTTTAATTGTAAAAGAAAAGGACTTAAAGGATTTAAAAGAAGAAAACGATTTAAGTGAGCAAGGTATTGTTACTGCTCCTAAAGCTTTTAAGAGTGTAAGTGCTGAAAATGCGAGATTAGAATCCATCAAAACACAGTTAGATAATGAGATTAAATCTCAGAATGAAAAAATTGTTGAATTAGAAGCATTATATAGTACAAGACTTAAAAATGTAAGAGATAAGCGTGATGAAACCAATATGTTTTATTCGAAAACCATTAATACTTTAAAAGAAAATCAATCAAAGACAGTTCAAGCCAGAGAAGCTGTTCTTGACAAATTTGAAAGTGTTAGAGTGGCTACCGAAATCGAACGCAAACGTCGAATCAAACGCGCACTATATGATAATGAGGAAGACCGGTATAATAAAGATCGTGCTGCGTTAACTTCGATTAAACAGTTTACGAAACCAAGTACATTACCATTATCTGAAAATGACTTTGATTATGGAGAAGAATTAACCGGAAACATCAGAATTGTTAAAGATATTAAGCATGTAGAGAGTGGTTATTACTTGGTATTAGCCGTTCATAGTGATGTAGCGAAACGAGATCAGTTCTTACAACGCGCTGTTGAAGCCGGACAAAAGAATATAGATTTCTTCTTCGATGTAAATACAAGCAAGTATTATATATATCATCAGAAATTTGATAGCATTGAATCAGCTAAAAGAGCATTAGATAACAAAGGACCTGAACCATATAACAGTAAAATGTCTATGGTGAAAATTGAAAATAATTAGTAAAACAAAAGAAGCCCAACATTTATAATGCTGTGCCCCAATTAGGCATTATAAATGATAAAAAACTAACCGCCATGAAAAAAACTACTTTTATTAAACCAGCTTTGGTTGTTTTATTCCTCCTGCTGTCCTACTGCAGTATGGCACAGACCTATAAGACTTTTTCCGTTCGGGAAAAAGTAGATGTAAGAGGTAGCATGCTTGTTATAGGAAATAATATTTTAGGCCAAAGCAATCAGAATTTTAACGATAATAGAGCAAATAACCAGGATTTCAATATGCAATATATTGATATTGATGGCGATGCTTCAACCTTTAGCTCCAGTAGTGCCGATCTTGTTTTATCAGACCACCCAGATGGAACCTCGACAGATTGTTACAGAGTAGTTTTTGCGGGTTTGTATTGGAGTGCGATGCTTAAACAGGGTGAAAACAGATCTAATATTACTAACGTAAAATTCAAGGTTCCGAGTAGCTCTACATATACAGATATTTCTGGTGAAATTATATACGATGCTATTGTAAATCCTATCTCGGCATTTAATAATGAGCCTGCGAATACCCCATATGCATGTTTTGCCGATGTAACCGATATTATGTCTAGTTTAGGAGATGTAGAAGGAACATATACATTAGCAAACGTCGTATCTAGTCAAGGTACAAACAATTCAACAGGTTTAAGTGCAGGATGGTCTTTAATCGTAATTTACGAAGATCCTGCCTTACATACCAAATCATTCACCCTTTTTGATGGATTTAGTCATTTATATAAAGGACATCAGGAAACTATTCCTGTTAGTGGTTTTAGAACACCTGCCTCGGGAGCTATAGATTTACAATTTGCTTATGGGGCTTTAGATGGAGATAAAACGCAAAAGGCGAATAAATTAGAAATTAATGGAAAAGAGGTTACTACACCGTTAAGAGGTCCTGCAAATAATTTCTTTAATTCCGTAATAGAAAATACGAATGGTGTATCTCATCCTAGAAATCCATCAGGTAATAATACTTTAGGTTACGATACGGGATTCTTGGAAATATTGCATGCAAATCCTGAATACATTAATAATAATGTGACTTCAGCCGATTTTAGATTACAGGTAGCCAATGGACAGGCCGATCCTATTTATGCATTTTTTAGTGCGTTTGCTGTAGATATTTTTTCACCAGATATTGACTTGATTAAAACCGTAGTGGATACTGGCGGAGATGATATTGATGGAGATGATGTGTATTTAGGTCAGCAATTATTCTATGAAATTTCGTATCAGAGCGTTGGTAACGATAATGTTACTAATTTCACAATAAAAGATGTACTTCCTGATAATATTGTTTTTGATCCTGCAGATGTTGACTTAACCAACGCGGGGGGGGCTACCATACAGTCTTATGATCCTGTAACGAGAACTATTATTTTTGCTATACCTGATGGATCAGTGGAAGTTAACGACCCCAAATTCACGATACGGATTCCAGTAAGAATAGTTCCTAATTGTTACGATTTAAGTCAGGCTTGTTCTAATGAAATTAAGAATCAGGCCTTTGGTACTTATACCGGTGTCATAAGTGGTACTGTTGTTGTTGATGAAGGTAGTTTTGCTACCGAAGAATGTCTAGGTGTCCCGGGATCTACCAACTTTTTAGTGGATATTTCAAATTGTAATTTTGAAAAAACAGAAATATTATGTGGTACAACGGTTGTACTTACAGCGGCCGATGGTTATGATAGTTATTCATGGTCTACAAGTCCGACAGGATCTCCTGTAGTAGGAACAGGACAAACGTATACAGCTACAGGAACAGGGACATATTATGTACAAAATACAACATCTTCTACCTGTATTTCTATTCAGGAAAAAATCAATGTTATTCCTTACGGAAACACCATAACAAACCCAATCATTCCTTACGCCGATTTATTACCAATTTGTCCTAACGATGGTAAAGTGTTACCTTATGTTTTCTTGTGTGGGGCTAACGATGTACGTGACATTCAAACAGGAATTAGTGATGCCGTTTCTATAAGCTGGCAAAAATTAGATGAAACCAGTTGTGATGAAATGCTTGTTGATGATTGTGCTAATGAAAATGAATCTTGTACATGGAATGAAGTAGGTTCAGGGCCGAATTTCCTTATCGATGACGCTGGTCAGTTTAGAATGGTGATTAATTATCCTGGTGGATGTTTTAGTATTTTCTATTTTAATGTGTATCAGAATTTATTAGACCCAACTATAACGGCTAAGGATATCATTTGTACTACTCCTGGGGAGGTTACTGTTGGTGGTGTACCTTCTGGGTATGAGTATAGTTTAGATCCAAATGGGCCATGGCAATCGTCTAACGCTTTCGAAATTACAACGCCGGATTATTATACGGTTTATATCCGTCAGGTTGAAGTGGATATGAATCCATGTATCTTCCAAACACCAAGTATTTATGTACGTGCCAGAGAGGCGGATGTTACGGAGTTTGTAACGCAACCTACCTGTAATGGTGATAAAGGAACGATTAAACTGGCGGTTAACGACGCGCTGCCGCAATATTATTATAGCTTATCTTTAAATGGTACAGTGATTAATAGTGTAGGACCAATTATGGAGAGCGATTATACGTTTGATAATTTAAATCCGGGAACTTATACTTATAATGTTACAACAGATGATGGATGTGTTTTTTCTGGTGATATTGAAATAATCAATCCACCGGTATTAACAGTTACTTCGGCTATCACTAAGGCATTAACCTGTACCGATGGAGAGATTACAGTATATCCGGTAGGAGGTGTACCACCGTATCAATATTACATTAATGGAAACACCATTTCTCAGGATTCTCCTGTAATTCCTGTACCAACCCCAGGGACTTACGATATTACTGTTGTAGATTTTAATGGCTGTTCGGCTTCAACCACACAAACGATTGAAGGTGTTTTACCTCCGGAATTTACGGTTGAACAGACTAACATTTTATGTAACGGAGATAACACAGGAAGTATAACTTTTAGTGTTACCAATGCTAACGGATATAGTATAAGTTATAGTATAGACAATGGAACAACGTTTACTTCTAATCCAGAATTTTATAACCTTGCAGCAGGAACCTATCAAACTCTTATTGAATATACTTTAGATGGTGAAGAATGTTTTAGTGTTGCTGAAGATATTGTAATTACAGAAACCGATTATCCGTTAAGTGCTTCGGCAGGTGTATCACAATTAGCAGGTTGTGGACCAAATGGAGAGGGACGTGTACGCGTGACAAATCCAACAGGAGGAACACCTCCATATGAATATAGTTTTGATAACCAGGCAAACTGGACTTCAGATAATGAAGCTTGGGTAGCTCCGGGAACCTATACCATTTATATGCGGGATGCAAATGGATGTATTTATGCGATGCCGGGTATTATTATCGATCCGGAACCCGTACCACCATCCATCAGTATTTCCGATGTGGATTATAATTGTGATGGAACAGGAAACACAACGGTTGTAGTTAATAACACAGGATCAGATTCGTATTCTTATGGTTATTTACTTGATGGCGTTGAAAATCCGAATTTAGCCGATCCTCAGACGTTTTTGAATGTTTCAGAAGGTAGTCATACCATCAGTGTGACTTATAAATTAGAAACCGTACCAACATATAGTAACTTATTATTTGAAAGCTTTGGTTCAGGTGGAGATGTAACCTCACCAGGTATTAACCCGAATTTTTGTTTTGAAAGACAGGTTGAAGCAACAAAATGTAACGGTGATAGATTATTTGGTAACGGGGAATATACTGTTACGAATGAATTACGTAACAATCCTTATAGTGGGTGGTGGAGTCCCAGAGACCATACTACTGGAAGCATTCCTGGAAGATTCCTGGCGGTTGATGCTGGTTTTGCAATTCCAGATAATGCGGTAGTTTACAGAAAACCAATTACCGATATCATTCCGAATCAACCAATACAGGTGCGTTTCTTTGCAACTAACTTATTAAAAGTTGGAAATACACAACCAGACGCATCACTTACGGTGGAGTTACAGGATAGTAATGGTGTGGTATTATCGTCGCAATCAATAGGAGGTATACCTAAAACTAACGGTTGGGTAGAGTTCAATGAAACTATCGACCCTGGAAATAATACGTCTTTAGACTTTGTATTACGATTAGAAATTGCTCAGGTAAACGGTATTGATTTTGCTGTCGATGATATTGAAGTATATCAATTACCTGTAACCTGTATTACTCAGGAGGATTTCCCTTTTATTATCGAATCAGGACAAGCGTTCTCTGCAGATATTGTTTCGACGAGCGATGTAACCTGTTCAAGTGCAGGTGATGGAAGTATTACCATAGCAGCACAAAATTTTGATGCAACAAATGGATACCAATATACAATTGACGGCGGAACAACTTGGAATACAGTAACCACGTCGCCTTTTACCATTTCAAGTTTAGTAGAAGGTACTTACGATATTGTAGTGCGTTACGATGCAGTTTCCGATGGACTTTGCGATGCAACATTACAGGCTGTGATCACTGCTCCGTCTCCTTTAAGTGTATCGGCAACAACCACTCCGGTAACCTGTTTAGATGGTTCAACAGTAACAGCGACAGCAACAGGAGGAACTCCAGCGTATACGTACGAATTATTAGATGCTACATTAACAGTTGTAAATACATTCCCGGCGAATGGTATTTTAACCAATGTAGCTGCAGGCGATTATACCATTAGAGCAACAGATGCTAACGGATGTACGGCAACGACAACAATTAGTTTAATAGCTCCAACGGCACCAACTGCATCTATTGTAAATGCTGATTATTGTTACGATGCTGCTAATGGAGCGACCTTGGAAGTTTCAGCTTCTGGAGGTCAAACACCTTATGAATATAGTGTCAATGGAGGCGCTTTTCAGGCAAGTCCTGTTTTCAGCGATTTAACTCCTGGAGATTATATATTTACAGTAAGAGATGCTTATGGTTGTGAAGTTACTTTAGATGCTGAAACCATTGCTGCTCAGGTTAATATTTCTGCAACATTAACAAAGGAATTAGATTGTACAGCATCACCAGACGCGGTAATCTCAGGAACTATTTCTGATGGTTATGCGCCTTACAATGTAACTTTAATTCAAGGTTCTGGTACTGTAAACTTATCAGGAAATACCTTTACGTTAACCACAGATGTTGATGGAACTTATCAATTCCAGGTGACCGATGCTAACGGATGTACTGCCGTATCAAATGTAATTACGGTAAATCCGATAGAAAATCCAACGGCAACAATAACCGTTGTTAATGCCTTATGTAATGGAAGTAATGATGGTTCGGTACAAATTGTACCATCCGGAGGAGTTGGTCCATATTTATTTAGTTTTAACGGAAGTGGTTTCTCAGCAACTTCATTATATACTGGTTTAGTTGCTGGAACTTACACCTATCAGGTTCAGGATGCTAACGAATGTACTTTTGATGGAACCGTAACAATAACTGAACCGACAAGGTTAGAGGTTACAGCTTCGGCAACGCCTTTCAGCTGTGCTGCTGATAATACAGCACAATCTTCAACCGTAACGGTTGCTGTTCCAACAACAGGAACGGCACCGTATACTTACAGTTTTAACGGTTCAGGATATAGTGCTTCAAATATTTTAGAAGTCAATGATAATGGTTTAGACCAAACTATTGCGTATTCTGTTCAGGATGCCAATGGATGTACTGCCGATGGTTCGTTAACCATTTCGGCTTTAAACCCGCCAATTGATTTAGATTTTAATGCGACAGTAGTGACTTGTGATAATACCACATCTACAGTTACAGTTACAGCAACTAATGGTGCAGGGACATTAACTTATGAAATTATTTCACCAGTTGTTGTTGCTCCGCAAACATCCAATACTTTTTCAGGATTAGCACCAGACACTTATGTGTTCAGAGTAACCGATGAAAATGGTTGTTATTATACAGAATCGTTTGTTATCGATCCGGTAACGCCAATTGCCATGACTGCACTAAAATTAAGTGATGTGCTATGTTTTGGAGGAAATGATGGTGCGGCACAATTTGAAGTATTTAATGCGACAAATTTCACCTACACTGTAACAGGTGGAACAGTTACAGTTACAGGGGCTGTAATTAATTTATCAGACTTAACTACAGGAACCTATAGCGTTACTGTTACAGATACCGACACAGGTTGTACGGCTACAGAAAGTGTAACTATAAATGAACCTACAGATGCTGTTAGCGCAACAGCTGCAGCGACAAATGTACACTGTAATAATTTTGAATCTCAAATTACAGTTACAGCTACAGGAGGAACACCTAATTATGCATATGCGACCGTAATAGCAGGTTCAAGTGCTCCAACAGATTTTGATTATGTAAGTAGTAATGTCATTACAGTAGACACTAATAATGGTTTAGATTTAGTTTGGGATGTTTATGTAAAAGATGCCAACGGATGTACAGAGCCAACACCTACACAGGTTACAATTGTTCAAGATGAATTACCAACTGTTACTGCGCCAACGGTAGATAATCAGTGTACAGCAAGTTCAGGATTTACTTTTCAAGTTAATGCGACCGGAATAGCGCCTTTATCATATAGCATTAATGGAGGAGCATCATACCAATCAAGTCCAATTTTCACTGTAAATACAGCTGGAAGTTATACGGTTATGGTTAGAGATGCTAATGGATGTATTGCAACAGCCGATACAACTACAGATGTTTTTGAACCTATTACAGTAAATGCTTTATTAACTAAAAACTTAACCTGTTCGGCACCAGCTGAAGCCACAATTGAAGGAACTATTTCCGGTGGAAATGCTCCATATACTGTGGTTTTAATTCAAGGAACAGGTACAGCGCCGGTAGTTTCAGGAAACACCTTTACATTCTCTACATCTACTGCTGGAAGTTATCAGTTTGAAATTACGGATGCAAATGGGTGTACAGAACAAACGGCAGTTATTTCTGTTACAGATACTGTAAATCCAGTGATTTTAAACGTAAACCAAATACAGGATATTTCTTGTAATGGTGAGGCCACCGCATCTATAGATGTAAATATTGATATGAATTATGGTTTCCCTCCATTTGTTATTAATGTATATAATGATTCGACGGGAACAGATTATGGTACACAGACATCTGGTTTACCATCTGGTAATTATACAGTTACAGTGATAGATTCAAGAGGGTGTAATGATACGGAAACAATTACTATTGATGAGCCTGATGTTATCGCACTAGATTATGATGTAACTCCAATTACTTGTGATACGAGTAGTGGAACATCTTTAGGTGAAATTATAATTAACTCTGTAAGTGGAGGGACTCCTAATTACACTTATCATGTAACAGGTGTTAATGGATATGATCAGGAGGTGACGAATCAAGATGGATCTACGGTACATTTTGAGGTTGTTGATTTCGGTTTATATGAAGTGTTGATTACAGATGCTAATGGATGTGCATATTTAGAGCAAAACATTTTAGTAGCTTCTCCACCAGATGATTTAGACATTACAGTAACTTCTCCACCAGCAGATTGCTCTACGGGTGGTTCTGCTGAAGTTTCTATAGGAACAAGCTTGGCAAGTACAGGGCCTTTCCACTTTGCTATTTATACAGGGCCGGGAATGACATATACGGGGCCAACTACTGCACCGTGGCAGGATGAAGACGCTGTAAACAGTAAAAAAACAACATTTACTAATTTAATTCCTGGCGCAACATATACGTTTATCGTACATGATGAGTCAACGGGTTGTTATTATTATGAAACAGCTGATACAGCTATACCTACAAACTCTACTTTAACAGTTAGTTCATTAATTCCTAACAATATTACTTGTGTCGGTAGTGCTGATGGAAGTGTAAGCTTTGATATTAATAGTACTTACACTTCAGATACAAATGTTAGTTATGTTATATATGATTCATTAACATTGCAACCTATTGGAACTCCTGGATCAGGAAGTGTTCCAGCAAACGGAGCTCTAACAGTAACTGATTTTGGAAATCTTGATTTCGGTAAGTATGTAATTGTTATAACAGAATTAGCAGGAGCAGATAATGAAGGATGTAGTATAGTGTCAGAATCATTTAATATTACGGAGTCGGCTATAGAATTAGAGTTAACAGCTTCTTCAATAAGAAATGAAAACTGTAATGAGTTAGGATTAATTACAGCTATAGCAAGTAATGGTACTGCGCCATATGAATATATGTTATTGTTATCAACAGCTTCGGCACCAGTAGCAACAGATTCTGGTTGGGTTAGTAACAATACATTTACAGCTTCAGCTGGTAATTATACCGTTTACGTAAAAGACGCTTATGGGTGTATTAAAGATGCAGATGTCCCTGTTATTTTAGATGCTGAACCAATTATAGATCCTGTTTCTTTGGAATGTTTCGATGGAACGGCATTTAATATTACGGTATCAGGCACTACATTCGATGGAACAGCAACCTATAGTATTGGAGGGGCTTATCAAACAAGTGATACATTCACCATAAGTGCTCCAGGAACCTATACAGTAAGTATTAGAGATGCAAATGGATGTATAGATTCTACAACATATACAGTTAATCCTCCAATTTTATTGGATGCAAATTTAGATTACGATTTAACCTGTTTAACTAACGATGCTCAAATTACATTAACAGCTTCAGGTGGTACAGGAAACTATACCTATCAGTATAGTTCAGATGGGGGTATTACCTATTTCCCAATGGCAAGCAATGTATTTATGGCAACTACTGCAGGTACGTATGTATTTAAAGTTTCAGATGATCAGATTTGTGAATCTCCAGCATCTAATCCAGTTGAGGTAACACCAAACACGACACCAACATTCTCGACTCAGGTATTTGATGTGACTTGTAATGGTGGTGCAGATGGAAGTATTATTGTTACGGCTTTTGATGGTATTGCGCCTTATCAATATAGTAGAGATGGAGGTTCTACCTGGCAATCTTCAAATGTATTCGCAGGATTAGCACAAGGAACCTACGATATTGTTGTTAGAGATAATAAAAATTGTTTATCTGTAGTTAAACCAATACAAGTTAATGAACCGGTGTTGGTTGAAGCAACTGCACAAGTAACAACAACATTAAGCTGTGGGGTAGGAAACGCAACGTCTCCAGCTGAAGTTACTGTAACAGCTACAGGTGGTACAGGTTCTTATTTATATAGCTTTGATGGAGTTAATTATACAACAACAAATACTTATAGAACGTATAATCCGGGTACTGTTACTGCATGGGTAAAAGATACTAACGGCTGTATTGTTGCGAGTCCGGCAACTGTTGATATTGAACCATTAAGCGTTCCTACGGATTTAGATTTTGTTTCTACTCCTGTAACGTGTTTAGCGACAACAAGTGAGGTAACATTAACAGCAACAGATGGTGTTGCACCATTGAAGTATACAATTGTTTCGCCTGCTTCAGCATCTACAAATATAACAGGAGAAGATTCTGGTGTGTTTTCAGGATTGTTGCCAAGAACTTATGTATTTACAGTTACCGACGCAAATGGATGTTCTTACACAGAGGCTTATACGATAGAGCCAGTGACTAATATTACAGTTTCAGGTCAATTAATAAATGATGCTTTATGTTCTGGAGATGCTAATGGAACCGTAGAATTTACAGTAGCTAATTATTCTGCAGCTTATACAGTAGCCTTGTTATCTGAAACAGGAACAATTAATCAGGCTGGAGATACAGTGACATTAACCAATCTTGCTACAGGTACGTATACTCTTGAAGTTACCGATACAGCAACTGGATGTACAGACGAAGCTACTGTTATCGTTAATGATCCAACACCAGTAACATTATCTGAAATTGATAATATCAATGCAAATTGTAATTTTGGTGCGCAAGTAACCGTTGAAGCAACAGGAGGAACATTACCTTACCAGTATGCCTTTGTTATTAATGGTTCAGTTCCGGTTGATGCAGATTATACTAATAGTGCTGCAGCAGTATTAGATCCAACCACAAGTACAGATTGGGATGTTTGGGTAAGAGATGCGAATGGGTGTACAGATATGATTGATGTGACCATTACAACCGACCCACTACCAACAGTGACTGTACCTACTATTTCAGATAACCAATGTAATTTAAATGGAGACCCGTTTACTTTTACAGTGACTGATCCAATAGGAATAGCACCGTTTAGTTATTCTATTGGCGCTGGATTCCAAACTAGTCCAACGTTTACGGTGTCTACACCTGGTACTTATCAAGTAACGGTTAAAGATGGAAATGGATGTACAACAACAATGCCTACACCAATTGAAATCTATCCAACATTAGATTTAAATGTGTCAGTAACTACCTTACCAAGTTGTACAGATGATGACGGTGTGATTACATTAAATGGAACTGGAGGTTCAGGTAATTATGGCTATGCTATCAATTATATAGGAGCTACTATTTCAGGAAATGTAATTTCAGGAATTTCTTCAGGAACATACACGGTTACAATTACAGATTTAGATACTAATTGTACGAATACAGCACCTATTACTTTAGATGCACCAACACCGGTTACGTTTACGACAACTCCTACTGATGTAACGTGTAATGGAAGTTCTGATGGAACTATTACAGTGAACTTACCGGATACAAACGATAATCCTATTTATACTTATAGTTTAGATGGAGGTGTAACCACCCAAACATCAAACATATTTACAGGATTGGCCCCAGGCGTTTATGATATCACAGTAACTTCAGGAAGAAACTGTACATTAACACAACAGGAAACAGTTGGTGAGCCAGATGCTATTGTTGTGCCAACGCCAACAGTTGTAGAGTATGTATGTGCACCGGATACCAATGCAGCAAACTTTGCTACAATTACAGTTTCAGGGGTTACAGGAGGTTCTAATAACTACGTGATTTATGAATTTTATAGAGATGGTGCTCTAGTTCAATCAGGTTCTAATAATGTATATAATGAAGCAGATTTCCAAGGAGGAAATTATACCATCAATGTATACGACGAAAACGGATGTTCAGGAACAGCAACAGCAGTGATTGCGCCTTACGTGGAATTGGAGGAAATTAATATCACAGTTAATAATCCTATAACTTGTATTAATGATGAAGATATTCAGGTTTCAGCTACAGCGAGTGGTGCTGTAAATCTTCAATATACAGTTGAAGGTGTTAACGTGTCTTACAACCAGACAAATGCCACTGGGATTTTTACTGGCTTAACAGTTGGTAACTATATTATTACAGTTGAAAACCTTGATACAGGATGTAGTTTACAAACGGTACACTACGTAATCGATCCGAATACCTTTGAATTAGATGTTGAAAGCATTTCCGATGTGACCTGTTTTAGTGATAACGATGGAAGTGTAACATTTACTTTAGTAGATCGTGTACCAACACCAACCGATGAAGCTGGTCCGTTTACTTACGACGTGTTAGATGCTTCAGGAGCTTCCGTACAAACAGGAGCTTCAGCAAATGCAGGTCCGGTAACCATTAGCGGATTAGTATCAGGAACCTATACCATTAATGTAATCTTAACGAATGCACCGTTCTGTACTGTTACAACGAATGTAACCATTACAGCACCAACAGCACCATTAGAAATTCAAACATCTCACACCGATATTACTTGTATTGGAGCTGACGGAACAATTTCAGCGAGTGGTTCAGGTGGATGGCCAGGAGGTTATGAGTATCAGTTAGAACTAGGTGGAAGTGTGATTTCAGCGTTCAGCAGTACTTATTATTTCGAAGGTTTATCTGCGGGTATTTATACGGTAAGCGTAAGAGATAGCCAAGGCTGTATTGCTGTAGAAACTGTAGAATTAATCGATCCGCTGCCAATTGATGCAACGGTTACTCCAAGTACTACTTTACTATCATGTTTTGGTGATAGAACCGCAAGTATCACGGTAACGAATGTATTAGGAGGTCAAGGCGGAAATTACACGTATACTTTAAATACCTTATCACCGGTAGTAAGTTCTTCCGGACCACAAACTTCTAATGTATTTACAGGATTAGGAGCAGGAACATATACCGTAACGGTTTCAGACGGCTTTACTTGTGAAACAACTTTTGCAGAAATCGTAATTACAGAACCAGAACAAATGGTAGCGAGTTTAGTGAAAGCGTCTACGCAAACTTGTACGGTTGATGCAACATTAACTTTAAGCGCAACAGGAGGAACTGGAACTTATGAGTATAGTGCGGATGCTTCATTTGCAACAATACTTGGTTCATTCCCGGATGAAATCACATTCTCCGTAGCGCCGGGAACGTACAGATATTACGTAAGAGATGCCAATGGCTGTACGGCTGTGGTATCAAATGATATTGTAGTTGAAGAACTTCCAGAGTTGACAGTGGAATTAGATACAACTAATGCAACAATTAACTGTGCTGGTGATTCTACAGGAGTCATTGTAGCAGAAGCGGCAGGTGGTTTAGGTAATTATGTGTACACACTACAAGACGCAGCAGGTAACGATATGCCAACGGCTGTTCAAAATAGTCCAGGTGTATTTACTGAATTACCAATTGGAACCTATCAAATACATGTTGAGAGTGGCGATTGTTTAGCTACATCGGCTCCAGTAACCATTACTGAACCTAATTTACCGTTAGAAGTTCAGTTTGATGTTACCGATGTTACTTGTAACGGAAGCAACGATGGTATTTTAGAAATCACCGCAACTGGCGGAAGTGGTATCATCAAGTACGCCATTTCTCCACAAATGAATCAGTTCTTTGATGAGCCTATCTTTGATAACCTAGCGCCAGGTGATTACCAAGGATTAGTTCAGGATCAGCTAGGTTGTTATGTGTTATTCGATTTTACTATTGCGCAACCAGATCCGCAGTTTGTAACTATTGTGCCTAATTCGTTAATCCCGGTGTTATGTGATGGTGATATGAACGGAGAGTTCAGCATTGAAATTACAGGAGGTACACAACCTTACAGCGTGGCTCTTGATGATATTAATGGCGACTATGTTCAAGGAGCTGACGGACAAACCCAATTTACATTCTCTAATTTAAATGGAGAAGATCATGTGGTTTACGTGACCGACAGTGAAGGTTGTCAGTCTGAATGGAATATCGAATTCCCTGATCCAGTGAAAATTGATCCGGTAGCGGTATTAGAATATGGTTGTGAAAACAACATTTCAACTAATATGGTTACCGTTTATGTTGATGAAACCATGACAGACCCGACACAGTTAGAATATTCATTAGATGGCGGACCTTATCAGGCAAGTAACATATTTATAAATGTTCCGGCAGGTATTGGGCATTATATTGATGTGAGACACACTAATGGATGTACGAAACAAACCGAGTTATTTGATGTTGAAGCTTACGAACCATTACAGTTAGCTATTCAGGAAGGAGAAACCATCAACACAATCGAAGCGATGGCTACCGGAGGAACTGGTGAGTATGAGTTCTTCTTAAACGGTGAATCGTACGGAAGTGAAAGCACCTTTATTTATTATGAAACTGGTAACTATACAGTAACTGTTGTAGATAGTAACGGATGTACCTTAGAGGCTTCGGGATATTTTGAATATATCGATGTGTGTATCCCTAATTACTTTACACCAAATGGTGACGGTACTTTAGATGAATGGGGTCCTGGTTGTACAGAGCAATATAAAGATCTGACCTTCGATATCTATGACCGTTACGGAAGAGTTGTAGCGAAATTAAAAGCCGGACAAAAATGGGATGGTAAGTACAACGGCGAAGAATTACCAACTGGTGATTACTGGTTTGTTGTGAAACTAAACGATCCGAAAGACGATAGGGATTTTGTTGGACACTTTACGCTTTACAGATAATTAGTGGCTAATGACTGTTAATATTAAATTTACGACGATGCGAAAACTAATCAGATATATATTATTCTTGACTGTAACAACCAGTTATAGTCAAGAGTTAAACTTGCCGGTATTTACACAATATCTAGCAGATAATAATTTTGTGGTGTCTCCAACATATGCAGGTATTGGCGATAATTTAAAGATTCGTGCTAACGGATTAACCCAATGGGTAGGGATTAAAGGTGCTCCTGATAATCAATCATTGTATGCCGATTTCAGAATTGCCGATCGTTCGGGAGTTGGGGTGTCGTTTTACAATGATAAAAATGGGAACACGCTTCAAACAGGGGCTAAGTTTTCATTCGCACATCACATTATTTTAGATTATTATTCAAAGCAGTATTTATCATTTGGTATTTCGTATAACATTAATAATTTCCGAATAGACATTAATAACTTCAATACGGGTTACGAAAACCCGGTAGTCGATCCGTTTATTACAGACGATAGAAGAACCTCTAATAACAACTTTGATGTAGGTGCGCTATACAGAAATCATGGATTCTTTTTAAGTTTTAATGCAAATAACTTATTACCGAAAAACTTTAATGGAGATATTAGAAAGCTGGAGCCGCGTTTACTTTTAAACTATCAGATTTATTCAGGATATACCATTAGAGGTCCTAAAAAGAGCGGTCTGGAGTTCGAACCATCGGTGTTTTATCAAATGTTTAGTAGTGATAAACGTTCCAGTACCGACTTAAACTTTAAGTTTAGAAAGTACAATAGATACGAAGATTATTTTTGGGGTGGAATCTCTTATCGTTTCTTAAACGATCAGTTTTTAAAACCATTAAATATTGGGCCAATGGTAGGATTTAAAAAGTCTATCTTCTATTTTGGTTACGCTTATCAGGTAACTACAAACGGACTTTCAGGCTATAACTCGGGAACACACGTGGTAACTATTGGATTAGAATTTTTACAAGGAATTAGTAACTGTCCGTGTACGCAGAGTCCTGTTCATAATTAAAACCGATTATTATGATTTAAAATCAATACGTTGTAGTATTTTTGTAACTTAAAATATTAATATTTAGTAAACCTCAGTTTTTAAACTGAGGTTTACTTTTATAATACAATAAGTAATTGGTGAATGTTAATAGGCAACTTCACTTAAACGTTGAAAAAGATTATAATTTAGAATGGAATTAAGAGCCAAACAGCGCATTGCTTTAAGTATCTATTTCTTTTTATCGGGTATTTGCTTTGCCACCTGGGCATCGCGTATACCAACCATTAAAGCGTTTTTCGATTTGAATGATGCGCAATTAGGAACAATTTTAATTGCCATGCCGGTGAGTTCGTTAATCGGTTTGCCTATTTCTGGCTGGTTGGTATCGAAGTTTGACAGTCGTATTCCATTAATTTTTGCGTTTTTCTTTTTCTCTATCAGTTTAGCATCCATAGGTTTTGCAACATCAACATTTGCTTTAGTGTGTGCTATTTCTGGCTTTGCTTTTTGTTTAAGAATTTTAAATATTTCAATTAATACACAATCCATCACACTTCAAAAGAAATATGAAAAGAGGGTAGTAGGGGCTTTTCACGGACTTTGGAGTTCTGGTGGTGTTTTGGGTGTTGGTATTTCCACGCTTATGGTAAAATTTGATGTTCCTATTCAAATACACATGCTAAGTATTGCGAGTTTTAGCTTAATAGTTGCGCTGTTAACGTTTAGATTCACTGTTAAGAATGATAAATCACCTTCAGGAAATAAATTAATTATTAGCAAGCCCGATCCTTATATTATGAGTTTAGGAATTCTCATCTTTTTTGGTGCGGTTTGTGAAGGCGGAATGTTCGATTGGAGTGGTGTTTTTTTTAAGGAAGTTTTACATGAAGAAGTCTTTACCTATGGCTATTTAATTTTTATGACAACCATGGCATTGTCACGTTTTTTTTCTGATAAATTAGTAAACATTATAGGTGTTTTAAAGACCTATATTTTAAGTGGATCGTTAATTGCTATAGGAATACTTATGGCTATTGTTTTTAAAACCTTTTTGATGGCATTAGCAGGTTTTTTTCTTGTAGGTTTTGGTACAGCTGCCATATTTCCGTTAACCATGTCATTAGCGGGAACTTCGAAAAAATATTCACCAGGAATGGCCATTTCAATTATAACGACGTACGCCATTTTAGGCATGCTTATAGGTCCGCCATTAATAGGTTATCTTGCACATGCATTTAATCTGGAAAACGCGTTTTATTTGTTTGTAATCATTGGAATCTTATTTATTCCGGTAGCGTTTAGAATGATGATGTATCAAATGAAACAACAATAACTGTTTATTAGCTAAAAAAAGCAGCCACTAATACACGAACATTTTCTAGTTAAAAAACATTGGCGAATTAGTGGTTAAAAAGTTTCAGGATGTTCAGGTCTTAAAATTTGAAGTAGTTTGTATTCTAGATTATTTCTCTATGATTTCAACTTCGAATAATTTATCCCAACGTTTTCCGGTAACAAATAAGGTTTTGGTATCCGGATTGTAAGCAATACCGTTTAATACATCTAAACCTTCGTGTTGCGTGACTTTCTTTTTAAGCGGAGAGAAGTCTATAACACCAATTACAGCTCCATTTTTAGGGTTTATTATAGCTACACCATCTTTTTGGTAACGGTTGGCATAAATAGTTCCATTAATCCATTCCATTTCATTAATGCCAACGATTTTACCTTTGTTAGTATACACTTCAATATGGCTATCTTCAGTTAAAGTTTCCGGATTTAATAACCAGATATTTTCACTTCCATCGCTTTTATAGATGGTTTTACCATCGTTACAAAGGCCCCAGCCTTCTTTACTGTTTCCGTATTTAAAACTGTTGATTTTTTCAAAGGAGTTAACATCGTAAACAAAGCCGGTGTTTTCTCTCCAGGTAAGTTGATAGATTTTATCATTTAAAATGGTTATACCTTCAGCAAAAAATTGATCGGCTACATTGATATTCTTAAGAACCTCGCCGGTTTTATAATCGACTAAACGAAGCTTCGATTCTTTGTACTGACCCGTACTTTCGTAAAGTTTACCATCATGAAATTCTAAGCCTTGCGTATACGAGGTGATATCGTGTGGATATTCATTAATAATATTATAGGTATATACTTTTGGAAGTTCACTCGCTAAAATGGTTATTACGGTGTTAATGGTTTGCTTATCGCCATTAAAATAAACAGTAGCTTCAACGGTGTGTTTTCCTAATTTATATTCCGAAAGGTTAAGAATATTCTCAATAGGTTTTCCTTCGAATGTATAAGAAACGGAGTCAATAGTATGCGATTTTAGATTTTCAAGATCCAATTTTAGGGTCTCATTATTGGAAATATTACCTTTTTCGGCATTGGTTTTTATAGAAAATCCATTTTTTTTCGATCCTGTATTAGAACCGCAGTTTACCAGTGTTGCGCTTAAAAATATGATTACTAAGTACTTGAATGTTTTCATGAGAGATGTTAAATTTAAAGCAAGATATTTATTTAAAATCAGAGTAAAAAATCATTGCGAAACTTTTAAAAGATTGTATATTTGCAGCGGCAAGTCCTACACAACCAGCTCCTGTTGAATCCTCCAGGGCGGGAACGCAGCAAAGGTAAATGGTCGTAGCGGTGTGATGTAGGTAGCTTGCCTTTTTTTATGCCTTTTTGTTTCCTAGAAAGCCATTCAAAATAGTACCTTTACTTCCTTAAAAAATAAAATCATATTTATGTCTAAAGTAGTTTTAATAACCGGTGGATCTTCGGGTATAGGAAAATCTATTGGAGAATTTTTAACCGATAAAGGATTTATTGTTTACGGAACCAGCAGAAGTCCGGAAAAATACCCAAAAAGTAAATTCCCCATTTTAGCTTTAGATGTAAAAAATACAGACACCATTAAGCAAACGGTATCTACGATTATAGAAAAGGAAGGTAAACTGGATGTCGCTATAAATAATGCTGGAGCAGGAATTACTGGAGCGATTGAAGAAATTCCCGAAGTTGAAATTAAAGCGAATTTTGAAACCAATTTTTTTGGTCCAATAAACGTTATTAAAGCGGTTTTACCTCAAATGCGTAAGCAACAATCAGGTTTGATTATAAATATTACATCTATTGCAGGTTATATGGGCTTACCTTACCGTGGTGTTTATAGTGCGAGTAAAGGAGCGCTAGAATTAATTACCGAGGCGTTTAGAATGGAATTAAAAGGCTTTAATATTGATATGACTAATATTGCTCCTGGAGATTTTGCAACAAATATTGCTGCGGGACGTTATCACGCGCCGTTGTTAGACGATTCGCCTTATAAAGAACCTTACGGAAATACTTTAGATTTAATGAATACACATGTAGACAGTGGCAGCGATCCTTTAATGATGGCTAAAGCCGTTTATAAAGTCATTAATACCAAATCACCAAAAGTACATTATAAAGTAGGGGAGTTTATGCAGAAGTTCTCTATTGTATTAAAGCGTGTTTTACCAGATAAAGTATACGAGAAGTTATTAATGAATCACTATAAGCTTTAAGTTTATAGTGATTTTTTTATCGGTTAATCATACCTAATACTTCTTCCTCAAAGTTACTAGCAAATATATTAGCATTACTATTTACTATAGTTTGGTGTTTATCTACCAGATACGTTTTTGTCATGGGCTGTATTGCCAAAAACTCTTTAGAAATCTTAGGGTTTTTCAATACATATTCATATTGTAAAGGGAATCGCTTATCTACAAGTGATTTTCTAATGGTATTGCTATCGTAGTTGTCTATATTAATAGAAACAAAGTTAACTTCAGGATATTTTGTTCTAAGTTCTTTTAGTTTAATATGACTTTTTTTAAAGTGGTCGTAATATATATGGGACCAAAACGTAATAACCGTAGGTTTATCAATCGATTCTTTTAAATCTAATTCATTGTTCTTGAAATCCACAACTTTTACCGAAGGAAATGTAGCGCCAATTTTTGTAAGATCAAGCATCGATACAAAACGTTTTAGTTCTTCATTGTTTTTTTCGTCGGTGCTTTTGTTTAAAAAAGATTTAAGCAGTTTATTGTTGTTTTCACTATCTGTACTCTTTGCCAAATAGTTTATAGTGTAATCATATAGCAATCCATCTTTTATAACTTGATTGCTCACTAAACTATCAATTAGTTCCAGTTTATCTAAAGTATAGCATAAAGAACTACGGTTGAAATATTGTTTTTCATTATGATGGTAATGCTCTTTAAGCGCCATATTATTAAAGTTATGTTTTAAAAACTTGTCATAATAATGGTTGTCCTTAAAGAAGGCATCGTTATAATCGATATCTTTTCGGTAGTCGTAAAAATTTTCAGGTAACGATTCTAAAATGGCGTTTTTGTCCCTTCCATAGTGAACGAAAGGATAAACTTCTTTACTTAAATAATAATTGAAGTTAATATCAGCCAAAGCTATTTTATCAAACAAATCAGAAGTTTCATAACGGTCTTTAAATAACTTTAGGTTTTTAAGCTTTATGAATTTTAAAGAATCTATACGCTTGGTAAAAAGTTCGGGACTTAATTGACAGAATTGAAAAATAATTTTTTCCTGAAGTTCATTTACAAGAAATTCGTTGACTAAATAGTTGTTTTTTTTATCACCTATTCCCGTGTATACTAACGATTCGTCAAAGTCTAGTGTGTTAAGTCTAAAAAGTAAACTGTCTTTAGGTTCTAAAAAAACAATTTGAATTTCACCACCATGATGAAAGGTGTATAAGCCTCCGTTATCAACATTTTCAAATTTGTAAAGAAATCGGTTTCGATTGTCTAGCTTAACCGTATCAATAATTTTATTGGCTTTTGAGAGTACAACAAAGTCATTACCTGGATTAATAATTTCTCCTCCAAAATATGCATAGTTCTCATTTTCGGCTTTCTTGTCTTCTACACAGTTAAATACTGATAAACCTAAAAGTATGCATATATAGTGTAATCTCATAGAATGTTTGGTCGACTTTATTACTATACAAAAATATGGCTTGTAATGATATAGTGCTGTTAAGGCGTTGTTAAAGTTGAAACTTCGAAAAAACAGCTAATATAACAAAAACATTGGTTTATGGCGTTTAAAATTCGGGAACTAAGTTTCGTCTTACGGTTTGAATTTTCTACTTTTGCACAAATTTGTAACGAAGCCTTAAATGAAGGGTGACAGTGGCATATTTTACATGCAATAAAGAAAATGAAAATCAAGATTTTAAATATCTGAGTTAAACTAATATAAACCTTATGTTATCAGTATCAAATTTATCAGTACAATTCGGAAAACGTGTGTTATTCGATGAAGTAAACACCACATTTACTACAGGGAATTGCTACGGAATTATTGGCGCCAACGGTGCCGGTAAATCAACGTTTTTAAAGATTATCTCAGGAAAACAGGATGCCACTTCTGGTCATGTTCATTTAGAGCCGGGAAAACGTATGTCGGTTTTAGAGCAGAACCACAACTTATATGACGATCATACGGTTTTAGAAACTGTTTTAATGGGTAACAAACCCCTTTATAAAATTAAAACAGAAATCGATGCGTTATACGCCGATTATACCGATGAAAATGCTGAAAAAATTGGAGAGCTTCAAGTGCAGTTTGAAGAAATGAACGGATGGAATGCCGATAGTGATGCCGCAGCGATGCTTTCTAATTTAGACATTAAAGAAGATTTTCATTACATGTTAATGAAAGATTTAGATGGTAAGCAAAAAGTACGTGTGCTTTTGGCTCAGGCGTTATTTGGAAATCCAGATGTGTTAATCATGGATGAGCCAACCAACGACCTGGATTACGAAACCATTTCCTGGTTAGAAAATTTCTTGGCGAATTATGAAAACTGTGTGATTGTGGTATCGCATGACCGTCACTTCTTAGATGCCGTTTGTACACACATATCTGATATCGATTTCGGAAAAATTAATCATTATTCTGGGAATTATACGTTCTGGTACGAGTCATCACAATTGGCAGCCCGTCAACGTGCACAGCAGAATAAGAAAGCTGAAGAAAAGAAAAAGGAATTAGAAGAGTTCATTCGTCGTTTCTCTGCTAACGTTGCAAAAAGTAAACAGGCAACGAGTAGAAAGAAAATGATTGAAAAATTAAATATAGACGATATTAAACCAACCAGTCGTCGTTACCCAGCCATTATTTTTGAGCGCGATAGAGAAGCGGGAGATCAAATTTTAAATGTACAAGGTTTGGCAGCTTCAATTGATGGTGAAGTGTTATTTAAAGACATCGATTTAAACCTAGCTAAAGGCGATAAAGTAGTGGTGTTCTCAAGAGATTCAAGAGCAACGACAGCATTCTATCAGATTTTAAATAATAAACAACAGGCTGATGCCGGTAAGTTTGACTGGGGTGTAACTACAACACAATCGTATTTACCATTAGATAACAGTGAGTATTTTGAAAACGACTTAACCTTAGTCGAATGGTTACGTCAATGGGCTAAAACCGAAGAAGAGCGCGAAGAAGTTCATATTCGTGGTTTCCTTGGGAAAATGATTTTCAGTGGAGAAGAGGCGCTTAAAAAATCGAATGTACTTTCTGGAGGAGAAAAAGTACGCTGCATGTTAAGTAGAATGATGATGACGAGAGCTAACGTATTAATGTTAGATGAACCAACAAACCACTTAGACTTAGAAAGTATTACAGCGTTCAATAACTCGTTATCAAACTTCAAAGGCACAGTGTTATTTACAACACATGACCATGAGTTTGCTCAAACGGTTGCAAACCGAGTTGTAGAGTTAACACCTAATGGGGTTATCGATCGTTACACGACGTTCGATGAGTATATGCAGGACAAAAAAATTAAGGAATTACGTAACAAAATGTATTCGGTTACGGCTTAATTTAAAGCTTATAAATAGAAAAGCGACTCTGTTGGAGTCGCTTTTTTTATGAGGTATATTTTGAGATTAAGCTTCTAATTCTGAGGTAATATCATCAATAATTTTATTGGCTTTTTCTAATTCATCCTGATGAACAAATATCTCCTGAAATCCTGGTAAAATGCCACCTCCAAATCCAGCTAAGCGTGCAGATTCTGTTTGGTCTTTAACTACTGCGTTAATACCTGCATCTTCAAGTTCTAAAACAAAACGCCTGACCATAAGAGCATCTCCTGTATAAATTTTTATGTATTCGGAGTTTTTCATAAATTTTAGTTTTAAATAATTAAGCCTCCAGTCCGGAAGTTAGATCTTCAATTACTTTGGTTGCTTTGTCAAGTTCATCTTTATGAACGAAAACCTCCTGGAAATCTCCAGAACCACCAAAAACATCTGCTATCAAACCAGTTTCAGATTGTTCCTTAACTACAGCACTAATGCCAATTCTATCTAATTCACCTATAACACGTTGGGTTGTAACTAAACTACCTGTATATACTTTTATATAATTTGAGTCTTTCATGATTATAGAGTTTAATAGTTGTTTTCTAAATATACAATTTTTTCAGGAATTTACATCTAAACAAAACGATCAAAAGTCTCCTTTATTAACTATATTTAAGTTATAAATTAATCCCGTGAAGAACATCCAATATGTATTCTTGTTATTAGCTTTAATCGCCGAAGTTATAGGAACTGTAGGTGGTTTTGGGTCATCGGTTTTCTTTGTTCCCATTGCTAATTTTTATTTCGATTTTCAAACAGTTTTAGGAATAACAGCAGTATTTCACGTAGTAAGTAACCTGAGTAAAATAGCCTTGTTTAAAAAAGGAATTGACAAAAAATTAATTCTGTACATAGGTGTACCGGCCGTGTTGTTTGTAATTATTGGAGGTGTGATTAGTAAGTTTTTAAACGTTACTTTTTTAGAATTATTTTTAGGATTGTTTTTGGTGTCACTCAGTTTATTGTTCTTAATCAAGAAAAATTTAATCATCAAACCTCACAAAAAAGAAGCGATTATAGGAGGAACGCTTTCGGGTTTTGTAGCGGGCGTTGTGGGTACTGGGGGAGCTATTCGTGGACTCACCATGGCGGCGTTCAATCTTGAAAAGAATGTATTTATCGCAACTTCGGCAATTATAGATTTTGGTGTTGATTTAAGTAGAACGATTGTCTATTTTTTTAACGGTTATATTAAAGAAGACATTCTGATTTACATTCCGTTTTTAGTAGGTATCGGTATTCTGGGGACGTATTTAGGAAAGTTACTTCTGAATACCATCTCTCAGGAAAACTTTAAAAAGATATCCCTGGGATTAATATTGATTATAGGGATAGTGACCATAATAAAAAGCGCCTTTAATTAGTTAATCAAAGGCGCTTTGAGATAGTTATAGGTTGTAATTATCTTAATTCTGCCCCTAACTGGTTTTCAAAATTAGATTGTAATTTACTCATAATTTTATCGATTTGTTTGTCATTAAGCGTTTTGTTTTCATCCTGAAGAGTAAAACTTACGGCATAACTCTTTTTACCTTCCGGTAAGTTTTTACCTTGATACACATCAAACAGGTTCACGCTCTTTAATAATTGCTTTTCAGTTTGTTTAGCAATTTTGTAAATCGATTCAAAAGTTACCTGATTATCTAATAACAAAGCAAAATCACGACGTACTTCAGGGTATTTAGGGATTGGTTCGAATACCACTTTATTACGTTTAACAATCGTTAAAATAGTATCCCAATCAAAGTCAGCAAATAGCACTTCCTGAGCAATATCGAAATGTTTTAAGATTGGCTTTTTTACCAATCCGAAATCAACCAACTTCATTTTTCCTAAACTAAAGCTTACGCCTTCAGCAAATACATCTGAAGTCACAGGGCCTTCATTAAACTTAGAAATCCCTAGACGTTCTAAAATATTTATAACATAACCTTTTAAGTAGAAGAAATCACTTTTTGTGTTTGGTGAATTCCAATTTTCAACCGACTTATTTCCGGTAACAAACAAAGCCAAGTGCTTAAACTCTTCACGTTTGTCTTCGCTAAAACCATGGTAGGTTTTTCCGAATTCAAATAGTTTTAAATCACCGCGTCTTCTGTTAATGTTAAAAGAAATAGCTTCTAATCCTGAGAATAACAACGATTGTCTTAATACAGATAAGTCGTTACTTAACGGATTTAGCATGGTGATATTATGATCTTCCTTTAACTGTTCGCTTAACGCAGCATAGTTAGGCGTTGTTAATGAATTTGATAAAGTTTCAAAGAACCCTAAAGCCGCTAACTGGTCTCCAATAATATTTTGAATTTTATGGTCTTCAAAACGCGTAGAGTTTGAGATAGAGGCGTTTAATTTTTCGGTAGTTTTAATATTGTTGTATCCGTAAACACGTAAAATTTCTTCAATAATATCGGCTTCACGTTGCACGTCATTTCTGTAAGCCGGAACGGTTAAACCTAAGCCAGCTTCGGTAACGTTATTTACTTTAATCTCTAAAGAAGATAAAATACGTTTTATGGTTTCTTTCGGAATTTCTTCACCGATTAGTTTTTTAGCGTTATCGAAACTTAAACGCACCTGAAAATCTTCAATTTTGTTAGGGTAGAAGTCCATAACATCAGATGTTACTTCACCACCTGCAATATCCTGAATTAATAAAGCAGCTCGCTTTAAGGCATATTCGGTAATATTCGGATCAATACCACGCTCAAATCTGAAAGACGCATCTGTGTTTAAGGCATGGCGTTTTGCTGTTTTACGAACACTAACCGGGTTAAAATAGGCACTTTCTAAGAAAATGCTCGTTGTTGTTTCGGAAACGCCTGAATATTCACCACCGAAAACACCAGCGATGCACATTGGTTTTTCAGCATCGCATATCATTAAATCATCTTCATGTAACTCGCGTTCAACACCATCTAAAGTTTTGAATTTTGTGCCGGTAGGAAGCGTTTTTACTTCTACTTTATTACCTGCAATTTTTGCTGCATCGAAAGCATGAAGTGGCTGTCCTAATTCGTGTAAGACATAATTAGTAGCATCAACAATGTTGTTAATTGGAGCTAATCCAATAGCTCTTAAGCGGTGTTGTAACCAAGCCGGAGACTCTTTTACTTTTAAACCAGAAATAGTTACGCCGCAGTATCTTGGCGCTAAGTCTTTATTTTTTACTTCAACATCAATTTTTAGTGTTCTGCTATCCACATGAAAGGCACTAACTGATGGCGTTATTAATTCTAAATTGATTTCTTTTTGTACTAATCCTGCTTTTAAATCGCGGGCTGTACCCCAATGACTCATTGCATCGGCGCGGTTAGGTGTTAATCCGATTTCAAAAACGTAATCGCTTTCAACTTCAAAGATTTCAGCACAAGGTGTTCCAACAATAAGTTCGCTATCAAGAACCATAATACCATCATGCGATTTTCCTAAGCCAAGTTCGTCTTCGGCACAAATCATCCCATGACTTTCTTCGCCACGAATTTTCCCTTTTTTAATAGTCCAGGCTTCACCTTCTTCGGTGTATAATGTCGTTCCAATAGTCGCAACTGGTACTTTTTGTCCGGCAGCTACGTTTGGCGCACCACATACAATTTGTACAGGTGCATCGCCACCAATATTTACAGTAGTAACTTTTAATTTATCGGCATTAGGATGTTGTACACAAGTTAACACTTCGCCAACCACAACGCCTTCTAAGCCTCCTTTTACAGATTGGTAAGTATCAATACCTTCAACTTCTAAACCTAAATCTGTAAGTAAATCACCAGTTTGTTCTGGTGTCCAATCTGTTTTTATAAATTGTTTTAACCAATTATAAGAAATCTTCATAAACCAAGTTCTATTTTAAGGCTGTAAAGATAAAATATTGCCGTTAGCATTCAAACATAAACCCTGAATTTATCACTATTTTGAAAGGAATTCAAGGATTGAGTATTTCAATGTTATTTAAGTGAAAATTTAAAGATTTTCAAGCAGTAAATTATAGTCGTACTGAAGGTCTTCGTGAAGTGCGGAAACCGTTTTTTCTATTAATACCAATTGACGGTTATAGAGATTTTGAAGTTGTGCACTTTTTTTATAGCTGGGTTTAAAACCTTTTAAAGTTTGAAGAAAGTAGAGTAGAAGCTCCACTTCGGTTTCTTTTTTTTGTGAGTAGCGAATATACTTTTTAGTCTGCGTTAAAATTTTGCGCACACTTTTTCTAATGAAGAAATAGCTTTTGGTGTTTATCACTTCAAACTGAGAATCTATATGTTGTTTGATACTTTCAATATACCCGCTTTCATCGTCAGACTCAAAAAGCAGGTACGTGATAAGTTCTTTGTTTTCTTTTTTGAATTTTGATAAGCGTAGGCAGAGTTCAATTAATTCTTCAGGAGATTTATGTTTTAATTCCTTCTTGATATTAACAATAGAAGTGGCTTGCAAGGATTATTGTTTTTTGAATCCGTCAATAGAAAATTTACCTGGTCCCATTAAGAAAATAGCGATAAACCCGATTAAGAATAAAAGGGCTTTTTCCTTAACCCCAATTGGGTCGTTTGCATGAATGATAAATGCTGCAACTAACATGGTAATAATGGTTGGAATGGCAGTCCATTTGGTTTTAAAGCCAATTAGTACTAACAACGGAGCCACAGCTTCGCCAATAATAGCTAGGCTTAAGGAAATGGTTTGGCCTAAGCCAAAAGGATCGGCAAATTTAATAGGTCCTAAAAATAAGGATTGAAATTTAGGAATACCGTGAGTAAGCATCATTACACAGAAACCAACTCTTAAAACTAGTAAACCGATGTCTGGAAAATTTCGTTTCATAAGTAGAATTTATTTAAATTAAATATACACTAATTTAACGAAGTTTTGGAAATTCTTCAGGATTTGTTTCGTGCATTACCGCGTAAACAGCTTCAAAAATATCTTCAGCAGATGGTTTCGAGAAATAATCGCCGTCGTTTCCGTAAGCCGGTCTGTGTTCTTTTGCCGTTAATGTTTTTGGTTGACTATCTAAGTATTGATAAGCGTTTTGCTTATTTATAATTTCATTTAAAATATAAGCTGAAGCCCCACCAGGCACATCTTCATCAATGATCATCACACGATTTGTTTTCTTGATACTTTTAACAATATCATGGTTTAAATCGAAAGGCATTAACGATTGTACGTCAATTACTTCGGCATCTATACCAACCGCTAAAAGTTCCGTAGCAACCTGCTCAACAATACGAAGTGTTGACCCATAAGAAACTAAAGTAATATCAGAACCTTCTTTAACCGTTTCTACCACACCAATAGGTGTTTTTAAATAGCCAAGATTGTTTGGCATTTTTTCTTTTAAACGGTATCCGTTAAGACATTCTACAACGATAGCCGGGTCATCGCCTTGCATTAATGTGTTGTAGAAACCAGCTGCTTTAGTCATGTTTCTAGGCACTAAAACATTCACCCCTTTAACTAAATTTAAAATACCACCCATTTGCGAACCTGAGTGCCAGATGCCTTCCAGTCTGTGACCACGTGTTCTAACAATTAATGGGGCTTTTTGTTTTCCTTTAGTTCTATAATGTACGGTAGCTAAATCGTCACTTATAATTTGTAAGGCGTACATTAAGTAATCTAAGTATTGAATTTCAGCAATAGGTTTTAGCCCTCTTAGCGCCATACCAATACCTTGGCCAACAATGGTTGCTTCTCTAATACCTGCATCGGCAATACGTAGCTCACCATATTTTTCCTGTAACCCTTCAAGACCCTGATTAACATCACCAATATTTCCGGTATCTTCTCCAAAAATTAAGGCTTCAGGATATTTGTTGAAAATCGCATCGAAGTTGTCACGAAGAATAATTCTTCCGTCAACTTGCTGAGCTTTTTCATCATAAGTTGGTTTAACTTCTTTGATTAAGATATTAGATTGCTCGGTTTCAGAGTATAAGTGTGAACTGAATTTAGGCTGAGATTCTTCAATACATTTATCAATCCACTGTCTCAATTGTTCTTTTTTAGAAGAATCTTCTCCCAAAGTATATCTTAAGGCACGTCTACCATGCGATAAAATATCTTTTCTGGTAGGCTCATCTATAGCAGCTAAGCTATCTTTAATTTTACTAATAAAAACACCATTTACACTGGTTTCTGCCAATTGCTTTAATACAGCAACTAATTCACGTTGTTCGTCTGAAATTGGTTTTAAGAAGGTTGTCCAGGCTCTGCGTTTTGCCTCTTTAACTTCTCTTTTAATAACTCTTTCAATTTCAGTTAAATCTTCATTAGTAGCAATACCGCTATCAATAATCCACTGACGCATTTTGGTGTTACAATCGGTTTGAGTTTCCCAGTTTAAACGTTCTGGAGACTTATATCGTTCGTGAGAACCTGAAGTAGAGTGCCCTTGTGGTTGTGTTAATTCTGAAACGTGAATCAATACAGGAACATGCTCTTCGCGAGCGATAGCGCTTGCTTCTTGATAAGTCTCAATCAGGTTCGCATAATCCCAACCCTTTACACGTAAAATTTCGTAACCTTTATTGTTTTCATCACGTTGAAATCCTTTAAGAATTTCAGAGATATTTTCTTTTGTTGTTTGATGTCTGGCATGAACAGAAATACCATATTCATCATCCCAAACACTAATCACCATAGGTACTTGTAAAACACCCGCAGCGTTTATTGTTTCGAAAAACAAACCTTCACTGGTACTGGCATTTCCAATGGTTCCCCAAGCGACTTCGTTTCCGTTTACAGAGAAGTTTGACGCATTAATACCCTCAATATTTCTGAAGATTTTTGAAGCCTGAGCCAATCCTAATAAACGTGGCATTTGGCCAGCAGTAGGTGAGATGTCTGCACTTGAATTGTATTGTTTGGTTAGATTTTTCCAGCTACCATCGTTATTTAAACTATGTGTAACGAAGTGACCTCCCATTTGACGTCCAGCAGACATAGGTTCCTGTTCAAGATCGGTGTTGGCATATAAACCCGCAAAAAACTGTTCAGAAGTAAGTTCGCCAATAGCCATCATAAATGTTTGGTCGCGGTAGTAACCTGAACGCCAATCACCTTTTTGAAAGGCTTTAGCCATGGCTAACTGAGGCACTTCTTTACCGTCTCCAAAAATTCCGAATTTAGCTTTTCCTGTTAATACTTCACGTCGCCCAAGTAAGCTACATTCCCGACTTCTCACTGCTATTTTGTAATCGTTTAAAACTTCTGTTTTAAAATCTTCGAATGAGATGTTGTTTTTCAAATCTGGAATTGATTGCATGTTAGATACCTCTTTTAAACTTTCTGCAAAAGTAGTTAATCTTTACGTGTTATGCAATTATATTTAATCTAAACAAATTGGTAAAATTCTAAAAAAATGAGTTTTAATGGGTTTTGATTGAAAATATTTTATTGAATATGGTGATTTAATGATAATTGCGCAACAAGTTAAAACCAGCGTCTTCGAAATAAACCTAGTAAAGATTGTGGGTCTAAAGTGAATTTTATACGAATTCTTTCTTCGTATTGGGGTTGTGAAACTTCCCAGCCTAAGTTGGAATATATCGGGAAATAGACTTCAAAATAATCGGTAACCAGATTAATTCTTATGCCAGAATCATAAACAAATTGAGCTGTGTTGAATTTGTTTTTTACAAAACCGATGTCGCCGTAAACCAGAATATAGTTCCATAAGGTAGTACTCATGTTTACAGTGGAAATCCATTGATTAGCGAAAGGGGTTTCTAATTTAGATTTGAAGCCACCTTCAGCTTCAATATATTGCTGACTGAAAATTCCGGAACTTTCCGAGCGCCCTAAATAGGGTAATTCAAATAAGTAATCGGTTGGGCGATCTAAAGCAAAGCTAAAATAATCAGAATTGATATCGTTTTTGTTGCTTAAAAAAGCGCCCGAGTAGGACCGAATATTCAATTGTCTGTTGTTATGAAATAGGTGTCTGTATTCAAAGCTAAAAGCCACTTTACTGAATGTTTTCCCAATTTGGAAATCGGTGTACCACTTATTGAAATCGATTAAATTGTCATTAGAATGCACATATCGCGCATTAAAAACATTGTAATTGGGTTCATCAGTAGTGTAGATATTATTAATGTCTTTATCTCGGTGAATGTCTAAATACCTGAAAGAAAGTAAACCTCTCTTGTTAGATCTAAAATCATCATCTTGTCTGAAGTAAAAAGATAAAGAAGGCGTAATTAGTCTAACAAATAAATCTGGAGCATAAGAACGATAACTTCCAAACAATCCGTAGTTAATGGCGTAAAGATTTCTGTTTTCAAGATCGTGAGTCATTGAAACAACTCCAGAACCTGTAAAGGCTCTCGATTTAAAAGCGTATTGCGGCGAAAGTTTATAGCTAAACCGTTTTCTTAACAAGGTTTTGTTGTATGCTTTAAAGCCAAGTGTAAAACCATCGTAAATATTGTTGAATTCTAATAAAGGCATTAAAAAGACCTGATTGTAGTAGGGGTCTTCAATGTCTTTAAATAGTCTGAATTGCAAAGGTTTATTGTTGAAAAAAAATCCTTTTAATGATTTCCAATTATCCCGCTCGTTAATTTCTGGAATGATACTGTTGTAGTTTAAAACCAATTTATTAGCATCGTTTCTTGGAAGTGTTAAGGTTTTGTGGTTTGCTATATTTTCAATCCATATTTTTGAAATAATACTATCATTATTTAAGGTGTATAATGACACCGGCATGGAGTTATGGCGCTTGTTTTTTATGGTGAGCGTCATGGAATCCTCGGTTTTGGATACATTTTTAATTTTAAAATCCAGTTTTTCTCGGGTGGTTAAGTAGTCTTTAAAAAACCAATCCACATCCTTCTCGGTTTCAGATTTTAGGTAGGTTTCAAAATCAGATGATTTAATAGGTTTCAGTTTATTATTTGCTACAAAGGATTCAATCGTATTCTCGACGGTATGGCTATTAACAAAGTCGTCAAGATAACTTAAACCCATACCAGCTTTATATTTATTGGCAATGTTAGCGTTGAATTTTAAAAGTGAATCTTTAGCCATAGTTAGTGGCTGATCTCTGTTGGTTCGCGCCATCAGCATAAAGGCTAAATTGTATTTATCATTAAAGCGCATATCGGCGGCATGAAACGAACGAACACCCCAGAAATTTGCTAAAGAGCCCAAAAATTTCATGTTAGGATAATGTTCATAAACGTAATTCATTAAATAGAAAATTTCAATACCATCAATAAGCCACTGGTCTTTTCTTGGATTAAGAAGTAAAGTGTTTTCCAAATAATTACGAAGTGCTACTTTTAAAAGTTTTACTTCATATTTAAATGAACTGGGATAGGTTTTTATAAAACTCGGAAGAAAATTTAAACCGTAAACAGGGTTGTCATCATAATCGGTTTGGGTGGCAAATAATTTTTCATGTGGATAATCACCAAACTTTTTAGAGATGTATTTAATGATTTTTTCAGTGATAAGTACTTTGTCTATAATTTCTAGATCCTCATCATAAATATTTGAAACAATGGAAAAATCGTTGGTTTCAACAGTATTGAAATTGGAGATTTTATTAAGGAAAAGCTTGTTGTTTATCCTGTCTTTTCCTTTGAGTGTAATTATTTTATTTTCAGTATTTTGCGATTCGTTAATTACATCTAAATCTGAAGTTAAAGTGTAAGCTTTAGGAAATTCTAAATCAAGCGTGATATCTGACTTTGGGATAAACAAATCATTTAAATCTTTATTGCTATAGTATTGCCATTCACCATTATAAATCGCAGGTGTAATATACCAGTATCTTAAATTAAGGTCTCCGGTTTTTGTAATACCATATCCGGTAAACTTATCGCTTGGCAGCTGTACGATATACTCTAAATGGATATTATACGAATCTCCGGGATTTAATGTAGAATCCAGTAAAACTTTTACAATGTCAATTTGGTTTTTAAGTTCATGATACCTTAAATCCTGACCATAACTTTTTATGGATGTTACAATGGAAAAACCTCGCTCATCGTTTTTTGCTAAATGAAAATCGTTACGGTATTCCTCGGCAATTCGCTTTGCTAAAGGTGTTGTTTTTGTAGCGTAAGCGTTACTCCAGTTATTTAAATAAATCGATTGAAGTGTGTCTTGTGATGTGTTTTGATACTCAATGTTTTGAGAAATCCTAATTTGTTTGTTTTCAATATTGAAAACCGCATGGATGTCAATTTTGTTTTGACTAAAACATGAAAATCCAGTAAACAGGATAATGACAAAACTAAAACGACGCAATTTCAATTTAAAAATAGAGATTAAGGGTTAATAACACATGTGCTATATGGCAATATACTAATTACTAAAGCTATTTATAGTGGTTTTATTTACGTAAAATAATTGTAAAACGTTTTAAAAGTTAGGGCTTAATCCAGATTCTTTATAGAAACTATCTAAGATGTCTATAACTTCGTCTTCAGAATCCACAAGATGAATTAAGTTTAAGTCATCCGGACTGATATTTCCGAAGCTTAAAAGTGTTGATTTAATCCATGCAATAAGGCCTTCCCAAAATTCAGTTCCGACCAGAATAATCGGGAATTTTTCAATTTTATGGGTTTGAATAAGCGTCATTGCCTCGAATAATTCATCTAAAGTGCCGAAACCACCAGGCATCACTACAAAGCCTTGTGAATACTTAACAAACATCACCTTTCTAACGAAAAAATAATCGAAATCCAGACTTTTATCAGAATCGATATATGGATTGTCGTGTTGTTCAAAAGGTAATTCGATGTTTAGTCCAACCGAAGTTCCGCCACCAATATGGGCGCCTTTGTTCCCGGCTTCCATAATACCTGGTCCGCCTCCTGTTATAACTCCATATCCAGCCTCAACTATGCGTCTGGCAATGTTTTCGGCTAGTAGATAATATTTTTGATCTGATTTTGTTCGTGCTGAACCAAAAATAGAGACACAAGGTCCAATTTTACTCATTTTTTCAAAACCATTCACGAATTCGCCCATGATTTTGAAAATTGCCCAAGAATCGTTTGTTTTTATAGCATTCCACCCTTTAGGGTGTTGTTCTTTTCTCATAGTATTGCATTAAATTTTTTATTGATTCGTCAAGCATAGCAAAACATTGTATTAAACGAATCGCTCAAATTTAGTTTTCTATTCTATGAAATGCAAACTGCGACAAACTTATTTATAAGCCCAGTTCCTTCTTTAAAAATTTAGCGGTATAACTCTTTTTATGCATTGCCACTTCTTCAGGAGTGCCTTCAACAACTACTTTGCCACCGCCTTTACCGCCTTCGTAACCAATATCGATAATATGATCAACTGTTTTGATAACGTCCAAGTTATGTTCAATAATAAGTACGGTATTGCCTTTGTTGGCTAGTTTATTCAGTACAATCATAAGAACACGAATGTCTTCAAAATGCAATCCTGTGGTAGGTTCATCTAAAATATAGAAGGTATTCCCTGTGTCGCGTTTGCTTAATTCGGTAGCCAGTTTAATGCGCTGTGCCTCACCGCCAGATAAGGTTGTACTTTGTTGACCAAGGGTGATGTAGCCAAGGCCGACATCTTTAATGGTTTTAAGTTTGTTGTAAATCTTAGGAATATGTTCAAAGAAATCTACAGCTTCGTTAATGGTCATGTCTAACACATCGCTAATCGATTTTCCTTTGTATCTAATTTCTAAAGTCTCGCGATTGAAACGTTTTCCCTGGCAGGTTTCACACTCGACATAAACGTCAGGAAGAAAATTCATTTCAATCACTTTTAATCCGCCTCCCTGACAGGTTTCGCAGCGGCCACCTTTTACATTGAAGCTGAAGCGTCCGGGTTTGTAGCCGCGAATCATCGCTTCAGGAATTTTAGCGAACAAACTACGTATTTCACTAAAAACACCGGTATAAGTGGCTGGGTTGCTTCGTGGCGTTCTACCAATAGGCGATTGATTGATGTCAATGACTTTATCGATATACTCCAAGCCTTTTACACTTTTGTATGGCATGGGTTTTTTAACACCATTAAAATAATGTGCGTTAAGAATTGGGTATAGGGTTTCGTTTATTAAAGTCGATTTTCCACTACCGGAAACACCGGTAACTCCAATCATTTTTCCTAACGGAAATTTAACAGAAACGTTTTTTAAGTTGTTACCTGTGCAGCCGTTTAATTCTAAAAATTTACCATTGCCTTCACGACGCTTTTTAGGAATTTCAATTTCCTTCGTGCCGTTTAGATAATCCGCAGTTAGAGTGTCGTGTGTTAATAATTCTTGAGGAGTGCCAATGCTTATGATTTTTCCGCCGTGTTTTCCGGCTTTCGGGCCGATATCAATTACGTAATCGGCGCGTTCAATCATGTCCTTGTCGTGTTCAACAACCACAACTGAGTTGCCAATATCGCGTAAAGAGAGTAGGGAATTAATCAGCTTTTCGTTATCTCGTTGATGCAACCCAATGCTAGGTTCATCTAATATATATAGTACACCAACCAATTGCGACCCTATTTGAGTTGCTAACCGAATACGTTGTGCTTCACCTCCAGAAAGTGATTTAGAGCTTCGGTTTAGTGACAGGTAATTTAATCCGACGTCCAATAAAAATTGAAGTCTGGATTTTATTTCTTTCAGAACTTCTTCTGCAATTTTTAATTGTTTGTCTGAAAGGTGTTTGTGCAAGTCGTTAAACCATTCCGCTAGTTCAGAAACATCTGTATTAGCGAGTTCAGCGATATTTTTATCATTGATTTTAAAGTACAGTGATTCTTTCTTTAAACGACTACCGAGACACTCCGGGCATTCAATTTTGTCCATATAGTCTTTAGCCCAACGCTTAAGCGAAGTGGTTTCAGCTGTTTTGTATTGGTTTTCTATAAACGTAGCGATGCCTTCAAAATCTATTTTATATTCTCTGGTGACTCCTAAACTTTTGCTTTCTATTGAAAATTTTTCATTACCTCCGTAAAGAATCATTTGTTTTGCTTCTTCCGGAATGTCTTTGTAAGCATCGGTTAAACTAAAATTGTAACGTTGTGCAATAGTGTTTAACTGTTTAAAAATCCAGCTGTTTTTTTCTGGGCCGTGTGGCGCTAAAGCGCCATTTTTTATGGATAAGCTATCGTCTGGAATGATTTTCTTTTCATTTACTTTTCGCATAGTACCAATACCACTACAGGCAGGGCATGCGCCTTTTGGAGAGTTAAATGAAAAGTTGTTAGGTTCAGGATTGGGGTAGGAGATTCCGGAAGACGGACACATTAAATTTCTACTGAAATAGCGAACCTCTTGTGTGTCGTGATCTAAAATCATTAATACATCTTCTCCATGATACATGGCTGTGTTTATGGTTTCGGTAAGACGTTTGTCATTATCGGCACTGTCATCTATAACCAAACGATCGATAACAATTTCAATATCATGTGTTTTGTAACGATCAAGTTTCATGCCTTTTTTTAGATCCTGAATTTCGCCGTCGGTTCTTACTTTAACAAAGCCTTGTTTGGCAATTTGTTCGAATAATTCACGATAATGTCCTTTTCGGGAACGAACTACAGGCGCTAAAACATTAATACGTTTGCCTTTAAAGTCATTAATAATGAGTTCTTTGATTTGCTCATCACTGTAACTAATCATTTTATCTCCCGTGTTGTAACTGTAGGCGTCGCTGGCGCGGGCAAAAAGTAAGCGCAGGAAATCGTAAATCTCGGTAATGGTTCCAACGGTAGAACGAGGCGATTTACTGGTGGTTTTTTGTTCTATGGCGATTACAGGAGAAAGGCCGTCGATTTTATCAACATCCGGACGTTCTAATCCTCCAAGGAATTGTCTGGCGTACGCCGAAAACGTTTCGATGTAGCGACGCTGGCCTTCAGCATAAATGGTATCGAAAGCTAACGATGATTTTCCGCTCCCTGATAAACCAGTGATAACCACAAGTTTCTCACGAGGAATGGATACATCAATGTTTTTCAGATTGTGTACTCTAGCTCCTTTTACTTCTATAAATTCTTCGAAATGACTCATATAATCGCAAAAGCGCAAAGTTACAATTTTAGTTGTTAAATATTTAAGAAGAATTCTTTTGGTTTTTGTTGAGTAGGGATAAAAAAAAGCTGCATTTTATAATGCAGCTTTGGTGGTGTATTTTAATTAGTTGGTAAAGTTTTGTCAATTCTGAAATGCTATTCAGAATAAAGACTTTAATTGGTTACTTTTGTTTACTATTAGTATTTAAGTAACTTATATTGTTATTAGTTTAATTATTGTTCTAAAATAATAGAGTTAAATAGATTATGCAAATGCTTGTCTTTATAATCAAGAAATCTATTTTTGAATTAATGTTTAAGAGACCCCTTTTTTTTTGGGGGTGCTTGAAGTGTTTTAATGTTAAGTTATTGTTAAGTCAGTGTTTTTTTATGGTTTTAGAAGGTTGTTTGTTTGATTTTGTTGTTGCACCCTCTATTTTATTCAGTTGAAAATAATTAACCAATGTTAATTATTTAACAAAATTTTAAGAAATGTTAGGTATTAATAGCTTGTTTTGATGTCGTCTATTTCTAATCCGAGAAAAAGGAGTTTGTGAAAATTAGGTAGTTGTGCTCCTGTTGAAGTTGTTTTCCAGTCACTCCAGGAAGCTTCTAAACCATCGATAGGTAATATAGAGGTCCACATTTTAAAACTTACAGGTCTTCCTGAGTCATTGAATAACCACAGATAGGAATCGCCAGGGGTAGAACCACCCGATGTATAAGTGACCAGTAAGCCATTTTTATTGTTGGGTAAAGATACCAAACGTCGCTCGGTACCTTTGTCGAATACTTTATACGGAGCTACGAGCCAAAACGAGTCGTTGTTGAAATATTTAATAGCTTTCTGAATAAGTTCGTCGGCTAAATCGCCATGCACATTAAAACTGTGCACGTATGCTTTATGGTTGTTGCTGTTGTTTAAATCGAGGTCTACTTTGTATTCTTTCCAATAAACACTACAAAGGTTTTGGGTTTTATCCCATTCGTAATGGTGTCGTTTTTTAAACGTCCATTCAATAAGTCTTGTTTTTTGGAAAGCCTCATAATTTAAGGTTTGCAGCATGTTTTTGGCTAAAGCATCGGCTTCTTTTCCTTGTATACCTGAAGGTAATTCCTCGTTGTATTTAAAATATAGGAAACTAAAAAACAGAAGGCTTGGTAGTGTGAAAAACACAATGACTCCAAATGTTATTTTTAAACCTCGCTTTAGTTTCATAGGCTGTGGAATGTTACTGTTTTAATTGGATAGCTTCTAAAATATTAATTACTAGTGGTTTTGTGAAATAAATTAGATTAAAAACGTTTCTTAGGAAAAGTTTTCGATAAAGTGTAATATTAAGGTGTTTTATGAAGCGTTTTTCTTTAGTCTAAAGGTGTGCTCTTTAAGTCTTTCATTTGAAAATAGCTTAAGTTCTTCGAAAAATTCAGAAAACTCTTGTTCGAACTCATCATAAAAGGTCTCTAATTCGTTAACCGCTTCGTTCATACTGGAGCGCTGTTTGGTCCTCCTATTCATACCATCCAAAACTCTGGAGATACCATCAATAGAAGCGTAGCTTAAAAGCCAGTTGTCTGTCATCATGTAAGGCATCATTTTTTGAATTCGGAGGGGTAAAATATCATAATGTTTTTCCAAAGTATCGTAAAATGCTTCGGTGTATATATGTAACGGACTGTCATGGTATAAATGCCAGTTTTTGGCTAAAAAATGGTCATATAGAATATCGACTATAATGCCGGAATAATGGCCGTATTTCTCATGTAACCGTCTAGTACTCTGTCTAACCACTTGATGAGCGTCGGTAAAAGTGTCAATATTCCTATGTAGTAGAATGCCAATTTGAATATCGGTCGCGTAATTTTTATAAGATTTACCTTTTATCCCATCGGCTATGAAATTGCCAATGGTCACTAATTCGTTTTCTCCTGAAAGATAAATGTGGGCTAAGTAATTCATTTGTGAAATTTACGAATTAGGTTTTAAGAATTACAATTTTGGAATTGTATATTTGTTTTCAAACTAAATAATTAAAAAAAATTAATGACATTAATTAAATCGATTTCAGGGATAAGAGGAACTATTGGAGGGCAGGTAGGAGAGAATTTAACACCTATTGATGCGGTTAAATTTGCAGCGGCTTATGGAGCATGGATTAAGCAACAGCGTGATAAAACAGACTATAAGGTTGTTGTGGGTAGAGATGCCCGTATTTCGGGTAAAATGATTCAGGATTTAGTGATGAATACCCTTGTAGGGATGGGGATTCATGTAGTTGACATAGGTTTGTCGACAACACCTACTGTTGAAGTTGCTGTGCCTATGGAGCATGCTGATGGCGGTATTATTCTAACCGCAAGCCATAACCCGAAACAATGGAATGCCTTAAAATTATTAAATGCTAAAGGGGAATTTTTAGATGGTGCTGAAGGAGCTAAGATTTTAGATATCGCCGAAAGTGGAACAATAAATTTTTCAGATGTCGATAGCTTAGGAAAAATAACAAAGAACAAAGCGTATATAGATCTTCATATTATTGAGGTGTTAGATTTGTCTTTAGTAACAGTTAGTCCAATTGAAGAAGCGCGTTTTAAAGTCGTAGTCGATGGTGTTAATTCCACTGGTGGTTTGGCTATTCCTTTATTGCTTGAGCGCTTAGGGGTTGAAGTTGTTAAATTGTATTGTGAACCAAATGGTCATTTTCCGCATAATCCAGAGCCTTTAAAAGAGCATTTGTCGGAGTTGTCTAAAAAAGTGGTTGAAGAACGTGCCGATTTCGGTATTGTCGTCGATCCGGATGTTGATCGTTTGGCATTTGTAGATGAAAACGGAGAAATGTTTGGCGAGGAATATACGCTTGTAGCTTGCGCTGATTATGTATTGAGTAAAACACCTGGTAATACAGTGAGTAATATGAGTTCTACACGAGCCTTGCGCGATATTACAGAAAAGCATGGAGGAACATATGAAGCCAGTGCTGTTGGGGAGGTAAATGTGGTGAAACTTATGAAACAAAACAACGTTGTTATAGGCGGTGAAGGTAATGGCGGTATTATTTATCCTGAAGCGCATTACGGTCGCGATGCATTAGTTGGTGTAGCGTTGTTTTTAAGCTTGTTAGCTGAAAGAGATATGAAGGTTAGTGAGCTTAGAAAAACCTATCCGGATTATTACATGAGTAAAAAGAAAATTGAATTAACGCCAAGTTTAGATGTTGATGCTATTTTGAAAACTATTGAGGAGCGTTATCAAAATGAACAATTAACTACTATTGATGGTGTAAAGATTGATTTTACTGAAAACTGGGTGCATTTACGTAAAAGTAACACCGAACCTATTGTTAGAATCTATACCGAAGCCAAATCTCAGGAATCAGCAGATGAATTAGCGGATAAATTTATTGAAGAAATAGGATCTATTGCTGGTGTAAACGTTTAAAAATTTGTTTGTCATGGCTACAAGAAATTTATATTTAATATTAATGGCAGTGTTGCTTTTGCAGTCATGCGATAAAGATAAAACATACAGTTCTGTTGATGAAGTAAACTGGCAAAATCGGATGATACATTCGGCTTTGCCGGATTCCTTGGTTCAAGGAAAAACCTATCTATCGGTGTATTCGCAAATCTACAGCGAAACCGAACATCGTATTCATAGTTTAACAGCCACAGTTAGTATTAGAAATATTAATGTTTCAGATACGGTTTATATCGATAAAGCGACATATTATGATACTCACGGAAATGCTATAAGAACGTATTTTGATAAGACGATTTACGTTGCGCCTATGGAAGCTGTGGAAATAGTTATTGACGAACGTGACGAAGAAGGTGGAACCGGAGCCAATTTTTTATTCGATTGGAGAATGAAAGAAACTTCAAATACACCATTTTTTGAAAGCGTTATGATTTCAACATCTGGACAACAAGGAATTTCATTTACAACACAAGGAAAGGAGCTTAAATAAATATGCTTTCACTTATAATAACCAAAATACTTTTTATGATTGCAGTAATCGATCCTTTAGGGTCGGTGCCAGTATATCTTGAAGCTACAAAGAATTTCGATTTAAAACACAAACGTAAAGTTGCAGTAAGAGCCTCTGTTGTTGCTTTTTTTGTGTTATTGTTTTTTGTTCTGGTCGGACAGATTATATTAGAAGGGATGAACGTGTCGTTAGATGCTTTTCAAATTTCAGGTGGTGTTATTTTATTTTTATTTGCTTTAACCATGATTTTTGGAGAGGGAAAACCAGAATCGGAAATTCATTCTATTAAAGATTATAAACACGTTACTATTTTTCCGGTCGCCATTCCGTCTATAGCGTCCCCGGGAGCTATTATGGCTGTGGTTTTAATGACCGATAATCACATTTATTCTGTGAAGGAGCAATTTATTACCGTTGTTTTAGTTATGGTAGTGGTGACGTTAACCATGTTGTTGTTGTTAGCAGCAAACGCCGTTCAAAAGCGTATTGGAGAATATGGTATTACTGTAATAAGTAAAATTATGGGACTTATTTTGGCGTCATATGCGGTTCAAAGTGTTTTAAGCGGACTAAGAGATTTCTTTACTGTGTGACATTAAATAAAAAAGGCTGCCATTTGGGAGCATTTTTTATTATTGCGGTTTTCGGTCTTTATATTTCCAGCGTTTATGAGTCCAGAAATAGTATTCGGGGGCTTCATAAATCTGTTTTTCAACTTCACGTAAAAACATATCGGTTAATTTGTAATCGTTGTAAGCTGTGCTGTCTTCAGCTAAGGTTTTAATTTCAGCTTCATAATGTCCGCGTTTGACTTTGGTGACTTTTAAAAAAGCTGTTGTTAGATCCAGTTTTTTAGCCAAACGCTCGGCGCCAGTAAAACAAGGGATATCAATACCCATAAATTGCCCCCAGTAAACTTCTTTCGTGAGCCTTGGTGATTGGTCGCTTAAAAAAGCCATAATGCTTTTTATGTTGTTGCTTTCATTTTCATTTATGGTGCTAATGGTTTCTTTGGTGCTGATTAGTGTTGTGTTGAATTTAGAGCGCATTCTTCTAACTAAGTTATCAAAATATTTATTTGCTAATTTTTTGTAAACCGCCAGACCATTGAAGTTAATGTAGTTTTGTAAAACTACCGACCATTCCCAACTGGCGTAATGACCAAACATTAAAATGATGCTTTTATTCATGCTTTCCAAACGTTTGAATTCTTCAGGGTTTTTTATTTTAAAACGTTTGTTAAGCTCTTTTTCAGAAATGGTTAAGGTTTTTGTCATTTCTAAAAACATATCAGAAAGATGACTATAGAATTTTTTGGTAATCACGGAAATTTCCTGCTCGCTTTTTCCTGGGAATACTAATTTAAGGTTGCTTTTAACTACTTTTTTTCGGTAACCTATGATGTGATACATTAAAATGTAGAGTCCGTCAGAAACTAAGTAAAGTAAAGGAAATGGAAGTATAGATATAATCCACAAAAGTGGATAAACCAGAATATATGCTAGAAATTGCATGAATTAATTTTAGATTTGTAAATGCAAATATATGCTAATTTGAAAATAAACTTTTAGGCTTTATGGGTAATTTAAATTTAATCACTATTGTTATTATAGCTGCTAATGTGCTAATATCTTACAAAGGTTTTGGCGATTACAGCTTTTTTGATAAGTATAAGTTTCAGGTTGGTAGTGTGCAGCGTGGGGAAAAGGTTCGTTTGTTTAGCTCGGCGTTTTTACATGTCGATACTCAGCATTTACTCTTTAATATGTTAACTCTGTATTTTTTCGCGAATACCGTATTAGGGTATCTAGGGACAGTTAGCTTTTTATTGATTTATATTGGTAGTTTGTTGTTTGGTAATGTATTGTCTTTATATTTTCATAAGCATGAATATCATTACAGTGCGGTTGGAGCCAGTGGCGCTGTTACAGGTGTACTGTATTCAGCTATTTTATTGCAACCGGATATGAGTTTATTTTTGTTTTTTGTACCCATTCCCATTCCGGCATATGTGTTTGGTATTGGTTATTTATTGTATTCGATTTACGGGATGAAAAACAGAATAGGTAATATTGGTCATGATGCGCATTTTGGAGGCGCTGTTGGTGGTTATATTATTACTTTGGTTTTAGCGCCATGGTTGCTTGAGGAACATTTCTTAATGATTATTTTATTAGCAATACCTATTGTTCTCCTATATATTTTGAAGAAATCAGGGAAGATGTAAAATATATTTAAAAGCTATCTTTACCTATTTCTAAATGCCACATTTTATAAATTTCAATTTGTCGTATTCTGTATTATGGCATAAGAATTGACCTTATATTAGAAAGATGTATAATTTTAATCGTTTAAACGACTGATCGTTAAATAATTGATGTTATAGCTAAATTATTAAAACTTAAAAGCGAGTCTGATTACTGACAGATTGGCTTAAATATACATATGAAGAAATCAAATTTTTTAACCCTTGACAGTTTGTCATTACAGGATTTTGATGAAAATGCAGAATTAATTCCTTTAATGACACCTGAAGATGAAGAAGAAATAAACAACGAAGCCTTACCGGAAACCTTACCGATTCTTTCCTTAAGAAATACGGTTTTATTTCCTGGGGTAGTTATTCCTATTACGGCAGGTCGTGATAAATCGATTAAACTAATTAACGATGCTAATAAAGGCTCTAAAATTATTGGAGTTGTAGCTCAAAAAGATGAGTCGGTTGAAAACCCAAGCGCGAAGGAAATTAACGAGGTGGGTACGGTTGCTAAAATTTTACGTGTTTTAAAAATGCCTGATGGCAACGTTACTGTTATTATTCAGGGGAAAAAGCGTTTTAAGGTAGCCGAGGTTATTACCGAAGAGCCTTATATGAATGCTACGGTAAGAGATATCCCAGAAGCAAGACCAGCTCAAAAAAACAAGGAATTTTCAGCAATTATAGATTCTATTAAAGAATTAGCTTTAAATATCATTAAGGAAAGCCCGAACATTCCTAGCGAAGCATCATTTGCTATTAAAAACATTGAAAGCAATTCGTTTTTAATCAATTTTGTCTCGTCTAATATGAATTTAACGGTAGCTGAAAAGCAATCGTTATTAGAGATTGACGATCTTAAAAAACGCGCCCTTGCAACCTTAAAGTATATGAATCTGGAGTTGCAGAAGCTGGAGCTTAAGAATGATATTCAGTCTAAGGTGCAAATGGATATGAGTCAGCAGCAGCGAGAATACTTTTTGCATCAGCAAATGAAAACCATTCAGGAAGAATTGGGTGGAGTAAATCATGAGGAAGAGATTGAGGAAATGCGCGAGCGTGCCGAATTAAAACTATGGGACGAAAAAGTAGCGAAGCATTTCGATAAGGAATTGTCTAAAATGCAGCGAATGAATCCTCAGGTGGCCGAGTATTCTATTCAGCGCAACTATTTAGAGTTGTTTTTAGATTTACCTTGGAATGAATTCAGTCAGGATAAATTCGATTTAAAACGCGCTAAGAAGATTTTAGATCGTGAGCATTTTGGTCTTGAAGATGTAAAACGTCGTATTATTGAATATTTGGCAGTGCTTAAATTACGTAACGATATGAAATCGCCTATTTTATGTCTTTACGGACCTCCAGGTGTTGGTAAAACCTCGTTAGGAAAATCTATTGCAGAAGCTTTAGGGAGAGAATATGTGCGTATTTCGTTAGGTGGTTTGCGTGATGAAGCCGAGATTCGCGGGCACAGAAAAACCTATATAGGCGCTATGCCGGGTCGTATTATTCAGAGTTTGAAAAAAGCCGGCACATCAAATCCGGTATTTGTATTGGATGAGATTGATAAGTTAACCAATTCGCATAACGGTGATCCGTCTTCAGCAATGCTTGAAGTTTTAGATCCAGAACAAAACAGTGAGTTCTATGATAACTTCCTAGAGATGGGGTATGACTTGTCTAAAGTGATGTTTATAGCTACTTCCAATAGTTTGGGAAGTATTCAGCCAGCATTACGTGATCGTATGGAAATTATAAACGTCACCGGATATACGATTGAAGAGAAAGTTGAAATAGCTAAACGTCATTTACTGCCAAAACAATTAAAAGAGCACGGTTTAAATGATTCACATCTTAAAATAGCCAAACCACAACTTGAAAAAATCGTTGAAGGTTATACTAGAGAATCCGGTGTACGTGGTTTAGAAAAACAAATAGCTAAAATGGTTCGTCATGCGGCGAAGAACATTGCTATGGAAGAAGAGTACAATGTGAAAGTCACAAACGAAGATATCATTGAGGTGCTTGGAAGACCTAAATTAGAGCGAGATAAATACGAAAACAATAATGTGGCCGGTGTGGTAACAGGTTTAGCTTGGACAAGTGTTGGTGGAGATATCCTGTTTATAGAGTCTATTCTTTCTAAAGGGAAAGGATTACTTAATATTACAGGAAACCTAGGTAAGGTTATGAAAGAATCGGCTACGATTGCCATGGAATACATTAAAGCAAATGCCGATGTATTCGGAATAAGCAATGATGTGTTCGATAATTATAATGTACACATTCACGTGCCGGAAGGCGCAACACCAAAAGATGGTCCAAGTGCTGGTATTACCATGTTAACCTCGCTAGTGTCGTTATTCACTCAAAAGAAAGTGAAGAGGAATTTAGCAATGACAGGGGAAATTACGCTACGTGGAAAAGTACTTCCTGTAGGAGGTATTAAAGAGAAAATTTTAGCGGCTAAAAGAGCGCATATTAAAGAGATTATTCTTTGCGAGGAGAACAGACGAGATATCGAAGAGATTAAAGAAGAATACTTGAAAGGCTTAACGTTCCATTATGTTACCGATATGAGTGAAGTTATTAAATTAGCAGTCACGAATCAGAAAGTAAGTAATGCTAAAAAGCTGTAAATATAAAAGAGGTTGATTATTCAGCCTCTTTTTTTTGTTATCAATCAGATAGGTGTAAGATTATAAGTAGATTAAATCTATGCACTGATTTCAAGACTAGCCTTTGTGGTTTTTCAATCGTAATTATCGTGTAAAATAAAAGCTGTATGTTATCGTTTTAAGATAGATTTGTTTACTTTGCGCCCATATATGCTAAAGAAAATTATTATTGCTTTTTGTGTATTCACTTCAGGTTACTCCTACGCACAGTTAGGGGGTGAAGCAACGTATCAATTTTTGAATCTGGTTTCTTCACCACGTCAAGCTGCTTTGGGAGGAAAGGTATTGACCAATGTCGATTACGATGTTACACAAGGTCTTTTCAATCCGGCAACTATTAATCCGGAAATGGATAATCAATTGGCTTTAAATTATACCAGTTATCTGGGAGGTATTAGTTACGGAACGGCTTCTTATGCTTACACGGTAGATAGACGTACACAAACGTTTCATGGAGGTATTACTTACATTAATTACGGATTTTTCGATGGATATGATGAAGATGGAAATTCTACCGGAACATTTACTGGAAATGAAACGGCTTTATCATTGGGTTATGCTTTGCAAATTGGATATTCTGATTTTTATTTCGGTGGAAATTTAAAATTGATAACATCTAAATTAGAGCAATATAATTCATTTGGGGCAGCAGTAGATTTAGGGTTAATTTATATTGATGAGGTTAACGATTTTCATGCTGCTCTAGCGGTTAGAAATTTGGGAACGCAAATTACAACCTATGCCGGACTTCATGAAAAACTACCTTTTGAAGTAGATTTCGGAATGTCGCAAACTTTAGAAAATGTACCCATCCGCTGGCATGTGACCTTAGAAAATTTACAGGAATGGCCAATAGCCCGACCGAACCCTTCACGAGTAACCAGTGATTTAAGCGGAAACCAAACGGAAGAAAAAATCGGATTTTTAGGTCAGGTGATGCGTCATACGATTTTAGGCGCCGAGGTGTTTCCTGAAGGGGGCTTCAATATCAGATTAGGTTATAATTTTAGACGCTCAGAGGAATTACGTTTGGTCGATCAGCGTAATTTTGCAGGATTATCTGCCGGTTTTTCAATCAAACTAAATAAAATGCGTTTTAGCTATACGCATGCCAAATATACAAGCGCAGCAAATTCAAATTTTTTCGGATTACAAATAGATTTACAATAACATGAACAGCAAAATTACCATTGCCATAGACGGATTTTCTTCAACTGGAAAAAGTACAGTAGCGAAGCAACTGGCTAAAAGTTTAGGTTATGTGTATGTTGATACGGGTGCGATGTATCGCGCTGTAGCCTTTTATGCAATGAGTCATGGATTTATTGACGGTAATCATTTTGATAAATCAGGGTTAATTGAGAATTTAGGACGTATAAATATCAGCTTTAAATTTAATGAAGCTTTAGGGTTTGCTGAGGTGTATTTAAACGGAGTGAATATTGAAAAGCAGATTAGAACACTAGAAGTGTCTGGTTTTGTCAGTACGGTGGCAGCGGTTTCTGAAGTGCGTCATAAGTTGGTAGAGCAACAGCAGCAAATGGGAAAGGATAAAGGCTTGGTTATGGATGGTCGTGATATTGGAACCGTGGTATTTCCGGATGCTGAATTAAAATTATTCATGACGGCTTCCGCTGAAACTCGTGCGCAACGTCGCTATAAAGAGCTTATTGATAGAGGGGATGAGGTTGTTTACGATGAGGTTTTGAAAAATGTTCAGGAGCGTGATTATATTGATACGCATCGCGAAGATTCGCCTTTAGTAAAAGCTGATGATGCGATTGAAATCGATAATTCTAATATGACTTTGGAAGAACAATTTAAAGTCATTCTGGATTTGGTAAATAAAGCATTAAATAAATAATAAAGAGCGGTTTCAAGCCGCTCTTTCTTTTTTTATAAATTAGGTATTGTTAATTCTTGATCAGGATAAATTAAATCGGGATTTTTAAGTTTATCCGTATTTGCATTAAAAATAGCCTGATATTTTGAAGGGTCTTTGTAGTAGTGTTTTGCAATTTTCCCTAAAGTTTCACCACTTTTAACAATGTGTCTGTGATAGACACTGGTATCTTCAACTTTAATATCGGCCATAATATCATCAGGATTATTGCCTCCAATTTCTTTAATTTTATCCCAAAGCAGGTTTTTTTCATACTGCGTTTTAGTTGTTCCCCAAACTTTTAATTTGTTTTCTGTTTCTTCAACTTTACCATCTTTTACATTAAGAGCTTCTCCTAAATCTAAAACCGGTTGATATTTTGTTTTTACAGTCATAATTATAAGTGTTTAATATTTTTCTTTCAAGATAACGAATTATAGGCTATTATCTTTTATTAAAAAGTTAAGATTTTACGTCCTATTTATTTAGACACGAAAGCAGGATGGAAGTCACGAATAAATTTATTTCCTCATTTTTAGGTAATTAGCATAATAATATGTATTTTTGCACTCCTTTTAGCGGTTCAGGAAAGGTAAAAGGATTGTAAATCAAATATTTAATAACACTTTTGTGTGGTTGCCGCATAATATTTCCTAAGCATACAAAATACAAATTTTTTATCAGCACATGGCTGAAAACGCAAAACAAGCTGAAGTTGAAGCAACAGAAGCTAAAACTGTAGAGGCTCCAGTAGTATCTGAAGCTAAAGCAAACCCTGAAAAATTCTTAAAAGAGTTTAACTGGCACAACTACCAAGAAGGTATTGACGAAGTAGACGCTCAACAATTACAAGAATTTGAAAAATTAGTAGCAGAGAATTTCGTTGACACTTTAGATGATGAAGTTGTTGAAGGTACTGTAGTACACATTACTGATAGAGATGCTATTATCGATATCAACGCTAAATCTGAAGGTGTAATTTCTTTAAACGAGTTCCGTTACAACCCTAACTTAGCTGTTGGAGATAAAGTAGAAGTATTAATCGACGTTCGTGAAGACGCAACGGGTCAATTAGTATTATCTCACAGAAAAGCTCGTGTAATTAAAGCATGGGATCGTGTAATTAAAGCAAACGAAACTGGAGAAATCGTTAACGGTTTTGTTAAGTGTAGAACTAAAGGTGGTATGATTGTAGACGTATTCGGTATCGAAGCGTTCTTACCAGGTTCTCAAATAGATGTTAAGCCAATTAGAGATTACGATCAATACGTAAACAAAACTATGGAATTCAAAGTTGTTAAAATCAACCACGAATTTAAGAACGTAGTAGTATCTCACAAAGCGCTTATCGAAGCTGATATCGAAGTTCAGAAGAAAGAAATCATAGGTCAGTTAGAAAAAGGTCAAGTATTAGAAGGTGTTGTTAAAAACATTACTTCTTACGGTGTATTCATCGACTTAGGCGGTGTAGATGGTTTAATCCACATTACAGATCTTTCTTGGTCTCGTATCAACCATCCAAATGAGATCGTTGAATTAGACCAAAAACTTAACGTTGTAATCCTTGATTTTGATGAAGATAAATCAAGAATCCAATTAGGATTAAAACAATTAAGCAAACACCCATGGGAAGCTTTAGCTGATACAGTTGCTGTAGGAGATAAAGTAAAAGGTAAAGTTGTTGTAATTGCAGATTACGGTGCATTTATTGAAGTAGCTGATGGTGTTGAAGGATTAATCCACGTATCTGAAATGTCTTGGTCTACACACTTACGTTCAGCTCAAGATTTCGTATCTGTAGGAGACGAAGTTGAAGCAGTTATCTTAACTCTAGATAGAGAAGAGCGTAAAATGTCTTTAGGTATTAAGCAGTTAACTTCAGATCCTTGGACTGATATTACGTCTAAATACCCTGTAGGTTCTAAGCACAAAGGAATCGTACGTAACTTCACTAACTTTGGTGTATTCGTAGAATTAGAAGAAGGTATCGATGGATTAATTTACATCTCTGATTTATCTTGGACTAAGAAAATTAAGCACCCTAGCGAATTTTGTTCAGCTGGAGATGAGTTAGAAGTTGTAGTATTAGAGTTAGATGTTGAAGGACGTAAATTATCTTTAGGTCACAAACAAACAACTGAAAACCCTTGGGATAAATACGAAACTGAATTTGCTTTAGAAACTGTTCACGAAGGAACTATCGCTGAAATCGTTGATAAAGGAGCTACAGTAGAATTTAACGAAGATATCGTTGCATTCATCCCATCTCGTCACTTAGAAAAAGAAGACGGAAACAAACTTAAAAAGGGTGAAACTGCTGAATTCAAAATCATTGAATTTAACAAAGAGTTTAAACGTGTAGTTGCATCTCACACTGCTATCTTTAAAGCAGAAGAAATCGCTAACGTAAAAGCTGCAGCTAGAAAAGCTGAAGCACAGGCAGCAGAAGCAAAACCAACTTTAGGTGATGCTAACGATGCTTTACAAGCTCTTAAAGACAAAATGGACGGTAAAAAATAATTTACCTTCCTTTAAAAAGGAATCCATTATAAATCTAAAAAGACCTTCAAGAAATTGAAGGTCTTTTTTTATGTGTTCATATCTCAATGAGTAAAAACTGATTAATGCCTTTTGAAAGATTTTATTTTAATACAGTTTCATTTCTATATGGTTCACACGTTTTTTTTAGTTAACTTTGCTCTCCAAATACGTTTGGATAGTATATGAGTCAGAAAGTTTTACTTAACGAAAAAGAGGTAAACATCATTCTTCACCGATTGGCTTGTCAACTTATTGAAAAACATAATGACTTCTCAAACACAGTACTTATTGGTTTACAGCCACGTGGCGTGTATTTAGCCGATAGAATCGCTAAAATTTTACGAGAAGATTATAAGGTTGAAAATATTCAGTTAGGATATTTAGACATTACGTTTTTTAGAGATGATTTTCGCCGAGGAGAAAAGCCCCTTGAAGCCAATAAAACCAAAATCAATTTTCTAGTAGAAGATAAAAACATCGTATTTATTGACGATGTATTATATACCGGTAGAAGTATCAGAGCAGCTTTAACCGCCATACAATCGTTTGGACGTCCAAATGAAATTGAACTTTTAACGTTAATTGACAGACGTTTTAGCAGGCATTTACCTATTCAGCCAAACTACAGAGGAAGACAGGTTGATGTCATTAATAACGAGAAAGTACGCGTAAACTGGAAGGAAAAGGACAGCGAAGATTCAGTGTACCTTATAGAACGATAATTTTTACACGTTTAGCTTACTGTTACAGTAGGTTTAAACACTTAACTTTAAACACAGAAAATGAGCGAATTAAGTGTAAATCACTTATTAGGAATTAAATATCTTAATGAGAAAGATATTCAACTTATTTTTGAAACCGCCGATCATTTTAAAGAAGTGATTAACAGGCCAATTAAAAAAGTGCCTTCACTACGAGATATTACTATAGCCAATTTATTTTTCGAAAATTCAACACGAACGAAGTTGTCTTTTGAGTTGGCTGAAAAGCGTTTATCTGCCGACGTTTTAAATTTTTCATCAGCACAGTCTTCGGTTAAAAAGGGAGAAACCCTTATCGATACGGTAAATAACATTTTATCTATGAAAGTAGATATGGTGGTGATGCGTCACCCCAATCCTGGAGCGGGTGTGTTTTTATCGAAACATGTCAATGCAAGCATTGTCAATGCTGGAGATGGAGCACATGAACATCCAACACAGGCTTTGCTAGATTCATATTCGATTCGCGAACGTTTAGGGGATGTTGCTGGTAAAAAAGTGGTTATTGTTGGAGATATTTTGCACAGTAGGGTAGCGCTTTCTAATATTTTTGCATTGCAATTACAAGGAGCAGAAGTTATGGTTTGCGGACCAAAAACCTTAATTCCACGTTATATTCATGAGTTAGGGGTAAAGGTGGAAACCGATTTGCGTAAGGCGTTAAACTGGTGTGATGTGGCCAATATGCTGCGTGTACAAAACGAACGTATGGATATTAGTTATTTTCCTTCAACACGTGAGTACACCCAACAGTTTGGAGTAAATAAAGAGTTATTAAATTCATTAGATAAGGAAATTATAATCATGCACCCGGGCCCAATTAACCGTGGTGTAGAGATTACGAGTGATGTAGCCGATTCTAAGCAAGCTATCATTTTAGATCAGGTTCAAAATGGAGTAGCAGTAAGAATGGCTGTGATATATTTATTAGCATCTAAAATAAAACAGTAACCATGATTATAGATCAAGACGGAAACATATCGATTATAACTCAGGAAAAAGCAACGCTTCCGGAGTTAGTGAAAAAAATACAGGCCTTATATCCTAAGTTTAAAAACAATAATATTATAGTTGTTTTAACTTCTTTAAAACCACTTAGTGTTCAGGATATAGTTGAATTTTTAGAAATTTCAAATACCCATCGCGGTTCTAAACAATCATTTGTTATTGTTACCGATAAAATTGATGTAGACAAAACTCCAGATGAAATCGTAGTGGTGCCAACTACCCAAGAGGCTTACGATATTATTGAAATGGAGGAGATGGAACGCGATTTAGGGTTTTAAAAATGAATTCTTACCATCTTGCGCAGGTTAATATCGCCAAAGGTTTAGCGCCGCTTGGTGATCTTGTTATGCAGGATTTCATAAATAATGTCGACCGGATTAATGCTGTGGCAGATAACAGTCATGGCTTTGTCTGGCGTTTTAAAGATGAAGATAAGGATGAAGCCTTGTCTATTTTTAAAGAAGAAAATCTCTTGGTTAATATTTCCGTTTGGGAAAATTTAGAAGCGCTTTTCAATTATATTTATAACTCCAATCACATCGAGGTTTTCAAAAGAAAAAAAGAGTGGTTTAACAAGGTGCAAATGAAGCACATGGCCTTTTGGTATGTACCTGTTGGCTATAAACCTACTTTAGAAGACGCGAAAATTCGCTTAGATTACTTAAATTCACATGGAGAAACGCCTTATGCGTTTACCTTTAAAAGTAAATTTACAGTAATAGATTCTATTAATTATAAAACCCCATAATACATGAAGCTCACCATTTTAGGATGTTACAGTGCTACACCAAGAGCTTTAACCAATACCACATCGCAAGTTTTAGAAATCAATAACCACATGTTTTTAATAGACTGTGGTGAAGGAACTCAAGTTGAATTACGAAAGCATAAAATAAAGTTTAACCGCATTAAGCACATCTTTATTTCGCATTTACATGGCGATCATTTTTTTGGACTTGTCGGACTTATTTCTACGTTTCGATTGCTAACTCGCGAAACCGATTTACATATCTACGGACCAAAAGGAATTAAGGAAGTCATTACCCTTCAAATGAAACTGTCAGATTCCTGGACGAATTATAAGCTTATTTTTCATGAATTGACATCTACCGAATCTCAATTGATTTTTGAAGATGATGTTGTAGAAGTGCATACCATTCCTTTAAACCATCGTGTTTATACAAACGGGTATTTATTCAAGGAAAAAGAAGGCAACCGAAAACTCGATATGAATTTGGTGGAAGAAGCGAATATTGATGTTGCCTATTATCGAAAATTACAACAAGGCTTTGATGTGCTGAATGAAGATGGCGTATTAATTGCTAATGAGAAAGTAACGCGACCAGGTAAAAAGGCCAAAAGCTATGCATTTTGCAGCGATACCATGTACAAGGAAGATATTGTGCCTATTATTAAAGATGTTGATGTATTATACCACGAATCCACCTTTTTAGAAAAGCACAGTCATTTGGCGCTACCAACAAAACACTCCACGGCAAAAGAAGCTGCTACAATAGCAAAAAAAGCGAATGCAGGCGTACTATTGTTAGGACATTATTCAACGCGTTACGATAGCTTAAAACCTTTTAAAGAAGAGGCTCAGGAGGTCTTTAAACCTGTGAGATTATGTCAGGATGGAAAAGTGTTCGATTTTAGTTAAATTCTTTTAAATCGAACACCCATTCAATTGCTTCGCTTAACGAAGTACAACGTTTTATACTTTCTTTCGAAAAGCGCTTTTCTAATGTAGCATTCATGTAGGCCATATCGTTATAAATGACAACAGCACTCGCAACAATTATATTATATTTAGATAATTTATTCCAATTATGTGGGTCTCTGGAATAAGAGTAAATACGGTTGGATATGTAAGCTAATTTAGCATCAGATCCGTAAAATGCTATTATATCATTAATTAAATTTTCAACCATTGGCCAATCAAAGTGTACACCTTCATTAAGTTCAGAGAGAACAAATTTCTCTCCAAAATAAAAGACTCCAAATGGTTTTTCTAATTTAAAGAATTGCTTACTATCGTAGTAGGCTAAATTCTCAAATGTCATATTAATCGTTTAGGGAGGCACTAATTTAGAAGAAATATTCCATTAAGGAATAAAAGAAATATTTAATTTTGAATAATTTTAAATTGCTATGGAAAAAGACTTAAGTAACTACAGAAAATCTTACGAAAAAGGAGAGCTATTATTACAAGATGCACCTGAAAACCCAATGGAATTATTCCAAAAATGGTTTTATGAAGTCGATCAGTTTTTTGTACAAGATGAAACCAATGCGATGACCGTTTCTACCATAGGACTTGATGGGTTTCCAAAAAGCCGCGTGGTATTACTTAAGCGATACACTTACGAGGGTTTTATATTTTACACGAACTACAACAGCGAAAAAGGGAAAGCCATTGCGTATAACCCAAATGTTTGCTTATCGTTCTTTTGGCATGGTGCCGAGCGCCAAGTAATTATTAAAGGTAAAGCCGAAAAGATTGCTGAGAATTTAAGTGATGGTTATTTTGAGTCCAGACCTCGAGGTAGTCAATTGGGAGCTATAGCATCGAATCAAAGTGACGTTATAGAGAGCAGGGAAGCCTTAGAAAATAAACTTCACGCTTTAGAGCAGGAATTAGAAGGCAAGGAAATTGTCCGACCAAAGCATTGGGGAGGTTATATCGTTAAGCCTGTGGAGATTGAATTCTGGCAGGGAAGAGCAAACAGACTACACGATAGAATTCGGTATGCCTTACAACCGGATTACAACTGGAAGATTGATCGATTATCTCCGTAGTTTTGCTGTTGAAATACATGTTTTTCCCTTCTCTGTATTAAAATAATCGATGAAATACATTAATTAACGATTAATTACATCCTGTTAATCGATTTTAACATTTTCTTAACACTCGCTTCGGGTTAGGCTGCTAAATTTACAATACCAAATCTAAATTTACTTAACCATGAAGTTATTCAACAAGCTGCCATTCTTGGCACTTCTGGCTCTACTTGCGTTCTCCTGCACTACAGATAGCCTGGAAGATCAAACAGTAGGAGAAGAGTTTAGTCTTATTATTTTAGAAGACAAATCTATAGAAGTTGAAATTTTAGAGCTTCTAAACGAACATCGATCATCATTAGGATTAAGTCCGTTATCAGATATGGCAATAGTAAAATCTGTTGCTTACACACACACCGACTATATGGTAGATAATAATGAAGTATCACATGCTAATTTTTTCAAGCGTAGTGAATACTTAAAAGCCAATGCTGGGGCATCTAAAGTTTCTGAAAATGTAGCTTATGGTTACAGTTCTGCAGAATCGGTAGTTAAGGCATGGCTTAATAGCGAAGGGCACCGCGCTACCATAGAAGGTGATTTTACCAACTTCGACATTTCTGCCGAAGTTAATGCTGAAGGTAGATGGTATTACACCAATATCTTCATAAAAAAATAATTATTTGCTAGTCTCATTTTGATAGCAATTACAACATAACCTTTTATTTATAATTGGTTATATCTTGATAACTTAATTGTTATTGAATTTAGCTTTAGGTATGAGCCTCCCTTGGTAGGGGAGGCTTTTTTGTTTTAAGAATATCATTTAAAACTAGTTTGATAATCGTTGTTTATTTGAATCTTTTTTAAAAATTTATCCAAATAATCCTGACCTAAAATATTTCCCATAGCGTTTTTAATCGCTTCAGTTATTTCATTTTTTAAGGTTATATTAAAGTCTTTACTTACTTTTATAATTATTGGAGAAACAGATTGGATTACATTATTATAATTGCTTATACTTCTTACGTTAGACCTTTTGTCGGTATTGGGATAAGTTGTATTTATACAAGCCCAAATTCTATGAATTTATTTAGAGATATGGTAATCAATTAAATCTTTAAATTCTTCTTTTAAGATATTGTATGTTGCATAATATTCTGAATTAGGAAATTTTGAAAACTGTTTATTTGTTAATTCAAAAAATAACATTTTTTCAAGCAATAGAGATGGTTCATTATCCTTATCTAGCATCAGCTTAATTATTAAAATTCGTTTTGATAGTAAACTATTTACTAACTCATCTTTATAAACGTAAAGTAGTTTGTTATTGTTACAAGAAATCTGGTCATGACAAAGTTCAGACCAATAGACTAAAAATTAAAAACCCACTTAAGATTTCTCCTAAGTGGGTTTTGTACTATTGAATTTAGCTTGATTTATCTTTAGTCGTTATTCCATTTTTATAACGATAAATTGTGTACGTCTGTTTAACTGGTGTGCCTGTTCTTCACAATCTTCACTACCGTCACATCCATTAGTTAATCTTCGTTCACCAAATCCTTCGTGAGCAGTAATTCGTTCTGGAGCAACACCATGAGAAATTAAATATTCATAAGTAGAATTTGCTCTGTCTATCGATAATTTATCATTGTAAGATAGTGAACCTCTGGAATCGGTATGCGATTCTATTCTAATTACCATATCAGGATATTGGTTTACCATTAAATCTACAATCTTATCTAATTCCTGAGCCGCATCTGGTCTGATGTTAAACTTGTCAAAGTCGAAGTAAATGGTATTTAACTCGGCAAGCGTAACAACATCTTCAACAGGATTTAATAATAAGTTTGCTGTGATTGTCGTAAGTTCGGTTTTAATATTTTTAGAAGTAAATGTTCTGTAATCTTCTATGTATTTTTCATGACTTCCAACAATTTTGTAATCTTGATTTCTGTCTATATTGATAGAGTAGTAGCCTTTATCATCGGTTTCCATATAGGCAATTTGGCCACCTTTTTCATCGTATAATTTGATGGTTGAATTAGCAATAGGATTACCATTAATAGCATCTGAAACAACCCCTTCCACTTTTAAAGGTGGTATTCTGTTATAGGCATAAATATCGTCATCACCTTTTCCTCCGGCTCTGTTTGAAGCGAAATATCCAGCAGTTCCACTAGTACTCATGGTAAATGAGAAATCGTCTTTGTTAGAGTTAACAGGAGTTCCTAAGTTAATGACATCAATGATAATATCGTTTTCATTATTAACAGTAGCAAAAACATCTAACAAACCTAAGCCAACATGACCATCGGAAGAGAAGAATAGGGTCCCTTCATTGTTTATAAAAGGGAATCCCTCAGCGCCATTAGTATTAACAACGTTTCCTAAATTTTTAGGTTCACCTAACACGCCATCGGCAGAAATATCAACCACATAAATGTCTGATCCTCCAAAACCACCTGGTCGGTCCGACGCAAAGTAAAGTTTGGTATCATCGCTGTTTAAAGCTGCATGTTGTGTTGAAAATTTATCACTATTAATTGATAAATCTTCAACATCTGTCCAGATACTGTCTCTGAATGTTGCACGATAAATCTTCATATTGGTAAGCCCCTTATCGTCTTTATTCTCTACATTGTCTTTAAAGTTGTTTCTGGAGAAGTACATGTATTTTCCATCTTTGGTAATGGTCACTGGGCCATCGTGGAAAATGGTATTAATGTCTCCTTGTAACTTTTTGGTATGATCAACTTCTTCTTTAGAATCTTTTTCGGTAACATACACATCTAAGAACGGTTGTTCGTTCCAACCATATAAACGCTTAATCGCAACTCCAGCATCTCTGGTAGAACAGAAATAGATTTTACCATCGTGTTCGTAAGCTCCAAAATCGCTGTACTCTGAATTGAAATCGAACTTATCTAAGAAATATTGTTGTTTGGCGTTAAATACGTTGGTTATAAAGTTCGCGTCTTTAGAAAAGTCGTTGTTATTTACAACCCCGCCAGAATCTTTATAGCGTTGTAACCATTTTTCAGATTCTTTATAATTTTTAATACCACGTAGCGATTGTGCATAGCTGTAATAATACTCAATAGGTACATTATCTTGCTCAACAGCTTTTTTGTAATATTTAGAAGCGTTTTTCGGATCTCTTAAAAGTGCATAACAATCTGCCAGCTTTCTGGTCGCATAATCTTTATTGTAATCTTTAGCAATGAGTTCTTTATAAACTTCTGCCGCTTTTACAAAAGAAAATTTATTGAATAGTGTGTCTGCCTTATTTTGTTTTCCCTGCTGTGCGAACACAGTTACGGTTAAAAGCAATGCAGCGAATACTAAAATGTAATTTTTAATCTTCATATCTTAGGGTATTAGAAGTATCTAGGTGATTTTAGTTTAGTACTTAAGAATTTGAATTCGTAAATAAGCAGGATTTCATGCGTTCCTGTCGTATAGTCCGCAATATCTGAAATGGCTTTCTCGTAAGCATAACCTATACGTAGTTGTCTTGAAATTTGAAAATCTACAATACCTCCAATAGCTGCGGTTTGTTCGTTAATTCTATATGAACCACCAAGCCAGAACTTCTCGTTGAATAAGAAGTTAGCTGTAAGATCGTATGATAATGGGGCACCGTTTGTTGCTTTAATTAAGTATGCAGGCTTGAATTTAACCTTATCAGAAAGATTGAAAACATATCCACCAGTAAAATAATAACTCAAACGTTCTAATGCTTCATAACCTTCTTCGGTGTTTCTATCGGTGTTTAACACTCTAGGCGTTGATAATCCTAAGTACCATTTGTTAGTACTCCAGTAAACTCCTAAACCAATATTTGGTGACCAGCGGTTAGAAAAGCCTTTAAAGTAGGTGTCTTCAGCAACACTGGGATCGTTTAAAAATTCAGAATCTAAGCTATACTGGGTAAAACCTCCTTTAATACCGAAAGCCAGTTTTCCTGTTTGTCCGGTTGGAATGGCATAGGAGAAGTCACCGTAAAGATAAGTGAAGTTTTCAGGACCTAAATCGTCTTCCATAAACGACAGACCTAGACCAATTCGGTCATTTCTTAACGGACTATGAATAGACAACGTTTGTGTAATAGGACCACCTTTAAAACCAACCCACTGGCTTCTGTGCAATCCAACAATGCTCAAGGCTTCTCTACTACCAGCATAAGCCGGGTTAACAGATATTGTATTATACATGTACTGTGTGAACTGCGGTAATTGTTGTGCAAGTCCAACCGTACAGCTTAATAATGCAATAGCGATTATGTAATGTTTAAAAAGTTTCATAGGTTAAGAATTTTATTTAGTTCCTAAATAAACTGGTCCTGTAAATGGTGCCAATCCACTGTCTTTTAATGTTATGATATAATAATAGGTTCCGTTTGGTACTTGTCCGGCAGATCCGAAAGATGATTTATTAGAATTACCTCTCCAATCTCCCATATTTTCACCAAGGGTATAGTTGCTGGATTCGTAAATTAAAGCTCCCCAACGATTGAATATTTTAACGTCTGCAACAAATCCACATAATTCAATACCTTTAATATCAAACGATTCGTTATAAGAGTCTCCATTTGGTGTTACCGCTTTAGAAATCTCAATATCATTTTCTCCACAAGGCAAAACAACACAGTCTGAATTTACAGAAAGCTCTAGCTCTGCTTCGTATACTGATCCATTTCTGGTTGTTTTATACTTAACTAAGAATTCTAATACTTCTCCTGGTTGAAAATCTTCTCCAAGTTTTAACTTAGTTGGGTCGAATATAGAACCGATTAAGGTAGCTACGTTAGATCCAGAAATAAATTCCCATACTCCTTGTAGGTTAACGTCGTTTGGCAATAAATCTCGTATGACATCTTTCAAGTCTACGGCACCTTCATCATAACATATTGGACTGGCAGTTGTTCTTGTTGTTACGGTTTGAATTGCAATTAAGACTGTTTGTGTGTAAACCGATTCGTTACCACAAGCATCAGTTGCTGTCCAGGTTCTTGTAATTTGATAATCTACAAACTGATTGTCTACGAAAGTATTTTCTTCAGTAAATTCAACAGTGTATTCTGAACAATCCGTAAACTCTAATTCTGGTGCATCAGGAATATCTAAAGACGTTACACTAACAACTTCTTCGTAATTTGTAATACTCACTGGTGCTTTTGTATCCTGAACGGTGATGTTTTGCGTGTGTGAAACCGTGTTTCCACAAGCATCAGTAGCAGTCCAAGTACGAGCGATAGAGTAGCTAGAAGTACAAGAACCGTCTGTTCTAACATCTTCAACAGCAACAGTAGCCGTACCGCAATTATCATCAGCCGTAAGTACAACGTCATCAATAGTTGGAACTGCGTCACATTCCACAGTTATATCTGTTGGTAATGATTCAACAAAGGTTGGCGCTGTAGTATCTTGAACTGTAATAGTTTGGGTATGTACTATTTCTAATCCACATTCATCCGTAGCTGTCCAGGTACGAGCTAACGTGTAGCTAGAAGGACAATCACCATCAGTTCTCACTTCATTGAAAGTCACATTAGCAGTACCACAGTTATCATCAGCAGTAAGTGTTTCAGCTGTTGGTACAGCATCACATTCTACAGTGGCATCAGCAGGTAGCGCTTCTACGAATGTTGGCGCTGTAGTATCTTGAACTGTAATAGTTTGGGTATGTACTATTTCTAATCCACATTCATCCGTAGCTGTCCAGGTACGAGCTAACGTGTAGCTAGAAGGACAATCACCATCAGTTCTCACTTCATTGAAAGTCACATTAGCAGTACCACAGTTATCATCAGCAGTAAGTGTTTCAGCTGTTGGTACAGCATCACATTCTACAGTGGCATCAGCAGGTAGCGCTTCTACGAATGTTGGCGCTGTAGTATCTTGAATAGTGAAAGTTGCAGTTGTCTCAGTAAAATTTCCACAGGCATCTGTTACTGTGAAAATTACTGTAGCTGAGCCAGTATTTCCACAATCATCACTTAAAGATGTGAAGTTGTTAGACCAGCTAATTGATGAACAGTCATCTGTAGCCATAGCACCCCCATTAGAAGCTAACCAATTATTTAATTCTTGAGTGTTTCCAGAACCATCACACTCTGCAACATAATCTGATGCTGTTGTTGTTAAGTTTGGAGCAATATTATCTTGAATGTGATAAATTGCAGTTGTTTCTGATGAGTTACCACAAGCATCTGTAGCAGTAAATGTTATTGTAACACCTTTTCCTTCTTTACATTTAACACTTGTATCTTGTCCATAATTATTTGTCCATGTCACATCACCGCAATTATCGCTTGCTGTTGCTCCCGCATGATTATTTAACCAATCGGTTAATTTTTGTGGATCATCAACAGCACACTCAATATTTATATCAGCAATATTAGAGTTGTCTATAGCAGGAGGTGTTTTATCCCCACCAGAGTAAGTTATTTCTACTGGGTTAGCGATAGCATTTCCACATTTATCTTCAACGGTATATGTGTAAGTTACATTCCAAGAACAGTCATCACCAGACGGAGTGCCGGATTTCACTACAGTGATATCACCACCACAGTTATCCGTGTATAGCGCAGCGATGTCAGCTTCCGACGGTCCAACAGGGATAGCACTAAAACAAAGGTCTTGATTAGTAGCACCTGCAGGAATAGAACCGGTTAAGCTAGGTGCTGTTTTATCCCCACCAGAGTAAGTTATTTCTACTGGGTTAGCGATAGCATTTCCACATTTATCTTCAACGGTATATGTGTAAGTTACATTCCAAGAACAGTCATCACCAGACGGAGTGCCGGATTTCACTACAGTGATATCACCACCACAGTTATCCGTGTATAGCGCAGCGATGTCAGCTTCCGACGGTCCAACAGGGATAGCACTAAAACAAAGGTCTTGATTAGTAGCACCTGCAGGAATAGAACCGGTTAAGCTAGGTGCTGTTTTATCCCCACCAGAGTA
>NZ_JACVXC010000002.1:11614-49922 GCF_014596935.1 Aestuariibaculum suncheonense | reverse complement strand
AAACAAAGGTCTTGATTAGTAGCACCTGCAGGAATAGAACCGGTTAAGCTAGGTGCTGTTTTATCCCCACCAGAGTAGATGATTTCGATTTCAAAGTCATTATTTGGACAGCCATCTGAAATTTTATATCTACGAGTTAAAGACCAACTGCAATCATTACCCAAAAGTGATTGTCCTGCGAAAGATGCGGTCACATTTCCACAAGTGTCTGTGTAGGCATTTTCTATATTGGTTATATCCGTTGATGTCGGTGCATAGTTATTAATTGCTATTTCATTGGCACAAAAATCCAAATTAGAGATGCCAATTGGAGCAAAGCCAGTAGCGGCCTCTGTATCAGGCGAAACATTGAAACTTCTTGTAATAACTGTAGTGCCAGCTGTCCATCTGTAGGTAATTTCATATCCATTACAACGATCCTCTGTGTATGCATCAATACTAGGAATAACGGTTACAGGTCCATTACAATCATGAGCTGTCAGTATTTCCTGGACAGGGAGATTATCATTACAATTAACATCGCTTATAAATGCAGGGGTGCTATCAAATAAAGGATTTGTTGCTCCAGAAACTGTCACCGTTTGTTGACAAGTGTCTGTATTTCCGTTGTCATCTGTTGCGGTATGCGTAATGGTAGTAACACCAACAGGATAAGTATCAGAAATGGATAAACCATCACTTCGTGTGGCAGTAAAAGTTAGATTTGCAGTTAAGTCAGTTCCATAACAATTGGTATCCGTAGCTGTAGGTGTAGGAATTGTAACAGTAGCGGCACATAAGTTAGGATCTGCATTTGTTGTAATGGGATCAGGACATTGAATAACCGGAGCAGTATCTATAACATGGACAGTTAAACTACATGTGTCTGTATATATTGTTCCATCAGGGCCGGTATAGGTAGCTGTATAGACTAAAGTGTGATCACCTACAGGTAAAAATTGTGGAGGTTCAGGACCGGAAACAGTAAATTCAATACCCGAAGTACAATCACCATCAACTATAACTCCGTCAATTCCAATTTTATCAGCTAAGTTATTTCCTGATGGTTTGGTATTAGTATAAACAAATTCGTATTTAACTCTATAAGATCCTGGTTCAGTAACATTAATGTCAAGAGATATGGGGTAAGTACCTGGTGTTATGGAAGGAGAAAAATTATATGAATCTTGAACTGTTGATTGATTTCCTTCATCATCAATATAATAAACATTCAATGTATAATTACCATCTGTATATGTTACTACAATATCAGCAGTATCACTAGTGTCGAGATATAAATATGGGGTTGTAATGTAAGACTTAGGTCCGTTAGAACTAGAGAATAATTTAACATACCCTCCACCTGTACCAACACGCTGTACATAATTGAAATTCCAACAATCTTTACCTAACAAAGCTTCATTTAATGTAAAGTCCATAAAGAATGCTTTTCCATTTGAGCCATTGTCTATACATGTTTGCCCTGCAGTAGGGACAGTCCATGATTGTAAAATAGCTCCCCATTCAGAAGAGTTAGCAGGATTGTAAGTATCTGCACAAATTGTGATATCAGATTGAGGACAGTCATTAAACTGTATACAATCTAATGGGTCTTGCGCGAAATTACTTAAGCTTGTTAAAAATAAGAAACAAGTTAATATTTTTAACAAGTTTGCTTTAAAAGTACTTGTTTTCATAAGCCAATAATTGGTTAACATCAGTTTGAATAGTATTTAGGTATGTATATAAAATTATCTTACTAATTTTTTATAATCTAATTTTCTTAAAGTAGTGAGGGAAGAGTGCTATTGTTTACACTAAGACTTGCAAGAGATATTAGATTTGGGGTCATTTTATTTATTCTACACAACAAATGAACATACAGAACACTGCTTTATCAAAAAAAAATGTTAAACACCTCAAAAAAACGATAAACCGTACAGTAAAAACAGTTAATCGAGTTTATGTGTTTTTTTAGCGATAGCATGAATTTACATATGTTAATTTGTTATTGTCGAGAATTGATAATAGCTTTACTTATATTCTATAATTACATTTAATTCATTATTAATACAACAAATAAAGTGAATTTCATCGACAAAAACAACATTTTAACGATGAAAAATGCTTTTCATCGAAATTATGAAAAAAATTATAATAATAAGACATGCAAAGTCCTCGTGGGAGTTTAATGTCATCGACCATGAACGCCCGCTAAATCAGCGTGGCATCAATGATGCCAACCTTTTATCGAAGCATTTAAAAATTGACACAAGATCAATAGATTTAATCCTTTCCAGCGATTCAACGCGTACCACTCAGACGTCAAAAATCTTTATTTCAAATTTGAATTTGATCGATAAAAATTTAAAGTATATGTATGAATTGTATGATTTTGATGGTCGAGATTTAACACGTGTTATAAAATCATGCGACAATAGTGTAAATACGTTGATGGTTTTTGGACACAATCATGCGGTGACCGATTTTGTAAACACCTATGGAAATCAGTTTATTGATAATGTACCAACTAGCGGCGTGGTTATTATAGAGTTTAATATTACCGATTGGAAAGATTTGAATAAAGGAAAAACTGTGTTAACTTTATTTCCTAGAGATTTAAAAAATGATTAAAATAGCATAAATTTTAATTCATTATTATGTCCTGCAAATAGAATATATTTGCCTAAATACCAATAAAACGAATCCATGAGCATGACCAAACCCGAAGTACATACAAATAGCTACATTAACAGAGAAATAAGCTGGTTACAATTTAATGCACGGGTTTTACAGGAAGCAGAAGACGAATCGGTACCGTTAATTGAACGTTTAAGATTCTTAGGGATTTTTTCAAACAATTTAGATGAATTCTTTAAAGTGCGTTATGCCACCGTAAAACGTATTGTCGATGCTGGTAAAGCTGGTAAAAATGAGTTAGGAGGTATTCGAGCTGAGGAACTACTGGAAATCATTACGCAGATTGTAATTAAACAACAAAGCGAGAGTTTAGAAATTCTTGATATGATTCAGCAGCGTCTGGAAGATGAAGACATCCATATCATTAATGAAACCCAGATCGACGAATTGCAAAGCGAATTTATAAGACGCTATTTTCTTCGGAAAGTTAGTCCTGCGTTAGTCACCATAATTCTTAATGATTTGGTGGTTTTGCCGAATCTTAAAGATAGTGCTGCTTATCTTGCCGTACGAATGATTATGGCAAACAATCAAAAACAGTTTGCTTTAATTGAAATTCCAAAGTCTGTTAACCGGTTTATCGAATTACCAAAACAAGGGGATAAGAGTTACATTATCATGATTGATGATATGTTGCGTTACTGCTTAAAGGATATCTTCAATATTTTTGATTACAAAGAAATTTCAGCTCACATGATTAAGATTACTCGTGATGGCGAGCTGGATTTCGACAGCGATTTAAGTAAAAGTTTTATTGAAAAAGTTTCCGATAGTGTAAAGCATCGAAAAATAGGGGATCCGGTTCGATTTGTTTACGATAAAACCATTCATCAGGAGACCCTCGATTATTTAATGTCTAAAATGGGTATTGATAATACCGATAGTATTATTCCTGGTGGTCGTTATCATAACCGACGCGATTACATGAGTTTTCCTAGTTTGGGACGCACCGATTTAATGTATGATAAAATTGAAGCTTTACCAGTTAAAGGTTTAAGTCTTGAAGAAAGTATTTTCAAGGCGATTAAAAAGAAGGACTATTTAATCTATGCGCCGTATCAAACCTTTTCATATGTCGTTAAACTTTTACGTGAAGCAGCACTGGATCCAAGTGTGAAAACCATTCGAATAACCATTTATCGTTTAGCTGAAATTTCACATATTGCCAGTTCATTAATCAATGCGGCAATTAACGGGAAATCGGTAACGGTGGCTATTGAGCTTAGGGCGCGATTTGATGAGCAGGCAAATATTGCTTATGCTCAGCAAATGGAAGATGAAGGTATCAATTTAATATTCGGCGTCCAAGGGTTAAAAGTACACAGTAAAATGTGTGTGATTGAACGTGAAGAAGGTAAAAAAATAAGACGTTATGGGTTTATTAGTACCGGAAACTTTAACGAATCTACCGCTAAGATTTATACTGATTACACCTTGTTGACTTCCGATCAGCGTATTTTAAAAGATGTAAATAAAATCTTTAGTTTTTTTGAAACGAACTATAAGATTTTCAGATACAAACATTTGATTACTTCACCACACTACACGAAAAAGGCCATTTTCAAATTAATTGATAAAGAAATAGCCAATGTGAAGCAAGGTAAACCGGGATATATCAGACTTAAAATGAATAGTATTTCGAGTTACGATATGGTAGATAAGCTTTACGAAGCAAGTAATGCTGGGGTGAAAATCCAGATTATTGTTCGAGGTATTTGCTGTTTAATTCCAGGCGTGGAAGGTATGAGCGAAAACATCGAAGCGATTAGTATTGTCGATAAATTTTTAGAACACCCTAGAGTTTATATCTTCGGAAATGACGGCGATCCTAAAGTTTATATTTCTTCAGCTGACTGGATGACCAGAAATATTGATAATCGAGTAGAAGTGAGTTGCCCGATTTATGATGAAGATATTAAAAGAGAAATAATCGATACCTTTAATATTTCTTGGAACGATAATGTAAAAGCTCGCATTATTTGTGACTCACAGGAAAATAAATATCGAGTTAATGACAAGGAAAAGGTAAGATCGCAATTTGCCACTTACCAGTATTATGTAGATAAAATGAAAAACTAATATGCTTTCAATAAAAAAATACGCGGCGATAGATATAGGGTCCAATGCGGTAAGATTACTTATTTCAAACATCATTGAACGCGAAGGAAAACCAGTGAAGTTTAAAAAGAACTCGTTGGTACGTGTGCCTATTCGTCTGGGAGCCGATGTATTCGTTAATCAAAGAATTTCAAAAGAAAACACCCAGCGCATGCTCGACACCATGCTGGCGTTTAAACTACTTATGAAATCACATAAAGTAGTAAAGTATAAAGCCTGTGCAACATCGGCGATGCGAGAATCGAACAACGGTAGAAAAATTGTTGATGCTATAGCACAGCAGTCTGGTATAAAAATAGATATTATTGATGGGGAAGAGGAAGCGGCTATTATTGCAGCAACCGATTTAAATTCATACATCGATGAAAGTAAAACTTATTTGTATGTCGATGTGGGTGGTGGTAGTACCGAATTTACGGTGATTCATGAAGGAGTACAGGTAACCTCACGTTCATTCAAAATAGGTACAGTACGTTTACTAAACGATATGGTGTCTAAAGAAACATGGCAGGATTTAGAAAACTGGATAAAAATCAATACAAGTCCGTATGATATGATTTCAGTTTTAGGATCTGGTGGTAACATCAATAAGATTTTTAAAATATCCGGTAAAGCCATGGGCAAGCCGCTTTCATATTTTTACTTAACATCATATTATAATACGCTACAGAGCTATTCATATGAAGAACGTATTTCAGAATTAGATTTAAACCAAGACCGGGCAGACGTTATTATACCTGCGATGCGTATTTATTTATCGTCAATGAAGTGGAGTGGCGCTAAAAACATCTATGTTCCTAAGATTGGTTTGGCCGACGGTATTATAAAAAGTATATACTACGATACCGTTTCAAGCAATACACAGTAAAATTATGCACTTCACCTTTTAAAATTGTAAGATTTTATGTTTATCATATATATTCGTGGTACTGTAATGTAAAGCAGAAACTTTACAAGCTAAACCCATTTATTATGAAAAAAATACTACTTACAATGCTTTTGGGGGCTTCCTTTTATGGATTTTCACAAGATGTAAAATTTGGTGTAAGAGGTGGATATAATATATCTAACCTGGATTTTAAGGATACACCATTCATGGAAAATAAGCACAGAAACAGTTTTTATTTTGGTGCTTTTAGTGATATCGCATTTTCAAAAGGATTTTCGTTAGTGCCAGAGATTCAGTTTTCTGCTGAAGGCGCTAAGGATGAAACTTTAAACTTAGACTATATTCAAATGCCAATCTTCTTAAAATTTAGACTAGCTGAGAAAATTCACTTTGGTGTGGCGCCTCAGGTTGGTATAAAAGTACATAAGGAAGAAGATATGATGAAAAACTTTGCTTACTCAGGAGTAGCAGGTTTACAATATAAAATATCGTACACCTTATTTGCAGATGTACGATATACTTATGGATTCTCAAATGTGTTTGATGACGATATAAATGCTGAAGCAAAAAACACCAACATTCAAATAGGTATCGGTTATAAGTTCTAACCGTGTATGGTTTCAGATTTGCCTAAATTCGACATAATTTTGGCTTCATATTCCAGAAGTTGCTGCCATTTGGTATCAACTTCTTTTTTTTCTCCATATTTGCGGGCAAAACCTAAAAACATGGTATAATGGTTGGCTTCACTAACCATTAAGTTTCTGTAAAACTTAGCCAGTTCCTGATCTTCCAGTTCTTCCGATAATAACCTGAAACGTTCACAGCTTCTGGCTTCAATTAAAGCCGCGTAAAGTAGTCTGTGAACCAATTGCGTCGTTCTGCTTCCACCTTTAGGGAAGAATTTCATCAGTTCAATAACATAATCATCACGACGGTCGCGACCTAATGTCCAACCGCGTTCAATAATTTTATCGTGCACCATTTTAAAATGGCTGATTTCCTCTTTTACCAAAGCGGTCATTTCCTGAACGAGTTCGGTGTACTCTGGAAAACTAACAATTAACGATATGGCTGTACTTGTTGCCTTTTGCTCACAAAAGGCATGATCGGTAAGTATTTCTTTAATGTTTTTTTCTACAATATTTACCCAACGCGGGTCTGTTGGTAATTTTAATCCTAACATGTTATATCGTTTTTGGTGTCATGTTATATTCTTTAATCTCTAAGGCTCCGTTTTCATCAATATTCAAAATAAAATCTTTGTAAATTTCGGTTTCCGGTATATGAAAAGCGGTATGTATCTGAATATAATTGTCTGCAGAAGCTTCTTGGTTTATCCACACGTATTGCATAATCGCTTTATCCCAAAAGTCGGCATTCTCAAAAGTATTGAAAAGAGTTTTGTTCAAGCTTGAGTTAACAATGGACTTTTCATTTTTTGAAATCACAATATTGGCTTCAAAGTTTTTATAATGCGAATAGTTAATGGAATCGTGCTTGTTTCTTTTCGAATAAACAACCGGATTATTGTCTGTGGAATGATAATTGATTTTGACGTGAAAACCGGAGCTTAATAAAGTATCTGTAACAATTTCTACAGGCGCTTCAGGTATAAAATGCAATTCTTGACTAAAGGCTTTGAATAAGTTATCTTCTTTTAAAATAGCTTCGTTAGACATGTAAGCGCGGTCTCGGCCATCACAACTCACAAAGGCAATGATAAGTAGTGTTAGGTAAATTAATTTTTTCATGATGAAAGTATTAAATATCTAAATCGAACGTTTTTCTTAAAATGTCAATATTTGCATTTTTTTCTCTTAGCTTTTCAAATTTCTCAATAGGCGTATAAGCGTATTGCTTTTGTTTAACTTCATTAACATCGATTGATAAACTAATATCGTAATTGTTTAAAGCTTTTCTAATATACGCCAAAAGCTCGTATTGATTACGTTCGACTTCAACTTTGTTGGTTTCAGCAGGATATTCTAAATGAACTGTAGTGCCTTTAACTTTAGGAACATCCATAGCTAAAATTGAAGCTAGATTGTATTGACCTTTACTACTAATTGTAGCTGTATATTCATTCCAATAGAAAATCAAGTCTTGTTCGGTAAATGGTTCTGTTGGCAGATTTTCTTCATCAACCACGACTTCCATTTGTTTGATTTGGTGCTCTTTTTTAACCCGTAAGCTGGCAAGTGATAAACCAGATTTACGCTTATTGTCGCTTTTCAGGTCTATTTTAACCGGATGCGGAGCCTGAAAGGTATTAGTAGGGGTCTGCTTTTTGGTTTCTGAAGTTTCTACAGTTGGAGTTGTTTCAGGAACTGTAACAGGAACTGGAGAAATGCCTTTCTTTTTGAAGAATGAAGCCGGAATTATGTAATGTCTGCTATTTTTTTTTTCTCCATCAAAAGTGATAGAGGCAAGCTGCATAAGGCATAATTCAATCAGTAAGCGTTGATTCTTACTGGTTTTGTATTTTAAATCGCAGTCGTTGGCGAGATTAATGCCTTGAAGTAAAAAGGCCTGTGACGCTTTTTGCGACTGTTCTAAATATTTCTTTTTCGTTTCTTCACCAACCTCCAATAATTCAATAGTTTGTGGTGTCTTGCTCACTAATAAATCTCTAAAGTGAGAAGCCAAACCAGCAATGTAATGATGTCCGTCAAAGCCTTTTGATAAGGTGTTGTTGAATTGCAGTAATAATTCAGGAATGTTGTTCTCTAAAATTAAATCGGTACTGGTGAAATAGGTTTCGTAATCCAGTACGTTTAAATTCTCGGTTACCGCTTGTCGGGTTAAATCCTTTCCTGAAAAACTTACAACGCGATCGAAAATCGATAAGGCGTCACGCATGGCACCATCAGCTTTTTGTGCTATTATGTGAAGCGCATCGTCATCAGCTTTTACACCCTGTTCTTCGGCGATGTATTTTAAATATTCCTTAGCATCTTTCACGGTGATTCTCTTAAAATCGAAAATCTGACAACGCGATAAGATGGTTGGAATGATTTTATGTTTTTCTGTAGTCGCTAAAATGAAGATACAATGTTTAGGAGGTTCTTCTAAAGTCTTCAGAAAGGCATTAAATGCCGCCTGAGAAAGCATGTGCACCTCGTCGATAATATAGACTTTATATTTACCAACTTGTGGCGGAATACGCACTTGATCGGTTAAGCTCCTAATATCATCTACCGAGTTGTTCGATGCCGCATCGAGTTCAAAAACATTAAAAGCGAAATCTTCATCTCCAACCTCATGACCTTCGCTATTTATCATTTTAGCCAGAATACGAGCACAAGTGGTTTTACCAACCCCTCGTGGTCCTGTAAATAATAAAGCTTGCGCTAAGTGGTTATTATCAATGGCATTAAGCAAGGTGTTTGTAATGGCCTGTTGACCAACAACGTCTTTAAACGTTTGAGGTCTGTATTTACGGGCTGATACTACAAAGTGTTCCATTGATTTTTTTTGATAAACAAAGTTAAAAATTCAAGTTAAAAATATAAGAAAACCTAATAAAAATTAAACGTGAGTTATTAACAATTAATTGTACTTTTGCCGGCAAGTAGATCGCCTTATCGCTGTTTCAACTAGTGTGAAATGGAGGAAAGTCCGAACACCGTAGTGCAACATAGTGGTTAATGGCCACCGACCGAGAGGTCAGGAAAAGTGCAACAGAAAGGATGTACAGGTAATGCTGTAGTGAAATCAGGTAAACTCTATGTGGTGCAATGCCATGTATACCAACGCTTGAGGGCGGCACGTTCGATTGTTGGAGGGTAGGCAGCTAAAGTGTGCTGGTAACAGTACACTCAGATAAATGATAGGGGCTTTTATTTATAGAAGTACAGAATTCGGCTTATAGATTTACTTAAGCATAAAAAACCCTTCCGGATTCTGGAAGGGTTTTTCTTTAACTGAAAAGGATCAACACTTATTTTTTTGGATTGTAAGATAAATCAGGCCGCATTTTACCGCTAACTTCTTCAAATCGTTCCGCATAATCCATGACTTTTTTAAAGGTATCCCAGCTATCTGGTCCCAGGAGTTTTTCATTTTCTTTAGATTTAGTCGCACCGTCTATTTCATCTTTTGAAGATACAGCTACTAGGTAACAATCTTCTTGAGTACCAAACCCGTTTCTATACACGCGATAGTATTCTTTAGCATTTTTAGATTCATAAAGTTTCTTTACAGCTTCCATCCCTTCACGAACCTTTTTAGCGTTTTGCGGGGTGAAGTAAATGTAAAACCACTTACGGTAATCCTGTCCTTCTTGTGTCATGCCAAAACCTTCTGGCATATAGGATAAATCTTTTACTAAATGAATAATGTAACTGCTGTGGGAGTCGTAACACTTATCGAAATCGTCAAATAGTTTTCCAAAGTCGTCTCCCATAGCTTTCGCCATCTCGGCCAAAGGGCGTTCGTCTAATTGGGCCATATTTTCAATTTCAGAAATATAGATGTATTTTAAATCGTTAGTGGCAGCAGTTGCCCAGCTTGTTTTAACATTGTGTTTTACACATGCATCATTAAAGGCTTTGGCAACCTTTTCGTAATCCATGACTTTAGAAGGTTTCACATTGTCTTGATGTATGCGATACATTTGAGCCGAAGCTATTGTTGTAAAGGCAAATAGACATACAAATGAAACCAAAATGTGTTTTGTAGTTTTCATATTTGGTAAGGTTTTGAATTTGTGTTGAAAAAAAACGAATTATTCTTCGGGCATATCGGCTTCAGCCTCGACTTCTTCGTCAGATAAGGCGTTAGCGGCTTCTATGGCTTTTAAAATAGGTGCAGAATCGTAATAGACGTATTCTTCAACAATCTTACTGTCTATAAACCGAGCGGTTAAATGTACAGGAAGAGCGATTTTTTCACCGGATTCCATTAAGACACCGTTCCAGATGCCCCAATAGTTTACCCAGGTTTCATTATCTTTATCAATGACCATTTCAGAAAAAGAACCTTTATCCTGAAAGCCGTAAGAAGAAAAATTAACAATCATATTCTGCAGATTCGTCATGTTTTCTTCAGGTGATAATCCTTTAATGGTGTTGTGATGTATTTTGGCTGTATCGGCAAAGTTAGCTTTCCAGGCGGTCCAATCTTGTGTTTCGTAGGCTTTAATCCCTGATTTTAAAATGTCTATTTCGTGAGAAGTTTCGAAATAGCGTTGCGGTTTGTCGTTACATGCAGCTAGTAAAAGCGCAGTAAACATGATTAGAAAAAGTTTTTTCATATTTATGGTTTTTAATTGGTTAATAGGCGTTTTAAACCATAAATAAGAACAACAACGAGCTTACATCAAAAAAAGTAAAGATAGAGTCGGGAACTCAATTACTATCCTAATGTACTGAAAAAAAAAGGATTACAGAAGTAAAAACTAACTTACTTCATTTTCGAAGAAACTAAAAACGCTACTGCCATAGTTTTTAGCATAGCTAAAGTGCTTAAGTTCCGATAAATCGGTGTGTTTGGAGTGTTCGATTATTAAAACACCTTCTTCCAGAAGAAAATTGTTTTCAAAAACCAATTCAGCGATTTTAGCAAAATCTTCAACCGGAAAGTTATATGGTGGATCGGCAAAAATGATATCGGTTTGTATTGATCCTTTTTCTAAAAATTTAAACACATCACTTTTGATGGTTTGAATTGAGATGTTAAGGCTTTCAGCTGTTTGCTTTATAAACTGGATACAACCAAAATCCTGATCAACACAGGTGATTTGTGATGCACCACGTGATGCAAATTCGTAACTAATATTACCAGTTCCGGCAAATAAATCTAAAACTGAAATGCTATCAAAATAATAGGTATTGTTTAAAATATTGAATAAGGATTCCTTTGCCATATCGGTTGTTGGACGTACTGGCAATTTTTTTGGAGCAATAATTTTTCTTCCCTTAAGTGATCCTGATATAATGCGCATTAAAAACTGTTTATTAGAGTAAAATTAGAGTGATTTGTTTTTGGAGCTTCGGTATAGTTGTAATTGTCGTTTCTCGAGCCAAAGCTAACAAATCGGATGTATTTATAAGCCATATTGTATAACTCGTCGTTTTCTATGACATCTCCAAGTAATATTAATTGAAATGTTTCTGGGTTCAGGTTAAGTTGTTCGGTGGCAAACAATATATAATAAATAAAGTCTTCCTTAGTACTGTATTCGAAGGTATTGTAAAGCAGGAGTTTTGTTTTATCAACTACAATAAGCTCGAAGTGTTCTTGGGCTATATTAGCGTAAACTTTAGGTGTCTCGGCATTTTTTTCAATCAGTAAAATGTTTTCGATAAGGACAGAAGAGACATGTTTAAAGGTGAATTCGCCAAAGGTTTCGTAAATAAAGTTGTTGATGTTAATGAAAGGCACATACACATTAACGCTGTCGTTTAAAACAATATCGTCTGTCGCAATATAATCAGACTTTAAAATTTTAGCGTTAAACTTTAGGTAATCGGCCAGATGGTCTTCATCAAAAAGCGGCATGGGCACCAAATTCGATAAATCGTTATCATGAACCACAGTAATGTTATCGAAATCGTCTTGTAAATCTGGCGTGGTTTCTATGGCTTTTTTTAAATAATCGAGAAGGACCAGATAATTTAGCTTTTTCCCAAAATTAATTTCAGAAAGTAAGGTAATGGTTTGGGTATCTCTTTGTAGAATACAAAAAGAAAGTCCACTCAAACTGATTTGAATGGACAGGTCTTTATTTGTTAAAGTATATAATTCTTTATTCGCTTGCGCCATAGTTTTTAGGCCAGTTACCTGCGGTATTAACTTCTTCCATAGAACCTACTTTTAAAGCATCTCCGTTTACACCGTCAACCGAAATAACCTGGTTTTCTTGAATTACCATATCTCTATCTTGGTCAAATAAAATCACGTCTTTTTTAACTGAAGCTTCGAATACTGGAATATTAATTTTACTTTGCTCGATAAATCCAGCTTGTAATTTAAACTTAGCTCCAGGCTCACCAACAGGGACGTTCATCATCGTTTTGTAACGATCAGAGTTTTTAAATAATGAGTCTTTTACAGGAACATATCCTAAAGTATCAACAACTACAATATCTTTAAACATGGTAACCCCGTAGCGTTTTGTTTGTTCTTCATCTACAACAGACGAATCACGACGCTCGGTAATAGTGAATTCAGCTGTGTCAACAAATTTGATTAAAGCATCAAAGTTATCAGCAAATCTTCCTGTTACAGTTTTGTGTGCTAACTCAGCATCTCTAATGTCATTTAATTTCTTGATTACTTCAGCGTAACGTCTATTTTTCTCTTGATTAAATAAAATCGGCGTGTATATTGACATATAGGTTTGATAGCCTAGAAAAATAATTAATATCCAAAGTGCTATACTAATAACTGGTTTAAGCTTTGAAGGAACAAATTTGTCAATTACTTTAACCAGGACAACTGTAAGCAGAATTACTGCAAGAGCAATAAGAATAAATTTTAACATCGTTATTTTTTAATTAAAAAGTTATTAAAGGTCTTTCGCAAATCTACAATTTTTTTTTAATCGTAAAAATCTATTGAGAATAAAATCATTTCTATCTTTGAATAATTTATAATTTTTCGCCCTTAAATGACTGCATCCGAATTTTATTCTTTAGTAAAAAAACAATTCCCCTTCGAACCAACCCTAAAGCAGAGTATTGTTTTACAGCAACTTTCGGAATTTATTTTTGATGATTCACCTAACGGATTGTATTTATTGAAAGGATATGCCGGAACAGGAAAAACAACCATAATTGGTTCTATTGTAAATAATTTATGGAAGGCTAAAAAAAGTTCGGTTTTGATGGCACCAACCGGTCGCGCAGCAAAAGTAATATCTAATTATTCTGGAAGAGAGGCGTTTACTATTCATAAAAAGATATATTTCCCTAAAAAGGACAAAGGCGGAGGAGTATCGTTTGTATTACAACCTAACAAGCATAAAAATACCGTTTTTATAGTTGATGAAGCTTCCATGATTCCTGATACGCCTGGAGAATCAAAATTGTTTGAAAACGGATCCTTACTGGATGATTTAATTCAATATGTCTATTCCGGACATAAATGCAAATTGTTACTAATAGGAGATACGGCACAGTTACCACCAGTGAAACTCGATTTAAGTCCGGCTTTAAATGAAAATACGTTAGCCTTAAACTATAACAAAGAAGTAACTATAATGGAGTTGGACGAGGTAGTACGTCAGGAATTCGATTCAGGTATTTTAGCTAATGCCACAGTACTACGCGAAGCTTTGGCAAGCACATTTCACGATTATTTTAAATTCGATTTGCATGGTTTTAAGGATATTGTTCGTTTAATTGACGGGCATGAAATTATGGATGCCATAAATAGTGCTTATAGTGATTTGGGGAATGAAGAAACCACGATTATCGTTCGTAGTAATAAACGTGCTAACTTGTATAATCAGAACATAAGAAATCGCATTTTGTTTAATGAAAGCGAACTTTCTCCCGGTGATTATTTAATGGTTGTTAAGAATAATTATTTTTGGGTGAAACCAACTAGCGAAGCCGGATTTATTGCTAATGGTGACATTATTGAAGTTTTGGAAATTTTTAAAATCGAAGAACTTTATGGTTTCCGTTTTGCGGAAGTAAAAATACGCATGGTCGATTATCCTAAAATGGCACCCATCGAAACCGTCTTACTACTAGATACTATTGAAGCCGAAAGCCCATCGTTGACTTATGAAGATTCGAATAAACTCTATCAGGAAGTAATGAAGGATTTCGAAAATGAAACTAGCAACTACCGAAAATTTTTAAAAGTGAAAGGTAGTAAACATTTTAATGCCTTACAGGTGAAATTCTCTTATGCCATTACTTGTCATAAATCGCAGGGAGGTCAGTGGAATACGGTTTTCGTCGAACAACCCTATTTGCCGAATGGTATTGATACCGATTATTTACGTTGGTTATATACAGCAGTAACACGAGCAAAAGAAAAATTGTATCTTATAGGCTTTAAAGATGATTTCTTTGAGGAATAGTTTTTTGATATGTTTTTATTATGACAATAGATTCCATTATTAGTGTTTGTTTAGGTGTTGGTTTGGCTGCTTCGGTGGGTTTCCGAGTGTTTTTACCTTTATTTACGTTAAGTGTAGCGGCTTACTTTAACGTTTGGGAGCTTAACGAGTCCTGGCAATGGGTGGGTAGCTCAACAGCGATAATCACGTTAGGTGTTGCTACTATTGTTGAGATTTTTGCTTATTTTATTCCGTATGTCGATAATGCTTTAGATAGTATTGCGGTGCCTTTAGCAGCTTTGGCAGGAACAGCAGTGATGCTTTCAACCGTTGCCGATTTAAGCCCGGTTGTTACTTGGGCATTGGCCATTATAGCTGGTGGCGGAACAGCTGCAGCGATTTCTGGTTCTTCAGGAACCACGCGATTAGCATCTACAGCTACGACAGGTGGTTTAGCAAATCCGGTAGTCTCGACTATAGAAACAGGCACATCGATGGTTATGTCTGTGCTATCTATTTTTGTTCCTGTGTTAGCCTTTTTATTCGTAATTTTAATTATGTTTTTCATATTTAAACTCTATAAAAAGTTTAGTCGCTCCAAAGCTTCAAATCGATAATAAAAATTCTATTTTTGTCGTATAATTTCAGAATATAAATAAAAACTAAACTTCTGAAAGCAGATATTAATAATACACGAATGAAGATAATTTCAATGATTCCGGCACGTTACAGTGCTTCCCGTTTTCCAGGTAAACTTATGCAAGACTTAGCAGGAAAACCTGTTATTCTTAGAACTTACGAAGCAACTATGGCTACAGGTTTGTTTGATGATGTGTTTGTGGTTACCGATAGTGACATTATTTACAACGAAATTGTAAATAATGGAGGTAAGGCAATTATGAGTAAAAAGGAACACGAGTGTGGAAGTGACCGAATTGCGGAAGCCGTTGAAGATATGGACATCGATATTGTTATTAATGTTCAGGGTGATGAACCGTTTACCGATAAAGAATCTTTGTCAAAATTAATTAATGTTTTTAAAGACGATCACGAAAAAAAAATAGATTTAGCGTCTTTAATGGTGCATATCACCGAAGAAGAGGATATAAATAACCCGAATACTGTTAAGGTGGTTTTAGACCATTTTAACTTTGCTTTATATTTTTCTCGTAGCCCGATTCCTTTTCATAGAGATCAAACGGTGGATGTAAAGTATTATAAACACAAAGGAGTTTATGCCTTTAGAAAAGAAGCTATTCTTGACTTTTACCGCTTACCAATGCTAACATTAGAAGCTTCGGAAAAATTAGAACAGCTACGTTATTTAGAATATGGTAAGCGTATTAAAATGGTAGAAACCGATGTTGAAGGTGTAGAAATTGATACGCCTGAAGATTTAGCTCGTGCGCAAAAACAATGGAAGTAAATTACCAAAACATAAAAGTTATTGGCTTCGATGCCGACGATACTCTTTGGGTAAATGAAACCTATTTTAGAGAAGCCGAAACAACGTTTGGCAATTTATTATCGGAGTACGAAACCTTAAATAAATTAGATCAGGAGCTATTTAAAAAAGAGATTGATAATTTACCACTTTATGGTTACGGTGTAAAAGCTTTCGTCCTGTCTATGGTTGAAAGTGCTTTAGAGCAATCGAACTACGATGTGTCTCCAAAAACGATTGAAGCTATTTTAAATATTGGTAAAGATATGCTTAACAAACCTGTAGAACTGCTTGATGGTGTGGAAGAGGTGTTAGAGGTACTATCTAAAAAGTACCGTTTAATTCTTGCTACAAAAGGCGATTTGTTAGATCAGGAGCGTAAACTTGAAAAATCGGGATTAACTAAATATTTTCATCATATAGAAGTTTTAAGTGATAAGAAAGAGGCCAACTATTCAAAGCTTTTAAATCACTTAGATATTAATCCATCAGAGTTTTTAATGGTTGGAAATTCGTTAAAATCAGATGTACTACCCTTGGTTAATATAAAAGCGCATGCTGTTCATGTACCATTTCATACCACTTGGGCACACGAGCAAGTCTCTGAAAAAGAAACAAATGGTAAAAATTATAAGACTATTAGTAGTTTAAAGGAACTAATTACACTTTTAAACTAAATTTATTTTGTGTTAAAATTCATAAAATCAAGTGCGATTTTATGAGGTAAATTTTAAAATTACCTTATTTTTGAATTTCGAAAAAGAAAGCATATTAGATGAGTTATAAAAACTTTCCAATGGTGCCAAGAGTTATTTTTGGTCGCGGTAGTTTCAATCAGTTAAATGATATTTTAGAGCCAAAGCGTTTAAATTCAAAAGCTCCATTTATTTATTTAGTAGACGATGTATTTAAAAGCAATACTTGGTTAACCTCTAGAATTCCTTTAGCTTACGACGATAGAATAATTTTTATCTCAGCTGCCGAAGAGCCTAAAACATCTCAGGTTGATGAATTGGTTGAAGATATTATACTCACTACAAAAGAACGTCCTTCAGGAATTATTGGTATAGGAGGAGGAACCCTTTTAGATTTGGCCAAGGCAGTTTCCATTATGTTAACGAATGAGGGGGAGGCAAAAGACTACCAAGGGTGGGATTTAGTAAAAAATGAAGCTATTTACCATGTTGGAATTCCTACGATTTCAGGTACAGGAGCCGAAGTGTCCAGAACAACGGTGCTTACCGGTCCAGAAAAAAAGTTAGGAATCAACTCCGATTTTACTCCGTTTGACCAGGTCGTTTTAGATTCGGAATTAACTCAAGGCATTACAAAAGAACAGTGGTTTTACACAGGAATGGATTGTTATATTCATTGTATAGAATCCTTAGAAGGTTCATATTTAAATGCCTTTAGTCAAAGTTATGGTGAGAAGGCTTACGATTTATGTAAAGAAATTTTCCTTGATAATAATTTAACTGAAGAAGAATCTCAGGAAAAACTCATGATGGCCTCTTGGCATGGCGGCATGAGTATTGCCTATTCTCAGGTAGGTGTGGCGCATGCCATGAGTTATGGATTGGCTTATTTATTAGGAACGAAACACGGTATAGGCAATTGTATTGTCTTCGATCATTTGGAAGAATTTTATCCAGAAGGCGTGAAGCTTTTCAAGGAGATGAAAGCGAAGCATAACATCGAATTGCCTCAAGGTATTTGTGCCAATTTAACAGATGAAGAATTTGATGTTATGATTAATGTTTCACTAGGAATGGCACCACTCTGGGAGAATGCTTTAGGTAAAAATTGGAAAAACATTATGACACCGGAAAAACTAAAAAGTTTATACCAAAAAATGTAGTAAAAATTTTGTTAAACAGAGATTTAATCTCCTGGTTTGGCACAGATTTTGAATTTTACTATATGTGTGGTTGTAATGAAACATAAAGTAAACAATTATTTGTCCCTAAAAAGAAACATTTAAAATCTACATACAAAAAAAGCGACTTTAATTAAAGTCGCTTTTTTGATTTAATAAGGTTGTTTATTTTATTTCTTTTAAAGCATTATCAATCAAAGTTTTTAAATGTTGTTTATGGGCTCTTGAAGAAATATCACCGCCAGAACTCGTCATTCCTTTAATAGCATTTAAATTATATAAAGCCATGGATTGCGCTAAATTAGAATATTTAGAACCTTGCTTATTCGTTAAAATTCCAATCAGCATGTTTGTGTATTCTAATTGCAAATTTTGTCTGAATGAATTCACGTTTCCAGAGATATCCGATTTAAAAATAGCATTATTTAAATCGCTCATCATAGTTGAAAGTGTATATTTATTACCATATAATTCAGAGTCTGAAATTCTTTGTAATGTGTTATAATGTAATAAATGACTTAAAACAGCTTTTTGATATCCTAAAACCTGTTCGTGAATTTTCGGGTCTTCTGGTGTTCTAAAGTTGAAACCACGACGTTGCATAGCTAAATAATTGTATAAATCGTTAGGCGCATCAAAAGCATCAGGAGCAAACACATAGGTGCTCAAGGCATTCATAGCACGCTTTTGGTCATCCAAGCTTACGGGGGTGTAAGGTTGTTTTTCACCTTCCTGACCTACCATTGAACGTTCAACATAAACACCACCAATAAATCTTGAAATGGTATTGGCAGCAGATCCTTTCTGGCTGGAAAGGAGGTAGTAAACGCGACGAAGTTCCTGGTAAGATTCACCGGTAGTACTGAAATTGATTTTAAGATCTTTCATTAAATTGTTAGACAATTCAATTCTATCTATAGCCCATTTAATTTGATCGTTAGATTGATCACCAGTATTTACACGAGGGTCAATAGCTTTTCCTGGTGAACGCATATCATCCGCGTCATTTCCAAAGATGTGTTCCGGTTTAGTAGATTCATTTAATAACGCCTGACGCTCAGCTTCTGTTTTAAAAGGTTTGTATCCTAGTTGAATAGCCCAAATATCGTATGGCCCAACGGCAACATCATCATACTGTCCTTGCTTGCTTCGATCTTTAGTAACGTTTAACGCCGCATAATCCATAACCGAAGCTGTTAAACATTTACCTTTTATAAAATCGGGATCGTTTAATTGTTCAGGTGAGAATAACTGACTGGCTTTCATATTATGGTTTAAACCAAGTGTATGCCCAACTTCGTGCATAATTAAAGCTGTCATAGACTCTTTTTTTATGCGCTCTAATTCAAAGTCTGATGCTCCGGCAGCTTCTGCAACAGAGCTGGCAAACATCATTTCATCATGTAATTCATCGCCTAAAAAACAATAGGTATGGTCATTAGAATTTGAAGTTAAATTTTCAAAAGATTTTGTTGAAGAGGTTAATTCATAAACTTTATCGTAGAACACACGGTTAGAAAAATGAGCAAATTCCAACATAATGTCAGCCCCTAAAATTTGACCAGTTCTTGGGTTAACAAAACTAGGACCGTAACCTCCGAAAGGCGGTTCTGGAGACGATGTCCAGCGTAAAACGTTATAGCGAATATCACCGGCATCCCAAGTGGCATCATCAGGTTGCACTTTTACAACCATTGCGTTTTTAAATCCTGCCTTTTCAAAGGCTTTGTTCCATTGCAAAACACCTTCTTTAATCGTTTCTCGCCATTCTAAAGGCGTTGAGTTTTCAATCCACCAGGTTATCGGTTCAATAGGTTCCGATAATTCTAATTCCGGATTCTTTTTAATTAAATTCCAGCGGTGAATTAAATCGCGATACGGTGTTGAACTTGCTGAAGTTTTATCGTCTACCTCAGTAGTAAAATATCCAACTCGCGGATCGTCAAACCTTGGTTCGAAATCATTTTCAGGCATGGCAATTAAACTGTGATAGACTTTAATGCTTACGTTTCTTCCATCTGCAACGGCATTCGATCCGCCGTTTAACACCGAAGGTTGAGAGTAAACATATTCAACTTCCATGTTGGTATTCTCCGGGTAATTATTAATACCTAATATTTTGGTCTTCGACTTATCTAAATTTCCAATTTTAAACTCAGTAGGAGAGGCTCCGGGTCTTGAAGGATTTTTAATTTGAGAAAAGGTTTCGGCTAAGAATAAATTATCAGCATCAATTAAATAAAGTTTCTTGTCCTTATCGTAGGCCGCAATTTCTATGCTAGCCATATTGCCATCACTAATGTTAGCATCCTTCGATTTTGATAACGGGTTTTCAGGATCGAAATAAAACGATGTGTTTTGAGTAATGAATTCTATTTTATTGAAATATTTTTCAACTTTAAAAACCTTAGAGCCTTGATATATACCTCTCATAGCTCTTCCGGCATCCATGACACCATTTGAAATCTGACTAAAGTAAATAAATTCCTTTCCTATTTGATCTTCAGAAATAAGCATTTGCAAAGACCCTTTAATCGTGTCCTGATAAATTTTAAACAAACCATCGATTTCCTTACTCGACTTTACGAGTTCTTCAATGGTTTTGTCTTTGCTTTTTTTAGGAGCTTCGGCGACAACTTCGGTGTCAGCGTTCTTTTTCTTTTTTTTCTTGTTTTGCGCTTCTAGTATTGAAGTGTTCAAGAAACATAACGATGCCAATGCAATACAGGCATAATAGGGTAGTGTTAGTTTGTGCTTCTTCATTATTTGATTATTATTTCAATAGTTTGAAGCTAAAAATACCCAATATATAGTTTAACAATTCTTATAAAAACGTTAAAATAGTTTTTAACAGTGAATTAGGATAATTAGAAGCTATAGATTACCTAAAATTTTATCCATAACCCAACTGGTGTGTAAAGCCGATACCCCTAATGATGGATGTGTAAAATTGCTCTTTAAGACCATATTTCGCATATCTTCTACATGGTAGATTTGAATATGTTTCGGGTGCTCGATATGTAAAGTTTCTTTATTTCTATCGTTTTTTAGTTTTATTGGTTTTTCATGAAAAACGGCAAATTCAATACTACCTTTACTGCCGTGAATGCTCACTCTATCTAAGCGTTCATTACAATCGAAATTCCAAAATGCCGAACCGGTAATATTGTTTTCGTGAATCCAGCAAGCAGTTATGGCATCTTTAGCTGAATAATTGTTTTGTTGATTAACGCTGATGCCTTTGGCTTCTTTAATATTTCCTAATATGAATGTAAAGAAATCAAGACCATGACTAGCCAAATCGTCGAAATAGCCTCCAGGAGCAATTTCAGCATCGGTGCGCCAGTTGTATTCACCGGATTTATCTAAGACGGAAGCAGGGGCGCTAAATTCCCAGTTGATGTGTCGAACCTCGCCAATTTCATTGTTGTCAATCCATTCTTTTATTTGAGTGAAACGAGGTAAAGAGCGTCTGTAGTATGCCACAAACAACGGAATATTTTTGTCTTTAAAGGCATTGTAAATTGTTAAACTTTCCTGATAGCTTGGTGCCATGGGTTTTTCAATGCAGCAAATTTTACCGGCTTCGGCTACTTTTAAAGCGTAGTGCATATGCGAATCCGGTGGTGTTGCAATATATACAGCATCAATATCGGGGTCATTAATTAGTTCATCGGCATTGGTATAGTATTTTTCAATTTGATGGCGTTTAGCGTAGTCCTTAACTTTGTCTGCATTTCTGCGCATTACGGCAACCAATTCAAAACCTTTGGTGAGTTTGTAAGCCGGACCACTTTTCACTTCGGTAACGTCACCACAACCAATAATACCCCATTTAATAACTGTATTGTTTTTTATCATGTGTGTATATTTTCTTTCTAAAATTAAGATTTATTTGGAAACACAAACCTTGCTAATATAATCTTTATGTTAAGAATGATTGTAAAATAAAAAGGCTATCAAAATTAATGATAGCCTTTTCTAAATTATATTGAAGAATTACTCTTCTATTTCTTGCATGGTATGGTACACATTCTGTACGTCATCGTCTTCTTCCAGTTTTTCTAAAAGTTTTTCTACATCGGCAGCTTGCTCGGCAGAAAGTTCTTTGGTGACTTGAGGAATACGCTCAAAACCTGATGATAAAATTTCAATACCACGAGATTCTAATTCCGCTTGAATGGTTCCGAAGTTTTCAAAAGGCGCGTAGATTAAAATGCCGTCTTCATCAGCGAATACTTCTTCTGCACCAAAATCGATAAATTCAAGTTCTAACTCTTCAGGATCTAAACCTTCAGCGTTAATTCTGAAATTACAAGTGTGATCAAACATAAACACTACCGAACCTGAAGTTCCTAAACTTCCGTCGCATTTATTAAAATAACTACGTACGTTAGCTACCGTTCTGGTGTTATTGTCGGTCGCTGTTTCAACTAAAACCGCAATACCATGTGGTGCATAGCCTTCAAAAATAACTTCTTTATAATCCCCTTGATTTTTATCTGAAGCTCTTTTAATGGCACGCTCAATATTGTCTTTTGGCATGTTTACCGACTTGGCATTCTGAATAACAGCTCTTAAACGCGAGTTACTATCCGGATCAGGACCGCCTTCTTTTACAGCCATTACGATATCTTTACCAATGCGAGTAAACGCTTTACTCATCGCTGACCAGCGTTTCATTTTACGTGCTTTTCTAAATTCAAAAGCTCTTCCCATATTATAAAATCTTTATATGAAAGCCATTTCTTGAAATGACTTTTTAAGGTTATTATTTTTTAATCTTCGACTGCAAATTTAAAAAAATCTGTAAAGCTTGTGCATTTCAGTTTTAAATTGTTTCAGGTATTATTCTTCGTCTTCCGGTTCAACAATGGCTTCAATGGCTTTTGCTAAAGCGAAATCCTTTTCGGTTACGCCATGTGCTGAATGGGTAGACAGTGAAATGGTTAGCACGTTGTAAGTGTTAGACCAGTCTGGGTGATGGTTTAAGGCTTCGCACTCAAAAGCGATACGGCTCATGGCACTGAAACAGTCTTTAAAGTTTTCGAATTCAAATTCGGCGTGAATAGCATCGTCATAATAGTCCCATTCTGGTAACGACAATAAACGTTTTTCAATATCTTGTTCTGATAATTTGCTCATAATCTGTGAGTTTTAAAAGGGTTATAATTAACTACAATGTACTAATTTCGAATTGTAAAATCAATTATATTTCCAATTCTGTTAAAATTTCCTGACTTAGCAATTGCAGGTTTTTTGGTAGCATATTATATTTAGGTAAAACCGCTAAATACCGGTCGTCGTTTGTGGTATAAACGCGTTTGTAAATGGCTTTGTTGAAACCGGACACTTTTATAAGGTCTCGAATAAATTCATCATGATGCACTAAATCGGTGCTTCCTGAGTGAAATATACCTGATTTGTTTCGGTTGATGATATAATGAATTTGTTGTGTGACCTTGGTATGGGTGGTCACATTCATTATTAAATTAGGAAATATTTCAACAGGTTCTTTATCGTTAATAAGTTGTGCAATTTCTTTAATTCTAGGTGAATAAGGACCGAAAACCATTGGTAATCTTAGTATGGTGACTTTCTTTTTAGGAAGCCGTAAGAGCATGTTTTCAATTTTTATTTTGAAATGGCCGTAAATACTATTACTAAGGGTTTTATCTTCTTCGTAGCTAGGGTATTTGCTGTAAGCATCAAACACATTGGCCGATGATAAAAAGATGAATTTTGTTTTGTGATTACTAATGTATTCTGCAACATGCTTATGCGCTATAAACTGTGCAGCAAAATCACCTCGGAGTGCAGAAATAATGATACTTGGTTTTACAATATCGAGAATTTCGTAAACGTCATCTTCTTCAAAATTATATTGAAAGAAATGCTGATTTTTTTCCAGCTGTTTATTCTCAGTGTTGTAGGTGCCGAAGGTTTTAAAATAGGGGCATAGCTCTTTATAGATTGCATTGCCTAAAAAGCCGCTAGCCCCTAATATTAGTATTCTATGTTTTTCGTCGTTCGGCAGCCGTTTCATTTACATAGAATTTAAAGTTTATGCCTTATAGAAAGGAAGTTTTACAACCGTTGCTGGAATGGCATTTTTACGAATCTGGATATGAATTTTGCTATCTAAAGCACTTAATTCAGTGGGCACATAACCTAAACCAATACCTTTTCCTAAAGTAGGAGACATAGTTCCTGAAGTTACATTTCCAATTTTATTACCCCCTGCATCAACAATATCGTAGCCTTGACGCGGAATACCACGTTCGTCTAATTCGAAAGCCACTAATTTGCGAGTTACACCGTTTTCTTTTTGTGCTTTTAAAGCTTCAGAATTGGTGAAGTCTTTTGTGAATTTTGTAATCCAGCCTAAACCAGCTTCAATAGGAGACGTGGTGTCGTCGATATCGTTTCCGTAAAGACAGTAACCCATTTCTAAACGAAGCGTGTCACGAGCAGCTAAACCAATAGGTTTAATTCCGAAATCGGCACCAGCTTCAAATACTTTATCCCAAACTTGTTGTGCATCGTCATTCTTTACATAAATTTCGAATCCGCCACTTCCAGTATAACCGGTTGCTGAAATGATTACATTTTCGATACCTGCAAAATTTCCAATTTCAAAAGCGTAGAATTTAATAGCCGATAAATCGTGACTTGTTAAGCTTTGCATAGCTTCAATAGCTTTTGGTCCTTGAATGGCTAATAACGAGTATTCATCACTTAGATTACGCATCTCAGCACCTACATCATTTTTAGACTGAATCCAGTTCCAGTCCTTTTCTATATTGCTTGCATTAACGACTAATAAGTATTGTTCGTCTTTTATTTTGTATATAATTAAATCGTCTACAATACCACCATTATCGTTAGGCATGCAGCTATATTGTGCTTTTCCAATGGTTAATTTAGAAGCATCGTTAGTCGATACTTTTTGAATTAAAGCCAATGCATGTTCACCTTCAATTAAAAACTCACCCATGTGCGACACATCAAAAACACCTACAGCGTTTCTTACGGTTTCGTGTTCAATATTTACTCCTTCGTATTGTACAGGCATGTTATACCCTGCAAAAGGAACCATTTTTGCGCCCAGTGCAATGTGAGTTTCTGTTAAGGCTGTGTTTTTCATTTGCGTATTATTTTAGTTTGTGACGCAAATGTATTGAAATTTTATAGATCGCTGATTTTATATACAGTTAAAAAGAACTTAAGAAATGTAGAGATAGCGTAACTGAGCAATAAATTATTCCTCCTGATTCAATTTTTTGATAACGCGCGCCGGATTTCCTACAGCTAAACAATCGGAGGGAATATCTTTAGTGACAACAGAACCAGCACCAATTACAGAGCGGTCTCCAATAGTTACACCAGGACAAATAGTGGCCTGCCCACCAATCCAGCATTCTTCTCCAATGGTAACCGGTCTAACATCTTCCCAAACACGACGGTCTTTAATATTAAGCGGATGTCGAGCCGTGTAAATGTGAACACCCGGAGCAATTAATGTCTTTCTGCCTATAGAGACTTTTGCACCATCAAGGATGACAGCGCCAAAGTTGATAAATACGCCATCACCAGCAAAAATGTTTTCACCATAATCGCAATAAAATGGTGGTTCTAAATGTATGTTTTTAGCGGAGTTCGGACACAATTCATTAATCGTGTCCTGAAATTTATCGGTATAGTATTCCGTAACATTGAGTTTGTGCAAAATATGTTTTATTTTGGTTCTGATGCCAATCATTTCTTTGCAATGGGCATCGAAAGGCTCACCGGCAAGCATTTTTTCCTTTTCTGTTTTCATGCATTAATATTTTTAACTACCAGATAGAATACGTAATTATTATTCAGGCTGGTTTCCAAGTTAGTCTTAATGGTATTTTATAATTGAAGTTTGAGATAATAAATTTACGAGTTATTTCCTTCAATAAAAAAAGCGTTTCAATTTTGAAACGCTTTTTGAGAATTAATGATGATTTCTGTTTTCTTTATATCGGTCTATGAATTTTTGATCTAATTCAGGCGAGTCTTTATATTTCACTCGCATATCAGCTAATTCATTCTTCAGTTTTGTGACGATTACGGCATATTCAGGGTTGTCGTAAACGTTATTCATTTCATGTGGATCATTTTTGAGATCGTATAATTCCCATTCATCAACGTCGTAATAGAAATGAATGAGTTTGAATTTTTTAGTCGCAATACCATAATGACGTTTCACAGCGTGCTCTGCCGGGTATTCGTAATAATGATAATATACACCATCGCGTGTCCATTTCTCAGTTTTACCGGTTAGCAGAGGCATTAAACTTTCGCCTTGCATATCGTCAGGAATAGCAATTCCGGCAGCTTCTAAAAAGGTTTGGGCAAAATCTAAGTTCTGAACCATTTCGTCGCTGGTTATACCTGGCTTAATTTGGTTTGGCCATTTAATCATTAAAGGTGTTCTAAACGATTCGTTATACATAAAACGTTTATCGAACCAACCGTGTTCACCTAAATAGAAGCCTTGATCTGACGTGTAAACTACAATAGTATTATCTTCTAGTTTCTTTTCCTTTAAATAGTCTAAAACGCGACCAATATTATCGTCAACACTAGAAATACAGGCTAAATAATCCTGCATATAGCGTTGATATTTCCATCGCATTTTCTCTTCATCATTCATAGTAGACCAGTTAGCTTTAAAATCTTCATTTATCGCATTTAAAGTTGGTATATATAGACCTTTTTGAATATCGTCCATACGAGAAAAATCACCATGATTGAACATGCCCTTATTTCTTTTCTCAGTTTCAATACCCATGTCATCTAAAATCTCAGGAAGCACTTTACAGTCATAAGATAACAACATGTGTTTTAAAATATTCATTTCAGCGGTCTTGGCAGCCGTACCTCTGGTATTATAATTGTCGAAAAGAGATTCAGGTTCAGGAAATGTCATTTTAGAATACGCATCAAACTTTTCAGGCGTTGGCCACCAGGCACGATGTGGTGCTTTGTGAAGATACATTAAAAGGAACGGTTTAGTAGTATCTCGCTTTTTATCCATCCATTCAATAGACATATCGGTAATAATATCGGTCGCGTAGCCTTTTTTATTGACGATTTCACCAGTTGTGGTAATGAAATCTGGATTAATATAATTCCCTTGTCCGGGAAGTATCATAAATTCATCGACACCTTTAGGGTTATTTCCAAAGTGAAGCTTTCCAAACATCGCAGTTTGATAGCCGGCTTTTTGAAATAGTTGCGGAAAGGTAACCTGAGTAGTGTCGAAAGGCGATAGGTTATCTATTTTTCCGTTAATATGAGTGTGCTTACCAGTAAGAATGGTAGCTCTCGATGGTGCACAGATAGAATTGGTAACTGACGCATTGGTAAACAGAATACCATCGTTGGCAATTCTGTCGATATTAGGAGTTGTTGTTAATTTATCACTATAAGCACTAATAGCTTGATAGGCGTGATCATCAGACATTATAAAAATAATGTTCGGTCGTTTTGAGGCTGTTTTAAGTTTGTTTTGTTTTTTTTCTGTGTTAGCACAGGAAACGGCTAACGAAATGCTAATAATTAAAGCGGAAACATGTTTAAAATTCATAGTTGATTTTACGAGGTGAATTTGAAAGTTTTGTTTTGAGCTGTAAATATAAACATTCAAAGGAATTATAAAGTAACATTAAAAAAAGCGTTTCAATCTTGAAACGCTTTTTTTAATGTTACTTTAAAAGGAAGTCTTTTAAATCCTCATAAGTTGAAATGATTGTTGATGTTTTCTCTTTATTCATCACAGCTTTAATTTGTTCTGGTAAAGGCTGCTTTACTTTAATAACGTCTTCCACAACATCTAAGAATTTAGTAGGATGAGCTGTTTCTAAAAACACACAATGGGCATCTGGATTTTTTTCTAAATAATCTTTACAGCCTAAATATCCTACAGCACCATGCGGATCGGCAATATAGTTAAAATCGTTATACATTTCCAGCATGGCCTCCTTAGTTTCGGCATCAGAATAGCTGAATGACGATAAGTTGTCTTTTAGTTGCTCAAAATCGTTTTTATAAATCTCTTGAATACGGATAAAATTACTTGGCGCCCCAACATCCATGGCATTACTTATGGTTTGAATAGATGGTTTTGGCTCATATAACTTTGTTATTAAATATCTAGTCACCACATTATTCGCATTATTTGAAGCAACAAAATGTTTTATAGGCAAACCTAATTGTTGCGCCATCATACCTGCACATATATTACCAAAATTTCCACTTGGCACTGAAAATACAATATCTTTAAATTGTTTATGTAGTTGCTTGTAAGCAAACATAAAATAAAACAATTGTGGCAACCAACGAGCCACATTAATCGAATTAGCCGATGTTAATTGCATTTTGCTTGTTAAACTTTCATCAAGGAAAGCGGTTTTCACCATGGCTTGACAATCATCAAAAGTGCCGTTAACTTCTAGAGCTTTAATATTTTGCCCAAGTGTGGTTAATTGCATTTCTTGAATGTTACTCACTTTTCCGCTAGGGTAGAGAATAACCACATTCACTCCTTTTACACCCAAAAAACCATTGGCTACCGCGCCACCAGTATCACCCGAAGTCGCAACTAAAACCGTTACTTCTTTATCGTTATTCTGGTTAAAATATCCTAAACAACGCGCCATAAAGCGGGCACCAACATCCTTAAATGCCATGGTTGGTCCATGGAAAAGTTCCAAAGTTGAAATACGGTCATTTAATTTTACCACAGGAAAGTCAAAAGACAACGTTTCTTCAACTATGGTTTTTAAAGTGTCTTCCGGAATTTCAGGTGAGACGAATTGTTTAATCGCTTCAAACGCTATTTCTGAATACGATAAACCATCAATATTATCGAAAAATGACTGAGGAAGTGTCGTAATGTTTTCTGGAAAATATAAGCCTTTATCAGGAGCTAATCCTTTTATGACAGCATCTTTAAAAGATGTGTTTGGTGCTTGTTGGTTTAATGAGTAATAGTTCATTTTATTATCAAGTAATGAAGAATAGTTAATGTAATACCTTTATTCCGCTGGTGTTAATTTTAGTAACGTGAATATCGAAATCGATGTTTGTTTTAGAATAGACCTGACGCATCGCTTCTTTAACTCTTTCAGCGGTTTCTTGTCCATGACATAATGAAAATATCGAAGGACCTGAGCCAGAAATTCCAGCACCTAAGGCACCAGCTTCAATGGCAGCTCGTTTCACCTCTTTGTAATGAGGTATTAGTTGACTTCTGTATGGCTCAACAATCACATCGTTTAAAGACCGCTGTATTAATCCGAAATCGCTGGTGTGTAAGGCATGAATTAGACTTCCGAAGTTAGCCCACTGTGTAATCGCGTTGCTTAAAGAGACCTCTTTAGGCAGAATGGCACGTGCTTCTGAGGTTTTAATTTCAATTTGCGGATGAATAATGGTGGCGTATAAATTTTCCGGTGACGGGATTTCTAGTATCTCTAACGGACTGATGCTTTTTACCAATGTAAAGCCGCCAAACATAGCAGGAGCAAGGTTGTCGGCGTGTTCGCATTTACTAGCCAAAGCTTCACCCTTAATTGCAAATTCGGTTAATTGCGTTTTGTTAAACGGACGACCTATAAGTTCATTCATTCCAAAAACACTACCCACAGCGCTCGCAGCACTGCTGCCAATACCACTTCCTGGTTTAATGTTTTTATAGATTTCAATTTCAAACCCAAAGTCTACATTTATAGCTTCATACATGGCTAAAGCAGAAACACCAGCTACATTTTCTTCCGCTTTATAAGGCAAATCAAAACCTTCAACATGTGTAATGTAAATCCCTTTTCGTTCTACTTTACGGATTACCATTTCGTCGCCAACACTGTCGAGACAAAAGCCTAAAACATCGAAACCACAGGCTACATTGGCTACCGTAGCAGGTGAAAATAATCTTATTTCGTTCATTTTTTCTAATAAATAATTCTCAGCAGCATTCGAGCAAAAACTGGAATTTTGTTTGTGTAATGTCATCTTTTCCGTTTTAAGTTGAGATAACAGATTTAATTATTTCCAATTCTTATTATGTCGGCAAACAAGCCAGATGCAGTGACATCTGCTCCGGCACCGGCACCTTTAATAATCATAGGTTGGTTTGCATATCGGTTGGTATAAAACATCACGATATTATCGCTACCTTTTAAATTATAAAACGGGTGGTCGCTTGGGATTTCCTGTAAGCTAACACTGGCTTTACCATTATTAAATTGCGCTACATATTTTAATTGACAGTCTTTAGCCTTTGCGGAAGCATACAAGGCTTGATAATGGTCTTCATCGGCGATTAACGTTTGATAGAAATCATCAACAGAATCACTTTTTAAACCAGCTTCAGATAGGAAAGACGTGTTTTCAATATCTTCCAGATTCATTTCTACACCACTTTCACGAGCAAGAATTAAAATTTTTCTGGCCACATCAACACCACTTAAATCAATTCTTGGATCTGGTTCTGTATACCCTTCAGCAGCAGCTTGTTTTACAATGTCGTAAAATTTAGTCGTATCGTTAAAGTTGTTAAATACAAAATTTAAACTTCCGGATAATACGGCATAAATAGAGGTGACTTTGTCTCCAGATGCTATCAAATTATTTAGTGTATCGATGATAGGTAAACCAGCTCCAACGTTGGTTTCGAATAGGTAAGGGGCATTGTATTTTAACGATAAACGTTTTAATAGTTTATAATTTTCGTAATCGCTTGAACAGGCAATTTTATTGCAAGCTACCACACCAATGCTTTGGCGTAAATATTTCTCATAAAGTTGAGCAACTTCCTTATTGGCTGTAACATCAACAAAAATGCTATTGCGTAAATTCAGTGATTTTGTTTTTTCAAAAAAACCATCTAAAGATGCAGGCTCGCCATTTTGCAGCTGTTCTTTCCAATTGCTTAAGTCGATACCATCTTCATTGAAAATCATTTGTCTTGAATTCGACAAGCCTGTAACGCGCAAGTTTATTTTAAGGTTTTCTTTTAAATATTTACGTTGCTGCTTTATTTGTTCTACTAGTTTTTCACCAACATTACCAACGCCGGTAATAAAGACGTTTAGCTGCTTTGTTTTCGATTCAAAGAATTGCTCATGTAGCGTATTCAAGGCTTTTTTAACGTCTTTTTCAGCGATAACCGTTGAAATATTTTTCTCTGAGGCCCCTTGAGCAATGGCACGAATATTAATATTGTTTCTTCCTAAAGTACTAAACATTTTACCGCTAATACCTTGGTGGTTTTTCATATTATCACCCACTAAAGCAATGATTGAAAGTCCTTTTTCAACAATAAGTGGATTGATTTTATGAAGCTGAATTTCATTTTCGAAAGTGGCATCGATAGCCGATTTTGCCAATTCAGCATCTTTTTCATCAATTCCTAAGCATATAGAGTGCTCTGATGAGGCCTGCGTAATTAAAATGACATTAATTTTTTCCTGAGACAAGGTTTCAAATAAACGTTTAGAAAACCCAGGAATACCAACCATACCGCTTCCTTCCAACGTAAGTAAGGCGATGTTACTAATATTACTAATCCCTTTTACAACGGAACCATTTACAGGTGCCTCATCATTAGATATAACCGTTCCAAGTGCTTCGGGTTCTAAAGTGTTTTTTATGTGGATTGGAATATTTAAATCTAATACCGGTTGCACCGTTGGGGGGTATAAAACTTTAGCACCAAAGTGCGATAATTCCATGGCTTCCTGATACGAGATTTTTTCAATAGGATAGGCTTGTTTTACCAGTTTAGGATTGGTAGTAAACATACCGCTCACATCGGTCCATATTTCTAATTGCTCCACTTTTAAAGCGGCCGCAACTATAGCAGCCGTAAAGTCAGACCCACCACGACCTAAAGTGGTTTGTTCTCCCAATTTAGATTTAGAGATAAAGCCTGGAAGAATAGTGATTTGTTGTTCAGTACTCGAAAAATAATCCTGAATATTTGTATTGGTTTCATTGTATTTAACTTCAGCTTTTGTAAAGTTTGAGTTGGTTACAATTAACTCCTGAGAGTTTTTAGATTCTGCAGAAATACCACGGTTTTTCATGGTTTCAGCAATAATATAAGAGGATAACAATTCGCCGAAGCTTACTAATTTATCCGATGTTTTCGGAGATAGTTCGTTAATCAAAAAAATACCGTCTAATAAGCTTTTTAGGGCATTTAGTTTTTCATCTACAAAAGGGATGATAGATGAGCTATCACCTAAATTAAGTTCATTAATAATGTTAAAATGAATGTCCTTTATTAAGGTAAAGGTATCTGTATATTGGTTGTCTTTATTTTGTGCTTGTTTACCTGCTAAAAGTAATTTATCTGTAATTCCACCAACAGCAGAAACCACACAAACGATGCGATCTGTTTTAGCAAAGTTTTCTAATATACTGATAACGTTATTGATGTTTTTTGATGAACCTACAGATGTTCCTCCAAATTTTAAAACTTTCATGTTTTAATGAATTGATGTTTGAATAAAATATTTTTTTTGATTGTAATTGTAAAAATTACAAAACGGACCTGAAGAATATATAACTAGCAACCCCAAGGGGTTGTAATAATTGTAGTTGTACCGAAAATAGTAGTGTATCCTTTTGAAGAAAAAGGATGCATTGTGCTAATATTTTGGCTTAAAAGACTCATGTTTCTGTAATAGTACTTCCCAAAAGTATTATTTTTAACGGTATAAAAAAACAAATTGATTTTTTTTATGGTATTCTTATATAGTGTCGTTTTTCTTTTAATAAAATTCACGAAAGGAATTTAGAAATGAAAATTTAATAAAAGAATTTTAAGATAATATTAAGAAACCCCATAAAGGGTATTTTGTAATCAAAGGTAATACGAATCAACAAAATTTAATTTCTAAAATAGAATTGGTTGGTGTAATTTAAGTAAATGAAGATTTAAGCAGCAACTCTAAAAAAGATAAGATAAAAATGAAAATATTTTCGAAAGAACAAGTTTATGAAGGTGACCGATTAACCGTTGAACGACAACAAATCAGTTCGGTTGATTTAATGGAACGTGCAGGAATGGCCATTTTTGGTTGGTTTCACAGGCGAATGCAAGGCGCGCAGGTACCTATTCATATATTTTGCGGAATTGGAAATAATGGCGGCGACGGACTCGTTTTAGCACGACACCTTATTTTAGATGGCTATAATGTAAAAACCTATATTGTTAATTACAGCGATAAGCGATCTAAAGATTTTCTAATCAATTACGATAGAATTAAGCAGGTCAGCAAAGTCTGGCCAACCTTATTGAAGGAGGGTGATGACTTTCCCGAAATAAGCGAGAAGGATATTATTGTGGATGCCATTTTCGGGATAGGACTAAATCGCCCCATTCATCAATGGGTATTATTTTTGTTTAAGCATTTAGATGAATCGCGAGCCTTTACCTTATCGGTCGATATTCCATCAGGGTTACAACCCGATAAAGTACCTGAAAGTGATTTGTGTGTGGTTAAAGCGAATTACACACTGAGTTTTGTAACCCCTAAACTGGTGTTCTTTTTGCCAGAAACCGCGAAGTATACCGACCAATGGGAAGTTTTAGATATTGGTTTTGATATGCAATATGTGTTTGAAGTCGAGACAGAAGCCAATCTTATTGGCAAAAATGAAATATTACCACTATATAAGCCAAGAGACAAGTTTTCACATAAAGGCAGTTTTGGACATAGTTTAATAATTGGTGGAAGTTATGGGAAAATGGGTGCAGTTATTTTAACGAGTAGAGCGGCGTTGTCAGTCGGTTCTGGTTTGGTAACATGTTATGTGCCTCAATGTGGTTATGCTCTATTACAATCGGTATTTCCTGAAGCTATGGTGATAACAGATTCAGATGAAACACAAATTACCAATATATCTTTTGATATGAAACCGACCGTGATTGGTTTTGGTGTGGGTATAGGTACTTCAGTAGACACTACAAACGCTTTTGAAGCCTTTTTAAAATCGAATCAATCGCCTTTGGTTATCGATGCCGACGGCATTAATATTTTGGCTAACAATTCTGAATTATTGAAGTTATTACCTCCTGAAACCGTTCTAACGCCACATCCAAAAGAACTGGAACGTTTAATAGGTGCATGGACCAACGATTTCGATAAACTGAATAAGGTGAAAGCTTTTTCTAAAAAACACAATGTTGTTGTGATTATTAAAGGTGCGCATAGCATTACTGTATATCAAGATAAGCTTTATGTGAATTCAACCGGAAATCCGGGTTTAGCAACAGCCGGTAGTGGAGATGTGTTAACTGGAATGATTACAGGATTAATCGCTCAGGGTTACGACCCGTTGATAGCTTCAGTTTTCGGAGTGTATTTACATGGTAAGTCGGCAGACATTGCTGTTCAGGATTACGGTTATGAAAGTTTAATTGCGAGCTATGTGATTCATTACATAGGAGAGGCTTATTTAGATTTGTTTAAACAACCAGAACAACTACAACAGGAAGAAGACGATGAAAAAGGAAATACATAAATAAAAAAAGGCAGCTAAGTAGCTGCCTTTTTTTATTTATGTATATGGAATTAAATATTTAAAGAGGTAAATAATTCTGTTAATGCCGGACTTGAAGGTCTTGGTGCATTCGAATTTACAATGTTTCCGTTTGGATCGATTAAGATAAAACGAGGGATTCCGTTAATTTGGTAATCTTGAACGAAAGACGATTTCCAATCGTTATCAGCAAATAACTGAACACCTTTAAGTTCTTTTTCAGCAACCATAGCTTTCCATTTTTCAAAATCTTTTTGTTGATCAATAGAAATGCTTACGAACTCAATGTTTTTATCATGAAATTTTTCTTCAACCTCTTTTAAGAAAGGGATTTCACGTTTACATGGTCCGCACCAAGTTGCCCAAACATCAATATAAACATACTTTCCTTTTAAATCTGCTAATGATGTTTTTCCGCCTTCATAATTTACGTAATCAGAAAAACTAGGCGAAGGTTTTCCTTCAGCTAAAGCCATTAATTTATCATGCTTCTCAGCAATGATAGCATTGTTTTCATCGTTATTAGAGTTTTCAAGGTAAAGTTTGTAAAATGCATCTACATCTTTAGATCGTCCAATATTGTTATTCGCAAAATCGAAAACTAAGGTGTTTTTAATGTCTTGATTAGGAATAGTTGATACCGTTTTTAAATAAGCTATATCGTAATCAATAGAGTCTTTGGTTGATACTTCGTTAGCTAAAGTGCTGTAGTGACTCGATACTAAGTTTTTATAATAAGTTGAGTATTTAAAATCTTCGGCAGAAGAATAGTCAACATCTTTTAATTCTTTTGAGAAGTCATCTGAAACAGAAAATGTAGGATTCTGGGTTAATGCTCGGTGTGCATTTTCGTAGTTATTATGAAGGTTTAAATAGAAGTAGTGGATGTTTCTTAATTCCTTAGCTTTAAAGTTATCAGGAAGATCTTGTGTGTCGTTAAACAGCGTGGTCAGTTCTTCTTTAATCTTGCTTAGTTTCGCTTTATAATCAGCTTCATTAAGGGTGTATGTTTCTCTTGGGTTTCCAAATAACTCGCTCTCAAGTTTACGTTTAGCCACTAAATAGTTATTGATTTCTGCTCCTTTTCCAGTAATGGTTAACGAATTTTGAACGTCGTTAATATCATAATTTACGTTTAAGTTGAAACCTGGTTCTACATAAAGAAAAACAGGGGTTTTACCGTCGTAAATAGCGTATAAATTCTTGTCTGTATTTAATGTATCTGTAAAACTTCCGTTTTCAGCAATTGGTAAATCTTCTTTAACAGTGCCGTCTGGTGTATTTAGAGTTATTTTGGTGGTTGGATTTAAATTTTTGATGGTCCCGCCAATTAACGCATAGTCCACCTGAGGTGTTTCCTTACAGGCCATCATGGCAACGGCTGTAGATAAGATTAATAGTTTTTTCATGTTTGATTTTAGTATTTATGTTTTCAAAAATATAAAAACACATGGTTTACAAGGCAACTTTCACTTAATATTAACGATTTCGTTGCATTAGATTTAATTAATACACTAAATCTATAAAATGTTTAAAATAACAGTTGAAGTGAATAAGGGGTGATCTTTTTAACGTTATAATTTGCAGATGGTCTAAAAATTAATTATAAGTTAAAAACCACTTGTCAAACAGTATTTTATTACATATTTTTACAATACCCACTCTCTCATATATTTGACATACATTTTGTTATATCCTCTTTTTAATTAGAAGCGCATTTTGATTAATAGCAAATTAAGAATGCCCTCTTAATCTCCTTGTACAGCAAGTAAACTTAGGTTGTAATATTACTTCTTGAGTTTTTTGTTAATTTTCTTCTGTTGTGGCTAATGTAAAAGCCCTCAACTTTACTTTATATTGAAATATTACTTCTGTTGTGGCTAATAAGCCCGCTTATCAACCTTTTGCTATTGATTATGTAGAGTCATTTTAATGATTTTACGTGGTTTTGACTTTACGATTGTTGTGTTAACATTTTTTACTAATTAAAACTACCGTTATGTTAATGAACAACTTTACTAACTACATCAAGAACGCTACATTCTTGAGTTATTTTGGCTGTTTTTGGAATTCTTTTCTTAAACAGTTTGCAAGTATAGCCAGTATGATTACGGTTATGCTTTTTTTGTGCTTTACCACTACTGTTCAAGCGCAGTGTGAGCTGGATGAATGTAAGGCAAGTTACATTCAAGGTTTAGGAAATGGACCAGACCCTTGTGCTGCGAAACTATACTGTTCCAACAGTGGAGCCGTAGAATCTGGGTTAATTAATTGCACATCTGCAGCAGATACTGATGGGTGTGGAATTGATGCATCCCAAGCAGAATCAATGGTTTCTATGTATGTGGATGCATCTCCTTCAACTAAATTATTATTTGGGGGAGCTGCGCAAAGTGGGGCCCAATGTGATGTAAAAGATTATCTGCAATGGATAGTGTTTGCAACACCCCCAAAAGTAAAAGGAACTAAAATTCAGGCTGTCGGAGCCTCTGATTCCTGGTTTTTATTTCATGCAGGGGCGTTTACTACCGATCCACTTAAAGAAACAGCTGATATCCCATATTTTGAAACCGTGAAGGATGCGCTTTTAGCACCAACACGTTGTACGAGTTTCAATGCCTCTGATATGGTTGAATGTAGTGATGTAAACCAGTATAAGCCTTGGACAAATGATAATGCTATAATATCTGATGATGTTTATAATATTTATTTTATTGGATTATCATATAATAGACCGACTAATGGTTCTTTAAACTTTAAAGTTAAAGAATGTGAAATGGGTTGTGAAGTTTTGGCAGAATGTAACTTAACAGACCAAGATATTCAATGTGCTGCTGATTTTCCTCCAGCACTAACCGATCCTTATCAAGTATTTAACATAGCAGACGCTTGTGAACAGGAATTAACTATGGATTATGTAGAAGTGGATAATCCTGATACCAGTGAAGCTGGATATGAATATATTGAATCTATAACTAGAACCTATAAATTATATGCCAACAATATTGAAGTTGCTGAATGTGTCCAGACAATCACAAATAAACATCCATTACCTACATTACCTCAGGGACGGTCTTTAGGTCCTGAGGATTTTGATATAAATATAAATGCTTGTATTCCGAGTGGCCCAATAGGCATAACTTCCCAATCAAATTTATTTGAGGAATGTGATGGCGTTGCAACAAGAAGTAATTCATTGTTAAGATTAGTTTTAACTGATGTTACAGGTAATGATTGTTCTTGGACAGCTACAGTTAATATATTCATAGATGATCCTGTTAATCCCGGTGAACTTTTATTGTTAATTAGTGTGCCTATCAGTGGAGGGGATGCGACGCCTCCCGTTTTAACACATACCAATGCAGAGACGTATCCTGATGGATATGATTTTGGTTGTGGAGAACCAGTGGAACCTACTTTTAGCGCCACAGATAATTGTACTGAAAATTTGGTGCCTGATGTAGTTCCTGGAGAAGTTCAAATTAATGGTTGTGTTTATAGCAGAACATGGACTGTTAATGTTAATGACGCCTGTAACAATCCTGCAGATGAGGTTAGTGTTACTTACACTTGGATTGAAGCTATTCCTATCACTATAGCACAAGCACCACAGGATGACTCAGTAAGTGCCTGTGATTATGAGGAAGGGGATTTTGCAGCATGGATAGCAGCTCAGGAAGCCGCCTTAGGTTTAGC
>NZ_JACVXC010000002.1:0-11604 GCF_014596935.1 Aestuariibaculum suncheonense | reverse complement strand
TCAGTAAGTGCCTGTGATTATGAGGAAGGGGATTTTGCAGCATGGATAGCAGCTCAGGAAGCCGCCTTAGGTTTAGCAGGCGGATGTGATCCACAGTTGTCAAACGATGCAGGAGATAGAATGCCAGATGCCTGTGGAGGCTCAGTAGAAGTAACCTGGACGATAACCGATACCTGTTTAGAACCGGCGATTGAGGCTTCAGCGATTTTCACTGTAACACCGGCCCCAATAGTCGCAATAACATTACCCGGGATAATACCTGAATTATGTAATGAGGATTTTCCAGAAAGTTTACAAGCAACGTATACAGGATGTAATCCTGGAGTGATAAATATTGGGCCAACTAATATTAGACCAAGTATTGATGGTTGTGCGGAATTGGCAGATTACGTGTTTGTTACTCCAGTGGATGCATGTGGTAATTTTGATACTAAAACGTTTACCATTACTCGTGAGTTTGATAAATACGAAAGTTGTGAAACTATGTTTGCTCGTAACGATGACGATGCTCTATGTTTCTTAGATGACAATATAGGAAATGACGGAGGTGATTTTAACCGTTGGGGTTGGACAAATCTAGTTTCGCCAAGTGACACGGATTATATTATGAATCTTTACGCCGGAGCTGCACATTGTGATATAAGCAAAGGTGCACATGTAGGTACTGCAACGGTAAATTACAACGGTTCATATATGACTATTTCATACAATTTGTTTGAAGGGTATGGTATGAACGAAGCACATGTTTATGTTGGTTGTGATTTATATCCAATGAAAAATGGTAAATACACAGTTGCTCCTGGGCAATACAATTTTAATCCAGGGGGTTCTTACGACTATGTAAATGAATTGACCATTGAAATTGATGACTTACCTGGTTCTGATTTATATGTTATCATTCATGGTGTTGTTTGCGAAGAAGTTTGCAAATGTTCAGATGGATACAATAGCGGAGGAACTGAATCCATGAATGGAAGTGGCGTTACTAATTGTGATAATGCAAAAATCGCTACAAGTTCTATAAGTGAATCTAATGAATTTAATGCTTACCCGGTTCCTTTTGAGGAAGAGGTTACGTTTAAATATTCATTTAGTTATGACACCGATGTTACCATTGAAATTTATGACATGAAAGGTTCTTTACTTAAATTAATAAAGGATACTGATTATTCATTAGGAAAAGATAAAGAGTATAAACTTAATTTATCTAGCTTTGGTACTCAAATATTCTTGGTTAAACTAACTACAAATAAAGAGGTTATTACCAAGCAGATAGTAAGTTCTAATTAGTAGTAAAGTTTACTTAAACTAAAAAGAGCAGCCAATGGCTGCTCTTTTTTTGTTTTATAAAATATTTCATATTCCTAAAGAGCGTAAATTCAGTCTAATTTAATATTAAATATTATTCTTCTTACGAGGTGTATTTCATCGAATAAAATTACCGTTAAAAGATTTGTTAAAATGTAGATATCATTTTGAATTGATTAACAAATTAATACATTTGCCTAATTTTGAAATATAAGTAGCTGATTTAGAGGTTTGTAAGAAATTTACTGTGTCTAAGGTAATTTGAATTCTATTAAACTACTATTTCAATTTTTATTTAATATAAAAACGAATTAACAGTATATTATGTGTTTTTTCTTATTTAAATACGTTTAAAACAGCTTTTTATCGATTAAAATGTTAAAAAATCCGATAAAAAGTAATGTTTTTGTAATTTGAATGAAGAAATACCCCAAACTATGAAAAACTTTACATCTACCCTAAGTAGGTTAATGACTAGTCTTTTTCTAGCTACAACCTTTACAATAGCAGCTCAAAACCATTCTTCAATAAAAGCAAATCTATCAACCCAGATTAAGCAATCTAAACAGATTGTAGAAGGAAGGGTGATTTCACAAACGTCCTTTTGGGATAATGCCCATCAAAATATATTTACTAAACAGGTTATAGAGGTAAATAAGGTTTTTAAAGGAGATCGTGTAGAAACTGTGGAACTAATAACTAAAGGAGGGGTAGTAGATTTAGATGCTATAACGGTGTCTCATAGTCTACAGTTAAAAAATGGAGATATAGGTGTTTTTGTTTTAGATGAAATTACAGATGGAAATTTAAAAGCCAAAAGTGTTAATAAACTATATCAATCGAATAGTGGTTTACAAGGGTTTTATAAATATGATATAAAAAGAAATCTAGTAGGAAATGGGTTTAGTTTGTATGAAGGTATCTCTAATAATTTTTACAATGCATTAATAAAACAAACACAAAAGAGCCCGGAAATTATTAAATCAAATGGACTTGAAATGAATGGAACACTTCCTAATCTAACGCAACAAAGCGATTTAGTTTCTTCATCAACAGCAACCATGTCATCTTTTAACGGAATTAGTTTTTCTGCAGGAACCAAAAGTGTACTTACAATTAATGGTTCTGGTTTTGGAGAAACAAAAGGTTCTGTATCGTTTAGTGATGCCGATTTAGGAGGGTATTTTTATACAGAAACCTTAGGAAGCCAGGTGTTAAGCTGGACTGATACTAAAATTGAAGTAGAAATTCCTGATCATGCCGGGACTGGGTATGTTAAAGTTAATACGATTGATAATGGAACAATAACATCTGCAGATAAATTAATTATTGATTATGCTGAACTGAATCTTGATTATAACGGCAGTTCATACCAAACTCAGCATGTCGATAATAACGGAAAAGGGGGATATACCTGGCAAATGAATGAAGAGTTTTTTAACTCTGATGCTAATGAGGCTTTTACCCGAGCTTTAAATACCTGGAAATGTGAAACCGGGATGAATTGGGAAGTGTCATCAGATTTAACTTCGGTTACCCAGTATAATAGTTATGATAATATCAATACCATTACGTTTAGCGATAATCTTGGAGGTGCAACATTAGGACAATGTTACTCTAGGTATGCTGGCTGTGCTGAAAGTGGTCAGATAAAATGGTATGTCGTTGAAATGGATATTGTATTTAACAGAAGTATCAATTGGAACTATAGCAGCGATGCTCCCACAAGTAGTCAGGTTGATTTTGAAAGTGTTACGGTTCATGAATTAGGTCATGGTCGTCAACTAGGACATGTTGTAAACACAGATGTGATTATGCACTATTCATTGGGGTCGGGAGAATCTTTAAGAGCATTATCATCAAAAGACTTAGAAGGTGGGCAGGATGTACAAAGCAGAAGTGCGTCAGAAGATATTTGTGGAGAATTAAGTATGGTTTCAGCCTCATGTTCTTTATTAGGTGATGACCATTTTGAAGTTACTGCACAATTTAGTGTTTATCCAAATCCAGTTAAGAATACTCTTTATATTAAAAATGAGCAATACCAACAGATTAAAGATATAGCTATATATAATATACAAGGAGGAGAAGTTTTTAGAAGTTTTGAGAATGATATTATTGCTCAAAAAGAAATTACTGTAACTCATTTAACAAGCGGTGTTTATATTTTGAGTATTAGTTCAGGTACTGGTGTATTCAGAAAAAAATTAATTATTAATTAACAGATGTTAATTATTCTTACAATCCTCAAGTTTTATCCGATAAAACTTGAGGATTGTTTGATTTTTTATAAAACATTCAATATCAGGTTGAAAGTCTGATTATATTTTCTTATATTTATAAAAGTAAATTAAGGATCTCTCGTATAAAAAGCATTTGGTTAATAGCAATTTATTAAATGCCCTTTTATCTTCATTATATTTTTATGTCCTATTATGTTGTGTGTATTTATTTGTAAATGCGCCCATTCTTCATGTCTAATTATTTTTGTTGTGTATTGCATTAATAGCTATTGCACCATCTTCTATTAGTCTTATTTATTGTTATGTAAACTCATTTATTAACTTAATTTAAATGTTATGTTTATGTACAAAATTACTAACAACGATTTTATTGGTAAAGTCAATAAATCGTACAAGACGCTTATATTGTGTTGTTTGTCTATAATATCTTTTGGACTTTCAACGCAATTTTTTTATGCTCAGGATGTAGGTTCATCTACTGTTCAGGCTAATTTTGGTATTGACGGGGATGTATACTCTGGTGTATTGAAATTTCAGAATGTTGAAAATCCGATTGTTCCACTTCCGGTTGATCCTACCGGAATAGATGACTGGTTTAAAGGACCCTCAGGTTTCGGAGTAATCGATGAATTGGGTAGCGCTAATGGCGGTAATCCATTGTCAGATCCTAACCCACCTAATAGTATGGATAATGTAGCGATTGAACTTAGACAATCAGTATGGCTTCCTAGTGATGGTTTTCCATTTCCACTTGTTAATGGGGATTTATGGTTAGATGCCGTTTATGGACGGGATAATTATGTTAAAGGCGGTAGTGCTGAAATGTCTTATTTTTCATCGGGAGCTGATAAAAATTCAGACCATCCAATGAATTGGAGTCTAGACTCCGGGGGAAGCGTACCTCAAAAAACCGATATTATCGATGTTTACGCCCATTTAAGAGGAGATGAACCTAAGGCTCCGACAGAACAAGACCCAAGGCCATTTACTACGCTTTATGCATATGCTGGGGCGTCTCTAGCAGTTACCAATGGTAACAAGCACTTGGACTTCGAGTTTTTTAGAAAAGGATTAGAATCACCAGCAGATCTTCAAGATCCAGCTAAACTTGGCCCAGATGGTGGACGTACCGCCTGGACTTTTGATTTAGCAGGAGATGGAGACATTTTGATTCCTGGAACGATTATCATATCGGTAGACTATATTAATGGAGGTAGTGTGCCTGATATCAGAATCAGAGTTTGGATGAGCCAAGCCACATTTGATAATTATGATAATACGGCTGCTAATATCCCCTTTTTAGTTGATTATAATGTCGCTTTTGAAACAGGGACAGGTTCAGAAGGTTTTGGTTATGCTGCCATTAACCCTTTATCAGTGGGTACAAGTATGTGGGGTAGAGTGAATGATAATTTTGCCTCTGATGCAGGATCTCTTACAACAGGACCACCTTGGGGTACCTGGGAAGGCTCTACACCTGATTTTGTTACGGATTATGAACGCTATCAATTTGTAGAAATTGGTATTAATTTGACAGCTTTTGGATTAGATAGAAGAGGTCAGGAAGACCCATGTTCTAATATATTAGGTAGTTTATTGGTTAAAACCCGTAGTAGTGGTGGTGGACCTAATGAGGGGGCCTTTGGTTCAGAGTTAAAAGATTTTGCTGGTCCTTATTTATTTGGATTTACAGGAGAAGAACCAGAAATTACGGTGACAAATAAAACAATTTGTGCTTCTGAAAACCCTGTTGATATAACTACAGGAAATTCTGTAAACCCTCCTGGATTAATTGAATACTTTTTAGACGATGGATATACTAATCAGATTTTAACACCTGATGCTTACAATGCGTCGCTTGGAGTAACACCTATTTATGTCCGAAGTGAAAAAGTAGGTTTTCCAGGTTGTTATGGATATGATTCATTTACTGTAACAGTTAGTGCTGACCCGAACTCCGATGCAGGTCCCGATCAGGCGAATTGTGATGACGGTTCGTTTACTATGGCAGCCAATGCACCAGCAGGGTTCAGTGGTATGTGGACTGTAGAATCAGGCACAGCAAATATTACAGATCCAACCAGCGCAACAACTAGTGTAACAGGAGTGCCAGTTGGAAGCACAGCAACATTACGTTGGACCTTGACCAATGATGCGAATTCGAACTGTACGGATTATGACGAAGTTGATTTAACTAATGATTATACTCCGGATGCCGATGCAGGTCCCGATCAGGCGAATTGTGATGACGGTTCGTTTACTATGGCAGCCAATGCACCAGCAGGGTTCAGTGGTATGTGGACTGTAGAATCAGGCACAGCAAATATTACAGATCCAACCAGCGCAACAACTAGTGTAACAGGAGTGCCAGTTGGAAGCACAGCAATATTACGTTGGACCTTGACCAATGATGCAAATTCGAACTGTACGGATTATGACGAAGTTGATTTAACTAATAATAATAAACCAACAGTAACAGTAACCAGTGATGAAATTTGTATTGATGAAACAACAACCGTTACAGCAACTCCGGTTCCAGCCGATGCTGGGGGAGATTACACTTACGTTTGGACAGTTCCAGCTTTATTTGAAGGCAACCCAGGAAACGTAGCTAGTTTCCCAACCAGTGTTATTGGAGATTATTCTGTTGTTATTACAAATAATGAAACAGGTTGTACTGCAACAAATTCAGGCACAATTTCATTAGGTAGCTTAAGATCAGCTCCACGAGTAACTCCAACAGATATATGTATTAGTGAACTGGAAGGCTTCAGTTTAAAAGCAAGAGCAGCATTACCAGATGATATTACGCTTCCTGATGGTACTGTTGTGGTATTTTTAGGTTGGATATACAAAATTGGAGAAGAGATATTAAATAGTGGTGATTTTGGTGGTATTGAGGATCCTGATGGTATACTTGAGTTATTGGCAGGTACTTATGAAATAGTAGTTAAATTGAAAACACCAAATGGATGTCTGTCTACTCAACAATCAACAATACCTATTAATATTTATTCACTTCCTGTAGTAGAAGCAGGGGATCCTCCATTAGCTATATGTAATTTAGAGGGTAACTTCACACAACTAACCGGTACGCCTGCAGGTGGAACATGGAGTGGTAGCCCTTACATTACTGAAGAAGGATTATTTACTGTGCCTGCTGGAGGTATTGTAGCCGATAATTATACGGTTAAATATACTTATACAGACCCTGTAACAGGATGTCCTAATGAAGATACAGTTGATATTCCTGTAGTAGAATGTACAGAGTGTGAAACAGCCTTTGGTGTTGCATTAAATAATGATAAAACGGCTATAGATACAAGTATTAGTACCTGTTTCCGTGAAAATGGATTCCACCGTTGGGGATGGACTAACGCCATTAGTCCTAGTTATGAACCATATGTATTAGATCTTTATAGTGGAGCAGGTAAGTGTTTACTTGATAAAGGGACATATGTTGGTACAGTAACAATTAATTATAGTCCAGACGACTACACTATTACTGCATTATATGAAATGATCTCTGGTGTTGGCCTAAGTGAAGCACATTTATACATTGGTTGCGATGCTTACCCAACAGGTAAGAATGGTGAATTTACCGTGGCACCAGGACAATACACTTTGAATGCTGGTGAATTAGATTTCTATATGTCATGGAGTACGTCCACTGATGCAATGAAAACCATAACAGTGCCTGGAGGTCCTGTAGTATACGTTATAGCGCATGCTGTAGCTTGTACTGATGTTTCTGCAGAAGTAGCACCAAACGGTTTTGTACCAACTGAAGATTACGGAGAATTCCATGATAATCCTCCTGTTGAAGGTGATTGTATTGTAGAAGTTGATCCTTGGGGTAAAACAACTTCAGTAAAAACCTATCCGGTACCGTTTGAAGATGAAGTTACCGTAAGTTATAAATTTGATTATGATACTAATGTGAAAATTAATGTTTATGACATAAAAGGAGCTTTATTAAGACATGCCGAAAACAGAAGTTATATGAGAGGTACAGTTGGTAAAACAAAATTCGATTTATCAACAGCTGATGATCAAATGTATTTTGTGAGATTAACAACTGCAAAAGGTAGTATTGTTAGAAAAATTGTTTCATCCAAACAACAAAGATAAATAGCTTGGATTAAACATATAATAAAAGGGAGCAGTATGAAAATTACTGCTCTTTTTTTACTCAAAAATTCAATAAGCATGTTTCAAAAGTATTTAAGTCAATTTCTTTTTTTTGAATATTGACTTTTCATAACTAATAGTAAGAAATTTACCGAAATTTATTGTGCTTTATCTAAGAATAACACAGGTGCGGTTATTTATTATTATATTTAATAGTAGATGATTAAAAGTGTTTTTGAAGGTTAAATGCTTTATTAAGCTTATTTATAATTTTTAAAACTCAAGTTTAACTGTTAACAAGTGATATATGAAAAATGTTGTGCTATATTCATTTTTTACTTTGTGTACATTTCATTTTTCTTTTTCCCAATGTGACAGTAATACGGTATATGATGGGACTGCAGTGCCAGAAGGTGTAGATATAAATGATGGGGAAATTCATCAGATAGCCTATGGAATAGAGGCAGGTGAGTATGTTTTTATTAACGGGTTGAATTCAACAGATACCTATCAGTTTAAAAGTAATCGTACAGATAGTAATAATCCAAATACAGATTACATTACTATATATAATGGAGCTAGCCAGCTTATAGCAAATCAAACCTCACCATTAACAAAAAGCCCTATAGGAACATCCACTATTGAAATACATGTTAATTTGAATTCAAGCTGTGACACGGATATAGACTTTCATACCCTAACTATTCAAAACATAACAGCAGCCACCTGTAATATGCCTGATGCCCCAGGAGGCGTAACTTATAAATCTAATATACGTATAGATTTTTATTGGAGTGCTCCTGCTTTGAGTAATCCGGAAAGTTATGACTGGAGAGTTACCTTAAAAGATGATCTTCCTGATAATTATGTGGTTTCTGGAGTTTCTACAACTTTAGAGGTAAGTACAGGAGATGTCTTAATTCCAGAAAACACCTATTGGATTTATGTAAGGTCAAGTTGTTTTGGTAATGAAAAAAGTGAATGGTTTAGGTTTCCTACTGATTATAAAATGAATAATGGAGCTCCACCGGAAAATGATTTTTGTGAAGGGGCCATTTCTGTTGTGCAAGATATTAATACATTAAGTATTGGAGAAGCCGTAGTTATTTCGGGAGATTTATCAGGGGGAGCAGGCTCGAATGTTTATGCAGAAAATTGTAATGAAAAAACAGGGAATTCTCGTGATGATGTTTGGTATTCATTTATAGCACAAACAAGTGATATACGTATTAATTTATCTCCGACTTTTGATGGTGTGTTAACTTTATATTCAGGAGAATGTAATGCTTTAAGTTATATATCATGTTCAGATGATCCGAATACCAGTTTAGCGGATGAAGAAATAGTTATGTTAAATGGATTGACGGTAGGAGATGTCTATTGTGTAAGAGTTTACTATCTAGGAACAACAACTCCTGTAAATCCGATATTTAACTTAAGGATATGGTCTTCTTCAGTAGCAACTGATAATGATATGGATGGCTATGTAAATCATCCTAATGTGGATTGTGATGATACAAATCCTGCAATTAATATTGGAGCAACTGAAATATCTAATAATGGGGTTGATGATAATTGTGATGGGCAGACTGATGAGACCCTGGGTCTTATTGATTTAGACGCAGATAGTATTGAAATAAGCCCAAACCCTTTTCATTCTAGGATTTTTATAAGGCTTACCGATAGCATGGAAAAAAAAATAGATATCACGGTTTTCGATGTGAGCGGTAGACTAATTTTAAAATCTGTTAAATCGAGCTCTAATAAAATTATTGAGATTAATAATTTAGAAGTGTTACCTCAAGGTATTTACTTCATAAAACTTTCACTAAAATTAAATAAAGGAAATAAAATTTCCATAAGGCGTCTGGTAAAGATGTAATCTTTTTCAGTCTTAAATCTATTCATCAATAACCGAAACCCAAAACTTATCATGAATTCCATCTGCTTGATTTAACCAATCAATATTTAATCAGATGAGAAAAATTATACTTTCGGTTTGTATTTTTTGCATTTCCTATGCTCTGTTTTCACAGTGTGATAATAAAACAGCATATGACGGCACTCCTGTGCCAGTAGGTGTAGATATAAATGATGGCGAAGTCCATCAGATAGCCTATGGTATCGAGGCAGGTGAGTATGTTGTTATTAATGGGTTGAATTCAACAGATACCTATCAGTTTACAAGTAATCGTACAGATAGTAATAATCCAAATACAGATTACATTACTATATATGGTAGCTCAAGTCAACTTATAGCAAATCAAACATCTCCAATAACGAAAAGTTCTATAGGAACATCATCTATTGAAATACATGTTAATCTCAATTCTATTTGTGATTCAGATATAGATTTTCATACCCTAACTATTCAAAACATAACAGCAGCCACCTGTAATATGCCTGGTGCTCCAGGAGGTGTAACTTATAAATCAGATACACGTATAGATTTTTATTGGAGTCCACCAGAATTAAGTACGCCATTAGGTTATGATTGGCAAATTGTATTGTCGGGTAACGATCCAGATATAAATGTAAAAGCATCTGGATCAACTATCGCACCAATATCAAACGCAAGTTCGGGAGACGTGTTAATGCCAGGGGCATTATATTGGATTTATGTCCGCTCTAGCTGTGCATCAAACGAGAAAAGTGAATGGTTTAAATTTCCTCCAACATATACTACAAATACCGTTTCTCCTCCCGAAAATGATTTTTGTGAAGGTGCTATTTCTATTATACAGGATATAAATACAGCTAATGTAAATGATGCGACTACTATTTCCGGAACTTTGGCTGGTGGTGCTGGAACAAATGTAAATGCAGAAACTTGTAGTGGAAAAACAGGCAATGCACGAGACGATGTTTGGTATTCATTTATAGCCCAAACAAGCAGTGTTAATATTAATTTATCTCCAACCTTCGACGGCGTATTAACCTTGTATTCAGGGGATTGTAGTAGTTTGGATTATTTAGCGTGTGCTGATACTCCTATAATCACTTTAGCTGATGAAGAAATAGTAATGTTGAATAGTTTAACGGTTGGCGAAACGTATTATGTTCGCGTGTATTCTTTAGGAACAACTACACCTCCAAATCCAACATTCAACTTGTCGATATGGTCTTCTTCTGTAGTAGCAGACAAAGATAAGGATGGTTATGTAGATCATCCTAATGTAGATTGTGATGACGATGACCCTGCAATCTATCCTGGAGCAACAGAAATATGTGATGGAAAAGATAACGATTGTGATGGTCTAGTTGATGATGCTGATCCTGATTTGGATACTTCAGGGCTAAGTACATTTTATGTCGATAATGATGGTGATGGTTTTGGTGATGCAGAATCAAGTATATTAGCCTGTTCAGCACCTGAAGGCTATGTATCAGACAACACGGACTGTGATGACACAAACATTACAGTGTATCCTGGAGCAGAGGAACTGTGCGATGGTTTAGATAACGACTGTGACGGAGAGATTGATGAAGGTGTTAAGAACACCTATTATGCCGATAATGATGGAGATGGTTATGGCGATGCAGAATCAGGTATGCTGGCTTGTTCAGCACCTGAAGGCTATGTGTCAGACAACACGGACTGTGATGACACAAACATTACAGTGTATCCTGGAGCAGAGGAACTGTGTGATGGTTTAGATAATGATTGCGATGGAGAGATCGATGAAGGTGTTAAGAACACCTATTATGCCGATAATGATGGTGATGGTTATGGTGATGCAGGATCAAGTATGCCGGCCTGTTCAGCACCTGAAGGCTATGTATCAGACAACACGGACTGTGATGACACAAACATTACAGTGTATCCTGGAGCAGAGGAACTGTGCGATGGTTTAGATAACGACTGTGACGGAGAGATTGATGAAGGTGTTAAGAACACCTATTATGCCGATAATGATGGTGA
>NZ_JACVXC010000029.1 GCF_014596935.1 Aestuariibaculum suncheonense | reverse complement strand
AGAGCAGCAGCGTGTATCGATCGCACGTTCGATCGTGAACCATCCTCCAGTTGTTATCGCGGATGAGCCGACAGGTAACCTTGATCCAGAAACAGCGTGGGAGATAATGGACATCTTTAAAGAGATTAACGCTCGTGGAACGACAGTTGTTATGGCAACTCATAATAAGGAAATCGTAAATACAATCACAAAGCGCGTAATTGCCATCGAAGGCGGCCGAATTGTACGTGATGAGGCGAAGGGGGATTACGGCTATGAAGATTAGAACA
>NZ_JACVXC010000028.1 GCF_014596935.1 Aestuariibaculum suncheonense | reverse complement strand
CGCTCGAAATATATCCTTTACAGGAGAACTAATTATTCTGAGAGACCAGTTCTTCAGACTCCATAGGAGATGACCAGTACCGTAAGAGAGATTCCACTGTCACCCTCCTTGTGGCACTAAGCATTGAAATGAAAAACCGACAACCGTCAATTTTGTACTCCTCAAGTGGATTTCTATGCCCGAAAGATCTCAAGTTCACCGCTGAATTGAGTCTGTTCATGTTCACGAGATGATCCCTCCAGAAAGAATCAAGAGTTTTAAGAAGAACTG
>NZ_JACVXC010000027.1 GCF_014596935.1 Aestuariibaculum suncheonense | reverse complement strand
CCAATGAGTTGCACCTGTCTTTTCTGCCAGTTTACGTCCGCCTGAAATATGATCAGCATGAAGGTGGGTATCAATCATGTGCTTAATTTCAAGATTATTTTCTTTTGCAAAGTCTTCATACGCTTCAATCGTACGAGCAGAATCAATAATTGCCGCTTCACCGTTTGATTCTACAAGGTATGAAAGACATCCCTTACCAATACGATTAAATTGATAGATCGAACCTCCATCTTTCAAATCCCCAAGCTTCACCGGCATCAAATACTCACTC
>NZ_JACVXC010000026.1 GCF_014596935.1 Aestuariibaculum suncheonense | reverse complement strand
ACTTTGCCCCTCATGCAGCCATTATGGCGGGGGGAATGGTGCCACCGCTAGGTCTTGCACTATCAACAACATTATTTAAAAAGAAATATACAAAAGCGGAGCTAGAAGCAGGTAAGACAAATTACATTATGGGAGCTTCCTTTATTACTGAAGGTGCTATTCCATTTGCAGCTGCCGATCCTGGTCGTGTAATTCCAGCCGCTGTGATCGGTTCCGCTGTAGCTGGTGCTTTATCGATGGTATTCGGTATCGGTCTTCCAGCACCACATGGAGGC
>NZ_JACVXC010000025.1 GCF_014596935.1 Aestuariibaculum suncheonense | reverse complement strand
GGATGGCGACCGTCCATCCGGGCACGATGAGGCTGGGGTCGGAGATCTGCCGCCCGTCAGGCTGGGTGATGTCGCGGGAGGCCTCGTAGATCTCGGTGTACCGCTCCCCCGAGCCGAGCTCGTCTGCGGCGATGTCCCAGAGAGTGTCCCCGGAGACCACGGTGCGCTGCTCCTCGCCGGCCTGCGTCACGCTGGCGGCCGCGTCCGGGAGCTCGAGCACCATGCCGGGGTCGATGCCGTCGCGCTGCCCCACGGTGTAGCCGCCGGGCTGGGGG
>NZ_JACVXC010000024.1 GCF_014596935.1 Aestuariibaculum suncheonense | reverse complement strand
GGTTTTCATATATCATGCCATTATTGTTGAGGCATTTGTGGCATTTGAGGTTGTTCAGCTTTCTTTTCCATCTTTTCTTTTAATTCTTTATCTTTTACTTTAACATCCGCTTTTTTCTTCAGGCTTTCTAAGATCTCAGTGATAGGCTTCGCTTTTTGTTGCTTAAGCTCTTGTTCAATCTGTTCTTTCTTGTCTTCGAACTTGTTTTCACGCTTGTCCGTTACTTTAATGATGTGGTAACCATAATCAGATTTAACCAGTTCACTTGTTTTTCCT
>NZ_JACVXC010000023.1 GCF_014596935.1 Aestuariibaculum suncheonense | reverse complement strand
ATCGTATCGCTGATGGTCCATCACCTGGTGAGCTATTTGAAGTAAAGAGTTTGTTAATCCAAACGTTCTTGCTCTTAACAAGTAGTTTTACCTGTGGACTTGCGGTTCATGAGATGCGCCGTCAAAATGTAAAAGGTTTGATCACTTGGATGGCCATCACTTTAGGTCTTGGTCTTGGATTCCTTTATTTTGAGATTGAAGAGTTCTTACACTTCATTCACGAAGGTGCTAATATCGGTACAAGTGCAGCATGGTCAGGGTTCTTCGTTCTTGTTGG
>NZ_JACVXC010000022.1 GCF_014596935.1 Aestuariibaculum suncheonense | reverse complement strand
AAGTGGTCAACGATTCCATCCGGTTCGTTTGTATTGCCGTCTCCGTCAAGGTCATAAATATCAAGTTCGTCAAAATCAGATAAATTTACTCCGTTTGCAACGGCAGCATTTAGTGCATCAGCTACAAAGTTACGAGGCCCCTTAGGATTTAAGTTGTCGTGACCACCTGCAGGGTTATCATCGCCGTACTCTTTGGCTGTACCAGGAACAGTCAGCCAATTTGACACGTATCCGTCCACTGTATAGCTGCCGCCTGATTGTTCTTCGTAATATTGCTT
>NZ_JACVXC010000021.1 GCF_014596935.1 Aestuariibaculum suncheonense | reverse complement strand
CGTTCCCGAAGATATTTCTATCATTGGATATGATGACATTGAGATGGCTGCATACATTACGCCGAAATTAACGACGATTAAGCAAGATACGGATATGATTGGATACCAAGCAGCAAAGTTATTGATGAAACAAATTATACAAAAGAAAAAACTAATCACATCCAAGCGCATACCTGTTGAATTGATCATTCGTGAATCATGCGCACAAAAAAAATAAAAAATTTTTTTAGGATAATTCGAAAGCGGTTTCGAATATTTATTTTGAAACAAAACGAAACC
>NZ_JACVXC010000020.1 GCF_014596935.1 Aestuariibaculum suncheonense | reverse complement strand
AATGGTCAAAACCTCCTTAGTATTTTAAAGAAAAAAAGGTCTATATGAGGAGATATCTTAACAAAAGACTGTTCTGTAAAGGTGGGGTGAAGGAGATGTCGCCACTGTAAAGGAAAAGAAAAAACAAGGCATTTTAAACGCCTGGTTTCTGAAGGTCTTCTTCCGGATGGTTGAAGCTTCTTGCAATATAGATAAACGGCGTGGAAGCCGCTGACACTACAAATTTAATCACATACGTTGTAAAGAAAATCTGAATCCAAACATCCCATGAGAACACAC
>NZ_JACVXC010000001.1:1166216-1402262 GCF_014596935.1 Aestuariibaculum suncheonense | reverse complement strand
AATATTATTTAACAACTAATTGGAATCTCTAGTACTCAAAATGGTTTATTCTCTTAGTCAATACTAACCGTTTCCAGTTAGCATCTTACGCTGTCAATTCAATATGTTTATGAACTTATTTCTCTTCTATCCTTAACTCGTTTCCTCGTTAAGCGGGTGCAAATATAAAACCCATTTTTTTACCTCACAACTGTTTTGATACTTTTTTTTGAAAAATTTTCGAAGCTTTAAATCTTCGCTTTCTTCAACTATATCAACACTTTTACAAGAACCTCGCTACTCATAACACTCGCTATTTTTGCGGCTGCAAACATACAACCTTTTTTGATTCTAACAACATGTTTCTAAAGTTTTTTTTGAAGTTTTTTATTTGACTTGAAAATCAATTTTTTAAACCTCTGCATCATCACCTTTATAAGAACTTCCCTCAGCAGCTTCGCCGCTAACGGGCTGCAAATATACTCCCCTTTTCCTTTACCAAACAAACTTTTTATCGCATTTTTTTATTCTTTTTTTAATCTATCCTAAATATCAATTAGTTACATGAAGAATATTTTTGAATTTGTTAAATGACGAATGGGTATTGAGTACTCCTGTGGGAGTTTTTAATGCCAAAACAGAACTTTACTATATATAATGGATGCTAATCATAATACTCTTTATTATATTAGGTATATATACAATGCATAGATGATACTATCATATAATATATCTTAAACAAATACTATTATATTGTATATCACAATATACAATAGCGACTCTGCGTTAGGGATGGTAACGGTATCATTTTATGATTATCCTATGCTTTCCCTTTTATAATTAGATATTAATAAAAACTACATACTATACAATTATCTATAGTAGCATAAAAAGACACCGAGGACAGCCCAACCCGAAGGGGCACGTCCCGTTCTATTTTATTAAAATTATACCTACTTATATATTGTGTGTGTTTTATTATCCTATTATCTTTGCAATCGAATTTAAATTATTTTATGATACATATAACATTGCCCGACGGAAGTGTAAGATCGTTTGAAGCGAACATTACACCTATGGAAGTCGCTAAAAGCATTAGTGAAGGATTTGCCCGAAACGTAATTTCGGCTAGTTTTAATGGTACAACAGTTGAAACGGTAACCCCTTTAACCTCCGACGGCTCTCTAGTGTTATATACATGGAATGATAAAGCTGGTAAAACGGCATTCTGGCATTCATCAGCTCACGTATTGGCACAGGCGATTGAAGAATTATATCCAGGATCTAAACTAACTATAGGTCCTGCTATTGATAATGGATTCTATTACGATGTTGATTTTGGTGAGCATACCGTTTCGGAAAAGGATTTTAAATCTATCGAAAACAAAATGCTTGAAATAGCCAGAGGAAAACACGATTTTAAAATGCGTTCGGCAACAAAAGCTGAAGCCTTGGCTTTATATGAAAACAATCCGTTTAAAACAGAATTGATTGAAAACCTTGAGGACGGAACTATTACCTTCTGCAACCATTCTACATTTACAGATTTATGTCGTGGAGGCCATATCCCGAATACAGGCATTATAAAAGCTGTAAAAATATTAAGTGTTGCTGGTGCTTATTGGAGAGGTGACGAAAACAAACCACAGCTAACGCGCGTTTATGGTATTTCGTTTCCAAAACAAAAGGAACTTACTGAATATTTAGAATTATTAGAAGAAGCTAAAAAACGTGACCATAGAAAACTTGGTAAAGAATTAGAATTGTTCACATTCTCTCCTCGCGTTGGTCAAGGTTTGCCATTGTGGTTACCAAAAGGTGCTGCTTTACGTGAACGCTTAGAGAATTTCCTTAAAACAGCACAAAAGAAAGCCGGATATGAAATGGTAGTTACACCACATATCGGTCAAAAAGAATTATACGAAACGTCTGGTCACTATGCTAAATATGGTGCCGATAGTTTTCAACCTATACACACGCCTAAAGAAGGTGAAGAATTTTTATTAAAACCAATGAACTGTCCTCACCACTGTGAGATTTACAACAACAGCCAATGGTCTTATAAAGATTTACCTAAGCGTTATGCTGAATTTGGTACGGTTTACCGTTATGAGCAAAGTGGCGAATTACACGGTTTAACACGTGTAAGAGGATTTACTCAGGATGATGCTCACTTATTCTGTACACCAGACCAGTTAGATGCCGAGTTCAAAAATGTTATCGATTTAGTACTTTATGTATTCGGTTCTTTAGGATTTGAAAACTTTACCGCACAAGTATCTGTAAGGGATCCTGAAAATCCCGACAAATACATAGGTAGCGTTGAAAACTGGGAAAAGGCAGAGCAAGCTATCATAAATGCAGCTCAAGACAAAGGTCTTAATTACGTTATCGAAACCGGCGAAGCTGCCTTCTACGGACCTAAGCTTGACTTTATGGTAAAAGATGCCCTTGGTCGCCAATGGCAGTTAGGAACGATTCAGGTAGATTACAACTTACCAGAGCGTTTCAACTTAACCTATAAAGGCAGTGATAACGAATTACACCGTCCGGTCATGATTCACCGTGCGCCTTTTGGTAGTATGGAACGTTTTATCGCCATTTTATTAGAGCATACGGCCGGAAATTTCCCGCTATGGTTAATGCCTACTCAGGCTATTATCCTGTCAATTAGTGAGAAATATGAAAAATACGCCGAAAAAGTTTTAAATTTGCTAGAAAATGACGAAATTCGCGCCCTTGTAGACCACAGGAATGAAACTATCGGGAAAAAGATTCGGGAAGCCGAAATGCAAAAGCACCCGTATATGATTATTATTGGGGAGCAAGAAGAAAAAGAAAACAAAATTACTGTGCGTCAGCATGGTGGTGCAGATTTAGGAATGATCTCTATAGAAGAGTTTTCTGAAATCATAAAAAAAGAAATAAGCAAAACGCTAAAACCGTTTTAAAAATAAAGTTTAACTAAAAATTTAAGAGCCATAGCAATTAGAAGAAAATCACAGCCCAAACCAAGGGTTTCTCAAGAGGACAAACACAGAATTAACTCTAGAATTACCGTGCCTAACGTTCGCCTTGTTGGTGAAAACGTTGAAGTTGGAATTTACTCTACCAGAGACGCTTTAAAAATAGCGGAAGAACAAGAGTTCGATTTAGTAGAGATTTCTCCGAATGCTGACCCTCCTGTTTGTAAGGTCATGGACTATAAGAAGTTCCTTTACGAGCAAAAGAAACGTGATAAAGCTATTAAAGCTAAGGCTACTAAGGTAGTTATAAAAGAAATTCGTTTTGGTCCGCAAACAGATGATCACGATTACGAGTTTAAAAGAAAGCATGCCGAGAAGTTCTTAAAAGAAGGAGCTAAATTAAAAGCCTTCGTATTCTTTAAAGGACGTTCTATCATCTTCAAAGAACAAGGTCAGATTTTATTGCTTCGTTTAGCACAAGACCTTGAAGAATTTGGTAAAGTAGAGCAAATGCCTAAATTAGAAGGTAAGCGTATGACCATGTTTATTGCTCCTAAAAAATAATTAGAGCAATTTCAAAAGAACACTAAGACACTAAAAGCAATTTTAGTTCGAAACAATAATTAAGCGAAATAATTAAAACCTAGGAAAAGAAGATGCCTAAAATGAAAACTAAATCTAGTGCCAAAAAACGTTTCAAGTTAACTGGTACTGGTAAGATTAAAAGAAAACACGCTTTTAAAAGTCACATCTTAACTAAGAAGTCTAAAAAGCGTAAGTTAGCTTTAACTCATGACACTTTAGTAGATAAAGCGGATGAGAACAATGTTAAAACCATGTTACGTTTAAAGTAATTACCGTTTTAACCGGTTAAATAAATTATAAACCCTGGAGTTAGGCCAAAATTAAAAAGAGTAGACTATTCTACCGCCTACTACAAAAAACATTTAAAATTATGCCAAGATCAGTAAATTCTGTAGCAAAAAGAGCCAGAAGAAAAAAGGTTCTAAAACAAGCTAAAGGTTACTTCGGACGTCGTAAAAACGTTTGGACAGTAGCTAAAAATGCGGTTGAAAAAGCGATGCAATACTCGTACAGAGACCGTAGAAACAAAAAGAGAACATTCCGTGCATTATGGATTACGCGTATTAACGCTGGAGCCAGATTACATGGTTTATCTTATTCTCAATTTATGGGAAAATTAAAAGCTAACGATATCGAATTAAACCGTAAGGTTTTAGCTGATTTAGCTATGAATAACCCAGAGGCTTTTAAAGCTGTAGTAGAGAAAGTAAAATAAGGCGTTCCGCCTATTGTAAAACATATTATATTCGCTTAATAAAAAATCCGATTCTCACGAATCGGATTTTTTTTATATCCCAAAGGCAGTAATTACCAATTGACGCTCTCCGCCATAATCGCGGTGTTCGCATAAATAAATACCCTGCCAGATTCCTAAATTCAATTTTCCATTAGTAATAGGAATTTGAACAGACGCCCCTAATACCGATGCTTTAATATGTGCCGGCATATCGTCGGCCCCTTCATAAGTGTGTTTATAGTATGGCGCATTTTCAGGAATCATGATATTGAAATGGCGTTCAAAATCACCTCGAACCGTATAATCGGCATTTTCATTAATCGTTAAACTTGCCGATGTATGTTTGATAAATACCTGTAATTGTCCGCCTTTAATCTCTTTAATTTCAGGTATGGCTTTTAATATTGTATCTGTTATTATATGAAATCCTCTTGGATAAGATTTCAACCGTATTTCTTTTTGAAAGACTTTCATCTGTAAGGCATTTTAATAAATCTCTAAATTAAATCTTTAATTTAGAACAAAAACTATTTTTTATTTATAAAGACGCAACCATATACGTTCCTTATCAAGTTGTACGCTTAATAGCATAACGAATCGGAAACAAAATTACCTAACGTAATTGGTATTGAATGGCACCTTAATAGTGTATTTGGAGGGAAATCAGGAACCACGAACACCTTTGAACCCGATGAAATTATATGGGTGTTTGATGAAGAATTCGGAGCTTTGACCATAACCAATACCAACGATGATGCTATTATTGAAGACGGTTTGGATAGCTGCGTTTACAATTTTAGTATCCAAGAGGAAGATTCATACCAGTTTATTTTTATTGATAATAACGAATTTGGGAACTTTATCATTAACGGCAGCGACAACGAAATGGTTATCGACCAAAACATCACACTTAGTGGAAAAGTCAACGACGGCTATATTTACACCTTCAAACGTATGACTATTTATGAAGAATAAAATAAACATCCATATTTATAAAAGCAAAAATCTGACTTATCAATCAAGTTTTTTGCTTTTTCTTCCGAGCCGCTGGAAATAAAATATTATTTAAAATCAAACGATATCCTGGTGAATTAGGATGCAGGTCTAATTCGGTTTTAGCATCACCTACACGATGTTGATAATCTTCAGGATCGTGACCTCCATAAAAGGTAAAAAATCCCTTTCCTTTAATACCATGAATATATTTGGCTTCACCGTTGGTTTTCGTTTCCCCCATAACCAATACATTTGACTTGATTTCATCGCTAGTAAACGATGTGGTTTGTCCCATAAATCCTTTTACCAAAGCTGTATGATTTTGACATAACATGGTTGGAATCGGGTCCCATTTTGCAGAAAATTCCATTAGTGAAAAATAATCTGTAGTCTTATGAATCATGCGCTTTCTGGTCATATCAATTGATGAAAATTCATAAACATTAGGATTACGCTCCAAAACGAAATTGGTAAACGCAAAGGTTTTATTATAGTCAATTTTATTCTGATAACCGGCATCGGTGGCATCGCCATCAAACATAGGCTCACAAATATCAATGCCTTCGGCAGCTAAAGCAATATCAAAACTATCTGTTGCGCTACACATAGCAAACATAAATCCGCCGCCAATAACATAATCTCTGATTTTTAAGGCTACAGCTAATTTTTCATCAGAAACTTTATTGTATCCAAGTTTTGAAGCCAGTGCTTCAGCTTCTTTCTTTTCTTCAATATACCAAGACGCCGATTTATAAGCTCCGTAGAACTTTCCATATTGTCCGGTAAAATCCTCATGATGCAGGTGTAACCAATCAAATGCCAGTAAACCATCATTTAAAACTTCTTCATCATAAACGGTTTCATAAGGGATTTCGGCATACTGTAATACCATGGTTACCGCGTCATCCCAAGGCAATTTACCTTTAGGTGTATACACCGCAACTTTAGGCGCTTTTTCTAACACTACGGCTTCCATATTCTGGCTTGGACTGCTAATTTCCTGCAAAATACTTTCAGTTTTAGCATCAGATAGCACTTCAAACGATATGCCTCTTATTTGACATTCACGCTGAATAGCCTCGGTATCAGGTAATAAAAATGAACCTCCTCGGTAATTAAGTAACCACTTAACTTTTTGTTCTTTAGTAAGAATCCAATAAGTTAAACCGTAAGCCTTTAAATGGTTTTTCTGGCCCTCTGCATCCATAGGAATAAGAATGTATGACGCATAGGTTTGTAAACCCAGACAAATAAAGAGAAATGTAAACAGTATCTTTTTCAAAAGTCAGTTAAAATTTAAACAACGAAAATAAACACAAGACATTAAATTCGTGTGTTTATTTTCACTTTATTTTAATCTTAAAGATACTTAAAAAATTATTGGAACGGCTGTTTTCATCGGAAGATTAGCTATTAAAATGGCACTTCGTCATCATCGTCGTCATTAAACGAACTACCAAAAGCCTGATCTGGACTAGCTGTAAAATTGCTTGAGCTAAATGTATCTTCTCCTGATCCGCCATTATTCATTTTTGAATGAAATTCAAAAGGCGAGTCAAAATCATCTAAATTATCGAACTTACCTAAGTGTCCTAAGAACTTTAATCGAATATTCTCTAAACCACCATTACGGTGCTTTGCAATTATAAACTCGGCCTGTCCTTCGGTTGGAGAACGTTCTTCATCATCCCACTCGTCAATTTTGTAATATTCCGGACGGTAAATGAAACTTACAATATCGGCATCCTGCTCAATCGCACCAGACTCACGTAAATCGGACAGTAACGGACGCTTACTTCCTCCACGGGTCTCTACCGCACGTGATAACTGAGACAGCGCAATTACAGGTACCATGAGCTCTTTTGCCAAGGCTTTTAAGTTTCGGGAAATCATCGAAATCTCCTGCTCACGGTTTCCTGCATGAGCACTACCACCTGTCATTAATTGCAAGTAATCGATCATGATTAATTTGATACCATGTTGTGACGATAAACGACGCGCTTTCGCTCTTAAATCAAAAATCGATAACGATGGTGTGTCGTCTATATAAAGTGGCGCTTTTTCTAAGTCTTTTACTTTTACGTTAAGCTGTTCCCACTCGTGTTTTTCTAACTTACCAGTTCTTAATTTTTCAGAAGACAATCCGGTTTCACTGGAAATAAGACGCGTAATTAACTGCACCGATGCCATCTCTAAAGAGAAAAACGCTACTGGAATATTTTGATCTACAGCAATATTTCGCGCCATAGATAAGGTTAAAGCCGTTTTACCCATACCCGGACGTGCCGCAACAATAATTAAATCCGATGGTTGCCAACCCGAGGTTAATTTATCAAGCTTGGTAAATCCGGTTGGAATACCACTTAACCCTTCTTTATTAGAAATCTCTTCAATTTTCTTCTTCGCCTGAATAACTAAATCTTGTGCAGACTCACTGGATTTCTTGATATTTCCTTGAGTAACTTCGTATAATTTGGCTTCGGCATTATCTAATAAATCGAAAACATCCTTCGTTTCATCGTATGAATCTTCTATAATTTCGTTTGAAATTTTAATCAGACTACGTTGAATAAATTTCTGTAAAATAATACGCGCATGGAACTCGATATGTGCCGAAGAAGACACCTTTTGAGTTAAAGAAATTAAATAGAAATCACCACCTGCCTGTTCTAACTTTCCATTTTTCTTTAACTGTGTTGAAACGGTTAATAAGTCAATAGGCTCACTGTTTTCGAACAACTGAAATATCGCCGAAAAAATATGCTGATGAGATTCTTTGTAGAACGCTTCTGCACTTAAAATATCAATAACTTCGTCAACCCCTTTTTTATCAATCATCATTGCTCCCAACACAACTTCTTCTAAATCAATAGCTTGAGGAGGTATTTTTCCTTTTTCTAGGCTGATTAACGTACTCTTGTCTACTCTATATCCTTTAATTTGGTCGGGTTGTTTCATGTCTACGAATGTAACTAAAATGAATCTTTAATCGAACAGAAAATCCATTCTGATTGTTAACCATTAGTTAACAATCTAACTGTTAATAACTTATAAAAATTGTCAATAACCACAAAAAAAATCTGAAGTTTGACACTTCAGATTTTTATTTATGTAGATTTTACAAGGTCTAATCTTTAAATACTCCCATGTTGGAATATTTATCCATACGCTTAGAAACTAATTCTTCTGGTGATAAGTTTTTAAGGTCTTCGTAAACTTTAACGATAGTATTACTAACAGTTGTAAAAGTCTTTTCTCTATCTCTGTGAGCACCACCTAGAGGCTCTTTAATAATTTCATCAACTAACTTTAATTTCTTCATATCGCTAGCTGTTAACTTTAAGGCTTCGGCTGCTTGCTCCTTATATTCCCAGCTACGCCATAAAATAGACGAACAGGATTCTGGCGATATTACAGAATACCAGGTGTTTTCCAACATTAAAACAACATCTCCAACACCAATACCTAAAGCTCCACCAGAAGCACCCTCACCAATTACAATTGTAATTACAGGCACTTTTAAGCGCGTCATTTCAAGAATATTTCTAGCTATTGCTTCTCCTTGTCCACGTTCTTCGGCTTCTAAACCAGGATAAGCTCCAGGTGTATCTAATAAGGTTACTACAGGAATTCCGAATTTTTCGGCTGACTTCATTAAACGAAGTGCTTTACGGTAACCTTCAGGGTTTGCCATTCCGAAGTTTCTATACTGACGAGTCTTAGTGTTGTATCCTTTCTGCTGACCAATGAACATATAACTCTGGTCACCAATTTTACCTAGACCACCAATCATCGCTTTGTCATCTTTAAAACTTCTGTCTCCGTGAAGCTCTAAAAACGTATCACCACAAATGGCTTTAATATAATCTAAAGTGTATGGTCTGTTTGGGTGACGTGATAACTGAACACGCTGCCATGGTGTTAAGTTTTTATAAATCTCTTTTTGAGTTTCCTTTAATTTACTTTCGATGTTTTTACAGGTTTCTGTAACATCTACTTCGCTTTCTTCTCCAATGATTCTACATTTTTGAAGTTGCTCTTCTAATTCTTTTATAGGGAGTTCAAATTCTAAATATTCCATAAGAATTTTTTATTATGGCTGTTTATTTATTTTAGCCTACAAACCTACATATTTTTTCATTTTAAACTAAGAAAAAACATGAATTATTGGTTCTCGTTAATTACAATGCAAAATTAGACAATATCTAATAAACTACGAAAGTTTTATCACTTTAGCTTGAATACTTTAAGACAAAAACAGGATTTGAAACCAAAAAGAATCTTAACGTTTTGCCTTTTGCAATAAGAAAATCGACAGAATTCCAAATACCACATTAGGGAACCATGCGGCAACAATTGGTGAAAAATCGGATTGCTCTGCCATAACTCCAAAAATCTTGTCGAAAAAGACGAAAACCATCGCAATACAAATACCTATTGCTAGATTAACACCCATACCTCCACGACGTTTCATAGAAGATACGGCGACCGCAATAATAGTTAAAATGAATACTGAAACCGGTAGACTCCACTTTTTATAAAGCACCAATTTAAAACGCCCTACATTTGAAGAACCTCTCGCCTCTTCTTTCGCTATAAATCGTTTTAATTCGCCATAAGGTTTTACTTCAGCTGCATAAACCTCTGGAGTTAAATCTTCCACCTTGAAAGAAAACAAGGTATCCTTTTTTCTTTCAATCTCTTCTAATATATCATCATTTTCTCCAATAATACGCTTTACATAATTCACCAACCTGTAAGTCGTATCTTCTTCAATATATCTGATGCTGTTAGCCGTTATTTTATAAGTCAATTTATTATTTTCGAAATGCTCCAAGGTAAAATTGCTTCCGTTTTTATTTTTAACATCGAAGCTACTGACATAGATGATTTCATTGTCGTTAATTTGTCGAAACAAATCAACATTGGCGCCTTCATAAGCACTTCTACCTTTTTTAAAGTATTTATATGAAAAGTCGTTAAAACCCTGACTCGCCTTTGGGGCTAAATATAATCCTAATACAATAGACAAAACACCTACGATGGTAGCGCCAATCATATACGGACGCAAAAATCTATAAAACGATACTCCTGAACTTAAAAAGGCTATCACCTCTGTATTATTAGCCAGCTTTGAAGTAAACCAGATAACAGACAGGAATAAAAACAGTGGAAATAACAAGTGAGCAAAATAGATGGTAAAATCTAAAAAGTACAAAAGCACTTCTCCAATTGGCACTTCATTCTCTAAAATTTTTCCAATTTTTTCAGCTAAATGCACAGTTATACCAATGGGTATAAACAGCAAAAGCATCATAAAAAAAGTAAACAAATAACGTTTTAAAATGTACCAATCTAATATTTTCACACGCTTAAGTTATTAAGTCTGTATTTCAGGTTTTAATGTTTAGAAGCCTTGTTTTATTACAAACGCTTATCCATTTGTTTAACCATCTGGTCTTTCCATGTTCTAAAATCTCCTGCTAATATATGCTTTCTAGCTTCACGCACCAACCATAAATAAAATCCTAAATTGTGAATGGTTGCTATTTGTGCACCAAGCCTTTCATTAACCGTAAAAAGGTGCCTTAAATAAGCTTTAGAATAATCTGTATCAACAAATGTTATACCCATTTCATCGATTGGTGAAAAATCGGCTTCCCATTTTTTGTTTTTAATATTTATGGTACCATGAGCGGTAAACAACATTCCGTTTCTGGCATTACGCGTCGGCATCACACAGTCGAACATATCTATACCTAACGCTATATTTTCTAAAATATTGATTGGTGTACCAACTCCCATTAAATAACGTGGTTTATCTTCCGGAAGGATTTCGGTAACAACTTCGGTCATCGCGTACATTTCTTCAGCAGGTTCTCCTACCGAAAGTCCGCCAATGGCATTACCAACAGCTCCTGCATTCGCAATATATTCTGCTGATTGACGACGTAAATCTTTATATGTACTTCCCTGAACAATTGGGAAAAATGCCTGATCATAACCGTATTTTAATGGTGTTTTTTCTAAATGGTTAATACAACGATCTAACCAGCGGTGTGTCATATGCATCGAGCGTTTGGCATAGTTGTAATCACAAGGATACGGCGTACACTCGTCGAAAGCCATGATGATATCAGCTCCAATAGCACGCTGAATTTCCATTACATTTTCTGGTGTAAACGTATGATAACTTCCGTCGATATGCGATTTAAATTTCACACCTTCCTCTTTAATTTTTCTGTTAGAAGACAATGAGTACACCTGATACCCGCCAGAATCGGTTAAAATATTTCGATCCCAATTCATAAACTTATGTAAGCCACCAGCCTGTTCTAAAATATGCGTTTGCGGACGTAAGTATAAATGGTAAGTGTTTCCTAAAATAATATCAGGATTTATATCATTTTTCAACTCACGCTGATGCACACCTTTTACCGAGGCTACTGTACCCACAGGCATGAAAATTGGAGTTTCTATAACCCCATGATCAGTTGTTATTTTACCTGCTCTCGCTTGACTTTGCGGATCTTTTGCTTTTAATTCGAATTGCATATGCCTAATTATTCTTCCGTTGGCAAACCTACATATTTTTTTAGTTTTAAATTGTACTTTTCACTTGCTTTTATGATTTACCAGATATTATTTAAAGCTCACTCTAAAAGCAATCATTACTCTAAAAACTCCTTGTAAACCTAGTCCATATTTGCATTTAATTTAAAAATTCTTAAACTTTTATGCACTTTTGGCTCGTATATTGATACCAAAGCGATAATATAAAACACGTATTTTCGTTTTTAAATTATTATGAACCCCTAAAAAACTATTTATGAAAAAGAACCTGTTTTTTTTATTACTATTAACTTTTATGTCCTTCACCTCTTTTGCGCAATCTATTCCAGGTTTTGGTATTAAAGGAGGATTAAACTACAATGCCAATGGCAATTATTTTGAATCGATAAGCGACAATTACCAACATCCCGACAGAAATGTAGGATATCACATTGGTTTGTTTGGTAAAATTGGAAATCAAATTTATTTTAAACCCGAAGTGGTTTATACCAGCACTAAAAGTGACTACAACGACGATAGCTTTAAAATGCAAAAATTAGACGTACCATTATTGGTTGGTATTAAAGTTATTGGCCCCCTTAATGTATTTGCTGGACCTGCCTTTCAATACATTTTAGATACCGAATTTGAAAACATTACCATTGACGACGTTGACAAAGATTTAAGTGTTGGGCTAAACTTTGGGGTTGGTATAAATTTCAATAAAATTGGTATCGACTTAAGATACGAACGTGGTTTTAGTGAAAATGAAGCTACCTTCCTGGATAACAACGGTATTAACACCAACCGAATTGACACTCGACCAGATCAGTTGATTTTGAGTTTATCGTTATTGATTTAATTTGAAAATTCTATAGAATACAAAAAGCCTCGCAATTTGCGAGGCTTTTTGTTGTTTGCCGCTTTATAGTTACAAGCTATAATCTGTTTTAATATCCGATTCTAAATAATCTGGAATATCATTATTGTTGGTATCGTAAAATTTTACGATAGTTCCCACATATTTACCTTCACTATTCTTTCCTATATAGTTTAAAAGTACTTCGTCGGCATCTAAAACTGTTCCTTTTACCAGCGCAATATCTGCATCTTCTACAGTTCTAATTGAAATTTCGTTTTTCGTTAACACGCCATCGCCATCATCGTCAGTATCAATATAATCATAACGTTGATACAAATATCCGTAAGTATCCCGATAAGTATCTTCATCTGTATTCTCCGTTAACCCTTCCAAATATGTTGGAATTCCATCTGCGTCATGATCGTTTTGAGCCATATCTAATAATTCAAACTTAAACACCAATGGCGAATAGGCTGCAATACCTCCGGTTGCACTAGAAAAATAAGCTAACCCAGACGGTAAAAACATAACACCTACTCCCGAATTATTATAACTTACCGTGCCATCTCCGTTATCACTATAACTTTCAGATGTATTATACTTAGGAATTACACAGCGCCATCCGGGGATTAAATTTATTAAATCTAAAGGGTTGCTATCTGGGTAGTACTTACTATCAAAAACAATATCCTTTAAAGTAAATCCTTCATATAACACTTGAATATCATCGGCAACCGTTGGTGAATTATACCCGCCACCTTGATTTATTTTTAATACATAATATTGATAATCGGTATCTGCATATGTCGTATCGATTGGAGCTCCTACGGCAGTTTCTAACAATTCATATCCTTCTGGTACAGTTTGATCTCCTGTAATTTCAATAATTTTAACATCATTGATCCCTACATTTGCTAAAGCTTCAACTTCAGCTTTGTTATAGTAATGACTTTGTAAATACTTCTGTAAAGAATCCATGTCTGCTAACTGTTGTTCTGCACGGTCTCTTGGAGGTGTCACAGTTACATCTGCATCATCATCCTTTTTACAAGACACAAAACCTATAGCCAAACACAAGGCTAGCACACTTAAACTTTTAAATTTCATGCAACAATATTTTTTATTTCTTTGGGTATCTTCAACATTAGCTTTTTAATCGTTAAAAGCATTGCTTTTTATTGCACCAATGTCTTAATATTCTTTATTTTTGAGGTCGCAAGATACAATTTTAATATAATCTTGCATATATGGTTAACGTAGTTTTTAGAATTAATATATGCGTATAGATAAGTATTTATGGTGTGTGAGGTATTACAAAACTCGAAGTATTGCTACAACGGCTTGTAAAAAAGGACAGGTAAAGGTAAACGGAGATGTGGTAAAACCAAGTCGAGAAGTTTATGCCACTGACATTATTGAACTCAGAAAAGATCAAATAAACTACAAACTTAAGGTGAATGATGTGCCGGAAAGTCGCGTTGGCGCTAAGCTGGTAGACATTTACCGTACCGACATTACACCTAAAGAGCAGTTTGAAGCTCAGGAACTATTAAAATTCGCGAAAGACTACTACAGGAAGAAAGGTGTTGGTAGACCAACCAAAAAAGATCGACGCGATATTGATGATTTTACAAACGAAAATGAGTAATTTTACCATCTCAATTTAATACCCTTCGAAATTATGAATGCGACAAGCAGTGTGATATTGAACCATGATGAAATTAACCACAAAATTAGACGTATTGCGTTTCAAATTTACGAGAGCAATGTCTATGAAACGGAAGTTATTTTAGCCGGTATCGATCGTAACGGGTATATTTTTGCTGAAAAACTTAAAACTATTCTTGAGGACATTTCAGAGATTCATCCTGTTTTATGTAAAGTCTCTATTGATAAAAAACATCCTCAGAACAACATAAAAACCTCATTAACACCTGAAGAATACGAAAACAAGTCGTTAGTATTGGTTGACGATGTTTTAAATTCTGGAACTACACTAATTTATGGTGTGAAACACTTTTTAGATGTCCCGTTAAAACGTTTTAAAACGGCAGTTTTAATCAACAGAAACCATAAAAAATATCCTATTAAAGCTGATTTTAAAGGCATTTCTCTATCAACATCGCTTCACGAGCATGTTAATGTGGTGTTAGATGGTGATACATTCGAAGCTACTTTAGAATAATTTCGAAAGTAGCTCATCTATAATTTCTGAAGTTGTTTTATTATCGGTAGGCAATACAATATTTGCCTGACTATAAAAAGGGGAACGTTCGAATAAATGTTTCCCTATAAATTCGCTAAGCTCTTCATCTGTTTTTATATGTGCCACTAAAGGACGTTTGCCTTTTTCATTTTTTAAGCGGTTTACCAATGTTGGTATTGATGCTTTAAGATAAAGGCTCTTAGCATTGGTAGCGTCCAAAATCAGCTGCATATTATTCCCATAACATGGCGTACCCCCTCCTAATGATAAAATTAAATTAGTTTTTCCTTCTAACAATTCTTTTAAGTATTTCGTTTCAGCTTTTCTAAAATAAATTTCCCCTTTCGTTTTAAAGATTTCGCTGATAGACATCTGCTCCTGAGACTCTATATAGTCGTCTAAATCTAAAAAGTTATAAATTAATTTCTCGGCTAAAACCCTACCTAAAGTAGACTTTCCTGATGCCATATATCCCACTAAAATAAAAATCATTGATCAGGTTATAAATTGATTATTAAAAACTTAAGTTTTCACTATGCAAAAAAACGAAAATTTCTTCTAAAAACTCCTTGTTTTTTTAAAAATAGGTTTTATATTTGCACCCGCAAACACGAAGTTTTAATGTTTGTAAAAAGAAAAAAGACTAGGTAGCTCAGCTGGTAGAGCATAACACTTTTAATGTTAGGGTCCTGGGTTCGAACCCCAGCCTGGTCACAAGAAAAAAGTTAAGCAAATGCTTAACTTTTTCTATTTTCACCCATACCACAAGACTTTTATTATGAGTGGAACTTCTCGAATACAAACTTCGAGATTGTTCATTATATTTAGCGCACGTGGCGGAATTGGTAGACGCGCCAGCTTGAGGGGCTGGTATTCGCTTAGAATGTGGAAGTTCGAGTCTTCTCGTGCGCACTTAATTAATAAAAAAACCTCGAGAATTATTCTCGAGGTTTTTTTATTGATATTTATTTTATTCTATCACAATAAACTTTGCTTTTAAAACATCTTTAAAGTTTCCTCCAACCATAACTTCAAATTCGCCTGGTTCTACAACTCGTTTCATTTCTCTATTCCAAATCGCTAATTCATCAGAAGATAATTCAAATTCAACATGTTTGGTTTCTCCTTTTTTAATAAAAACCCTCTCAAAACCTTTTAATGCTTTATGAGGTGTAGTCACACTACTATATATATCATTTAAATACAACTGAACGACTTCATCTCCATCATAGTCTCCCGTATTTTTTACATCTACTGAAACTACAACTTTACCTTCAATATTTATTTCTTCCGAACTTAATCTTAAATTTGAATATTCAAAAGTCGTATAGCTTAATCCATAACCAAAGGTGTACAACGGATTCTCACTTTCGCTTACATATCTGTGAATTGCTGATGGTTTTTGATTATAGTAAATAGGTAATTGCCCTACAGACTTAGGAAAAGTTATAGGTAATCGTCCTCCTGGATTATAATCTCCAAACAACACGTCTGCCACCGCGCGCCCTCCGGCTTCACCGGGAAACCAAGCCTCTAAAATAGCTGGTACATGTTCATTTATCCAGTTTATTGAAAGCGGACGCCCGTTTAATAATACACACACCACTGGTGTTCCTGTATTTTTAATAACTTCAATTAACTCTTGTTGCATGCCATGCAAATCTAAGGTGGCGACATCCCTATTTTCTTCCACCAACTCTCTCGACTCTCCTAAAACCACTACAGCTACATCTGCTTGTTTAGCAATGTCAATTGCAGGTTGTAAATTTATTTTTTCCAAATTCCAACGTAAATGTGCACGGGCTCCCCAGCCGCCTTCCCACATTTCTATACGCACTTTATACCGCTTTCCTGCTTCAATATTTTTTGGTGTAGTAACAATACTAGTGGCTCCTTTAGTCCAATTGTCAATTACCAATTGATCATCAATCCACATTCTAATACCGTCATCTGAACTTAAACCAATCCACCCATCAAAAGACGTATCCGATTGGATATAACCTGTCCAACGAATTGAAAAATCATCATCATTAACACCTTCTCCTGGATTCCAAGGCCAATCGAATTGTAATTCATTGTCAATACGTGTTAAAACCGGTTTGCCTTCTACTTTTCTATTATTAAAATACTCCCCCCTTAATCCATTCTGCTTTCCATCCGGCGTAAATAAATACTTAGAAGGAATAATTTGCCCCTTTACAATTAGTGGTACACCTTCTTCATAAAGTACATTTACATTCTTTCCGGCAACTAATTTAATACCTTCCAAAACTGTAGTTGCCACCTTATTTTTCACTGAATACCCACCTAGTCGAGATGCATCAGCATTTGGACCAATAACAGCAATAGTTTTCATGTCCTTACTCAATGGCAATAACTTGTTTTGATTTTTAAGTAAGCTAATTGATTTACGACCTGCCTCTAATGCAATTTCTTGATTTTCCTTAGAGTGAAAACGGGTTTCAATCAATCCTTTTTCGGTATATGGATTTTCAAATAACCCTAATAAAAATTTAAGCCTTAAAACCCCTCCAGCAGCGCGATCAATATCTTTCATTGACAGTTTTCCTTCGTTTACCAATTCTATCAAGGTTTCCTGCCAAAACTCATTTGAAAAATCATAGAACTGCATATCAACTCCCGCTGAAACGGCCTGACGAATACTCTCTTTTGGTGAATCGGCTACATAATGTGTGGTTTGTATATATTTTATTGCTCCTAAATCAGAAACAACAATACCTTTAAAATTCCATTCTTTTCTCAAAACATCAGTCAACAACCAATGATTCGCCGCACAAGGAATACCATCCAACTCGGAATAGGCACACATCGCTCCTAAAGCACCTCCTTGCTTATAAACTTTTTCAAATGTTGGCAAGAAATCTTCACGTGCAGTTCGTTCTCCTACAATAACTGGTGACGAATTACCACCTGCCTGAGGATAACTGTGTACCGCAAAATGCTTAGGCTCAGCAATTATTGATCGGTCAGAAGCCAAGGTATCTCCCTGCATTCCTCTAACCATTGCCAAACCAAGCTCTCCTGCCAAATACGTGTCCTCCCCAAAGGTCTCTGCAACACGCCCCCAACGCGGTTCACGACCAATTCCCAGAACCGGTCCTAAACCAAAATGTACACCGTGAGCACGAGCTTCACATCCGATTACACCCCCTACTTTTTCCATTAAGTTTTTATCCCAGGTAGCCCCAAGTCCTATATTCATTGGAAAAGCGGTGCTACCTTCATCTAAATATCCATGCAACATTTCACACATAATTAGCACTGGAATCCCCCAACGGTTATTTTTTATAACATTTTTTTGAAGATCGTTAATCATCTTTGCTGAACGAGGATAAATGTCATGGATAGCTCCAACGCCTAAATCGCCAATTTTCTCATTGGTTTTCGATTTAGAAAAATCTTCACCTTCTTTAAAAAATTCTCCTTTATACATATCCATTTGACGCACTTTCTCTTCTAAAGTCATACGGCTTAACAGATCAGACAAACGTTCTTCTACCGGCAAATTCGAATTCTGATAAGGATATTTTTGAGCAAATCCGAAATAGAATGAGCTCAAAACCACTATTAATGCTGAAATTATCTTTTTCATATCTAAAGCTTTTCTTTTAACAAAATCATTGGACAATCACATTTCATTCATGATTACTCATTTTTATATCAATATTAATTTAAATGATAAACAAAATACAATTACACATAACTTACACAATATTAGAATTAACACATTATTTGAAGGAGTTTTTTCGACGAGCGTTTATTTCTATGGACTTAAAGACATTTTTTAATGATTTTGAAGAAATACGTTCAATTTTAAACAGTTATTCATTATTTTTGTTTAGCTAAATTCAAAAAAAAATGAACAAGATTCGTGTCAATTTCAGTATTAAAGATCTTGAAAACCTCTCCGGCATCAAAGCACATACCATTAGAATCTGGGAAAAACGCTATAATTTATTAGAGCCTAACCGCACTGATACCAACATAAGAACTTATAACACAGCCAGCCTTCAAAAGCTATTAAACATTGCATACTTAAACAACAATGGTTTTAAAGTTTCAAAAATAGCCGACTTAAACGAAGATGAAATCGCAATAAAAGTTAAAGAAATAGTAGCAGAAAGTAACAAAGATAGTTTCGCCATCAATGCGTTTAAAATGGCTATGATTAATTTTGATCAGTCTCTATTCGACAAAACCTATAACAACTTGTTAAAGGAACAGTCCTTTGAGGAGGTATTTTACTCAGTATTTCTTCCACTACTCAACGAAATCGGGTTACTGTGGCAAACAAACACAATAACACCGGTACACGAACATTTTATTTCAGTACTTATCAAACAGAAACTATTGCTAAGTACCGAAAAATTAGGCGACTTTGAAAATGCTTCTGATTCCAGAACATTTGTTCTTTTCCTGCCAGACAACGAAATTCATGATATTGGTCTGCTTTTCATTAATTACCTTTTAAAAAGCAAAGGTTACCAAACCATTTTTCTGGGTCCAAGCGTACCTACCGCAAACCTTTATGAACTTTATGAATTTTTCGACAACATCACGTTTATCTCCTATTTCACCATTTTCCCTGAAGAAGATTTAATTGAAACTTACATAAAAGATTTTAATGAATTATTATTAATAGAGAACAAATCTTATCTTTATTTACTAGGCAATAAAACTATTAACCTTAACCATTCTCAATTACCTGAAAAGGTTAAAGTTTATCAAAGCATAAAAAATTTAGTTAAAGAAATGTGATAGAAATTCATTTTGTTTAACTTTTTACTATATTTGTTCAACAAAATGAAAACAACAATTATAATTTTAGGTTCCGGTTTTTCTTCTCTAGCTGCATCATGCTATTTGGCTAAAGCAGGATATGAGGTCACAATTTTTGAAAAAAACACTACTATTGGTGGTCGTGCACGTCAATTAAAAAAAGATGGTTTTACATTTGACATAGGTCCAACCTGGTATTGGATGCCCGACGTATTTGAACGCTTTTTTTGTGATTTCAATAAAAAACCATCAGATTATTATAATCTAGAAAAGCTTAATCCTGCCTACAGTGTTTACTTTGGAAAAAACGATTATATCACCATCGAAGACACTTTAGATAAAATATGCAAAGCCTTTGAAAAGGAAGAACCAGGTAGTTCAGTTAAACTCAAATCTTTTATAAACAAAGCGAAGAGCAATTACGACATCGCCATAAAAGATTTAGTTTACAATCCGGGCGTATCTCCTCTGGAGTTAATAACCCCTGAAACAATAAAAAAACTCAATCAGTTTTTTAGCAACATTAAAAAAGATGTTAGAAAATCGTTTAAAAACAAACGACTGGCCCAAATTTTAGAATTTCCAGTGTTATTCTTGGGCGCCAAACCAAGTGATACGCCTTCGTTTTACAATTTCATGAACTACGCCGATTTTGGTCTTGGAACATTTCACCCCAAAAAAGGCATGTACCAAGTTATTCTGGCCTTAAAAAGTCTTGCGGAAGAACTTGGTGTAAAAATCAAAACTGAAAACCCTGTTGAAAAAATTATCGTAAGTAATAGAAAAGCTTCAGGTATCATTTCAAACGGAAAAACATATTCAGCTGATATTATTGTGAGTGGTGCCGATTATCACCATACAGAAACCTTATTAGATAAACCTTTCAGACAGTACTCGGAAAACTATTGGAACAAAAAAACCTTTGCGCCGTCTTCACTTCTATTTTATGTTGGTTTTGATAAAAAAGTTGAGAATGTTGATCATCACACCTTATTTTTTGATGTAGATTTTGATCTTCATGCCAAAGCCATTTACGACACTCCCGAATGGCCTGAAAAACCATTATTCTACGCTAGTTTCCCAAGTAAAACAGATGAAAGCACAGCCCCTGAAGGCAAAGAAGCTGGCATATTTTTAATTCCGTTAGCTCCCGGATTGACAGACACACCAGAATTAAGAGAGACATATTTCAATAAAATTACAAATCGCTTAGAAGATTTAACCTCACAAAACATTAAACAACACATAATATTTAAAGAAAGCTTTTGTATCAACGATTTCATTAACGATTATAATTCATTTAAAGGCAATGCCTACGGCATGGCCAATACACTAATGCAAACTGCTTTTTTAAGACCCAAATTAAAAAGTAAAGAAGTAAACAATTTGTATTTCACCGGCCAGTTAACGGTTCCTGGCCCCGGCGTTCCTCCTTCATTAATCTCAGGAAAATTAGTAGCCGATTTAGTAATCAAACACCATAGCCTATGAAAGCATTATTCGACACGGTGTCTTACAACTGCAGTAAGATAGTAACCAATGCCTACAGTACATCGTTTTCTCTTGCTACCAAAATGTTATCGAATTCCATACGTGACGATATTTATAACATTTATGGCTTTGTAAGATTTGCCGATGAAATTGTCGATTCATTTAACGATTACGACAAAGAAACTTTATTCAATAAATTTGAAGATGATTTAAACGATGCCTTGAAAAATCGCATTAGTTTAAATCCTATCCTAAATGCATTTCAACATACGTATTACAAATACAATCTCACAAAAGACATGGTTGATGCTTTTATGCAAAGCATGCGCTTAGATTTGAATAAAAATGATTACAATACCGTTGAAGAATACAAAAACTATATTTACGGCTCTGCCGATGTAGTTGGCTTAATGTGTTTAAAAGTATTTGTAAAAGGTGATAGCAGAAAGTTTGAAGAGCTTAAAGCATCAGCAATGTCTTTAGGCTCTGCCTTTCAAAAAGTAAATTTCTTAAGAGATTTAAAAGCCGATACAGAAGGTTTAAATCGTAGTTATTTCCCAAATATCAACTTAGACGAACTCGACGAAACCTCCAAAGAGCAAATTATTGAAGATATTGAATACGATTTCGAAAGAGGTTTACATGGGATAAAAAAACTTCCAATAGAAGCTAAATTTGGAGTATTCATGGCATACCGCTACTATAAGCAATTGCTAAAAAAATTACAAAAGACTCCGGCGCTACATATTAAAAATACCAGAATACGTGTTTCCAATCCTAAAAAAATAGAACTCTTAATGCGTAGTTATGTCAAGTATCAATTAAATTTAATGTAACTTTAAGTCATGCAAATAGTCTATTGGATCCTTATTTTTTTAGCAACGTTTTGCTTTATGGAATTTATGGCGTGGTTTACTCATAAATACATCATGCATGGTTTTTTATGGCGTTTACATAAAGACCACCACAAAAAAGACCATGATAACTGGTTTGAGCGTAACGATGCGTTCTTCATATTTTACGCCGTAATTAGTATTGGGTTCTTTTTACTTTGGAAATACACCAGCTTTTGGCCGGGCTTACCTATAGGATTAGGTATTTTTGCTTATGGGTTCTGTTATTTTATGGTACATGACATTTTTATTCATCAGCGTTTTAAAATCTTCAGAAATGCCAATAACTGGTATGCTAAAGGTATCAGAAGAGCACATAAAATGCACCATAAACATATAGGTAAAGAAGATGGCGAATGTTTCGGAATGTTATTTGTCCCTTTTAAGTATTTCAAACAATAAATTTCATGAATTACCTATATTTATTACTAAACTTAGGGTCACTTTCTGTTCCCTTTCTGTTTAGCTTTCACCCCAAGCTAAAATTTTATACCCATTGGAAGGGATTAGCTTTAGGAATTCTTGCTGGAATGCTTCTATTTATTCCCTGGGATGTGTTTTTTACTATTAACCAATATTGGGGATTTAACCCGACTTATTATTTAGGCAAAACCATTTTAGGACTTCCAGTTGAAGAATGGCTATTTTTTATTTGTATTCCTTATGCCTGTGTGTTTACCCACTACGCTTTACTATACTATTTTCCGAATTTAAAACTGAAGAATAAAACAACCAAGCTTGTTAGTTATTTGCTTATTTTTTTATTTTTTGTAGTTGCTATTTATAATACAGACAAATGGTACACACTCATTAATTTTGGTGTTGCAACCATTTTAACATGTGTTGTAATAACTAAATCTTCTGAAATTTTACAAAGTTATCTTTTAACGTTTTTAGTAATGCTTATTCCCTTTTTCATTGTGAATGGCATCTTAACCGGAAGTTTTATCCCCAATGAAGTCGTTTGGTACAACGACAGTGAAAATCTGGGAATACGTATGTTTACCATCCCTGTTGAGGATAGCATTTATGCCTTTTCTTTAATTCTTCTGAATTTATATATCATTAAAATATTTGAAAACCGAAAAACTAATTAACCACATTTACAAGATTTCCCTTTAAATAAGACCCTAAATTATTGACAGCTGTAGTCATTAATCTCGTTCTTGCTGCTTTGGTTGCCCAGGCGATATGAGGTGTTATAATACAATTTTTAGCATGTAACAACGGGTTATCGACTGAAATAGGTTCTTTAGAAACCACATCTACCGCCGCTCCAGCAATTTTATCGGAATTCAAAGCTTCAGCTAAATCCGCTTCAACTACCAAGCCTCCTCGAGAGGTATTAATTAACATCACGCCATCTTTCATTTTAGCAATATTCGTTTTATTGATAATACCTTCTGTATCTTCAAATAACGGACAATGTAAACTTATTATATCAGATTTTTTCAATAATTCATCTAAGTCCACAAACTTGCAGGTTTTAGATTCTAAATCAGACTTTTTAGTTCGGCTATAAGCCAGAATATTTAACCCGAAAACTTGCGCCATTTTTGCTGCAGCCTGGCCAATACGACCAAACCCCACAATTCCCATGGTTTTACCTTCAAGCTCAATTAAAGGCGAATTCCAAAAGCAAAAATCGGCCGACTTTGTCCATTCTCCGGACTGAACGGCTTGATTATGCGCACCTATATGATGACATAATTCCAGTAACAAAGCCATAGTGAACTGTGCCACGGCTGTTGTTCCGTAAGATGGAATATTAGTTACCGTGATTCCTAATGCCTTAGCTGCAACAACATCAACCACATTATAACCTGTAGCCAAAACACCTATGTATTTTATGTTTGATCCTCGTTTCAAAACTTCGGCAGGTAATGGTGTTTTGTTTGTAAAAACAATTTCAGCATCGCCAATCGCTTCAATTATAGTGTTTGAATCAAATCCTGTTCGATCATGCACTTTTAAATCACCGAATTGCGAAATCCCTTCCCAGCTTAAATCTCCCGGATTTAAAGTATATCCATCTAAAACAACTATCTTCTTATTCATTTGCTGATGCTTTTAACAAATTATCTATTGTCGTTCTAACTTTATCACTATTCCAATTGGCACTTCGGCTTTCATCTATAATTATTTGTCCGGAATGATCAATTAAAAATGTTCTAGGAATGGTCGTCACATCAAAATATTCAGGGTATTGCGTAGCGGGTTGATAGACTTTAAACGTATAATTATTATCCTTTAAAAAAGTATTTACCTCGGAGAAATCGTCACTGGTAACAAACAAAAATTCCACCTTACCCTTGTAATCATCAAACAGCTTTTGCATGCTTGGCATTTCGGCAATACATGGCGGACACCAAGTCGCCCAAAAATTAATCAAAACCACCTTACCTTGCGCTGATTGAAAATGATAAGTTTCCTGATTCTCGTCTTTCAACATCCAATTATAATCCGAAATCGTCTTTAAATCATCCGTCGATTCTAACGACGGACCAAACATGGCGATTCCTTTTTGAAGAAAAACCTGAATAGGTTTACGCGTTTTCGGAATAAGTAAAAGTCCGATTACGATAAAAAATAAAATGTTTTTGAACTTTTCTTTAGAAATAGCCATAAATATAGGATATAATTGAATTGTAAAACTAAAAAATAAGATTATGAAACCCCGACCATTTGTCTAAAAATTAACGTTTAAGAGTTAAATTTAAAGCACAAAAAAACCTCCATGAATGGAGGTTTTCAAATATATTTAAGTCAAATTATTTCTCTTCTTCCGCAGAAACCGTTTCAGCTTCGGCTTCTTCAGCTAGGCTGTCTAAAAGATCATGTTTTTGTAATAAGTTATACCACTGAATTACTTTTTTGATATCGCTGGCATACACACGGTCTTCATCGTAATTTGGTAAAATCCCGAAGAAGTACTCTTCTAATTTATCTTTACTATCCTTTGGAGAAACCGAAGTTTGGGCTCCGTTTTCTTTAGCTTTAATATTTTCAAAAACCTGTCTTAAAGGCACTTCTTCTTCTAATGTATAAATAGCTATTTCGCTTAATACACTTACATTTTGCTGAATACCTACCGATATACGCTTGTTATCTACTAATGATTCTGCAACAAAACCAGCACGTGTTTGAGCTACTAACTTGTATAAACCCGGTTTTCCTGCTATTGAAAGTACTTTATCTAAACTCATAAATTATTTTTTGAAAGTCGCAAATATCAACTGTTTATTGATGTCTTGCAAATATTATCGTTTCTTTTTTTGGGCTGGAAAACGCATTCTGTAATCCACATTTATTTTTCCTTTCGAGATGTTACTTAAACGTCCTTTAATTAAACGCTTTTTTAAAGCCGATAATTTATCGGTAAACAACACACCCTCGATATGGTCGTACTCATGTTGAATAACACGCGCAACCAAACCATCGAAAACTTCAGTTTTCTCATTGAAATTCTCATCTAAATACTCAATAGTAACTTTTGGTTTTCTGAATACATCTTCACGAACATCTGGAATACTTAAACAACCTTCGTTAAATGCCCACTCTTCGCCTTCTTCCTTAACAATGGTTGCATTTATAAACACGCGCTTAAAACCTTTTAAAGCTTCTTGTTCTTCTTTTGTCAAATCTTCGTCTTCAGAAAACGGTGTCGCATCGATAACAAACAAACGTATTGGTAAGCCTATTTGCGGCGCTGCTAACCCTACACCATAGGCGTTATACATGGTTTCAAACATATTATCGATTAACACATTTAAATCCGGGTAATTTTGATCTATATCTTCTCCTACTTTTTTCAAAACAGGGTCGCCATAAGCTACAATAGGTAATATCATATTTTGTTATCTGTTATATTTGGTGCAAAAATACAATTCTAAAAAATAAAATCTGTTAAAGAAATCCATAAAAAAACTCCCTGAAACTTAGGGAGTTTATATGATATGAAGATTTCTTATTATTTTGAAATGACAATTTTTCTCGTAATTGAACCATAATCGGTTGCTATTTTTACCATGTATAATCCGTTAACCAGACTTCCTATATTTATTGATTTAGACGTTCTATCAGCAACACTATCTCTTAGAACCATTTTACCGGTGATATTGAAAACTTCAATTTTTGCAGTTGTATTTAAACCAAAGGTTAGCTGAATTTCATTGCCTCCAAATACCGGACTCGGGTATATTTTTAAATCTTTAGATAACTCGACAAAAGCCTCAACAGGAAGAGTTCCATTCGAATAGGAACAAGTAGTGTCAAAACCTGTAGTTACTTCAAATCCTGCTCCTGAAAGCGGAGAATCTCCCGTATTAAGATTGTAATTAGAAATATTTTCTGTACAACTTCCTAAGGTAAACGTAGAAATTACCTCAGTAGTATTGTCTTTTACCTGAATGGTTTGTGGCCTGCTATTACAAAAAGAAGTTCCGTCTGGGTAATAAAATACGATAACTGTTCCGTTAATTAAAGTTCCTCCTCCAGCAGGACAAGGTTCGGCATACGCCATGTTAAAACCTAAAAAGGCAGCTAAGCATAAAAAGTAAATTTGTTTCATAAATTAATGGTTTAGTGTTAGTTATAATTAAATATAATTATTTTTCATTAAACCATAACATCTTCATCATTTAGAATACAAATAGCTCTGTAGGATAAGCGTCGCACTTATTTCATCAATCAGGGCTTTATTCTTTCGTTGGTTCTTCTTTAATCCACTGTCTATCATGGTTTGAAAAGCCATTTTAGATGTGAAACGTTCATCAACTCTGTAAACTGGTATATTTGGGAACTGCTTTTTTAATTTTTCTAAAAACGGTTGAATTAGCACTTCACTTTCTGAAGCTGTATTATCCATTTGTTTAGGCTCACCTACCACAAATAACTCAACAGTTTCTTTTTCTGTGTAATCTTTTAAAAAGGGAAGTAATTCTTTAGTATTAACCGTCGTTAATCCGGAGGCAATGATTTGTAACTCATCGGTAACAGCAATTCCTGTGCGTTTCATTCCATAATCGATTGCTAAAATTCGGGCCATAATTTGTGTTTAAACAAAAATAATATTTTATCTGCATATACTGTAGGAAATTCAATTTATTTCATAAAAAAACCACCTAAAAAAAGGTGGTCTTCTCTAACTTAATCTTAAAATATCAACACTCAAAATTGAGTCCCTTATCCTTATGCTTTTTCAGCCTTATTTATTTTAGGAAATAGCAAACTTAAATTATCTACATTTCTAGTCTTGTTAAAGTACTTTCTAATATCGCTGGTCGTTTTTGCAATAACCTCTTTAACTTCAGTAGCTTTGATAAATAAAACCTCTTTGTTTTTAGAAGTATTTTCTTCAGAAGCCACAACTGCATTATCATCATTAGACACTAAAACGGTACTGTTAGTTTCATTAGAAGTCACCTCTACTGTGTTTTGAGCACCTGCGAAAGAAACTGAAAATAAAAAAACGATTAGTATGTAGATATTTGTTTTCATGTCGATTTGGGTTTTGATTACACTCCAAAGATATATTGACACTTAAGCCTTGACACAATAAAATAGTTGTAAAACGCTGTATTTTCGTTTATTAGAAGAGACACATATTTTTATCGACAAACAGACAAAACAGCTGTTTTTTAAGACTAAAAACACGCAAAATGCATTTCATCGATTATTACTTTTCCTTTATCAGATAAAAACCCCAAAAAGCATATGAAAAAACTCCGATAAACGACATCAATTTTCACTTCCGACGAATCGATTTTAATTATCATTTCGTATCTCGTTTTTAAGCTATACATCTTATATTTGTACAAAATTTTATTAAGAATGACAGAATTAAGAGAAATAATTGAACAAGCTTGGGAAAACAGAAACCTTTTAAAAGATGAAAACACAACATCTGCAATTAGAAAGGTGGTTGACCTAGTTGATAAGGGAGAATTAAGAGTAGCTGAACCTGTAGAAAACGGTTGGCAAGTAAACGAATGGGTAAAGAAAGCCGTGGTATTATACTTCCCTATTCAAAAAATGGAAACTATCGAATGTGGTCCGTTAGAATTCCACGATAAAATCCCCTTAAAAACTGGTTATGCCGAAAAAGGTATTCGTGTAGTACCTCACGCTGTTGCAAGACATGGTGCTTATATTTCTCCGGGTACCATTTTAATGCCAAGTTATGTAAATATTGGTGCTTATGTTGACGAAGGCACTATGGTTGATACTTGGGCAACGGTTGGTAGCTGTGCACAAATTGGTAAAAATGTACACTTATCTGGTGGTGTTGGTATTGGAGGTGTTTTAGAGCCATTACAAGCTGCTCCGGTAATTATTGAAGATAACGTATTCGTTGGTTCACGTTGTATCGTGGTTGAAGGTGTTCACGTTGAAAAAGAAGCCGTATTAGGGGCTAACGTGGTATTAACAATGAGTACTAAAATTATTGATGTAACCGGTGACGAACCTATAGAAATGAAAGGTCGCGTTCCTGCTCGCTCCGTTGTAATTCCAGGAAGCTACACTAAAAAGTTCGCTGCTGGTGAATACCAAGTTCCTTGTGCTTTAATTATTGGTAAACGTAAAGAAAGTACAGATAAGAAAACATCATTAAACGATGCACTTCGTGATAACGATGTAGCGGTATAAAAAACTATTTCAAGTTAAAATGCTTCTCTAAGGCTTGCCACTGAGAAGTATTTTTATCTTCCGATACATTTTCTTTCTTCAAAGAAACTTTTTGAGTCCCCATAATAGGTATTGTATCCTTAACTGGGGACTCTACTTTTTTACAGTCTACTCCTTCTACTAAAGCAACAGCCTTGAACCATAAATCGTCCGCTTTAGGTGCTAACTCCAAAAATAATTTATCATTCCTAATTAACTCTGAAAATTGATTGGCTGGATATAATATACCTTCTGATCCAATCGGTAAAAACCATTTCTCATCTTCCTTTCCATCACATTTCCATTGTTTGTATGGCAAAAGAGCCCCTTTATCATCATATTTTATGCAACGTACGCGATGCGCAACCACAGAATCCGGGTATTTTTGATGAGTTTCAACAAGCGATTTCAACCAGTTCTTATCATAAATAACATCATCATCACATGTAACAACTGGCAAATCTTTAAACAATTCCAAAGAATGAATAAGCTTTTTATGTGAACAATGAAGTTTTGTTAATTTAATTTGAAAAATATCTCCTTCAAGCTGTTTTAACGAATTTGGAATATGAGATTGCATATCTTCGTTAATCCATAAAACAATATGACTTGGACGAACACTTTGCGATAAAACACTTCTAATAACCAAGTGAACCTTAGATAAACGGTATGGAATAGTTGTTAACGACACAATCACAGGAAACTCATTACCTTTTTTAGATTTTATTTTTTCAGCTGATAGTAGACCAAGTTTAATTGTCTTTATTAAAGACACTGGAATTTCCTTTAATTTCATTGACTCTGTGTTTTTATAATTCCGTAATTTGTAAAGCTAGCTTCTGTACTTTCTTATTATGTAGCTATTGTCTAATTTTTATAACTATATTCCCGCTTTTTTTATACTCCAATTAAGAATTTGAACAAAAAATACCATCGAATATTTCAAACTTAACTTTAACAACTAATTTAATCAATAGTTAAATCTAGTTCTTCTAATTTCTTTTTCATTAATCCAATTTTCAAAGTCAAAATACAAAGGTGAAATTTTAAATAATTTAGTTCCTCCTAAGGCCTGAGTTTGCTTTCTTTTAAAAGCCTGAAAAAGGGCAACATGCTCAAAAGCTCCTAGACTATCAATAGTTTTTGCTCCAAAGGAAAGTTTATTCTTAAACGGTAATTTATGAAAATCTTTAATCACCTCATCATCAACACGTTCCCTATCACTAATAATAAAATAAAAATTATCTAAATCGAAATTTTCCAGCATTCTATTTCTTCTGCGATGCCATTTTTCTGAAGCTTCTTTTTCTGAATTATAATGTGAAAAATGCAATTCAATATCACCTAATTTTGCCACTGGATACGTTTTTTCTCTATCCTTATAAACCGACTCTTCTACAAAAACCAATTCTTCATTCATATACCTTTTAAAATCCTGAAGCAGTTTTAAGTAGCAGGGACCATATAAAAACATTCCTACAAAAGGCGTATTATACGGAAGTCCAAAACTCTTATAAACTTGACCTGCAAAACAATTATTGGCAATTATTACAAAATCTGTATTTTTCAATAACGCTACATCTTTATTTTTAAAGTGTTTGTTAATTTTTCTCCTGATAAAAAATTCCAAATGCAAAAAGATTGCTTTTAATCTTACCCAAGAAAAACGAATAGTTGCAAATTTTAATGATACCATTCCTCTATTTGTTTTAATTATTATCAACCTCTATTGGAGTTCGATAATACTTCCTTTTTTAAAGCTTAACACAGAGCTAAAACTAAATCCATATCTCAATATTTACTATATAACTTTTAGTAAGCAATACTTTTGGTGTATCGAACATATAATTATGTACGTTAGAATGGACAATTTAGTCTTTCTTAATTCCGAAATTTGTCCAGCTAAGTTTTTGCTCTTTAGTAGTCGCTCGAATGGCTAAATTTTTATTAATGGATTCCTGATTTTTATAACCTCTAGGGTGATCTAAATGCAAACAAATCGCACTGTATCGTATTTGTTTTGATTTTATACCTAAGTTAAATAAACGCTCACCTAACTCACGATCCTGTCCCCCATATTGCATCCGTTCATCAAATCCATTCACCGCAAGAATATCCGATTTCCAACCCGAAGCATTATGTCCATTCCAGCTTGCATTGGTTGGTGTTAATTTATTTAATAATTTTTCTTTTAATCCGGAAGCCGTTAACTTGTTGTTCTTAAATGATGATTGTAACCCTTGAGATTTCAGCCAGGATAACTTAAAACAATCCTGAGATAAGATATCTTTTTTTGTAATGGTTTCGGAAATGGACATGGGTAACATAAAATACCCACCAGACAAGAAATACCCCTTTTCTTTGTTTTTAATATGCACCTGAACATAATCTGCTCTGGCAAGGCAATCGCCATCACTCATTAAAATATAATCGGCATTACATTTTACAATGGCTTTGTTTAATATTTGTGATTTCTGAAATCCGTTATCTTCATGCCACACATGAATAATGGGATAATGCACTTCCTTTTGCATACGTTCAATTAAATCGAACGTCGGCTGTTTCGAACCATCATCAGCAATAACAATTTCAAAATCTTTAAAGGTTTGTGCCTCATAACTCCACAGCACTTTTTCTAACCATGCCTCGGAATTATATGTACTTATTATTATTGATATTTCAGGTGTTTTATATGTGCTTTGTGATTCCAAACTTTGTTGTCTTAGATTTCTTTGTTTTTGTGACTTTTCGAATAGCTTGATTTTTATTTAAAGCTTCCTCGTTTTTATAAGGTCTATCGTGATGCAAATGTACACAAATCGCACTATATCTTATTTGTTTAAATGCAATTCCGCAATTCATTAAGCGTTCGCCAATCTCTCGATCTTCGCCTCCATACTGCATTCGTTCATCAAATCCATTCACATCTATTATATGTTGTTTCCACCCAGACACATTCATCCCATCAAAAGTCGCTTTGGTTGGTGTAAACGTATTTAATAACCTCGCCTTTATTCCTGAAGCAGTCAATTTATTAGTTTTAAATGTCTTTTTTAATCCGTGCTCCAATAACCATTTCAATTGAAAACAATTTTGATTTTCTATATCTTCTTTTGAAATCGCTTTTGAAATTCCCTGCGGAAGTTTAAAATATCCGCCCGACAAAAACGTATTGGGTTTGCGTAATGCTAAATGAGTTTCTACAAAATCGTTTCGCGGAATACAGTCACCATCGGTAAAAATCAAATAATCTGAAGCCGTTTTTAAAATGGCTTTATTAAGAATTTTAGTCTTCTGAAAACCATCATCTTCCTGCCAAACGTGTATAATTTTAAGCTTAGTATGTTGAATAAAACGGTCGATAAGCTGTTTTGTAGACTGACCCGAGCCATCATCGGCTATTACGATTTCAAAATTGGTTTCGGTTTGAACTTCATAACCCCAAAGTACTTTCTCTAACCATTCCGGCTGGTTATAAGTACTTATGATTACTGATGCTTTTAGTATGCTCATTGCCGCAAAAATAACTATTTTTGACGAACCTTAAATAAAGAATATGATTAAACTATCGGGGGTTATTATCACATTTAACGAAGAACGTAACATTGAAAAATGCTTACAGTCTTTAGTAAATGTCGTTGATGAAATAGTTGTTGTAGATTCATTCTCAACCGATAACACTAAAGCTATTTGCACTAGATATAAAGTAAAGTTTGTTGAACAAAAGTTCTTAGGTTATATCGAACAAAAGAACTTTGCACTTACCCAAGCTAGTTACGATTATATTGTTTCCCTTGACGGCGATGAAGCCTTATCTGAAACGCTTCAACAATCTATTCTTAAATTAAAGGATAACTGGACGTTAAACGGATATTACAGCAACCGATTCAATAATTTTTGCGGACAATGGATTAAATATTCCGACTGGTATCCGAATAAAAAATTACGCGTTTTCGATAGGCGAAAAGCTGAATGGAAGGGCAAAGACATCCATGAAACTATTCAATTAACTAATTCTAAAAAAATCGGGTTCCTAAAAGGTGATATTCTACACTATACATACCAAACCTATTCTGAGTTCAATTTAAAGACCGAACATTTCTCTAGTATTTCAGCAAAAGCTTATTTTGATTTAGGAAAAACCTCTTCGATTTGGAAAATATTATTCAATCCAACCTGGGCATTTTTTAAAGCATACTTTTTAAGATTAGGGTTTCTTGATGGTTTAAACGGATTTGTTATCTGTGTACAAACCGCTAATATTACCTTTTTAAAATATACTAAGCTTAGAGAATTAGAAAAACAGAGGAATTAGTTTTTCTTCCAGAACTTAAGCTTCTTTTTTAATCGTTTTTTACGGTGAAAACGTTCCTGAAAATCACAAGTCTCTTTCCACATAAGATTAAACACTTTCGCATAATCGTAACCTGAAACTTTAGCATACTCATCACTCATAACTTCTACCATAGATTTATGAATAGTTAAACGTGAAAAATTTTTGATACGGGTTTCAAAATCTAAATTACCAAAATTCATTCTGTTTAAATCTACTAGATAAAATTTGTATTCTTCACCTTCTTTACGAATTAAAGTATTACCTGGTGAATGATCTAAAAAATGAATACCCTTCTCGTGTAGCGAATACGTGAATCTTGTGAATGCTCTTAAAATAGGGTCGTAATTTGGATAATCAAATTGCTTCGTTAGTTCTCTATAGGTTAAATCGCATTCTAAATGCTCACTAATATAAAAGCTCCTTTTGAATAATAAAGACGTTGTTTGCTCTAGATAGGCTATTGGTTTCGGAGTGCCAACACTTAAACTAATGAGTTTATTAGCATATTCAAAAGAGCGTTGGGCCTTACTCTTTCTTAAAAACTTATAGGCTATTTGGTTAAAGATGTTAGGTATTTTAAATGCCTTTACATTTAAAACTTCATTGTAGAAAGTAAATGTTTTGATGGTGTTTCTATCCTGATTCCCAATCTCATTTCCTTGATAATCAAAATTATCAATAATCTCTAAAACCTCCTTTTCTTTGGACTTATAAGCCTCTACAAATACTTTCTTCATCTACACATTAAGTTAACAACCAATTATTTAAATTAAAATATAAAAAAGTAAGTTTAAACATTTTCTTTCCGTTTGGCACATATTTCTTATTCTTTTTATGCGACTCTAAAACCTTAATATGCCTTTTACCTCTTAATTCTTTGTGATCCTTAATACTAAAGGACAACTTATTTTTAAATGGCAACTGATGAAATTCCAACAAATGCTCTTTGGTAGTTCGCTCTCTATCGCAAATTTTAAAATAGTAATTATCTAAATTTGTTTCTTGCAACATACGCTCTGTTCGACGTTTCCATTTCTCCTTCGCTTCTTCCTCGGTTTCGTAATGGGTAAAATGAATCTCAACATCATCTAGCTTTGCCAAAGGATAAGTTAACTCCCTGTCCGGATAAAATGATGAACTTACAAACTCTAGTTCTTGAGTCATGTAATATTCAAAATTATTCAACAATTTCAGATAACATGGACCGTACAAAAACAAACCAACAAATGGAGAATTATAAGGGCGCTCATACCACTGATACGCCGTACCTCCCCAGCAATTATTAGAAATAATTACAAAATTTTTATCCTTTAATAATGCAATATCCCTTTTATTAATAACACTTTTAAACTTCTCCCTAAACTTTCTTTTAATAAAAACAGAACTTTCCCTTATCATAATTACATCTATATATTAAAACCTGGTATGTCAACCTCATTTTTAATACGGCGCAATATTACTAAACATTTAAAGAATGTGAAAAAGTAATATTAAATTTGCACCAAAAACAAAATAGATGCAAGCCGAAATAAACAAAGCTTTAGAAATCCTGAGAACCGGCGGTTTAATCCTTTATCCTACCGATACCGTTTGGGGTATTGGTTGCGATGCTACTAACCCTGAAGCCGTTAAAAAAGTTTACGAACTTAAAAAACGTGAAGACAGCAAAGCCCTTATTTGCTTAGTTGCCGACGACCGTATGCTTAAAAAGTACGTAAAGCAAGTACCTCTAGTTGCTCTAAATATTATTGAGGTTACCGATAAACCTACAACTATCATATACGACGATGCACAAAATTTAGCCGACAATCTTGTTGCTGAAGACGGTACAATTGCCATTCGTATTCCGGATGACGAATTTTGCTATCAGCTTACTCGACGATTAAATGGCGCTATTGTGTCAACTTCTGCCAATATTAGTGGCGAACCTACGCCAAAATCGTATAAAGAAATAAGCCCAGAGGTTTTAAAAGGTGTAGACTATGTTGTAAATTTGCACCACGAAAAAAAATGCGACAAACCATCGTCTATCATTAAACTGAGCAATAATGGTGTCGTAAAAATAATAAGACCTTAAAACACATAGTTTCAAATTCCAAAATCCAACATAAATTCTTGGAAATTGGTGCTTGAAATTTGATGATTATGAATCATAAACAAGCATTAGAGCACAACATATTTAAAATTATTTCTCAATCTGCCAAAGAATTAAATCTCGAGAGCTATGTAATTGGTGGCTTTGTCCGCGATTTTATTTTACAACGAGGCAATGCGAAAGATATCGATGTGGTTGCCATAGGCGATGGTATAAAGCTAGCTAAACAGGTTGCTAAAAACTTACCCAATAAACCCAAAGTACAGGTTTTTAAAACCTACGGCACTGCCATGCTACGTTACGACGATATTGAAATTGAATTTGTTGGTGCCCGAAAGGAATCTTACGACGAAAACAGCAGAAACCCTGCAGTAGAAAACGGAACGCTTAAAGACGACCAGAACCGTCGTGATTTTACCATTAATGCGTTAGCACTTAATCTAAGTGAAGCTGAATTTGGGAATCTTTTAGATCCTTTTGGAGGCATTCAGGATTTAGAAAACAAAATCATCCGTACACCTTTAGATCCGGATATTACTTATAGCGACGATCCGCTACGTATGATGCGCGCCATTCGATTTGCAACCCAACTTGGATTTCGAATTGAAGATGAATCCTTAAATGCAATTACAAGAAACAGTCATCGTATTGAAATCATTACCAAAGAGCGCATTGTTGTTGAACTGAATAAAATTCTTGAAAGCAAAAAACCATCAATAGGATTTCTTTTACTGGATAAAACAGGACTTTTACCATATATTTTACCCGAACTTTTAGCCTTAAAAGGCATTGATGAAGTTGAAGGCCAACGCCATAAAGATAATTTTTATCACACCTTAGAAGTAGTTGATAATATTGCCGAGAACACCGATAATCTTTGGTTACGCTGGGCGGCTTTATTGCACGATATTGGTAAAGCGCCAACAAAGCGATTCAGCAAAAAAGTCGGTTGGACCTTCCATGGGCATGAATTAGAAGGGTCTAAGATGGTATTCCGACTGTTTAAAAGACTTAAAATGCCATTAAATGACAAAATGAAATTTGTTCAGAAAATGGTATTTATGAGTTCACGCCCAATCGTTTTGGCTCAGGATATCGTTACCGATTCTGCCGTACGTCGTTTAATTTTTGATGCCGGTGAGTTTGTCGAGGATTTAATGACGCTTTGTGAGGCTGATATCACGACCAAAAACCCGAAAAAATTTCAAAAATATCATAACAACTTCAAAATTGTTCGTCAGAAAATTGTTGAAGTTGAAGAGCGCGATCATGTTCGTAATTTCCAACCTCCAATTTCAGGTGAAGAAATTATGGAGACCTTCAATTTAAAGCCTTCTAAAGAAATAGGCATTATTAAAGAGACCATAAAAGAAGCGATTTTAGAGGGTGATATTCCAAACGAATATGAAGCTGCTTACAATTTAATGCTCCAAAAAGGGCAAAAACTAGGTCTTGTTGCTGTAAATAAATAACAAACCTGTCAGCATATAAAAGCTATGAAAACAAAAGACAATAAAAGCGTAATCTACTGGTTATTATCAGGGTGTTTACTCATTTTTATTATGGTAATTGTAGGTGGTATTACCCGCCTTACCGATTCGGGTTTATCGATCTCTAACTACAAACTAATTACAGGAACCATCCCTCCTGTTGGCGATCAGGAATGGCAGGATGCTTTTGATTTGTATAAGCAGTATCCCGAATACCAGAAGCTCAATAACCATTTTACCATTGAAGATTTTAAATCTATCTACTTCTGGGAATGGCTGCACCGCCTTATTGGTCGAGTTATTGGCTTGGTTTTCATTTTTCCTTTCATCTATTTTTTAATAAGAAAACAGTTAACAAAGTCGACCATAAAAAAATGTATTGTACTACTAGGACTTGGTGCTTTTCAAGGCTTTTTAGGTTGGTACATGGTTAAAAGTGGATTAGTCGATATGCCTGATGTGAGTCATTTTAGACTGGCAGCCCATTTAATTACGGCGTTTATGACTTTTGCGGCTACGCTTTGGGTGGCTTTAGATTTAATGTATCCTGATAGAAAACCTGCTAATAAACCCATGAAAAACATCATTATTATTGGTTATCTGGTCTTAATTTTCCAGATTATTTATGGTGCTTTTGTTGCCGGACTTAAAGCAGGTTTATTACACAACCACTGGCCTTTAATGAATGAAGGACAGTTTATTCACTTTAGTGCTTACGTTTTAGAGCCGTTTTATAAAAATTTTATAGAAAACCCAAGCGGTATTCAATTTGCTCATAGAACGACAGCTTATCTAGTTGTATTCTGCATTGGTCTTATCTGGTGGAAATCTAAAAAGTTCAGCTTAACCGATTTACAAAAAACTGGTATTAACAGTTTACTACTTTTAGTGGTCGTTCAATTTGTATTAGGTGTTTTCACGATACTGCTTCAAGTGCCTTTATGGTTGGGAATAGCACATCAAATAGGGGCATTTTTCTTACTAAGTGCCATGACATTTACTTTGCATCGTTTTAGTAAATAACACATTTTACAGGTACGCCAGGATTAAGAAAACATAAGAGAAATTTAACCTTGTAACATGTAATCTCGACTATCGAGTATTACAAAAAAAACTTACCTTTGCACTTTAATTTTTTATAATGATTTACAGATTTAGAGTTATACTTGATAACGATGTTGAAGAGAACGTATTTCGTGATTTAGAAATTCGTGAAGACGATACTCTTGAAGATTTACACAATATCATCACCCAGTCTTTTGGTTTTGATGGTAACGAAATGGCTTCATTTTATTTAAGCGATGATGAATGGAACCAAGGCGAAGAAATTTCGTTATTCGATTTAAGCGACGACAATTCGGCACGTTTAATGCATGAAACCTCTATTAACGATGCTGTAGATAAATCGCGTACTAAACTGATTTATGTTTACGACTTTTTAAGTATGTGGACATTCTTTGTAGAACTAGCAGAAGTAGTTGAAGAAATACAAGGTGTAGACTACCCGAACCTGATGTACGTTCACGGACAAATTCCTGATACGGCTCCAGAGAAAAGTTTTGAAGCCGATGATGACTTTGAAGATTTTAACGATGAATTCGAAGATGGTTTTGACTTTGATGATTACGATGGTCTAGACTTCGACGAAAACTGGAACTAATTCCTGTTATTTAAAATTTAAAGGATTTACATTTTCATAATTATGGGTTAAATATTCTAAAGACTTCTTTAGGATATTGCCCATTGATTTGCACTTTTTAAAGTTGACATCTAAAGTATAATCATATATTTTCGACTTTAATAAATTGATGTTTTCTTCCTTAGAAATCACATCATTTTCCATACACAACAGCAGCTCATCAATACGATCATGAAAACTTTTTAAGCGCTTTACCAATATAGAACGCTCTTCAATTTTGTACTGATCAATGGATAATTTCTGAAAGGTTTCAGACACCAGCTCCACCATTTTTAAATTCTCTTTAAAAAATTGCGGACGGTAAATATTAAACTTGCCTTCGTAAGACTGCTGATCGAAATCAATCGCCCTGATTTTATACACCACATGGTCAAAATCATGTGTAGGTACTATCACATAATTATACGAACGCATGTCACCTAAAAGTCGAATCATACAGCGCTCGTTAAACTTCACAAACTCTTTAGCAATCTGTGATTTCTCCGATTTATCGCATTTTGGTAAAAATTTCTTTATGAACTCATCACCTGGAATACCAGCGATATGCTCTTCAATTAGGGTGTCTTTATAGACTAGAAAGTTTAAGTTATAAGGGGATAGCATATGCTCCAATTCCAAACCATAAACTCTGGAAGCATCAGCTTTTTTAATGTAGAAATAGGTATAATTATCGTTTAAAATATTTCGGACTTTAATTCTGAATGGCTTCGAATTTCCAAACGTACAATAGTCTATGGCGTCAACACTTAAAAAAGGTAAGGTATTCTCATTACCATCGGAATGTAAAATCGTGTAAACCTTTTTCAACGAAAATTCAATCTCTTCACGTTCATAATCATTATAGTAAACACGAATCCAAAGGGTATCGTTATCTTCTTTATCGTAAACCACAATAGAGCCTTGAAAACGCAACAAATCATCATAAAAAATGGGTAATTTTATGTTTCTGTTGTATTCGGTTAAATACGCATCAAGTTGTTCGGTTATGGGGTATGAAGGTTTCTTCTTTGAAATAATTAAATCGTCCATATGCATATTGTTCCAGTCAAATCGAGCTCATAATTTACTTATTTTTTTTTAACCTGTAACAAAATACGCTGAGTATCGTCATACTTTTAAACTAACCTGTGCCTCGGCATAAAAAAGAAACCATTTGGAACCAATATTAACGCTTAATAATCTCACAAAAAAATTTGGTCATTTAACCGCAGTAAAAGACCTCTCATTCACCATTAACAAAGGCAATATTTATGGCATATTAGGTCCAAACGGCAGCGGTAAATCCACGACGCTTGGTATTGTTTTAAATGTAGTTAACAAAACTAGTGGCGATTTTAAATGGTTCGACGGAAACACCTCAACACACGACGCTCTTAAAAAAGTTGGCGCCATAATCGAACGCCCTAATTTTTACCCTTACATGACAGCAACTCAAAACCTGAAACTGGTTTGCAACATTAAAGGGGTGGATTACTGTAAAATTGATGAAAAACTTGAAGTTGTAGGTCTTTTAGAAAGAAAGCACAGCAAATTCAGCACTTATTCCCTAGGTATGAAACAACGTCTGGCTATTGCTTCTGCCCTGCTTAACGATCCTGAAATTTTAATTCTTGACGAACCTACCAATGGTTTGGATCCGCAAGGCATTCATCAAATACGTGAAATTATAAAGCAAATTGCAGAAAAAGGCACAACCATTCTTCTCGCATCGCATTTATTAGATGAAGTAGAAAAAGTATGTTCACACGTGGTGGTCCTTAGAAAAGGCGTGAAATTATATTCGGGTCGTGTTGATGAAATGATTTCCAGTCATGGTTTTTTTGAATTAAAATCTAACAACCAGGAAGCCTTAATCGCGCTTTTAGAAAACCACAAATCGGTTTCCAACATAAAAATAAAAGATAATTTAATCACTGCATTCTTAAATGAACCCATAGATAGCGGAACGTTTAACCAATACCTTTTTAATCAAGGTATTGTACTAACCCATTTAGTACAACGTAAAGAAAGCTTAGAAGAGCAATTTTTACAATTAACCGACAAAAACTAACCGCCCAAACCTAATATTATGTTTCGATTATTAAACTTAGAATTACAAAAACTGTTACTAAATCGTACGAGTAAAATTTTAATCTTCATATCCTTCATATTACCGTTTTTCGTAATCCTGCTATCGTCCTTAAAAATCAATGTTTTCGGGTTTTTCACTTTAGAATTAGGTGAATTAGGCGTATTCAACTTTCCTGTTATCTGGCATTTAACGACATTTTTCGCCTCGCAATTTAAATTCTTTTTCGCCATCGTCGTGGTGAGTATGATAGGTAATGAATACAGTAACAAAACCATCAAACAAAACCTAATTGACGGGCTAAGTAAAAAAGAATTCATTTTATCTAAATTTTATGCCATTGTATTCTTCTCTATCATTTCTACAGTATTAATCGGACTCATTTCGCTTTGCATTGGATTATACTATTCCAGTTATAATGAATTCAACATCGTCATTAGAGAAACCAACTTTTTATTTGCTTATCTGGTTAAATTGATTGGCTTCTTCAGTTTGTGTTTATTCTTTGGTATGTTAGCCAAACGCTCTGCTTTTGCGTTGGCATTCGTTTTTATTCTATACATAGTAGAATGGATTACCTTCGGATTGCTTACATGGAAATTCAATATGGATATTGCGGAAAAGATTCAGAATGTCTTTCCTCTAAAATCGATGTACAAATTAATCGACCAACCATTTCAAAGGGTTGCAATGAGCAAATTCCCTGATAAAGGCGAACTCATGTATGACTATGCCGTACACTGGTATGAAATTGCTATCGTTTTAGCTTGGACAGCCCTTTTCACCTTTTTATCGTACCGACTGTTAAAAAAAAGGGATTTATAACAATCTTTTAATAGATTTGTTATGATATGATAAAGAAAATAGCAACTCTATTATTTATTTTTAACAGCCTACTGAGCTTTAGCCAAAGCGAAGCATCTAACTGGTTTTTTGGTGATAATGCTGGCATTCGTTTTAATCCAGATGGTACCATTACCGAACAAACCAATAGCAAATTAAGTACTACCGAAGGTTGTGCTACCATTTCTGATGCCAACGGAAACCTATTATTTTACACAGATGGTGTTACGGTTTGGAACAAAAACCATATGCCCATGCCTAATGGCTATGGTCTTTTTGGCGATGCTTCCAGTACGCAATCGGCTATTGTGGTACCTCAACCAGAAAATCCGAACATCTATTACATTTTCACCCTAGATACTGCAGTTAGCCGAAATGACCCCGATTATGGGTTTAACTATTCGGTTGTTGATATGAATTTGGATTCAGGACTGGGTAATGTAACAACTAAAAATTCAAGATTATTATCTTTCTGTTCAGAAAAAGTAACTGCCGTAGTTAAAGACTGTGTCAGTCAGTCTATTTGGGTAATTACTTTTGCGCCTGACAGAACGCAGTTTATTGACACCTTTTTCGCATATGAGGTAAGTACAAGTGGCTTAAATACAACACCGGTTAAGTCTTCGTTCAACACTAATATTCAAGATAAAAGAGGCTATTTAAAACTATCGCCTGACGGAACAAAACTGATTTGTGCTAACGGAAGTTTTGGTCTTTTTCTATACGATTTCGATAAAACCACAGGAATTGTGAGCAACGAAACACCTATTAATATCAATTTTTCGCGAAACGGTAGCAAACCTCAGGTATCGTACGGCGCTGAATTTTCACCAAACAATGAATTACTTTATATCTCCTCGTATTACGAAACTACCGAAGATGAAGGATTCAATCCCATCTATCAATATGGCGCTTTACTGCAATACGATTTAACAGCTGCCAACATCAGTGGTTCAGAAATGGTTTTAGACCATAGACAAACTTACCGAGGAGCATTACAGTTGGGACCGAATGGTAAAATTTACCGGTCTATGAATAGAAGTTACAACCAAGGTTTACCCTATTTGTCAGTTATAAACAATCCGAATTTAAAAGGAACCGCTTGTAACTATGCACATAGCGCACTTAAGCTAAGTAGAGATGGCAGACAAGGTTTACCGCCTTTCATTACCTCGTTTTTTTCACAGAAAATTGATATTATCGGTTATGAAGACACCTTCTCTATTGAACTACAATTATGCGAAAACGACACCTACACGCTTAAAGCCCCTGAAATTCCGGGCGCTACCTATGTTTGGTCATATAATCGTAAGGAAATATCGAATACCGATTATTTTTTGGAAGTCGATAAAAGCGGTGTATACAGTGTATTTATAGACCCGAATACCGGAGAATGTGATAAAACTTTTGAAGGTGTTGCCAACGTTTTTTATAATGCAAATCCCGTAGCATACGATTACACCCTAACCCAATGTGATGAAGATGGTATCGCGGGTGGTATAACCCGATTTAATCTGAAGGAAGCTAAATCTAACTTATCAGGAAATATTGAAGGATTGGATGTCGAATTTTATGAAGATGAAACCCTTACAACGCTAATTCCTAATCCGGAAAATTATAGTTTCAATGCGGATGCGCCGCAACCGTTATATGCCAAAGTATACCATATAAATTCAGGGTGCTTTGATGTTTCAACGCTTAATTTAAACGTGAATCTGACTCAAATAGACGATTTTTCAGCACCACCGCTTTGTGATGAGCTAAATTCTGAAGACGGTTTAAACACCTTTAACCTTGACGATATAACTTCTAGTATACAAACAACAAATAATATTTCAGCGTCAGTCATTACCTATTATCCCAATTACGATGATGCCTTATTAGAACAAAATCCTCTAAGTAGCGATTACAAAAATACAACCCCATATAACCAAACTATTTATTCCAGAATAGAAAATGACAACAGCTGTTTCGGTATCAACAAAGTCTTTCTTACGGTAAACAAATTACCTGAAATTGAAACAGAAAGTCACGCACTTTACTGTTTAAACAACTTTCCTCAGACCATTAGCATCAACGCCGGAATGATTAACGATAACCCAGAAAATTACACTTATACTTGGTCTACTGGTGAAACCACACACGATATCAACATCAACCAACCCGGAATTTATACGGTTAGCATTTCCAACAGTGTTGGCTGTAGTAAAGAGCGCACGGTTACGGTGGAAACTTCAAATATTGCGACTATAGACAATATTTCGGTTAAAGATGCTTCAGTCAATAATACCATAACTGCAGTAGTTTCAGGCGAAGGTTATTACGAATTTGCATTATACGATGAAAACCTTGTTTTGGTTAAAGATTATCAGGAAAGTAACGTATTTACTAACGTTCGCCCAGGAATTTACAACCTTTACATTAAAGACGTTAAAAACGACTGTGGCATGGTCTACCAAACTATTTCGGTTATTGGTTTCCCTAAAATGTTCACTCCAAACAACGACGGATTCAACGACATATGGCAGGTTTATGGAACTTCAGATATGTTTCAACCCAATTCAAAAATTCAGATTTTCGACCGTTACGGAAAACTATTAAAAGAGTTAACGCCTTTAAATGGCGGCTGGGATGGTAGCTTTAATGGAAAACAATTACCTAATGACGATTATTGGTTTTTTGTAACCTTACAGGACGGCAGAATCTTCAAAGATCACTTTACGCTAAAACGCTAATATTTAACCTAATAATAATGCATTTCATCGTATTTTCTTTGCGTTTCATCTAAATAATAGCTACTTTTCGCTTGTTTAAAACCAAGTTTTAATTAACCCAACACCCAAGCGAAATCACGTGACTAAAAACCTATATACCTGTCTTAGCCTGTTTCTAATCATTTTCGGAAGCCATCGGTTAATCGCTCAACAAATTACTGTTGATAATTCTATAACCGTTCAGGATTTAATTGAAAATAATTTAGCCAGCAATTGTGTGGAAATTTCTAATGTAACGACGTCTTTGAATGGCAGTGCAAATAACTTTTCAAGTTTTGGTAGCTTTGAAAGTGGTAACACCAATTTCCCTTTAAGTCAGGGTATCATATTATCGACAGGTAATGCGGCCTCAGCAGGAAACACAGTTATTTCTGATGATTTAAGTGAGGGCGATTTAAACTGGGGAACAGATCCGGATATTGATGCTGCTCTAGGCACTAACAATACCATAAACGCTACAGTTATTGAATTCGACTTTATTGCACTTTCCGATGTCATTCAATTCAATTACATTTTTGCCTCTGAAGAATATTATGCCAATTATCCTTGTAACTCTTCAGATGGTTTTGCCTTCTTAATTCGTGAAAGCAGCAGTACTGGGCCTTATGAAAATATTGCCGTCATTCCAGGAACCAATACTCCGGTTACTGTGAATAATATCCACAGTGAAATTTTAGGTATTTGTGATTCTGCAAACGAACAATACTTTGCAGGATATAATCTGGCTAACACCAATTTTAATGGAAGCACAACTGTTTTAACGGCCGCCAGTAATGTGACTCCCAATGTGCAATATCACGTAAAACTGATTGTTGCTGATCAGGCCAACGATCCAGGCTATGATTCTGCTGTGTTTATAGAATCGGCAACCTTTAACGATTTAGAACTGGGCGACGATATCAATACCTGTTCTAGTAGCGTTACTTTAAATGGGGAAATACAAAATCCACTGGCAACCTATGCCTGGTACCGAGACAATATGCTTATTGCTGGCGAAACTAACCCTACTTTAACGACTACTGAAAGCGGTTTATACCGTGTTGAAATTACGATTAGCGGTGTGAGCTGCGTGATAACCGATGAAATTACCGTAACCATAGACACAGAGTTAACCACCAACCCAATTCCGCCTTACACCTTATGTGATGCTAATGGAGATGGACAGGAAACTTTCAATTTATTGACTAAAAATAGTGATGTCGCCTATGCCATCCCTGCACTGCCAACAAACTATACTATTGCCTATTACAATACCGAAAATGATGCTAGAAATAATCCAGACAACAATATAACTTCCCTTACTACCGGTTCGACTACCGTTTATGTGCGTGTTGAAGACACCGATGCCGGATGTTTGTTTTTTGGGACAATCGACTTAGTGGTAAATCCTCTTCCTAATGTAACTCAACCTGATGTTTGGGATATTTGTGATAATGATAACGTGCCTGACAATCGTACGGAAATAGATTTAAGAGAACAGGATGCTACCATTACAAACAGTCAAACAAACCTTTCAGTAAGTTACCACTATTCTCAATCCGATGCTGATAATGATTTCAGCCCAATCATTTCACCTTATATCAATACCAATCCTAACGAAACGCTTTATGTTAGAGTTGAAGATACTCAAACAGGCTGCGCAAATACCTCAGCAACTCTAACACTTAATGTTACTAACGGCAACACGCAAATCCTTAGAGATCGTCAGTATCTTGATGCCTGTGACCAAGACCATGATGGTTTTGCTACATTTGATTTGACTGAAGTTATTAGTCGTATCTTAAATGGTGAAAACGGTTTCAATTCCCCTACCTACCATACAACTCAGGAAGATGCCGAATCTGGTAGTAACGCCATTCAAAATCCGACTAGTTTTCAGAATACAATCGCCAACGAGCAAACCATCTATATTCGACTGGAAGATAGCTCAACCGGTTGCTATGCAATTATTCCTTTAGAAATCCATACCAATTTATTACTTACAGCAACAGACACCAATGAATTCGCTTTATGTGATGAAGCCGGAAGTAACGGTGTTATTGGTTTTGACTTGTATGCCGTTGAAAATTATGTCATTGGAGAAATTCCAACCTTATATTTCCCTATTGAAGTGTCGTTTTATGAAACACAAAACGATTTAGACAATGACAACGCTCTTGATAAAAATGTGTTATACAATGTAAGCGCCAGCCAGCCTTCTACTTTATTTATTAAAATAGTTAATACGGATACAGGCTGTACCGAAGAAGAAGACATTATCTTACGGGTTAATCCTATTCTGCTATTTACAACTCCTGATCCATTACCGTATTGTGATGATGATAGCGATGGCATGGCAGACGTGTATTTACATGATTTCGACGCACAGATTCTAAATGGCAATTCCGATTTTACAGTTAGCTATTTCGCTACTGAAGATGATGCCACACAAAACTTATCTCAGCTTCCTAATCCTTACCTTGTAGATCAACAGACGACGGTTTGGGCCAGAATTACTAATACAAACACGGGATGCCACACCGAAAATGCGTTTGACATAGCCGTTGTAGTTGCTCCGGCAACCACCCGACCTAATGACATTGTAATTTGTGATGATGATCAGGATGGATTTTCAATCGTAAATTTAGATGCAACTATTGACGAATTAGTTGCAGATCCTACTGGCCTGACCATTAGTTTTCACTCGTCGCTGGCTAATGCAGAAGCTAACATTGCTCCAATTACAAACTCATCGGCTTACGATGCCAATTCGCAAACCGTATATGCCCGAGTTGCCGATGCTTCAGCCACAACAACCTGTCCTTCTATTCAATCCATCAACATTATTATTAATACCTTACCGGTAATCCCAACCATTTCAACCTATCAAATTTGTGTGGATCAAGGAACAACCTCTGCTGACTTTATTTTTTCGAATAAAGATGCTGAAATTTTGAATGGTCAGACCGGTAAAGAAGTATATTATTTTGAAGATAGCAACTACACAACCCCAATCGATAAATATGCGCCTTATTCAAGTAATGGCGCACAAACCATTTACGTACGCGTTGAAAACATTTCAGATGCCAGTTGCAACAGTATCGCTTCCTTTTCTTTAGAAGTTTCACATTATCCAACCTACAATACAAATTTCAGCGACTTCCCTCCTGTTTGTCAAAGTATTGCGAATGATTATACTTTCAATTTTGAAGAAAAGCGTCAGGAAATCGCCCAAGGCAGCACCGATAATTTAAATATTCAGTTTTTCTTAAATGAAAGCGATGCTGTTAACAATACTGGAACGCCGCTACCAGACCAATTCACCTATATTTTTAACGATCTAAACCGACAAGGACAATTTTATGCACGTATTGAAAATGCAGGGAACTCTTGTGCACTTGTTGAAACTATTAGATATATTACCTTTCCAACACCTCATATTATTTCGGCCACTGTGGCTCCCGTTTGTGATACGGATTACGATGGCAGCACCACAATAGATCTATCGACTACTGCCTTTAATATTGAAAATGTAAGATTTGGTGAAACAACCATTTCATATTACGAAGATGAAGATTTATTGGTTGAAATACCAACCTCAACCATCACGGATTACCAAATAACCACAAGCAAAACCATTTATGTAAAAGCTGAAATTGAAGCGACGTCGTGTTATGATTATATTGCTATGGATTTGCAAGTCAACTTGCCTCCAGCAGTAAACACTATCGACCCGATTGTATTTTGTGACAACGACACGAATACTTACGATTTATCTCAGGTTAATACTATGCTGGTTGATAACACCAATAACATTACAATTACCTACCACAACTCTCAAACGGATGCTGAAAACGGCACTTCTCCAATCAGCACCAATTACACTTACAACACGAGCAATCCTACCATTTACGCCAGAATAGCCAATAGTACCACGGGCTGTTTTGTTACGCAGGCCTTTCAGTTACAAATCAACCCGAATCCCGTTGCCAATACACCTCAGGATTTTGAAGCTTGTGACGATGATTTTGATGGCTTTTTAGAATTCAATTTAAGAGATAACGACACTAATATTCTAGGTCCACAAAGCGCTTCAGAATACACCATCACCTATTACAACAGCATTACTAACGCCATGAATGCCGTAAATCCTTTAGGAGATATACACGCCGCTGTTGATGGTGAAATTGTATATGCCCGAATTGAAAACAATCTAACCGAGTGTTACGCCTTTACACAATTCAACATTTATGTGAATCCGTTACCTATTATTCCGGTTCAAGATGTAGAACCCCTTTGTCTTAACGATTTGCCACAAACCGTAAGTGCCGAAACCGGAAATGCGGGTGACACCTATCTTTGGGATACCGGTGATACCACACCTGAAATTGAATTAGGTATTGCAGACATAGGTGCGCATTGGGTAGAAGTTACCACTCTTGATGGATGTTCATATAGAAAAGATTTTAACCTGATTGAATCGGAAGAAGCTGACATCAACTTCACGACTAAAGTCGATTTTGCCGACCCAAACAGTATTACCGTCGATGTTAGTGGCATTGGTAATTACGTTTATATTTTAGACAATGGCGAGCCTCAAACCGCCAACGTTTTCAATAATGTTTCCTTTGGACTTCATCAAATCACCATTCGCGATTTAAACGGTTGTGAAGACGTGATTACCGAAGTTTTTGTATTCGATATTCCTAAATTCTTTACCCCGAATAACGATGGCACTTTTGATACCTGGCATGTTATCGGTATAGAACAATTACCAGGAACTTTAGTTTACATTTACGATCGTTACGGAAAGCTATTAAAAACACTAACCCATAATTCACTAGGTTGGGATGGCACTTTTAATGGCGAAAACATGCCTTCGAACGATTATTGGTTTGTTGCTAAAATCATTCAAAATGGAAATCCTTTTGAAGTTAAAGGGCATTTTGCACTTAAACGTTAACATTTTTAATGAAGTCTACTACTTAAAAGAGCATTAATTATGCTATTAAATTCATTTTTTTATTCAATAACACCTGCTTAAAAACTTTACTGCTTTTAATCCAAAATATTGATTACTTTAGGTCATTTATAACTAAAATTTAATTTATTTTTTTTAAATAAATGTAATGACATACTTAAACCTAATAATTAAAAGATTATTTGTAATAATCTTACTTTTTATAAGCTCTTTCAGTTTTGCTCAATTGAGTAAAACACACTTTATTCCACCACTAACCAATGCTGAATTTGGAAATGCAAATCCAGAAGATCAATACATATACCTGTCCACTCCCAACAATACAGATGTTACTTATACCATAAAACCTGTAGGTCAATCTGTAGCAAACTACATAACAGGTGTTGTTTCAAATAACACCCCAAGAGAAATTTATTTAACGAGTGGTTATGGTCAACTTTTTATTCCCTCTTCTCAAACAAGTGTTATCACAAATAATAAAGGTTATATCATAGAAGCTGATGATGTTATTTATGTTTCTGTTAGAATGAATGCCGGAGGTGGAGCTCAAGCCGGAGCATTGGTTAGCAAAGGACTTTCTGCTTTAGGAACAACTTTTAGAGTAGGCACTTATACCAATGAAAATCCGCAAAACAATTACTTGAATTTTGTTTCTGTAATGGCCACTGAAGATGATACCAATGTAAATTTCAGCAATCTACCTTCTGGTCTAGTTATAAAAAATTACTCTGGCACAACTCCTATTAATATCAACTTAAACAAAGGAGAAAGTTATACCATAGCAACAAATAGTGCGGATAGTAGTGTTAATAGAGATGGACTTATAGGAACATTAGTAACTTCCAGCAAATCCATTGTGGTGAATTGTGGTTCTACTAACGGGAGTTTTCATAACGGAAATAGTAGAGACTATGGTATAGACCAAATCGTAGATCTTTCAAAAGTAGGTAACGAATATATTTTTGTAAAAGGTGCTGGCGGTAATGGCTGGGAAAACATATTAATAGTAGCACATTCTAATAATACTAGTATTAGCATTAATGGTAATTCGCCTACTGCTACTATAAACGCCGGAGAATATTATCTAATTGAAGGGGATTATTATAATTCTAACGGAAATATGTATGTAAAAACATCTGAAGATGTTTTTGCTTTCCAAGGTATTGGAGCTACCAATAGCGAAGCTAATCAAGGTATGTTTTTTGTGCCTCCACTTAGCTGTGAAGCCAGAGGTAACCTCGATAATATTGCTAATATCAATAAAATAGGAAATACAGCATACTCAGGAGGTATTTCGATTGTAACCAAAGTCGATGCTACGATTACTATTAATAACACTCCTATAAATAATTTTTCTACGTCAGGTCCCTATGCCGTTACAGGAAACCCAAATTATGTAACTTATAAAGTATTAAACCTTTCCGGAAACATTTCGGTTCAAAGTACTGATGAGCTGTATTGTGCTTATTTCAATTACAATGGGGCTGCTACATCTGGAAGTTTTTATTCCGGTTTTCCATCTGCTCCAGAAATTAATTTTAATGCAGAATTTGCGACACTGGGAAATTGCATCCCAAATATTACCCTTGCAGCAGCTAATACTGAAAGTTTTGACAGTTTCGAATGGTGGTTTGACGATGGCTTTGGAGCTGGCTTTACTAACACCAATATTAGTACACCCAACTACACACCTCTTATTCCAGGAAAATATAAACTAAAAGGTATTATTGCCTGTTCTGGACTAACTCTGGAATCTATAGAAATCCCAGTAAGTTTTTGTCCAGATGACATTGATAATGATGGCATTATAGACAACTTAGATTTAGACAATGATAATGATGGCATTTTAAATTGTATTGAATCAAAAGGTGATGCTATAATTGATATTACCAATATAAATACACCTGAAATAAAATTTCAGGATGGTACATCAAGCACGTCTATTGTTTCTGCTTCATTTTCTCAAAATAATAGCTCTGGCCTTGCTAACAATACTTTAACAGGAACGAGTTTTGGAAATTTCACAAGTACGCTACAACCTGACATTGATAACGAAAACAATTACTCTTTAACTTTTACTGAACCTATCAATTTTAAATTAGAAGAAACCGCTTCTATACCTCATACCGTAGTGAATGGGGAGTATTACATCATAAAAATATTACCATCTAATAAAAATATAACTCTAGTTGATCCTGATGATCGATTACTAATTGACACCAATTTTGATGGTATTTTTGAAACTGGAGTGACACAAATATCCAGTACAGAAATTCATTTCAAAATAAACCCCAACCCAGCAGGAAATTTTCCTTACAAGTTTGTAGCCGATCAAATTACCGGTTTCAACTTTATTCATAATTTAACCAATTTAAATAACGCATCGTCATTTACAGCCAATATTACCCTAACCTGTTTTAAGCTGGATACTGATGGAGATGGCATATACAATGCTTTAGATCTTGATAGTGACAACGATGGTATTCCTGATATCATAGAAGCTCGGGCGACTACACCTCCCCTTTCTAACACAGACAATAACAACGATGGTATCGATGATGGCCTTTTCAATACGGCTGCCGGACCTACTGATTCTGATGCAGATGGAATACCTGATTTTTATGACTTAGATAGTGACAACGATGGTATTTACGACCTTGAAGAGTCTGGGAGTGGACTTCCTGATTCTAATTTAGACGGTATAATAGATAATGTTTTAAATACCATTGGGACCAATGGTTGGGATAATAATGCAGAAACAAGTGCAGACAGTAATACAATTGGCTACACATTAAATGATACAGATTCTGATTCTATATTTAATTACACTGATTTAGATAGTGATGGAGATTCATGCCCTGATGTTATTGAAGCTGGGTTTACCGATGCTAACAATAATGCTCTTCTAGGAACCATCCCTGTTGTAGATACAAAAGGTGTCGTAAACAATGCTCTTGATGGATATACAACTCCTAACCCTGATTATTTAATTATTGCTCCAATAAATATAACAACACAACCAATAGATACGATTGCCTGCGAAAATACATCTTCCACTATCTCAATTGCTTCTCCTGACTCCGAATTCTACCAGTGGGAACTCAGTACAGATGGTTTAAACTGGGTGACTTTAAATGACGATTTAATTTACAGTGGCACACAAACCGCTAATCTAACCATAATGCCGGTGCCCCTAACCTTTAATAACAATCAATACAGAGTTAAGCTTGACAGAACAGGAAACAGTTGTGGTTTGTATTCTTCTTCAATAATATTATCGGTTAATGCACAACCTATCATTAATTCAACAGTAGAATTGATACAGTGTGATGACGACGACCCTAACACGTTAGGCTTTAGCTCATTTAACTTAACAGAAGCTAACATTAAAATTTCAAATAATGCTTCAAATGAAACATTCTCCTATTATCTAACCGAAACCTCTGCTATTTTAGGGGATATTAATAGTACCGATTACATCGATACCCCAACGGCATTTACAAATAGGACAATAAACACCGACCAGGTTTGGGCTCGTGTAGAAAACAGCAATGGATGTTCATCTATCACTCAAATTTCATTAAAAGTATCTACAACAGCAATTCCTGCTTCATTTTTGGCCACATTTAATCAATGTGATGATTTTCTGGATATAAATGGCAACAACACCATAAACAATAACAATACTGATGGAATTGCAACATTCGACTTTAGCTCTGTTGCTAATGATATTTTAAACAATATTCCTGCCGGACAAAACCCGCTGCCTCCTAGATTCTATAGAAATGAGTCAGATGCTTTAGCAGAAGTAAATGAAATTACAGATATTTCAAATTATAGAAATATTGGCTATCCTTATTCTCAATATATTTATGTTCGGGTAGACAGTAATATCTCTAACGATTGTTTAGGTCTTGGTCCTCATGTCCTTTTAAATGTTGAACCACTTCCCAAACTAAATGCTGTGTCTATTCCGCGTCAATGTGATTATGAATCAACAGATAATGTTATTAATTACCCGTTTGATACTTCTAAAATAGAAAATGACTTATTAGGTAATCAAAACCCTATTGAATTCAATATTATTTATTCTGATGAAACAGGAAAACAACTACCTAGCCCCCTTCCTAATCCATTTTTAACTTCATCACAAATTATTACTATTCAGGTTTCGAATGCCAAAACTTCTGCTCCTGATGGACCTTGTTACATTGAAACAAGCCTTGAATTCATTGTAGATGAGCACCCCTTTGCTAACCCTGTAAGCAATCAAATATTTTGTGACGATGGTCTAGATGGAACTTTCATTAATGATGGTTTACACTCTTTTGATACTTCTGCATTTTCTAATATCATCTTAGGAAACCAAACGAATATGGACATCTATTTTTCATACATAAATCAGGAAGGAATTTCAGTTGCTAATGCAACAGCATTGCCAAATCCTTTGATTTCAACCTCTCAAACTATTACCGTTGAAGTTATAAATCCAGAGAACACGAATTGTGTTGCCTCCACCAATATTGAACTTATCGTAAACCCTATTCCTGATTTCGCGATAAACGAAGAAGAAATCATCTGTACTTCAGATCCAACATTCACAACAACACTTGTTCCTGTTCAAACGAATGCTTCAGAGATTTTTAATTACTCCTGGTCGTTAGAAGGCGGCTCTGAAATTTCAAACAATAAAACTTTAAATGTATCTTTTCCGGGAAATTACACTATAACATTAACTAATCCTACCACATTATGTTCAACCACTAAAACCGTTTCTGTTAGGGCATCAGAACTCGCTAACATTACTAATGATAATATCACAGTAGTTGACATTTCAGAACATAATAGTGTGACCATAAATAATCCTGAAAGCTTGGGCTCGGGCACCTATCTTTTTGCCTTAGAATCTAAAGACAAAACTGTTATTTTTCCATATCAGGATAGCCCTAATTTTAACAACGTAAGAGCTGGAGAATACACCCTTTTTGTAAAGGATGACATTTGTGGTACAGCTGAAATTGACGTATTTGTTATTGGTTACCGTAAATTTTTCACTCCTAATGGAGACGGAGAAAATGATTATTGGAAAATACAAGGACTTAACAACACCCAAGCAAAAAGTACTATTTATATTTACAATCGATACGGAAAATTATTAAAGCAATTAAATCCATTAGAGGAAGGTTGGGACGGAACAAGTAATGGCACCCCGCTGCCTACAGATGATTATTGGTTTAAAGTACTGTTAGTAGACGGAAGAAATTTCATGGGACACTTTGCTCTTAAACGTTAAAAACGGCTTCTATTTATAGTTAAGTTTTTATATTTACAGGTATAGTTCACTAATAATGAAGCACCTAGTATTTTTAAGCTTTCTATTTATTTCAAGTCTTGCCTTTAGCCAAAATGTTCAGGTCGATAGTCAAACCTACACCGCGCAACAACTTATTGAAGACATTTTAATAGGTAGCAATTGTATTTCTAATGTCGTAGTCACCAATGTTCGTGGCGGAAACTTTAACGGTACAGATCAAAGCTACGGTTATTTTGATGCTTCTGGCAGTACTTTTCCGTTTCAAAGTGGGGTAGTTTTAAGTACCGGAAAACTATCTAATGTTCCCGGGCCAAACTCCTCGTTGAGTGATGATGATGCCATAAACTGGGATGGTGATAGTGATCTTGAATTCATTCTTAAAGAAGGAAATACAACCAACGCAACCATTATAGAATTTGAATTTACAGCTACTGCATCACAAATTAGTTTTCGCTATTTGTTTGCTTCAGAAGAATATCAGGAAAATAATTCGAATACCTGTAGGTATTCCGATTTGTTTGGCTTTTTAATCCGTAATGCAAATGAACAGCAATACACCAATATCGCGCTGATTCCTAACACACAAACTCCGGTTAAAGTAACTACTGTTCATCCGGAAATCCCTGGAGGATGTGCAGCGCAAAATGAGGCTTATTTTGGGAGTTGGAATGATTCAACGGCTCCTATCAATTTTAATGGACAAACCACTGTTTTAACAGCAACGGCTAACACCATTCCTAATGAAACATTTCACGTTAAGTTAGTTATAGCAGATGCGCAAAACTACCGCTATGACTCGGCCGTTTTTTTGGAAGCCGGAAGTTTTAAACTCAATACCGATATTGGAGAAAACCGACTTCTTACTACCGATAATCCGCTATGCGAAAACGAAACACTGCTTCTTGATGCCAGTGCATCAAACGGCAGTGCTTATAAATGGTTTAAAGATGGTATCGAAATTCAAAATGAAACCAATAGTTCGTATACCGCATCTGAATCTGCTACGTATACCGTTAAAATCGACTTAGGAAATAACTGCATATCTTATGGAGAAATTACTATTGAATACATTCCCAATCCAATCGTTTCAAATACAACATTAATAGCTTGTGACGACAATCAGGACGGACTAACCATTTATAACCTATTGGATACCGAACAAACCATTACTAATGGTGACGATAGATTAGTTGTTTCTAATTTCTACACATCGCTTCTTGATGCAGAAAATCAGCAAAACGACATTCAAACGCCTTCGGCTTTTGAAAATGTAATACCGCAACAAATTGTTTACGCTAGAATTGAAAATCAAAATCAATGTTTTTCGATTGCTGAAATCGCACTTGATATTTCCACTGACACTATTACTATTCCTCCCTTTGAAACCTGTGACGACACTACTCCTGATGGATTAACAACCTTTAACCTCGATGATTTAAGATTGATAATTCAACCTAATACTCCTGCAAATGCCACTATAAATTTTTATAAAACTACCGATAATTTATTTTCTGAAATGAATCCGCTTCCCGATGCCTATGAAAATACAAGTGCGTATGCTGAAACCATTTGGGTTAAAATAGAAAATGGTATTGACTGTTATGTGGTTTCTTCGGTTGATCTGATCGTATTAGAGTCACCGCAATTTTCAACTTTAGAAAATGTTGGTTATTGTTTAAATAGCTATCCAGAAACCATAACCATTGATTCCGGTCTTTTAAATGCTATAAATAACAATCCAACCTATCAATGGTATTTAAACAACAGTGTTATTCCACAAAACACCTCAACAATCGCCATTAACGAAACCGGAAGGTACACGGTAACGGTTACATTTAATAATGGATGCTCTGAGAGCAACTCAATCGAGGTAAAATCTTCAAACCTAGCTACCATTGAAAATATCACAATAACACAAGCTTCAGAAAATAATACCATAACCATAACAACATCTGGTGAAGGTAAATATCAATTTGCTTTAGATAATTCTTCATTTCAAGACAGCAACACATTTATTAATGTAACGGTTGGTATTCATACCGTTTATGTGAATGATATTAACGGATGTGGCATGATACAAAAACAGATTTCGGTTTTAGGCTTTCCTAAATATTTCACCCCGAATGGCGACGGCATCAACGACTTCTGGAAACCTTACGGAGTAACTTCTGAATTTCACAGCGATATTAATATTAAAATATTTAACCGCTATGGCAATTTCATTAAACAAATAAATCCGTCGCAATCCGGTTGGAATGGCACACTTCGTGGACAACCTTTAGCTAATGACGATTATTGGTATCATGTAGTTTTAAAGGACGGCACAAAATATACCGGACACTTTTCATTGAAGCGTTAAAATCAATTCTAAATATTTATATATTTGTTAGTTATGATAAAAACTTCAACCAACAAAACTAAATATTTAAGCCTTTTTACCTTTTGCTTTTTAAGCTTCTTTTTAAACGGAATGTCTCAAACCTGTTCATTAGGTAATCCGGTCTTTACAGAAAATTTTGGTTCAGGATCAGCTCGACTTGGACCTTCACTAAATCAAGATTCAAATGCAGATGTGCATCCTGATTTCAGACCTGCACAGTTATACACCTATGTTGGCGGAAATGGCACTGTTGGATACGACCAATATGGTTTAATGAAGAATCCGTACGATGCTGCTCCCGGTGGCGCTGGATGGAACAATAGTTTTACCGACCACACCGGAAACCCTAACGGTTATCTTTATTATTGCGATGCAGGAACAGATTTAAACGTGTTTTATGCTCAAAAAATAGATGGTCTTTGTTATGACATTCAATATGAACTTTCGGCTTGGTTTGCTAAATCAAACGAACCTGGTTACTTTATAGACCCTGATATTAAATTAATTGTTGGCTTTACAGATGCTAACGATATTCCCTTAGGAAATATAGTAGAAGCTAACACAGGCCCAATTTCAGGAATAGGTGAAAACCGCTGGCATAGAAAAACATTAGTATTTACTGTACCATCAGGTGCAGAAAACATCTATTTCATGCTTAAAAATAATGTGTCTGGGCAAGCGGGTAACGATTTAGCTATTGATGATATTGAAGTTCGCCCATGCGGTCCAGAAATAGAAATTAAAGATGCTTCAAACACGATTTTAAATAATGAGGCCTTTTGCTACAGCGGAACCTCTGATACTCAAATAAACTTGTCTGCTGATATTCCAAACACTTTTGTTATGATCTGGCAAGAATCTAAGACTCCCGATGTTTGGACAGATATGCCATATAATACCTCAAATACTTTAAATTATACCATTCCGGCAAATTCAAATAGTTTCCATCGCTTCAGACTAAAGTTTGCTCACAATGCCAATAATCTGTTAAACTCCAACTGTAACTTCTTTACCGATCCGGTTACCTATTATTTCACTGACGCTAACACAGCCCCTTCATTACAATCATGCGACGAAGATAATAATGGCTCTACCCGCTTTGATTTAACCCTACAGCATAGTCTTATCAATACTTCATCGGATGTTACCATTACCTATCATGCAAGTTTGACTGAAGCAGAGTCAGGTACCCAAGCCATTACCTTCCTAAACGCATTTGAAAGCAGCAATACAACCATTTACGCAAGAGTAGAAAACAACTTTAACTCCGACTGTTATGCGATTTCTAGCTTTAATCTAGAAGTCTATAATTCTGCTTTTCCTTTAGATTCTGTGAACATCGTTCCTATCCAGGAATGTGATGATACTTCCGCAGGAACAGATACCGATGGTTTTAAAATTATGGATATCACACAAAGGGAAACTGAAATTCTTAATGGTCAGTCAAATTCGGATTTCACGCTTACGTATTTTACAGATGCACTCTATGCTAATCAAATTTTTAATCCGGAAACTTTTGAAAACACCATTACTGGCGGACAAACCATTTATGTTCGAATGAGGAACAATAATTTTTCGGATTGTTATGCAGATACCAGTTTTCAAATTGAAATTCAGAAACTTCCTGAAGTCAACATGCCGGGTATTTACTCCCAATGTGACGATGCTTCTAATGATGGCTTGGCGCTTTTCAACTTAACCCTGAATGACATTAAAGAAGAAATAAATCCTAATTATATAACTGGGAGCTTAACATTCACGTACTACAATAATCAAAATGAGGCCGAAAATAAAGGTTCAAATATAACGTCACCTGAGAGCTACACAAACCAACTTGCTTTCACAAATGAAACTATTTGGATTCGTGTTGAAAATCCTAGTGGATGCCACAGAGTTGTTCCGTTGGAATTACAGGTAAATCCTTCAAGTAGTGCTTTAGATGCATATAATCCTACTTCTATCCATCAATGCGATGATGGTTTAGATGTTAGAGATGGTATTTCGACTTTCGACATGACAGCTATTAAAAATTACATTTTGAATACACTATTTTCATCGGTTCCTGCCACAATACATTTTTATGAAAGTCAGACCGATGCTGAACTGGAAATAAATGAAATTATAAATATTAACACCCATCAAAATACCAATTCCCCAAATAGTCAAAATATTTGGGTGCGCATAAAAAGTAGTTTGGGAAATGACTGCCTTGGTTTAAAAGAGTTTCAAAATTTGCTGATTGTAGAAAGCCTTCCAACGGCAAATCCGGTAAATTTGAATCCGCAATGTGATTACGATACGACTGATAATGTTTTAAGCTATCCGTTTGACACCTCTCAAATTGAAGCCACTGTTTTAGGAAACCAAAATCCTTCTGATGTTTCCATCTCCTATATCGATGAACAAGGTAATGCTTTGCCAGTTCCGCTTCCTAATCCATTTTTAACCGAAAATCAAACCATCACCATTCGGGTGACTAATAACACAACACAAGATCCTGAGGGTGCCTGTTTTGATGAAACCACGCTAAAATTTATTATCAACGAACAACCCATAGCGAATGCCATTTCGTCTCAAATATTTTGCGATGATGGTTTAGATGGCACAGATATAAATGATGGTCTACATCGTTTTGATACTTCCACTTTTTCCAACATCATTCTTGGAAATCAGACCAATATGGGCATCTATTTTTCATACATAAATCAGGAAGGAGTTTCAGTTGCTAATGCAACAGCATTGCCAAACCCTTTGATTTCAACCTCTCAAACTATTACCGTTGAAGTTATAAATCCAGAGAACACGAATTGTGTAGCTTCAGCCAATATCGAGTTAATTGTTAATGCTATGCCGGAATTTACAATTAATGAAGAAGAAATTGTTTGTACCTCAGATCCAACATTTACAGTAACATTAGCTCCTATGCAAACCAATCCTTCAGAAATATTCGACTATTCCTGGACATTTGAGAACGGAACTGAAATTTCAAGCAATACAACTTTAGAAGTATCCTCTCCGGGAAACTACTCGGTAACTTTAACAAACCCAACAACACTTTGTGCAACCACTAAAACTGTTTCAGTTAAAGCATCAGAACTCGCTACGATTACAAATGACGATGTTAGCGTATTAGACATTTCAGAAGATAACAGCGTTACTATTAAAAATCCATCAGCTCTGGGTTCAGGAACCTATCAGTTTGCTTTAGAAGCGAAAGATGGTTCAATCAATTTCCCATATCAGGACAGCCCTGTTTTTACCAATGTAAGAGCCGGAGATTATACATTGTATGTTAAAGATGATATTTGCGGCACCGCAGAAATTGATGTATTTGTTATTGGTTACCGCAAGTTTTTTACACCTAATAGTGACGGACAAAACGACCGTTGGAAAATTCAAGGTCTCAATAATACTCAGGCTTCAAGTCTGGTATACATCTACAATCGCTATGGCAAATTAATCAAACAGCTCAATCCTTTAGGAGACGGCTGGGATGGCACCTTTAATGGAGAAGTAGTCGCTACAGATGACTATTGGTTTAAAGTGCAATTAACGGACGGCAGAACTTTTACAGGACACTTTTCCTTAAAGCGATAAGAGTTATATTTTACGTAATTTTGCAACATGCGATTTAAAATTGAATCTGAATTCGGACCTACAGGCGATCAACCTCAAGCTATTAAACAATTGGTAGCCGGCATTAATACTGACGAAAAATATCAAACCCTGCTTGGTGTAACTGGCTCGGGTAAAACCTTTACCGTTGCCAATGTTATACAGGAAGTCCAACGCCCTACTTTGGTATTAGCTCATAACAAAACCTTGGCCGCTCAATTGTATTCTGAGTTCAAACAGTTTTTTCCAAATAATGCGGTAGAGTACTTCGTATCCTATTACGACTATTACCAACCCGAAGCCTACATTCCGGTTTCCGGCGTATATATCGAAAAGGATTTATCGATTAACGATGAAATCGAAAAGATGCGTTTAAGCGCAACATCTTCTCTCCTTTCTGGACGACGAGACGTGTTGGTTGTCGCTTCTGTTTCGTGTTTATATGGTATTGGGAACCCTGTGGAATTTCAAAAGAATGTGATTTCATTAGAACGCGATCAGGAAATTTCGCGAACTAAATTACTGCATCGTTTAGTGCAAAGTTTATATTCCAGAACTGAAGCTGAATTCAATCATGGTAATTTCAGAATAAAAGGCGATACCGTGGATGTATTCCCGAGCTATGCTGATTACGCGTTTAGAATTCACTTTTTTGGTGATGAAATTGAAGAGATTGAAGCCTTCGATATTCAAACCAATCAGGTGATTGAAAAATATGACCGATTGAATATTTATCCGGCAAATATGTTCGTGACTTCACCCGATGTCCTTCAGAATGCCATTAAGGACATTCAGGACGATTTAGTAAAACAGCATGATTATTTTAAAGATATTGGCAAGCATTTAGAAGCCAAACGTTTGAAGGAACGTACCGAATTCGATTTGGAAATGATTCGAGAGTTAGGTTATTGTTCAGGAATAGAGAATTATTCCCGCTATTTGGATGGTAGGCAGCCGGGAACGCGACCGTTCTGTTTACTGGATTATTTCCCCGATGACTATTTAATGGTTGTTGATGAAAGTCACGTGACCATTTCGCAAGTACACGCCATGTATGGTGGCGACCGCAGCAGAAAAGAAAACTTGGTGGAGTACGGTTTCAGACTACCTGCGGCCATGGACAACCGTCCTCTAAAATTTGAAGAATTCGAGGCCATTCAAAATCAGGTGATTTATGTGAGTGCTACACCTGCAGATTACGAATTGAAAAAATCAGACGGGGTTTACGTGGAGCAAATCATCAGACCAACCGGATTATTAGATCCGATTATTGAAGTGCGTCCAAGTTTAAATCAAATTGACGACTTGATTGAAGAAATTCAGCAGCGTGTTGAAAAAGATGAACGCACTCTGGTGACCACCTTAACTAAACGAATGGCCGAAGAGTTAACCAAATATCTCGATCGCATTCAAATTCGCTGTCGTTATATTCACAGTGATGTGGATACTCTGGAACGCGTGGAAATTATGCAGGATTTACGCAAAGGCCTTTTCGATGTTCTTGTTGGAGTAAATTTACTTCGTGAAGGTTTAGATTTACCTGAAGTATCTCTTGTAGCCATTTTAGACGCCGATAAAGAAGGCTTTTTACGTTCGGCACGTTCACTTACACAAACCGTGGGTAGAGCTGCGAGAAACCTTAATGGTAAAGCGATTATGTATGCTGATAAAATTACGAATAGCATGCAGCAGACCATTGACGAAACCAATTATCGTCGTGAAAAACAAATCAACTACAATACCAAATTCAACATTACGCCAAAAGCATTAAATAAAAACCTAAATAATGCGCTAGCGAAAAATTCGGTTAGTACATATAGTTATGAGTTAGAAGCTGCTAAAGCTGCCGAACCGGAAAGTCTGTATTTATCCAAACCGGAATTAGAAAAGAAAATTAAAGACAAGCGTAAACTTATGGAAGAAGCCGCTAAAGCACTAGATTTTATTGTGGCGGCGAAACTTCGTGATGAAATAAAAGGTTATCAGGAAAAATTAGAAAAGCTAAAAGTGTAATGCTTTTAGCTTTCCCATCCCAAAATATCTAGCTTATTTTCTAGTTATACTGCGTTTTAAAAATATCAATTAACACATCTGGAGGTACTATTTTATTCGGGAAACTTTCCATTAAATATAGCACCTTCGATATCGACTCATGGCTTAACCCCATGCGTAATCCAAAGTTATATAGCTTTACAATTTTTTTAGAATCACTTTGTTCATTATCTATATTCATTAACAACACCAAACGATGAAATTGTACAATTCTTTCGCTATGGGATTTTAAATGGATATAGTTAATAGGATGTTCTATTAGATAGTCGAAGTCCTCTCGAGAAATTTCAAGCTGCTTTGCCACACCTAGTAAAAAATTATATTCTATATCTTTAATATCTTTATCATGCTTTGCAAATGCAATCATTTCAGATAAGAGACTTAGTTTTTCGACTCTATTAATCATATAGTTAGGGATTAATTAATTACCTTATAAAGATACGAACAACCTTTATTTTATAATCGTAGATATATTGTAGCTTATCGAAAACCGTGGTGTATTTGGTCGTTTATTTTAATTATTTCATCTCAAATCCAAATCAATAGCGCCTCATTTCTTTTTATTTTGTAAACTATTAAAAAACAAATAGTCGCAAACAATTAAATTATAAAACACTAAATATCAATTATTTAATAATTATTTTAGAAATTTAAAATTGAAATTTTAATCACAATTTTTTAAGGTATCTTTACAAAAATTATAAAAACGCGAGAAAACGCATCGAGATACTATTTAATTCACAAAAAGGAATAGTACTTTTGAAACTCAAATTATTGATATGACGAATAATGATATTTTAAAAAAATTAAGAGTTGCTTTAAAGCTTAGAGACGACGATATCGTAAATATTTTAGCTTTGGTTGACTTCAGAATTACTAAAAGTGAACTTGGTGCTTTTTTCAGAAAAGAAGACCATCCGAAATACATGGAATGTGGTGACCAGATTTTAAGAAACTTTTTAAATGGTCTGGTAATTCAAATGCGTGGCCCCATGCCTCCAAAGAAACAAGAAAACAAAAAAAGCTCTTAATTAAAATTAAGAGCTTTTTTATTAGTTCAAAAATGAAGTTACCTTGATGCTACCAACTTAATAGGTATTAAATACTTCCTACCCGGCGACATACCCTCTGCCTGAATTTTACAATAATTAAGTTTGTACTTTAAAAATTGTTCTAATTCATCTGAATCGGAATCTACCGACAACACAACAATTTCATTCTTATTATTAATAGTAAAATAAACATTAGCTGAAACTTCTTCGTTAAACTCTAAATTAGAATCCCTTAAGATCTTTTGTATTTCTACAGTAATGGTTTCCGTTTTTGGAAGGTCATTCATCTCACCACTGCTGGCGAAAATGTTTTTTGTACATAATAAAATGGCTAATACTAATAATACTTTAATTGTTTTCATAGTTTTAGTTTTTACAGTTTTTACTATTGACTGTTTTTGTTTTACAAGTCAAAATTAGCCATAAAAAAAGAGTAGTGATTTACACTACTCTTATTAAAACTATACGATAATATTAACAAATACTACGGCTATGTTAAGCCTATGCTAATACTTCCTGTACTTTATCTGCAGCCTCCTGGAATTCAGTTGCACTTAATACAGCTAAACCAGAGTTGTCGATTAATTCTTTAGCGATGTCTGCATTGGTTCCTTGTAAACGTACAATAATTGGCACGTTAATAGTTCCCATGTTTTTGTAAGCATCGATTACCCCTTGAGCAACACGATCGCAACGAACGATCCCTCCAAAGATGTTAATCAAAATAGCTTTTACGTTAGGATCTTTTAAGATGATTTTAAAAGCAGCCTCAACACGAGCAGCATCAGCAGTACCACCAACGTCTAAGAAGTTAGCTGGCTCACCACCTGCTTGCTTAATTAAATCCATAGTAGCCATTGCTAAACCAGCTCCGTTTACCATACATCCTACGTTACCATCAAGGTCTACATAGTTTAATCCTACTTCTTTAGCTTCTACTTCAATTGGATTTTCTTCACGTAAATCGCGCAAATCTACGTAATCTTTATGTCTGTAAAGTGCGTTATCATCGATAGTTACTTTAGCATCAACAGCTAAAATTTTATCATCACTTGTTTTTAATACAGGGTTGATTTCAAATAAAGAAGAATCCGACTTTACGTATGCAGTATAAAGATTAGTAACGAATTTTGTCATTTCTTTAAATGCATTACCAGATAACCCTAAGTTAAAAGCAATACGTCTTGCCTGGAAAGGCGTTAAACCAACAGTTGGATCGATTTCTTCTGTAAAAATTAAATGAGGAGTTTCTTCAGCTACCGTTTCGATATCCATACCTCCTTCAGTAGAATACATAACCATGTTACGACCAGTACCTCTGTTTAATAAAACAGACATATAGAACTCTTCTGTTTCACTATCACCAGGATAGTAAACATCTTCTGCAACTAATACTTGGTGTACTTTTTTACCTTCAGCTGATGTTTGAGGTGTTACTAAGTTCATGCCGATAATTTGTCCAGCAATCTCTTCAACCTGCTCTAAGTTTTTAGCAAGTTTTACTCCACCACCTTTTCCACGACCACCTGCATGCACCTGTGCTTTAATAACATGCCAACCGGTTCCTGTTTCTTCAGTTAATTGTTTTGCTGCAGCAACAGCTTCCTTTGCATTTTGCGCTACAATACCACGTTGGATACGTACACCAAAACTGCTTAATATTTCTTTACCTTGATATTCGTGTAAATTCATAATTTCGCTAAATAGTTTAAGAGGCACAAATGTAAATAATCGTGATAACTTACCCTAATATTTCAATGTGAAAACTTTATAAATAATAAACTCATAACCTTATGTTAAATAATTAACATATTGTTCAACTTGTGTAATTTTTTATTTATTTATTTTTTATTGTCTTTAAAGAAATATCTTTGCCAAAAATTTGAAAATTATGTTGGAGAATCAATTGCTTAAAATTGCAGAAGATTTCGGAAGCCCTGTTTATGTTTACGATGCCGGAAAAATAGAGGCTCAGTACAACAGACTGACCAATGCTTTTAGTGGTGTAAAAAAGTTAAAACTTAATTATGCAGTAAAAGCATTATCAAATATATCGATACTAAAATTATTCAATAAGCTTGGTTCGGGTATTGACACGGTGTCTTTACAAGAAATTGAACTGGGTTTAAAAGCTGGCTTTAAACCGCAGCAAATTATTTTCACGCCTAATGGTGTTTCTTTAGCTGAAATTGAAGAGGCTGCTAAACTTGGTGTTGAAATTAATATTGATAACCTGTCTATTTTAGAGCAATTTGGTACAAAACATCCAAATGTTCCGGTTTGTATTCGTATTAATCCGCACATTATGGCGGGAGGTAATGCAAACATTTCTGTAGGGCACATCGATTCTAAATTCGGAATTTCAATTCACCAGATTCCTCACATCTTACGTATTGTAGAGAATACTAAAATGACTATTAACGGTATTCATATGCATACGGGTAGTGATATTTTAGATATTGAAGTGTTCTTATATGCGAGTGAAATTTTATTCGATACGGCGAAACAATTCAAAAACTTAGATTTCATCGATTTTGGTTCTGGATTTAAAGTTCCTTACAAAGCAGGTGACATTGAAACGAATATCGAAGAATTAGGTAAAAAATTAACCACTAAATTTAACGCATTCTGTAAAGAATACGGTAAAGATTTAACTCTAGCTTTCGAGCCTGGTAAATTTTTAGTAAGTGAGTCTGGTTACTTCTTAACTAAAGTAAATGCGGTAAAACAAACTACCTCAACGGTATTTGCTCAGGTAGATTCTGGTTTTAACCATTTAATCCGCCCAATGTTCTACGGTTCGCACCATGACATCATCAATATCTCTAACCCTAATGGAAATGAGCGTTTCTATACTGTTGTTGGTTATATTTGTGAAACCGATACTTTTGGCAGCAACAGACGTATTAAAGAAATCTCTGAAGGTGATGTATTATGCTTTAAAAATGCTGGAGCTTACTGTTTCTCTATGGCGAGCAACTACAACTCTAGATTCCGTCCAGCCGAAGTGTTATGGTATAACAACGAAGCCCACTTAATTAGAAAAAGAGAAACTTTTGATGATATCATCAAAAATCAAATTGAAATCGATTTTTCAGAGAAAAAAGAAAAAGAATTGGCTAAATAACCGATTCCAATAATTATACATCTTAGTTATAAAAGCTCAACCTGTGGTTGGGCTTTTTTTATATAAAACATAAACATAAAACACTGACTATTAATCAACAATTCAAACACCACACATAAATACTCACTAAAATTCACTATATTTATGACGCTTTTACAACAAAAAACATTCAACATCTCTCCCCGAGCTCTCTTTAATTGACCTATTATTTTAATGTCCCGGATTGATTTTATTTAGAATACTAATCGTGCTAAAGTAACCTTTAACACAACCATACTATATAACCATTATTAATTCTAACCAAAATCAAAATTATGAGAACACTATTGTATTTACTACTCGTGCTTCCTCTATTGGGAGTATCTCAGGAAACTAACAATTACATGTTAAACATGTCTGAAATCACTGTGAAACCCGGGCACAATTCGCCATTTAAGGAAGGGGTAATGTCCTGGAAAAAATGCTATAAAGATAACGAAGGGGAATTTAAATGGAGTATGTGGAAACGCGTTCAAGGTAAAGGAATAGTTTACACCATGACCAGCCGTATGGATAATTGGGCTGAAATGGACGAAAACAATGATGAAGCTGGTAAAAAATGTAGAATGAAAGTTGTCGATTTAATTCTACCTCATGTTGAAAGCGTGGAATACAATATTGCCAAACGAATGCCTGATGTTAGCAAATCCAATTCAAACCTATCAAGCGACACTAAACTGGTTTGGGTATACAATGTAAAAGTAGACAATTATGATAGCTTTATGGAAACCGTAAAAGAAGTAGAGTCTACCATTAAAAAAGCAGAAGGAGACGCACGCGGCACTTGGTACAGTGTCATAGGTGGTGCTCCGGAAGTTTCAGATTTCTTTGTAGTTGTACCCTTTAAAAATTTTGCTGCACTTGATGAAGACCGCGACGGTGTTTGGAAGGTTTATGAAAACGAGAAAGGAAAATCTAAAGCCGACGCTATTAAAGAAAATTTCAGAAGTGCCGTTTCTAAAGATTGGTCCTATATGTACAGTTTAATTGAAGATTTGTCATATTAGATCTCTTTCATAAAAAATAATCAACAGAATGAATTTATAAGAAAAGCACAATTTTCCTTGTGCTTTTCTTCATTTCTAATTTACCCATTCAAATAACCAAAATTTTAAAGAATTTCTATGCTTAATTCATATCACACACAGCCCCCTTAATTCACTTTTACAATTCTCTCTCCTAAACCTTAAATAGTTTAATTCCAACTAATTAACAGCACATCGTTTTTAACCTTAGAATCAAGTAGTATGAATCAAAAAGCCGTATTGTATGAATTAGTTGATTTAAAACAGAATGCTTATTTATCTGAAAGTGCCACCCTACGGTATTTAGTATTTTCAGCATTATATATTTGTGAAGGTATCCCGATTGGTATCACCTTTTATGCTATTCCCGCCTGGCTAGCCATGAATGAGATTTCTGCAGGCACTATTGCTGCATACGTTTCAGTCATTTCCATCCCATGGAGTTTTAAATTCTTTATCGCCCCTATTATCGACCGGTATACCCCCATAGCAATGGGTAGAAAACGCCCTTGGATTATACTGGCTCAAATTGGGTTAATCGTCAGCTTTCTTTCCTTTGGCTTTGTAAACGAACCTTTAAGTAATATTCATGGATTAATGATTTGTGGTTTTTTAATCAGCTTGTTTGGTTCTACACAGGATATTGCCATCGATGGTATGGCAGTCGATATTATACCCATTCACCAACAGGCAAGAGCCAATGGTATTATGTGGGGCTCAAGAATTATTGGACAGTCACTTTCACTTCTGTTAGGAACCACACTAATTAACATTGTAGGGTTTACCAATGCCATTGGTTCATTATCCCTTGTAATAATCCTATTAATACTAGTTCCTATTTTTTTCAGGGAACATCGTGGCGAAAAATTAATGCCCTGGACAAAAGGTGAAGCCTCTGAAGCTTCAAAAAAAGCTCAGGTTACAAACTGGAAGACCTTATTTAAAAACTTAAGAAAAGTTCTCATACTACCAACCAGTCTCATTCTAAGTCTCGGAATGATTATAACGGGCGCTTCTACTGGATTTATTGAAGTCTTATTCCCCATTTTCACAGTTCAGGAATTAAACTGGACCAATACGGATTATTCACAAGTTTACTCTATAGCTTCCGTGGTTGGTGGCGGTTTTAGCATGGTTGCCGGTGGTGTTATTATTGATCTTATTGGCACAAAGAAAATGGCACTTATTCTTATATCATTACTGGCACTTATCATTTTCTCATTTGGATTAATTCCTAACAGTTGGCAAAACACTTCTATCGTTTATGGTTTTATTATTCTTTTTAATTTATTAAACACTTTACTCACGGTGTCCCTTTTAGCTATGGCAATGAAAATTTCATGGCATAAAATATCAGCTTCACAGTTTACCTTATATATGACCTGTAATAATTTAGGTATTATAATAGGTCCGTGGCTATTTGGCTTGATTCAAAACGAATTAGGATGGAATCAAGTCTTTTTTTGTGGAGCTGCTATTCCCTTCATCGCATTTTTTATTTACAAAACCATTAATATCAAAAAACATTTAAATACAATAAAAACTTTAACTGAATAAAACAACCAATTAAATATTAAATCTATGAAAACTTCAATCACATTATTTCTGTTAACCATAAGTTTTAGCCTAATTTCCTGTAACGATTCGAAACTTGAAAAGAATATTACCATGTATGAAGAAACATGGAATCAAATCATTAATGACGGTAATATAGATCTTATAAATAACACTAATTTCACCGAAGACATTACCTTAATTGCAAGTCCCGAAAACATAGTAGGTATAGATAATTTCAAAGCCTACTATCAAAATTTTCTAACCGGATTTTCAGATATAAAATTCACTGTAGTTCAGGTTTTTGGTCAGGAGGACAATATTGTAAAACACTGGAATTTTAAAGGAAACCATACCGGAGACTTTTTCGGAATACCCGCCACAGGAAAATCAGTTGATATTAATGGTGTTACACTAGTAAAAATGAAAGACGGGAAAATTGCCAAAGAAGAAGACTTTATGGACAATATGATATTTATGCAACAATTAGGACTTTTACCCAATCAGGAAAACATAGCTACTATAAATAGTATATATGAAGCTTTTGGGAAAGGTGATATCCCAACTGTTTTAGGCATGATGGACGCAAATATTGTTTGGAACGAATCAAGTTCTAGTTCTTACTCAGATGGCAATCCTTATACCAGCCCTGATGCTGTATTAAATGGAGTATTCAAAAGACTTGGCGAAGACAACGAGTATTTCAAACTGGAAAACATAAAACTATCCCCTTTAGGGAACAACCAAGTATTAGCGACACTTAATTACGATGGAAAATTGAAGAAAACCGGCGAATCTTACAAAACTACTGTAGTGCATTTGTGGACATTAAAAAATGGAAAAACAACAGCATTTCAACAATATCTTGGTTTAGGCAAGCAATAGTTAGCCATAAAACATATATAAACAACAACATACAGATATTATCACTAAATTAATACCTTATTATTTAGATATAGCGTATGATAAAATCCAATCGAATTGAAACTATAGATATTTTAAGGGGATTAGTTATGGTTATTATGGCTTTAGACCATACCAGAGACTACTTTCATTACGGAGCTTTTTTTAGTGACCCTACCGATTTAGAAACCACAACCCCAATATTATTTTTCACGCGATTCATAACGCATTATTGTGCGCCTGTTTTTATCCTTTTAGCAGGAACTTCTGCCTTTTTATACGGTAGTAAGAAAAAAAAACAGGAATTATTTAAATTCCTGTTTTCTCGTGGTATCTGGCTTATTTTTTTGGAAATATTTTTGAACAACCTGCTTTGGAAATTCGATATTACGTACTCGGTTGTCATCCTTCAGGTTATCTGGGCCATTGGTTTAACAATGGTTATATTATCGTTCTTAATATTTCTAAACACCAAACTATTATTACTGATTGGAAGTCTTATCATTGCCGGACATAATGCTTTAGATAACATCGTTATGCAAGGCAATAGTGTTGAATCTATACTTTGGTATGCTTTACATCAACAGAACGGTACTACTATTGGAGGACAAGTGGTTGTTTTTGCCTATCCTATTTTACCTTGGCTTGGCGTTATGATTCTTGGGTATTGCTTAGGACAACTTTACCTTCCTGACTGCGATACTGAAAAAAGAAAACAATGGTTATTGAAAATAGGATTAGCTGCAACTATTTTATTTTTTATTATCAGAGGCATAAATATTTATGGCGATTTAGTCCATTGGACTGTTCAGGAGACAACTACCAAAACCATACTTTCCTTTTTTAAGATCACTAAGTATCCGCCTTCCTTAGCCTATATTTTGATCACCTTAGGACCTTCCTTGTTGTTTTTATACGCCATTGAATCGGTAAAAAATAAAATCACCGATTTCATGATTGTTTTTGGTCGCGTTCCCCTATTCTACTACTTCCTACACATTTTTGTTATTCATATGTTAGCAATCATTGGTATTCTGATATTTGGTGGTGATTGGAAAAATATGATTATCACTCAGGCCGGTTTTAACAATCCTTCCTTAAAAGATTATGGCTATTCCCTTTTTACAGTTTATCTGGTATGGATTTTTGTTATTACGCTACTCTATTTCCCTTGCAAATCATACATGGTGTACAAATCTAAAAACAAAGATAAATGGTGGTTAAGCTATTTATAGACCCAGAAACCATATGATTAAAAACAACGAACATTTAAAGCGTGAAGTCGGAGTTATAGGACTATCGGCTAATATCGTAAATATCATAATTGGCTCTGGAATTTTTGTTTTACCTGCAACCATAGCTGCCTTAATGGGGCCTTCCAGTATTATTGCTTATTTATTTTGTGGACTTTTAATGGCTTTAGTGATGTTGTGCTTTGCCGAAGCCGGCAGTAAAGTAAATACCACAGGAGGCCCGTATACGTATATAGAAACAGCCTTTGGCGATTATGCCGGATTTATAGCTGGATGTTTTGCCGTTAGCAGTAACCTTTTTGCCGATGCAGCTGTATCTAATGCTTTAGTAGATATCATTACTTCTGCTTACCCGAATTTAAATCATTCCTGGTTTCGATTGATTTTTTTGTTTACTATATTTTTTGGTCTCGGCTTTATTAATGTCATCGGCATCAAACAGGGCATTGGTTTAGTTAAACTGAATACCTTATTAAAAATTTTACCTTTATCCATCCTCATTATTTTTGGGCTACCCAACATTACTTTCAGTAATTTAACCATTGATAGTTTACCTGACTTAAATACTTTAGGTCAAGCCTCTTTAATTCTCTTTTTTGCCTTTCAAGGTTGCGAAACCGGCATTATTGTTGGTGGTGAAGTTACAAACCCTAAACGCACCATACCCAAAGCTGTTTTGGTAAGCATAACGACGGTACTCATCTTCTATATTTTATTACAAACTGTAGGTCAGGGTGTTTTGGGAAGTGAATTTCCCAACTACGAAGCTGCTCCTTTAGCCGAAACGGCGAAAGTCGTTTTGGGTACTTTCGGATTTTTATTATTAACTGTAGGTGCTGTAATTTCTATGTTCGGTAATATGACCGGCTCCGTCCTTAATAGTCCGCGGATTGTTTATGCCCTTTCAAGAGATAACGTTATCCCAATAAAAATGCTATCTAAAATTCATAAAACCTATGCAACCCCATATATAGCTATTATTGTTTATGTACTTATCAGCTTCACGTTAACCATTTTCGGAAGCTTCAAACAAGCCGTAATAATTGCTACCAGTTCTATGCTTTTGCTTTATCTAGGTGTCGCGATTTCGGTTATTAAACTTAGACAAATGCGCAAAACACAACCGGATGAATTTAAAATTCCGGGTGGTTTAACAGTACCTGCTTTATCTATCCTTATCATTTTCTATTTTCTATCAAATCTGGCATTGAATGAAATTATAGGTACTATAGCCGTAATTATTATTTTAAGCTTAGTGTTTTTGATTATCAAGTTTTTCAGGAATAAAAAAAGACACTAATCGATTAAAGAGAAAGTTAGCCGTAACTAGGTTTCCTGCTTCGGTATATTTTTTTAAATTAGCTGAACACTAACCCATTACTATGCGCCTTTCTTTCATTTTAAAATTCTTCGTTTTCCTCTTAATATTCGGCTTTTCTAAATGTGGTATAGCTCAGGAAGAAGAACCAAAAGAAGGTTTCAAAGAAGAACAGCTCACCTTTTCCAATGGAGATAGTCGATACGCCAGTTACAACAAAGAAGGCACCAAAATTATTTTCGAATCGAATCGCGATGGTATCTGGCAAATATATGTTATGAATATAGACGGAAGTGCTCAAAAAAGGGTGATGACAACAAATTACAACGACCGACGACCAAAATGGCATCCTTCAAAAAACATGATTCTGTTTGAATCAGACCGAACAGGAACCAGTGAAATTTACAGTTATGATTTTGACTCTGGTAAAGTAGACCAGTTTCCTATAAATCTGAGTGGTAATAAATACTATGCTAATTTTGCCCCTAATGGCATGGAACTCATGTTTTCATATTCCGAAAGAGCAGATATTTTTGATATTTACGCCTGCTCTACCAAGGGCAAACGCTTAAAAAAAGTAGTGAGTAATAAATTTAAAAATGTGTATCCTAATTTAACATCTCGAGGCGATGTGCTCATCTATTTTTCCAATAAAAACACCCAAGGCGAAAGTAATATTATTTATAGCCAGCATTTGTTTACCAAAGATAAAAACCGCTTAACCTATTTAAAAGACGAAAGCACCTATCCCGACTGGTCTAACACCAATGGGAGTCGCCGCATTGTCTATTCTGCGAAAGTTGACGACATGAAACACTCCGAAATTTTTATCATGAGGGATGACGGAACCCACAAAATACAGATTACTTACAATGATGTCGAAGACATGCAACCTTGCTGGTCACCAAACGATATAAACTTACTTATTTCTGGTTTCAGACAAGGAAACTACCAAATCTGTAAAATCCTTTTAAAAGAACCTTTAAACCCTGACCAAAAACCATTAGATTAGTTATTTGTTTTCACCTTTCCTGAAAACAAACTAACGTTTGAAGTAAACGGATTCCCAGATGCACGACGTAACATCACTACTTGGCCGCAATGCCAAACCGCATCTTCAATGGGTCCGTTAATGATATTCCAGAAAGGCACTTCGGTGCTCGCTAAATCAAAAGTTCCTTGATTGTTCTTTAAAGCCTCAGAAACTAATTTCAAGTTCAGAAGTGTTTGTTTGCGCTTCGCCTCAAAAGACAACTCGCCTTTATTATCATCCTTATTTTCTGAAAGGACACTATTTCTAATAAACTTCGATAAGCCATAAATATGCTCAACCGTTTCACCCGATGTTCTGGAATCCGGTCCTATTTTATATGCTAAGTCTTCTGTTCTTAACCCTTCGGTTGCCCAGTAATATCTAAAGCCTAAACCATCAATCATTCTTGCTGCAGCCGTTGCCGGAGTATACACTTGAGGAGCTTCAGGTATTTCGTAATACGGTAAATCATTTACAGTTTGGGCAAAACACTGAAGACTTAGAAGAAAAACTATTATATATCGCATGGTTTATTTTTTTGTTAAAAATAGAAGTTCTTTAACTTTTCTTATCTAAATAAAATCATAAAAAATTATCTTTATTCACTTTCCAGCTGCGCCTTGTACAAATGCAGATTTTCCAAAATATCATCATCCAACTCCGGTTCCTGAATATCTTTATACTCTTTTAAGGTATCATACATAATTTTAGCGACCAGATAACGTGCTGATTCCTTATCATCAGCCGGAATCGTATACCAGGGAGCATGGGGCTTAGATGTTCGGTTTATAGCATCTTCATAACATTCCTGATAGAGATCCCACTCTTCACGCTCTTTTAAATCTCCGGGCGAAAACTTCCAGTTTTTTTCCTGCTTTTCTAAACGTCTTAATAATCGATCTTTTTGCTCATTTTTTGACAGATTTAAAAAGAATTTAAAGATGATGGTGCCGTTTTCGGCAATGTGCTGTTCGAATTCATTAATTTGCTGAAACCTTTTATCCCAAAACGCTTCATTAACATCTTCTACTGCTGTCACCGTTGGCAGATGTTCCCCCAAAATATATTCCGGATGTACACGTGTGACTAATACATTTTCATAATGTGTACGATTAAAAATACCGAATTTACCACGAGCCGGTAATGCAATATAATGTCGCCATAAGTAATCATGCTTCAATTCTAAATTAGTTGGTACTTTAAAACTGTGAACAATAATACCTCGTGTGTTAAAATCTTTAAATACCTCACGAATTAAACTGTCCTTCCCTGCTGTATCCATCCCCTGTAAACAAACCAAAACCGCATATTTACCATGAGCGTACATGGTATCCTGAATCTTCCCAAGTTTTTTTCTAACCTGTTTCAATTCTTTTTTAGCATCATCAATAACAACTTTCGTTTCTAAATTTTTAAGTGATATGTTTGACGTAACTTTATATTTTTCCATGAATATAATTGTATTTAGGCGTTAAATTCAGAAAGCTTTATAATATCTTCTAAATATAGTGATTTCCACAAATTCGATGAAAACCCCTAAAAGTATAATGTTTTTTGGTATTTTCGTTATACCTATTTATGTTATAACCCCAAATCAAATGAAAAATTTTTACTACTTACTCTTTTTAATTAGCACAATAAATCTGTACGCGCAAAACAATTGCGATAATGCCAATGCTTATTTGGTGAGTGCTTATTCTCATGTAAAAACATCTTACGAGGCTAACAATGTCAGTCACCTAAAATATGCTGCTCACCGATCGTTAGAATCGATTAATCTAGCGAAAAAAACTTTAGCAGACTGCAATTGTAGTAAAGCTTTAGAGCAAGCCAATAAAGCGTTGGAAGTCTTGGCAAAAGTGGATGACCAACCTACTTACGAAGACGGCAGATATTTTGTAAAACGTGCTAAAGAATTCTGTCAGCAAAGTGTGATTGAAATGGACAAATGTGCTACATCATCATATAGTATGCAGGTCGTTGAAGAAGAAAACACGGCCGACAGTAACGATTTGGCTAGCTTAAAAAACGAGCAAGCCGCTTTACTGGCACAGCAGGAAGCTTTAAAACGTAAAGAAGCCGAAATTAAAAGACAACTGGCTGAACAAAAAGAAAAAGAGCTGCTACTAAAAAAGCAACAGCTCGTTGTATCTTATGAAAAAGTGATAGATTTAAATATAAAAACCTACAACGAAACTTTAAAAAGTTGCAATTGCGGTCATCAAACCATCATTAAATCAAGTGATTCAGCAAACACATCCGACATGTCTACTGAAGCATTGAAAGAATATTACACCAATCAATTAAAAACGTTGGCTAAAGCATATTTGGCTGAATTAGATTCGTGTAAACTGTAAAATATATTTTGAAACGTCAGGTTATTTACTTGCAAATAACTTGACGTCTTCTTCACTCACTTGTTTACCACCCAAAATAATCAGGCGTTCTACAACATTACGAAGCTCACGAATATTCCCCGTCCAATCGTAAGCTTTTAATAAGCTTAAGGCTTTATCTGAAAACACTTTTTTAGCTGTACCATGCTCACTGGCAATTTTTTCAGCAAAATGATCAACCAATAACGGAATATCATCACGTCTGTCATTTAACGGCGGTACCTGAATTAAAATAACAGCCAATCGGTGATATAAATCCTCACGAAATTTACCTTCGGCGATTTCCTTTTTCAAATCTTTGTTTGTCGCCGCTACAACGCGAACATTCACTTTAATATCTTTATCACTACCAACACGCTGAATACGACTTTCCTGTAGCGCTCGTAGTACTTTCGCCTGTGCCGGTAAACTCATATCCCCGATTTCATCTAAGAAAATGGTTCCGCCATTAGCGGCTTCAAACTTTCCGGCACGATCTTTCACAGCACTGGTAAATGCGCCTTTTACGTGACCAAACAATTCACTTTCTATCAATTCACTTGGTATCGCTGCACAATTCACTTCAATCATTGGCCCTTTACTACGGTCACTCTTTTGATGTAACCAATGTGCCACCAACTCCTTACCTGTTCCATTAGGCCCTGTAACCAACACTCGAGCATCGGTTGGTGCTACTTTTTCAATCATATCTTTAATATGTGAAATTGCAGCACTGTCACCTACCATTTCGAAATTCTTACCGACTTTCTTTTTAAGTAGTTTGTTTTCTACAACCAGTTCTTTTCGATCTAAAGCGTTCCGAACGGTATTTAACAAACGGTTTAAATCGGGTGGTTTCGATATATAATCGAAAGCACCAAGACGCATGGTATTAACGGCGGTATCTAAATCGCCGTGCCCGGAAATCATGACAATGGGGATTTCAGGCTTTATTTTTTTAGTAGCCTCCAACACTTCAACACCATCCATTTTTGGCATTTTAATATCGCATAGAATCAAGTCGTAATCGTCATTTTTAATTTTTTCGATACCAACTAAACCATCTTCGGCTTCTTCCACAACATAAGTATCGTTTTCTTCTGAGAGAATTTTAACAAGTACACGACGAATAGCTGCTTCATCTTCTATAATTAAAATTTTGGGCATAATATTTTCCTTTTAAAATTCTGTTTTATGCATTTTGGTCACCTAATTCAGGAATATTCCCTGAGGGTTTTAAATTCAGGTTGACACTTTGATTTGGGGTCTGAATAATATGAATATCGCGTTGCGGGAACGGAATACTTATATTATGTTCTCTAAACAAGCGATCGATTTCAAAACGGATATCACTCTTTGGCATATTTGCGTTAAAACTATCCTCAAGTGTAAAAATAACTCTAAAATCTAACGAGCTATCTCCGAAATTATCAAATCGTACAACGGTTTCGGAAGTTGCCATCACATCGGGATGGGAATTCGCTGCTTGAATTAAAAGCTTTTTCACTAACTGTACATCACTTCCGTAAGCCACCCCCACGGCAACACTTTCTCGTGTAGTGGTCCCGTTTTGGGTCCAGTTATACAAACTGTTTTCTAAATACAAGTGGTTTGGAATGATTAGCACTTTATTATCAATGGTTACAGCACGAGTGGTTCGTAGCTTAATTTCTTCTACACGTCCCACTTTACCTTCTAATTCAATAATATCTCCAACATGAACCGTCTGGTCTACTAATATAAAAATTCCAGAAATAATATCTTGAAATAAGGTTTGAAGCGCCAAACCAACACCGATCATTAAAGCTGCCGAAGCTGCAAAGACCGCAGTAACATTAACCCCAACGGCATTCAAAGTAATTAAAAGAATGATTAGATAAACAAGCCATCTGAAATACCCGAAAACCACATTAAACTTCCCCTTTTCCTCATCTGGCAACTTCTTGGTGATAAGTTTTAAAAGAACTCGTAATACCAAAGTGGTAATAAAAATAGCCGTTGTAACGGCGATAACATCTAATACCGAAATATGAATTTTTTCAGATATTTCGACATGCAGATTTAAAAAATCCTTGACGTTATGCCACCATGAACTTTTAGATACTGCATCTTCTATTTTTCCCAATTTTTCTAATTCCTGAATCATACTAATATTTAATCCACTTGATGAGCTCTTTATAACTCGGTTTTTTGCCATACATTAAAATACCTACTCTATAAATTTTAGCAGCAAACCATACCGTAAACATAAAAGTCGCTATTAAAAGTACAAAAGAAACCAGTTGTTGCCAAAGCGGTACCCCAAAAGGTATACGCATTAACATAACTACTGGTGAGGTTAAAGGGATAAATGAAAATACGGTTGAAACCGTTCCGTGCGGATCTTCAATTACTGTAAATAAGCCTATATAAACTGCCAGCATTAATGGTGTAATAATTGGCAACATAAACTGTTGCGTATCGGTTTCGTTATCTACCGCCGCACCAATTGCCGCATATAATGAACTGTATAATAAATAGCCTCCTATAAAAAATAAGATGAATGCGAAAATTAAATTCGTTAATGGTAAATTATAAAAGGACGCTACAAAATTTTGAACTTGAGCATTAACCTCTGGATTGGTCATAGCCTGATTCATGATTTCCTGTTGCTGGGTTTGCATGACATTAATTCCGAACACTACAGAAATAACGGTTAACAAAATACTCCCTATTATCAACCAAATGATGAACTGCGTAATTCCCGCTAACGAGGTCCCTACAATTTTACCAAACATCAATTGAACCGGTTTTACCGAAGAAATAATCACTTCGATAATTCTACTGGTCTTTTCTTCGATGACGCTGCGCATAATCATGTTACCATAAATAATGATGAACATGAATAATAAATAACCGGCAGCACCTCCAAAAATAAGTTTTACCACGCTATCGGTTTTAGATGTTTTCTCGCCTTCAAAACTTTCCTGAGCAATATTGATGTTAATTTTTGAAGCATTAATCATATCGACATCTACGCCGTTATCTAATAATTTTAGATTGGTCAGTTTTTTTTCTAACTGACCTTCCAAATCCGAAATAAGCGTTAGAGATGGTGATTCTTCTGAATAAAACTGAATGTATTTTGAAGCCTCACTGGCATCTTTAAAGTCGCCAATATAAAGCAGGCCATACGCTTCGGTTTGTTTGGCGAAAGCCTTGGCTTCATTAAGCGACATATCGTTTAAAACATTAAACGTCGTTTTCTCATCACTTTTAAAAACATCCTGTACCAGTCCCGATTCATCCAACACCGAAATTGTACGAACTTTTTCATTGTTCAACTGAGTTAAGTAGGCTACAACCGAAACAAGAATAATCATAACCAACGGACTTAAAAACGTCATGACTATAAACGATTTGTTTCTAACTTTTGTTAAATACTCTCGCTTTATGATAAGTGGTAAATGGTTCATTGTTCTATTGATTATTCTTTACAGTTTGAATAAAAATATCGTTAACACTCGGAATTAATTCTACAAAATGAGACACCTCGCCCTTAGATGTTAAGTAATTTAGTAACTCATTAGGGCTTTCGCCATTTGATAGCTTGATGTTTAGTTTTAACTCATTATCCAAGGTCTTGAAATTCGCCGGAGATACCGAAAACTTATCGGATAATTCATTTTGTAACATAAGATTATCGACAGTTTTAATACCCACTTCAAACGTGTTTATTTTATACTGACGTTTGATATCCATCAGCTTTCCGTCCAGTAGTTTATTCGATTTATTGATTAACGCGATGTCGTCGCACAGTTCCTCAACAGACTCCATACGGTGCGTTGAAAAAATAACTGTTGCCCCTTCTTCACGAAGACGCAAAATTTCATCTTTAATTAAATTCGCATTAATAGGATCAAATCCTGAAAATGGCTCATCGAAAATTAACAGTTTTGGTTGATGCAACACCGTTACCACAAACTGAATTTTCTGTGCCATCCCTTTTGAAAGCTCCTGAATTTTTTTGTTCCACCAGTCACCAATTTCCAAACGATCGAACCAGTATTTTAAACGCTCTTTGGCTTCAGCTTTACTAAGACCTTTTAATTGAGCTAGGTATAACGCCTGATCGCCCACTTTCATCGATTTATACAAGCCACGCTCTTCAGGCAAATACCCGATATCTTTAACGTGATTCTCATTAAGTAAAACACCATCTATATGCACCGTACCAGAATCTGGCATGGTAATTTGATTGATAATACGTATTAAGGTAGTTTTTCCGGCACCATTCGGACCTAAAAGTCCAAATATACTGCCCTTTGGAATAGAAATAGACACGTTGTTTAGCGCCCTGAAGTCTCCAAAATGTTTAGAAACCTGATTAACTTCTAATAAGTTGCTCATTGGTGTAATTTATATTGACTAATGCTTGGTAAAGATATTAAATGTTAATAGACCGCTAAACGGTTTCTACAATTTAATACCAAAAGCCTAATTTATTAATTATAAAATAAATAGCTTTTTGTTGTTTTTGTAAAAACAAAACCCACCCTTAAAAAGGATTAAGGATGGGAAAAAATTGCTATGAAAAAGAAAAATTATCACTAAAATAATTTTAGTGATGAATCAAATATAGTTTTTTTATTCTTAATTCCAAATAAAATGAATTAAGAACTTTTTAAAAAACAGCAGGTTAGTTTATAAAACTAAAACTTACCACTTTTTATGAAAACATATCTTTTACTTTTTCAAAAAACGATTTATCTGAACTTTCCGGTTTTGGCGAGAAGTGCTCGTCTTCCTGCATCGATTCAAAAAATTCACGTTGTTGTTTATTTAATGTTTTAGGTGTCCATACATTTACATGTACCAGTAAATCACCTTTTCCGTAACCGTTTATACTTGGAATTCCTTTTCCGCGTAAGCGTAAAATTTTACCCGATTGTACACCTGGTTCAATTTTAATACGCACTTTTCCGGTTACTGTATCTATTTCCTTAGAAGTTCCTAAAACAGCATCAGGAAAACTTACATACAAATCGTAGTGCAGGTTATCACCTTCGCGTTGTAGCTTTTCATGTTGTTCTTCTTCAATCACTACAATGATGTCTCCCGGAATACCATTACCTGGTGCTTCATTCCCTTTGCCGGAAACTTTAAGCTGCATACCATCTACAACCCCTGCAGGAATTTTGATAGAAACGGTTTCCTCTGCCACCTTTAACCCTTGAGCATCGGCATCAGCTGGTTTTTGATCAATGGTTTGACCAGAACCTCCACAGGCATTACAAGGTGCTGATGTTTGCATTCTACCTAGAATGGTATTCGCAATGCGCGTTACTTGACCAGAACCGTTACATGTTGTACAGGTTTTATAGGTTGTACCAGGAGCTTGAACTTTACGTTTTACTTTTATTTTTTTATCAACGCCATTAGCAACTTCTTCAAGTGTCAATTTAACGCGGATACGCAGGTTGCTCCCCTTGGTGCGGCGTGGTCCACCGCCACCGCCAAAACCTCCGAAACCACCACCAAAGCCGCCTCCGAAAATATCGCCGAACTGGCTGAATATATCATCCATATTCATACCTCCGCCGCCAAAGCCTCCGCCATTTTCAAATGCCTGATGACCAAATTGGTCATAACGTGCTTTTTTATCAGCATCGCTTAATATTTCGTAAGCTTCTGCTGCTTCTTTAAACTTTGCTTCTGCTTCTTTATTATCCGGATTTTTATCAGGGTGAAATTCAATCGCCTTCTTTCGGTACGCCTTTTTAATTTCGGCAGCACTGGCGCCTTTGCTTACACCTAATACTTCGTAATAATCTCTTTTAGCCATGTTCCTTTTTTATTGTCCTATTACTACTTTAGGGAAACGAATTACCTTATCTCCAAGCTTATATCCTTTTTCGATAACATCGATAATTTTCCCTTTTAAATCTTCTGAAGGTGCAGGTATTTGTGTAATAGCTTCATGGTCATCTGCATTAAATGCATCGCCCTGTGCCGCTTCGATTACCTCTAATCCTTTTTGCTGAAGTGTTGTTTTTAGTTTGTTACTGATAAGCTCAACGCCTTTCAATAATTCTTTTTCCTCGGTTTTAGAAATTTCAACATACGCTCTGTCGAAATCGTCTAATACTGGTAACAAAGCCACCATGACGTCTTGATTTGCTGTTTTAAACAAATCGATACGCTCTTTAGAAGTTCTTTTTTTGTAGTTTTCAAACTCGGCAAATAAGCGTAAAAACTTATCTTTTTCTTGTTTTAACTCGTCCTGAAGCTTCTCTTCAACAGTTTTTTCTTCTACTTGCTCTTCAACCTCAACGGTTTCGTTTTCTACAGCCTCTACTTGCTCCTTTTCTATATCGTGTTCTTTTTTACTCATCGCGGTAACTAAATTTTTATACAAATACTAAAACTAGTTGGCAAAAGTACTGCCATTATTGTAAAAATGTCATAATGTCACGAAATAATTTTACAAGAAATTTATAAAACTGAAGAATTTGCAGAAAAGCGAATGATTACCCCAATAAATCGTTTAAAGCGGGTTGTAAATGATGATGTTTAAAATAAAAACCTTTATCCTCTATTTTTTTACAGCATACCCGTTGACTGTCGAACAGAATGGTATGCATTTCACCTAACAAAATACTCATAAGACGTTTAGGAATATTAGGCATAAATAACGGCGCATCAACTGTATGCGCTATCGATTTTACCAACTCAGTATTCGTCACAGGATTTGGCGCTACAGCATTGTAAATGCCCGGTAACTGATGTTTTAACACATAAAGAAACAACTCCGATAAATCACTAATATGAATCCAGGACTGCCATTGATTACCACTACCAAAAGCTGCGCCTAAACCTAGTTTTATCGGCTTTAGCATTTCTTTTAGAGCTCCGCCTTTTTCTGACAACACTAAACCAATACGTATTTTGGAAACCAAAATATCTAACTTCGAAAATGCGTCGACTTCAGATTCCCAGATATAAGTGACTTTACCTAAAAATGAGTCATCTTTAATTTTATAATTCTCATCGTAATAATTAGTTTGAGAATCTGGATAAATACCAATCGCACTAGCCGAAATCACCTGCTTTATGGTATGCATTTCTCCTTTTAGACTGTTGACTAATAATCGTGTGGAGTCTTTTCTACTCGATAATATTTCCTTTTTATAACACGATGTCCAGCGCTTTGAAATAGTTGCACCCGCTAAATGAATAATGGCATCGACCCCGTTAAAACAATTGGTGTCGATGTCCCCAGATTTCGGATTCCAGTAAAACCCCTGATAACTTTCGTCTGTTTTAATTTTAGATTTACTGGTCGTTAAATAATTTACCTGAATACCCTTTTTAAGGCAGCCTTTCACAATCTCTCTTCCTATTAATCCTGTCGCGCCGGTAATTAAAACCCTCATATTCTATTTCCTTGATTATCGTAATGGCATGGTTCGATATCATATCCAGAATCGAACTATCTCAAAAAATTTCTCGAATCGAACGATAATATCTTTGCTTAAAATTACGAAATGAAAATACTACAAACTATAGATTTATGTTAGGTTTAACATATTGAATGTTCTTTTAAAAAAGTACAAAAAAATAATTTTAAATGTATCCTGATTTAGTAATCTTCTACATTTAACTTACACCGAATGTTTCATTGCCCTTAGTATTTGTATTCGCCGAATGCTCAGGACTTTTTTGTAGCCCTGAGCATTTCACGTTTTCCTGGTGGGCCAGGAAGTTTTTCCACACTAAATCCCACGGCTTGCATAGCACGACGTACGCTACCCTTTGCTGCATAGGTTACTAAAACGCCATTATACTGAAGCGCATCATACATTTTCTTAAAGATATCCTCAGTCCACAATTCAGGTTGTACACGAGCACCAAAAGCATCAAAATAAATCAGATTGTATACTTCCTTATCTTTTATTTCAGTAAAGAATCGATTTTGCTTTGTTAATGAAAATTGCTGAGTAATTACATGCTTTTCTTCCCATGATACCTCGTGCAAATTCAAAAAAAGATTCTCTTGCGCTTCGACATTTAATTGCTTTGGATAATTTAGCTGAATAATTTCTTCTTTCACCACGGGATACCCTTCAACACCACAATAATTAATTGAAGGTTTTAATTTATCTGCTTCCATCAGCGTTATAAAGGCATTTAAACCAGTACCAAAACCTATTTCTAAAATGGAAACGGATTCAGACTTAGGGTAAACTTCTAAATAATGACGTAACCCATGTTTTATAAACACATGATACGCCTCTTGTATAGCACCATGTTTAGAATGGTATTGCTCATCCCATAGTGGTAAATGTATGGTGGACGATCCGTCTCCGGTAATTACAATTTCTCTTTTCAAATTTATTGTTTAATTAAAACACCTACGGCTTCGAAGGACAAGGTTCTTTTAGGAGAAGTTATGGCTGCTATTTCTTCTTCTGATTTTCCAGCATCCTGCGCATAGTGCTGTAATTCCTCAACCGGAACTTCATTCACAAAAGCTTTGCCTTTAACAATCACTTCTTTTCCTTCTATATTTTTAGGCACAAAAAAGGCGTAATCTTTAAATTTAACCATCACCTCATTTCCATCCTCCAATTGCAACGTCATCCAGCATCCTTTGGCTTTACAAACATCCTTAACCTGAGCCTTTAACTTATAATCTGTAAGCTCTCCAAGCTGCATGTTAGCGTAGACATCTGCCATATCATTTATGTTGTTAGCATTTATTGAACTAATTTCCTTTCCAAACGATTCATAAGACACCTTTTCTTTGCAAGAAAACAACATAAAAACGCAAATCCATGAAAATAATATATTTTTCATACGCTAAAATTCAATTTTTATTGATTAGTTGTAAATATACTGCTTTTTTAAAAACGTTTTTACTTAAATTTGTAGCATAAAAAAACCTTATTTATGAACTCAATAATCAACGACATAGAGATTATAAAATCAGAAACTACAAAAATACATGATGTAGATTTTGATAACTTGGCTTTTGGAAGTGTTTTTTCAGACCATATGCTTGAATGCAATTTTAAAGACGGAAAATGGCAAGCTCCAAAGGTAGTTCCTTATCAAGCCATTTCTTTAGATCCTTCAGCTAAAATTTTCCACTACGGACAATCGGTTTTTGAAGGCATGAAAGCTTATAAAGATGCTAACGAAGACGTGTATTTATTCCGTCCTTTAGACAACTTTAACCGTTTAAATATTTCGGCTAAGCGTTTAGCGATTCCTGAATTACCCGAAAACTATTTTATGGATGGTTTAAAGGCTTTATTAGAAGTTGATAAAGAATGGATTCCTAAACAAGATGGTAGTTCTTTATATATTCGTCCGTTTATTTTCGCTTCAGGGAATGGGTTCCACGCATCACCGGCTAACGAATATAAATTCTTAATCTGTACAGCGCCTTCTGGTTCTTATTTCTCGGGAAAAGTAAAAGTATTAATCGAACAAACCTATTCGCGTTCTGCTAATGGTGGTGTTGGTTTTGCTAAAGCTGGTGGTAACTATGCCGGACAATTTTACCCTACACAATTAGCGGTTGAAAAAGGATACCAGCAAGTTATCTGGACAGACGACACAAGTCATGAATACATTGAAGAAGCTGGTGCTATGAACATTTTTGTTCGTATTAACGATACTTTAATTACTGCACCTACGAGTGACAGAATTTTAGATGGTATTACGCGTAAAAGTATTGTTGAATTAGCGAAAGCTGAAGGTATTGATGTAGAAGTAAGAAAACTTTCGGTTCATGAAGTTGTTGAAGCTGCTAAAAACGGATCTTTAAAAGAAATGTTTGGAGCCGGAACTGCGGCTGTTATTTCACCTATTTCTGGTTTTGGATATAAAGATGAAGATTTCGAATTACCGGAATTAGAAGAAACATTTGCAAGCTTCTTGAAAAAACGCATTACTGATATTCAAACCAATAAAGTTGAAGATCCTTTTGGATGGAGATACAAACTAGACTAATTTACTTTTTGATAATATTGATAAAAAAAGAGAAGCTAAATAGCTTCTCTTTTTTTTATTTATCTAAAATGGATGCAATATCTGGTTTAAAATAATTTGGTCCTTTTAACACTTTACCATCTTCACGATATATAGGCTGACCGTCTTCACCTAACTTACTCATATTACTACGTTGTATTTCCTCGAATACCTCTTCAATTTTATATTGCATACCATGCTCTATAATGGTTCCACATAAAATATACAGCATATCACCCAAAGCATCAGCAACCTCAACTAAATCATTATTATTTGCGGCTTCTAAATACTCTTCATTTTCTTCCTTCATTAAGTTAAAACGTAAGGTATTTTTCTCCACTCCTAAATCGGCTGTTGGTGTTTCTTTATGACCAATCTTAAAAGCTGTGTGAAATGCCTTAACGGCATCAATTTTATTCTTCATATATCTATTATTTCTGAAATCTGTTTTACTATTTTTGTCTAAAATTAATTATATGTTTAGTAAAGGTCAAATCATTTTCGGAATTATATTTTTTATCGTCTTCTCTATCATTATAGGCTTTATGTACCGAAAAGATTTAAAACTACACCGAAAATTCTATAAAGGCAGCATCTGGATGCTATTCGCGTTTATTGGATTTATACTTTTTATTGTGGCTATTAAATTTTTCTTAAAATAATACGCAACCTTTTTACGTTTTACGCATCATATAGGTAACTAACACAAAAACTAAACACTTATGGATGTACTAATTATAATTGGTTGTCTCATTTTAATTAATGCTTTTCTACTTATTTTTAGTGTAAATAAAAAAACAGAACCCTAAAATTTTCTTTAAACTTAACCTACTTATTTTTTTCGGTCTCGTTTCAATTAAAGCATTCTGTTTTTTTAAAATTTTACTTCTAGAATTTATTCTAGTTATCTTCCGGCAAGAAGTTGTAACGGTTACTGTAATCCAACATTTGTTCGTCAAACGTCGCCGGTTGCGTTAGTTCAATAGCGGTGATTTCACCGGTTTCATCGGTTAACGGGACCAATACTGGATTTACAAATCCACTATAAGGCGCTGATTTAAACTGAGCATTACGTTCTAAAACTTCAGCATGAAGTTTCTGATCTACTTTCACACCATAACCTTCAACTAAAGCTTCTACAGCAGCAAAATCACCTTCAGATTTTATACGTTGAGTTTCTCGTAATAAATCTCCAAACAATTTATGTAGCTTTTCGTAATCAGTAATATTGAAATAGGTTTTGCCATCGCGTGTTACTTTTTCTATTACATTTTCAGCCTGACCTTTTTCAAAGACCCAAGCCGAAACCCACTGACGGTTACGCATATGTGCTTCCTCAACATCATCTCCTAAATTCAAACGAATTAATTGCGTCATTAAACCATTTCTAATGTATCCGTCGTATGCCGTTTTTCCAACCTTTTGCCAATCTTCAACTAAGCCTAATTCCTGTAACTTCGGATCGTATAAATAGTAAAGTGCCACTAAATCTGCACGACCTTCCTCCAACGTTGACGCGTAATTTTTAAGCGTTTCTTTTGTTTCACCAACACCAGGATTTAACTGCCCTGAAGCATGACCAACAACCTCATGCAATGCGGTATGTAATTTATCAGCCAACTGACCGTATTTTTCTTGTAATTCTAACTCTTCTTTGTCGTTAACAAACTCTTTTAAACGTTCAGAACCACCGGCATTGTTATAAGAAGCCACGATATTCCCTAAAGATACCGACTTACTTCCTACAGCAGCTCGAATCCAGTTGGCATTTGGTAAATTCACCCCGATTGGTGTACTTGGCGAGGCATCACCAGCTTCTCCAGCCACATTTACCACTTTGTAAGTTACCCCGACAACATTCTTCTTTTTATGTTCTTCCATTAAAGGCGAGTGATCTTCGAACCACTGTGCATTGTCTGATAGTACAGCCATTTTTTTAGACATGTCGAAGTCCTTAATCTGAACAATACTTTCATAAGAACCTCTATACCCTAAAGGATCATTATAGACTTCTATAAAACTGTTTATGTAATCTATATTACCTTCGGTAGCCGCCGTCCAAGCAACATTATAATCATCCCAGGTTTGTAAATCACCAGTCGTGTAATATTGAATCAATAAGCCTAAAGCATTCGCCTGAGCTTCATTTTCAGCAACGCTTTTTGCTAATTCTAACCATTTAATGATCTCATCAATAGCCTCACCATATAAACCGCCTGACTTATACTTTAATTCTTTTAAAATTCCATCTTCTTTAACTAACTTCGAATTTAGACCAAACGACAGTGGCTTTGCTGGATCTGGTGATTTCATAGTCTTATAAAAACGTTCCACATCTGCATTAGTTACACCTTCTCCGTAAAAATTCACCGCTGATGCCGAAACATTGTCAATCCCTTTGGCTTGGTTTACTTTTTTAGCATCTTTGTCGTTAAAAATTACTTCAAACGCTTCGCCTTCCAACTCGGTATCAGTTTCAGCTAAAAGCATTTTTAAATACTCTGATGAAAACTCCGGTTGTAATTTATCATTTGAATAATGATGATGAATACCATTACTAAACCATACACGTTTTAAATACACTACAAAAGCATTCCAATCTTCAGACGTTTTATCACCTTCATAATTGCTATATACCTGCTCTAAAGCTTCACGGATTTTTAAATTGTACTTATAGTTTTGATCCCAGATAATATCACGACCTGAAAGTCCGGCCTGAGCTAAATAATAAACTAATTTTTGCTCTTTCAGGGTTAAATTTTCCCAACCTGGAATCTGATATCGCAAAACCTTAATATCTGCAAACTGCTCAACATTATAATTAAACGCAGCATCTACAATTTTAACATCTGTAGTTTCCTCGGTTACTGTTTTAGCTTTATCATTTCCGCAAGAAAACAATGCAGCCGAAACAAAAGCAACACCTAATATTTGTTTTAAATTCATCTGTTTGGATTTTTAAGTATGAGAACAATCTAAATTAACATTTAAAGATAATTCACTTGTTCTCATTATTGAATTTTTATTTTTAAGTCCACAAATGTAATAATTTCTTAACAAGAATTATAAATTCATTATCTTTGATAGAGTAACTGCTTCGAAAATCCGATCGACATGAAGTCATTCAAATACATCTTATTTCTGTTGCTAATTGCCGTGATTGGCACCTCTATTTATGTAGCCATACAACCCAATACTTTTGAGGTCAGCAGAACGCGATCCATTCAAGCTCCGGTTTCGGTGATTTATGATAATGTGATTGATTTTAAGAATTGGAAGGACTGGTCGTCGTGGGTTGAAGCCGATCCTAAAATGAAACTTATTTATCCTGAGCAAACTTCAGGTGTTAATAGTTCGTACTCTTGGGAAAACGAAAATGGCAGAGGAAGTATGACTACACTAGAAACAGTTCCTAATGCGACCATATACCAACAAATGCAGATTGCAGACTTTCCGTCTTCGAACATTAACTGGACTTTTACCCCTAATGAAGATGGCTCTACCGATGTAACTTGGAGTATCTCCGGAAACGATCTTCCTTTTGGATTTAAAGCATATACTGCCTTTACCGGAAGCATGGAAGAGCAAATTGGCCCACATTACGAACGTAGTCTTGAAAAATTAGATAGCATTGTTGTAAGCAATATGAAAAAATACAGCATAAAAGTTAATGGAATAACCAGTTATGCTGGCGAACATTTTTTATATAATTCTACTGTTTGCAAAATAAATGAGTCTGAAGAAAAAATGCACGATATGTTTAAGCAAATTATAACGTACATTAAAAATCATAATATCGCCTTGTCCGGTGCTCCATTTGTAAACTACAAAACATGGGACGAAATAAATAATATAGCCGAATTCTCTTGTTGTGTGCCTACAATTGAAGAAATCGAACCTAAAAACACTAACATTCAAATCGGTGTAATTGAACCTTTTAGAGCCGTAAAAACCACCCTTAAAGGAGATTACAGTAACCTAAAAGAAGCCTGGGAAACAGCTTTAAAATATATTCCAGATACAGGTTTAGAATTAACTGAAAGCGGCCCCATGCTTGAAATTTACTTAACAGATTCCGAAAATACTCCTAATCCTGCTAATTGGGTTACCGAAATTTATATCGCGATTAAAGAAAATCAGCTTAATGCTTTTTAAATACTTTTACTCCTGCTTCAATACGTGTTTTTAAATAATTTTCTCTGGGCACAATCGGACATGAGTATGTATCGTTATACGCACAATATGGATTATAAGCTTTATTGAAATCAATAACCATAGTATTGCCTTCTGGAATTCGAGCGTCAATATAGCGGCCACCACCGTAGCTATCTTCTCCACTGGTTTCATCGAAAAAAGGAAGAAACAAATAATTCTCGTAGCCTTCACGAGTCATTAAATCCTTATCCTGATAAATATTCAGTTTGAATGATTTTCCTTTTAATTCGAAACGCAAAACACCGTAAACGCGTTTTTCAGACATTCGACTCGTAGTGGTTTTCATCGGTACAAATTCAGAATCGGGTGTTAACTCTAAAGTCGCAGTAACCACATAGGTGGAATCGTTTTTAAAGAACTCCAAGCCTTCAAAAGTCTTACGATCTTCGTCCTTTAAAGGCGATGTTGTCGCATCTTTATATTCGGCATTCAACTCGCGTTGAAATTCAGTTTCCCCTAAGTTATACTGCTTTTTATCCTGACACCCTACCGTACCAAAAACAAGTACAAATAGCATTAAAAAATACTTCATTTGAATAAATTTTGATTTCAAAAATACAACTTCCAATTATTTTCTATAAGTTTGTGATTCAAAAAATTAGACAATGCGCTATATGATCACAATTTGTAAAAAGCAATATACCTCTGTGAGAGAACGAGGTCGGGCTTGCTATATATTGTGGTGATATCATTATAAAATCATATTTCAATGTATTAAAAGTCCGACTTAACCGTCGGACTTTTTTATTTTTAATACCTAACCAACCTATGAAAGCACTTTTAAAAAACTACATAGATACTTTTAAAGGCCTATCGGACGAAATCTGGTGGCTGGCGCTTATTACTTTTATAAATCGCGCCGGCACTATGGTAATTCCCTTTTTATCGTTATACCTCAAGGAAGATTTACAATTTACCATTAGTCAGGTTGGATGGATTATGAGCGCCTTTGGTTTGGGCTCGGTTGTCGGATCATGGATCGGAGGAAAATTAACCGATATTATTGGGTACTACAAGGTTATGGCAAGAAGCCTACTGGCTACTGGGGTTTTATTTATTGCGTTACAAATGCTTAATACATTTGTATCAATATGCATCGGAATTTTTATAGTTATGATGGTTGCCGATGCCTTTAGACCGGCCATATTTGTTGCGCTTAACGCCTACAGCAAACCGGAAAATAAAATCCGTTCATTAACACTTATTCGTTTGGCGATTAACCTAGGTTTTTCAGCAGGACCGGCCATTGGAGGCATGATTATTTCCGGATTGGGTTACGGTGGCTTGTTCTGGGTCGATGGCATTACCTGCTTGATGGCTGCTTTGGTCATGATCAAAGTATTAAACCCTAAAAAAGCCAAAGTACTCGACGATTTTAAAATTGAGAACCCGGTTTCGGCCTACAAAGACAGTGCTTTTCTGGTGTTTTTCTTAGCAATGGTGCTATTTGGTATTGTGTTCCTGCAATATTTCTCATCAATCACCATTTACTATAAAGATGTTCATTTATTGAGTGAATTTGAAATCGGCTTAATTTTAGGCTTAAATGGATTTGTTATTTTTATCTTTGAAATGCCCTTAATCAAATGGCTGGAACATACAGCATTTACCAAATTATGGTTGGTATTTTTCGGAGCTATTTTAACAGGAATAAGTTTTTTAATTTTAAACCTTACTTCCTGGTCTGGCGTATTGGTTATTGGTATGCTACTGGTAACTTTTGGTGAGATGATTGCCTTTCCGTTCTCAAATGCCTTTGCTATAGAACGTGCTAAAAAAGGAAATCAAGGTGAATATATGGCGTTATACTCCATCTCGTTTTCGGTAGCTCATATTTTTGGGCATAATGCCGGGTTACAGCTAACCGCCGGTTTAGGATTTGAAATCACCTGGTATATAATTGCCTCTCTGGCGCTTATTAGTGCCTTGATATTATTTAGTTTAAACAGACGATTGAACAATTGAAAAAGATAGATATTTAAATCGCTAGAAAAGTATAAAAGTAAATGAAAAACACACTAGATGTTTTAATAATTGGCGCTGGACCTATTGGTATTAATTGCGCCTTAGAGTGCAAAAAACGAAACTGGAATTATGTGGTAATTGAAAAGGGAGCTTTAACCAACTCCCTCTTCAACTACCCAAAAAATATGACCTTCTTTTCGACTTCAGAAAAACTTGAAATCGACGAGATTCCGTTCATAAGTAATAATCCAAAACCAAATCGAGATGAAGCCTTAGAATATTATCGACGTGTAGTGACTTCAAATAAACTGAATATTCATTTATATGAAACCGTAAATCAGGTAGAAAAAGAAAAAGCGATTTTCAAAGTGTCGTCTTCAAAAACTGAATATTTGGCTAGAAAAGTGATTATCTCTACCGGCTTTTACGATATACCGAAACTTATCAATGTTCCTGGAGAAGATTTACCTAAAGTGACGCACTATTACAAAGAGGCGCATAACTATTCGTTACAAAAAATCATTGTGGTTGGGGCTAGTAATTCTTCAGTAGATGCGGCACTCGAAATATGGCGAAAAGGCGGTGACGTCACCATGGTAGTAAGAGGTGAAACCATTGGTGAACGCGTAAAATACTGGGTTCGCCCAGACATTATTAACCGTATTAATGAAGGTAGTATAAAAGCATACTTCAATTCTGAAATTACAAAAATTAATGAAGAAACAGTCGATATAAAAACCCCAAAAGGTTTTCTTACTTTAGAAAACGACTATGTGGTAGCGCTTACAGGTTATGTTCCTGATTTCAAATTTTTAAAACAAAGTCATATTGAATTATCTGACGACGGAAGAAACATTCCAAGCTACAACCCGGAAACTATGGAATCAAACATCGAAGGCTTGTATTTAGCGGGAGTGATTTGTGGCGGCAATGAAACCCATAAGTGGTTTATTGAAAATTCAAGAATTCACGCCAAACGTATCGCTGAACATATAGAAAGTTTGCATGAAAATATTGAACAATAATCTCAAAATACAATTTTAAAATCTAGGAATCCACCTCGGTGGTTTCCTTTCTCTACTTTAAAGGCTTTATTTCTTTAAATCGGGTAACATGAGACAAAACGATCTGCGTTTTGGTTTCCCCATAAATAATCAATTGATCGATAAAAGCTTCCAAATGCTTTTGATTTTTAAGCACCACTTCCATCACGATATTTTCATTTCCAGTAATTCTATAGCAGTTTAAAACCTCATCATAAGTTTTCACCTTTTCTAAAAAGGGCTTTAATTTCCCTATAAAGGCGCGTAAAGTAATTATCGCTTTAAGCTGATACCCCATGTCTAAAGGCGAAACTACGGTCTTATAACCTAAGATGATTCCTGCATCTTCCATCTTCTTAATACGTTCGGAAACTGCCGGCGAACTAATGCCAACCTGACGCCCGATTTCTGCATTCGAGAGCCTTGCATTTTGCTGTAAACACTTCAAAATCTTCCAGTTAAGCGCATCTAAAACCATTATAAAGATATATTGGGTTAAAAAATTAAATATTAAAGTAAATATACAATTTTACTTTAAAAGTTAAAGAAGAATATGAAATCTTGTCTGTAATTTTGATAAAAATGCTAAAGAAAAAAGATTATGTCTCACAATACCCCATCAAACCTATCGGATTTACCGATTTATAAAAAGGCGATAGAGATTTTTGCTCTATCTCAAAGTATTTCAACATATTTAACCCACGATTTGTCTCAATTAAAACCAGATGGTACTGAAGATAGTAACATTTACTTCTCTGGAGACATCGTTCAGCAGTCTATTTCCTTAGCTCCTGAAATTGCTAGTGTGGAACTGGAACGCTATTCTGATAAACGCTACAAGCACATCGCGACATTAAAGCGCCTGACCAATAAGTTATACAAAAACTCATACCGTTTAGAGCGTTCCAACAGCAACGGAAAAGACTTTTTGCCAATCTTACGTAGTGAATTAAAAAAATTCAAACAACTACAACGCACTTGGTTATTAACACTTTAAAATCATAAGCCTCTTTACAATCTTTTCTTTTTAGCTAATCAACCAGAAAACTTTTAAAAAATAACATCATATAAAACTCGCATAAAAAAGCAGAATTAATTCTAGTACTAGTATCAATGTACTGAAATTAATTCTGCTATCTTGGGTTTAATGTTACAGGCACAAGCTCTATTTTCATATATAGTAATATGGAAAACAGATGCTTTTAGTTTAAAATATTAAAAGTAAAATTGCTTTATAAGCGTTTTGATTTTTAGGGTTAGCTCGCTTGATCTAAGTCTACGATATAACTATCAATTTCATAATATTTTTCAGATTTGATAATGTTTAATAACCAGTCAATATGGTTTTCAGACTGTCTTTTGAAATTGTAATTTAAAGTTGCTTCCATAATAATGTTATTTAAATTAGACATATTATTTACTTTTTTGAGAATATTTAAGATACCCAAGAAAAGCACCGAAACATAAATTATTAGGCAACCTGCTTGTTTAATTCTTTGATCTGAAACGATTTACAAAAATAACCGATAAAACACACTCCTCACAATCAAAATTTTAAAGATAAAAAAATCCCAACCTTTCGATCGGGATTTTTAATTTATAGATAAAGTCAGTTGTTACATATTTCTACGGTATTGCCCACCAACTTCAAACAGCGCATCAGTAATTTGTCCTAACGAACATACCTTGGTGGCTTCCATCAAGACTTCAAATACATTTTGGTTTTGAATAGCTGCTTCTTGAACTTTGGTTAATGTAGCTTCAATTCTGTCTTCGTAGGTTTTATGAAGGTTTTCAAGGGTTTTTATTTGAAATTGTTTTTCTTCCTCTGTCGCTCGAATCACTTCTTTTGGTTGTATGGTTGGGGATCCTTTACTACTTAAGAAGGTATTTACACCTATAATTGGGAATTCGCCATTATGCTTCAAGGTTTCGTAATACAGACTTTCTTCCTGGATTTTACTGCGCTGATACATGGTTTCCATAGCACCCAATACGCCACCACGTTCCGTAATTCTATCGAATTCAGCCAACACCGCTTCTTCTACCAAATCGGTTAATTCTTCAATAATGAAAGACCCCTGAATCGGATTTTCATTTCGAGCCAACCCTAATTCTTTATTAATAATCAACTGAATAGCCATAGCACGACGTACCGATTCTTCGGTTGGCGTAGTAATCGCCTCATCATAAGCATTCGTGTGTAAGGAGTTACAGTTATCGTAAATCGCATATAAGGCCTGAAGCGTGGTACGGATATCATTAAAATCGATTTCCTGAGCATGTAAACTTCGTCCAGAAGTTTGAATATGATATTTCAACATTTGTGCTCTTGGATTAGCACCGTACTTTTGTTTTAAGGCTTTCGCCCAGATTCTTCGCGCTACACGACCAATTACAGCATATTCCGGATCGATACCATTAGAGAAGAAAAAAGATAAGTTTGGACCAAACTTATTGATATCCATCCCTCTTGATAAGTAGTATTCCACATAGGTAAACCCGTTTGATAAAGTCAGTGCCAACTGTGTAATAGGATTAGCTCCTGCTTCAGCAATATGGTACCCTGAAATAGACACCGAATAAAAGTTTCTAACGTTATTTTCTATAAAATACTCCTGAACATCTCCCATTAAACGAAGTGCGAATTCCGTTGAAAAAATACAGGTATTTTGCGCCTGATCTTCTTTCAAAATATCGGCTTGCACCGTTCCTCTTACCTGGGCTATGGTTTCTGTTTTTATCTTATCATAAACATCTTTTGATAACACCTGATCTCCTGTAACACCTAACAGCATTAAACCTAAACCATCATTTCCGTCTGGTAACTCACCATTATATTCAGGACGTTCGACACCTTTTTCTTTATAAATGGCTTGTATCTTGGCCTCAACCTCTTTTTCAAGACCTTGTGCCTTGATATATAACTCGCATTGCTGATCGATAGCCGCATTCATAAAGAAACCTAATAACATAGGCGCCGGCCCGTTAATGGTCATACTTACCGAAGTCATGGCATCGGCTAAATTAAATCCTGAATACAGTTTTTTAGCATCGTCTAAACAACAGATACTTACTCCCGCGTTCCCTATTTTCCCATAAATATCGGGACGGTAATCCGGGTCGTTACCATATAACGTTACACTATCGAAAGCGGTAGACAAACGTTTTGCCGGCATTCCTAAACTCACGTAATGGAAACGACGGTTGGTACGTTCTGGCCCTCCTTCACCTGCAAACATTCGTGTTGGGTCTTCACCTGTACGCTTGAATGGGTATAGACCCGAAGTATATGGGAATTCTCCAGGCACATTTTCTTGTAAGGTCCAACGAAGAATATCACCCCAAGCCTGATACTTTGGTAAAGCTACTTTTGGAATTTGCGTATGCGATAACGACTCAGTGTGTGTTTCAATCTTGATTTCTTTATCACGGACTTTAAAGGTATAAATTGGATTTTTATACTTATCGATTTTCTCACCCCAACCAGCAATTACTTCCCAATTGTAGGGATCGAGATTCATTTTTACACGATCGAATTCTTTCAATAATAACTTCAAAAACTCTTTATCATTTTCGTTCTGTACGTGTTTGAGAATCTCTTCTTCATTCAACCCAAGTTTACCTATAAATGACATCTCGACTTTGCGCGATGTGACATTAGATACTGAACCTATCGTTTTGTAAATACCGTATAATTTCTGAGCTACCTCAACCTGATCTAAAGCGATTTTATCATAAGTACGATTGGTTTCAGCAATTTCGGATAAATAACGCGTTCTACTTGGCGGAATCACAAAAATCTTCTCGCTCATTTCTTTTGAAATTTCAAAAGTTGAATTTAAATCAGCTCCTGTTTTTTCAAAAATCGTATCCATTACCGCTTTATACAGCGCGTTCATTCCCGGGTCGTTAAACTGTGAAGCAATCGTTCCGAAAACCGGTAAATCATCCTGGTTTACTTCCCATAATTCGTGATTACGCATGTATTGTTTTTTCACATCACGTAAAGCATCTAAAGCACCGCGTTTATCAAATTTGTTAATCGCTACCAAATCTGCGAAATCTAACATATCAATTTTCTCCAATTGGGTTGCGGCTCCAAATTCAGGAGTCATGACATATAAAGACACATTACTGTGCTCGACAATTTCGGTATCGGATTGTCCGATTCCTGAAGTTTCTAAAATTATCAAATCGTAATTGGCTGCCTTCAACACTTCAATGGCTTCATTCACATGTTTCGATAATGCCAGATTCGATTGACGGGTTGCCAAACTACGCATATACACTCTTGGGTTGTTAATAGCATTCATACGAATGCGATCCCCTAAAAGAGCACCTCCTGTTTTACGTTTTGAAGGATCCACAGAAATAATCCCTAATGTTTTTTCAGGGAAATCTATTAAAAAGCGACGCACCAATTCATCCACTAAGGACGACTTCCCAGCCCCTCCTGTTCCGGTAATTCCTAAAACAGGTGTTTTAGAAGTCTTATTTTTATCATGAATAATGGCTAAGGTATCTTTTGCGACTTCCGGAAAGTTTTCTGCCGAAGAAATAACTCGAGCTATTGACTTAGGATTTTTTGTTTCTAACTCTTTTACTTCACCATTTAATGAATCGCCCACAGCAAAGTCCGATTGCTCTACCAAATCGTTAATCATACCTTGCAGCCCAAGTTCTCTTCCATCATCTGGTGAATAAATTCGAGTAATCCCATAATCCATTAATTCTTTAATTTCTTCCGGAAGAATAACACCACCACCGCCTCCAAAAATCTTGATATGCGACGCCCCCTTTTCCTTTAACAAATCGTACATGTACTTGAAATACTCGTTATGGCCGCCTTGATAAGAGGTCATGGCGATGGCATTCGCATCTTCTTGGATGGCTGTATTCACCACTTCTTCTACACTTCTATCGTGCCCAAGATGAATCACTTCTACACCGGTCGACTGAATAATACGGCGCATAATATTTATCGCAGCATCATGACCATCGAATAACGAGGCAGCGGTAACAATTCTTACTTTATGTTTTGGTTTATAGGGAGCTGTATGCATCTTTTTCAGATAATTAAATAAAACTATTATATATGGGTCAAATTTACGAAATATTCAAAAAAAGAAACTATTTACAGGTGATTATCTAAAATTTATATTCCCGCTTTCTAGTTATCTGATTTTTAAGTTAATTTTGAGAGACTTATAAACCATTATGAATAAAATTACCATCCTTATACATTGTAAAGATCGCCCTAATATCATTGCTTCAGTAACCAATTTCATAGCAAAAAACGAAGGAAATATTGTTTATATCGACCAGTTTGTTGATCGTGAACAGAATGAATTTTTTATGCGATTGGAAAGTGAATTTACCAGGGAATCTTTTTCTACCGAAAACTTTAAAGCGTCATTTAAAACAGAAATGGCCAAAGTTTTTAAAATGAAATGGCGTATTTACTCCTCGGAAAGCAAACCGAAAATGGCTTTGTTCATTTCAAAATACGATCACTGTCTTTACGATTTATTAGGTCGTTATAATTCGGGAGAGCTGAATTTAGAAATTCCTTTCATTATCAGTAATCATAAGGATTTAAAACCGATAGCAGATAGTTTTAAAATTCCGTTTTATCACATTCCGGTAACTAAAGACCATAAGGAAGAAGCCGCTAAAAAGCAATTGGCACTTCTTGAAGAATACCGCATCAACTTTATTGTTTTAGCAAGGTATATGCAAATCATACCAAAAACCATGATTGATAAATACCCGAATAAAATCATTAATATCCACCATTCGTTTTTACCGGCATTTATTGGTGCAAAACCTTACCATTCCGCTTTTAAACGAGGTGTTAAGATTATTGGAGCTACCAGTCATTATGTTACCGAAGAACTCGATGGTGGTCCAATTATTGAGCAGGATGTTACTCGTGTAACCCATGCACACTCTATTCCTGACCTTATCGCTAAAGGACGTGATTTAGAAAAAATTGTATTGGCAAATGCTGTAAAATTACATGCCGATAGAAAAGTTATGGTGTACAACAATAAAACCGTTATTTTCTCTTAACAACCTTCAAAAAAAGAATTTCTCCATAAAATATAGTTAGTAAAGTCTATATTTGTTCAAGAAACAAAACACCCAAATATGATAAAAAAGATTTTTGCACTAGCTCTGGTTTTCTCTTTAACTGCCTGTGCCGACCTACAACAAGTTATCAATCAGCTTCCGCAGACAGGAACAACTATAGGTAACGATCAGATTGCTTCAGGATTAAGGGAAGCTTTAAATTTTGGAATTGAAAAGCAAGTATCGAAACTTACTCAAACCGATGGATTTTACAAAAATGATTTGGTAAAAATTTTACTACCAGAAGAATTACAACAAGTCGATAAAGGTCTTAGAAGCATTGGCTTGGGAAGTCTGGCAGATGAAGGAATTAAAGCCCTAAACCGCGCTGCTGAAGATGCCGTTAAAGAAGCGACCCCTATTTTTGTAGATGCCGTAAAGCAAATCACGTTTACCGATGCCAAGAATATTTTATTAGGTAACAATGATGCGGCTACACAATATCTAACTGGAAAAACTCAAACACCTCTGTATGATAAGTTTCACCCGGTAATTAATAGTTCGTTTGCAAAAGTAGGCGCCGATAAAATATGGACAAACCTAATCAATAAATATAACAGCATTCCTTTTACCAATGATGTAAATCCGGATTTAACCGATTATGTAACAAGTGAAGCATTACAAGGTGTTTATACCATGATTGCTGTAGAAGAAAAAGAAATTCGTACCGATATTTCATCGAGAACAACCACGTTATTAAAACAGGTTTTCGCTTTACAGGACTAAAAAATAATAGTAATTTCAATATAAATCCGATGGTTAATAAAATAATTATCGGATTTTTTTTTTTAATGAATAAAAAATGTATATTTAACTTACTGTAATTCAGATAACAATGGACAGACTTGACCGCATAAAGAACGATCAGGAAAAGCTTAAAAATCGATATAAGCTTCTCATTGAACAGGCGTATAATTTACGCCAGACGGATTCTGCACAAAGCGACATTTCTGAGTATATGGCTATTAAACTTCTTAATAAGTTAAACCGTTTAAAATATTTAGCCAGAGAGCAGCAAAAAACTTTAGTTTAACGTTTTTATCATTTATTTAACGATTACCTTACATCTAAATCGCACAAAATCACGTACTTTATAAAAAAACAAGTTATGAGTACGCAATTTTGTAAAGTAGGAAGAATTAAGCCAAACTTAAATAAGTTAATCAGCTTAAAAGAGTTAGAACGTAAAATTGAAAATTTTGTTGAAGATACTAGCAAGCTAGATTATTCTCAAGACTTAAACGGAGCGTTTTAAAATACTCGAATGCTTTTAGCAGTCTAGAACCATACCAGGAAAACATTTCTCCATCGGCTAAAACGATTTTAGCTTTTGGAAAATAGCCTTGCACCTCGTATTTATGTATTTCTTTAAATGGATACGGTTCACTGGACAATAATACTACATCTACATTTTCAAAATGTACAGATTCTTCTGTAAGCACCTCGGGATAACGCGTATTATCCTCAAATGCATTTGCAAATTTATTCAACTCTAAAAGATGATTTATAAACGTATTATTGGCGGCTACCATCCATGGAGTCTTCCAGATAAAATAAGCCACAGTTAGCACTTTTTTATCTTTTAAAAAGCTTTTAAAACCCCCTATTTCACACTTCATTTGAGAAATCATAAGCTCTGCTTCCTTTACTCTATTAAATAACACGCCATACTGTTCAATCAGTTTCATACTATCGGCCATAGTATAAATATCGGAAACATGAACCGGACAAATACGCTCACATGCATCAACAATCTCCTTTGTATTCTCCTCCTTATTACACAGAATAATATCGGGCTGTAAGGCTTTTATTTTATCTAGATGAATATTTTTGGTCCCCCCCACCACAGTCACATCAGTAGTGATATGATGCGGATGCACACAAAATTTAGTCACCCCAACTAAAGAATCCTCCAATCCTAAATCGCACAACAATTCGGTTTGGCTGGGCACTAAAGAGATAATTCGCTTCGGAATGTCTTTCAAAGCAATTGTTCTGTGTAATTGATCTAAAACCTCCAAAACGAATTATGTTTAATTTTTGAATATCTAACTGAAACTAAGCTGAAAGAATCTCAGCCATTTCCAATTGCAGTTCTTTAGCTTTTTCGGCAGCTACCTCTGCATAATCTTCATCTTTTGACGCATAAATAATACCTCTTGAAGAATTGATTAACAGACCAACCGTATCGTTCATTCCGTATTTACAAACGTCTTGTAAATTTCCACCTTGCGCCCCTATTCCTGGCACTAGCAAGAAACTGTCAGGGATAATTTGACGAATATCTGCCAAATACTCCGCCTTTGTGGCACCAACCACATACATTAAATTCTGTGCATTTTCCCAAGTTTTAGAAGTTTCTAAAACCTGTTTATACAATTCTTTACCATCGACTATTTTCGTCTGAAAATCGAAAGCACCAGCATTAGATGTTAAGCCCAACATAATCGTGTGCTTGTCCTGAAATGCTAAAAACGGCTCCACGGAATCTTTTCCCATATAAGGCGCCACGGTTACCGAATCAAAAGCTAAGTCCTCAAAAAAAGCTTTCGCATACATGGTACTCGTGTTCCCGATATCTCCACGCTTCGCATCTGCAATCGTGAAAATTTCAGGGTGATTCTCATTTAAGTAATTAATGGTCTTCTCTAAAGCTTTCCAGCCTTTTATTCCATAAGCTTCGTAAAAAGCCGTATTCGGTTTGTAGGCCACACATAAATGATGAGTTGCATCGATAATAGCTTTATTGAACGCAAAAATAGGGTCTTCCTCATTTAAAAGGTGCTCTGGGATTTTGTTTAAATCGACATCTAATCCAATACACAGAAAGGATTGTTTCTTCTTAATTTGTTCTACAAGTTGTGCTGTTGTCATATATAAAAAAGCCTCTTAAAGAGGCTGTTCATTTTTTAAATTACGTTATCGCTAGCTTTTAACTTTTCGGTGTTTTCAGCCAATTGTAACTCATCTATAATTTTCTGGATATCGCCGTTTACAATATTACTTAAATCGTAAAGTGTTAATCCGATTCTGTGATCGGTTACACGGCCTTGCGGATAGTTATAGGTTCTAATCTTCGCACTTCTATCTCCTGAAGTCACCATGCTGCCTCGTTTCGCCGCATCTTCTTCCTGCTTTTTAGCAAGCTCCATATCGTACAAACGCGAGCGTAATACTTTAAACGCTTTCTCTTTATTCTTATGCTGCGATTTCTGATCCTGACACTGCGCTACCAATCCGGTAGGAATGTGTGTTAAACGCACAGCTGAATAGGTTGTATTTACCGATTGACCTCCAGGACCTGACGAACAGAAGAAATCGATACGTACATCTTTAGGATTAATTTCTACATCAAACTCTTCTGCTTCCGGGAATACCATAACCGTTGCGGCACTGGTATGCACACGACCTTGAGTTTCGGTTTGTGGTACACGTTGCACACGGTGCACCCCGGCTTCAAACTTCAAAGTTCCGTAAACATCTTCTCCAGAAACTTCAAACTGAATTTCTTTAAATCCACCGTTAGTTCCTTCACTAAAGTCTACAGTATCTACCTTCCAGCCTTTGCTTTCACAATATTTGGTGTACATTCTGAATAAATCTCCTGCAAAGATACTCGCCTCGTCACCACCGGTTCCGGCACGTAACTCTACCACGGCATTTTTAGCATCTTCAGGGTCTTTCGGAATTAAAAGAAACTTAATCTCATCTTCCAATTTAGGAATCGCTGCTTTTGCTTCTTCAAACTGCATTTTAGCCATTTCCACCATTTCGGCATCGCTACCATCGGCAAGAATCTCTTCTGCTTCAGCTAAATTATTAGTGGCCTCAATATACTCTTCTCGTTTCTCAATAAGAACCTTAAGATCTTTATATTCTTTATTTAAAGCGATATAGCGTTTTTGATCGGAAATCACATCCGGCTGAATGATTAAATCACTCACCTCATCAAAACGCTGCTTTACTATTTGTAATTTGTCTAACATCTAATTAAATTGTGTGGCAAAAATACGATAATTTATCAATTGAAAAATCGTGAGTTCAAAAATTGAAATAATAAATTTTAAATTTCTCAAAATATCATAACCCATGAAAAAGGAAGCCTTTCGACTTCCTTTAAATTTATAATATAAAGATGGTTTTATCCACATTTCGAAGACCCACAATCTTTACAGGTTAAACAACCTTCCTGATAAATTAAATTCTTTGATTCACAGTTATCGCAAACGTGTCCTTTAGCTTCAGTTCCGTCTTCCACATAGCGCTTTACAGCCCGTACCACACCGTTTTTCCAGGTATTAATAGACGCATTATCCAACTGTAAACTGTTAATTAAATCGACCACTTTCTCAATTGGCATACCATGACGTAAGGTACTTGAAATTAACTTCGCATAGTTCCAGAATTCCGGATTGAACTTATACGACAAGCCTTCAATAGTGGTTTTGTAGCCACGTTTGTTTTTATACTGAAAATCGTAACGTTTGCTTCCGTCTTCGTTTTTACCTTTAATAATTAAGCCTTCGTTCACCCAACGCGGAATAAGAATTCCGTCTTCATCATCGGCTAAACCAGTAAAAATTTCATAAGGTTTTCCGTCGATTAAACCGATAAAAGCAATCCATTTTTCTTTATTATTCTGGAATCGAACCACATCGGCATCCAAGACTTCCGGACGCTTTACCGGGAACGTCGTTAACACCTCTGAATTTTCAGTTTCTTTTTTCTCTTCATTAGAAATTAAAACCCCAGAACGCGAGCCATCACGGTAAACCGTCACTCCTTTACAACCAACTTCCCAGGCTTTAAGATACAACTCTCCTACCAACTCTTCAGAAACATCATTTGGTAAATTAATCGTCACACTAATCGAGTGATCCACCCATTTTTGAATAGCTCCTTGCATACTCACTTTACTCAACCAATCCACATCATTAGACGTAGCTTTGTAATACGGTGATTTTTTCACCAATTCATCTAATTCATCCTGAGTGAAATTTTTAGAAGAATCAATACCATTGACCTCCATCCATTGTTTGAAACGGTGATGGAATACCACATATTCTTCCCAGGAATCACCAACTTCATCAACAAAATCGACACGTACGTTTTTATCGTTCGGATTTACTTTTCTTCTACGTTTGTAAACCGGCATAAATACAGGTTCAATTCCAGAAGAGGTTTGCGTCATTAAACTGGTTGTTCCTGTTGGCGCAATAGTTAATAAGGCAATATTACGACGTCCGTATTCCAGCATATCGAAATACAGTTTTTCATCTTCTTTCTTGATGCGTTGAATTAACGGATTGTTTTTCTCGCGTTCTGAATCATAAATCGCAAAAGCACCACGTTCCTTAGCGGTGTAAACTGATGCGCGATACACTTCTAAACATAAAGTTTTATGAACTTCTAAAGAGAAGGCATTTCCTGCTTCACTTCCATACTGAATTCCTAAAGCCGCCAACATATCACCTTCGGCAGTAATACCAATACCTGTACGACGCCCTTCCTCTGCTTTCTTTTTAATATTTAACCATAAATTACGTTCGACCGCTTTTACTTCGTCTAATTCCGGATCCTTGTCTATTTTCTCTAAAACCACATCGATTTTTTCTAACTCTAAATCAATGATATCATCCATCATGCGTTGTGCTACAGCTGCATGGTGTTTAAATAAATCGAAATTGAATTTAGCATGCGCTGTAAACGGATTTTCCACATAAGACAACAAATTAATAGCTAGTAAACGACAAGAATCGTAAGGACATAACGGTATTTCCCCACATGGGTTTGTAGACACCGTTTTATAACCTAAATCGGCATAACAATCCGGCACCGATTCGTTAATTACCGTATCCCAGAATAAGATTCCCGGTTCAGCCGACTTCCATGCATTATGCACGATTTTCTTCCAGATATCTGTTGCCTGGATGGTTTTTGTATACTTTGGGTTTTCACTGAAAATAGGATACTTCTGAACATATTCCCCATCAGCCTTAACCGCCTTCATAAAAGCATCATCAATTCGTACCGATACGTTTGCACCTGTCACCTTTCCTTGTTCCAATTTAGCATCGATAAAATCTTCTGAATCCGGATGATTAATAGACACCGACAGCATTAAAGCACCTCGACGTCCATCCTGGGCCACCTCTCTTGTAGAATTAGAATAACGCTCCATAAAAGGCACAATACCCGTAGAGGTTAACGCTGAATTTTTTACCGGAGATCCTTTTGGTCGGATGTGTGATAAATCGTGACCAACACCACCACGCCGCTTCATTAACTGCACCTGCTCCTGATCAATCTTCATAATCCCTCCGTAAGAATCAGACTCTCCAGAATTACCAATTACAAAACAATTTGATAACGATGCCGTTTGATACGGATTACCGATACCAGCCATAGGACTCCCTTGTGGTACGATATATTTAAAATCTTTGATTAAATCGAAAATCTCCTCCTCCGATAATGGATTTGCGTAGTTACTTTCAATTCTTGCAATTTCCTTGGCGATACGACGGTGCATATCGTTAGGGGTTTTCTCGTATAAATGACCTTCAGAATCCTTTAAGGCATATTTGTTAATCCATACACGGGCCGCTAAGTCGTCCCCTTTAAAATAGACTTTTGAAGCTTCAAATGCTTCTTCTTGAGTGTAAGTCGTTGGCTTTTGGTGAGTTTGTGTTTCTACAGGCATAAAGTTGGAATTAATTAACGTTTTCTACACCACAAAGAACGTGAAAAATACCTGAACTAAAACATGATAAAAATCATAAAGTTTACAATAAAAAAACACAAAATACTGATTTTCAAATATTTAAATATTTATCAACATAAAAAAGTTAACAAATTTTTGAAACTTCACTTTAAAAAAAGTATTTCCTAAAAATCAACAGCAAAACCAACACCTAAGAACTGTTTCCATTGAATTTTAGCCCCAGCTTCATCAAATTCACCTTCAACATCGGTTTCTTTTAAGGTTTTAATATCGTCGTCGTAACGAATATGCGAGCCAAGTGTAGCTCTGATGAAATTATTTACTTTAAAATCAAAATCCAACTGCCAATCAACATCTACATTTCCAAAATTGTGAACATAATCTGAATACAAACTCACCTGATGTTTCAAATTTACATTCTCAGCAACTTTCAACTCACGGCTATTTGTTATTAAAATCCCAACCTCACGACGCACACGTTCTCCTTTAACCAATAAATTACCCTCACTGTCATAAACCGCTGGCTCTACGCCAAATTTACCTGCATTAGCTAAGGTTTCATCTAAAACAAACGTTGCTTTTAGAGTCACCGGAGAGAAATAAAAGGACATTTTATCGATATTCTTTCCGTATTCCATACCTCCACCAAAAAACAAATAACCCGGCGCCATAAAACGCGAAATCGGATTATCCGTATCAGGATATCTGTAACCGTTAAACAATTGCGTTTTAAAATTAAGTCGCGCAGAATAAAACCAGTTAGAATTTTCGTCAGGCTGATACCCTATATTAGAATTAATCTCGAACAAATCATCAGTCTTTCGTAATTCGGTAGACTCCTGCTTATTCATCCCCATACGAAGCACGGCATTGTTCTTCCAATTAAAATACTTATCGGTATAATTCGCCGAAGTTTCAAACCCTAAAAGGCCACTAATAGAATTGGTTCCCCCGGAATTCCAGTTTACAAAAGCCACCTCACTTAAATCGACAGTTGCTTTATTTTTTTGAACCCATTGCGGACCTTCGTATTTTTCTGATTTTACTTTTAAGAATAAAGAATCTGGTTGCGCTGAAATAATCTGAAAAAAGAAACAAAAAATTATTAATACAATGTTTTTCATGTGCAATTACATAATACTCATAAAAAGCAACATACCACTGACATCAAGAAATCTCAATGGCTGTTTATTTTACTAGCTGTGTTAGTTTACTTAATAAAAATACACTTAATATCAATAACCGTTCCATTTCAATGCTATTGAATAAAAAGTTTAGTAGTTAAACTCACCATAAGCACTTTTTATTGTAAGCTTTTTGGTTTCGGACGCCTCTACTCGACCAATTATTTGTGCATTTACATTAAAAGATTTCGATATGTTAATGATATCCTCCGCAATTTCTGGAGACACGTATAATTCCATTCTGTGCCCACAGTTAAACACCTGATACATTTCTTTCCAGTCAGTTTTACTTTGCTCCTGTATTAACTTGAATAATGGAGGTACTGGGAACATATTATCTTTTACAATATGGAATTCATTTACGAAATGAAGAATTTTAGTTTGCGCTCCACCCGAACAATGCACCATACCATGAACATTATCGCTATTATATTGTGATAAAATTTTCTTGATGATTGGCGCATACGTACGTGTTGGAGACAAGACCAACTGACCCGCGTCGATTGGAGCATCTTCAACTGCATCGGTTAATTTTACATTACCCGAATACACTAAATCTTCAGGCACTGAAGCATCAAAACTTTCAGGATATTTTTTAGCCAGGTAATTATGGAACACATCGTGTCTTGCCGAGGTCAATCCGTTACTTCCCATACCACCGTTATATGATTTCTCATAAGTTGCCTGACCAAAACTTTCTAAACCTACAATAACATCGCCAGCCTGAATATTTGCATTATCAATAACATCACTACGCTTCATACGCGCAGTAACTGTAGAATCTACTATAATGGTACGCACTAAATCACCAACATCTGCTGTTTCCCCCCCTGTTGAATGAATGGTTACCCCAAAAGACTTTAATTCTTCAATTAATTCCTCTGTCCCATTAATAATTGCAGAAAGCACTTCACCTGGAATCAGGTTTTTATTCCTACCAATCGTTGATGACAACATGATATTGTCGGTCGCTCCAACACATAATAAATCATCAATATTCATAATTAAAGCATCTTGGGCAATGCCTTTCCAAACTGAAATATCTCCGGTTTCTTTCCAATACATATAAGCCAAAGATGATTTTGTTCCCGCACCATCGGCATGCATAATTAAGCAGTAATCCTCGTCGTTTGTTAAATAATCGGGAACGATTTTACAAAAAGCCTTAGGAAACAGCCCTTTATCAATGTTTTTAATTGCATTGTGTACATCTTCTTTTGATGCCGATACTCCGCGTTGTGCGTAGCGTTTAGAAACTTCTTGACTCATAGTATTGTATTGAGCTGCAAATTTAATTCTTTGAAATAAAAAATCCCGTATTAAAACGGGATTTTTTACTCGACGTTCAAGATTGAAACATTTCCATGTCAACCTTAAAGTTTATATCAATTTGTATCACCTACAGTTATAATGATTCACAAAGCAATTACTACCTCGTAAATAACAATTCGCGATACTTGGTTAACGGCCATATTTCATCATCAACAAGTAATTCTAATTTATCACAATGGTAACGAATGTCATCAAACAACGGCTTTACATCATTACAATACGCCATTGCTTTCTTTTCGATATCATCAATGGTATTCGCTTTTTTACGCTCATTAATCATTTTAGTCACATTAGAGTTGATACCTTCTATATGACTTGAAATTTCTTCAATTAAATTAATTTGCTCTTTAGAAACGGCCACAAACTTTTTATCAAAAATCTCCTTCAAGCCTTTGACATTTTCAATTAAAACATTCTGATATTTCACAGCTGTTGGTACAATATGATTACGGGCAATATCACCTAACACACGTCCTTCTATTTGAATATGCATAATATAAGCTTCCATTTCAATTTCATAGCGCGCTTTCGTTTCAATAGGACTCATGACATTCATGTCATCAAACAACTTAATTGTTTTTTCTGAAATCTTAGCTTTTAAAGCTTCAGGAGTGGTTTTATTATTGCTTAACCCTCTTTTTTTAGCTTCGGTTTCCCACTCTTTTCCATATCCGTTTCCTTCAAACAAAATAGCTTTAGTCGATTTGATATATTCACGTAAGACATTAAAAATGGCCTCATCTTTCTTTAAATCTTTTTTATCAATCAACTTGTCAACCTCTATTTTAAAATCCTGAAGTTGTTTCGCTACAATAGTATTTAAAATTGTCATTGGATTGCCACAGTTCGCCAAAGAACCTACTGCTCTGAACTCGAATTTATTTCCAGTAAAAGCGAATGGCGAGGTTCGGTTTCTATCTGTATTATCTAATAATACATCCGGAATTTTACCAACTACATTTAATTTTAGTTCGGTTTTTTCCTCGGGTGATAATTTCCCTTTAGTCACACCTTCCAGCTCTTCCAAAACCTTAGTTAGCTGCTGACCGATAAACACGGAAATAATAGCCGGCGGTGCTTCGTTTGCACCTAACCTGTGATCGTTACTTGCCGAAGCAATAGAGGCGCGTAACAATTCCTCGTGTTCATGTACCGCCTTAATCGTATTGATAAAGAAGGTTAAAAACTGAAGATTACTCATAGGTGTCTTACCTGGCGCTAATAAATTCACTCCGGTATCAGTCGATAAAGACCAGTTATTATGTTTACCTGAACCATTAATTCCCGCAAATGGTTTTTCGTGAAACAACACTTTTAAATTATGCTTTGATGCCACACGCCCCATAACATCCATTAATAAAGAGTTGTGATCTACCGCTAAATTCGCTTCTTCAAATATAGGAGCTACCTCAAACTGATTAGGCGCCACCTCATTATGTCTGGTTTTTACCGGAATACCTAAAAGCATACATTCGGTTTCCAACTCACGCATAAAATTAAATGCCCGTGTTGGAATGGAACCAAAATAATGATCATCCAACTGCTGCCCTTTTGCTGAAGAATGCCCCAATAAAGTTCTTCCTGTTAATGTGATATCCGGTCTGCTTGTCGCTAAAGCCTTGTCTATTAAAAAATATTCCTGTTCCCAGCCTAAAGACGATGTTACTTTTTTAACGTTTTTATCGAAGTATTTACACACTTCGGTTGCCGCTGCATCAACGGCTTGTAACGCTCTTAATAACGGTGTTTTATAATCTAAGGCTTCACCGGTATACGCCACGAATATGGTGGGTATACATAAAGTAGTACCATATATAAAGGCTGGCGATGTTGGATCCCAGGCAGTATACCCTCGTGCTTCAAATGTATTTCGAATGCCGCCGTGCGGAAAACTAGATGCATCTGGCTCTTGTTGTACTAATTGGTCGCCACCGAATTTCTCAATAGCAATACCATCGCCTACGGTTTCAAAAAACGCATCATGTTTTTCGGCTGTTGTTCCTGTTAAGGGCTGAAACCAGTGTGTATAGTGTGTTACTCCTTTAGATAATGCCCAGTCTTTCATTGAAGACGATACTTGATCTGCAATACTTCGATCTATCTTCTTTCCGTATTTTACAGCATTCATAACACCTTTAAACGCATCTTTAGTTAAATATTGACGCATGGTGTTTTCATTAAAAACATTCTGACCAAATAATACGGAACGACGTTCCTTCTCTTCGACCACAATCGGTTTATTAGACAGCGATTCTTTTACAGCATGAAATCGTAATGTTGGCATTGTATGTATGTAATTAAATTGAAACTATTTTTCGCAAAAATAAGAATATCCTTAATATTTCCTGTTATTTAACATTTAAGAATTTTTCAGTTTTAGTATAAAATAATATAGTTTTTTTAATGGATACCTTAAAAAAATGGGGTGTAAATAAAAATAAGTTTAAGTTTTCGGAAAACACCCCTGTAAAATACAAAGTCTAAAATAAAAATATATATTTGCGTTAAATATCAATATTATCATTTTATAAAATATTTATTATGGCAAAAATTAAGCTAGAATACATTTGGTTAGATGGATATTTCCCTACCCAAAACATGAGAAGTAAAACTAAAGTAGAAGAACATGAGGACTTTAAAGGAACTCTTGAAGAAATTGGAAACTGGTCTTTCGACGGGTCTTCAACGAAGCAAGCTGAAGGTGGTTCTTCTGACTGTATTTTAAAGCCAGTTGCTATTTATCCAGATCCAGATCGTATTAACGGATACTTAGTAATGACTGAAGTTTTAAATCCTGATGGAACTCCTCACGTATCTAACGGTAGAGCGACAATTGATGATGAGGATGATGATTTCTGGTTTGGTTTTGAGCAAGAGTATTTCATTATGGATACTAAAACTCAATTGCCTTTAGGATTCCCGGTAGGTGGTTACCCTAAACCTCAAGGTATGTACTACTGTTCTGTTGGTGGTTTAAACACTCACGGTAGAGATTTAGTAGAAGAGCATGCTGATTTATGTATTGAAGCAGGATTAAACTTCGAAGGTATTAACCAAGAGGTTGCTTGTGGACAATGGGAATTCCAATTATTTGCTAAAGGAGCAAAACAAGCTGGTGACGAAATCTGGGTTGCTAGATACTTATTAGACCGTTTAACTGAAAAGTACGGATACTACATTGAGTACCACCCAAAACCACTAGGTAAAGATATGGACTGGAATGGTTCTGGTATGCACGCTAACTTCTCTAACACAACATTAAGAACTTGTGGAGATAAAGCGACTTACGATAAAATTTGTGAGGCTTTCCGTCCGGTAGTAAAAGAGCACATTGAAGTTTACGGTGAGTTTAACGATCAACGTTTAACTGGTAAGCACGAGACAGCTTCTATCAACGATTTCTCTTTTGGAGTATCAGACCGTGGGGCTTCAATCCGTATTCCAATCGCAACTGTAGAAAGAGGATACAAAGGATGGTTAGAAGATAGACGTCCAGCTTCAAATGGTGATCCATACAAAATTGCTGCAAGAATTATCAAAACGGTTAAGTCTGCAAAGATTTAATTATAAAGTTTATAATTTGTTCATAATAAAAAAGGGTTTACAATTTGTAAACCCTTTTTTATTTCTTCTATTTTAGAATAAATGACATGAAACAAAACAAACCATTTATAAAATTCTTTCTATTGGCTATTTTCCATTAGTAAATAATAAGAACATAAAGACTCCATAACCTAACACTAAAAGCATGCCTTTTAATTTATTAATTTCAAAACGTTTTGGCAGAAATACCAATGGCAATAATACAAAAGCGAAACCTAACATCCAGAAAATATCGCGTGATAATATCAAAGGTTCGGTAACTTCAATCGGTTTTATCATAGCAGTTAAACCTAAAACCGAAGCGATATTAAAAATATTAGAGCCAATTAAATTTCCTAAAGAAATGGCCTTTTCCTGTTTTGCTGCCGCAATTATAGATGCTGCAAGTTCTGGCACACTTGTACCTATAGCTATTAAAGACACTCCTATAACAGCTTCGCTAACACCTATAGATTTAGCAATATCCTTAGCGCCTTCAACCAGCCACTCGCTTCCATAATATAAAGTTACAGCCCCTATAAGCAACCAAATACCTATTTTAAAATTAGACACTATAGCCAAAGTATCGTCTACTTCTTCTACTTCGGTATCCTTACCAGCATATTTAATTAATACAATTAAAAACAACCACAATCCGGCAAAAAGAATACCGCCTTCAATAGCAGATAACAAACCATCCTGACTTAAAAAATAATATAAAACTATACTAAAAAGCATCATGGCCGGCCAATTTAATTTATAAAACGATTTATCGACCGCAATAGACCCCACGAGTGCTGTACACCCAAGGACTAAACCAATATTCGCAATATTAGAACCTACTACATTATTAATAGCAATCGCGGATGATCCGGATAAAGCCGCCTGTAAACTCACCAATAATTCCGGAGCCGAGGTTGCAAACGACACCACTGTCATCCCGATAACCATTTTAGAGATATTAAATTTAAACGATAAAGCTACCGAAGAACGAACTAAAAACTCACCACCCACAACCAGAAGCGCCAATCCTAACAGAACTAATACTAAACTCATAAATTAAATTTTATGCGAAGATAGTATTTCGCAAATTTCTATGGACTGTTAAATTTACATTTCTTAACACTTCTCTATAAAATTTGGTTAAACTTTTTCAACAAAAAACATTAAGTTTTACCTTTAATAGAAAATCTTAAAAATTACTAATTATGAGATCTAAAAATGCTTTAAAAATGGCTTTTAGCCTTTGTGCTGCGGTGATTTTATGCTTCGTTTCTATAAAAAGTTTTGCTCATAAAACCACACCCTCTAAACTCATTTCTAAATCAATCTATCAGCAATCTGATGTTATTGTAACTCTTGACAAAACGACATCCGAAAAGGATTTTGAGGATATTAAAAGTATGCTTAAAGATAATGGCATAACCGCTAATTTTAGAAATATTGAACGAAATGAAATAAACGAAATAACGGGTATTAAAATTGAATTAAAAACAGGCAATAACGAATCGGCTATCAGCAACTTTTCCAGTAGCTCTCCAATTAGTGAAATTACATTTGGAAGAAAAGACGGCTCATTATTTATCTCACAAGGCAGTTTAAACCAAAATACTTTAGGGTTTTCAAACAGGCCAAACATGCACATGTTTAGTTTCGGTAATGATTCCATTCCTGGTATGAATCTAAAGAATTTTGGAGGCTTTAACCTAAATGACTTTTTTAACAGTGAAAACGGAAGTTTCTTTTTTAATGGTCAAAATATCGACATGGACAAACTAAGAAAACAACTGGAAGAACAATTCGACTCTGAAGCCTTTTCTTCGCTTTTTAATCCTGAACACGGAAAATCCAATCAATTTCAATTTATCGACGACCCCAACACCAATAAACTCATCATTATTGATGGCAAGGAAAGCGACTTCGATACGCTTGATAAATTAGCTAAGGAAAACAAACTAAAAGCGGTAGATCATTTAAAATCGAAAACCGCCATGAGTATTTATGGCGACAAAGCCAAAGACGGAGCCGTAATAGCCACAACAAAGTAAATTCCATCTTAAAATACAATATTAAAACCAGAGGCTTTACGCCTCTTTTTTATGTTAAATTCTTACAAAAACTAAATTAATAGTTGTAAAACTATAAAAATAGTTATAGTTTTGAATAACATACTTTTTAAAGAAACAATAATTGTTATTATGGAAAAACTAACAAACAAAGAAGAAGAAGTTATGCACATCCTTTGGAAACTGGAAAAAGCCTTCGTTAAAGACGTACTGGCTGAAATAAAAGAAGACAAACCACATTACAATACGCTATCTACTATTATTAGACATCTGGAAGAAAAAGGCTATGTGGGCTATAATGCTTTTGGCAAAACGCACCAATACTTCCCTATTGTAACCAAAGAAGCCTACCGAGCTAAGTTTTTAAGCTCTGCCCTTGATAATTATTTTAACAACTCTTACAAAAACTTGGTTTCGTTCTTTGCTAAAGAGGAAAAAATTAGCGTAGACGAGCTAAAGGATATTATTGATTTGATAGAAAAAAATAATAAATAAACATGGAATACCTAATTAAATCAACCGCTATAATTGCCATTTTCTACACGTTTTACAAACTAATTTTACAACGTGAAACCTTTTTTCAGGTAAACAGGTGGTTTTTATTTTTAGGATTAATTTTTGCTTTAGTTGGTCCGTTTATTATTATTCCGAATTATATAGAATATACCGCTCCCCAAATTACAGAATCGACATCTGAATTTTCATCAAATGATAAAATAAAAACATCTTTAGCAGAACAAAATTTTCAAAAGGAAAACACTCACCCCATCCCAAAACAAAATCCAACACCTATTCAAAATTCAAATTTAACAGAACCAGTACAAGATTCTTTTATATCTAATATTTCTTTACACCTTTGGGATTATATTCTTATGGTATATGTTCTTGGGGGGTTATATTTCACCATTAGATTTAGTGTTAGATTATCATCTGTTTTTAGGGTTATAAAAACTCATAAATCGGTAAAAGCCGGTCCGTACAAGGTTATCCGTTTAACCAATGATGCCGCCCCTTTTTCATTTTTTAAATGGATTATTTATAACCCCAATCAGTTTAACGAAACCGAAATTAGACAAGTTATTACGCACGAAAAAGTTCATGCCAACCAAATGCATTCCATAGACATTTTATTATCAGAAATCATTTCTATTGCCTTCTGGTTCAATCCACTTATCTGGTTATATAATAAAGCCATAAAACAAAATCTGGAATACATTGCCGATAGCGTTGCGCAACATAAAAGCGAATCGAACAAAAGTTATCAATATACTTTACTTAAAACCTGTGTACCATCTCATCAAATGGCTTTGACCAATACATTTTACAATTCATTAATCAAAAAACGAATCCTTATGTTACAAAAATCGAAATCGAAAAACATTAACCTCATTAAATATGTTTTAATTATTCCCATGTTGTTACTGTTTTTAATAAGTTGTAATTCAAAAACAATTTACGTTGAAAATTCAAAAACTCAAGCGTACGATGTCACTCAACTTAGTAATTACAGAACACGATATATTTCTGATTACAACACCAAAGAAGATCTAAACAATATTATAAATGATCTTAAAAATTACGGTGTCACCCTTAAAATTGACAACGTAGAAAGAAACGATTATGAGCAAATAACACAAATAGATGTAACAGCTAACTACAAAGGTCAAGTACATTCTTTAAGAGCTGGTAATGGCTTGGACTTAATATCTTCTATACGTGTTGGATTAGACGATTCTAACAAGCTATTGGTCTCCAACATGCAAGAAGACATATTAACCTCAATTACAAAAAACACAACTGAGTCTGATTTAATTGCTTTTAAAAATATTTTGAGTAATAAAGGCGTTGATTTTCAATTTAAAGATCTGGAATATAATACTAAAAACGAATTAACTAATATAACCATTAGCTTAAAAAACGACACATCGCACAGTACGGGAACTTTTTGCAATCATGGGTACCCTATATTCCCTATGCAAATAAAAACGGCTCGCGACCATACTGGTATTTATCCTTACGCTTCAATAAATAATTATGAACTTATGTTTAATAAGCAATTATTTATTGCCCCCTTAATAATACCAAGCACACCAATACATTTTTATAATCAAAAGCTAAAACTAAGTAAATTAGGCATAGATATTAATTATAGCAATTTAATTTCCGATAACTTCAGCCAGTTGTCACAAATAACTGTAAATCTAAAGAATAATATATCTAACCTAACTGAAACCTTTGGAAATGGTACTTACACGCTGCCTGGTATACTTTTCGGGCAACGTAAAAATAATGAGTTATTTGCTATTCAATATTTAACAGAAAGATTAGCATCTCCTAACCCAAATTCCCGTAAAAGTGATGTACACCCCTTATTACTTATATCGAAATTCTCTCAGCAAAAAGATTTAGAGGCCATAAGTAACTATTTTAAAGCTCGAGGGTTTTCAATGTCATATTCTGATGTTGCATATAATGATAAAAATGAATTAACAGCCATAACTACAACATTTAAAGCAGGAGATTATAGCCATAAACAAATCTGGAGTAACAACGGTTTTCCTATTTGTCCGATAAGTTTTGAAGACCATGACAACCATTTTCTTTTATATCAATTTTTAGATCCGTTTGAGGCTAAGATATCTAAAAATACCACAGATAAAGAATTCGAGCAATTTATTAATCAAGCCAAAATTGTAGGTACAACTCTTGAGTTTAAAAACATTAAACGAAATAAAAACAACGAAATTACTGCCATAGAAGCCTCATTTAAAAACAACCGCAATAGTAATACCTTAATAATTGATACTGAAACACCAATTACACCGTTTAGCTATGCCCAATACCAATATAGATCGGACTGGCAAATCACAATAGAAAATTTAAAATTAATTTCTTATGATTTTAAACATACTGCAATTGATTTAAGTAATAACAAATCGTTAATTCTTATAAATGGTAAACCAAACGATACCAATAAAACTAAACTGTCATACCCTGTTGAAGCCTTTAAAAGTTTAGCCATTAAATACGGAGTTATAGAATTAACTATTGATGAAAGTTTGGAAAGAGATCATTCTAATTTTGTGACCACAGATGCCCTATTTATTTTAAATGGAAAAATAGTTTCATACGAAAACTATACAGAATCTAATAATTCTGATGAATTCAGGACATCGTTTTATAATAGTCTAAATCCGGAAGAAGCCATAGAACAATATGGAGAGAAAGCAAAATATGGCGCTGTGGAACGTTTTACTAAAAAAATGAACCCGCGATCAGAAAGCAGAAGCATTGTTATTAACCAACAACCACCTATATATATTTTAGATGGTAAAGAGATGCCTTCTGATAAATTATCAAACATCTCTCCTGAAAACATTGAAAGTATTAACGTATTAAAAGACAAGGCTGCCATAGACAAATACGGAGAAAAAGCCAAAAATGGTGTTGTTGAAATCACCTCAAAAAAATAAACTTAAAATTCATCAATTAAATCAAAAACCGAGTTAAACAGCTCGGTTTTTTTATGTTCTAAAAGAACTTAATTGTTACAAAGTAAAACCTGAAGAAAAGACAAAACTTACAAAAACTGACTTCAAAAACATAAAACGCGCCTTGCTTTTTAAAAACAGCTTCAAAAACCCCCTATAATTATTTCAAATTAAAACATAAAACGCAATTTTAAACAACAAATTGAAACATCTTACAAGCATAACATATTTCATATTGAAATAAGTATTATTTATTCAGTTACATATTAGTATGTAAATTTGCAGATTTTAATCAAACTATTTGTACGATATATCTCCTTTTATATATCTTCAAAAAACATTGATATAACTAAAGCAAACTAACCTTTAAAACCGAAATTATGATCACACTTGTTAAGCTTATTATCGTTATTCTTTTATCGATTATATAAGCAAATTCCAAAAAATGTAAAACTTAGTCTAGAATAAGTTTTACTATTTTTACCAAATGAAAAAACAAGTCTTCAAAATTTTAGCAAAGGTTAATAAACTAATACTCCCAAGTTATTCCAAGAGAAAATTAGATATTAGCAAAGCCACAAAACTGCAGTTAGCGATTATTGGCTGGCGCTGGTATGTAACGAAAAGAGCATTGGATTAACTATCTTGATTTAGATTTTTTCTTGTACCAGATTACAAAGCCGGTAACCGATAAAAAAGGCCCGGATAAACCGATAAAACAGTACAACAACTTAATAAAAAAGCCTCCGTATTGACCAAAATGAAGCGGAGATATCATACTATCTAAGCGTGTCATTAAATTGGCATCGGCCACTTTAGTCACGCTAATAATATCTCCTGTTTTAAAGTCTAATTGAAATTTATTATAATACTGACTGTAGTAAAACGAATCAGTATTAAAAATACCATTGACGGTTATTGTACTTGTTGCCTGTTTTGGTAAACGTATGTAAGTTGGCGTAAAATCAGGATATGCTGTTTTTATCGACGTTAAACATTCTTCAACAGAAATAATTAACCTCTCAGGTTCCGGCATTTTAGGCGTTTCTAATCCTGCTTTAGCTACTTTATAGGCTAAAAAAATACCAGTAATAACCAGAACTAAATTTAGCAATAAAGCCCAAACACCAATATAGCGATGTAATGCCGAATAAAAATTACGTACATGACCGCGTTTAACTTTTACTTGAAAAAGCAGCGTTTTTAAAATAACTTTTCGATAAAGAATAATCCCGGTAATGAGGGATAAAAAGAATAAAACACCAACAATTAATACTAAAATACGCCCTATAGCACCTGCAAAAAAAGAATAGTGCAATTTTAAAATCCACTTGGTAATTGTAGCATTGGCATCAATATTAGCAATAATCTGCCCAGTTTCAGGATGAATAAAAACAAAACGTCTGGCATCGGGCAATCGTAAATTAAAGAGGATACTTTCTCCTTTTTTAAAATGTACAATTCGCGTTTCCCATTCAGGAAAATTACTTTGAACCGTGGCAATGGCTTTATCCAAAGCTAAACTTTCAGGGTTTACTTCAACTTGATATTCTTTAAAAATAGCCTCATCAATAGCTTCATTAAATGCTAAAACAGCACCTGTTAATCCTATAACCAATAGAAAAAGCCCAGCAATTAATCCCAGATACGAATGATATTTTAAAAGTGTTCTGTTATTCACGGTCTAAATAAAATGCAAACTTTAGCAATAAATAAATCTTAACAAAAAAACATCCCGTAAAATATATTACAGGATGTTAAAAAATTGTTTGCTGTTCTTACAATTTAACGGTTAGCGACAAGTTGAAACGTGCTCCGTTAGCTTTTATATAATCGTTATCGCGTGCTGCAAATTGCGATAACAGGTTATAATAATCTTCGTTAAGCAAATTTTCTATTCCTAACCCAATTTTCGTGGTTGGCGTCATTTGGTAACTTGTTGAAACGTTTACCAAGCTAAAAGCATTGATAGGCCCTTGCCCGTATGAATAATCGCCATTGGTATTGGCTTCAAAATGATCTCTGTTTCCTGAATAAATATAAGACAGACGCGCATTTAGTTTATTCGCCCAGTTGTAAGTTAAATACGCTACGCCTTTAAACGGAGGAATACGATCGCTATTCATGTAGGTATTATAATCACCATTGTTTTCGGTATCTAATTTCCCTTCAGTATACGATACCGAACCTCCTAAATTAAGGGTATTTGTTAACCTGGTATCGGCAGCAAATTCAAATCCGTAAACACGTTCTGGCTGACGATCGATTGCAAATACACCACTTGGCAATTCACTATACGTTGCCCCGAATTTAGAGGTACTAATGAAATAAGCTCCGCTAAAATTTGTTTGTCCAATACGGCTGTTAAATCCAATTTCATAGTTATTTGCAATTACAGCATCAGAGTTAATCTGACTAACCGTATTTTCCGTTGCCGAACGTAATGTTCTTCCTAAATCGGCAATAGAAAAACTTTGAGAAAAACTCACAAACGGTTTAAACATCTGAAATTTATTATAACGCAACCCGACGTTGAACGTCGTTGCATTGTACTCTAACTCGCCACCTTCGACTGCTACACCGCCACTACTCGGGGATGTTGCTCCTGCATTGTAACGTGTTAAAGTGGTGTAATCAGGTATATCAACCAGTATATTTTCAAAACGGATTCCTGCTTTTAAAACGAAATCTTTATACATGGTTTTTAACTGGGCATAAGGTGCTAAGTTCGTCATATCGGTTTCAGGCACCCATGGTCTTCCATCAATTAATTCCTGAGCCGTTACATCGTTTAGTACATCCAAACCATATAAAACATTTCCTGAAACCTCTCCATATTGATAGGGTGTATTGAAGTTGAAACGTGCTCCCATTTTAGTTGAAATGATAGAAGACTGCCCACCATCATAACCTAAATCCGGGTCATAAAAACTTACCGAATAACCATAAACCGTTCTAAAATCTTGTGTATACAAATTCAATTTGAAATCGGTATCACCGAAAATATTCATGAAATCGTAAGTTAACTGTGCATTGTGATTGTAACGGTTTCCTTGATCCACGGCTAAATCTTCACCTAAAACTCCAATGGAAGGCGTTACGCCGTACTCACCAACCTGAGCTACATAATCTGAATTCTGGTTGCTACTAAAGTAGTTGTACATGAACTCAACTTTATGCTTTTCGGCAATTTGATAGTTTAATTTCCCGAATAAACTGTACTGATCGGTTTCTCCAATACCATAATATGGTGACACTACTTCTCCATTAGCATCACGATTTACTCCGGTTTGTCTAAACGTTCCGTTTACCACATAGCCAAGTTTATTTAATTTCCCTGAAAAGGTTTGAGAAATATTAGCTCCTACAGTTTTATCAATCGTTTTTAAAGCCCCTGAACTTCCTAAAACAGTAGTACTTTCTATCTTTTTATTAGAATTTGTTTTTTTAGTAATGTAATTAACAATACCTCCATCGGCGCCATTTCCATAAATAGCGGTTGCTCCTTTTATAACCTCGATACGTTCAATACTATTTGGATCTATCGTATTAATATCGCGGTTACCATTACGTAAAGGTGTAGACTGCGGAATACCATCTATTAACACCAGCATTTTTCGACCTCTCAAGGTTTGTCCGGTATTACTGGTTTGGTTGGTACTTAATGCAATTCCCGGGATTTCAATTAAAACATCGGCTATATTAGTACTTGTCTGACCTAAACTTTCTATTTGTTGTGCAGATACTACCGAGACTGAAGACGGTACTTCATCTAAAGTTTCTCTAACGCGATTTGATGTGATAACCACCTCACTTAATGATTCTAAATCGGTTTCTAAAGACACATTAACCTCTAACATTTCATTTGCATCTAACGTAATCTGACGCGTTACTTTGGTATATCCTACTCCTGTAAATTGAAGCGTGTAACTTCCTGCTTCTACATTGATTACTTTATAAATTCCGTTTTCATCAGCCATCGCTCCCTTTGATAATCCTTTTAAGGTTACCGCAGCATAAGGAACCGGTTGACTTTTTTCATCGGTAATGACACCATGTATTGAAGCTTCTTGTGCATAAAGCCCTAAAAAGCTCATAAAAAACATACAAAATAGTAAATGTTTCATATTATATTTATTTAGACTTATTTTAAATTGATGCAAAAATAGCATATTCTATCATAATTTCAAGTTTTTGAAAACAATAAAACGTGCTGAAAAAATAACACACTGAAGTAAAGAAGTTTATACACAAAAAAAAGACTTCCAATTATTTGAAAGTCTTTTTGTCATAATCTTTTTTTAATTATTATTCTATAACCAACCAAGTATTCCCATTAGCCGGTATGGTAACGTCTACTGTAATTTTATAGTCTCGGGTTAATTTATATGTTTTAGCTTTGCCTTCCTTTTCTCTAACTAAAGCCTTAGTTGATAACCCTGTGTAATACAATGGCAAGGTAACTTTTCTACCAATATCTTTATCGGTTGGATTAAATAACATAACCAATCCTTTTTCCTTTAAATTAGGATTCGCATGCATAAAACCATCCCAATCTTTTCCTGAAGGACGTCTCAAATGAATTAAATCAGAATTCAGAATATCGCGATAAGTTTTGTACCAGTCAATTACCTCGACAACCACTTGCTTGGTTTCTTCTGTGTCATACAATCTGGGTCCACGATAGCAGGACTGTACGCCTGCCCCATAATTTTGCATCATTTGATTTTTATAATCCATTAAATGCTCATTAAGAGGCTCGATGGTAGCGGCTTCACCACCCCCATGATACTGTGTTAATGGAGTAAATGTCCAACACATACTAGGTGTCCTGTCCCACAAACCATCATAAATATTGGTTCGCCCTAATACCAGTTGTCGATCGCGAGGTAAAGACCAGTTGACTTCTCGGTATCCTATTCCTACTTTGTTTGTTCCCGAATTAATATAAAAATCGGGAATATTCATATAAATGCCCTCAGCACGCATCCACTTGTATAACCCTTGAATTTGCGCATACTGTTTCCATTGTGAGTCGTTTAATCCATTGTGATGGGCATGATTGGTTGAAGCACATACATTGCCCGGATACGATCCGTCATTCTCAAAAACCGTCATCCCTGTCTTTTCAAAAAAGGTTTTAATTTTTCTAAAATAATTATGCCCCCATTCACTTGACAAACATGGTGAAGACCCAAATATCATCCCACCTCGCTTACCTGTTTTGGGATTAATCACATCCACCTCATCACTAATCCATCGGCTGGATAATAGCGAATATCCTCCCAGTTCTATACCCTTAGATTTAGCATATTCTACTAATCTTTTAAATTTACTATAATTGGCTTCAGATTCATCTTCCATATTCACTCCGCTACCAAAACTTAGAATAATCATTTCATAGCCCACTTCAGCACATTGGTCAATGGCGTTTTTAACTACTTTTTCATTTGAATTCACCAAATGCATAAAAATAGGATTCTCGGTTACCCAAGGCGAAATGGTACGGTACATTTTTCTAATAAACAACCCTTTACGCTCTTCTTCTCTGGTATCTAAAGGTGTTTCCCAAACTCTGAATGTCGTTAATGTATCTCCAGGTTTAATTACAACATCAGGTCCTAAAGGAGGTTTTACTTCTAACAAACAAGGAACATTTAAAGGGTAATTGGTCTGTGAGGTATATCGAGGATCCTTTTCCCAATAGGTCGTTTGCTCAGAATTTTTTTGCTGCATACCGCCAAAGGCATAATCACTTTCAATATGAATATTAGGCTTTACCCAATAGTCTGGTGTTCCCACAAGATTCTCTCCTTCAACCATTGCTAATTGCTCCAGTTTAAAAGCATTAAGCTGAACTAACAAGTCTCCTTTATTAACCACCTCAATCCATTTGCTTAGTGTTGGTATGCCATCATACATTGCAAAATGCACTTTTAAAGTAATGGCATCTTTTGTAAGTGTAAATATCAACTCTTTTCCTGTAGGCATGGCTTTGTTTGCAGCCCAGCGTACCTGTTTCCATTCCAATCGCCTTGACAAAGGTTTCACTTCAAACTTTTTTACAATAAACGCATCAGGAATCACATTCAATTCATCTACCCAATGGTTTAAGGTATATCCATATTCGGGTTGCTTACTTAAACCTCCAATTGTATAATCTTTGCCATCAATTGTTAATATTCCCTCATTAGAAACGGCTCGAAGCATAGTTTCTCCTGTCATTTGATTAAAATAATCAATTGTCGCAAGGTTTGGAACAACCCTAAATGTTCTAGAAATTAACCCGTTACTGATAACGATATCTTTTCCTGAACTTGTTTTATAAACCTCTGCCTTTACTTTTGAATTATCAATTAACCAATCGTAATCTGGCTGAGAAAGAGGCATAGACATTTCTGGTAACTCTTGTATGCTTTCTCTTAAAGCTTGTCTTACTTCTGAAGATTGCTCTGTAACTTCACCTATAAAATCTTGTTTTACGATAACTGGAGGAATCTCGGTATAGTCAATAGTCGGGTTTAACCACACAGCATGATCGCCACTTGGTCCATCACCTGCATCTTCAACTACCAGCTCTAAAATACCTTTTTTTACTTTTACTGATATATCTTTAGCAGCTTCACCTTGCTTAATAACGCCACTGTTATAAACCTCTTCTGCATTATTAAACACCTTGAAAACGACACTTCCCGAATCAATGGTACCCGAATCACCTTCTACTCCAACGAATTGTTTTGATTCTGGTGTAACCTTATAAAACATACGTTTACCATCGGTTAAAGGGATGCTTTTTATGTTTCCTGAAGCATAATCTATTTCAGAATCGTTAATTCCAATATTTGCTTGAAATAGATACCCATCGTTAAGATTTATCTTAATAACAGCATGAGCATGTACCCCGACACCTCGATTAAATTCCTGGCCTTTAACCTGTAACAATTCTCCGGTTACCGATGTATTCTTTGCTGGAGCACCATACAGTTGTTGCCCCAAACTAATATCCAATTCTTCAACATAAACGCGTTCCTGAGCCTTGGATAAGGCTCCAAAGAACAAGCAAAATGAAAAGGATAATAAAACTTTATATAATTTAACTTTTAACATATACTCTAAATAACTATTATATACTACACACTAAACATACGAATTCAAACTAAAAAACATATTCTTTACTAGAATGCAAATGTATTTTTTAAATACTACTTAATTTATAAAAAAGAGGCTGCATTTTACTAATGCAAGCCTCTCATTTTCCAAAAAACTAACTCAAAAAATATTATTGTAAAGGATCAAATGTTCCTCCCGGCCAACCTAAGGTTTGTTCTAACTCAGGATTTTTATCTAATGCACTTTGTGGTAAATCAAAAAAGTAATACTCCTCTAAGAAATTAATAGGTGTACCATCATCTACAGTATTCCCATCCCTCTCAAGACTTATTTCTGTTGTTTCAAAAAAGGTTTTATACGTCATTGGATTACTTAAATCAATAGTTCCTGCTAAAACCATAGCTTCTAAAGCCTTTCTATCATCAAGAATTTCTTCAGACAAAGGATCTAGTGCATCAAAAGCTGCTGTTGTAGAAATAACATATCCTTTTCTATAAGCTCCAAATAAATCATCATACATTCTGCGTCTTCTTAAATCATCAGATCGCTTACCTTCAAAAGCAAATTCTAATCGACGCTCTAATAGTATTGCTTCTCGCATTTCATCCTTGGTCATACCGGATTTCAAACCATACATTCCTCCATCACTATCAATTCCTGCACGCTTTCTAATTTCTTTAAGTTCTGTATAAGCTTCGTCAATCATACCTATTTCATTAGCAGCCTCCGCATAATTCAATAAGACTTCAGCAAATCTAATCTCTATCCAATCAGTAGTTCCCTGATATAAACCAGCCCCTCCTGCTAAATTAACATCAACTGCTTTCTTACAATAAAACGATGAGGGTGAAATTCTTGAATCTGCTTGACCTTCTATCTGGCTACCTTGAAACGTCCAAAACAAATCACTGGTTTTATTTGGCTCCGGATCATTTAAAGGCCAAATCGTTCCATTAAAAGCAATAGTTGTAGCAAACCTCGGATCTCTATCGACCCAAAAGGCATCTGAATCGTATGTATATATAGATGTCGCATCATCGATCGCTTTACCATCTTTCATAGGAAATGCTTCAATTAGGCTTAATGTAGGTTTATCCCAGGATTCTCCATTTGTACCTACAACAAAAGGACGCACACCTACATCTCTATTAGTAGTTTTATCGGTGGTATAACGCCTAACCATAATAGCCTCTGGATTAGAATCAGACTCATCAAACCATAAGTTTGCGTAATCTGCATTTAAGCCTTTACCCTGCGCTACTAACTCTGTTAAGGCTTCTTTATTTGCATCATAAGCATCTTGCCAGCGACCTGTTTGGCTTTGACTTGGATCGAACTGTTCACTTGCATAATGTAACAAAACACGTCCCTTAAATGCCATTGCAGCCCCTTTTGTAATACGCCCGTAATTAGAGGAAGCATCACTATAAACACTTGGTAACATATTTATAGCATCTTCTAAATCTAATAAAATTTGCGCCATACAATCTGACGTACTATTTCTTGGCACCTCAAGATCATCATCTTTACTATTAAGTTTTAAAACTAACGGTACACCTCCATAGGTGCGCACTAAATTAAAATAGTTCAATGCTCTAAAAAAAAGCGCTTGACCTTTTAATTCATTTACAAATGATGTTTCCAACCCTCCTGATTCCACTTTACCTAAAAGCAGATTAATATCCTTAATGATTCTGTATGTATTTGAATATATTCCAACAGAACCTGGAGTTAACTCCCCATACATTCTAGGAGTAGGACCTACAGCATCATCTGAATTAGCCGACGCATTAATTGGCCAACCTGGTAATGATCTATCATATATTTCATTTATAAAGCCTTCACTAAGCCCCTCATCACTCCAAACATCTTTTTCATTAATTGCATTAAGGTCTTTCTTGTCCAGCACATCACTGCAACTCGAACAAATAAAGCTCATAAATAAAATGGATAAGCTAAATTTTATTATTTTATTTTTCATAGTTGTTTTTTAAAAGGTTAAATTAAGTCCGACACTAAAGCTTCTATTTACGGGAATTCCTCGCCCACTCGTTTCCGGGTCGAACTCCTTAATTTTTCTGTAAATCATAAATAAATTATCACTATTTACAAAAATACTAAGGCGCTTAGCCCCTACTTTTTCTAACAGACCTTCAGGAACATCATATGCTAAATTCAATTGTTTAAGTCTTAAAAAATCGGCATCTCTTAGGAAAAATGTAGAAGGCTTATATTGGAACCCTTCATCGCCTCCATAAACAGGGTAAGAAGCATCTGGATTTTCCGGTGTCCACGAATCATTCCAAATAGACCAATCTGCATTACCTACGCTACCAAGGTTAAACCTTGCTGCCTGAGGCATAAATCGTTGATGCCCTGCAAAACCTTGAGCAAATGCCTGTAAATGGAAATTCTTATAATTAAAAGCAAAACGGATACCATAATTTACCGGAGCGGTGGAACGTGCACCTTTAATGTACTCTAAATCGTTTGCATCAACTTTCCCATCTGGAGTGTTTTGCTCTGGATCTGTATTTCTATCACCTCTAATATCTCTTATTAACAATTCTCCTATTCTTGGCGCTCTACCAAATTGTGTAAAACCAGACGCAACTATTTCATCTAATTGTTCTTGCGTTCTAATAATACCATCGGAAACGTAAGTTCTAATTCTATCTATAGCTTGACCGTTCTTTAGTAAATGAGGTAATGTAGACTCTGGTTCATCTAAAGTAGCATATTTACTTTTTGAATACCCTAGATTGAACCCTACTTCATAAGAAATATCGTTATTTATACGATCTCTAAACGTACTTAATATTTCATACCCGGAGATGTCAATTCCTCCATAATTATCTGGAGACAATGTTAACCCTGATGACTCTGGAATAAATAATTGACGAGGACCAAATAAATCTCGCTTCTTATTTTTAAAAATATCTAAAGACGTTTCCCATCGATTATCTAAAACACTAAAGTTTAACCCAAAATTGTATGTTGTTTGGTTGTTCCATGTTATTAAAGGTGTCGCTTCTGTACCAATAACGGTACTTGAGGTTATATTGTTATTCGTTCCTAAAACAGCACCTGTTGACAAGTTATATCTCTGCACATAAGGAAATCCATTTGAAACACTATCATCTCCAGTACGTCCTATAGAATATCTAATCTTAAAAAAATCTATAAAATCAAAAGTTTCTTGAAAAAAAGCTTCCTTAGAAGCAATCCATCCTACTGATAGAGACGGAAAGAACCCAAACCTTCTACCTTCATCAAACTTTGTTGACCCATCGTATCTAAAGTTAGAGCTTATAAGATACTTACCATCATAATCATATGAGAATCCTCCAATGGCAGATAAACGACCTCCTTCTGTTTTATAACCGCTTGCTCGTCTTTCATCACTATTAGTACCATTTAAAGTAGGCACTAACTCGGTAGTGACCTCTCTACCTGTGGCATTAAACTGTTCATACTCAGATTCGGCTTGTTCGTAAACAGCGAAGGCACCTACGCTATGTACTCCAAAAGTATTACTATAGTTTAACTTGGCATTTAATTGATAATTCTGATTTTCATCTGTGAATTCATAAACACTATCTGAATCAGCTCCACTATCATTACGCACTCGCGTACCTATAATCTCATCTGTTAGTAAAAACCTGTTATTCGGATCGGTAGCAAATGTATAGTCTACTAAGGGTTTTCTAAACAAATAGCTGTCTCTTCTAACTATATTTCTGTTATAGGACAAACCAGCTGTTAAGCCCTTTATAAATGGTACTTTATAATCCACGGTAATCAATGAATTAGTGATATTATTATCGCGTTCTGTGACCCCTGCCCCCTTATCAATAATATTACCAGCATTCCAACCATTGAAATTCGCTACATAAAGTCCATCTTTAACTGAAGGCCCCCATTTGCCGGACCTAAGGGCGGTTCTGTAAAAATCGCCGTAATCTTCATCTCCATTATTGTATCTCCAATAAAAACCATCATCATGATTTTTAGAAGTACTAATATTCAAACCTACATTTAAATCATCAGTGATATCCACCCCAACCTTGGCTCGTAAATTATTTTTATTAAATGATAAATTTTCAAACGCCGCAGTCTCTTTTACAATAGATCCCGCAAGGAAATAATTCACTCTATCTGAACTACCGCTCACAGTTACTGCATTTCTATTTAAAATTGGTGATTTTGCAAACTCATCGATAAAGCTTGAATTTGGCAAAGTTTTAATATACTCGAGCTCAGAATCACTAATATAGTTAGCATTACTTGGATCTACACCCTGCCATTTCAATCTAGCATTCATAAGTAAAGCATGCTCATAAGCTGAGTTAAATTCCGGATTTTGAGTTGGCTCTGTCGTACCTATGGTAGAAGTGAAATTTACCTTAGGTGCCCCTTTACCCTTTTTAGTAGTTACTAAAATAACGCCGTTAGATGCTCTAGCTCCATAAACAGCAGTAGCCGCCGCATCTTTTAAAACACTTACAGTTGCTACTTCACTTACATCTAAAGCATCAAAAAGTTGTTTTGACCCAACGACTCCATCTATAACATATAAAGGCGCATTACTTCCTACGAATTCTCCTATAACTGCACCCCGCACATTAATATTAGACGTTCTTCCTGGACGCCCTCCGGTTTGCGTAATATTGACTCCGGCAATTCTACCTGCCACGGCATTACCAAGAGAAGTCGCAGGTATTTCATTTAATTCCTCCGCATTAACTGTTGCTACAGAACCTGTTAGTTTTCGTTTCTCTACAGAGTTATATCCCATGACCACGACTTCATTAAGATTACTTACGTCAGTTTCCATTGTTATATTTATAACTGCCGTATTACCAACCGTAACATCCTGATCTTTAAAACCAACGAAAGAAAAACGCAATACATCTCCCGCGTTAGCTGCTATAGTATAGTTACCATCAAAATCGGACATGGTTCCTTTTTGCGATCCCAGGACACTAATATTAACTCCTCCCATAGGTAAACCATCGGCGTCAACTATAGTTCCTGAAATTGTTTGTTGTACTTCTTTTGTAATATTTGGAGAAAGTGCTACAGATTCTTGTGGTACAATAGCACTTAGCCACAATACCGTAGAAAACATCCCTACAAGTCCTACCCGTGATGTTCTAGGCTTTCTAAAAGTTTTTGTCATTTGTTAGAATTTAAATTGGTTTGTTGTTTGTTGTTTGCTCTGAGTAATTTATACTCATAAAAAATAATTGCATTAATGGTCTTCACTGCTTCATAAGTCTTTATTTAATTAAGTTGGTCTTTAATGAATCTAAATTTTATGGTTTTAGATTTTCTTGCTTTTGAAAAGTTGAATTCGATATTAGTCTTAAAAAGCTAATTAATCGACCTAAAGTATGTATTGCGACAAAATTGAAGTGATCAAAAAGTATCAATGAGCATTGACACCTGAATTAAAACACAGAATTTCAAAAAAGTAACAGAAAAAACAAGATTAAAATCTTTAATATATTACCCGTCTAAAATTTTGATTAAAACAATTAATAAAGTGCGAAAAATGACACATATCTATATAGAAAACACCCAACCATTTATAAAGTTTAAGTGTTCTTAATTATTAAAAAAGCAAAAAAAATCGTGAACTTTTGTTCTCGATTTTTTTTAAAAACTTAGATAGTCAATAATGTTTTATTTTAAACATCAACTACTATACTTATGTGTTTTGTTTTTGATATTGGCTGGGTGTTATTCCTGTAGTATTTTTAAATATTCTATTAAACGTAGATTTTGAATTAAAACCACAGTCTCCTCCTATCGACGATATGGTTTGTTTTTCATAAGCTTTGTCTACAAGTCTTTTTTTAACTTCTTCTACCCGAAAACAGTTTACATAATCATAAAAGTTTTTACCTATATAATCATTTAGTAACATGGAAAGATGATTAGAACTAATCTCTAGTTTTTCAGCTAAGCCGTTCAAACTCAATTCAGAATCTAAATACAATTGTTCTGTTTGCATTATATGCTGCAAAACTTCTATTAACTTCTTATTTTCAGCGTCCATCTCTTCTGTTATAGGTTTTGAGAACTTCTTTTCTACTACCTTTCCTGAATTATTCTTCCCTTGGTGATATTTAAACCTATTCATCATCAAGAAAACAAAAACAAAAAGTAATACTAGTACTAATCCTATGGCTATTTTAAAAGACCTGCCTTCCCATAAAGGCCCCTTTACTATAACATCCAAATAAATGGGATTGGTATTCCATACCCCCTCATTATTACAAGCTTTTAAATACAATCGATGTTTTCCGATAGGAATATTTGAATAGTTTGCATGTGGATTGTCTCCTGTCACTTTCTTCCATTCCTTATCAACACCTTCCATTTTGTACATATATTGATTTCGATAAGTAGAGGTATATGACAATGTTGTAAAGTACAAGCTAAATCTATTATAATCTAATGAAAGCCGAACTTCTGAGCCTGATTCTAAAGCCTCTGAAAGCACGACTTCTCCTCCTAATTTATCACCCTTTAAAACCTCCTTTTCATCTATTTTAAGCGAAGAAAAAAATGGTATAGAAACCGCTTTACTTTGCCTAAAATTCTTCGGATTGAAATAATTAATTCCAGCTGCGCCACCAAAATACAAATTGCCTTGCTGGTCTTTCCAATTTGCATTTTTTCTGAATTTCCCCTTTAAAACACCGTCATAAGTTGAATAATTAAAAAAAGTTTCTGAATCTGGATTAAACTTTGAAAGCCCTTTATTAGTAGATATCCATAAATTCCCAGATTCATCTTCTAGAATGGAATTTATTTCATTATCACCGAGTCCATTAGCTTCGGTATAACTCTTAAAAAAATAAGTTTGTTTTCCTGTAGAATCTTGTTTTTCCTGTAACAAATTCACCCCTCCAGAAGAAGTTCCAAACCAAATTCGATCCTTAGAATCTTGGTAAATCACAAAAACCTCATTACTACTTAAAGATTCAGCGTTTTTAGGATCGTGCTTGAAATTAATATATTGATTCTTTCCAGATATTGTATCAAGTAAAACCACTCCTCTTTTATTCATTCCTATCCATATTCTATGCTGGCGATCTTCCAAAATAGAATAAACAGCTTCAAACTTTATGTTATTCCCAACTTGATAAATATTCTCAAAACTATATTTTCCGTTTGGCTCTAAATGTAATACAGAAACACCCGAATTGGTTCCAAACCAAAGATTACCTAAATGATCTTCGGTTATTGAATTAACATTATTGGACACAATACTATTAACATCTTCTGGTATATTTATAAATTGCTGTAATCTATTATTTTCGTTTTCATAAAGGTATACACCTTTTCCTCCTGAACTTATCCATAATCGATTACTTGAATCTAAAAAAACAGCATTTATATACTGGTTATCAAAAGTACTTTTAAGGTGACCTTCAATTTTAAAATCTTTGTTATCGTTTTCAAATGAAATTTTATCTATCCCTGAACGTGTACCTACTAACAAATTTCCTTCATTATCTCCAGATAAAGACTGAACAAAACTACTGCGTAAACTATTGTCTTTATCGGGTATGTGAACAATACTATTAAATTTATGTTTAGAAAAATCGTAATAGTCAAGTCCTTCCTGAGTTCCTACCCATAGATTTTTTCCCTCATCAACAAATACATCATAAACATCATTACTACTTAAAGATGTTGATATTAAAGGATTGGCTTTTATTGCAGAAAACTCACCTGTTTCTCGATTATAACTAACCACACCTTGACCATAACTTCCAAAAAACAATGTTCCTTCTTTATTTTCTGTAATTGCATTTAAGGATTTAGATTCATAAACTTTTACAAACCTGTTACGCTCAGATTGAAACCTGTAGACATCATTGTCTAAAGTAATCCATACTTCACCTAAAGTATTCGTGTAAATGTTATCTAAGCTGTAGGCATTAAATCGCCCTATGTTGTAGACTTTTAAAATTGATTTTTGTTGACTATCATAGTAAAGTAACCCCTTATTCGTTCCAATCCAAAGTTTACCATTAATTCCTTTAGAAATGCATTGAATATTATAATCTTCTAATACTTTTTCTACTTTAAAAGTAGTAGTATTTACTATAAAATTATCTGATAATGTAGACAACCATACTGAAGTATCTCCATCGTAAAACAAATCTAAAATTTGTTTGTAACCAACAGCTTTCATTAAACTCTTAGGAGTTATTACATGCTGTGTTTTTGTATTAATAACACTAATTCCTGAAACAGTGCCTACCCATAATTTATCTTTTGAAGCGGTCATATCATAAATTCTATTATCTACAATCGACGCTTCATCATTGGAATTATGTTTAAATATTTTGAAATGGTAACCATCAAAACGATTTAAACCGTTTTGAGTTCCAAACCATAAAAATCCATCTGTATCCTTTACTATTTTCCGAACCTCATTATGAGAAATTCCTTCTACAGTGGTAAAATGCTCAAAGAGTTTATTTTGAGAAAAAATCCATATCGGTAAAAACACAAATATGAGTAAAAAACAAATCCTTTTCATTATCAATTTTAATTTGATGCAATATACAATTTGTAAAAAAGCAATTCATTTTTATTAAAAATAGATTTTATGATAGGTTTATCTGATTTTATACCTGTTCTTCAATAAGCCTACGTTCTTCTCGATAAGCAATACCCCAATCTGCTAAAATATCAATCACCGATTTTAATGATTTCCCTAAATCAGTGAGCGAATATTCAACTCCAACGGGCTTGGTATCTAGTATGGTACGCTCAATCATTTTGTTCATTTCCAATTCTTTCAATTCCCGACTCAGCATCTTACCTGAAATGCCTTCTACTTCATTAAGAATATCAGAATAGCGTTTATTACCGTAGCACAAACAAGCTATAATTGAAATTTTCCACTTCCCTCCTATTAAATACATAACGTCGTGTATGGCACGAATTTTATGAGAACAAGCGGCTTTTGATAAATTATTTTCCATGGAATGTTACTTGGTGACTATTATGTCACTATTACTTTATGTTACAAAGTTACTAATTGTCACCATTATAAAATAACTTTGCACAAAAAATTTGAATTATGGAATTATTAAAAGGATTACATTGGAGATATGCTGCTAAGAGAATGACTGGTGAAACGATTCCTCAGGATAAATTAGACTATATTCTTGAGGCTGCCAGATTAGCACCTTCTTCTTCGGGCTTACAACCTTATGAAATATTTGTCGTATCAAATCAGGAAACACTGGAAAAAATAAGACCTATCGCCTGGAATCAGGCTCAAATCACCGAGTGTTCTCATCTTTTAGTATTTGCTTCTTGGGATGGTTATTCTCATGAAAAAATCACTACCGTATTTAACGAGATGATGGATGCCAGAGAACTACCGCACAGCACTATGGATGATTACAAACAAACCCTTTGGGGATTATACGAGCCTCTAAGGGAAACCTGGCACCAGCAACATGCTGCAAAACAGGCTTACATTTCGTTTGCTATGGCAATTGCTGCGGCCGCTGAACAAAAGGTAGACGCAACGCCTATTGAAGGTTTTGAACCTGAAAAATTAGATGAAATTCTTGGTTTAAGAGAAAAAGGGTTAAAAAGTGCCGTGATTCTTGCTTTAGGGTATCGTGATGCTGAAAACGATTGGAACGTCAACCTAAAAAAATACCGAAAAGAAAAAGAAGAATTTATCCACGAGATAAAATAGAGGTTAATTAATGAAAGTAAGCGCCCGGCAATTTGTCGGGCGTTTTTTGATGGTATCTGGTACGGACTTTACCTGTTAATCACCACAATTTTCCTGGAAGTATTATTGATTTTTAAAACATATACACCTGTAGATAAGGTGGATGCAAAATGTATTTCTGATGTTTTAGTCGTTTCGTTATAAATGTGGCTTAAGTTTTGTAAAAACCTACCATTAATATCAAACAGTTGAAAGTTATCTGTTACTGTGGTGTTTGATACCGAAATGGCATTGGCAGATGTGCTTATCGGATTTGGATACACTTTCAAGTCGCCAGATAAATCTTCAACAGGTATTGCCGATCCCTCAAAATACCGTTTACCATAGCTAAAGGCTTTCTGTCCGATTTTAATCCCCATAAAACGTCCTGGAATATCATCGGCTGGTGGGTGGATACCGCCCCAGATTCTTGATAAACTACACTGATCGGAGGCATCCCGGTAGGTGGCCCATTGCAGCGTGACATCTACCGAAGGTCCTTCTTCAAACACTAAAAATTCATTCTTTTTAGCTATAAACTCTCCCATACCTCCCGGAAAATACTCATCACCGGTGAGTAAGGTCATCACCTCGGCAGCCGCTCTGGAATACGTGGAATGACCGGATACAAAACCTGCAAACGGTGGCGTTACAAACGTTGGACGCTGATAAGGCCACCAGGTTTCAGCCAGGATCCACCCCACGCCTGCTTCGTCTACTTGAGGGTCTACTATAAAATCGTGCCCCTTCCAGGCGTAGAGTTTTATTTTTCCAAGGTGTTCATTATTTATTCCCACTAAAGGGTCGCCTTCTTTTACAATCTCAATTAGTCCTTCCTGCAAATGGATACCGTCGGGGTTGTAATTGGGCTGACTCGTATCGGTACACTGACCAATTTCACACATATAGCGAATGGCTGAAATCGGCCTGATATAATCATACCAACCTTTCACGCCCCAGGCCGCAACAGCAGCGTCGTGCATCGCGCCACCCATGAGAAAATAGGCTTTTACATCCCACTCTAAATCGCTTAAGATATTACCTTCGCCTTCAAACTTTTTGGTAAACAGCTCATGATCGTTGACATAATTTAAAATGGTAAACCAATGTCCTGGTGGCGTTTCTGAATCTGGCCCATCGGCCCAGAATTCCGCCAGCACGCGTGTGTAATCGCCTCGTGGCACAAGTTGTTCTTGGTAAGGCTGCTGCGTTATTGGATTTCGAGAGCGACCTACACCAATATCGCCACCTTCAAATTCTTTGTAAAAGTTTTTGTAATCGGCATACTCAAGCGGTAAATGGTCTACCGGGACATTACCCATCGATTTTGGTGAGATATCCCACAACACACCATCATAGGGATCTAAATGCGAACTCCATTTCGAAACCATCGAAAAACACCATTTATAATCTTCGGAAGTACTTACTGGTGGTGCACCAGGGTCGTAATACACCTGATACTCATGGCCATCTCGTGAATAGGTGGTTTTATATGATTCTTCCATGGAAAACGGCTGCACGCTTCCCCACTCCGGACTTAAAAATCCTGGGGTAACACCACCGATTACATTCCCGCTCTGATCGATAAAATTATTAAAACTTAATGGTTGCCAACGGTCTGGATTAATCTCTGCAATACCCTCCGGATAAGTTAAACTTAAAGGCGCATTTACCGGTTGATAATACTGGTTCGCATACAAATTAATTTCATTAGAGCCATCCTGAAGCCCATAAGCAATCATCTCACTGGCAATAAAATTCCCTAAAGCTATAGGATTTCCAGTGGTATAATCTGTATCGGTAATGGAAATATCATAACCTAAACCAGCCATAAATTCATCTAAAATACGTTGTGACAAACTCGGATTTGGTGCATGAGCAAATCGTTCACTTAACAACCTGTAGGCCGCATAACTTATAGTTTTCTTTCGGGCTTCAATAAGGTTTTCGGTAGTTTTAAACCCTTCAAATGCACTTTGAAATCCATGTAAATTATTCCCAATTAAATAGGTTGAGGCTTTATCGTCGTATAATGCCCAGGAATCATACAGTACCACACTGGTATGAAACAGGTTTCGGGCATGAACCGTAGGACGCGCATAATCTTTTCGTATTAAAGACAATAACGTCTCATTCCATAAGCGGGCGATCGAATGCTCCTGGAAATTAACACTTTCATTTAATAACGTCACTGATAATTCTAGAGATTCACTTATACATTTTGCATTAAAGGCTGTTAAAAGGATAGTGCCTGTACTTTCCGTTCCCCACTTTACGATAATATTACCTTTACTTGGTGATTCTACAATCTCTCCTCCTGTTATTTGCCAATTTAAAGTTACATCTGAACTTACAGAAACACTATAAGATTCAATACTATTTTTGTGTGTTTTAATAACACCTGTAATGTTACCTATTTCTAAAAAACTGCAAAGTCCTGTGCTTATTGTAGCATTGGGGTTATAATTACACGAATTAGGATTGGTGCAACCATAAGGCTTTATACTAGGCTGAATATCGAGAATTTGATAACCATTACCCTCAGTAGCTTTAATAGTATTATCAGCCGGAATATTCGTATGAGTTTCTACCAATCCGGATGGCCAGGTAATTTTAAGTTCTATGATATTGGCATCAGTTCCTAAACCAAAATGCACCGGTTTTAAATGCTGTGATAAAAACCCTTTACCGGAATAATAACGATATAATGTTCCACTGGCTGTTGTTACAGATACGGTTGTTCCAATGGCATCCCGATTTGAGGTTGTTCCTTCTAGTTTCACTTTAAACCAATGTAAACTTTCTGCCGGTTGATTAACATCGGTTAGCTTATTTTCATATAAAAATGACGCTCCATCATTATTGGTTACAAAGATGTCTAAATCACCATCGTTATCATAATCAAAAACAGCTTCGGTAACACTAATAGCCTCTTCGTTAAGCTTGGTCTTTACCGAACTATTTGTAAAACCTTCTATACCGGTTTCCAATGTGTTTTCAAAATACACATTATGCCTATCTCCGGAATTCGGATAATCAAATCCATTTACTATAAAAAGATCTTCATCGCGATCTAAATCGAAATCAGAAAAAGAAACATCCCAGGCCCAGCCGCCATTATATATTTGAAATACTCTTGCTAAATCTTCATAGTTTCCTGTTGATGTTTTTTTAAATAGAGCATTATCCCCAATCGTCGTAACGTAAATGTCGAATTCGCCATCATTATTATAATCTCCAATCGTGATTCCCATGTCTCCTCGGGAGGTATCTAATCCATAAGCTGTAGCTTGCTCTGTAAAACCCGTGCCGTTATTATTTATAAATAGATCGTTAGGCCCCGGATTAAAATCGTTAGCCACATATAAATCCAGCCAGCCATCACCATTAAAATCGAATGGTATACTTTGATACGAATGCTTGCTACTGACGCCTTGGATAATACTACTGACATTTGAAAAAGTGCCATCGCCATTATTTTTATAAAGTCTATTTCCTTCACAATCGCTATCCCAGTCGGCTATAAAAATATCTAAAAAACCATCTTTATTATAATCAAACCAGGTGGCTCCTGTATTTATACAATCGTTATATTTCTTGAAGCCGGCCTCAACGGTAACCTCCTTAAATTTACCGTTAGTGTCATTATGAAATAATTGCATTTTATTGGTATGCGTCATAAATAAATCGGGATACCCATCATTATCATAATCACCCCAGAAGGCTCCAAATTTAAAACCTGTAAATGCTATTGAAGTTTCACCGGTTTCTCCTTCAGGAAATAAATTCTCTAATCCAGAATTAAGAGTAACATTTGTAAATGTACCATCGTTGTTATTACGAAATAGTTTACTCTGTGTAGATTCATCTCCAGCAAGGTCCTGTGCTCTCGCAACCACGAAGATATCTAAATCGCCATCGGCATCATAATCAGCTAAGGCTGCTCCATTGTTATTTTCCACAGAACCTAATCCTGCATAGGCCTCTATTCGGTCAAACGTTTGGGCATTAATTCGGAAGAAGCAACAAAAAACAAAACAAATACTTAAATAAAAAATAGATTTAGTAGTTAATCGTTTTTGTTCCTGAGCCTTTAATTTTAATGTCAATGTCTCCATTTTCTAAAAGCTTAATATTCTTAATTGGTGTTAATTGGCTTTTGGTCCATTTCTCTCCAGATCTTTTCCAAAGCATCAAGGTAATATAATTTTTCGACTTAAGTGTATTTGATACACTTTCAGTTTTTAAAACATTAACAACCTTACTATGTCTACTTTCAGGATGTAAACCTTCGGTGGAAACTACTTCGGTTTCATCCCATCCCATTACCGGAATCATAGCTAGTTGATAAATTCCGTTGTCTATTACAGTTGCCATTCGACCTTGAATCTGCCGTTTCGTTGTTGTTATGCCCTTACCTAAATCTGGTAATGCATAATGCCCCAATCGTAAAGAAGTTAGCTTACCGCTTACATTTCGATCCACTCTTAAAATACCATTGGTTAAAGGAATATCTGCCAAACTGAATTTTATATTTTTATCAGTTTCTAAAACTACATCTCGATAATACACACCATCTTCAAACTTTTTAAAATTATATAATCGGAAGGCTTCCCATTCATTATTTTTGTTTCTAACCACATAATTCATGGCCACTTCACCATGAGCTCCATCGGCTTGCCAGGGAAATGCGCTGTTATAAGACAGTCGGTTGTAATTTTCTGTAGAACGGAATTTCTGCCAATCGTCTTTCACTTTTTCATGGCACCAGGCACGTATTTCTGAAGCTCCAATATTTGAATAATCGGTAATTAATATTTCTGAGCCTTCCTGAAACTTATTGTAAACTTCATTTGACTTAAATGCTTCTTCCCAGGCACCGTTGTTTTCAGTCTCCGTCCAAAAAGGATTATCATCCGGTATCAACAGACCTAAAAAGGCTTTGCCCATCCAATACACACTACCTCGACAGCTGTAATTTTGTACTGCAGGCTCGAAAGCTCCATAAAAACCTAATGTGGGTACGCGATCTTTCATAAAATCAGGATGTGTAAAAAACTGTTTTATCACTCCTGAAGAAATACGACGCATCCAACCAAAATTGATGTCTTGCTTATCCTCTAATAAACCCATTAATGAAAATGGAATAATAGACCCTATGCGGTAACTAATACTTCTACCATACATAATCATTTTACCATCTTCACTAAACAGATATGGGTAATGATATTTTAAATCTTTAAAATTGCTGATAAATTTATCTGCTATTTCCGGATAATACTGCTTTCCAAAATATTCAGACCAAATCATACCGTACATTTGAAACGCCCACATGCTGTAATAATCGTAAGCCGGACTGTCATTATACCAGCCTTGACCACGGTAATGCGTTAATGATTTTTCTAAATATTCAACTAGTAAATTTTCATTTACCGGATACCCTTGTTCCTTAAAAAAACTCAATACAAAAATGTTGAAAAACTTCCAATTAGAATCTACTGTTGGTCCATCGCCGTAACTTATCATTGTATTGGCTAAGTCGTCCTTAGTTGATTGAGGTAAAGGTTCCCAGAGTACATCAGGACTAATAAACATGGATAATGCTAAGGCACCAAACTCCACCAAATTCTGACTTGGTCCTCCATTTTTTGATCTGGGTATAATATAAGATTCACTACTAGAATCGATTAATTTTTCTATTTGATATCGGTAATACTCAGCAACGTGAATGCCATTAATAACCAAATCTGGACTTTCCTTTAACAAAGGTGCCGCAACAAATAACGTTCTACAAAGCCCTTCAAGTTTTTCAGTAGGCACACGGCTTTCTTCATGAGGATAGCTTTTACCTGGTTGCTTAGGAAACTTCATTGAATCATCCAGATTATCTATATAACTAAACGCCCCCTCAAGCAAGAATAAAGCAGCATCTTTCCAATGCTGCTTAGTCATGCCTGTGTATGGACTTAATTCATAATCAGGATTTTTAATTTTAAAAACTTCAGTATTACTCTGTGAAAACAAACTCCAGTTCATGGTTATAAATAATACTACAAATACTATTTCCTTCTTAAAATTCATATAGATTTTTCTAATGTTTTACTATAAATTTCTTTATATAAGATTTTGAATTATTATTCAATTTCAAAATATACACCCCCTGAGCTAAATTAGAAACATCTAGAGTTCCCTCCAAACCATTTTTTATACTTCCATTGATTAATGGTCTGCCATTTAAATCGTAAACAGTTAAAGTAGTTTGTCTTGCTATAGCTGAAGATTTAATTTTTACATAAAGAACATCTCTTGCTGGTATTGGCCAAATAAGGACCTTGTCTTGCAATTTAACATCATCAACTGCAAGTGTTCCATCATGTAATGCTGATATTTGACTTGGTTCAAATGCATAATTGTATATCCTAAAATCATCTATATTACCATTAAGCAATGGGTCTGGCCACTGACTTCTTCCTATGTAGTTTAAAACTGGCTTAAAATGAATTGGTCTTGTGGTAATACTCGCTGATTCTGCCACAACTGTTCCGTTAACATATAAAGATGATTTAGAATCAGATAGCACTACAGCTACATGAACCCATTCTCCGGTTGGTAATGCTGATGCCGTTAAAATTTGTTCGGCACTTCCTGCTCGAATACCAAAATGTAATTGACCTCCACCTGAACTTGGGGTTAAAAACATATACTCTGATTGACTATTTCCAAAATCAAAAATACGCTGCCAGGAATTGCCTCCTTTCCAATACACCCAAGCTGCAATAGTTATCTCCTTATAATTGGCTACATTTGGTGACAATTGAAAAAAATTGCTCATCCCATTTAAAGAAAGAGCCTTTCCTCCGCTATGTCCATCAACGTAGTTTACAGTCTCAAAACTAGCACTATGGTTCAAATTAATTGAGCTGTCTTCTAAATTATCTTCAAACTTATACTGGGCGACAAGAGTATGGCTCCCTTTAGACATTGCTGAGATTTCATTAGAATAATTAACTGAACGATTTAAAGAATAATCTTTAGACTTTACAACATAATAATAAGTAATTCCACTTGTAGCCGTATTATCTACAAAAGAGGTTCCTGTAATATGCTGTGCAATGGTATTATAAGGTCCTCCTGAAGATTCTGATCTGTAAACAATATATTCTTCAACATCAGATTCAGGGCTTGCGGTCCAATTTAATTGAATAGATTCTGGATTTATACTGGCTTCTAAGTTAGCAGGAGCACTTGGAGCATCAAATTCTATTGGAGCATCAACAGGTAAAAAACGCCATTGCTGTCCTAAACTTCCGTTATATTCATATTGAATAACATTAGCTCCATCAAAATTGTTTTCTCCAGTTACAGAGAGACATAAAGCACTGTGCCTGCTTCTTATTAAAAACCATCCGTCATCTTGATACTCTAAATACCACTGCTGATTACCTCCTGAAGCATTGGTCCATAAGTGAATATTTCCTGCGTTATCAAGAGACCAGTTATTTACATCTAGTGTTTTATCTGGAGCATTAACTGGTGAAATAGAAAAATAACTAAAATCTCCTCCTATTCGAGAACTCACAGGAATAACGTCCCACTGCTGACTGGTCTGTCCCAAATATTCCTTGATTTGAACATTAGTTCCGTCTGTACTGCCAGCTCCATTAACATCTAGCACCTGACTAGTTTGATTTCTGTTTATAAGCTTATATCTGCCATTAATAATAGGCTGTATGTCATCTCCCCATGTAATGTTGATAACACGTTCCGCATTAGTTTGTCCTTGTTGATAGCCTGTCCCTCCTGGTAATTCTAAGACATAATCATGTTGCGGACCATACCCATCAAAAAAAACGGCCTGATTTTTAGACACATAACAATATTTAGTCGTTATAGCTTGTCGCTCTGAAGTCCCTCCAAAAGCCTGCACTTTACCATTGGGATGTCGGTAAACAGATGCTGAAGTCCAATTGGGACGATGCTCGGCATACCCTAAGCGAACTCCATTACTTGCTTTACAAAACTCTCCTCTTGCATACTCTGCCGTATACCACCAAATACCTGTTTGTAAACCGTATTCTACACCAACCATAGCTTCCATGACATTGTGTAACTCATCATTAGTTGCATGATTACCGTCAGCCCTTACCGCTGTATAAAAACTGGCATAGTTATCAAAACTACCTGCTAACTGATGTGTATTACCTTCATCTAATCTCGATTTCAAATAATCATACCAGTTCAAGGCTACATCAGGATTGAGTGTATTACCCCCTGAAACACGAATATTATCGAAATAACTGTTATTTTTAATAATGCCGCAAATGTTATAAAAATCCTGTAGGGTTCCTTGCCCTGTTTCTGTTAAATCCGGCTCATTAAATGGAGAAACAGTTACAATATTAAAGCCCTCAGATTCGTGCATTTTAGCTGTAACTTCAATTAATTTAGCCCAATTCGAGGCATTACCTTGAAAATAAGAATCAACACTGGGATGATCACTATTGAGTACAACATTTGCTCCCGAACCAATATGTTTTTTAATAATGTTTATTCTTAAGTTAGTATTAGTTAGAGCATCTCCTTGAAGTTCTTGATCATTTAACAATGGATTTGTAGGCATAAATGAAGAACGAATTACTCCAACATTTTCTTTATCCATAAAAGCAATACCTCTTCGAATATTTCCTTCTGAAAGCCAGGCTAAATCCAGCCCCCAAATTATAGGTTTCGATACACCCGTACCATTTACATCAAAAATAACCGACCTATCATAAATAGGTTGAGCCTTTAAATGATAGCTTGTACTTGCAATCTGAGCGACACTAATTTTTGATTTAAAAACACACAGTAACACAAAGATTAACAACAAATTACCTTTTTTCATTTTATTTAAGTTTAGTTTGTTTTTTTGAGCATCCTTCAGACACTTAAAATGGCTAATACAAATGTTTTAATTATTTGAAAAAGAGGTAGGTTATTAATTGTTATTTAATGGTGTACGTATTGTCCATAAACATATAAAATCAAAACCTTAAATTATTTGACTAAAACCTTAACAGTACTAACTTCTCCTAAACTATCAATTACCTTTACAATATATATACCTACTCTATAATAACCTAAATTAACGGTCTCGTTTACATTCATTTTACCTTGAGAAAGTAATTGACCTGAAATAGAGTACAGTTGATAATTTGCATTTACACGACTCGAATTTAAAGCGAATAAGGATTGATTAGAAGTATAAAACTTATAAACTCCAAGAGACTTTAAATTCTCATAATCCACATGTAATGTTTTGCTTTTCAAACTTTCCACTTCACTAGGATTTAATGCTCTATTATAAATTCTGAACTCATCAACTGTGGCATTTAAATAAGGATCGGGATATTGTGATTTACCAATGTAATTTTGAGTTGTATGTCCTAAGGAAGAAGGATTAAGGCTAAAATCTTCCTTTCTACCAACTTCAACGCCGTCTATATACATGATTCCTAGCGATCCTTCCATTGTAATCGCGACATGAGTCCAGGCCCCAACTACCGGGGATACTGAGGTATTAATTTGTTCTTCTGCTCCTCCATTTTTTATTGCAAAACGATATGTTCCTGTTCCCCCATTTTGTGGGGTTAAAAACATATTAACGTTTGAACCTGTTCCAAAATCAAATATTCGGGACCAATTTGAGGCAGCACCAAGTTGTACCCATACAGAAATAGTAAAATCGGTTAGATCCTGAATAATTCCATCCTCTATATCTACGTATGAAGATGATGAACCGTTCAACAAAATACCACTTCCTTCTTTTCCATCATTCCACCCTGCTGTTGCTAATAAGTTTGCTGAATGAATCCCCCATTGATCAAAAGGATTGGTTCCTGAATTTTCATTGAAATTGAAATAAGTATGCTGACCTAAATTTGGTGTTGATATCATAACTTCTGAATCGGGTGTCTGGCCTGCTTCATTAAAAGCCCTTACTTTATAATAGTACGTTGTCCCATTTACTACTGTTAAATCTGTATATTCAGGTACTTCAAAATTTGTTATTACAACAGATTCAAAAGGTCCCACCTGAGATTCTGATCTTAGAATTTCATATTGAGAATCTTCAATTACATCCCATTTCATTTTAACCTGAGCGTCTCCTGAGCCTACCAACACGTTTGTGATTTCATCAGGAGCTGTTAATGTCATAGTTTTTATCATTATTTCGGGTGATGAATCCGGACTTTCTCCCCCTGTATTAAAAGAAGATATTTTATAGTAATAAGTTGTTTCAGGCTCTAAGCCCGTATCTAAATAACTTAAATCTGTAACATATGCCGCTACTGTTTCAAAACTTCCTCCTGAGGTCGCAGATCTTTTTATATTGTATGCATCAGCATTAGTTACAGCAGACCAGTTTAAGCTAATTTTTTTAGCAGAAATGGCCTGACCTGACAAATCATCTGGAGCCTCTGCTATTGATTTTACAGTAAAAAAAGTATTTTGAGAAGTTTCTGTATTATCTTTCCCTATTACCCGTATGCGATACTCTGTTGTTTGGGCAGGCATAGGCTGAGGAGTTGTTTTAAGAATTGTATAATCGGTAGATTCATAAATAGTAACCCAGGAGAAGCCTGATTTTCTCTGAACAATGTATTTATTTACCAATTCACCATTGTTGCCATCCCAATTAATTGTAACACTCTGAAAATCCTCAGAAACAGTAAATGTTAAATTCTCTTTTAATGGATTCCATGTTGGTACGTATTCCGAACTAGGGTTAAAAGCTTTAGCTGAGGCATGATCTCGGTAATATACGCCTGCTGGCGTTAACACTTTCGTGTTCTCTCCGCAATCATCAACCCATGTAGAAATTACAGGAGCAGTTTTTAACCATTCATAATTCTGCCAATCAGGGTTATTTGACTTCCAGCAGTCATTAATTATCAATATCATAGCACGACAATCTTCTACCCAATTATAGATAGAATAACGCTCTACATAAGGTTTACTTTCTAGAATATTTAATATATACGTAATATCAGTTAATTGTTTTTGAACATTGGCATCAGTAGCTAGACGATTTCCACTAGGCCAGGCTTCATTAGTCCAGTTCGCTCCATTATTCCATTCTGTAATCCATATTGGACGGTGAAATGCATTCCATACATCATCTAAACGCCATGACCAATCTTGCTGATCTCTAGACCAATAAGAATGTATTGGAATAAAATCAACCCGAAGATTATTAGCTTCTGCTTCACCCATAAAGCCCCATAATCCATTATATGGATCAGAATACGCAGGCGCTCCTAGTCGTAATCCAGATTGCATATAATATTTCCAGTTAGCTATAACCGTTTCAAGAGAAATATTGGATTGATCTGGTCGATCTGGTTCATTGTAACCTAATACATGAGTAACATTCGGCTTACTTTCAATTTCACCAAAACTTGGCCAGTTTAAATTTTGTTTTATGGGCACATACTCTAATGTTGCGTTTCCTGCACCTCCTGCAGACCAATCATAACGCCAAGTTGCGTTCACTGCACTAACTTCGTCAGCAACCCAGCCGGCCCAGCCTTTTTTAGTTACAAAATCATTTAATGCCATAACTCTTATAAAAGAAACTGTTCCCTGCAAATAAGCAGGCATAGTCGCTACTTCCAAATCAGAGTCATCTGCTCTAAACACACGACTATAACCAGTACCATCAGAACTTGTCGCGAAAGTAGCCATATAACCTTGCCTTAACTTAAACGATTTAATGTTATTGTCAAATGTTCCTAAGTCCTTGTAAATAGTAAAAATTTCGTAAGACTGAGTATTTCCGCCATAATTTTCCTCTGTAAAAACATTTAAAGGTGATTGAGCAAGAAAAACAGAAGGAAATAATTGAAAGCAAACTATTAAAAGCAGGTATTTTTTTAACATCTAGTTATATTTTAATTGGATTTTGTTTATATAAGTGAATAAAACACACTTATAACGGTACACACAAATTTCGCTACAGCCTTAACAAAAAACAGGGTATAAAATGTTATTTAACAGGGTATAAAATGTCCAATCTTTAAATGCTGTGTCATAAGTGTACAATTATCCTTTATATTGCCTAAACCAACAAACTATCAATAAAAAAGACATTCTCGTGAAGTACTCATTCTTAAAATTTTTTAATTCGGTAATTATTTGTTTTCCATTTCTGTATTTCCTAAACTCTGGCGGGCAGACAAGTATTCTGGCACAATATAATTTTAACACAGTTCATGATTCATCAGGGGTGTTTAATGGCTCTCTGCAAAACGGGGCTGAATTAATTCCATACGGTACAAATTACGTTTTATCATTAGGTGATAATAATGGGTATTTTGACTTTGGATCCTCTTTTGGAACAATTATTAATCAACTAGATAACTTTAGTATATCTACAAATCTGTTTATTTCGAGTTCATATCCTCTTACAGGTTTAGGTAATTTCGTTTGGACCTTTGCCAATTCCACAAATATGGCTACTTCTCAAAATGGAAATATATTTTTCGGAGCTAATAATTCTCGCTATACCATATCACAAACCCATTGGACCGGCGAATCTTCTTTAGTTATTGATCAACCTTTAACAACTGGCCGATGGATAAATCTCACATATACCCAGCTTGATGGCGTTGGTAAAATATATATCAATGGAAATTTAGAAGCACAGGGCTCCATTCCTATCAATCCGGATTCAATTGGTTCTACAGCTTATAACTTTTTAGGACGTTCTTGCTATGTGGGAGACCAATTTTTAAAAACAGCTCTCTATGACAATTTTATCATATATAGTGGAGCTTTAAACCAGACGGAAGTAACCAGTCTTTCTGAGAATATTAAGCCATTAAACAATACATTAGATAATTTGCTGCTTACCGAAGCTTATGATAATTTATTAATTCCTGAAGCAGATAGTGTGCAATCCAATTTAGTTTTACCTAAACTATTGAATAATGGTATCACAGTAATTTGGCAGTCTTCAAACACCAATCTCATTTCTAGTACTGGTATTGTAACCCGTCCAGCAATTGGTTCTAATCAAGAAACACTAACGTTAACGGCAACCTTAACGCTAAACAATACATCTATTATAAAAGAATTCGCTATTACGGTTCTACCATCATATTCTGATGCTGAAAGTGTTCAAAAAGATCTAGAAGCTTTAACAATTATGGGGAATACAAACAACATCAGAGAACGTATAAGCCTTCCAATAAAAACCAAACAGGGATCCTTAGTAATTTGGAGTTCTGACGCACCTGATTATCTTAATAATATTGGTCAAATACAACAATTATCACCCTATGGTTCAGGTAAGAAACGTGTTATTTTAACCGCCACTTTAATAAAGGGAGAAGAAAAAGCCAGCAAAACTTTTGAAGTTTGGATCGCTGAAAAAGAGAATCGTTCAGCCTATTTATTTTCCTATTTCACTGGAAATGACACTAATGGGGAACAAATTCGTTTTGCGATTAGTAATGACGGCTATAATTATACCCCTTTAAATAATGGAAAACCAATTATAAATTCCGACACTATTTCCATTAAACAAGGTGTACGCGATCCACACATTCTTAGAGGCGAAGATGGCAACACCTTTTATATGGTAGTTACCGACATGAAATCCAGTGAAGGTTGGAATAGTAATAGAGGTATTGTTTTACTGAAATCAAACGATTTAATAAACTGGACACATTCCACAGTTAATTTCCCTACAAAGTGGCCTGACGAATGGAGCAATGTACTACGTGTTTGGGCACCCCAGACTATTTATGATCCTGAAGCTGAAAAATATATGGTATACTTTTCATTATGGACTAATGACGCAACAAGTCCTTACGACAGAATATACTACTGTTACGCAAATGATGATTTTACAGATTTAATTGGAACACCTAAGCTACTTTTCGATCGTGGCACTTCTTCTATTGATGGTGACATTGTTTTTAATGAAGAAGACCAATTGTATTATATGTTTTTTAAAAATGAAGCCCTAGGTGGTATAAGTCAGGTAACCTCATCTTCACTTACTGCAACAAATGGTCAGGAACCGGGTTCGCAATGGAGTATACCTTCTCCCTCATTACAACAAACCAACAAAGCTGTTGAAGGTTCAGGTGTTTTTAGATTAATTGATTCCAATAACTGGATACTCATGTACGATTGCTATACTAGTGGACATTATCAATACTGCAGCTCATCGAACCTCAAAGATTTTAGGTTTGTACAAGATAATTATAATATAAATGCCAGACATGGTACAACCATTTCAATCTCTAATGAGGAGGCTGCTAGGTTAGTAGAAAAATGGCCCAGTTCAGCATTAACACCTACTCCTGAAGGTGCCAGAAATAAAAGCATTAAGGAGAATGGTTTCTATTTAGATAACAATCTTAAAACATTAAAATTAGGCGTTAAGTTTGGTACAAATCTTTCTGGCTTCAACCCTGAACTGTACGCCTCACCTGGTACCCAAATTTTACCTGAAGGCCCTCAGGACTTTAGCAATGGTGCTGTAAATTACCTGTTCAGCCAAAATGGAACTACAACTACCTATTCAGTTTCAGCAGACATAGAAGTTAATCCGGTAATCTCAAGCTTTCACGCTGACCCCGAAATATTATTTTCTGAAAAAACAGGACGATTTTACATATATCCAACCAACGATGGCGCTCCTGGCTGGGGGAGTCATACTTTTAATGTGTTTTCTTCTCCAGATTTAGTGAACTGGACCAATGAAGGAGAAATACTTGACTTAAAGAGCAACCAGGTACCTTGGGCATCAGGAAATGCATGGGCTCCTGCCATTATTGAGAAGAAAATAAATAATAACTATCAATACTTCTATTATTTTAGTGGTAATGCGGGTACAAAACAAATAGGAGTGGCTGTCGCAGAAGACCCATTAGGACCTTTTATTGATTCCGGAACACCATTAATATCTGCATTACCTTCAGGTGTAAATAGTGGACAACTAATAGATGGTGACGTTTTTGAAGATCCTGTTTCTGGAAAAAATTATTTCTACTATGGAAATGGTTTTATGGCTGTTGCCGAACTTAATGAGGATATGATGTCTATCAAGCCAAATTCCTCTCAAGTTATAACTCCTGTAGGAGGCAATCTGACCACTTATGCATATCGTGAAGGCGCCTATGTATTTTATAGAGAAGGCTTGTATTATTTTTTATGGTCTGTTGATGATACCGGCTCTGCTAACTATCATGTGGCTTATGGCACATCAACCTCTCCCCTTGGTCCAATCACAGTTGCTGAACAACCAATTGTTATAAGACAGGATGCCTCAAACCGTATTTACGGTACAGGTCATAATTCAATCCTTCAAATTCCTGATAGAGACGAATGGTATATTGTTTATCATCGTATTAATGCCGACTATCTAAATACAGATCCTGGTATTCATAGAGAAATTTGTATTGACCGTCTTTATTTTAATGAAGATGGTAGTATAAATGAAGTATCTCCAACTCGTAGGGGCATCGATCCTGTAATTTTGGATCATGTTAAAAACGCCTTAAGCACAGAAAAAGTTGAAAATGTGAATAATTTTAAACTTGCTGAACGAAGAATTTATAATCTTGCAGGACAATATTTAGGAAACGATTTTTCAAATTTAAAAAATGGACTCTACATTATTAAAGATATCTATAGTAATGGTACTGTCAAGACAAGAAAAATTTTCAAACAAATAAAGGACTAATAGTTCATTAAAAATAGTATTACATTGTAATCAAACCATAATTCACTAAAAAAGAGAAATACTCCATAAAATTCAAGGACAAAAACATTTTGGACATTTAATAACCGTTATTTAGCTGATTTATACCCCAGTAATCAGAGAGTTCTCGATTAATTTTAGACAATAAATGTCGAGAATACATTTATTACCAACAATAAACTAAATATTAATTTTAAACTAAATTCAAAATGAAAAAAATTACTAGATCTTTTTTAGTAGTAATGCTTTTATTACTAGGCATTACATTCCATGCTAATGCACAATGCTACTCTCCTACATATTCTGGAGGCACTAACCAAGTTGCAAACCCTTCGTTTGATGGAGATTTTGCTTCTCAAACAGGATGGACCAAAGGCTGGACAAATTTTGACCCAAAATCTACCGAAAACTCTTGTATCGATGATACTACCGGTAGTTTATATTTAAAAGGCAACTGTTACCCTAATGGAGGGGTATTAGAGTATAACTCAGGTATACCTATAGTAGCTGGACACAGATATCGTATTATCGCCTCGATTAAAAATGAAACAGCAGCTAGCAATGCTTTCAATTTTCACTTACCCTCTAATATTTGGGATTTAGCTGACACCAACAATCATTCATCTGCGACTTATCTTGTTGGCATCCCACAAACTACAGGCTGGACTACATTCGACCAAACTATTATGGCCGGTTCTAATGCTTCAGGAAATGTACAGTTTCTATTTATGTCTTGTGACGGTTTTGTAAATTCCGCAGAAACTGATTTTATATACTTAGATAATTTAGAGATATATGATATAGATGCCAGTTTGCCAACCATTACCGTTTCTAAGTCTAAATTATCATTTAATGAATCTAACACACAACTGACTTTTGAGGTTACAGGTAATAATTTAAATCAAAACATCACCTTAACACCTCCAACCGGCATTACTTTAGACGTTACAACCATTTCGTATGCTACGGCATCAACACCCACAACTATAACTGCAACTTGGGATACCAATGCAAACATCATTAATCAAAATATCAATATTACCTCAGATAGTACATCAAAACTAGTTAATATAATTGCATCAATAGATTCAGGATGTTTCACCCCTTTAAATGCAACCCTAAATTTAATTTCAGATCCTACAATGATGGATAGATCTAATTATGGGGGTTGGGGAAATGTTGCTGTTGCTATTAATCAAGATGGCGCTTGCGGAGCGACTTCTGCTCTAATGACAGTAACGAGTACTGGAAAATATGGCGATGGCGGCGCTGCTTTCGACATCAACAACATCACATATGAACCTAATACCCAATATGGTATACAATTCAAAATTAAAACTGTAGGAGGTTACGTTGCATTAAAACTAATTGATGGAGACGCTACCTTTGATGACAACAGTAGTAATTTATTAGAAATCAATACTTCTGATACTTGGGTAACCGGTTCATACCAATTTACTACAGGTGCCAATGTTGGCAATTTAGCGATTACTTTTAATAGTGCAGATCTTGTAACGAACACTACTTTTGCAACAGAAGTACATCTAGATAATCTTGAATTATATAATATGTCTACGTTAAGCACCAATACTCCTGGTAAAAATAATTTATCATTTAAAGTGTCCCCAAACCCTGTTACTGATATTTTAAATATAAATACTAACTTAAAAATATCTAAAGTAACAGTTTACGATTTACTTGGAAGAACGGTTATTCCTAATATTACACTTGGAGACTCTAAATCTATTGATGTATCTTCATTAAACAGCGGAACTTATATATTAAGAGCTACAATAGAAGGTAAAACTCAAGTCATTAAGTTTATAAAATAATAAAAGCTTCAACAAGTTATTTTAAAGGTCGATATATTCTAAATATCGACCTTTATTTTTTTTACAGAACTATTTGCTTCATACTCATTTAGAAGTTCTCTATTAAGATGGATACTTCCTTAATCTTTTTTAGGTATGAAAGGTGAAAATATCTAAATCCACATTCGGATTCTTTTCTAAGGAATATAAGGTTTTATTACCTTGAGTTTATTACCGGTTAAATCCACTTCAAATAAATGTGGAATTCGTACCGTTCTGTCATTAACTTTTTTATGGCTATGTACAGACAATAAAGTCTTCCCGTTGAAACTTTTGAATAACATGCCATGTCCAAAATTTGATGGTGTTATGGGATCTGTTTCCTGAAGCCATGGTCCGTCTAGAGTTCCGCTTTCAGAATAGGCCACACCTTGGGTATAGACATCGTAAATCCAGCTCGTCCAAATCATTCCCAAACGACCTGTTCCCGTTTTAAATAAATAAGGACCATCGGTAACTTTATTCGGCTTGTCGTTACCGTGTTCATCTTTTTCGCGACTCCAAGGCGAATCGCTGGCTTTAAATAATAATTGCCCTTCTCCAATTGAACCACTTAAATCTGGTTTTAATTCAATTTTCTCCATAGTTCCATTACCATTTTGTAACCATTCGTAACAATACACCATATAAGGTTTTCCAACGCTGTCTACCCAAAACGTTCCGTCTAAAGTCGGTTTATCAGCTGGCAAATAGGTTTCATCTTCCATGGGCAGATAAGGTCCTTCAGGTTTATTACTAACTAAAACATGACTTGCTCGACGTTCAATTACATTTCCACCTACGGTATCAATTTTCACATCGCGATTGGTAAACGTGGCGAAATAATAGTATTTATTCTTATACTCATGCAGTTCTGCTGCCCAAATCATGGGATTAGGTCCCATCCAGGAATTTGGATTCGTTTTTGCTACATGAAAAGGCCCATCCCAAAATTTTAAATCCTTACTCTTCCACAACATCCCCCCTGTTCCTGTCATAAAGTAGGTTTTAGAAGCTTTATCAGCTAAAATAGCAGGGTCACTTAATCGTATGGAATCTAAAGGTATATTATACCTGACTTTTCTTTGGGCATAACTATTTAAAACTATAAAAAGACCTGCTACCATAAAGGTAAAACCAGTCTTGTTTAAATTCAATTTTTGAAACATGTCTTACTTGGTTTTTGGTGAAATACGATACAACCCGGCTCCATGGTAATTAATCGTAGGTACAAAATCTAAACCGGAATAAGTTCCTAAATCTTTATGATTCCATAGATCTCTGATGTTACACTCCCCCGAAAACCCTAGCGCTTCCAAATCAATAGGAATGGCTGTTGGTTCTTCATGCATAATTTTAGGATCTTCAGTTGAAATCATAAACTCTACCGTCGATCCTGCCTTAGTACTGGTTCCTACAATATCCAAACCTCCAAAAGCCGTAAATCGTATACTGTTTTCTGGCAATTTATAATGAATAATAGACTGCGAATGGGTCCCTATACCGTTGTCGTAAACGGTCCCCTTTACATTAAGCTCACCGCCAGATATACTTTTATCGAGACCTATTGTTCCCCATCCAGCAAAGGCTTCTTCCCAAGATAAGTCGGTTAATTTAACTTGATTTCCATGTTCTAAATGAACAATTGGGTTAATCCAGTTGGCATGATCGTATGTGTAACCATCGCCACCATCATTAACGATTAAATATAAATCTGTACTCCCTTTTGGTAACTCAACATCAATATATTCACCAAAACCATCAGTTAAATGAGATACCGTTCCACTTCGGTATAATAAGTTCTTTGTAGATACAAAACCGTCTCCTGAACTGTTAAAAAGAGCAACAAACTTATCGTCACTTTCAGGATTATCAGCCGTCCAGCCTATAAGATCATTCTCATTAAACCATTCTTTATTATTTATCGATTTACTGTGTACCTCAAGGACTTCTTTGTTGGTTAACAACATATTGGTAAAGGCATCATTATCCGGCAAATTACCTCCAAACATTAAAGGCGATTTAAACATGGTCCAAAGTGTCATTAAGGTATATTGTTCATCTTTTGTAAACTTGGTGTAACGATTGGTAGCACGTTCGCCTCGAATAAATTTTCCCAAAGGCAACATATCAGCATCTGGCCAGGCACCTTGCGAAATATAAGGAGCCCATTCGGCACACTTTTCAAAGGAATAGTTTAATTGTGACCAGTTATCCCAGAAATCATCAATAGTACGCCACATGTTAGCATGGGCTGTTGCATGAGCATGCTCGTTAATTGGTGTTGCTCCCGGAGACATGCTTAATACAATAGGTCTTCCGGTTTGATCAATTGCTTTTCGTATCATTTCAATCTCATCAGAATGATACGGACGTGATAAATCGTCTACTTTAATAAAATCCAGCCCCCAGGAAGCATATAAATCGAAAATAGAATTATAGTATTCCTGCCCTCCCGATTTATCCTTTTCTATAGTATAGTTATCCTGAAGCCAGGTACATTCATATTCTGTGGAATAAATTTGATCTGCTGTAATATCGGTACCTTTTATAGGTAATTTATTGAATACGGCTTCCTTTGGAACGCCACGCATAATGTGTATTCCAAATTTCAATCCTAAACTATGAATATAATCGGCAAGAGGTTTAAATCCCGCTCCGTTTACAGAAGAAGGGAAGCGCTTTGGAGACGGCATATACCGTCCATATGCATCAATAATGAAATCGGTTTCATCATATTTATTATAGTGTCCTGATGTTTGATTATCTGCGTACCAACGAATATCGACAACTACATATTCCCAACCATACTCTTTAAGATACTTAGCCATATAATCAGCATTGGCTCTCACCTCTGCTTCAACGACCGAAGGCCCGAAACAATCCCAGCTGTTCCAACCCATTGGGGGCGTTTTTGCCCAGTCTTTAAAATTTGTTTTCTCCTGTTTCTCGTCACTCCCGCATGCGACTAGGAGCATCACTATGGTAAATACTTTAAATAGGTTAATTAATTTCATTTTGGTTGTTTAGTTTATGCTTTTAGTTACTAACCCCTTTTGTAGTCATCACTATAGGCTTAATTGTACCATCTTCATTATACTCCAGTTTATCGATACAAACCGAACGACTATAACTACCGCCATCAGTTTGAATGCCTCCATTATGATAGATAAAATACGATTCTCCCTTAAAATCAATAATGGCTTGGTGATTCGTATTAGAGTTTCCTGCTATTTCATTTAAAATACCTTTGTATTCATAAGGACCTTCAAGACTGTCTGACATGGCATAAGCTATTCTCTCTGGAAAACCCGTGGCATAGGTTAAATAGTACTTCCCTTTTCGTTTATGAACCCATGGGGCTTCAGTAAACTCAAATCCTTCAAAATTAACTTGTTTTATGTCTCCTTCAATCTCAATCATATTATCTTTCAGCCTGGCATAATAACATTGACCATTGCCCCAGAATATCCAGGGGTGATTCTCGTCATCAATAAAAATAGCAGGATCAATACAGGCCCAGGAGTGCGTGGAAGCAAAACAATCGTTGTTAGTTAATAAAGGTTTCCCTAAAGCATCTTTAAACGGACCTTCCGGCTTGTCTGCAACAGCTACACCAATTCCTGTCCAGTTGGTACTGATATACCAATAATATTTCCCGTTTCTTTCTGCCACATGACCCGCATAAGCATCACCACTTGTAGTCCATGAAAAATCTGTTATTTTTAAAGGTATTTGGTGCTCCATCCAGGTTTCCATATCGGTGGTAGAAAACACACACCAGTCTTTCATCTTGTACCCTTTTTGACCACCTTCAAAGTCATGACCGGTATACAACCACAAGGTGTTTTTCACAACCAAAGCCGCTGGATCTGCTGTATATTTATGGGTGAAAATCGGGTTTCCTTGATTTATATATTGCTTTGGATTTTCGTTAATATCTCCCCATTTATTTTTAAGTCTTTCTAACTCGTTAGCGGTTATTCCAATCACACTTCCATGCCTCGGATGAAAATCTTTGGTAAACGATTCTGGTTCTTGAGTAAAATGATATAAATCTTTGCTTCGTTGAAACTCATAGCGTCCACTGGAATACAGGTCGTACATTAAAATATACGCATCAGAATCATTCAATTTAAATACAGAAGAGCCTTCTACAGTTGTTTTTTTATCGGCATAAAAATCAATATACTCAAAGCTTTCTGTCCATGGCCCTTGCAAGGATGTACTGGTTGCTTGTTTAATACCATTTTCAAATTCCTTTCCGTCTTTATCTTTGGTGTTTCCTTTATAAAACAAATGATAAATACCATCTTTATAAATAATATCCCCATCAATAGCGCCGTCTTTCGCACTAAACATTAATGTTGGATCAGATTCAAATCCGGTAAAATCTTTATTGGCAAAAGCACTATAAAAATCCAGCTTATCATCATCTCTAAACTTTACTGTGAAATAAATTAAATACTTCTTAGCCTTTGCATCATAAATAGTTTGTGGAGCCCAAACCCAATAAGCCTGAGCGAATTTTTCAGGATAATCTTTTGATAAATTAATGGTGCTGTGTTGCCAATCTACTAAGTTATCAGATTTAAGCAAAACAATTCCTGGGTTTTCTTTCCAACCGTTTGACGCAGTAGACATATCGGTAGCAACAATAAAATAAGTGTTTCCTTTTTCTCCTCTTAAAATATGTGGATCCCTAATACCTCCCGATTGCGAAATAACATCCGAATTTAAAATAGGCTTATTATTATTCAAGGCCTTCCAGGTTATAGCATCATCACTTATTGCAAAACGCAACTGTTCTTCACTTTTTCTGTGCTCTGCTGCTCCCTCAAAATAAGCAAACAAATAAGCTTTCAAGGTATTGCTTTGAGCATTTAAAAAAGATGTACTAAAAACTAAGGCAATTAATGTTTTTAATTTTAAAATGTTCATTCTCCCTGTTATAATGATAAAGACATGCCCCAATGCTTTGCCAGTCGTAAAGCCTCGTCTTTTGTTATTGAAATAATAGCCCCGTGTTTAGGTGAAGCGAAATTGGTTGTTTTCATTACGCCTTCGTTAAAATGCCCTAAATCTTTAAACATTTTAAAATCAGTGGTTTCAATAAAACCAAAATTATGCGGATTGATACTGTATATATCATACATCAATACCCAGGTATCGCTTCCATTTCGTTTCCACACATTTGGTGCTTCACAAGAACCGGGTTCCTGATCAATCCATGCGTCTTGATATTCATACCCTGCGTTGATATGGTCGGAAAAGGCCATTTTTATACCAATAGGATGTTCCTGTGCCACATAGGTTAAACAAAAGCGACCGTCTGGCATTAACGTAATATCGGCATCTAATAACTGAATATTCTCATCTGGATATTCAAACAACAATTTGGGTTCAGAAATTAAAGCTGTAAAATCTTCATTGGCATAAGCATAATACATTTTAGTTAGCCCATGATACATGCGCATGGTAAAATAGACCATCATTTTCTTCTCCTTAGAGTCGTAAATGGATTGAGGTGCCCAGGCGCAACCTATGTTTTCATACCCTTCGAAGGCCTGATCAAAAAGGAAGTTGCTATGCGTCCAATGAATTAAATCATAAGATTTCATGAGAACGAAGCCTCGATTATTTCCCCAATCGTATTTTTCTCCGGGACGCTCCCATTGGGTTTCTCTATAACCTTGTTCCTTTGCGAAAATATGTAAATCAGTCATCACTACATAAAACGAACCATCTGGGCCTCTGGAAATATGAGGATCACGAATGCCTTTCTGACTTGCAATGGTATCTCCGGCAACTATAGCTTTTCCTTGATTTACATCGGTAAAACTATAACCGTCGGTACTTAAAGCCATGTGTAAACTATGATCATCATCTTTAAAATACACCATCAAATAGGGGCTTAAATCCTTATCCTTTGGAGCTTCACCGTTTACAAATTTACAACTGTAAAAACTACCTAAGATTATAATTAAACCGAAAATATGTTTACCCATGGTATCTGTTTTTTTAATCCATTGATGTAATTCCTGAAATGGTTGGTTCTACGGGTTTAATACTTCCGTCTTCATTAAACTCTAATTTATCGATACATACCTCACGATTAAATCCAGCCGCATCACCCATCGTAATTCCTTTAGGTCGATTAAATCGGTGATAAACAATATGCCAAATATCGGTTTCCGGCGTTTGAATAACACTATTGTGGCCTGTACCATAAATCCCTTTTTCAGGTCTTTTTTCTAAAATTAAATTGTTGTCTGGAATATTTAATGGCCCCAGTGGTGAATCGGCTGTAGCATATCGAACACGGTAATTCGGACTTCTGGTATCGTCTTCAGACCATAAGAAGTAATAAGTTCCATTTCTGTAGAACACTTCAGTACCTTCTCTAAAAGTTCCTCCTGGATTTAAGCGTTTAAAACTATTTGGTTTAACCGATACCATATCGTCGTTTAATTCTACGACTCCCATATATCCATTACCCCAGTATAAATAACTCTTCCCGGAAACTGGATCGGTAAAAATATCGGGGTCAATCTCTTGACCTCTATTAATACCTTCTGGTTTTTCACCTATAATAGGCTGACCTGAATCGACAAAAGGGCCTTCCGGATTGTCGGATACAGCCACACCAATTTTTTGAGCAGCCGTGAAATAATAGAAATACTTGTATTCCCCATTAACTTTTTTCTCAATGGCACATGGCGCCCAGGCATGTCGATCAGCCCAACTCACATCTTTTTTGAGATCTAAAATAACACCTTCATCGGTCCAGTTAACTAAATCAGGAGAAGAAAAGGTTTTGAAATACGTTCCCGACCAGCCATTAAATCCGTCACTTGTTGGATAGATATAATACTTCTTCGTTTTTTCTGAATAAATAATCTCTGGATCGGCATAAAAACCATTTAACACCGGATTATTATCCTCATGAACTGAAACTTTATATGTTTTTTGTTTTCCTGCAGTTTCAATAGTATAATGTACTGCGCCGCTTGAAAAATCCTGAGGGCCTGTGGTTAATACTTTTACCCAAGGAATGGTTTCAATTTTTAAATCTAAATTACTGATGTCTGTTCCTAAAAATACCGGGATATAAATGGTCCCATCTGCATCATTTATATCAACATTATTTTGTCTGATACCTTCGCCATTAAAACTTACAAAAGCACTTTTATCTAAAGTTCCCCATTGGTTTAATAATACTTCTTTCTCATGATCTGTGATTCGAATTACCGTTCCGTGACGCGGATGAAAATTCATGGATATATTGTCATCAACCACAGTAAAATGCTCTAAATCGCTCGACTTGGTAAACTGATAGGTTCCTGATGTGTACATATCATACATTAAAATATATTCATCGGAGTCTATTAATTTAAAAATCCCGGATCCCTCTACAGCCGCATCGGTTTGATCGTAAAAACCATCCTGCTGCACATAGCCTTCTGTTAGTTTATCAGAAACCGCTTTTCGAATACCTCCACCATGGCTTTCATTCTTAAAGAATAAATTATACTTACCATCTTTATATATGATATCACCATCTATACAGGCACTGTTGGTTGGACTATAAAATAATTGCTTAGGCGTTGTCGCTAAACCTGTAAAATCTTTGTTGGCATAAGCATAATAAATAATATCCGGACCTTTTTCACCCAACATAGACCAGTAAATCATATACTGATTTGTTTTGTCATCATAAATGGTCTGTGGTGCCCAAACACGAACGACATCGCCAAATTCCTCTGGATAGCTTTGAGGAATATTAACCACGGTAGACGTCCAGTTAATTAAATCTGAAGATTTCATTAACACCATAGCTCTGTTGGAACTCCAACCCTTGGCTGAAACCATATCGGTAACAACCATATAAAAGGTCTTACCGTCTGCTCCTCTTAAAATATGCGGATCGCGCACACCTCCCGTAGAACTGATGTCTTTCGAATCAATAACAGGTTGATTGCCATTAAGTGCATAATAATTGTAGCCATCGCTGCTTAAAGCATAGCGTATAGCTTCTTCATTTCCGCTATTTCCTGTAAAATAAGAGAATAAATATGACGTATAAGTCTGCTGTGTTTTACATGAAAAAAAACTAACCGTAAAAAAACTAATCAATACGATTTTTAAAAATTGTAATCTATAAGTATTCATTGATCTATTAAATGATATTTTTTTATCTCTTTTCTATTTATTGGGTAAACCATCAGCTTTCATTCCCTGAAGAACTAAAGCATGAATTATGTATAACATCTCTGACCCATCATCTTCATGTGCTCCATTTATCCCATAAGGCCAAAAATGTGTGTTATCACCTTTTATTTCTGCATTAGGGTCATTAGTCATCATTTGTAGTATTTCATTAGCTCTGTTGCCCTGCCAAGTTCCTTTCATAAGTTCCCAATATTTCGCATGCGTTCCTACACCAACCGTATGTGCCATTTCATGCATGGCTGTACCTGTTCTTTGGTAATCTGGATTTGCCCCAAAATTAATCCAGCCATCAAAATTTGCATCAGCAGTTGGTGTACCGGTATTATAATTTACGTTCACATGCTTTTCTATAGAAGTAAAATTATTATAATACCACGCGGCTTTGTCAAAAGCCTCCCTAAGTCTACCGAAAGCTGGTTCATTCTTATCTTCCCACCAAAAAGCCCAGGTAAAATTACCTTTTTTTATTGTAGCCATGGTTACTTCATCACCATAGGTAATGCCATTTAAAGTCTTGGCATATGCTTTAATATAATATGAAGTTTCAGGCTCTAAATTTGGTATTCTCGCCTTAAAATCTAATACAACATCTTCTCTAGTAACTATATTATCTTCTATAGTTGGGTTATTTGTAGTTCCGTAAACCAATCCTATTTCTTCTATCTGTAAATCTCCTTGATTAGGGACACTAACATCAAGCCATATATCATGGGCCCCGGCAACTTTGATTTCTCCCACTTTTAAAGTCGGTGCAATAATATCGAGAGATGAAAAACTTACTTCATTACCATAGCCTATGCCCTTTTCATTTACAGCATAAGCTTTAGCATAATAGGTAGTTCCTGATTGCAAATTTTGTAAACTAACCTGAAATTCACCACTACCTTTTACAAAACCTGCTTTTTCATAGTTATCACTGTAGGAGGGGTTCTCATTTATGCTGTAACAAATACCACGTTCTGAAATACTACTTCCTCCATTATTTATAACTTTGCCCCATAAAGTCGCCTTAAAGGCTTCAACAGCCTCTATTGTGCTGGTTTCTAAAACAGGAAGTGTAATCTCTTTTGTAGGTTCGTTTGTATTATTTTGTCCTTGATGGTCATCTGAAGAACAAGAGAATAAGGTTAATAAACACCAAACACACGCTACTATTTCATTTTTACATTTATATAAACTCATTTTAATTAGATTTATCAGGTGTAGCTGCAACATAAATATTCTTTGCTCTAAAGCGCGTTGACTTTCTTTTTACTGTTGCTGATTCTTTAGTTTGCCCACTAGCACCTTCCATTTGTAAATTGATTATTAACCAGAATGGCTTATGGCTATAGTCCTTTATTTCTTCGGATTTTAAACTTCCGTCTATATACATCTTTACTCGAGTATTCACTTCATCCAAATACTCTAAAGTAACCTTGTAATGATGCCAAGTACTAGGAGCATCATCTATTACTGTTTTTTCCGTTGTCCAGATGGTATTTCTCCAATCTTTTCCGGTAACTGTATTTTGCCAGCAAGTAGAACTTCCTTTGAACTCCAGCATGTCGATTTCTGGTGGCCAGGTTTCAGCTCCGGTAATCCAGAACGCTGGCCAAGCACCAAAATGGGTAGGCGCCTGAAAATCACCACTAATTTCCCAATAAGCCAATTTCTCGGTAACAGTAATATGCTTTTTTAAATGAACTGCTCCGGAATGAAAAGCAATTGGTAAATGCGGATCAGATTTGCTTTTACCTTCATCTTTACCCTGATTCCATACTGCGTTAATCTGTAGAATTCCTCCTTTTTTAAGTGTTATGTTTTCGGGAAACATCCGTGCTGTACCATTATGATCTGCCCCCCATGGGTACAACATATTCCAGTGCTTTTCAAATACCTTTTTGTTGTTAAAACTTGTTGAATCCAGAAAAACAATAGGTTTGATTGTATCTGTAAATTTTATGTTCGTTTGATTGAATTTAATAGGTGATATAGAAAATGTTTGTGTCCCATTGGAAACAATGGTCAACAATGAAAAGACGATAAAAAGAAACTTTACTGAAAACATATTCTTTGTTTTTAATAAAAAAGAGAAGAAGACAAAAAAATCACCCTCTTCTCTTTAAACTAAAATATAAACAACATTAATTTAATTAGCTACCTGTATTTCCCAAGAAGTGATGTTACAGAAAAAGTCCCCATTTTGAGTTGTAATCTCACCTACAGAAATATCTGTAGCTTCGTCAACTGTAAATGAAACCGTGTAAGATCCGGCTGCACCTATTCTTTTATAACCTATTACTTCAGGAGCTGTAGTTACATCTTCAACATTTGGCAATCCTGTATTTCCTTTTGCAATAACAAAATACGCACCATCAGGATTAGAATCGTGATTAGTACTTAATACCTGTACTCTTAACATATAACTTGCAGCTTCAGCGTGTACTACTTGATGAATTTTACCATTGGTAATCCATGGTGAGCCCCATCCTGACTCCAAGTTAAATATATTCCCATTCCATTCATCCCAGCCACCATAGCTACCGTGATTTTTAGCCGCGGCATTAGTTATCCAAGGACCTGCTAAGGTTCCCCAACGACCACCATCTGTTGCTTCTGCAATAAATGGTACAGATGCATTCCCTAAAACGGGTGTTGGTATAGGAGTTACTTCATCGTAAGCTGTGAAAAAGTTATCTATAGATGCGTCATCTGGAATAAAAGCCGTTCTGTAACGGTAAGTTGAGCCCCCTTCAAAATCTGAGATGGTTAGACTTTCTTCAGCAATATCTACATAGATGGTTTTTGTCTCACCGGATGTGGATGTATATTCAAATTCTGACCCTAATACTCCAGAACTTAAATCCATTTCTGCCAATCCTATAACCAATTCGCTTCCTACGAGCACATTTCTTTCTAAAGGTCTGTTAAATAATGACGCTATATAACGGTCTCCATAAACCTCAGCTGTTTGAGAAACAGCTATCGAACTATTCCCTTCATCATCAAAGGTTCTTACAACAAAATTATAGACGTTTTCTTCTAGACCATCAATAATTATAGAAACTTCATCAACTCCTTGAGTTCTATTTATCGGAACTGATATTGAATCTCTGTTATTATTCCAGTATACTCGCACTTCGCTTACTTTAGGGTCACCAATAATTAGTCCTTCCACCTTAACGCGGTTTTGACCAGGATAAATTTGTAAAGAATCTATAGCTCCCGTATATGAAATCTCACCGCCTTGGGTAAATTTAAGGTACTCGGTATCGTCTGTGCATGAATAGATACCCAGAACGATACTTATAGCAAATATTGCTATGATGATATGCTTTAATTTTTTCATTGTCTTCATCTTATTAAATTAAAGGTTTGGGTTACCATATACCTGAACTTCTGAAACTGCCATATACTGACCACCTGCCCAGTTTAGCTGACATTCTATACGAAGGAAACGTACTGCAGGTTTTTCTATGTCTATTTCATAATCAGCACCGTCTTGCGCTGCTATCAGGTCATTATTATCCTCTTGACCATAAGGCAAACCAGAAGGCTTAGTAATTTCATATTCTCCCATTAAAGTCCATGTACCATCTTCTAAATTACCGTCATTTAACTCGTTAGCCCCCCAAATTCTGAATTTTCTCATGGCTCCCAAATAGTAGTACAATCTCTGTCCTCCAATAGGTTCGGAGAAATTCCAGATATGTAAACGACTTAATTTGGTTTGTTTTCCAATATCAAAAGTTACTAAATGATTCCCTACATCTATCGTTCTACTTGTAAAATAACTATCAAACCATTCTAAAGTTCCGCCATTAAATAAATCTCTTACCTCGGTATGGGATGCAATTAACTCAGCATCGTTTGGTAGGGTAACAGGGAGCATCTCCTCTCTGGGCATTAGCATCTCGAAAATTGGAGTAATTTCAGTAAATAAGGTGTCTGTTGTATTTAACCATCTGTCTCTAACTACAAAAGCAAAATCCTGAGGTACTGGATCGTAACCTCTAATGCTTCTTGAAATGGTATCAACCGATGTATAAATACTTGTTGCTAAAGGTTCCCAGTCTCCTTGAACATTTTTTTGCATCACCAATACGGCAATATCTTCTTCTGTTGGATTTAAGGCATTAATGCGAACCCCTCCAAAATCGGCATTAGTTTCAAGTGATCTGAAAATGTCAAAAATTGGAGCTTCTAGCGGAGCAACAGTTACAGTCACTGGGGCAGACTCGGTTTCACTTCTGTTTACGGCATAAATCTCAACTTCTTCTTCAGAAAGCCCTGTAAATCCTTCTAAAACCATTGAATTTTGGTAATATGAAGCCTTTACTTCCATTGGCGTTCCATTTTCTAATGTATAGCGTGCTACAACATACAATAAATCTTTATCGCTTGGTAGTGTATATTCTAATTTTACCTTTCCCGGTAAATTCTCAACAACAACATTCTCCACAATCCCCGGAGGTGTTGTATTATTTTCTAATGGTGATGGGCCTTGCTCCTCTGAACATGCAGATAAAACAACAATTACAGCCAACATCAAGATCCAAGAGAATTTTATAAAATTTTGTTTCATAATGGTTATGTTTTTACCAACCTGGACTTTGAACCAGATTAGGGTTTTGAATTAGCGTATTTTCATTAATTGGCCAGAAGTAATCTCTTGGCGACACAAAACGTTGTTGGTATAAAGTCAACACTTGGTAATAAGAACTTTCGCTTGTTCCAAAAACGTTCCATCCTTTTACAGGCGCATTATATTCTCTGGTTGCCTTTTTCCATCGTCTGATATCCCAGAAGTTCTTACCCTCGTAAGCCATTTCGATTGTACGTTCTCTATGAATAATTTCACGCATACCTTCTTTAGTTGTATACTTGCTTGGGCTAACAGAATAATTTTGCCAAGAGGTTGCTACACCTTCTAATCCGGCACGTGCACGGATAGCATCAACATACTCAAGAACTTCTGCTGTTGGACCTGATACCTCGTTTAATGCCTCTGCATATTGTAAATATAAGTCTGCTAACCTCATTTCAGGCCAGGCATACTCTTTATATGATCCGCCACCATCGCTATTAAAGTTATACTCCCAGTTAACTACTTTCTTGATAAAGTACCCTGAAATATTAAAATCGAAAGCATCAAAACTACCTGCATAATCCTGGAATTTAGATTCTATGTGAAATTTAGTTTCATCGGCATTACTATCCTGCTTGTAGAAAATAGCGCCGTCAAATCCTAAATCAGCATAAAAACGTGGCTCCCTGTCAAAATTTAAGATTGATGTTCTGTAACCTTGATAAATATTAAGTGCATCTTCCGCTCCTGCTTCTCTTAATTTTGTAATATCAGAAAAATCCAATGTTTTATCTTCTTCAATTGGCACACCATTTTTAGTATAGAATTTAGAGGCAGATCCTATGGTTGGTGAGAAAATCATTCTCGCCTCCCTTGCAGGTACTACATTTGATAACGGCATCATACAGATACGCTGTAACCAATAGGTACGGCTATTGGTGTTAGACCAGATAACCTCTTCATTGAACGGCTCACATAAAGCTTGTCTAATTTGAACTTTAGTTTTTGACGTCTCGGAAATATCAAAAGTAAAATCGTTTTTATAATAAATTTTATGGCCGTTAGCTTCAGCAACATCAATTGCATCTTTAATCGCAGTTGCAGCCCTTTGCCATTTCGTAGGGTCGTAAGTTGTATTAAATAATGGTGTACCATCATTATTTGTATACCCTGCCATATCTGTATTTCCATTAAATAATGGACTTGCAGCCATCAATAAAAGTTCTCCTTTTATACCTAAGGCGACCTGTCTTGTAACACGACCTAATTCATTTTGTGTATCAACAATTTGAGGAGGAAGACCTGCAGCAGCTTCGTCAAGTAAAGTTACCAGATAATCAACACTTTCATCAATAGGCTCTCTTGCTACCTGAATTTCGCTTTCTGGCGCGTCCACAGGAATAACATTACGGATAATAGGAATTGGCCCGTACATTCTCATTAAATAATAATGATAGTAGGCCTTTAAAAATTTACCTTCAGCAATCCATCTTAAACGTTCTGCCTCTCCCATATCCGGAACATTACTCCTATCTTCCATGTTTTCAATAAACACATTACAATGTCTGATCCCATCGAATAATGGATATAGATCACTAGGTCCAGCTGCTTGATAACGCCCCTCCCATGCATCCATATAAGGAGCAGAAACACGTTGTAAGCCTCGAGCCACATCAAAGGCATAACTATTTAAAGCCGCATCATTAGGTGCTATCCAGGTTTCGTTTCCTGCTAAAAATCCAATATTATAAATGGCATCCCCGTTTTTAGGCAGATATGAATAGCAAGTAAATAAATATTTCTCTGCCTCATTTCTCAACTTAAATGCTTGATCTATTGTTACCACGTTATCTGGAACTACATCCAGAAACGATTCTTCACATGATTCTAAACCAATTAGGCACAAAACCATGGCAGACAACCCTAAAGCCTTGTATAGCTTTTGTGTCCCTTGTTTTATTATATTTTTCTTTATAGTTCTCATACCTTTATTTTTAAAAATCTACTTTTAAACCTAAGTTATACACCGATTGGATAGGGTAACCTAAACCATTACCCCCCATTTCAGGATCCCATAATCTAAACTTACTCCAAACCGCAAGGTTATTACCACTGAAGTAAAGTCTTGCCGATTGCATGCCTATTTTAGACACAAATTTCTCCGGGAAATTATATCCTGCTTCAATAGTTTTTAATCTTAAAAATGATCCGTCACGCATCCACCAGGTAGAAGTTTGGTTATTATTTTCAATGAACTCATCACTTAACCTTGGCCAGAAAGCATAGGAATCTCTATTTGCTTCAGACCAGTGATCATCGGCTATTACCTTTAACAAGCCGTTTTGGGCACTTCCATTGATAACGAATGGTGAAATATTCTGTGGGTTAATAAATAAAGATGTTCTCGCTACCCCTTGGAAAAAGATACTGAAATCAAAATTCTTATAGCCTAATGTACCGCCAAAACCATAAACAATTTCTGGAGTTGTTGGATATCCAATTGGAACCATATCGTTAGAAGTTATAACTCCATCACCATTAACATCACGATACTTAATGTCTCCTCCTCTAACTTCACCAAATTGTGTTGGTGAGTTTGCTACCTCTTTATCATCAATAAACAAACGCTCGGCAATATAGCCATAAACTTGATTTGCATTATTTCCTATTCTTGAACGATAAGCTAGGTCATCTGGATAAGACACTTCATCATACACTAGAATTTCATTGGTAGCAAATGTAAAATTACCTCGTAACTGTGTATACCAGTCTTGATTAAACGATTTGTCGTAAGTTAAAGAAGCATCCAAACCCTTACTTTCCATTTCTCCAAAATTAGTAGCAGGTGTAGCTGTTAAACCTAAGGTAGCTCCAATATTGGATCTTTCCTGAAGAATGTTAGTACGATTCTGCTTAAATACATCAACGATAAGGTTTAAGGAATTAAATAATTCTAAATCGAAACCTACGTTAGTTTGCTTTGACTTTTCCCAGCCAATATTAGGATTTGAATAACGAGAGGTAAACACCCCTGGTCTGTAATATCCATATTGCTCTCCAAAAACAGCACCATAATTTCCATCATTTAAATTTACATTTGATAAGTAAAAGAAACGGTCATTAACATTTCCAATAGCATCGTTCCCCACAAGACCGTAAGTAAAACGTAATTTAAAATCAGATACCACATCTCTTAATCCATCCCAGTAATCTTCTTTAGACACGCGATAAGCAAACCCTAAAGACGGAAAGTATCCGTAACGACTTCCATTGGCAAAACGCTCAGATCCATTGTACCCAAAGTTAAATTCAAATAAGTATCTATCGTCATATCCGTAAGTAAAACGTCCTGACAAACTGTGGTTTCTGTTTGGTAATGAGTTTTGTACATTTCCGGCATTACCCGTTTCGTAACTTGATAATAAGTTAACCAACATCCCGGAAACGGCATGCTTCTCATTGAATACGCGACTATAGTTAATAGCCGTTTCTAAATAAATTCGAGAATCTAAATCTTTCCTTCCTTCAGCATAATCCAAATACTCGGTTCCTGGTACCCCTACACTTCCTTGTCCTCCATCATTTAAAACATCCAGTTCTAATTCTCCGGAAAACGGACTTATATACCCTTGGTAAAAGAACGGATTATACTGTCTTGCAACTTCATAATATGAATAACGTCGCACATACCCCATGGCACGGGCCGATAAACCTTCGGTGATTCCTGCCAAATCTTGTTTAATTTCAACCTGTGCTTGAATAGTAGAAGCTTTATTTGTTTGGTATCCTCTTACCATTTCAGCATATGGGTTTATTAATATGGCAGAACCACTATTATTTGTAGCCTGTGCACCTCCAAATAAAGGATGATCTATAAAAGGTAAATAACTAGAAGGATACACCTTTGGAAACTTAACCGGATTAGACCATAAGGTTAAGTTAAAAATACGAGCGCCGCCTCCTACAGGTCCGTTATAATCATCAAACTGTCCGTAAACACGAACTATACCTTTGGTTGTAGGTGTTAAATTTACATCTAGGTTACTTCTAACGGAATAGTTTCGTAATTTGATATTGTTGTTGAAATTGTTAATAGGATCTACATCTAACACCCCATTATCAACATTATAAGTCCCTGAAATGTAATATTTAGCCTTCTCACCACCACCTTGCGCACTAAAATTTAATCCTTGGTTAATGGTATAATCTTTAATTAACTCATCTACCCAGTTATTACTTGGGTATAAATATGGATCATCTCCTATAGATGTTCTGTATATTTTATTTTGAGTATAGGGCAATGATGCCTGAGGATCCCTGGTTAAAGCAGCCTCATTAGCCAATTGCATATAGGTAATATTATCGGCAAAATTAAAGTTTCTGGTGTTAGAAGACACTCTCGTTTCACTACGTAACTGAAATTGTGTTTTTCCTGCTTTACCCATTTTGGTTGTAATTAATACGACCCCGTTCGCTCCACGAGCACCATAAACTGCTGCAGCTGCAGCATCTTTTAATACAGAAAAGCTTTCAATATCATCTGGCTGTAAACGTGCCATATCTGTCGTGCTTGACTCAATACCATCAATTAAGATTAACGGGTTAACCTTACCTGACCCGAAAGATCCTAAACCTCGAATAAAGAAATCAGAGTTATCAGCTCCCGGTTCACCACTTCTTTGAACCGCAATCATACCTGAAACACGACCCGCCATCATTGTGGTTAAGTTACTTGTGGGCCCTTTAATCTCTTTAGGTGATATTGTAGTAATTGAACTTACTAAACTGGCTTTCTTTTGCGTACCAAAACCAACAACAACGACTTCTTTTAAAGCCTCATTGTTTTCATTAAGTACAATAGTGAATACCGATTTGCTTCCTATAACTATTTCCTGTGTTTCGAAACCCACATAAGAAACCACTAAGATTTTGGCGCTATCTTCAATATCCAATTGAAACTCTCCATCAAAATCTGTCATAACCCCTTTTGTAGTTCCCTTCACTAAAACATTAGCTCCAGGCAACACCATTCCGGTAGCATCTTTAACAACCCCTGTTATGGTTCGTTTCTGGATTTCATTCTTGAAATCTACCGTTTTTCCTTCGTTTGCTTGAACTTGATAAGCAGTCACACATAAGAAGAGTACGACCAATTTGAACTTAAAATCAAATTCAGGACAAGAAAAAAAGACTTTTCTCATTTTAATTAGTTTTATCATATTAATTAGTTTTTGTTTAAATGGTTTTAATATTCATTGCTTCTATTAAGAAACTTGATATCAAAAAAAATCTTGGTTTGGTTTGGTTTAGTTTTCATGTCATAATTATTTAGTTTAGTTATTTTAAATGAGCTTCAGGAGCTCTAATTTTCCTTTAATCCCTGAATAGTTTTATTTGGTAACTATATGTATACTGTTTATCGTGTAATCGATATGGTCTATGAGGATAAGCGCCCCAACTATTATCGCCTCCAACACCTCGTTGTTTTAAATCGATATGTAAATAAACTTTGTCGTTTTCGACTTTAATATCTGTTGGATGAGTTTGACTTTTGTATTTACCCCCATCTAAACTTTCTGTAGATATATGCAAAGCACTAAAGCCTAAAGGTTGCATTCCTGTTATTTTTAAACCTTGATTTCCTGAATTTTCAAGGCTTAACCAACGTACATCGGTTTTATAACCTGCTTCTTGTGGACGGATATACTCCCAGGTGTATTGATGCTCAACCTTGTCGTTGTATAGGCCTAAAAATGACGATGTATTTCTATCGGAGTAATTTTCCCAGGGACCTCTTCCGTAATATGATAAATTATCGAAGCTTCCATCTACTACCATACGCATACCAAATCTTGGTAACTCCGGTAAATCTTTACCCTCCATGTTAATACTGGCCGTGATTTTTATGGAACCATCATTTTGAATAAGATAATCAACAGTATATGGTATATTGAATTTCTTGATTGTAAATTCTACTTTTACAGGAAGCCCTTGTGCATTCTGTTTACCAACTTCTACATGCTTAACTTCTAAATCTTGATGTGCTGATTTCCAATCGCCCAAACGTTCTGGCATTTTGTTACCATAATCGTTATCGGTTGGGGCTCTCCAGAAATAGGGTTCCGGGAAATTTGTTATCGTTTTTGTATCACTATCGGCAAACGAATACTGAATTAATTTACCGGCATTTAAATCCAATGCACCTTCAACAGATCCACTTGAGAACAACAATACTTTATCGTTAACTACATATTTTAAATCACCAGTAAATGTTAGGCTATTCTCAAAATAGGAATGCTCTCCAATTTTAAACTGTTCTCTGGCAACTTCATGATGTGCAGGAACTAATGGTGCTTCATGTTTAGTATAACCATAAACATCTAAATAATATTCCTTATTACCATCTAACATCGGTAGATTTAAAATCACATCTTTAGATTCGTTTGGTAGCGCCGATACCGCAAAAGCACCTTCGTCCATCTTGGCCCCATTAGCTTTCAGTACCCATTTAAAAGTATATTGATCTAGATTGGTGAAATTATATTCGTTAGTAACTTGAAGATTATTTCCGTTTAGCTTAAAAGCAATACTTTGAAAAACCTTCTTAACTTCCTCTAGTGCTGGATGCGGTGTTCTGTCAGCCGACACCAATCCATTAGCACAAAAATTTTGGTCGTGCTGTAAATTTGCTCCACCTAAATCACCGCCGTAAGCCCAGAACATTCTGCCGTCTTCGGTTTCTGTTTTTAATCCTTGGTCTACCCAATCCCAGATGAAGCCACCTTGCATTTTTTTACTGGTGTTCATAATGTCTCGGTATTCCTGAAAGTTCCCATTACTATTTCCCATAGCATGTGAGTACTCACACATAATAAAAGGTCTTTGCTTATCAGAGTTCGCATAATCCTTCATGTAATCAATTCCAGGATACATCGGGCATACAATATCGGTATTGGCATTTTCATCGGCTTGCTCAAACTGAACAAAACGGGTTTTATCTCGCTCTTTTAGCCATTTATAACCTTCGTAGAATACTGGCCCGTTACCACATTCGTTCCCCATAGACCATAAAATAATAGAGGTTGCATTTTTGTCCTGCTCTAACATACGCTTCATGCGGTCTAAATGTGCCGGTGCCCATTCAGGTAGATAAGCCGGATGTTTTTCTTTATCAAACCAGCCCTGTTTTTCAGCACCCATAGCATGAGTTTCAATATTAGCTTCATCGACAATATAAAAGCCGTACTCATCAGCAAGTTCATATAAATAAGGATCATGCGGATAATGACTCATACGAATAGAGTTAATATTATTTTGCTTCATCACTTTCATATCTAGGAGCATGGTTTCCCTGTCAGGAGTGTGCCCTTTAATTCCGTCGTGTTCATGAAGATTTACCCCATTAACCATTAAAGACTGTCCGTTTACCATCAGTTGAGCATCTTTTATCTCTACTTTTCTGAAACCAATTTTCTTAGAAATAACCTGGGTGTTTTTCTTATCAGATAACTTGATGATGTAACGATATAAATACGGGGATTCGGCACTCCATTTCTCTACATTTTTTATTGTAGTTGAAAAATTAACCTGAGTGGTTGAGGCATCAATATTCTTAGATTCAGAATACACCGTATTGCCGTTAGCATCCTGTAATACAATAGAAGCCACTTGATGTTTAGATGCTTTTTTTCCGAATTGTCTTAAATCGATATCAGCGTTAAAAAGTCCGTTTGTATAAGTATCATCTAAATTTGCCTGAGCAAAATAATCCCAAATGGTGGTTTTTGGCATTGCCTGTAAATACACATCACGCTCGATACCGCTTAAACGCCAGAAATCCTGATCTTCTAAATAGCTTCCGTCATGCCAGCGAAACACTTGTATTGCAAGAACATTATTTCCTTCATTTAAATATTTAGTAATAACAAACTCTGCAGCTGTTTTAGAAGCCTTAGTCATACCTACTTCCTCTCCATTTAAAAAGATTCTGGCATAACCCGATATAGAGCCGAAATGTAATATCACTTCTTTATCAGCCCAATCTTTTGACACTTTAAAAGTCGTTCTGTAACTTCCAACTGGATTATAATTTTCATCAATAAAAGGTGGATTCTTTGGAAATGGATACGTTACATTAGTATATATAGGTGTATCATAACCTTCAATTTCCCAGTTTGAAGGCACTTTAATTGAACGCCATTTAGAATCGTCTAAATCAGTTCTGTAAAAATCTAAAAGCCTTTCAGATGGCTTTTTAACAATATTAAATTTCCATGTACCATTCAGGCTCTGATAATATTCAGATGTTTCCACTAAGCCGCTTACAGCAGAAGTTTCATCTTGATAAAGCACAAAAGACGCTCTACCTTCTTCTTTATTTCTATCAACAATAGAAGGATTTTCCCATTCGTTTTTATTGTTTTGGGCAAAACCTAAATTAATTAATAGATAGCATAATGGAACTAAAACTAGTTTACGCATTGTATAATTTGTTTGTTTTATATTTAGTTATAATTTATAAAATGTCTAAAAGACACTTTTAACAACATCACAAATTTGAAAAATTTCAAACTTAGGAGAAGGGGATAAACTGACTAAAAAGAGGGTAATAAATGTCCAAATGACGATTTACATCCTATGCCTCAATATCAGCAAAAAACACAGAATCAACTTATTGCCATCAAACCTCTAAATCCTGTGATGTTTATACCTCATCATAGCTTCTATCAGATAGTAATCACCATAAGTAAGGGGAACATCTATTTCTGTTTTCTCAGGAATATGCCCTACGCCATGTTTTAAAAGAAACCCTCCGTTACTATTATCATGCGCTATATAATGTTCAGATGTTAATGTACTAATCATGACTTTAGCTGCCGTAATATATTTCTCTGCCAAATCGCCTTCAACATAATATCCCAATTCTAATAAAGCAGAGGCCATAATAGCACCCGCCGATGAATCTCTTAAAGCATTGGGAATATCAGGTGCATCAAAATCCCAGTAAGGCACCATATCCTTTGGCATATTCGGGTGATTAAGAATAAACCCTGCAATACCATTGGCCTGGGCCAGATATTTTTTATCTTTAGTTTCTCGATACATTACCGTATAACCATATAATGCCCAAGCCTGCCCACGAGCCCAAGCCGATGCATCAGAATACCCTTGCGCCGTGCGTTTCCTTTTTACAGAACCATCATTCTTACTGTAGTTTAACACATGGTAAGAACTATAATCATTCCTGAAATGATTTTGCATAGTGGTATTTGCATGCGTTACAGCAATGTCATAATATGTAGGGTCTTTACTGTATTTAGAAGCCCAGAATAATAATTCCAAATTCATCATATTATCGATAATCACCAAATAGTCATCATTTGAAGAATCCCAGGATTTTATACAACCAACAGTATCATTAAATCTGGAGGCCAAAGATTTCGCACTATTCATTAATATGTTTTTATATGCTGCTGATGGATGTAAACGCTCTGCATTTCCAAAACTACAATACATCATAAATCCTAAATCGTGGGTCGTCGTGTTGTATTGTTCACGTTGCAAATCTTCTAGCACACGTTTTATTTCCTCTTGAAAAACCGGATTACTTGTATCTTCATTTAAATACAATAACGAACCTGGATAAAACCCGCTACACCACCAGCCAGAACGACTTGTTTCTAATTCACCTTGATTGGCGTGATATGTTTTAGGGTATCTACCCTCAGGTAAAACTTCCAGTAAATGTTCATATTGAGTTGCTGCTGTTTTTAAAGTCTCATCTATTTTATCCAGTAATGGATCTGTCTTTTTACACGAGATAAACGAACCGATAAGTATCGTTATTATTAAAATCTGTTTAACCATTTTCCTATTTATTTTTTCTCTTTATGAACTTTTTTAAATTATTTATCTCTAACGTTTTTATAGGTGATGAAATCCTGTCTGCAAGCCCTTCACCATCTACTTGTGTTACATTTTGAATAAACACATGTAGTCTCTTTTTACGGTTCCATAAGTTGATGTCGTAATTGGGTTCCCATTGACCGACTGAGGCCTCTATTAAATCAATCACTTTCCAGGGGGTTTTACTTTGTAAATTCTGAGAATAAGCTAAGGATACTTTATTTCCTCTGGACGCTTCTCTGAAAATCACAGCCACCAAATCATCTTTAATCAGAATATCAGGTCGGGAAATAGGTATACTTTTGGTACCTCCTCCTCCTAAAACAAAAGATGCTGTTCTAAATCCGGTATTTACTTTCTCCCAGATATTATCTTTTAAGAACACGATTTGATATTGTGGAATCTCTTCTACATTCCAATAAGACACGATATAAGGATGACCTGTTTTATCTGTTGTTATAGCGGTCTGATTAATAAGATTACTGTTTGAGGGAATTTTCCAGGCACACTCCGCTGAAGCCAAAGTAATAGGTAAATTATAAACTTCTGACGTTGATTTCTCCCAGGTTTTTCCACCGTCTAAAGAACGTGCATAGCATAAATCGTGATTGGTTTCAACATCCCAAGTTTCGCGCCAAACCCAAGATAGATGAATGACTCCTTTATCATCAATAGCTGCCTGCCAATAAGCACTGCGTCGGTTTTCCCCATCAATTAGGTTGCTTTGTATTTGAGTCCAGGTTTTTGTGATAACATCATAAGAATTAATCACCAAATTGCCGCGTCCTGATTCTCCTGAACGATATAAAAACAACATATTACCATCAGGTAAATTATAAAATTCAGGGTAAGTTACCTGATCCTCCTGTAAACCGGTCATTGACAATTCTTCACCTAATTCCAAACTTAATGGGAATTTACTTTTCGCATATCTTAGTTTGGTATTGTGATGATCCCAGCTTACGTGCAAATACCCATCGCCATCAAGTGCCAGGCTAATGGCGTTATGTGCATCTTCAGTATTACCTTGATATTGGGTTCTTACAATATTCCAAACTGAAGTTCCTGCGTTTCGCTTTCCCAGCACCAAAAAGCTATCCTGATCGTAATAAGCTACAAATTGAAATCCTGAATGTGTTGTAATTGCATTTTTCCTGAACTTAACTGTATTTACTGAATTCTTGCTCCAACCTTCCCCGATATAACTATAAGAAACGCTTTGGGCACAGGATACAATACACAGAAAATAGCTAGTTGCTATAATGAAAAAGTTAAACTTAAGAAAAATAATTTTTCTCATTTTGGTTGTAAAATGACTGTTTTAGTTTCGTTGGTTTTTGCTCCATAAGCTCATCACATGTGCTTATAAAAACAGGTAATCCAAAATTGCATCAAAAATGCTTTTCAAAGCGGATAATAAATGACGAAAACAGGGATACAAAATGTCCAGAACGCAATAAAAAAACAGAACATTCTGATTTAAGTACTTATTCAAAGGCTTAAATGAAATTTGACACAAATTCTATGGTCATTTTATTTCGAATTGAAATGGAAAAAAAACGGATGCATAACAAACATCGTTTATTTATTTTTAGATAAATCTGAAGGCAACTTTTCAAACTGTTCTTTAAACAGTTTTCTAAAATATTTGACGTTATTAAAACCAACTTCATAAGATGCCTGTGCAATGGTGTAATTTCCACTCTCTATTAATTCTGCTGCTTTATCTAATTTTACCTTTCTTATAAACTGATTAATGTTTAACCCTGTGACGGCCTTAAGTTTTCTAAACAATGATGTTCGACTCATACCCATATGTTGAGCAACATCCCAGACATCCATTTTTTCCTGGTCGAGATTATCAAGTACAACCTGCGTCAATTTATTTAAAAAGCCTTTCTCCTGATCTAATAAGGAATTCTTATCTCCAAAACCTTCAGGTTTATCCTCATTTCTATTTAAAAAATAATGACGCAATTGCTTTCTAACATCTAACAAATTTCGAATTCTGGCCTGTAGAATTTGGCCACTAAACGGTTTCACAATATAATCGTCCGCTCCATATTTATATCCTTCCTGAATACTATCTGTATTGCCTTTAGCTGTGAGTAATATAATTGGAATATGCGTGGTTTCTGTAGTTTCTTTCAGGGTGTTACATAACTCAATGCCATTCATTTTAGGCATCATAATATCAGATACTATCAAATCCGGAATGTAACGCTTGGCCTTGTCCAGACCTTCTTCCCCGTTATTGGCATAAATGAGATCGTATTTTCCTTCTAATAATCCATCTAAATACTTTAAAATATCAGGATTATCATCAATAAGTAACACCAATTCCTTGTTTTCACTTACATTTAAATTAGATTTTGTTTTGGTCGTTTTGTCTAGATCTGTAAACGGCACCCACTCTTCAATCTCGGTATATTCCTCCTTATCAGTTGTATTAGTAGTATCCAAAACCGCATTCACAAATAAAGATTTATCACGAGGAATAACTACCGTAAAGGTACTTCCTTTTTTCTCTTCACTCTCAATTTGAATGCTTCCCATGTGTAGCTCGGCAAAACTTTTAGAAAGTGCCAAACCTATACCTATACCTTGTTTGCTTTTAACTGAATTTGACTGATAATACCTTTCAAAAACATGTTCTAATTCAGCTTTACTTATGCCATACCCCGTATCTCTAACCTTGATTTCAAAACTATCCTCATCATATACCAAAGACACATAAATTTCACCCTCTTCAGGCGTATATTTAAAAGCATTTGATAACAGATTATTGAAAATAATATGAATTTTTTCCAAATCAAACCAGGCCAGTATAGGTTCTTCCTGCAAATCGTAACTTAAAGCAATGTTGCGTTTTTTTGCCAGCGGAAAATAATTAAGAATCCACTGTTCCAAACATGCATTCAAATTATGCTCTTCAATTCTTAATTTACTCAATCCTAAGTTAGCTTTTCTAAATTCTAAAAGTTTATTAATGGTTTGCAGTAACTGCTTCGCATTCTTTTGAATTAAGGTTAAACTGTTTTTATGCTTGATAGATTTCACCTCTGAAATCAAATCTTCCAACGGTGCTAAAATTAAAGTTAAAGGCGTCTTGAGTTCATGCGAAAAACTTGTAAAAAAGCGCATGCGTTCTTCATTAAAATTATGCTCTAATTGACGCTCCTTCTTTTCTATGGATAATGAATTGATAAGTTTTAAACGCTCGGTATAATACTTCATAAACCAATATATAGCAGCAACTAAAACAACCAGATAACCAATATATGCCCAAGGTGTCCTCCAAAACGGCGGAAGGACCCTTATTTTTAATTTTTTAAAAGTTTCATCTCCTGAGCCAAATTTTGCTTTAACCTTTAAGGTGTAATCACCATAAGGCAAATTAATAAGATTGACTTTACCGTATTGATTTGTGCTAATCCAACGGCTATGATAGCCATCAACTCGATAAGAATAATTCACATTTTTAGCAAACGGATATTTTAAAGCAACATAATCGATGGAAAAAAATGTTTGATTGGGTTGTAAACAAATCTGATTTTCAAAAAGAATAGATTCGTCTAAAATCGGATCTTTTTCATAATCTGAAACTTCCACCCTTTCATCTAAAACTTCCAGAGTTTTAAAAACAATAGGATATGTCTCTCGCTTACTATGAAGGTTATCGGGATTAAAAATATTCAGTCCCTTATCACCTCCAAGATATATCATACCAGACGACGTAATTAAACTGGATCCTATATTAAATTTCCCCTGCTGAACGTTAGTATAGGTCTTTAAGTTATGAATAACATCGGTTAAAGCATTGTAATTGCTAATTCCTTTGTGGGTGCCTAACCAGATATTCTCCTGATTCTCCATAACTATACTGGTAATTGTATTGTTACTTAAACCATTTTTTTCAGTAAATCGTATGATTTCATTTTTATCTGGATTTAAACGAATTAAACCTTCGTTTTGGGTTCCAGCAAGCACATCCCCGCTTGGTAAAGCCAGTACACTATATATCACGTCTGTTTTAAAACCCTGAATATTACTGGAATTATAGAAAGTCATCGTATTTTGGATAGGAATGTATTTTAAAATACCATCGCCGTAAGTAGCCATCCAGAAATTACCATTATCGTCTTCACTAATATCTCGGATATCAAGTTTTCCTAAAACACTGATAAACTTAAAAGTATCAGAGATGTCATCATACACATATAATCCCCCTCGGTTAGTACCAACCCAAATCTGGTTCTTCGAATCTTCAAAAATCACACGAACATCACTTCCTAACGATATATCGCCCTGTAAATAATGCCTACAAATACCAGTTTCCGGATCCATTTTATTTAAGCCGCCCTGATAGGTTCCCACCCAAAGACGCTTTTTCGAATCTTCTAATAACGAAATAATATAGTTGTTACTTATGGTATTGGAATTATTAGGGTCATGCCTAAAATATTTAAACTGTCTCGTTTCCGGATCAAATAAATCCACACCTGCACCATCTGTTCCAATCCATATACGGCGGTCTGAACTCTCAGCTAAAGCACCAACCCGGTCATGACTAAGTCCTAAACCTCCGACTTTTTTCCGTAATAACTTAATTGGTTCGCCTTGTGGGTTTACATAGTTTAAACCCGTACTGGTTCCAATCCACATATTACCATCCTGATCCATTTTTAAGGCTGATACCGTTCTGTTAAACACACTGGAGCCATCATCGGCTGGTAGAAACCACTTTACCTGAAAATCTGTTTTTTGATGTACGAAATCAGATTTATTAATAATATTAAGTCCGCCATTTCTTGTTCCAATCCATAACTGTCCTGAGTAATCTTCCTCAAAACAAAGGATGTTATCATCACTAAGCCCTTTGCCTTCCTTTAAAGACGTCCCAAGATGTAATGTGTCTTTTTTATTCGTTATCACATGAAGTCCGTTATTCGCTCCAATCCATAAATTTCCATCCTTATCGTTAAATAATGATTCAATTAAAAAATACTTTCCTCGATCTTTTCCTTGTAACGAAACGCGAGTGACTTTATCGGTTTTTAGATTAACTTTATTCAATCCGTTACCAGCCGTTCCAACCCATAACAATGAATCACCTTGAAGTGCCATACTACTGGCGTAATTAGAAGACAGGGACGTTTCGTCATTTGTCCTGTTACTATAAACCTTTGTTTTTCTATTTTTATCGAAAACCTGAATACCGCGATCAAAAACAGCTAAATACATTTCCCCTAAAGCACCTAATTCTACATGAGAAATATGCCTGCCTAATAAGCCCTTTTCTTCATTAATAACTTCTATTCTTTCGGTTTTAGAATTATAAACATTCAACCCTTCATCTGTAGCTATAAGTAATTTATGATCCTTAAAAGCCTTAATTTCATTAATAAAATCGTCGCTCAAACTTTGATTACCTCCTGCTTCATCTGTTTCAAAAACGGTAAATTGTGTTCCATCATATCTATTCAAACCTTCAGGAGTTCCAATCCAAATAAACCCTAAAGAATCCTGAGCTATACTATTAATACCATTGTTCGACAAGCCTAACTCTACATCTAATAAATAAAAATAAAGTTCGTGTTCAATGGAATTAAGCTGCTGCACAGAATTTTGAGCTATACCCATGGAAAACCAAAGAAAAGTGATATAAAATAAAAGGTGTTTCATTAAAAAACGCTACTAATAATTAGGAAGTCGGGATATTAAGACGACTAATTTATAACTAAAGATACTAAAACCAAATTTTAGGATTTATTCTTTTTAAGAATACAAGTCACTAAAGATCTTTTAGGCAATGGAATATTCTCTATTATTCTTGAAGTGTTCATTTTTTTAAGATTGAAATGAGCTTCATTATTAGTCAAATACACTCCTGAAATAATATAATCTTTAGGCAAACCTGATAATTTAACCGTTTTATCCTTGTGAAGTTGATTCACAAAAACAATAACCAGTTCGTCATCCGACTGATACACCGAATGTAAAACTTCGGAAATAGTTTCCGCTTGCGATACTCCATCCATTCTGCGGGAAGCAACACGTTTCATTCCTGGTTTTATAAATCGTGAATAATGCCCCAAAGCCCAAAGCATCTTCGATTCATAAAAACGCCCCCCATATGTATTCTTATCAATATAAATCAAACCGTCCTTATAATCATAAGGACTTATAGCCAGCCACCAATGCCACGCTGAGGCATTCGCAAACACTAAATCAGAGTGAATAACTTTAGCTACGTACAATGCAGCATCGATTCCCAAATCTCTACCACCGCCTTTTATTTCTGAATTATCTTCTAAAATACAATATTCCGTCATCCAATACTCCAAACCTGTTTGATCCAATTTATCACTTAAAGATTTTCTGGTATTGATTAAAGTATTAGAATCCCAGGTTGTAAAATAACTATGTCCAGCGACTTTCTTGGCTACCGATTTTAAGTCGCCAACATAACCTTTACTTGCCTTGTTAAAGAAATAATCAATTTGATTTCCTCGGTGAGGTTTATCGCTAATGGTATATAAATAATTTATTTTAGCCGCTTCTGTCAGTTCTATTTGACTTGAAATATGATTCGCTTCAAATGAAGTATTGATTGCTTTAACAACCTGAAATATTTCATCGTTAGCCCATGGTGAACCTTCCTGTTTACAACATTCCCATTCCCATTGCGGTTCGTTAAACGGACTTATATAATCAAGCATAATTCCCGTCTTTTCATGAATTCCCTTGACAACTTCAGATAAGAAATCGGCATATGTTTTATAATTTGTCTTTAAAAGGTTTGAACGCGTACCGTTGCCAGACCAAGCCTTTTGATTCTCGGTATAATATATTGGCGGACTGTTTACAAAACCAATAAATGTTTTTACGCCAAACTCTTTAGCCGCTTTTAAAAACCATTGCTGCCCTTCTTGCTTATTCCAATTATAAGTTTGGTCTTCATTTAAAAAACATTCCGATTGTCGCCAAACATCGTTAATGCTGCTCTCCTTTCCCTGATCGGCACTTCCCGCACCAATATTAAATCGCCAGGCTGTTAAACCAATGCCTTCAGGACTGCCATCAACCTTATTTCCTGTACTAAACAATAATTTAGCAATTTCCTTCCTGGAAGATTCAGGCCAGTATTTACCCACAAATTGGGTGGACCAGGCATCTGAAGCTCCAAAATTATGAATCGTTTGATAAGTAATTTTGGTATTGATCTCAATCTCTATAGGAATATCCTTTGTTTTTACATTTTGTGCTGAAATAGGACTTGCTTGAAAAGCAATGAAGCTTAAAGTAATATATAATTTAACTTTTTTAATGGAATTCAAAATGCTGCTTATTTGTATGGTTCAAATAGGTTCAAAATTAAAACCGAAACAATTGGGTGAAGGGGTACATTATGTCTAAAGAAGGGATACAAAACGTTCTGTTCTTCAAATCATCGGATCTCCTACTTTAAATAACACTGTGAAGTATAATAATCTGGCATATTTTTGAAGTGCTATTCTTCATTTAAAACTTAAAGTTTTATTGAGAATACAATGCTGTTCTTTAACTTTAATAACTGAAAATTCTCATTGCTTTTAAAATGAAACAAAAAATATTATTTATAATTTTCGTAATTATTGTTTTCTCCTGTTCTTTTTCACAGGATATTGAAACTTCGAACCTATATCCATCCAAAAATATTATTTCACAATACCATAATAATTGGACACAAACCCATTATAAACAACGAATAAATCACTTTAAAAATAATCCCTTAAAACTCAGTGAAATTGTATTTATTGGCAACAGTATTACCGAACAAGGTAAAGACTGGAACGGCAAATTTAAGTCCTCTGCTATTAGAAACCGTGGCATTGCTGGCGATGTTACTGATGGTGTTTTAAAGCGTTTAGAAGAAATTACCTATTACCAACCTAAAGCCGTTTTTATTCTGATTGGTATCAACGATTTATTCAGTCTGCATTATGAAGATACCGACAAAAGATTCAAATACATCAAACATGTCCCTTCTACTAAATACATTGCAAAAAACATTCTCAAGATATCGAAAAATATTCACAGAAAATCGCCCAAAACATTGATTTATGTGCGAACCGTTTTACCAACCCGACGCGATTATTTAAAAACCGATATTGTCACAACCAACAAGTATATTAAAGACTACGAAAATAAAGGGTATTACAGGGTAATAGATTTGTATTCTGAATTTATAGATTCCAACGGTGATTTAATTAAAGAATTAACTAAAGACGGTGTACACCTTAACGCAAAAGGCTACGCGAAATGGTCATCTTTTGAACAACCTTTAATTAACACATTAAAATAAGATTTATAAAAAAACTCTAAGACTTAAAAGCCTTAGAGTTTTTTTATAAATATCAACTATAAATAACAAAGTGCTATTCATCTTCTTTCCAAACAAATGGTAAATACCAATTGTCTGTATTCATTAATTTACTGCGAACTTCGTCTGCTTTTGGATTACCGTCTTTGTATAATTTCTCATAAACTTTATCCGCTAAAAATGCTGGATCATTACGACGCAAAGCCACGCGCACTAAATCGCCCCAGCGGTTTCCTTCGTAAGCTAATTCAAGGCCGCTTTCTTTTATTAAGTTGTTTTCAATAGACGTTAAACTGTCTCCTAGAACTTCAGCTCGCTCTACAAAAGCTCTTCCTCTTAAACCATTATTTCTATACCAGGGTCCTCTAAAAAACGGAAAGTCTCCTTGTCGGGCATCAAAATCATATGGAAAAGGCTGATGCGTTTGTTCAATATCGGTAACATCGGTAACACCATCTACAGTGTATGCGCTTTGTAAGCCAAAATTAAGAAGGGCATCTGCAATTCTGTGCTGATTATCGCGATTCGCTGCTTCAGCATATCTTAAATGTAGGGTTGCAGCGCGATATAAAAACCAATCACCTCCGGTTTGAAACACATCAAAAGGTAAATTTGAATCTGTATCTAAATATTTGAATAAATACTTCATAATTACTGGCTGACCATTAATCACATGATAGGAAACTTTTGATCCGCGGGCATCATACGAAAAGCCGTTTCGCTGTGCTTCACCATCCCAAAGATCCATAGCCTCTTGAGACGGTTTTACTAAATAATCTCCACCCTGGTTAGAAAATAAATCTATAAATGGGTTTTGAGGCGCAAAATTACTGTCAAACGGTAAAGACCATATCCATTCATTATTCCATCTGGCATCCTGCTCTCTGGCAAAAATACTTCTCCAGCCATCAGAATTGGAACTTATTAAAGATCTGACATCTTGTTCCTGATTACGTTCATACTCTATACCTATATCCACAGTATTGGGAAGCGTATAAATAACGCGATATGTATCGTAATAAAAGGCATCTGCTCCTGTACTACCTGTTTCCATCACAGTTTTGTAATGTGCCGCAGCCTGAGTATAATGATTAGCCCATAACTGTAAGTCTCCTAATAAACACTCTTTATTAATAAAGAATTTGGCAGTATTATATCCATCTACATCAATAACCAAAGTACTGTTTGCGCTATAAGGACTGGTATATGGCAACCCTTCAGTAAAATCAACTAACTCATTAATAAGTTCCGTGAGCGATAATCGTGGGTACAGATTTTCATTTTGTACATCATCAATATCAGATATAGGTTCAGTAATATAAGGCACTTCACCGTAATGCATCCCCAGTTGAAGATATAACCAGCTACGTAAAGTTCCAATATCAGAATAACGCTCATTAAACTCCCCCTGATCCATCTTATTTTCGTCAACCATAATCTTAAAATTTTTCAGCGCGTCATTACAGTTATTAATAACTTCATAAAAATCTTTAGGATTAGCATAAGGATTATCTGCTGTTACAGCGTGCTCACTTATTTGTTGCAGATACATATCTGCATTCGCTGTAGGACTCATTAAATCTGCTCGAAGCTCGTTTAAAATAATGTACTTTTTAGCTAAGCCCATAAACTTACCGTAGATTCCTACCACAACTGCATCGGCATCGAAAACATCACGATATACCTGATCGCTGTTTAATTTATCTTTAGGTTCTATATCTAGATAATCTTGACACGAGGTTAAGCTCATAAGCGTAACTAAGACACCTAATGCGACTTTATTTCTAGTTATTTTTATCATTGTCTTCATGTTTTTCTCTAAAATTAATTTCATTACAATCCTAAGCGTAATCCTAGTTGAACAGTCGTGAATTGTGGAATAAGACCTACGTCTGCACCTTGTCCGAAAATTGAAGATGTCGCACTAAATTCCGGATCGAATCCTAAATAATCGGTAATAGTGAACAGGTTGTTTCCACTGGCGTATAATTTTAAATACTTCACAAAATTAGACTCCAAAGCTACATCGTAAGATACCATTAAGGTTTTCAGTCTTAAATAAGAACCATCTTCTATCCATCGACTGGAGAACGAGGCATTTCCTAGGGGATCTCCCCAGGTTGCTTTCGGTATATTTGTTACCTGACCTTCTGCTACCCAGCGGTTATTCACGGCAATACTTTGGTTATCGTAACCACTCATAGACTCTAAGTTTTGACGTAAACCATTGTAAAGATCATTACCTACCGAGAAGTTAAACAAACCTGAAATCGTAAATCTTTTAAAGGTTAGATTCGCATTAATACTTCCCGTTAAATCCGGATTCGGATTTCCAATAATTTTACGGTCTTTGTCGTCAATAATCTTATCGCCGTTAAGATCTTCAAAAATCACGTCTCCTCCACCAAATGGCACTAAGGTTCCATTATCTAAACGACGTGATAATCCTGCTGCATTAGCCTCGGCTGTTGTACTGTAAACGCCGTTGGCTTGGTAGCCATAAAATAAGTTGGCATCCAATCCTTCGTGCGTAATATAAGTTGCTCCACCAAAATTTGTGATAATACGTTCGTTAGGGATATTTAAAACTTTGTTTTCATAAGCACTTAAAGTCACACCTAAATCGAATTGCACCTCTGGCGTATTAACAAGTCGGCTATTCAATCCTAAATCAAAACCTTGTGTTCGCATGCTTCCGTTGTTGGTTACCATATAATCAAAACCAGATGTTGTGTTGATGGTTTCATAAGTAATCATATCGGTCGTTTTGTTTGAGTAGATATCAAACGTTGCGTTTAAACGTTCGTTCAATAAAGCGACATCTAAGCCCACATTGAATTTGGTAACAGTTTCATGTTTTAAATCCGGATTTCCAATATTGCCTCTCACCAAACCTTGCATACCTAACAAATTTTGAGATACATACAGTTGTTCTGCGGTATAGTTTCCTATATCATCATTTCCACTAACGCCTGCCAGAGCTCTTAATTTTAAAAGATTAATGATGCTAGAATCTTTTAAGAAACCTTCTGATGAAATTAACCAGGCTGCCGAAGCTGATCCCATTGGTGCAAAATGTACAGTTTCTCCAAAACGACTCGATCCATCGTATGCTGTATTTAATGTGAAAAAGTACTTGTTTACATAGTTGTAGTTAAAACTTAAATAGTTATTTACCCACTTCCAGTCGCCTAACTGTCCGCCTACATAACGTAACAAGTTACTTCCTGAGCCCACAGTTGTAAAGTCATCGGTTGCTGAGTTATAGCCTAAACCTAAATCGCTTTCAGACTCGTTAGACTGGGTACGAGACCCTAAACGCACATCGAAATTGTGTTTATAATCAATGCTTTTAGTATACGATATATATGCATCGGTAAATAACGAATAGTAACGCTGTACCTCACTACCACTGCGGTTTCCTGCAATAGCTGTTGGCAAGATAATATCAGCCACCCCAAAATCAGGGATAAAGAAACGCTCACGTTCTTTATTATAATTTAAACCGATAATTAAATTCGCTTTAAAATTGTTATTAATTACATAATCAAAATTTAAGTTTCCGAAGAAACGGTAGTTTTTATTGATTCCAATACCGTTTTCGATAATTGATAAAGGGTTACCAATATTAAATATATCTACATCCGATAAATTAGGTGATTCACCTCCTTGCGCATCAAATACATTTGTTGCAGTAAATGGAGATTTGGTAAGTGCTAAATATAATGGATTGGTTTTGTATGCAGGTCCCTGATCATAAAGGTTTTCTTCGTTGAATATAAACGATAAGTTAGCATCAACCGACAATTTATCGGTTAATCGTAAAGCTGCATTTAACCGGGTACTGTAACGCTTTAAATCCGACTCACCTAAAATACCTTCGTTATTAAGGAAGCCTACAGAGATACCATATTTTGCAATATCATCTCCACCACGAATCTTTAAAAAGTAATTCTGATTAGTACTACTTTTAAATACCTGATCCTGCCAGTTGGTGTTGTTGTGATACGGATAATAATTTCCGCTTTGCGGATTATCATTCATCCAGGGCATACTTGCGATTTGACCTTGACTATCACCTCTTGATGCCATTAACTGTGATAAATAAGGTCTGAATTCCCAAGGGCGCATCACCGGCATTTGCTTCGGATCTTCGTTCATTCCACTGTACATAGTAAAATCGATTTTTGTACTTAACTCCGTTGGACGTGTGGTAGTAATTATAATCACTCCATTAGCTCCTTTTACACCGTAAATTGAAGAGCCATCTTTTAAAACCGTAATGTCTTCAATATCTTTAACATCAATCATCGCTAAAGGCGAAGAGCTATTGTACTGCAAAATTCCTGAACCATAATCTTCATCGTCATACACCATACCATCAACAACAATTAACGGTTTATTGGTTGCATACAGCGAGTTAAAACCTCTTAAAGTTAAATAAGCTCCGGCACCAGGTACTCCTGATTTTCCAACACTGTTAAGTCCGGCAATGCGTCCCTGTAAAAAGTTTCCGATAGACTGGTTTACAGGATTACCCCATTGATCCTTTTTTAAGTCTATAACATGAGCTGCTTGGGTGTTGGTGTACTGTAATTGTTCATCACCGGGCAAGGTAGCCGATTGATAAAACTGAGAATAATTAGCTTCGAACAAATGAACTTCGATACCGCTTTCTCTATTGTTTAAAGGGACGACCTTAGACTGGTACCCTTCTGCACTTAATAGCAATAAAGCATTTAAATGTGGTACCTTGATTTCGAAATTTCCCTGGTCATCTGATATGGCTGCTGAAAAATCTTTTACAGCAATATTGATTCCCGAAATTCCTTCCCCTGTTTTTGCATTTTTAATAAGGCCTTTTATTTCGATACCTTTACTGGTTTGAGTACTTACCGCTTTAGAATCTGCATCCTGCGCATAAAGTTTTCCTATAGTCCCACCAAGTAATAGTAAACAAAGTAGACCGGTTAGTTTAAATATTTTGAGCATAATAGTTGGTTTAAAAAACATTATTTAATAACTGGTACTAGTTTAATATAATCTAAGCTTAATGTGTTCACACCATTACTAGCCGAATTAGCTGCAATTAAAGAGATTAGTTCATTATTATTGCTACCTAATTGATCAATATAAAATTCACCTATATATACTTCATCATAAACATTAGGCACAACATCAGTATAAGGCAGAGTAGCTATTTCATTAACAAACTGTCCCATCTCATTAAACCATCCCCCAATACGCAAGCGTTGCTGGAACGTATTGGACTGAATATCATTTATCACTCTCCAATATACTTTATACGTAGTGCTGTAAAGATCACTTGCTCTGTAATAGATAGAGAATAATGGCACACCATGGTTTTGCACCATAATATCCTCAAATGCAACACCATCTAAATCTTCCTTTTCTCTGTAATAGGTATTGGCTCGCTTATCACTTTGACTAAACCCTGTCGGTCTTTCTCCTTCAATTTTTGTAGTTAACAATCGTGTTTCCAGGGGGACATCCATAGTACTCATAACATATAATACACCATTGCTTAAATGCACTTCTTCAACGATATTATCTTTATCAATGGGCACTTTAACTCCAAATCGAGATACTAAAGTGTCTGGAAGCTGCTCCTGAGCTACCGATTTATGAAAAGCAAAATCCCTAACATTAAAATAACTGGCATATGTCGTTGTAGAATCAGCATTACTTTTGATTAAATAAGGCTCTAATTTCCCTACTTCCGTGTTAAACGCTTCGTCTTCTAATAAAAAGAAGGTGTATTTATTCTTCTCATTATTTAGGTTATAGACATTCTTTAAATAAGAATTACTCAACGAATCAGAATAAATTCCAGGCATAACCTCTGCTGTAGCCTTGGCAATACTATCTGTCTGGTAAATATTGAATTCATCAAGAGTCAATAAATACGTACTCATAGCATTACTACCGTTCATACTTTTGATATATTCCCAGATATTTGATTTTGGAACTAAAGCACTGCTTACAATATGATATAGCCCGTTAGATGTATACTTATCGGCAATTACTACCGCAGCACCATCCATAACACTTCCGTCAATAAACTCTAAATATTTGTTAGAAAGCATTTGCACAGTAACAGTATCCTGATTAGATACGGAACCAATGGCTGTAAGCGCGATATGATTACTTACAAACCGTTTTTTACTTTCCAGATTATCTAGTTCGCTTGCTGGTACAGCAGCGATGGCTTCATTGGTCGGCGCCCAAACCGTATAGCTTTTAGTGTTAGCCAAAACACGATCGTAACCGGTTTCAGTTAATAGCTTACCAAACTCTGAAGTTTCTGCAATACTGGTGAGTCGCTCAGCTAGATTCTGTTTTAAGTTCTCATCTGAGCTTTTAGCATGGTCATCCCACGGATCGGAACATGAAACTACAGCTAAAAGCGATAAACTGGCTATTATAGCTTTTGAATATTTATTTATAATTATCTTCATCCTTATTGGATTAGTTTAGTTAATAGTTTTCTTTTTTACTCGTAGATTAATCCATCGCCTCCGGCTTCAAACTTGGGATATAACTGATCCATATCAACTGGTCTGAATTCAACAACATCAAACCAACTTTGACCTCCGGCATAAGCTAAAGATTGAAGTTTAAATTTATGTCTCCCCGTAGTTTCAACATTTATAATTCCTAATAGTTTGCAATTGTAATTTCCGGATGTAGGTGAAATATGTCTCTTATAACCTTGAGACTCTAAAACCCGCTCAGCTTCACCTGTATTAACATACTCTTGCATATTAAAGGTTCTTGCTAATGGTGTATCATTAAAATAAGCTCTTACCGAATTGGTAGCTCTTAAATTGGTTCTCCAGGAAATCCAGACCTTGTATTGTCCCTTAATAATTACAGGTGTGGTAAATTCTATATTATTATTGAATCCATCTCGAAAACGTACAGATTCTAAAACATCACCATGCCAACCGGGTCTGCTGGAACTTCCTAATGCCTGACAGACATAGTTAAGAGCTGGAGTACCTTCCCAGGTAACATCAGCCAATTCTGCATCTGATAGTCCTGCCCACATTCCTGGCACCCTAAAAACAGAACTTAATTGTCTGAATTCTGGTTGATCTGCCAAATCAAAATACACAGGAGCTGGTAAGCGTTTTTTGATAAAGTAATTTTCTTTAACAGTATGTACAACCCCATTGGTAGCGGTTTCATCACTCGCCTCTCTATCTATTTCTACGCCCTTTTCAAAAATACCTGCAAAGGTTTCTTCATTTATTAAAAGTGTATCTGCAGATAGTTTAATACTAATAACCTCTAATGGTGCTTTTGTTATTAATGCTGGAGTTACAGCTAAATCGGCTAAATAATTTAAACCTGGTGAAATTCTGTAAGCCACAAATAAGTTTAAACTGTCTTCGGGATTCATAGGATCCCCTAAATGACTGTAACGAGTTTTTAAATCATCCAGATTGTTAAAACCAGCCTCTTCAAAAACCGCATTACTTTGTGCGATAACACTTAAATAAGAAGGCACACTATCTACATAAGTAATTGGGCGATCTAAAACTTCATACCATCCGGTAGCTTTCATAGCTTCTGTAAATAATGATAACGAAGGATCGCTTTCTATGGTTTCTGCTATAGTTTTAGTAGCTACTCTAAGCACCTGATCGATTTCATGAATGATGCCGTTTCCAACTTCAATATTAGATGTTGAAATTTTTGCTGATTTATTAACAGTTATACTTGACCCATCGCTGGTATTTACGGCTCCGGTTATTAAAAACTGGCCTTGCATACTTGGTGTTGCTATCTTTCCGTCAGTAAATGTTGTTGTTTCTATTTTTTGCTCCAGAATATGCAATTTGGCTAACTCCTGAAGATCTTCCAATGGTACATTTTCTAAAGCACTAACCCCTAAATCAGTCATATAAGCTTCTACAGCTTCATTGGTTGGCAAAAACAAGGTATATGTGCCGTAGGTATTCATAAACGACGCATAGTCCGTAATATCTAGAATCTGAAGAAAAAGCGAGTACCGTTCTGTATTGGCTCTTAAAAATTCTGTGATATTCAAGGTCTCATCTGTGGACTCTTTAAACTTTTCTTCTGAACAGTTAAATAAAACTGTTACTGCAAAAAGCGTCACACACACAAACCTAAACACATTGGGTAATTTGAATATATTTTTCATGACACAATTTTTTATTTGTAAAAAGGATTTTGCACAAGGGCTTTATTAGTATACAGCTCATATTGATAAATAGGTAAATAATGGCTGTTTGGATCCTTAAGTTTTGCAACAATACTTTGTTGTTGATTAGCTGGAGCTGTTTTAACAGCAATTCCTAAGATAATGTCTATATTGGCGTAGTTATCTTTTCTGGCATTTCGTAACACATCAAACCAACGTTTGCCTTCAAAAGCTAATTCTCTGGCGCGCTCGGCTAAAATGTACATACGTACGCCATCCTTATCATCTCCGGTAACTTGTTCTTTGGTTAAGTCAATAGCCAATCGCGATTCACGAATTTCATCAACTATAGCCAAAGCTTCATCACCGCGATCTAGTTCGTTAAGGGCTTCAGCTTTCATTAATAAGACATCGGCATAACGATACACAAACCAGTGCGTGTCCGATTCCTGAAGAGTCTTACGTTGGTCTTGATTTAAGCCCGTAAACTTATAAATTTCATTAGTTCCTGGTACTAAAGAAACTCGCTCACCACGAACATCTTTATTTTCCGGATCTTCAAAATCTAACCCAAATACGTCTTCTAACACACTGGCTTGGGCTAAATATTGTGGACGTTGTAAAAATATACCATAGAAAGGACCTCTGTTCTCAGGTGTATATTGAAATTCAAAAATACTTTCTGTAGAATTTCCTCTGGCAAATACTGTTGTGAACCATGATGTACTTCCCGGAATAAGCGAATAACCTGCTCCAGAATTAACAACGGCATCGGCAGCTATCAAAGCATTGGTATAGTCTTCTTGCCATAAATACACATCGGCTAACATCGCGTTAATGGCATCTTTAGTAATACGCCCTTTATTAGACGCATTATCACCATAATCTTCAACAGCCGATTTTAAAGCGGTTGTTAAATCAGTAACCACTTGGTCGAAAATTTCTTCCTGAGTTGATTTTGCGATCTGAAAATTATCATCATCTGATAAAGTAGCCTCCAGCTTCAACGGTACATCTCTAAACGTTCTCGCTAGTGTAAAGTACAAATAGGCTCTAATCGCTAAAGCCTCTGACAAATATTGATCTAACTGCTCTTGAGTGAACGTTGGATCCAGGGCCAAAACATCTGGTGCCAGATCAATGACGGTGTTACAATAGTTAATAACGGTATAAAAAGCAGCCCATGACGCAACGGTATTAGAAGGTAAAATACTTGAAGTAATAACATCGCGTTGGTCGTCACTTGAATTAACACCAGGATCTACCATACCGCCTCGCAGTTCGCCATACATAAAGCTATACTCTGCGATTGTAATTCCTGAATCGGGCGTATTTAATAAGCCCGAATAGATACCAATTACAGCAGCTTGAACATCTTCTTTGGTCTTCCAGAATTCGTCACGAGTGGTTCCGTTTTCCGGCTGTAAATCTAGATAACTGTCGCAGGACTGAGTCAGTAATGCTACAATTAATACTAGGCTATATATTATATCTTTTCTCATGTTAAATTAGTTTTTAAAATCTGGTTCTTAATCCTAAAGTGAAACGTCTGGTTGGTGGTGTTCGTGAATAGTCGATAGCTATTCCAAAAGGGTCTCCTCCTCTCATATTCACCTCAGGGTCCTGACCACGATACTTCGTAAAAGTCATAATATTATCTGCCGTGAAATACAGATTTAAATCATCTAATTTTAAACTCTTTATAAAGTTTTTACTAAAGTTATAACTAAAGGTCGCTGATCTGAATCTCAAGAATGATGCGTCTTCAACATAGCGGCTAGAACCTAACCAGTTATAACCCCCTCGGTAAATAGCACGAGGTATATCGGTTACATCGCCTGGATTTCTCCAACGCGACAATACGGCTGTACTTTGGTTATCGAAACCGTACATATTTGTGGTAATCATATCAGTACCATTGATAATATCGTAATCTAAACGGTAGGTAAAGAATAGTTGCAATTTAAATTGCTTGTTGTACGAGAATGATGGACCAAAACCACCGGTAAATTTAGGATTACTATTTCCTAAATACACAATATCTCTACTATCAATATTACCATCTTTATTAATATCCTCATAAATAGCGTCTCCTGGCTGGAAGGTGTAATCGATATTCGGGTAATTAAAACGCATATATACCTCCTGTCCATTAGGTCCTACAATTACATTCCCGTTAGCGTCAAGAGCTTTCGTTGATTCTAAATCTGAATATACGCCCTTGAATTTGTAGCCATAGAACGAACCAAATGGATTATCAACCTGTAAAAAACGTTTGTATTCGCCGTTACGGTCAATATTTCCACTTTCATTTGGGTAGAATTCTGATATCTCGCGAATCACGTTTTGGTTTCTTGAAATATTAAAGTTGAAGTCTATTGTCCATTTATCGTTTTTAAATGGTGTAGTATATAACCCAATTTCCCATCCTTGATTATCTAAAACGCCAACGTTCTGATCTGATAAACTTGAATATCCGGAAATAGATGTGATATCTATATTTTGAAATAAAAGATCTTTGGTTCTGTTTTTATACAAATCGATATCCATCATCACACGTTTGTCAAACAACTGAACATTAAAACCTAAGTTGGTTCCAGTAAGCGTTTCCCAACGCAAGTTATTCAACTGAATATTAGATGGATAAATACCATTCATCCCTAAATACTCTGAAGCATAATTGCTGTAAATATTGAAATAACGATAATCATAACGTGGTGCACGACCGGATTGTCCCAAACTGGCACGCATACTAAAATCATCGACCCAGTCTAAGTTTTCCATAAACTTCTCGGCAGAAATCCTCCAACGTGTAGAAATTGAAGGAAACAGTGCATAGCGATTATCCGGGCCGAATTTAGAATTACCATCGGCACGAAGCCCTACATTAATTAAATAACGATCATCATAACCGTATTGTGCATTAATTAATGCTGCAACGTTTCTTGACTGACTGTTATTTGTATATAATTGTAAATCTGAATTTTGTGTTCTTGAAGGCACCGACGGATCCGTTAACAACGATGATGCTGTATTTGATGTTAATGCCTGATGTGATTCATAGCGATAGTCATTAGATTGTAACGATAAAATAGATTGAAAACTATGCTTATCACCTAAACTTGGCGTGTATATAAAGTTTGTTTTTGTAGTAATACTGGTTGCATCTACATCCGCATCAGAAGCACGATTGACTACGGTTTCTGTAAACGGTCTACCCGTTGCATTTTGTGGTAAGAACGATTTCGCTTTGGTACTGTTAAAATCATACTGAATATCAAACGTCGAAATTAAACGGTCTGGCACCAAATCTACTTTCAAATTAAAATGCGGTACAATACGCTCTCCGATTTGATTATTGGTTGCAAATTCGGCCATGGCTACTGGATTGTAGGTTCCTGCATACTGCCCTTGAATGTTTGCTGCCGGAGAAAAATAGTTTGGGGTAATATCTCCAAAATCATCATATTCGTAAATACTCATATTTGGCATTTTCACATAAGCCACACTTCGTAAACGGTCTGCTCCATTACTTGTTCCATTAACATAATTTCTATCAGTATCGGTATGCGTATAAGAGATGTCGGCTTTAAATCGGATACGATCCGATACCACATAATCTAAATTTAAACGCCCATTAAGACGCTCATAAGCTGTTCCTTTGGTAACACCTTTAGAATTGTAATATCCTACCGAAGAATAATAACGTGCGCGCTCACCACCACCTTGAAGTGAGATATTATGTTCCCCGGTAAGTCCGGTTTGCGTAATCGCATCTACCCAATCAGTATTGTTTCCATAATTTTTATAATAATAGACTTCCTGTGGATCGTATTGAAATTCTTTTACGGTCAAAGTATTAAGTGGTGTTCCTGTGCGATTCATATAGGCCTCAGGAATCAATTGCGAATACTGATCTCCATTTAACATGGGAATGGTATTTGGCATTTTTTGGACTGTACCTGTAAAGGAATACCCTATTTTTGGGGCCCCTACCGAACCACGTTTCGTATTAATAATTAACACCCCTGCTGCCGCACGCGAACCCCACATAGCAGTTGCCGCAGCATCTTTTAAAATGGTAATGCTTTCTATATCGGCTGGGGCCACGTTTAAAAGCGCCGCATACCCTTGTTGATCCGCCGTCCCGAAATTAAAATCTTCAGGAATAGAAGTTTCATAAGGCATTCCGTCTACCACGATTAAAGGATCTGAAGATCCGGTAATAGAAGACGTACCCCTAATACGAATTTGCATTCCGGCTCCAGGATCTCCTGAATTTGCAGTAATATCCACTCCTGGTACACGACCTTGAAGCGCCTCATCAATAGATGCTGCCTGAGTATTTTGAATATCGGTTGCTTTTACGGTTACCACGCTGGTAGTTAAGTTTCTGTCTGCGATGTTTAAAAGTCCATCATCAGAACCTTTCGACCCTGTAATAACAATTTCATCCAAACCTTCAACCTTTTCAACTAATTCTACCGAAAACGCTCTTATAGCTCCAATCTCTAAAGTTTGGGTAGTGTATCCTATGGTTGAAATAACTAATTTATTACTGTTGCTTTTTATCCGGATGGCGAAGTTTCCGTCAAAATCGGTAACTACCCCCGTTACAGTTCTGTTTTCTGCATCCTGTTCAATAACAGTTGCGCCTAATATTGGTTCTTTTGTTCCTGCATCAATAACCTGACCTCTTACCACTTGTTCTTGAGCAGACAATTGGAATGACGTAAAGAAAATCAATACCAGAGAAACACTATAAAGTAAGTTGGTTATATTATATTTCATTTTATTCCGTGTATAAAAGATAATTATCTACTAAGTGAATAAGTGTACGATCGGCTAAATGATTACTTTCTAAAGGAATGTAATTAGCAACTCTGTTACCCGCATCAACAAAGCTTAAATCTCCCGGAGTAGAAACAATATTTACATAAGTTTTCTCTCCTAACTCTGTTTTAAATAAAGTTTCTGTCAATCCGTTAATTAGCCCATCATCAGAAGCTGTTTTGGTTGCTAGGAAATGATATTTAACAAATGTGGTTATTCCTTCCTTAATTGCATCATTAGCCGGTGTGAAATTAGGCACTCCTGTTAAAGGATCTCCCGGTAATACTCCATCCATAACTGCTTGCATGATGGCTGTATTACTAGGAATAACAAAAGTGTAAGGTGTTCCTAATTCTATACCATCAATGGCACCTGAAGCAGAATCATAAAGTCCCGAGCTCTTAAGGAATTCAAAGAAATACGCATATTGAGAATCGGTTTCGGCGGCTAAAGCAGCCAAATCGACACCCTGAAATTCTTCACTAAACTCTAAAATATTATCTATATAATAGGTACGACCATTTTGCTGATCTTCATATCCTAAAATGTTAACTTTAGTTCCTAACACTTCGTTTCCTGCGGCAAACACTTGCCCACTCTCCCATTTAATGTATTCACCCGGCAAATCGAAATCGCCAGAACGAATAATACCTGAACCAGACAAATCATTCAGTTCCATATTAGGCGTAGGAACAATACCATTATACAGTACTCTGGCAATTCTGGCTCTGGCTAAACTACCTCGAACTTCATTTCCGGTTTCAGGAGAAACATATACCCACTCTGAACGATTAATATCGTAATCGAAACCTAAATTCATTAATATTTCGTCTGAAGGTAAGAATAAAGTGTAGTTACTATAGATATTACTGGCAATCTCACGATATCCGGAACCATCATTAAACAAGCGAGTCGCTAGTGTGAAATCAGGATCTAAATACGCCGAAGTATATACACTGAAGAAAAGATTCGATTCCTGAATTCGACTAGTTCCATAAAAGAACCCATTACTTAAAAGCTTGGCTTCAATAACGTCGGTATCCATATCAATACGAATGTCTTCTTCTAAAGCATTACTATAGCCGCCCTTTTTAGAAGGCCAGACTGCAGCCTGAATCATATGCGCATTGATGAAGTCTTCAAAAACATATTTAGGTAATTTATCCAACGACTCATAGTTTTTTAACAACACCTCATCTACAAATGTTTGTAATACTGAGTTTTCAGGAACAATTAAAGTATAAGCATCACTTTGCCCGTCGTTATCTGTTGCTTTTAGGAAGTTTTCATTGTTTGGAGAAAACGATAAGGCAGCATCGTAAACTTTAACGTAAACCTGATCGGACTTACGGGTATAGTTTTGATACGTTGTTGTAGCTTCCTGATCGAATACATAATTCACCAGATTCTCTTCTAATATAGATCTGAATAAACTGTAATTAGGATTGGCTTCTAGTTGCTGGTCTATATTCAACGGAGGTAAAGACACTTTACTAACTTCATGAATGATGCCGTTTTCAGCAACAATATCAGCTTGAACAACCTCTGAACTTAACACATTAAATCCCGTGTAGGTAGAATTTGGAAAGAAGAAATTATAATCATAACTACCAAGAGTTGCTGCACTCATATACTCTTCAGTAAAATAAGAAATATACTTATTATTATTGTCTCCGGGAATATAAGAATCACCTCCCTCTGCATTATTACGGTTAGACCCTACAACAACCATGGTAGAGCCATTAACAGTTTTCTCCTGAAAGCCATCGTAATACGCAGTTCTTCTCCTAAAAGCTAAATCTTCCTCCCATCCTACATTCGATTGGTAGTCGGAAAGCCGCTCACTGCGGAAAGCATTATAAATTAAAGCATATTTAACAATTTTAGAGGCAGTTAAGGAATCGATACTCGATACATCAGAAATACCTTGTTCCTGGAAATAGTTTTCAAAAGCAGCATCATTAGGCGCCATCATGGTCCAATACCCTGCTTTTCCAAGAATATCCTTATAACCAGCAATCTCTATCAGTGTGGTTAAATTCTGAAAATTACCTCGCGATTCAAGTTGTTGGTAAATTGGTGGTTCAAGATCATCCGGTCTTGCGTAATACTCATTGACTTCTTTCTTACTACAATTAGTTAGAAAAAGGATTAGTGGTGAAAATAGCAAATAATAGCGTATTATTTTCTTCATTATAGTTGTACTTATTTAGGTTGTTAAAATAAAAAGCGGTCAGTAAACCAAATTTTAGGGTAAAGAGATGTCTTCTAGAAAATAGATAATTAGTTTTTTGGTTAATAATTTAGTTAGTCGTTGGTTTTTCAGGACTATCGATTGCACAATCCCATACTGTTTAAATGTAATAGCTACATTTATTACCCAAATTAAATGTTAAAATTTTGTTATTCTATCCTGCACTGTCCTGCTTAACAGCTGATTTTGTAGGCGAATTATTTATAACTTGATATAAAAAATCGTATTTATAATTATTCTCTAACAAACATACTCACTTGAATAGGATTCCTAATCAGACAACCCTAAAGACCATGAGATAATATTACAAAAGAAATTTCCGTTTTGTGTAGCCACTTCTCCGATACAGATTTCAGAACTTTCATCTAAAACAAAATCAACAGTATAAGTTCCTGCAGCACCTATTCTTTGATAGCCTATTACCTCAGATGCTGATTCTACATCAACCACATTAGGTATGCCCACATTTCCTTTGGTTATAACAAAATATGCGCCATCAGGATTTGAATCATGATTAGTACTAAGTACCTCTATTGTTAACCTGTAATTAGCCGGTTCTGCAGCTATTACCTGATATATTTTCCCATCAACAATATAAGGAGACCCCCAACCAGATTCTAAATTGAAAATATTACCATTCCACTCGTCCCAGCCACCAAGACCTCCATGATTTTTAGCCGCTTCGTTAGTAATCCATGGAGCAGCTAACGTTCCCCAGCGTCCACTTACTTCTTCTGCTATAAACGGAACAGCTGCATTGCCTAGTTCAGGTAAAACGAAAGGTTTGTGTTTTACATAATCTGTATATAATGTATCAAGACTTAAAGGAGAAAATAAATAATAGGAACGATGCTTTAAAGTAGATCCACTCATAAAATCAGAAATATTTATTTGATTTTTTTTAGAATCTATTGTTAATTCAACATTTTCACCTTCAGTGTTTTGATAAACTAATTCGGTCCCTAAAATTCCTGTGGATAAATCAGCGTTCCCAAAGGTCAGACTTAAATAGCTATCTACTAAATCGCTTATTGAAATCATTCGATTTTCAAGACTTTCAACATAGCTAGCTCCATAAACTTTGGTTCCTGCCGTGATAAAATCAGAACTCTTTCCTTGAGCATCTTTAGCTTTTGCTTCAAAAACATAAAGTTTCTCCTCTAAGTTATCTATTTGCACAGAAATAGCCCCATCAACAACAGGCACAGCAACAGACTCTGACTGATCATTCCAATAAATCACAACTTCAGATATACTAGGGTTATCGATTACACCTTCGATTAAAACCATATTTAATCCAGGTCTAACAACAAAAGACTCTAACACACCTATCGAATCATCATAATTATTAATATCGGGATATTCTTCCGAACCACAAGACAAAACCCCCAGAATAAGGGATAAAAAGAGCAGTGTTACTGCATAATTTAGCTTTAATTTCATTATTATTAGTTTAGTTATTTGGTTATAGTTGTTATTGTGATGCATAAATGTATTATTTACAATTAAAACTACTATCCTGTAGTATCCTGTAATTGCTGTTATTTATCTTAAAAGAAATTTAACACAAAAAAATGATATCAAAAGAGATAAGTAACTAGTAGTCCTCTGAAAAGATTGAACTAAGCTAATAGTCCATAGCTTGTCAACGAAAATATTTCCGGATATATTTTTATTAATTATGAAAACTCTTGATGCGTGGATAGAAACGAAACCGAGAACCATAAACAGTACATATAATAATTCAATCTAATCCGGGAAGTCCAGGCTAATATAGGAAGCCCAATGCTCCATTTCGTTTTTTTTGCAGTTAGGTAAAACAGAATGATTTTATTAATCTAAACTAAATAGAAACAAAAAATGCAACCAGTTATAATTTAACGAGTTGCATTTTACTTCATTGACCACGCCAGGATTCAAACCTAACGTAAGTTTCTTAGTATTTATAAGGGTTTACAAATGATTGCAAATTAAACTAACCGAATCACGAACCACTTAAACATTTAGCCCTCAAATCTTTACCAAAAGTAAGAATAATATTTTATCCCATAATTATTAATTTCAAATGAACATAGTAAGAAAAAAATAACATTATAATTTACAGGACACCTAATAGGACAACATTACAGACCTATTCTGTGCGTATCCTGCAGAAAATGTGGTTATTTATAGCACATAAACATTTCGGTATAGATTAGAATTGTATATTGATTTATTCTGGACTTGCAAAAACTGATCAATATCTATTAAAAACTTGGAAATTATTTTAAAATAAATATAAAAAAGGGTTCAACTTTAAAAAAGTTAAACCCTCGTTTTATTACTTACATACTTTTCAGGACAGCACCTTTAATTCTTTTTAATAGCTTCCTTATATGCTGGATCCCATATATCTTTATATTCTGCATCTTTATTCTGCATCAATTGTTTATGTATATAATAACACACTCCTTCCCAAGCATCTCCTTCGTTCCACAGCGGTTTCATCATTTCATTTTGCCATTCATCGTATGCGGAAGTTATTTTGTTAAATGTTTTTGGGTCTTTAATAGCTAAATTAGTAGTTTCTCCTAAATCTTTACTTAAATCGTACATAACCGAACCATAACCCTCTAAATTAATTATTTTATAATTGCCAATTCTAGCTGCTGATTTATCTAATTTCTTCCAAAAAAGTTGTTCATGTGGATTGCCACTTATATCTCCTTTTAAATAAGGCAATAAGTTTGCGCCATCTAATCTAAGATTGTCTGGTTTCTCTATATTGGCAGCAGCCAATGACGTTTGAAAAATATCCAAAGATGACGAAAGTCCATCAAAACTTTTACCGCCCTTAAAACCTGCTGGCCAACTTACAACAAATGGAACTCGATGACCTCCCTCAAACTTATTACCCTTCCAACCTTTAAGAGGCCCCTCTTTAGATTGATTGTTATGTGCTCCTCCATTATCACTTAAAAAATAGATTAATGTATTATCGCGCTCTCCAAGTTCATCTAACTTTTTCAAAAGTTTGCCAACATTCTCATCTAATGACCACGTCATAGCGGCTAATTCTTTACGCGGATGGTTCTTAAACTTCGCTAAGTCTTCCTCTTTGGCCTCCATAGGCGTATGCACTGCATTATATGCTAAATACATAAAGAAAGGCTTGTTCTTAGAATCTTCAATATACTTTACAGACTGATTTCCCAATACATCTGTCATATAACCTTCAAAATCAACTCGATTTCCATTATGTTGAAGCATTTTTTCCTTTGATGGATTTTTTAGTGGAAAATATGATCTACTTCCTGCTATAAAACCATAAAATTCATCAAAACCTCTTTGGTTTGGATGGTCTGAAATATCTTCTCCTAAATGCCATTTCCCTAAAGCGTAGGTGTTATATCCATTAGCCTTAAAAACGTCTGCCATAGTTACCACATCATCACTTAAACCAACACCTCCTGTGCCATTCGCTTCAAAACCAAATCGTTGCTGATATTTACCTGTAATTAAGCCTGCTCTTGACGGTGCGCAAACTGTTGCACTTACGTGCGCGTCCGTAAATTTTACACCACTGTTTGCCAATGCATCTATATTAGGTGTTTGTAAATCTTCACTTCCCATAAAACCAAAGTCTACATAACCTGCATCGTCCACCAAAATAACTATTACATTCGGCTGTTTAATTCTCTCTAGGTCTTCTTTTGCTGAATTGGTGTTATTCGACTTACAGCTTAAAAACACAAGTATTATTAGCGCGAGGCTCACAAAAATTTTGCTCTTTTTCATTTTATTTATCTTTTCTACTTTTTTCTTATTTTTTAGAATCAAAAAAACTTAAATTCCAATTAGAATACCATTTTATAATTGGATTATCGCCCTCAAATTCAATTGGCAACCAAATATACCTGCCGTCTATTGCATTTTGTGGCGTCCATCTATCTGCCATAAAAACAAAGGCATTTTTCCTTCCTACAACTGGAAAAATGTAGGTGCTTTGACTTTTAAAAGTCGTTGCTTTTTCCTCCTCAGTACCTCTTACTGGGTTACCAAGTGATTTCCATGGACCAAACATATTACTTGCCACAGCCGACCTTGCCGGATTTGGTTTCCACCCTGTAAGGCCGGAGGTAATCATATAATACTTACCATTTTGCTTAAATATTGCAGGCGCTTCATTATTTCCACCTGGAAATATACGCACATACTCATTTGATAAGGATAGATAATCATCTGTTAATTTGGATATAATTAAAGTGCCGTTCTCTTCTGATGCTGTTATATGATAAGCTGTTCCATCATCGTCTTTAAACAAAGTCATATCTCTAGACATCTGCCCTATTTCAAAATCTCTTAAAAAATAAACACCGTGTACAGAACCTTCTCCCCATTTTAATTTTTCTTTTGATTTTTCTATGGCATGCTTCTTTTGTTCTTCAGAAAAGTTAAGTGGCCAAACTTTAGGGTGCATTCTAAAACTCTTAAGGTATTCATATGGCCCAGTTACAGAATCTGAAACTGCCACGCCAACTAGTGCTGCATCGTAACCTTGTCCTTTAAGTTCATGGTGAAACCACATCACATAATTCTTGTTTTTTTCATTGTAAATAACTTTGGGACGTTCAATAACACTTCCTTCTATAAGCAAAGAAGCTGGATCTTTTTTAACAGTTAAAGCAACTCCTTCATTTTTCCAATTGTACAAATCTTTAGATGAATACACTCGGACACCAACCCAAGATTGATTACCTCGCCCTCCTTTAACTTTGTGCTCTCCAAACCAATAGTAAGTATCTCCTACAATGGTCATTCCTCCACCGTGAGCATTAATGTGTAAACCTTCTGTATCTTCCCATATTGCTCCTGGATCAAATCCTGAATACTTTTTTTGAGCAAATAACAGACACATACTCAAGAGAGTCATTAATAATGGTAACATCTTTTTAATTTTACTACCAATAATACTTTCCATATACTTCACTTTTTATTTTATTGGAATAATTGAATAGGAATACCCCATGTTTTGTGATTTAATTTGATATTTCTCTAAAGGTCTGGCCGACCAACTGGTATCTCCACCAACTCCCATTTGAATAGAATCTATATTGACGTTAACTAAATCTCTAGTTATAATATCTGTTGTATGACGCTGTTGCTTTGTCAAACCTGCATCAAAATCTGAATTGTATTGATGGTGCGCACTAAAACTTAAGAATTCTGGCCCCATAACTTTGATTCCCTGTCCCTTTTCATTGGTAAAAGTTACCCATCTTACATCTGTCTTATATCCATTTTCTTGTGGACGAGTATATGGAAAATATAGATTTTCTACTTTAGCTTTATATATTCCGACAAACGCTGCTGTATTTCTATCTTGGTAATTTTCTTGTGGTCCCCTACCATACCAGTCTACTTGATTATAATTTGATTTCAAAATAAAATTATTTCCAAAGCGAGGTATATTCGGCAAGCCAATCTTAACCTCTTTAAGTGAATTTGTAACCGTTATTTGTCCTGAGGCTTCTATCTTATAATCTATCTGTATTTTAGCCATATTATCTGGTAACTGATAAACCACCTGCAAATTTGACCAAGTATTATTTAAGCTTAAATTCTGAGGTTTAGATATTAAATCTAAAACTTTATCACCATCCTTTAATTCAATTGAAATCAGTGTTTGCTCATCTGTGGCCTTTTTCCATTCAGCAAAATGTTTTGGCATATTGAAACCAAAATCATTATCGGTAGTTGCTCTCCAAAAATTTGACTTAATACCGTCTAATAATATATTACCATCTCCATAATTTAATGTTACTATTTTACCTGTTTTTAAATTAAAACTAGCTTCGAAGTTATTTGATTTAAAAGTCAAACTATCCTCATTTGAAGAAAGTATTATAGTTTCTTCTGTATTCTTCTTGAAAACGGGGACATATGAACCCATGACAAATTCTTCTTTAGCCAATGGATAACCTTTAGTTATTAAAAACCAATTATCTTTGGTTAAAGCTTGTAATTGAAGTGAATACTCTCCTGAATGCAAATCTATTTCTGGCAAACTAAGATTTAATTCTTTAGTTTCACCAGGTTCTAAATCAAATGATTCTATTTGTCCTTTATCTATTTCAATTCCGTCTTTAAATAGCGACCACGAAAAATTAAAGTTATTTAAATTGGTAAAGAAGTACTCATTATAAACGGTAACTTGTTTTGTTTTATAATTGAAATCTTTAAAATGAATATTTTGATATACTTTTTTTAATTCTTCCAGTCCAGGGTGTGGCGTCCGATCTGGGTTAACAATACCATTTAAACAAAAATTTGCATCATTTTGAATATTTTCTGCTCCAAAATCACCGCCATACCCCCAATATGACTCACCATTTTCAGTCGTAGCCAAAAGCCCTTGATCTACCCAATCCCAAATAAAACCACCTTGCATGATTTCATATTTTCTAATAATATCCCAATAGTCTTTAAAATTTCCAAGGCTATTTCCCATAGCATGTGAATATTCACACTGAATTAAAGGACGTTTAGGATTGTTTTCTGCGTACTCTATCATTTTTGGTATTCTCCAATACATAGGTGCTTGGATGTCTGTATTTTCATAACTTGTTGCTCCTTCGTATTGCGTAGGTCGTGATGTATCGGTTTGTTTTAACCAATTATATGTTGCATAAAAATTTTCTCCGTTACCTGCTTCATTACCTAAAGACCATATCACGATTGACGGATGATTTTTATCGCGCTCATACATTCTAATCGTTCTATCCATATGTGCAGCTTTCCATTCTGGCAAATATGCGGGATGCACACTTTTAGCCTTTTCATTATTATCCAAACCTTGATTTGTGGTACCCATTCCATGGGTTTCAATATTAGCCTCATCTATAACATAAAAACCGTATTGATCGCAAAGAGAATAAAAAAACGGATTTTTAGGGTAGTGACTACAACGTATAGCGTTTACGTTGTTTTCCTTCATCAATTTTAAATCTTTAAGTGTTAATTCTTCACTAACTACATGTCCTGTTTTTTCATCATGGTCATGAAGGTTTACTCCTTTTATCAAAACGGGTTTACCATTTACCAAAAATTGATTGTTTTCTATTTTAATATTTCTAAACCCAGTTTTTAAAGATGTTGCTTGCAATATATTACCATCTGCATCTTTAAGGGTTATTAAAACAGTATACAGTTTAGGTGTTTCTGCTGTCCAAGGAATAATGTTTGGTATAGTTTCGCTATGAACTCCAAATACAGTCTCCTCTGAAGGTATTTCTAAGTCTTTTGAAAACGATGTAAGTTCCTTTGCTCCATCTAAAAGTTTAACTTCGTAGTGACCTTTTTTACTTTGTTTAGAATAACTACCAAAGTCCAATCGAATATCAAAAATACCTTGTGAATAGTCGGATGTTAAATCTCCATTGATTTCAATATCCTTAATATAAATCGGATTTTCCGCACGTAAATATACATCGCGCTCAATACCACTTAATCTCCAAAAATCTTGATCTTCCATATAACTCGCATCTGACCAACGTAATACTTGCACTGCTATTTGATTCTCTCCAGATTTAAGGTGTTTTGTTATGTTAAATTCTGCTGGGGTTTTACTGCCTTCATTATATCCCACCATGTTACCATTTATGTAAACATACATGGCACCACTTACTCCCGCAAAATGTAAGAATATTTCTTTACCGTCCCAATCATCAGAAATTTTAAATTTTCGTTTATAACTTCCCACATTATTCATATCATGTGGTATGTAAGGTGGATTTTTAGGAAACACATACACTACATTAGTATATATTGGAAGGCCAAATCCAAGCATTTCCCAGTTAGAAGGCACAGTAATAGTGTCCCAACCTTTTATATTAAAATCTTCTTTGTAAAAATTAGTAGGCCTAGCCTGTAAACTATCCGCATAATAAAAATTCCAAGTACCGTTTAAAGATTGGTAAAAAGAGGAGGATTCCCACCCATTATTTATGAGTGCCTCATTAGTATTTTCATAGTTATAAAATGTTGCCCTTGGCGCTTCCCTATTAATTTGAAATATTTCTGGATTTTCCCATTCTGGGTTCTCCCAGGCTGAAGCTATATAAACTGGCCGTTCAACCTTATCATTTTCGTTACAACTTCCGAGAACGAATACCATAACCAAAACAATCAATACTTGACTAATTTTCATTTCTTATATAATTTAATTTTTTACTTTACTAAAACTGTTTAATAGTGCTATTAACCTAAAACTATTGTTCCGTTCAAAGTAGACCTGCTAAACGATCTCCTATTCTCCCGAAATTCTTCTATATTAGCTTAGGTGTTAACTAGAATCTTATCTCTTCTTAATTGTAAATATCCGTGGTAGAAAAAGAACCATTCTTTTCATTCAACTTTATTCTATTTAAATCTTCTATTTTAATCTCTTTATCCGGACTAAATGCATCATCATTCATATACTCCAGTAAACTATAACGCAATTGTCTTGCAACAGGTCTTTCATTTAGATTTGACGTCAAATCTATTGCCGAAAAAACCAGCCTCCCATTTCCTACCTTTGCTTCAAACACGCTTGCTAAATGATGATTAGTTACAAAATTGTCAATTACGCGAACTATTGGTTCTACATTCAACGAATCAGTAATTATTGATTTAGAATTGATACACAAGTCCCACCACTGCCAATCGGTATGAGTACTGGTTGGAAATTGATTAAATGCCGGGTGTTTATTATCTAGCATTAACCCCATTGTCGCTGGTTGATTTGGAAAATGCACAGGACTCCAAAACACAGGTACAAAGCGCCCTTCAATACCTTCCAATGCTTTATAATCTGGATTAAGAAATACTTTCTTTCCTTGGTTTAATGCAACAGCAGCTTCAGCAAAAGAAGACGTGATTAAAATACCTTTCGAATCTGTGGAAACATTTTTAGGGTATACCCAAATATGCCAAGTATTTTTATAACTAGTCCCTTTTAAACTAAGGGTAATTGTTAATCGCTTAGCTGTTTTTGTCTCTATTAAATATTTTAGATCTCCTAAGTTAACATTGTTGCCTAAAGCTAAATTCAAGTCTCCTAATTCTCCCTCATAGACAACAGGCCCAAGATCATCCTTTATTGTCCAATAGATTGTTTGGTTCTCTAATTTTTTATAAAAGTTTGCAACTTCTATAGAAGCACTAAAGTTTTCTCCTGATTCATAAACAGCCTTTTCAAAACGAAGAAGTGGCACCAACTCACTGTTAAACTGACGAAATTCTTCAGGTGAAATAACACCTTTTGATTCCCAAAAAGCATTCAATAGCCCAACTAGCGCCGTGCCTTGGCCAGGAAAATCTTGAAGTTGTAATAATTGAAATCCGTCAAAACTTAGTGTTTTTAAAGCGCGTTCAATTTCTTCTTTATACAATAATGCAGCTAATTTCCCTGAATTATGGGTAAAATCAGGTGCCAAATCTAATAGCCCTTTCTTTTCCAAATCCTCTTTTATTGCAATAAAATTAAGTGGCTCTAAGACTCCCGTATATTTTGAAATTTCACTCATATCAGGATACACCGAGTATTGGCCTATTTCATGAGATATTAAAGGTACTTTTATATGTGCACTTCCCGAAGTGTAGTCGGCATTAAAGTGTGGTGGTTTACTATTAAAAATTCCTTGACCTCTAATCCACCCTTTATCTGTCCATTGCGCTATAAAAAACTCATCTTCTTGCTCGGGTCTTGTTCCCATCGGTTTTTGGAATGAAAATGCAGTTGTTGCGTACATATGCCTGTTATCCTTTGATTTTAATGTTGCAACCAAACCATTTAATAAGCTAGCATCACCCTGTAGTTCATTACCCAGTGCCATAAAAAGAAAAGATGGATGGTTACCGTAATCGTTAATTATTTTATGGGCCTCAGATTTTAAAAACTGAGTTGTTTTTTCATCTTGACCAACTTTTAAACTCCAATGCGGCAATTCAACTTGGCAATAAAAACCTGCTTCGTCCGCAGCTTCAAAAGCTGCTTTTGGTGGGCACCATGAATGAAATCTTAAATGGTTTAAACCATAAGCTTTGGCTTGCCTTATAAGTCTTGCCCACTCTTCCTTTTGCATAGGCGGATAACCTGTCAACGGAAAAATAACACACTCTAAATTACCTCTAAGGAAAATACGTTTTCCATTCAAAGTTAAATCCCCATTATTATTACTTAACCCTTTAAAACCAAACCTCGTATTAACAGCACCTGAACCTGTTTCTATTGAGACATCATATAGATTCGGATTAAACTCATCCCAAAACTCCAATTTATCTGGTTTATTCACCTCAAAACTAACATGATTATTAGTTCTTTTAAAATCGTCTATGTTCTTATTAAAAACAATATCACCATTTATTGATTTTATAATACATCGAAGTGTTTTATCCTTAAAGTCTAACTGGTTAAACGTAATTTTTAATTTATTGCTTTCTACATCTGGATATACCTGAAGATTCTCTGGTGCATTTTTATTTGATACTTTTAATATCATATTACCTAAAATGCCATTCCACTTTATTTGCGTATGGTTGGTATAGGCATGCGCCATATCTTGATTTACTTTATCGGGATATTTTGTTCCTGCAACATTTATAAAGGGAAACTTATTTGAATTATCAATTACTATAGTCAACAAATGTTTGCCTGCTTTTAATTTATTTAACTGAAAGTCATGACTACCAATAAGACTATTGGCACTCCCAACATAAACTCCATCAAGGTAAACCGAAGATTCCCAAATAACACGTTCTAAACTTAAGGCTATTGTTTTCCCCTTCCAGTCGCTTGGTATAACAATTTCTTTTTGATACCATGCCTTTCCTATATACTGATGTTTTCTCGTTAAATTAGACATCACATAATTATTTATGGCTGGCTTTAATGTATTTGGTTTACCAATTCCTGCATCATCTAAAGTCCTGGGCAAACTTAATTTTAAACCTGAAAATTTAGTTGCTGCCCAATTCTCCTCTTTACCAACATTAGTAGAATCTAATTTGACTTCCCAATTTCCAGCTAATGAAATCTCATCAACTTTAGAGATGTTACAACTTAAAAAAATTAAAAGTGACAAAGTCACTATCGAAATAAAACGAAACATTTTCATTCTTGTATTTAAATATTTTCATGCTTAGCGCAATTAAGAAAACTACTAATTTTCTGTATCACTTGAATTTTCTATCTCGCCAATTATTCCAAGAAAATCCTGGCATGCTGCTTTTACATTATAATTACGATTTGGCAAACTATAAACCGTTTTAACCGTCTCGATAAAAGCTTCTTTTTGTTCAAAATAAAGAGTATAATTTATTGCCATTAGTGCCAAATCCATATTGTCACTTTGGCAAAACTCCTTCAATATCATTAGGGAACTAGCATCATTAAAATGATTATATAAAATGCTGGCGGCTGTAATTACCACAGGACAATAATTATCTTTTAAAGCTTTCACCAGGTACTTTTTATGGCATTTTATTAAACTTTTATTCTGACTCATTAAACCAACAACACCCCAATATCGTTCAATTTTATTGTTGCTTCTAAGAAGTTTGACTTGCTCTTTAGCAGCTTCTTTTCCTGTCTTCCCTGATAATGAAGCTGCACTATAAATATCATCAAATGAGTATTTTTCGTCGTCCAACCTATATTGATAGGGTGTTTCTTTTTTTGAAATCATCCCAATTTCGTATTCAGGTAAAAAGTGTACATCACGCGCTTTTTTAAGCCGAATATCCAACTCATTTCTCATCTCTTCCAAAATGGTCTTGTATTGGGGGTTGTTAACCAAATTTTTAGTCTCCCATAAATCATTATCAATATCATAAAGAACTTCTGCTGGGCGTGTTTTAAAGACACGCTCTTGCAACTCATTCAATTGATTATTTTTATAATCTAATCGCATGTGTTTAGTAATATCTGCTATTTCAATATAGCGTATATAACGCATTTCAGGCATAAATGGCATATAGTTGCGTGAATAAACAAAACGTCCATCGGTAATCGTTCTAACCAAATCGGTACCGTTATCAGCCCTATCAGATGAAAGCAACAAGTAGTTCTTTTCTTTAGAACGTTCAGCCCCCATTAAAATACTTCCGTTAAGATAATTTGGTACTTTACCCTCCACCAAACTAATCATTGTTGGTGCCAAATCTTCGAAGTTAACAAGCTCGTCACTAACTGACCCCGCTTTACCCCATGGCGATAAATGTTTCCATTTTTCAGGAAACCATACTATAAAAGGAACACGGTATCCCAAGTTAATGCCATTAGTTTTTCCTCGAGGCATACCTTCTCCATGATCGGCATAAAAGAAAATTATAGTATTATCCCTCAAACCATCCTTTTCTAACTTCTCTAAAAGTTCTCCAATTCGGTTATCGGTTAATTTTATGGAATTATAAACTCTTGCAAACTGTTTACGCATTTCAGGGGTATCATTATAAAATGGTGGCATTTCAAAAGCATCATCGGATATCCTGTCAGATTCTGGCAGATGATTCCAAACATTTTTTAAATACCAATCATAAGACATGCTCATAGTCCGTGACTGATGAGATTCTGCAAAATTGAATACCGAGAAGAAAGGTTGATTTTCAGCTCTCCCTCTCCAACTTGCCTTATTAGAGCTCTCATTCCAGGCATCATTTATAAAATCTTTTTCATTGGCAATATTATAGTCTGTCTTTACATTATTTGATGTGTAATACCCCTGCTGTTTTAAATAATATGGAAAACCATGTATAAAATCAGGAATAGGATAATTACTACGATGATGTCCCGTGCCCATTTTATAGGTAGGAACCCCTGTAATAATAGCTGACCTACTAGGTGAACAAACCGTTCCTGTTGAAAACGCATTTGTAAAACGAATACCTTCGGCAGCCAATTTATCTATTACAGGTGTACTGGCATCTTGATTGCCATAACAGCCAATAAACTGAGGAGATGTATCTTCTATAGTTACCCAAAGAATATTAGGTTTAGTTTGGGTTTGTCCCATTATACTTAACAAGCATGTAACTAATATAAATATACTTTTCATCATCGCTTTAAGTTCTATCATTCCTTTAAAGTTTATTTCTTAAAATCTAACTGCTAGTACTACTCAGTACAAGATTTGCATGGATATTTGCAGGCAAGTGAAATGCCTCATTAGTTACCTTTCTAAAAGCTTTTGAAGCTTCCTCCTGCTTTCCTAGGCCTAATAATCCTAATCCTATTAAATAATTACAATGTATTTTATTAACGACGTTTAAGTCTTCTTCCCAGATCAACAAATCAGGTAATGAAATAGCGAAATAATCTAATTTCACATCATCATTCATATGATCTTTTCCATAATTAAGTAAATTTTCAAAGCGTTTGGCAGCTTCCTTATCATTACCTAACTTTTGTAACGCCAGACCTTGATAGAAGATTTTATCAGGTTGTTGGTCGTTATAAAAAATGGCAGGACTTGGATCACTTAAACCTTGTGACGCTTTTTCAAAATATTGATTAGCCATGTCTTCTTGACCTAAACCTTGAAAGGCACAGCCCAACCAGTAATGAATATCGTTTTCCTGTGTTCCATGTAACTTTCCTTCGCCTAAATTGTGAGGATATGTTTGTGCTTGCTTCAAATATTCAATCGCCTTTTCATAATTTCCTTGGCTTATAAATTTCTTAGCTAATTCCGTTTGAACAGTTAGATATTGAAATGGTACTTTACCTTCGCCGCCTTCCCAAGGGTGAAATTGACGCTGTTTAATTAAGGACGCCGCCTTTTCGAAATCACCCTTCATGTTAAAAAGGGCTATACGCTCTAAATACAAATCGTCTCGAGAATTTGTAAGGTCGATATGTTTTTCTAGTAGTGAAAGTCGCTCTTCAACAGATATATTTATTTTTTTGTACAATTGATCCAACTCCATTAATAATCGAGCATCCGATGAATCTAACTCAAAAGCCTTTTCCAAATGTACTCTGGCTTCATCTTTTTGATTTGATTTGTTATAATATAATAAAGCTAAGTTTCGATGTGAAATTGCAAATGAATCATCTAATTTTACCGACATTTCCAAACATGTTTTAGCTTCATTATATTGCTTTGAAGCATACCAGAAATTTCCTAGATAATAAAAGGCTTTAGCATCGGTTGGATTAGCCTTACATGCTGCCTGAAGCGCTAAAACTTCTTCTATTTTATTTGGAAAACAATACGTGTCAGGCATTTGAGATGCCTTTTGGTAGTACTCTAGCGCCTTTTCTGCGTTTCCTTTTTGATCATAATACCATCCCATGAAATAGTACACCATTGGATACACTTCCGATTTATTTTCGGTATGTACATTTAATACAGCTATGGCCTCATCAAATTGTCCTGCTAAAGCGTAATCTAAAGAATACTCTATATAATTATGAGCATAATCTCTAATTAATGCTTTAAATGTTTGTAAATCTTCTTCGTTACTAGATAATAAATATCGCTCGTATAAGGCTCCAAAGTTAAATTTATCAATAGTTAAAGATTCTTCAACAAGCTTACTCGCTGCTTGAGTATTTCCTAATTTTCTTAAAATAATACTTTTTAAATGTCTTCCTTTATGGTTATGCCAGTTTTTAATTAAAGAGCGATCTATCAAATCTAAAGCCTTCTTTAAATCACCTCTGAAGCAATCTATTTGAGACAAGTTAAAGTACCCCGCGTCCTGCCATTGGGCATTCCAACACGCTTTAAAAAAGCTCGCATAAGCCTCATCCTTTCTTCCAAGGAAATTTAAAGCTAAACCTTTATTAAATAAAGGCTCGCCATCGTATGGATTTGGATTGTGCCTAGTTAAAGTTTCTATCGCTTTATCGAAATACGGAAGTGCTTTTTCTAACTGACCACGTCTTAAACACAATAATCCCATAGCATTATTACATCTAACATCGGTTGGCTCTCTTCTCAAACCTTCTTCATAGTAATCAATCGGACTAAAAGTGGCGTGACGATATTGTTCTAAATGTAACCCTTGTAAATATAAACCTTCAACGGTTTCTATATCTTTTGGAGCCTTAGCTGCCTTTGCTGGCTCTGGAATTTCATCAGAAAGGTGTTTGTCTGGCGTCCAAGATACAAGTACTTTAGAATTGTTATCTAATACAGATACTTTCATATCATCAAACTGAGCTCCGTTTAATTCTATTAACTTTTCAAAACCATGCTCAGGTGATAAGTCTAAAGTTTCTTCAAACAGCTTACCGTCTTTACCTTCTAAAATAATAGAAGCATTTTGATATTCCGAGGTAACATATGCTTTGACCAAAGCTTTATCGTCTACTATCTCTAAATTCACCAAAGCTTCTTTTGTAGCATTCTTTACAACGCCTACATTATAATAAGGCATAAAATATTGCTTAAAGCTCTTTTCTTCGTAGGGATGCATCCAAGCAAAGTCTGGTTGATTATCAGTGTAAACACCACACATAAGTTCGATATATGGGCCATCTGTATCTGTCAAGTTCCTATCCCATGCCTGCCCAAAATCTCCATTACCCCAAGTCCATTGTTTCTTTCCTGGAGATACGTTATGATCAGCAATATGCAGCAATCCTCCTTTTGAATCATTTTCATACCCCCCAACAAAATCATAGTTTGAGGTAATAGCCATATAACTTGTTGGCACAGGGATATTTTTATACCTGGAAATATCAGTTCCTGGCGAATAATCTACCTTATAATATTCTCCTTTAGCGATAGGAAACTCAGACACATCACGCTTTCCGTGATCAAAAACCGCATTTACATCTGGTGGAAATACCGATTGGTAATGATCATTCACTGCTACTGCTGGATTAGCCCACCATAAAAAAGTTTGTGGATGTGGTGTTCTGTTATACAGGTGTGCTTTTATTTCTAAATAGGCTTTATCCGGATGTAATGTAAATCCAGCCATTCCTTTTGTACGAAACATACGTTCTAACTCACTTACCCAAACAGTTTTACTACCATCTTCATTTTCTTCAATATAAGAATCTGTAGGATCGTAAGTACTTGGTCGGTGATGTTGAGGCCAGTTAAACTCTATACCTCCCGAAATCCATGGTCCTGTTAAGCCTACTAAAGCTGGTTTTATAACGTGGTTGTAATACACAAAATGACGCTCTCTGATCTTATCATATGCCATTTGAATTCTACCTCCTAATGCTGGTAAAACCATAATTTTTATATAATCATTTTCAATAAATATGGCATCCCATTCTTTATCTACTTTCGTATCACTAATTGTTTCAATTACTGGGTGTGGATATACAGCTCCACAACTTGCCTGATACACGCGTTTATCTAAGAAAACAGGATACTTCTCAGGTTTTCCAACTTCGTAAGTAGGTATCACTACTTTTTCTTTCCAAGCTTTTACGGTCTTCATAATAAAATTCTTTTTATTTCCTTCAAACTACAGAAGGCTGTTATTACTTTAATAATGCTTTGATTTGTTCTGCGGATAAATTTACTTTAGGATTGAAGTCTTCACTTATCATATAACTTTTTAAACTATACAATAGTTGCTGAGCTTCAAGTCTATTTTCTAAATCAGTATGTAAGTCTATTCCAGACATTAACAAACTTCCTTTACCCACTTTAGCTTCAAAAATCAGCGCTGTTTTACGGTTTTCAAACCAATCGTCAACAATTCTTATAATAGGTGTTAATTCCTTTGGTAAATGATCTAACACAATTGCATTTGAATGACTCATGGCATCCCACCATTGCCAATTGGAATGATATTCGCTTGGGAAATGAGCTAATGCTGGATGTTCAGGATTGCATAAAATACCAAGAGTATGTGGTTTTTGTCCTTTTGTCCAAGACGTATTCCAAAATATACTAGAAAAACCTACTCCTATATCTCCACCCATTTCTGGAGCTATATCTCCCTTAGTAACGTTTAAAAGGACTTTCCCTCCTTTTTGTAAATAACTAAGAGTACTTGCGTCTAAATTATTTACAACCTTTACGATGTTTTCTTTTTCTATTTTTTCTTTTTTCTTTGGATACACCCACACATCCCATGAATTTTCAAACCCAGAAACATCAACCGTTAAAGTTAGTTTTTGACCTTTATTAATACTGTTAAATGCCACTCCTATGTTTCCTAATTGAATACCATTTCCAATAACAATATCTATTTTATCAAATTGTCCATTAAAAACAGAGGCGCCTTTATCATCTGTAATTTTCCAAGTTGGTATAACTCCAGTAAGTTCTTCAGCTCCAAAATGTGCCACCTCAACAGAGGCCTTTAATGTATCGGTATTTTTGAAAATTCGCTTTTCTAAGCGCACTAAGGGAACCGTTTCATTACAAAATCTGCTATATTCCTCAGGCGTAACATACCCCTTTTCATCCCAAAATGCATCCAAAACTCCTACCAAGGCTGTCCCTTGACCTGGAAAATCATGCAAATCCAGTAATTGAAATCCTGCAAAATCCTTGGTTCGTAACGCTGCCTCAATATCTGCCTTATAACAAAGGGTTTGTAACTTACCTGATGCTAACAATAAACTATCTGCCAATTCTAACATCCCGTTTTCTTCCAATGATTCTTTAAAAATCTCAAAATTCTTTGGTTTTAAAACCCCTGTATACTTAGACATTTCCTTGAAGTTAGGATACACGCACCATTGACCTATTTCATGACTTACCGTTGGCATTGGTTTACTATCAATAATCTTTTTAAAATCAAAAGTGGTTTGCGGAGGATTCTTATTAATAATACTATTTAGTTGTGCATTCCAATGTTGTATTCTTGGATTTGCGGTATTAAAATAATCGGCATTATCTATATAAGGCCAGCCCGCTCCACTTGTATAAACACGTCTATTATCAAATGATTTAAAATGATCTACAAACTTTACCAAATAATCTTTGTGGTTATCACCGCTAGGCTCATTACCATAGGCCATCATAACAAAAGATGGGTGATTTCCATAGGTATTAATGATATCTTCAGCTTCCTTATAAAGCCATTTATCAACAGGTTTACCATCTCCAATCGTTGCCCAAGCCGAGGCTTCTACCTGTAAATAGACCCCCATTTCATCTGCGGCCGTAAAAGCTGCTTTTGGTGGACACCAAGAATGAAAGCGCATGTGATTGAGACCGTGATTTTGAATAATTTTGTAAATACGTTTCCAAGCATCAATATCGGTTGGTGGATAACCTGTTAATGGGAAAATAGCGCACTCTAAGGTACCTCTTAAAAACACTGGACGGTTATTAATCGTAAAAATTGTCCCCTTCGTTTTAAAATCGCGCATCCCAAAGGTTTCTATCTTTTTGTTTAAACCAGTTTCCGAACGCAACGAAAAGTACATATCATATAAATTAGGATTAAATTCGTCCCAAAGTTTAGGGTTGTCCCCCATAGGATACTCTAACTCTATTGTTGTTATACCAGAAACTTGTATAGTTTTATTTATTTCTGGAAGAGTTTCTCCTATCCCCGATTTTTCTTTAGCCTGCAGGGTTAATTCTACCTCTTGCTCCAAACCTGTACGATTCTCAATTTGAACAGCAATCCTAACTTTTTTATTTGATACATCAGGATACATTTTTACCTGTCCAATACTTAGCTTTGAAACGGCTGATAGTGAAATATCTCCAATTATTCCATTCCAATTAGTCTGTGTATTGTCTGAAATACTATGCGCATCTAAACCTACGTCAATATCTTTAACTCTATTATCAATCCTAATTGTTAATACATGTTTACCCGGAGATAAATATTCACTTAAATTATAACTATGTGAAGTAGCCAAACTATTCTCTGATCCTACAACTTGATCATCAACCCAAAGTGTAGATTCCCAATGTACTCGTTCTAAATTTAAACTAATAGCTCTATCGCTCCAGGACTCAGGAATACTAACTTCCTTTTGATACCATGCCGGACCTGTATATTCTTTAACAGGGGTTAACCAGAATGGTACTTTTACATTACCTTTCTCTCTGTACTTTTTCATTTCAGGGTCTGTATACCATAAGCTATCATTCCACATATTACCAGTCCATTTAGTATCGACCGTAATATCATTTCCTTTACCATTTTGAGCCATGGATCCAGGTAAAGAAACTACTTCCGGCAACGCTTTTTGATACCACTTTTCTTCTATACCAGCATCTAATGAGTCTATTTTAAAACGCCATTCACCGGACAGATTTATCTTTAATTCCTCTTCGTTCTTACAAGAATGAAACATTATAAGCGCAATGCTGAAAAAAAACATTCTTAAAACTTGTGTACTAATCATTATTTAATTGATTTATTCTTTTATTAATTATGGAGAAATCGAAAAGAATTGGTCAAATACTAAAACTTATATAATCGATTTGGTTCTTTAATAGCTATTTAACTATAATCTTAAAGGATTCCTTCTGATTTCCATTACTCAATGTTAATATTAAAACACCTTCTTGTGTCACTTTGTATTTAAAACCTTTTTGTTCTTCTATTGAAATTATCTTCGAGAAAATCATTTTCCCCTCAAGAGTTGAAACAGAAAAATTAATTGGCTCTAAACTTTTAAACCCAGATAAATCTATCTCCAAATTTTCATTTACTCTAACTGGATTTGGATAATAACTAACAGGCTTACTCCCATCAATCAATTTACTAGTTAGTGTTCCATCTGCTTTTTGTGTATTATATAAGTCTATAATTTCCTGATCTGTTAACATGTTTGGGAAAAACATAAGATCATCCATGTAAAATATTGCAGAAGAATTTGTTGGGGTCCCTACATAAAAATCAGTAAAATTTAGTTCAGAAAGAGCTAAAGTTCTAGTGCTTCTTTTGGTTCCATTTTGATACATAGTTGCCGTTGCTCCATCGCCAACGATCACTAAATGAGTCCATACCTCTGTATTTAACTTTTCAGCTGTTCCACAAATCCCTGATACACCTTGATTGTAAAAACAAAATTGTTTCGGAGTAAACCAGTTCTCTTTTGTTAATCCTAACAAATGTTTTCCACTTTGTTCTGTAAAATAGAAAGCGTATTTATTGAATTCTTCAACTTTTAATTTAATCCAGAATGAAATGGAATAATTGATTTTATTAAATGGATTTTCTATTATTTTTAAACTAGCATTTGCTGTAGGTAATGAAAGTACATTTCCTCTAACATCATCAGCAAGTATACTTGAACCTAAAAATGTAGCTTCCGCATTATTTATTTTATCGAAAGTTGTAGTTTCATCGTTAGTTTCAAAATCATAATGATAAGATGAACTAACTGATGCCTGAGAGAAGTCAAACCATTTTTTTATTTCTTCCGCAACCACTAAATGCCCCTTTTCATTGACATGAACCGGTTGCGCATAATAATTAGACAAATCGGTTCCTGTATTTGCCAAATCCTGAAATGCCTTAAAACTATCTACTAAACCAACATGATATATTCCTGCTAATTCTCTAATTTGTGCTGCATGAAGAGCTAATGGACTTTGTTCGTCTAATAAATCTTCATTACTTACGGGGGTTGGTGTCATTAGCATAACCTTACATCCATAATTAATGGCGGACTCTATCATTTTAATCCAAGCTGCTCTTGCTCGTTCTAAACCAATACCACGATCATTAATAGCGTAGTCGATAAATACAACCTTCGGAAGCATGGTTAACACTTCAGATGTAAATCTGGTCTCTCCCTTTTCTGATTGTTCGCCTCCTATAGATGTTGTAATTGTATTAATTACTGCATATGGATACAACCCTTTTAAATTTACTAAGGTGAGGTAAGGATAAGCTTCTAAGGTACGAACATCAGGTGTCTTAAAATAACCAGTTGGAACGCTGTGGCCATGAAAAACAAGATTCATAGTTTGGTTGTTTGGCCACTCTTTTTGGAACTCTGTTACGATTGGACGCAAATACGTATTTATATCCGCAATTTGCGAATATGCTTCGCCACAGAGAACAAACACGATTACCAATAATGTAAATTTCTTTGTTTTCATTTCAATTTAGTTTAGTTGTATATAATTTATGCTGACTACACTTAAACTTTTAATTGGTTAAAATAGTTTTAGTTAAATATTGAAGAGACCTGCTTTTCCTCCCTATTTAGACTTTTGTGTAGTTAACAAAGGTTTAATTACTTATGCTGTGGGCTTTATAAATTTTTATTTATTACTATAAGTGAAATACTCAAAAATAGCATCGGCTACAAACTGATGTCCTTTCTGATTAATATGATTATTTTGGGACATCAACCCTGACAAACCTTCTGTTTTTGCAATCTCTTTAAAAAGTGCATAACTATCGACTAAACCAACATTATATTTCTTTGCTAACGCCCTAATTTGATGACTATGTTTGGCTAAATCTGTATCATCAGAAGCGATATCTTCACGTAAATCTGGAGTAGGTGTCAACAAAATAACTTTAGTACCATATTGAATAGCTTCTTGTATCATTTGCTCCCATGCCTCCTTTGCCCTATCTAACCCTATACTCCTATCATTTAGAGCATAATCTATAAAAAGAACATCAGGTTTATGTATCAATACTTCATTATTAAAACGCTTTGCTCCTTGTTCTGATTGTTCTCCTCCAATAGAGGTTGTAATCGTGTTTACTACAGAATAAGGATAGTGATTGTTTACATGTTTTAAAGTAAGAAACGGATAAGCATTTAATCGATCTGTAACTCCTTTTGTTGTATATCCAGTGGGTACTGAGTGTCCGTGAAAAACTAAATTGATTGTACGGTTATTTGGCCACTTTATCCGAAGTTCTTGTTTTACATTATCCAAATAGCCATTTTTACTTGCGATTTGACCGTACCCGACATTGAATATCAAAAGCACTGAAAATAAAAACAATTTTTTAGTTAATTTATAGTTGAGAAACATGTCGCTACTTTTTATCATCATTTAACAATTCCATTTCAATCTCTTCTAAACTTTTACCTTTAGTTTCTGGTAATTTATTTTTAACAAACAAAAATCCAGAAACACATATTAAACTATAAACCCAGAAGGTTCCTGATGCCCCTAAAGCGTTATTTAATATAGGAAAAGTAAAGGTTAAAATAAACGAAGCAATCCAAAGTGAAAACGTTGCTATAGACATCGCTACTCCTCTTAATCTATTAGGAAATATTTCGGATAATACGACCCATGTTATAGGAGCTAACGACATGGCATAAATACCAATCGCCATTATAACCAAAAGTAACACTGGCCATCCAGTAAATTCAAAATAATAAGCTCCTCCTAAAATGGCATAAACTACGGCTAAACCAACAGAACCAAGAAGCATTAATTTTCTTCTTCCCCAGCTATCAACTGTTCGCATCGCTATGAAAGTAAAAATTAAATTCACACTTCCGGTTATAACTATATTAAACAGCATATCACCAACACTATAACCCGCTGCTGTAAATATTTCTTCAGCATAATTAAAAATGATATTTATACCGCACCACTGCTGAAATACAGCCAACACAATACCTACTACCAGAATAGGTTTTATTTTTGGCGACCTTAATTCTGAAAAACTAATTTTCCCATTAGAACTCTGTTTAAGTGTTCCCTCTATATTTGCCAATGCCTGTTGAGCATAGGCTTCACCTCCAATTTTAAACAGTACATTTCTTGCTGAGACGCTTTTATTGATCTTAACCAAAAACCTCGGACTTTTAGGAACTAAAAACATTAAAATGAAAAATGCAAGTGCGGGCACCAATTCCGCCCAAAACATCCATCTCCATCCCATTTGTCCGTTCCATGAATTTAAAATGTTTTCTGTAGTACTAGAATCTGGTATTGCATCAGCTATAAAATAATTAACAATTTGTGCTGCTAAAATACCTATCACTATTGTTAATTGATTAATAGCTACAAACTGTCCCCGATATTTAGCCGGGGCTATTTCGGCAATATACATAGGTGATAACGTTGAAGCCAAGCCAATACCCAATCCTCCTATTAATCTGTAAATGATGAACGGTGTAAAATGATCCACATATCCTGTACCAAAAGCTGAAATAGTAAATAATGCTGCCGAAAAAATTAACGGGACTTTTCTTCCGAACCGATCAGCAACAACACCTGAAATAACAGCACCAAAAATACAACCTATTAAAGCACTACTCATAGCCCAACCTTGTAAAGTAGGCATGGCGCTAATATCGAAATAAAGCTCGTAAAAAGGTTTTGCTCCGCCTATAACGACCCAGTCATAGCCAAACAAAAATCCCCCCATGGCAGAGACCAAGGCCAAAAAAATTAAATAGGTAAAATTAAATTTAGTGTTCTCCATAATGTTTAGTTGGCTTTTTATTTTCGTTTTTATAATTAGTCTTTTGTTAAATTACTATTCCACCAATCTTGGTTTGGTTTAAAATCTTTATCTAAGAAATCCTTTCGTTCCTTTTCTAACTTCTGTAGCATTTTAGTTTTTCTATACTCATACTGTTTCTCTGCTTTGGTCTCATCAAAAGCCATATTAATCTCAGGTATTTTAGCATTAGTTTCAACTAGAAAGGCATCTAACTCGGCTCTCAACGCTTTGCTTATCTCAAGATTATCATTAGAAACATCATCTTGTTCACTTACATCTTTTGATAAATCGTATAATTCATCTCGACCATCTTCATAATAATGTATCAACTTCCAGTTTTCTTTTCTTATGATACTAGATGGTTCTCCTCCCTGATTTCCATAATGTGGATAATGCCAAAATAAAGCTCTACTTTCAATATTATCTCCTCTCAGTAAGGGTTCCAGGTTAATTCCGTCTATCTTTTGAGTTGGCTTTGCATTCACTCCCGCTAAACTTAGAAGGGTTGGGTAAAAATCAATTCCAGATACAGGGTAATCAATTTTATTTGGACCATTTTTAATTGATGGGACTTTTATTAAATAGGGTTCTCGAATACCACCTTCCCATTGATACCCTTTACCTCCTCTTAATGGTAAGTTTGACGTTGAAAAGGCATCTCCACTGGCGACTCCACCGTTATCCGAAGTAAAAACAACAATAGTATTTTCATCTAAACCAAGCTCTTTCAGTTTATTTAAAACAAGGCCTACGGCATCATCCATAGTTTCTACCAAACCAGCATATACCGGATTATCTTGCCTAACTCTAATTGGTAAAACGCGTTCCATTTCAAAACCTGCATCAGCAATCCCTAATTTATCAGCTTTATCTCTATATTTCTTCCATTTTTCCTGCGTAGTCTCTATTGGGCCGTGTACCGCATAAAACGATAAATACGCAAAAAAACGTTCATCTTTATTTTCAGTAATAAAATCAGCCGTTTCCTGAGCTAAACGCATAGTTAAATTCTCACCTTCGAATTTATAATCTAATTTAGGATTTTTCCATGGTGCATAATACCCCCCATTAGGACTACCTACTTCCCATCCTCCTTTGTTTATATCAAAACCATTGTTTTCAGGATTTACCGGGTCGTCTCCCATATGCCACTTTCCTGCGAAAAAGGTTTTATAGCCATCTGCTTTCAAAGCCTCTGCCAATGTTAAATCCTCTGCTTTCAAAGCATGCTCATAATTTGCAGGCATTACTTTACTGTTGTGGTTTTTAACCCACTGCTTTCCTGATGCTGCACCAATCCAATCTGTAACACCATGACGAGCGGGGAATTGCCCTGTCATAAGACTTACTCTAGATGGACTACAAACCTGACAAGCTGCATATCCCTGAGTAAATTCTACTCCTTCTTTAGCAATACGATCAATGTTTGGTGTTTCGTAATATTTACTCCCTGTATAACTTAAATCATGTACACCTAAATCGTCTGCTAGAATAAATAATATATTAGGTTGTTTAATAGCTTTGTTTAACGAAGTGCTGCCATCTTTGACTTTGCAGCCATTTAAAAAAATGGCTGCTAAACAAAGACAACTAACCAAACTAAACTTATTCCTATTTTTCATTTAATTGATATAATGTTTGAATCATTATCTTCTGACATATTCCTCTTTTACAAATCCTGAATACTTATCAAAAGCAAATAATTAAAATCTGTACTGAATTTACTTAATTCTAAAATCACAGCATTCTCCATTTTGACAAATTTAGAAGTAAAACTTATAAAATAAATAGACAGTAAAACCTTAGATATGGACTATAATCTTTATAGCATCATAGATAAACAAAGAGTTCTATATCTGTCTTAAACAAAGACAATATCCTAAATGACAAAACATTAATATTTATTTCATAACAAATACAGACTCGCTTGAGAAAAGCACACTCTCTGAATGTAAAAAAATGGAAAGAGAAAAATCTATTTTGGGTTTTATTTTGATTTGTAATAAAAATCAATACATTATTCTTTAAAGGATACTTGAAGTACCTAAAAACTCATAATAGCCTTATATTCATTAATTGATTTAATATTTTTAACTTTCAAAAATTTGCCATCGATAAACTCAGGTAAATTGGAAAAAAAGATTAAACACTCCTGATTCTTGTATAATGGATGGAAAATCAATACCATTTCCTTTTCAGCCAGCTTAGGCAAAAACGATTTCATGCCTATTTCCCATTTACTCTCATGATAAAAATGATCTGTCACTAATAAACCATCAACAAATGCCATTCCTCTATCTCCCACATAATCTACTTCTAGATACACATCGTTCAAATTATCTAATTTACCTGTTGTGGTAATTGAGTATTTACGATCGGTAACTTGTTTTATTTGAATGATAGGCTCTGCTGGTTCTTCAAATACGACCTTATAAGACGAACCTCCTAAAAGCATGGGTTTAGCCTTCTCTAGGGTAGCAAAAGAAATTTTAGGAACTTCGTTTAAATCTGGGTAAAAATGAAGCTGAGAATTGGTTTCTCTCGTCACCAAACTCAATTGATTTCCATCACTTGTAATTGTTCCTTCAGAAAATATTAATTGATCTCCAATCTTTGTCGACTTCAAGGCCATCTCATAAGGAATCACAATAAACTCATCTTTTCCATTTTGAAATGAAAACACTTCCTTATTCTTTCCCCTTACGATACAATATCCCTTTTCTTTAGTTCTTGAAGCATTTTGAACTTTAGTAAGCTCTGCACCTCCATCAATCAATAATTCTGGCGTAATGCCTTCTAATGAATAGAACACATAATAATTTTTATTTTTAGCATTCAGTATCGTTAGCGGCTGAACGGTTGCTGACTTTAATGTAGTATTTCCTAACTTCAGATTGAATGGAAAAATAGCACTAACTGTCTTCTTTAAGTCAAAAGTACCTGCATTTGGGAAACGAATGGTCTCTTTGACTGTTTTTACTTCAACACTTGTATTATTTATATCTGAATATTCAAGGTGATCTTGAAAGTTAATCATAAATAGAAAACCACTGTCATTCTTAGACCTTACAGCATATCGCAAAGTCTCGGTGTTTTCTGGTTTTATGTCCGCGTTAGTCTTAGGTAGTACCGTTTGCATTGGCGCTAGTTTTTCTCCGTAAGCGTCCAAAAACATGTGCAACGTTTTCAAGCTATTATAATGATATCTGGTCTGCCCATATTGCCCGATAGGTGCTTGAAAGTCATAGTTTACTTTAGGAATTCCGTTAACTTCTTCATTGTAAAATTTACCATCAAAAATAGGTGTAGAACCTCCATGATACATATAATATCCAATACCATTAGACCCACTGCCAATAATACGTACCATGAGAGGGAGCACACTTACGGGGTCTACGATTGGTCTTCTGCCATAAATTACCTGTATACCTGGACCGATTTCTGCGGGTATTGAAGGATAAAGCTCTGTATTATAACTTGCAGGGGAATAATCAGGAGTCTTATGAATATCTTTAAATAAATAAAAAGAAGATGGTGACGGATTCGTCCAGAAAGGATAAACATAACCAGCGGTTACAGGAATACTCCCCTTATCAACAATTGCCGCATTACTCCATCCAGTTGCTGTGTATAAAGGCACGTCTATTCCATGTTTAATGGCTATTTTTTTGAGGGTAGCCATATGTGCTTTTCCTTCTTCTCCATGTAAATTGTTTTTGTTATCATGTGAAATTTGTTCGTGTGTTACTGCTGCATTTTTTTGAGCTACCGTATACTCTTTCTTTGCTTTAGGGTACGTAATTTCCCATGGCGCCGCAGAACTTTGAAACTCATTCTCTAATTGAACACCAATAATTGGCCCTCCATCTTTATACAATAATCCGTGGCACTGTTTTCCAATTTCTTCGTATAACTTGTCAACATATGCAAAATATTCTTCATTATTCGAGCGAACTTCAAAAGTTCTACCATACATCCAATCTGGAATACCCCCATTACGCATTTCACCGTGACAAAATGGTCCCATACGAACAATTAGATAAATATCGTTCTTTTCACACAGCTCTATAAATCTTCTTAAATTTAAATCGTTTGACCAGTCAAAAACACCCTCTGTTCGTTCATGTATATTCCAGAACACATAGGTTGCAATAACATTAATTCCTCCTGCTTTCATTTTCTGAATGGATTCCTCCCAATAAGTAGAAGGGTATCTTGAGTAGTGAAATTCTCCTAAAACTGGTACGAATGGCTTACCATTAAGCGTAATGTAATAGCTATTAACATCTATTTTTTCTCCGCTTGGATTAGTTCCCCCTAAATCTAAATGACCTGTTGTTATTTTCTTTTCTGGAACATCAATATTCAAACTATAAGTGTTTTTACTCTGTCCTATGCAAAAAAAAGGAAGAACTAACAGTAACGCTATTTGCACGCTTTTATTCATTGTATTTTATTTTTCTTTATTATTTTTTATCAATTTACTTTTGCCGATATAGAAATCATATCACTATCTAAAACTATAGCGCAATCGACGGTTAAACATAATTATAAAACTGCGCCATCTTGTCTTTAACAGGAATAATCCCAAAAGAAGATACTGTCTTTGGTTATACTACGTATAAACCATTTCTTCAAAAAAAATGGTTTTAATTTTAATCAAGAAATACCATTAGCACAACATAGACAATTTTATTAAACTAGTTACACTTTCAAATTCATTTTCAAAAAATTCATTCTGTTATACAAAAACATAAGTAAACTCCAATAAACAGGAAATATTTAATTATATATTTTTCCAAAAATATATTTGATTAAATTAATAAAAATAGACTCAAAAACTAAAAGTATGGATAATATGACTTAATTATTCCGTGAATATCCTATCAATGTTTAATAAAGATCTATTTCTTTTAAAACAAACTAAAATAAAGGTCAATCTTTGTTGTAAGAAAACACACTTAAACCTTATTAAAAGTTTGAAATAACAACTGGAATAATTAGAAGATAATCGTTATTAAGTAAACTATAGAACGTATAACCAAACCAACAGGGGTTCTTTCACCAAAATACAATTAATACATTTTGCAAATTGAAATCTACTAATAACATGTAAATAAAGAAAGACCATTTTACTTTGTAAATAAAATGGTCCTCTTTAATATTACACTACTTAATTACAAAATTTAATTATAACCTGGGTTTTGTTCTAAATTAGGATTATTATCCATTTGCTGTTGAGGAATAGGATATACATTCATATACTCTTTTGCTGGCCAACCTCTTTCTACGGCACTTGAAACAAACTTACCATGTCTTACTAAATCATCTCTTCTAGTAGCCTCTGTATAAAGCTCTCTTGCTCTCTCCGCTAATAAAAAATCTCTTAATGATTCTTTTGTTGCATAGTCACCTAACGATATAGGGGTCGCTTTAGCTCGATTTCTAACCTGGTTAATAAGATCTATAGCCGGCTGTGTAGGTCCATTCAACTCATTTAAAGCCTCAGCTCTAGACAAAATGATATCTGCCAAACGTATTACAGGAATATCATTTCCATGTTGGGTGTTTACAGCATCAGGATCAGGGGTAAATTTAAAGCTACGTGCATCATTAAGCGCTACTCCGGTGGTAGGATTTCTAAGTAAATATTTTACTGTAGTGGTATTTCTAGGAACATGCTCTGTAAGGAAGAGCTTTCTTCTTTCATCTTGCCCTTCAAACGTATCAATAAAGGCTGTATAAGTTCTAAATTGTGCTCCAAAATTAGTCCAGTTAGGCAATACATTATAATTCTGTGGAAATGCATGTGCCATATATATGTTAACCTGATTAGAACCAACCTTACATTCGGTTCTTAAAATAAATTCATTATTATTCTCACCCTCTATAGAAAACAGCTTAGTATAATCTCCATACAGTGTGTACCCCATGCCTAAAACAACATTCGCAGCATCTGCTGCTTTCTGCCATTCTTTGTTGGCTAAATAGAATTTAGTCAAGGCTGCATAGGCATTACCTTTGTTTGCTCTACTACTCAAGCCTCCAGCAGCTAATATTGATGCTGCATACTGGAAATCTGCCTCAACATAAGTCCTATACTCTGTCTCTGTCGCTCTTGGAGTTGACTTCCCTATGGCTTCTATTTCATCCAGACTAGCGCCGGCAGGAATCTCTATAATAGGTGTTGGCCCAAAAAAGCTATGTAGATAAAAATAAGCATAGCCTCTAATAAAGCGACATTCAGCTATTATTTTATCAACCACAGCTTGATCAGTAGAGCTTAATGAATTGGCAACATTTATAACATTATTTGCTCTGGCAATCGCTTGGTACATCTGATTCCAAAGCTCATTTATATACGGAATACTCGGGTTCCAGTTAAATTCTTGCACAGGTTTCAATTGACTTGCCAAGCCACCATCGGTTTCAAAAGCAATATCTGTAACAAATTCACTTAAAATATTATAATTATTTCTGGCTTGAAATCCTGTAATGGTTGACGCCGAATAAACCCCAGTTAGCAAAGCATCAACACCTGCTTGTGTTGCTAAAAAAGCATCTGGATCGTACTCCGTATATACCTCTTCTTCTAAGAAGTCTGTACAACTAAGATTAGATAATAACATTACCGAGAATATTATCAAAACGTTGGTTTTTAAAAAGTATTTTTTCATAAGTTTTTTTTTAAAATTTAACATCTATTCCCAATCTAAAGGTGCGTGCTAAAGGGTAACTATTATAAGATTTTGATTCTAAACTATCTCCAAAAATACTGGCTTCCGGGTCATATCCAAGAAAGTCTGTCCATGTAGCAAGATTGTCTGCTGCTACATATATATTTAAATCTGAAAACAATCTATTATTAGCTAATGGCAATCTATAAGACAGCGTCACATTTTTTAATCGCACATAGGACACATCAACAACGTTCAATGAATTAACTACTTGTTGTCCTCCATAAAGTGAAAAATTTTGTCCAGAAGGAATATTAGTATTTGGATTTTCTGGCGTCCATCTATCAAAATAAAAAGTAGAAAAGGTATTTCCATAGAGATTTTGAGGATAGATGGTTTCAGCAATATATGCATCAAATGTTTCAGCTCCTTGAGAACCATTAATAAACACATCTAAGGTAAAGTTTTTATATCTAAATTGATTGCGAATACCAAAAGTATAATCTGGAAATGGAGATCCTAAAACTGATCTATCGTCTGCCGTAATTTTACCGTCTGGCACACCATCTGGACCACTAACATCCCTAAAACGTGGCATTCCAGGTTGAAAACCTTCCGAAGGTGTTGGAGAATTTGCAATATCATCTCCCTCTTGAAAAAGACCATCTATAAAAAATCCATAATAAGACCGAAGGGCAGCTCCTTCTTTTACAACCCAATAATTACCAGCATTATTGAAAGCATAACCCCCAAATATTTCTTGTTGAAAGTCAGGTAAATCAGTTACTTCATTTTTAAGGTAAGAAAATGTTAACGATGTACTCCATTTAAAATTGCCAGTAAAATTCTCGGTGTTCAAAGCAAAGTCTATACCAGAATTTGTTACTTCCCCGATATTAGTTCTTACCGTTGTAAAACCAACCACAGAAGGTAATGGCTTGTTAAATAATTGGTCCTTTGTTACTCTATTAAAATAATCTACAGAGCCATTAATACGATTATTAGCAAAACCATAATCCAAACCAATATTTATTTCCGAAGTAGTTTCCCATGTCAAATTAGGATTTGCTAAACGTGGTGGAACTACACCCTGTGCAATTACATCTCCAAAAACAGAGTTTCCTCCAGGCACTAAAGTTGTTCTGGTTTCAAAGTTATTAATACCTTGATTCCCCAACTCACCATATCCTACTCTAAATTTCAAGTCATTTATCCATTCAGCACTTTTTAAAAAGGCCTCATTCGATGCACGCCAACCTACTGAAGCAGAAGGAAAATAGGCATATTTATTACCCCTAGCAAAGCGTGAGGATCCATCAATTCTTAGGGATGCGGTTAAAAGATACCTATCATCATAACCATAGGTTAAACGTCCTAAAAAACCATTAAGTTGGTTTACATCCCTATCACTAGACACATTATCACTAAGTTCACCATCACCACTCTGTAAGGCATTGGTTCCTAAGACATCTGAAAGAAAACCACTTATACCAGCGCCAACTGCTTTTGAATCAAATTTTTCCCAAGTGGCACCGCCTAACACAGAAAAATCATGCTTTTCATTAAAGGTTTTTGCGTATTTTAACAAAGTTTCAACCAACCAGTGTGTAGATTCCCCAGCATTAATGTTAGCAACGCCACCAGCACCTAAACCTCCTATGGTTAGTGTATTGGTATACCTATCGCGACGGCTAGAATTATCTTCTGCCGCTAGGTTAAGCGTAGCTGTTAAATTGTCAATAATTTCGTAATCTGATCGTAAAAACGAATAAAATCTTCTAAATACAGTTACATCAGAACGCCCCAATATTTGTGTTAGTGGGGTATCCACATTATTGAAAGAATCAATATAGTACCGCCCCGTATTTGGATCAATCCCCGTAGGAACAGCAGGAGACATTCTTAAAGCAGATTGAAACAATCCTGAATCCGCAGTTGGATTATTGAGACTATTTGTGGTTTGATTTGTGTAATTAATTCCAAAATTAACAGTCAAATTTTCTATAGGCTTCGAGGTAATATTACTCCTTAAATTATATTTTTTAGTGTCTGAGCCTAAAACAATTCCATCCTGGTCAAAATAATTCAAGCCAAAATAATAGGTACTACCGTCGTCAGCTCCTCCAGAAATTCCTATTTGATGGTTTTGCACATTGGCTCGTCTAGTAATTTCCTCTTGCCAATTTGTTCCTGGACCTGTATTGGCGATATCGCTTGCACTATACGCTGGCTCTCTATTGGCCCAACTCAAACGCAAATTAACAAATTCCATATAATCCTTTGCCTCTAAAACATCGATTAATTTTGCCGGTTCTTGCATTCCGGTATAAGTACTATAGGTAAATACTGGCTTCCCCTTTTTGCCTTTTTTGGTGGTTACTAAAACGACACCATTTGCCGCTCGAGTACCATAAATAGAAGATGCTGAGGCATCTTTTAAAATCTCAATACTTTCGATATCACCAGGACTCAATGAGTTAGGAGATACACCTGGAATACCATCAACTACATACAAAACAGCATTACTACTATTTATGGAACCTGCACCTCTAATCTTGATTGCAGGTGTAGCTCCCGGAGCCGAATTTGTTTGGGTTACTACAACTCCTGCAGCAGTGCCTTTAAGTAGTTCTACAGCATTAGAGTTTGCTCCAGGAGTGAAGTCTTCTGTTTTAACTGTTACAACAGATCCTGTTAAATCCTTTCTTTTTTGGGTTCCATAACCAATAACAACCACTTCATTAAGCGAATTTAAATCCTCCTGAAGAACCACGCTAAGTTGAGACTTATTACCTACTGGGATACTCTGTGATTGAAAACCCAAATACGAAAACTCTAAGATTGCATTTGAAGATTTTAAAGTAATTGAATAATTGCCATCAAAATCTGTCGCCACCCCATTGGAAGTCCCCTTCTCAACAATATTAACACCTATTAAGGGCATGCCTTGAACATCTTTCACGACACCCTTAACAGTGTTTTGCGAAATCCCTAGATATCCTACCAAGAGAACGCATAGTAAAATTAGTTTTTGTTTCATTTAATTTAAGTTTAATGGTTTTTAGTTTAAGTTTAATGATCTTTTAGTTTGATTAGGAAAACACATGTAAATTAAAATACTACTTAATACACATATACACCTAAAAACCAATTGACAATAACTAATTTAGCTTTTTAAGAAACAGAAAACATGGACTAAAAAACTATTATTATGGATAATAAAACCTTAAAATATTTTAAATTTTAACATTTAAAATACCATTATATTATTCACCTAAAGCCCTTATAATAAATACATTTTGTTTTATTCACGAAAACCACATTAAAACTTAAAAAATTCCAAAAACAAGACAATAGTACAATACATGCCTTCACTTAATTTCGACTCAAATCAATTGATTTAATTTACTCATTTAAGTGATTTGTAAACTGCACCCAAACTTGAACTATCTCTTCCAAAACGTGGCTTTTCATTTTATAATACAGCACATAGAATACTTAATTAAACCAACTGTTTTACTCTTTATTAACTGATATTGGTCACTTTTATAATTTTCTGGTTAGTACTCAATCCATATACCTAATACTATTTCTTAAACAAATATTTATTTAATTTAAAGTTTTAAGATCTCTTTTTTATTGGTTCTAAATCTGTTAAATCAGCAATCTTTATGATTTCACCCGTCTCAATACTTTTTCTTGCCGCAATACCTATTAGATTCGACATCACTCCATCTCGTATGCCTGCTGCACGACCATATGGATCATTTTCATCAGGATTCTTAAATATTTTATGATGCAATGCTGCATCACCTCCTCCATGACCAGCTCTGGAGAAAGGCACCTTTACAACTTCAAAATCATTCCATAATTTATGTACAAAAATAGGTTCATACTTATTTTCCTCATTGGAGGTCTGGTTCATTTCATTGGCATGCATTTCTGCCTGATTTATACTTATGTGTTCTTCGTAAGGAATATCTAATCGAGCTTCTAATCTTCCCTCTGTTCCATTAAAAGCTACTCGCCAACCTTCAAAGGGAGAGTAGGTTGTAAGTGAATAGTTCAATACCACATTATTTTTATATTTTACCTGCGCAGACATCTTATCATAGATATCTATTTCTTTTCTAAACAAGCAATTATCTCTTATATACCCATCATATGATTCATTTTTCACATATAAATCCATGGCTCTTTTATCTTTAGTAATATCCCAGTAAAACTCACACTCTGACTTGACATCACAAGTTCTACAATTTTCACCTCTTAAAACTCCATTTTCGCCATATTTCTCTAAATCTCCATAAGCAAAAACCTGCTCTGGATCAGAATCTATCCACCAGTTCAACAAATCGAAATGATGCGTTGCTTTGTGAACCCATAAAGTCCCTCCCGACTCCTTCAAGCCATGCCATCGTCTGAAATATGAAGCACCGTGATAAGTATTTAAATACCAATGAAAGTCTACTGAAGTAACCCTACCTATATTACCTTTAGCAAGCAATTCTTTAATTTTTGTATTGTATGGACTCCATCTATAATTAAATCCAACAATTAAATTTTTATTCGATTTTCGCTCTGCATTAATAATTGCTTGACATTTAATTTCGTCTGTGGTTAAAGGTTTCTCTGTTAAAACATCGCAGCCTTTGTTTAAACCTTTTATAATAAATTCATGATGTGTTGAATCTTTAGTGGTCACTATAATTAAGTCGGGTTTACTAGACTGTACCATTTTATCAAAATCAACAAATGTAGGGCATGATACACCCATATATTTCTTTGCATAATCTAGCCTTCCCGGGTTAATATCACACAGACCTACAAATTCAAGAATATCGGAATATTGTTCTACCAATCTTTTTCCCCAAAAACTCGTTCCTCTTATTCCGGTACCAACGAGTACAATTTTTAATTTTCTGTCATTCAAGTTAAAACTAAAAGCAGACAAGGGTATTACATTGCTTACAGCCAACAAACTAATTGATGATAAAAATTTTCTTCTTGAATTTTCCATTATTGAATTTTTAAGTTTTATTTATAATTATCTCAAGATGTGCTATTCTTAAGAATTTCTCAAAAATCATTACTTACTTTAAAGCCAATCTTTCAAACCCAAAACCGCTAAATACCACTCCATCGGAGTAATCACAAAACTGAATTAACATAAATTACAATATATATGCTCCTAAAATAACTATTGAACATTGGCTTTAGTTTAATCCTATCCTCTAAAATAAGGAATATTTGAACCTATTTATTAGACGCATCCAGTTAATCTACATTTTTTATAGCACTAAATATTTTTATAAATAATCAGGCTACTGAAACGCATTATATATTACGTAACGAAAAAATGAAAACAACTGCAGTTTTGGTATTAAATTACTATAAAGGCTGTCTTAGCTAATTTAAGACAGCCTTTACAAAGTTCTATAATTAACGTCATTCTGCGTTTTAAATTCATATCAATTTACAGTTCAATAAGTATTAAAACATTGTTATCTAACTGTAAATTAGTTCACTCTAAAATTCCATGTCTGCCCTAAACTTTGAGCTCCATGTTCATCTTTTACAACAATTTTCCAAAAATATTTTGTTGCTGAACTTAAATTGGCATCATAAGTAGTAGCGGTTTGATTCTCTGAAACTTTAGTGGATGGAGGATTAAATGTATCTAAATACACATCAAAAGTCAAATTATCATTATCCACATCGCTGGCAGACCAACTTAAAGTTGTCGTTAAATCATTTACAAGACTATTAAAAGCAGGCGAGATAAGTTCTGGACTAAAAGGCAAATGGTTGGAAACCCCGTTTCCTTCCGTCAAAAATTGATATATTGATGAAAAGCTACTTTCTGTATTCTCACTATCTATTGCTTTAACCCTCCAATAAAAACTTTTTCCTTTTTCCAAAGTTATAATAGTTGAAGTAGACGTTGTAGTTCTCTCCTCAGCAATTGTTGAAAATAAATTATTTTCTGAAACTTGGAGCTTATAGGTTATAACTTGATTTTCAGCATCTACAGATGGGTTCCACTGAAAATCAATAGTATTTTCTAAACAAAGAGTATTGTTATCTGGATATACTTGAGTAGGTTGTGAAGGCGCTTCGTTTGAACCACCATCAGGACCATCTCCGCCCCCACTACATGAATACACTAAACTCAATACAAGACTTATATATACTAATACTTTCTTCATAATATCTTCTTATTTATTTTTTTATCACATTAAAAAACATAGGCTTCTTAGTATTAATTCTTACAAAATAAATACCTTGAGGTTTATCGCTAATATTTACTTGGACTTTATTTGAATGTATGGAATATACTTTTGAAGACAACAATCTGGAATGAATGTCGTAAATATCAATACTTACTTGTTCTGAAGATATAGGAATCTCTATTTCAAATAAGCCTTTTGTTGGGTTTGGATAGGTTTTTATGCTGCCATACAAATCTATACTTTCAGAAATAACACCTTCACAAGCCGTGTCGCTTTTGATTTGAATCTCGTCACCATGTTCTACATGTAATGAAAAACTCTTCTGGTCCGTTTGAAATACAATTTCATTATTCTTCATGACCGAAAAAGGAGCTGTACCGTTTTCGATATTAACGGTAGCCTTATCTTTCACTAAACTTATCTTACCAGATATACTAGTACCCGACTCAATGTTGACTTGATAACATTGTTCAAAGCCTTTATCTACTATAGAAATACATAAATCATAGGTATTAGGCCCCAAATTATCTATTGTCAAATTTTGAACAAAATTATAGTCATTACCATTTATAGTTGCCACATAACTTTGAGATTCAATTGCTTTTATGACTATCTTACCATTTCCTTTATTGGCACAAGTTTCCCCTATAGTTTCTATTTCAAAATTATTAGCGGGCAAGGTAAACAACTCGCAGCCTGTTAACCCTACTACAATACCTTCTTTAGTATTCGGACATAAATCTTGATCATTTAAAACACCATCATTATCTGAATCGTTTGATGGTGCCCCCCCTACTTTAAATACGGTAAATGAAACCGAAGCGTTTTCTTGACCTGCCAGCATATCAATTACAGTAAAACGTAATTTCCGTGTGTTTACTGCTTCAAAACTTATAATCTTTTCTGCTCCTAAATTTGTGCCCGCAGTAAGTTCTTGCCATTCTGTACCGGCCCAATACTCTAATTTCCAATTGGCAACAGCATTAAAAGCTTCATTAATTGTTACAGATGTAACCTGTTCGTAAGATCCCAAATCTAACATTAACCATTGTCCCGCACCTGTGGATTCTGATTCCCATCTCGTATCCGACTTGCCATCATTTGCATATTTTGCTAAATATTCTGGCTTAGAAGATGATGCCGACATATAAGCACCATAAAGTCG
>NZ_JACVXC010000001.1:368782-1166116 GCF_014596935.1 Aestuariibaculum suncheonense | reverse complement strand
GACTTGCCATCATTTGCATATTTTGCTAAATATTCTGGCTTAGAAGATGATGCCGACATATAAGCACCATAAAGTCGCAACTGTAATTGAGCATCAAATAATGATAATGGATAGGCCTTTTCGCCTTGTAACTCATTCAAACCTGTGTTTTGTAAAGTGACATTCTCGTTGGGATCGGGTGCTGTAAAACCTATAAAGTTAGGATAACCATATGTATGTGTTCTTCTATTAACTGGATCCCAAAAATTAAATGTTACGCTATTATATCTTGAATCATGAACAAAATTCCAAAATGTTAAATATGGACCACTATTTGGATACGAATTCTCTGCGCCTCCATTAGCTCTAAAACAACCTCCGTAAACATTCTCCAATAAGTTACCGTAAGGATGAAACCCATGACAATCTATACTTTGATCAAACTGCATTTGGCAATTTGTAAATACAGTACTGGTTGTTGACCAACGCATTCCTGGCCCATGTCCTTGACCTTTAACATTATCTCTGCTTAATCCCTGGTCTACAATATCATCACAATTATCAAATAACACACCATATGAGTATATCGCATAATAAGAACTGTGACCTTTTTTACCCGAACATACAATGTCCTTTACAGTCACCCCAATACATGTTGATATTTGGAGCATTTCATTCCAATCTTTAAATTCACAGTTTCTTACCCATCCGTTTTTAACATTGGTTAATTTCAATGCTCGCCAACCATAATCTACAATATCATTAGCATGATGCTTATAATCTTCAGGATAATTTAACCAATCGCTTGTAAACAGGATATCCTCAACACCTACTTCTTCAATTGTTTCATATCGATTCAATTGTGCGCCAGTAAACTCTGCCGTAATAGTATATTGAACTGGATTTTTAAATGTTACTTTATTACCTTCTATCTTTGTGATAACATGCTTTTCTAGGGTTCTGACTCCTCTGTTATTATTTGCTACATTCCATATAGAATTATAAGTTAGACCTGGCATATTAGCATCTAAATTCTCTCCCCCTTGATGGTATAACTCTACGGTTTGCCCCACACTCAGACCATTTGTGCTTTCCACTTCTATTTCAAAATCACCCTTCAGTATTCTTTTAGCTGCTGTGTTAGTAATTTTAGTGTTGGGGGTACTTAATGGCTTAAATTCAAAACGGTACGGATGGTTACCTCTTTTATCTGTAAATATTTCGGTACCTCCTAAACCTGCTCCTGCTCCCTTGAGTACAATATGACTTCCCCGGATCATTATTGGAGTGTTTTCGGTTTCTGTACTGGACACCTTGTAGCGGCCTGCTGGAAAATAAACGACGGTTGGCACGACACTCGCTTCTGCTGCTGAAATAGCTGCGACTATGGCTGCATCATCATAATTGTCATCATTGGCCACTGCCCCATAATCCAAAACACTTATAGTGTTCCAGGTTGAAACATCTGGAAGTTCCTTTTCTGAAAAATGATAACCTGTGTAAGAATAATCGCTTAAAGTTGCCTGATTTAATTGGCCGTTTTCACTTTTTTGGGCAAAATCCAACCAAGAAGGAGCTTCCTGCTGTGCTTGAGCAATTCCTATTGCGAAAAAAACACAATATAATAGAGCCTTACTTATTTTAAATAGAGAATAATTCTCCTGCTTCTTTTTTTTCATTAATGTGTAATTTAGTTTAAACAAGTCTGCTTTATTTTTGCTTAGTTTGATTTAAATTCATTTTCTTCCCAGATACATATTCTCAAACCAATAGGTGTTTTCTCAACCTAAAAAAATACGCTCGTGAAAGACATTATATATTAATAAACATTTTACTTTATCTACATACGCTAAAATTCGCCCTTGCACTAAAAAAAGGGTTACTTCACCGTCTTTCATATTTTATTTAATTCCGTAATTTGTCTTACACCGGGATTGGTTTTATAAGAAATAATCAAAAGAAACTCAATTGTAAATATTTAAAATCTTAACATTATAATTACTATAAAAACATTCTACATTTACTAATAATCATAAATGCAGAATGTTTTTATCTATATTAATTTATTACTGCGTTTCACTTAAATTATTGTTTAATTATCTTTTTTGTTAAACTACCAAGTGTTCCCTTCATTTCTATAAAATACACTCCTTTAGTAAATGAACTAATATCTAAATTCAATGATTGCTCTTTTACTATTGATGACAACACAAGCCGGCCAGAAACATTATAAATATTAACTCGTTCTACATTATTATTTAAACCAGATATAACCAATTCATTTTTTACAGGATTAGAAATGAATACATTACTTAAATCTAATTTATCGGTACTCAATACAGTTGCCGGCTCTAAATACCACTGTGTAGATCCTGCTTCTCCTAATAAATACCTACAATTAGAATTAGCTTCATCTACAGATATAGTTCTGGCTTGAGAAGTCGTTGCCAAAAAACTATACATCATATCTCCAGTATCAGCATTCACTCCCAATTCATTAATCACAAAATTTCTTGGATTTGAAGTATTTGGTGCCATATCACCACTCACCCATACATTTGAACTTTCAGCTCTAAATATACCATTACCTGTAGCACAATTTATATTGTATGCCTTTTTTCCGTTAAAATCGGCACGACCACTGGCGATGAAATTAAAAATTTGAGAATTAGAATTTATTACCGGAAGTACGGAAACTGAATTTCCACTACCGGCTGATGCTACAACTTCTTCAAATGTTATATAATTTCCTGTAAGAACACTTTTTATTTTATAATAACCCGTTGGAGTAAATTGTTGAGCAAAAACTTGTACTCCAACAATGCAGAAAACGACTAAGTAAATTTGTTTTAAAGTAATTTTTTTCATAATTGAATGGTTTTAAAATTTAGTTTATATGGTTTATTCTCTATAACGACTAAGCACTTTACTTTTTTGACAATTACTTATATCTATCTTAAGGCTATTCTTACTTTTTAATATAGCCAATAATCAAAATTTACAAATAGATAAAAAATCTGTAACCTGCATTGACAACGGAAATATTTTTATTACTCGTTCTGTTATCCTTAAAATCTCTCATGTTTACAAAAACATAACTACAACAATATTAACATGATAACACTAATTTAAGGATGAAAATAATACTTAAACAGTGGTAAAAAATTCCTTTTATTAGGCTTTATAAAACAATGTGCTCTTTTGATATTCTAAAAACCTTCTTTATTCTTCCGTAGAATTTCAAATCGAAGTTCAACAAATGAAAAAAAGAAAATATAGAGTGCTTACTATTGTTTATGATTTTAATCGGGAAGCATTACATTTAGAGTTAGATTATTAATAACAAGTAAAAAGATAGCTTATGTCCTAAATCGTCTAATTAACAGACTAGGTAAACCAGATCGTACCCGCATAAATAACAGTTCTGAATTTACTGCTAATACAACTGCACAATGGGCTGTATTACGCAAAATAAAGTTTAACAAGAAAGTCTACTAAGAATGCTTAAATAGTACGTTTCAATGGCACGAGAGGAGTACTCGATAGCTATATTTTTGATGATTTAGACCAAGTAAGAGAGCAACCCAAATTTGGATGGATATTATATTATAACCGTCCATATGATGCTTTAGAAAATATCCCTCGCATGGAATACGCAAACATAAATCTCAACAAGACTAATGGTGTTGAAATTTATCGAAATAATAATATTCTACTAACAACCAGTTCTAAATAAGTCAAATTCACGAAAATATCAACTTTTAATAGTCGTATTATTTTAGTTGATATAATCTTTCAATACTTCTGACAATTTTTCTGCTATTTTCTTATGACCAATATCATTAGGATGATTTTGGTCAACGTAATCATTAGGCTTTAGCAACCAATTCTTAGTTTCTACAAAATGAATTTTAGAATCACCTGAATCTAAACACATATTAACAACATTTCGTATTTCTTCTGTATAATAGCCAGCAAATGTTTCCATTAAAAATATTTCTGTATTCGGATATTTTCTTCGAATTCTTTGAACAAAAAGCTGGTAAGTAGATTCAAAAAGTTCATTAGGCACTTTAAGATTATAATCATTTGTACCAATATTAATTACAAGTACTTTTGGGGTATATACACTAAAGTTCCAAGTTGAGCTTATTTCGTGATTTGATGTTTTCATCAAAAAATATTGAACACTTTGCCCTCTCTTGGGTGCCCAATTAGCATTATAGTAATAGCCATCAACTAATGTAATTCCTGGTTGTGAAATTTGAGTATGATCAACTTGCAATGCCTCTCCTGTTAGCCATGGGTAGGCAGACAAATTACCCATTGTTGTGTTTTGTCCTGAAGTTATAGAGTTACCAACAAACTCAATAATATCCTTTTCTGGCTGAGCTAAAGTTATTCCCTCCTTTTCTAAAATAAATCCTTGAAAATGTATCTCGTCGTTAGCATAATTAGCAACTACAACCAAAGTATGTATCTCATTTTGCAATATATTTGGTGTTAAATCTACTACACCTTTAGCATTGCTATATTTTTTATAGCCTAAACCATCGACACTTACATAAATATTTGCAGCCTTAGCAAGTTTTATCTTTATTGTTCTTCCTGTAAAGGTCACCTTTAAATAAGCTCCCCCCCAATAACTACGAAATACATTTTTATCACATTTATCCCATCTTCCAACATATTCAATATTTGAATCTGTTAATGAACCAAAACCCGTTGTAGCATGTGCTATATTACAAAATATAACTAGCAAAACAAGTATGTAAAAATTCAAGCCTATATTTCTCATCATTTAAATAAAACTGTTATAATAAATCATATTTCTAGTACTATTTATTCCATGAATAAGTCAGAAAAACAAAATAGTAACAAAAAAGTCTTTGATAATTTTATCTTAAGAGCCTTTAATAATAAAGGCTGTCTCGTTTGAATCAAGACAGCCTTTATAAATTTCTATGATATTAATATTTTACCACCCTGCATTTTGTATCATATTAGGATTGACAACCGTTTCCGAAAAAGGTATAGGATATAAATACATTTTAGACTCAAATGGTCTAGTTTCTAAAAGTTCTTTAGTGTATGTAAAACTACTTCCTGTATTTGTTACCTCCATTTTATAAATATTGGTAGTTTCTTCTGCTATTTTCCAACGACGTATATCCCAAAATCTATGCGCCTCAAAAGCTAACTCTACACGCCTTTCATTTCTTAACTTTGTTCTAAACTCTTCTTTAGACATTCCAGATGGAAAAGGAGGCATACTAACGCTAGATCTGGCACGAATCTCATTAACGGCTTGTAAGGCAGTCATACCAAATGTTGCTGGATCTTCTGGCCCATAAGCTTCGTTCATCGCTTCTGCGTAATTAAGTAATACCTCTGCATATCTAAACAACACCCATGTATGTTCTTTTTGAGTAACATTAGGAATTTCTAAGTTTATAGTTTGATCCACATATTTTCTCAAGTAATAACCTGTTTCTGTGGCATATCGCAAAGGGGATCCATTACGTCCACCCTCAAAAACTTCAACTGTCTGCCCCTTAAAATTAGAACCATTATAAATAACAGTTTCAGCTAATCGTGGATCTCTTCCGGCATATGGGTTGTTTGGATTATAACCAGAACTTGGGTGATCAATCGCAAGACCTGTAGCCTTCATTTCATAGGCATCTACTAAATTTTGAGTTGGTGTATTTCCTGATTGCCCCCCCACATAGCCTACTGGAAAGTTTGTTCTTTCAAAATAATTACTTGGTCCTTCTCTACTCTCTAAGATCAATTCTCTATTATTTGCATTGTAATTATTAAATACTGATGAATAATTTGAGTTAAGCGAATATTGGCCTAAATCTATGACCTCGTAAGCCGCTTGTGCTGCATCTCGCCACGCTTGTTGATTATTAGATGCATTATGTAAAGGACTCGCTGCATATAATAATGCTTTTGCTTTTATTGCCAATGCTGCCCCTCTTGTTACACGGCCGGTTTCCTTTTCTCGTTCATTTTGATAGCTAAGAGGTAAATTAGGGGCCGCAGCTGTACATTCGCTCACTACAAAATCAATGATTTCCTGAAAAGAATTTTTAGAGACCGAATTTGCTTCTTCGACGGTCAATGTTTTCAAAATCAAAGGAATATCTCCATAACGTTTGGCTAGTTCAAAGTAGTAAAACGCGCGTAGTGTTCTAGCCTCGAATTTCTTACGTTCCAACTCTTCCATTAACACATCATATACAGGATCCTTATCATACAAACGATCTTCATACTGATACTTTTCTACTTCTTCCAATAAACGGTTAGCACGTCTAATGGCAGTAAAATAGCTCCATTTAGAATCCAGTGTCTGTGCAGGACCCCAAGCTCCATTAAAATATTTATGTATGGAACTAGCGTCTTGTGCAAATACAGCATCATCAGAAGCTGAGGCCAACATAGCACCTCCTTCTTGATTAAAACCCGATGGTAGCGCCACATAAATACCAGTTAAAGCTGAATTTACACGTTCTAAATCTGAATAAATATCCTCCTGCAGAAGATAATCTTTTTCATCATAATCTAGATAATCGCATGAACTTAAAAACAAGCTCAAAACCATTAAAACTATTTGTATATATTTCATATTTGATTTTTTTATCATTAATTAAATTGACCTAAAAAGTAAACTCCACACCCATATTAAACGTTTTAATTAACGGATAGTTAATGGACAGTGCTTCTGGGTCTAATTGGTCTATATCATCCCAAGAAAAAAGATTAGTACCTCGTAATGAAATTTTAAAATAATCGACGCCAAATTTACTTAAGAACACTTTTGGTAAACTGTAATAAAACTCTAAAGCTCTCAATTTAATGTAATCACCATCTCTCAACCAAATATCATTATTACGATAGTTATTATCGTTATCTAATGTTGTTAACCTTGGTAAGGTAGCTGTATTCATATTACTTGGCGTCCAAGCATTATTTGAGAATGTTGTAATATTGCTGTTGTTTACTAACGGTCTGTAAACACTCGGAGTGTTTAAATTTACAGTTAAGTTGGCAACGCCCTGAAAAATAGCATTAAATCCAAGTCCCTTGTAATCTGCGTGCAAATTTAATGAGAAATACATCTCTGGTATGTAACTGTAACCCATAGCTACTTGATCAAAATTATCGATCACATTATCTCCATTCTGGTCTACATATTTAACATCACCTGGCAATAAAGATGAGAATAATTGTGGATGACTATTGTCTATTTCTGTTTGGCTGCTAAAGAATCCATCTGAAATCAAGCCAAAAGCTTGCCCGATAGGCTTTCCTGTTCTTCTCATATATTCATATGGTTGCGGGGCTTCTCCCGATTCAATGATTTTATTTTTAGCATAAGAAAACATAGCCGTTGCTGAATAGTTAAAATCTGATATTTGATCTTGCCAAGTCAACGAAGCTTCAAACCCTTTATTTTCCACCTCTCCTACAGGAAGTAAAGGAGCTCCCACTCCTATAACATCTGATGTTAGTCCGCCAGTAGATACTAAAATATTAGTTCTTCTGTTGTAAAAAGCATCAACCGACAAATTTAATTTTTTAAAGAAATTAACGTCTAAACCTGCATTAGCCATCATGGCTCTTTCCATCTTTGGATTTCCTCCTAAGCGTCCTTCAGCTATACTTCCAGCCGTGGAGTTATTTTGTGTAAATAAATAAGACCCAACACCACTATAACTTTGATCTTCGGTATTTAATTGTATCCTATCACTACCTGCATATCCAAAAGACCCTCTTAATTTTAGATACTGTACCCATGAATCATCTGCAATAAAATCTTCTTCTGAAACTACCCATGCTGCGGATACTGCTGGATAAAACTCAAATCGATCTTTAGGTAACACACTAGATCCTGCATAAGATACTGTAAGGTCGGCCAAATATTTATCTTTATAACCATAGTGTATATTGGCTGCTAAATTTTGGCGTAAAAAAGTTGTATACTGACCTCTTCCTACATATTTATCTTGATTAAACATCACAAATGAATTAATGGTATTATCATTAATCTGTTTATCATAGTTAAATTTCCCCATAAAACTAGTAAACCTCTCTGTAAACCCATTACCCGAAAAAGCACTTAATGCCGAATCCTCACCGTATAATTGAGAAATCGTATCCATGGTTGTCGCATTTTGTGTTAATTCTTCGTAAAGGAAATCTTTAGTCTGCCCATCTGTTGAAGTCGCTTGGTTGTGATGCCTTAACGTTAGCTCTCCTGATAATCCTTTGGTAACAGCCGCCAAGTCTTGTTTTAATGTAGCATTAATACCAATAGCTGTACCTTGATTTTTACGATACCCTGTGGAATTGATAAGAGCCACTGGATTATTTCCGTACAAATTAGTACCTCCCCATCTGCCGTTATAGTTTACTACAGGGTAAGCATTTGCTGGAGTGTTATAAATAGCACTAATTATACCACCTCCATTACCTGAACCTGGCTCGTATAATTCATCTATACTACCATATACACGCGCAACAAGATCTGTTGTTGAAGTCAAATCAATATTTAAATTAGTTCGAAAGTTTACACGATCGTATTTAATTTGTGTCTCATATTCTTCTAACCCTTTATCATCATACAAGCCATTTTCTGCTTGGTAGTTAATGGCTGCATAGTATAATACTTTGTCACTACCTCCACGAAAAGACGTATTGAAATTCATTTTGGTTCCACTGCCACGCAAAGCTTCATCTACCCAATTTACATTAGGATGAAAGGTAGGTGAGCTGCCATTAGCATATGCTTGGATGTCTGACTGAGAATACAAAGGAGTTAGTCCATCATTCAATCTTGCTTGGTTAAATGCTTGTGCATAACCGCTGGCATCTAAAAAGTCAGGATGTCCAACAGCTGTAGTTATACCATTTTGATAGTTAACATTTACATCCATTTTTTGAGGTATACCTTGCTTGGTAGTTACCAACAAAACACCATTGGCCCCACGATGACCATAAATTGCCAAAGCTGCCGCATCCTTTAATACCTCCACACTCTCAATAGATAAAGTAGCGATAGTACTTATATCAGTTTCAACACCATCAACCAAAACCAAAACAGCATTGCTGTTTAAAGAGTTTAATCCCCTTACATATAAGTTTGGATTTCTAAACCCTGCTGATCCTCCATTTTGAAGAACCGTTAGACCTGGTAAAAGGCCATAAAGTGAATTGGCAGGATTGAAAGATAGGGTCTTCTCCAATTCTTTACCAGACACCTTATTAATTGCTGATGTTAAATGTTGTTTACTTAATTGTTCATTATTACCTGTTTCTATGGTTTCTGAAACCAATGTATTAAGCAGTTGATTTTTAATTGCCGTAGAATCCTGCTTTGTGATAGCTACATTTTGGTTTTGTGCCACTACTGAATATGACACGCATGATAAACTTACCAGCAGACACCAAAGAACACTACGTTTTATTCTCGAATAGTTATTCATTTTCTATTTTTTTCGATTAGCTTGAGTTATTTATGCTAGATTTTGTTTCGTTTTATATTAAATCCTACCAGCCTGGGTTTTGAACTAAACCATAGTCTTTATTGACCTCGTCTGAAGGAAAAGCATTTAAATACCATTTAGTATCCCAACTCTCAACCCATGCTCTTTTTGGTGTCGTTTCAAAAACCTCGTATGATAAATTTCCTGTAGCATTATCTCTAGTAATATTCATGCCATGCGGCTGAATAAACGGCATTTTCCAACGAACCAAATCAAACCAACGTATTTCTTCAAAAGCAAATTCTCTTGCACGCTCGGTAAGCACCTCTTCTCTAAACTGTTCTTTTGTAAGACCTGTTGGCGCATCACCTACTCCTACACGTTGTCTTGTTTTATTAAGGTATTCATAAGCCTTTGCTGTTGGTCCATCATTAAGTTCATTCAAAGCCTCGGCGTAACTTAAATACACTTCAGGTAAACGTAAATATGGATATTGTACTACAGAGTTAATAGAGGTGGCAGCATTTCCATCTAAGAAAAATTTACGAAGCCTGTACCCTGATCCTGCGCCCGGCACATTCTGACCTGTTCTTTCTCTTCCTCCAATATACAATTCTGCTTTACGACCAACATAGCTATCTCCGTTTACAAGAACAGTTTCGTACAAACGTGGATCCCTATTTATATATGGATTACTTGCATCGTATCCAGAGGTTGGGTCATCAATACTTTTTCCATTTGCCATAGGGTACATATCCACTAATTCTTGCGAGGGTCTTGCTATACCAAAATTACATGCCTGATAAAAATAGTAACCCCAATTAGACCTGAATCTATCGCGAGTTGTAATAAGAATTTCTGTTAAGCCTCTATCATAGTAACCACTTTTAAAGTCTTGCCTAGGATTTCCTGTATTTACCAAACTGTAAAACCCATTTGATTGTAGGTCGTTAATAAAATCTTCACATGCATCTACTACATTTTGCCAATGATCAGCATCATAATCTCCAAACCATGTCATTTTTAAATCAGATGCTTCTCCTTCCCGGAAAGGCTGTGTACTATTAAATAACGGGCTTGCTCCAAAAAGTAAAACTCTTACTTTTAGAGCTTTGGCTGCGGCACGAGTAAAACGTCCTTCATTATTACTTAAATCTTCAACCTCCCATGGCAATAAAGCTGCTGCACGGTCTATAACCCCTACAATGGAGTCCATGGTTGCTTCTGCTGTCATTCTTGGAGTATAGGTATCATCTGTCGCTTTAAATGCTTTATTTACCCATGGCAATCCTCCGTAGTATCTAAACATTTCGGCATATTGTACGGCAATAATCATCAAAGCTTCTCCCTTTAGTCTGTCTATAGTTGCTTGGTCTGCATCAGGGACGCGATCAATATTTTCTATAAAAGTATATGCACGTCTGATACCTAACCAACTACCTTCTTTATAATAATTATACTTGGTGTGATTATTCCAATTTTCCAATCCAGCATCATAAGTCCCTGAATAATAAAAACGGTTTACACCACCCCATGTAAGATAACTTTGAGAGAGATCCGTCAGACTTTCTAAAATATCCATATTCATTTTATCACGCCCTTGTTGCCATGCCACAGGAAGCCCATAAGGTAATGTGGCATATGCAGAGGTTAATGCGCCTTCTGCATTTTCTAAGTTTGCATATACTGAATCTATGGTAACATCACCTCCTGGTGGTTTGGATAAAAAATTATCTCCTATTTCCACTTCTTCACAACTTATCATTACAAATGATAAGCTGGCTATTATTTGTAAAAATAATCTATACTTTTTCATGATTATTAAATTTAAAAGTTCAAATTAACACCAACATTATATATTTTCATAGCAGGATATGTGGCTCTGTTGCCTGTACCTGATTCTGGGTCGACCAACCCGTCCAACTTATCAAAAGTCAACAAATTATATCCGTTAGAATATAACCTAAGATTTTTGATTCCAATCTTTTTAATAAAAGGTGACTTAATATTGTATCCTATCTCTAAAGTTTTCAATCGAATGTATGAAGCATCCAACTGGTACAACTCAGATAAATTGCTAAAGTTATTGGCACGATTATTAAAAGTTATTCTTGGAAGTGTTGCTGTGTCTGCTGTTTCTGGTGTCCAACTGTTATCTGCAAACCACTGGAGCAACGTTGAGTTATCTGTTTCTCCAAATGGTTGTCTTACTTCCCCTAAAATTCTAGAAACATTTTCTGTACCTACCCAAGACATTCTAAAATCAAAATTCTTGTATTTAAAACCTGCATTTAAACCAAAGGTATACTGTGGATACTCTGAAAACCCAATAGGTTTTTGGTCTTGAGTATCAATAAACCCATCTCCATTTATATCTTGATAAATAGCATCACCTGCCTGAACAGAAGAAGCTGGAACAGGAAAAGTATCTTTCAAACTTCCATCTACATTAAAATCATCTTCACTGTAAAAACCACTAAATATGTACCCAAATGGCTGGCCTACTGGTTGACCTGTTCTATATTGGTAATCATAATTTTGTTTTATCTCATCCATAAAAACAATTTCGTTTTTAGCATAAGACATGTTAGGATTAATCCAGTAGTTAAAACTAGATCCAATTTTATCATCCCATCTCAAATTAATTTCATACCCTTCATTATGTACTTTACCTATGTTTACTGCTGGTAAGGTTACTGCTACTATTGATGGAACTGTATTTCTTGTGGTTAAAATATCTTCTCTGTTTTCAATAAAATAGTCTAGATTTAGCGCTAATTTATTATTGAAAAGCTTAAGGTCAAACCCGTAATTTTGCTTAATGGCAGTTTCCCATGTAACTAGAGGGTTTCCTAATCTGGTTTCAATATAACCGTTTTGGTTTGATGGTACATCTACCCCAAAATTATAAGAATCATTTCCAGTACCTACTTGATATCCGTCTGGTAAATACAAAAATCTATTACTACCTAAATTATCACTACCTACTTTTCCATAAGAAGCTCTCAATTTTAAATAACTAATTACCGAATTGTTTTTAAGGAAAGATTCCTCACTAGCTACCCAACCTAAAGAGTAAGCTGGGAAAAATCCATATCTAACGTTTCTGGCAAAGTTTTCAGAACCATTATACCCGATATTGACCTCCGCCATATACTTTCTTTTGTAGTTATAAGTTGCACGTGCAGCACTACCTACATAACCACTTGGCAAATAATTAAAATTACCTCCAGGATAATAATTAGATCGTTGGTTGTATAATAATAAACCACTTACTTCGTGGTCTCCAAACCTACGGTTATAGTTTAAAGTAGCTTCCAGATACCAACTTCTATCCTTTCCATAAGATTCACTATAGCCTACACGGCCTCCCGTTGAAGTTTTTGGGAATACTAATGTTTCATCATCAGCTGCAAGGGTCTCGTCAAAATCTCTAGCATAAAAAGCAGTGTAAACATCAGGTGAGGTCTGGCGGATTTTAGTTTGTACCGCATTACGATTGTAAGACCCCTTAACTCCAAACTTTAACCCCTTTGTAATTGCATCTAAGTTTTGATTTAATGCTAAATCAAAATTATAAACTGTAGTAACACGTGTAAAACTACCTCGTCCATAATAACGTGATAATGCATCAATAGTCGCTCCAGGAATATATTCTTCGTTGTCTTGAACATATTTACCATCAACTATTCCCGGTGAACTGTAAGGCACAGATCTGTATAAAAATCTGAACAACTGATCTTGAGACTCTGCCACTTCTGGTTCTTGCCTTTGCTCACTTCTCCCTCCAAGTGTAAAGGAGAGTTCAGTGGTTTTAGTTACATCAATATCTATATTTGAACGGTAATTATAACGCTTATAGATAAAGTTTTCTCCTGTACCTGTTCCAAAGGTGTTAAACATTCCTTCTTGGTTTAAATAACTGGCAGACATAAAATATCTTACACCTTCAGTCCCCCCAGAAACATTAAAATTAGTCTTTGACATTGGAGATGTTGAACGAATAACGTAATCCATCCAGTTTACATCTGAATATAATACCGGATTGGATTTTGTTCTAAAAGCTTCTACTACTTCTGGTGAAAACTTTAATTGCTCCTCTGCAATTCCATCTCCTAATTGAGCCCTATTATAAATAGTGGCATAAGTATAACTATCTACAAAGTCAGGTAGCCTTACTGGGGATTGTATACCATAAGAATATCCCGCTGATATTTTGGCTTCACCTACTTTACCTCTTTTTGTGGTTACTAACACTACACCATTGGCTCCTCTTATACCGTAAACAGCTGTAGCAGAAGCATCTTTTAATATAGTAATATCTGAGATTTCTTCTGGATCAATCTGCGTAAAACTACGTTCTACACCATCCACCATAATTAAGGGTTGCGAATTCCCCTGAGACAATGTAGCTACACCACGTATAAAAAGTTGTGCACTATCTGCTCCGGGCTGTCCCGAATACTGTATTGAGTTTAAACCAGTTACCTTACCCGCTAAAGCATTTGCAACACTAGCACTTGGAGAGCTCGTTAACTCTTCTGTTCCTATTGACGAGATCGCTCCTGTTACTGTTACTTTGTTCTGTTGGCCATATCCTACAATTACTATTTCATCTAAGGACTCTGTATCTTCTTCTAAAACGATATTAATTATTTTATTATCTTTTACTGGAACTTCTTGAGTTTTAAAGCCTATGTAGCTTAAAACTAAAATAGACTTTTCATTTTTAACACTAATGGTAAATTCTCCATCAAAATCGGTAACAGACCCGTTATTTGTACCTTTTTCTAAAAGATTAACCCCTGGCAAGGGAACGCCTTTAGAATCTAGTACTTGCCCTCTTACATTTATATTCTGAGCGTTTACCCATAATATATTACATACTAAAAAGACGAAAAGAAAAATCCCGCTTTTGGAATTACCTAATTTTTGTTTTTGTAATTGGTTCATAAATTAGAATTCATATTTATATTTAAGTTGGTAATATTTTTAATACTACATAGTTTTACCATAAAACTATTTAACGATAAAGCATTCAATTTACTTGAATATTCTTTTTAGGAATTTAATTTTTAGTTTTTGGTGATTTTTCATAATTAAATTTTATTAGTTTCTATTGTTAATATTAGTTGCATTGTTAATTTTTATAATCAAGCGATTTATTTATGTAAAAAGTTTTTTTTAAAACAATCCTAGCAGCATCTAAGTCGTTTTAAACCAAATACGGGTAACATTTTAAAAAGGACATATATTTAAAAGTTACAGAACTTAAATAACCCTAAAAAATATTTAATATTAATACGCGTTTTAAATAAAAGAGAGGGACATAGTTTACTTAATCTATTATTAGTTTTTGATAAACTTGTAGCCTTTACCATTTATAACAGCAATGTAATATCCTGGTCTAAGCAATGATACATCTATAGTATTCCCTCTATTCTTGTTTAACAATTTTCCCGAAATATCATAAACGCTATAACTTGTATCAATAGCAGAGTTTCCGATATTTAAAATGCCCCCTCTTACTGGATTAGGGTACAAATAGTTAGCATTACTATTAATTTTATCATCATCAGTTGAAAGAGAATTTGTTCTTATATTTAGTGTTTTCTTTTGCATGGAAAAACGATCATCTAGATAGTATACCGTATACTCTCCTAATTGATTAGCTTGGATATTATCAATAATAGGAGCTCTTTCCGTTGAGTGATAATTGCTTGGTCCATACCAACTAAAAAAACCGTAAAATTGGGTTTGACCTCCGTTGAAATCCCAAGCCTGGGGTCCAAATTCCACACGGCTGCCAATATTAACATTAATGTTTGTTCCTGTATACCATCCTTGGCTGTCTACATTAACATATGAATTTATTCCTCCGCTTTCAAATTCATTATTCATCATTAATTTCAACTCAGCTGCAGAAGTATAATTTGTCCCATTAAAATCGGAATAACTAACAAATTTCATGTAATGTGCTTGAGTTGTCTCAAAAAATACATCTGTGTTATAACCTAACCATCCAGAGGCTGTCGGTGCTCCCCAATTAATTCCATCTGTACTAAAAAATAGTTGAAAGTCTCTAACAATTCCATTCAAGCTAGAGTCTTTTCGTGGCACATAACTGAATCCTGAAACATCATAATTTGCTCCCAAATTGATAACAATTTCGTGCGGTTGAGCATCTGCTCCTCCACTCCATTTTGTATGCCACATTGTATTATCATCTCCGTCAAAAGCATTAACCGCCATATAAGATCCCGTCAATTCCTGACTAGAAACAGAAACCAAACTCCAATTTTCCTGCGGAACATAAACATTATCATCATATTCTATCCAGTCACTAGTACTTAAATCAATTTTAAACTCCTTTACATAATTCATACTCAGACTTCCATTATTTACATTCAAAGGAAACATAACAATCTTAGATTCCCGAAGCCCCAAATCTTTCCAGCGATCCCCAACATAATAAAAGTTAGTACCGTTTGTACCTGTTAATTTTATTACATCTGTAGGTTGAGAATCAAACGTTATTTTGTTACCCACTAGTTGCCAGGCTGACCACCCGCTTTTTAAAGAAGTGGAAGTACTAAAACGCATTTGATTAGGATCCCAACCCGTTTTAGTTGAACTCAACATGTAATAAAGATTATCTTTTTTGAAAATCACTGGAGCTTCTTTATTTTCTCCAGGAAACAAAATTGTGCTGTCTACAACATCTAAATAATCAGAAGAAAGTGTGTAAAGATTGAGGCTACCGTTAGCTTTATTTGTAGATATATAATAGGCTTTACCATCGGTATCCTGAAACAAGTTCCCATCATTTGAATCATAACCATCTGGAAAAAACTCTTTTATATAAGTATATTTTCCATCAATCGTACTAGAGGTAAAAATACCCACCTTGTTATTTGTATATTGGGCATTTTGATATTTTATCCAAACTACAAATTTATTCGTCGCTTGATTATATATTATACATGGACGTTCGGTAATACGTAATCGATCTTTTAAATGACTGTTGGTGTTTTCATCAATTATATTGTTTCTGAATTCCCAATTCATTAAATCTGAAGATGAATATAAATTCACACCTTTAAATATGAATTGGTTAGACCGATCTTCGCCTATCATATAATACAAACCATTATGCTTTATAATACTGGCACCATGCGCTTGTATTCGATTACCATCTGTGTCTTTCCAAGAAATTCCATTTTTTATTGACTGCACTTGGGAATTTACAATTTGTAAGAGCATACAAAACAGGAAAGTTAATATGACTTTCATTAGTTTGATGTTTTAATTAGTTATTTAGTTGGTTTAGTTTCAGTTAAAAAAAATTATGACATATTTCTATTCATTATTTATTCTTTTATTCATTAATAAAATTTTGAGAGGAACTATTATTTTCAGTTCCAAATGATTTAATGCTTATTACGGAATCAACTTTACAATAAACGCTTTAGTACATTTTCTAGCCTACTTTCAAATCATAAAAAAACTTGGATTATGGCTGGAAAAATTAATATAGGAAACACATACCTCCCAATAAACACTCGTTATAAAAGTGTTTAATCTGTAATAACATTTACAAACCTAACTTAATCTTAAACAAAAAAAATGGACACAAAAACTTAAAACATAGACAATAATATTTCTTTATCAATATTTTAAAATTAAAACTCTATTAATTAATTAATTAATTAGTTAATCTAAAAAAAGCATATTGTAGTTATATTAATGAAGCTATTCACAAAACTTTGGTTCATGCATAGACTGAAACTAATACTATAACTTCTGGTTCTTTCAACTTCTTGAGATTTCAACCAGTAGAATTGCGAGTAACCTTAGTGATAGAAAAATAATCCTACAATTTAACAATAGGAAATAAATGCCAAGACTATAATAATTACATCTCCCATTTTTAATGGTTTGAATCCTTTAAGTCAAGACCATCACACAATTAAATTATAAATATTTGAAGAAATTATATCCTGCAAATACGAATAAAAAAAATTTAATTAACCTAATTTATACAATATTTTATTTGATTGAAGCCCTAACTTTAGCAACTTCTTCTTGTGTTACAGGCCCAGCATCATTACCAAAACTTTGCCTTACATATGACAAAACCAGTGCTATTTCCTTATCTTCAAGTGTTGCAAAAGACCCCATCGAATTACTGTACAGCTCTCCATTTATCTCAATATCACCACTTAAACCATTTAACACTACACCTATTAATCTCGCTTTATCTCCTAAAACCCAAGATGTTTTTACCAAAGGCGGATTCATTCCTGGCACCCCCATACCATCTTGCATGTGGCATGCCATGCAATACTGATTAAAATATTTTTTGCCTTCTAAATATTCAGGAGTTTCTATTTTAGCGTTTTTTTTCTCAACAGTTATATCTGTTGAATGTATTTTTGAATTCTCATTTCTACATCCCGCTATGAAAAACATAACAAATCCCATACACAATATCCTACACCTTGTATTTCTTAAAAATAATTTCATCGATTACCTATATTATAGAACTTTATTATTTACCCATATAGATAATTCTCCATATCTTACCTACTCTAGAGTCAGCAATATACAAAGAGCCATCTGGTCCTTGCGCCAGTCCAATTGGTCTGTATTTTGGGCGACTGCTTCCGGTAACATGTTCTGTATGAGGAAAACCTACGGCAAAATCTTCCCATTTGTCTGTAGCTAATTTACCATCTTTAAATGGCACGAAAACAACGCGGTGTCCTTTCTGCTCGAGAGGCGCTCTATTCCAAGATCCATGAAATGCTATAAACGCACCATTTTTATAACGCTCCGGAAACATATCTCCTGTGTAAAACAATAAATCCATTGGAGCCCAATGGGCTGGAAAACCAATTAAAGGCTCTTTCACATCTTCACAACGCCCTATAATCTTACCATCTCCACCATACTCGGGTGCCAACACTTTTTTGTTTTGAAATCTATCATGATAACAATATGGCCATCCAAAATCGTCGCCTTCATCCACCTTAAAAAATTCTTCCGAAGGTAACTCGGCGTTTTCTTCATCAGTCCATTGACCTGGCCACAATGTGTTTAATTGATCTCTACCATGTGATATAGCATATAAACCGCCGTTGGCTTCACTCCAATCTAAGGCCATGGCATTTCTTATTCCTGTTGCATATTTTATCCCATCGATCTGTTGGGTTTGATTAATTTTATTTTTATTGAATTTCCAAATACCAGCATTAAATTCCAGTTCAGGACAAGGGTCTTTACCAAGAGAATTTGGTGTTCTAAACTGTTCCATACAAGCATTGGACGGTGAACCTACATTAACATATATATGTCCTAATTTATCAAATGTGAATCCCTTGGGATGATGGTTACTTTTTGCTTCAAAACCTGAAATAAGAGTATCTTTATTCAAGTTAGGAAGTAATTCATTTCCATCGAAGGTATAGCGAAACACTTCGGTTCGAGAAGAAGCATACAAATAGTTTCCATCAATAGCAATCCCTGTACCTCTGTAATTATCAAAATATTTAACATCTTCAGCCCATCCGTCGCCATTAGTATCCCTTAATGCCACCAGACTACTGTCTTCAACTTTTGATTCAAGATTGACATAAATATCCCCGTTATCTCTTACGTAAATATGCCTAGCTTTACCAACACCTTCTGAAACAACTACCAAACCAAAATTACCTGGCAGGGTCAAACTATCGTTGACAGGGTCTAAATTAAGACCATGAAACACATCTTGTTTAGAATAATTGTTACAACTATTGAAGAAAACTACAAAGAGTATCACTGCAACTAACAGATATGATTTCATAAATAAATGGGCTTTAAGTATCCTGTTAATTTCATTTTTTTAGTACGTTATTGGTATAATTAAATTAATTTATTTTAACAAATTATTTACATTTCCTTTAAAGGTTTACTACTTACAATTTTGACCATCTCTTCCTTAATCTTATATTTCATGAGACTCCTGCACCAATGTATTTCTTCATTCTAAAGAAGAAATCAGCTTTCAAAATTAACTTTTATAATAATCCTCAAAATACTTGTGTCAATGTCAGACTGTTTAAAAGTAAATACCAATATTTATTATATGCATTTTAATCCGTTAATTAGTAAACATCTCTACTTTAAGATTAGTATTTATCACACGATTAACCTAAATCCTATGTTTCAAGGAGTTTATAATACCTAATTTTAAACATTTTTAGCAATTTGAATATTTTAACGCATAAAAATCATTAAAATTGGTATATATCTTATTTTTGTGTGATTAAATATCAAATTTAACAACTAAACCATCAAAACAAATAGACATTACAACAGTACATATGGATAATAACACTATTAAAGAAGGTTTTCTTGGACAAAAAATGATAGCTCTACCAAAAGATATCATTAAAAAAATTAAAGAAAATAAAATCTCTCAAAATTTTTATGTTAGTGATTTAGGCTACTATCCTAATGCCCACCATCATGAACGTATTAGAAAAAAAGGAGCTAATGAATTTATTTTTATTTACTGCACCAAAGGAAAAGGAATAATTCGCCTTAAAAACATAAAGACTGAGATATTACCAAATCAATTTTTCATCATTCCTATTCATACTAGCCATGAATATAAAGCCAATGATAATGACCCTTGGAGTATTTATTGGTTTCATTTCAAAGGCCCTTTAGCAGAAGAATTATACAAAAGGTATTCTACAACACACTCTTACAATTATAAAAACATACCTTTTACAACTAAACGAATTGAACAGTTTAATAAAATATTTAATTTATATGATAATAACTACCTCGACAGCTATATTGAATATGCGAATCTTTTGAGTTTAAATTTTATAAGCTCATTTATATATCATGATTTCGATTCCAAATTAAATTCAGATAATAGCGATACTTTAGTTAATTCAATTAAAGATTATCTAGCCAATAATCTAGAAAGAAAAATTACTCTTGATGAACTTTCTGAAAAATTTAACTACTCAAAATCTTATATTCACTCAAAATTCAAACTCAAAACAGGCTATCCTGTTTTAGTCTTTTTCAACTTAAAAAAGACCCAAAAGGCATGTGAATACTTAAACTATACTGAACTGAGCATAAAAGAAATAAGTTTCAAAGTAGGCTTTGAGGATCCATTATATTTTTCGCGGATATTTAAAAATTTCATGGGTAAATCACCAAGAAGTTATAAACAAAATTTGAGCAAATAAGTATTATACATCCCATAAAATTCTTTATTACAAAAGAAAAGACTTACATCATGCTTTATGGTTGAATGTGTCCAACTTCTGCACTGTTTGAAATTTTATAATTATTCTGATCATATTAACTTATGTTCTCTTCTATTTATGTAATAATAAAATAAAATTATATAACATATTTTGCTTTCCATTCTCTACTCTAAACTAGCCTTAACAATATCGCACTATCACTTTTAACACCTCCATCTATTTAAAAATCAAGACATCAGACAAGCCAAAAGTAATTTAATCCATATTACAGATACCTTAATCCATTTATTTTGAATGCTAATTATTTAGTTTAGAGCAATAACTAAATAGACATAAATTATGAAAAAAATTACTTTTATTCTAGGTGCTTTATTAACGATACCTTCACTTATAATAGCGCAAGAACCTACCCCAAATGTGTATTTTAAATTTGACCAAGCTAATACCTCTGGAACTGAAACATATTCAGAAGGGGCATCCCCAATCACTGCTACTTTTACACCAAATGGGGCAAACCCAATTACAGCAGGTATTGTAAGCGACCCCATTCGAGGAAACGTTTTTCAGTTAGTTGATCAAAAGAATTTTTTAGAAATTGCCAGTTTACCTATTAACAATACAGATTGGAGTATGAGCTTTTGGTACAAATGGAATGGGGCAGGTAATGGTATGATATTAAAATTTGAAGAAGCCAGTGGCAATGCTTTGTTTTTCCAAAGAAATCAAGGTTGGGCCACCAATACGGGTTTTTATCCAACAGAATTTAGCGACTCTGAACCAGGCTCTCCTCTATACATAACAGGTTTTGATGATGGTAGAGTTTACATTAAACCTTATTTTGTAGTTGACGAATGGAACCATCTTGTTTTTACTTTTGATACTGTTAATGATAAAATAACTGCATATTTAAACGGTGCTTTTTATGTTGAAACTAATGAAATCATGGATGGAAATTTAATAGATAAAGTTTATCAGACATTTAGGTTAGGTAATACCTTTGGGCAAAGCTCTGGAGGCAGATATGATGATTTTAAAGTTTATACTAAAGTTCTTTCTTCAGAGGAAGCTATCGCTGATTACAACGGCACAAAAGTTTTGAGTGTAAAAGACAATGCGATATTAAACTCACAAATAAAATTATACTCCTCCAAAAACAATTTTAAATTAATTACTACTGAAGATATAAAAATAGCAAAAGTAGAAGTATTTAATATTTTAGGACAAAGTGTAGATTTGAAAAATCCTGATAAAATGTTATTTGATACTAGTAATTTAACTTCAGGACTTTACATTGTAAAAATAAGAGATGACGAAGGCAGATTTATATCTAAAAGATATCTAAAAAATTAATAGTTTGATTAAACTAATTAAATAGAATTTCACACTAAATAGTCTTACAAAAGACTATGAACTCTAAAACAAGAAAGGTGGTTTTATAATTATGAAACCACCTTTCTTGTTAACAAATTATCATTAAGTATAATGAGCTATTATTTAGGCTTGTTGACTACCTTAAAAATTAGGACATGTTAAAATTGGAAATTACTAATTTCTTCATTAAAACTTAAAAACATAAATTTTAGAAGGATAAAACAACCTCTACTATTTCTTTTAAAAACTAACTTTTTTTATTTATAAAACCGATTCTAAACTTAAAATTGATATTTCTTCTGATTTCAAATCTGGTGAAGACACCTTAACTTTAATATTTCCAGGCTGTTTAGTTGTTTGTAAAATCATTAAACATTTACCATTAAAGACTTTTCTTTTATTTATTTTGTTTGAAGATAAATCTAACGGATCTCCATTTTCTAAACCTAAATTTATTGCCGGGCCTTCTACTTGAAACGTTAAAAGATTATTTGCATAAGGTACAAAATTTCCGTCTTCATCTAAAATATTCACTTCGAGATGGGCACAACTCAATCCATCTGCCAAAAGTTTATCTTTATCCACTAAAATTTCTATTTGAACCGGTGACTTTGATGTTTTATACACCTGCTCAGCCACTACTTCTCCTTTAATTTTAGCAATAGCTTTTAATTCTCCCGGCACATAGGGCACATCCCATGATAAATTCATTTTACCTGCATTAGACTTAACACCTAGAGATTTTCCATTTAAAAATAACTCTACTTCATCGGAATTTGAATATGTCCATATTGGAATTATTTTACCCTCCTTACCTGGCCAAGTCCAATGTGGCAACATATGAACCATAGGGTCATCAGTCCATTGACTTTTATAGAAATAATAAGTATCCTTAGGAAAACCACAGAGATCTAAAATTCCAAAATTCCATAACCTTGAAGGCCAGCCTTTAATCCCTTCTCCTAAATAATCGAATCCCGTCCAACGAAATTCTCCTGCTACGTAAGGTAAACTATCTGTTCTTCTCCAAGAGTCGCGTGCCGATATACGCACACTAGAATTATCATAAGACGACGAATAAAATTCAGAAAATTCCGGAAATACTTCCTCCTTAGTTAAATTAGGCACATTAATACCTTGTTGTGGGCTGCGCATTTCTGTGTGTGTTTTGTAAACACCCCGTGTTTGAAATGAATGTGGAATCTCTGTAGCTATAAATTTTCTATCTGGATAAATTGCTTTGTCTTTTTCATAAAAAACAGAACCGCCACCACCATTATAACCTGCCACATCTAGTAAATTTGAAAAACCTGTATCATTAGCCAAATGCATAAAACAGCAACCTGCTGTTACAGGTCTTGTTGGATCTAATTTATGTACCAAATCTAGAAGTGGTTTTAATCGCTTTGGCCCTTCAGGGTAACATTGATCCGGAATTTCATTACCAACGCTCCACATAATAATTGATGGATGATTACGATCCCTTAATATTAAATCTTTTAAATCCTTATTAGCCCATTTATCGAATTCAAGATGGTATCCAAAAGGGACTTTTCCCTTATTCTTGTAATTTTCCCAAGGCCAAGAAGCAATCCATTCATCAAAGGCTTCATCCATAACCATAAATCCCATTTCATCACACATCTGGTAAAACTCTGGGGAAAATGGATTATGTGCTGTTCTTATGGCATTACACCCCATATTCTTTAATATCTCCAATCTTCTCCTAAGAACGTCATCTGGTACAGCTGCACCAACGGCACCACCGTCCTGATGATTATTAACTCCTTTTATTTTTATATTTTCTCCATTCAACCAAAAACCAGTTTCAGCATCAAATCGAATATTTCTAATTCCAAAAGTGGTTTTATATGTATCTAAAACTTTTCCGTTTTGAGAGATTTTTTGAACTGCCGAATATAAATTTGGTGTTTCTGGAGACCACAGTCTAGGATTATCTATTATTAGATGCTCTTTTATGGCAATAGTGTCAGATGCGGATAATACCCTTTGTATAGTTTTTTCAGCTACCAAGTGATTATCCATATCAAAAACCTCTAAACTAATATGTACAGATGCATCTTTGGAATTGATGTTACCAATAGTTGATTCAATATTGATGTTGGCATTGCTAGTGGTAATATTATTAGAGTTAATATATGTCCCATCTTCAATAACGGATATATTATCCTTTATCTTCAACCAAACATTCCTATAAATACCGCTACCCGTATACCAGCGTGCATTTGGTTGTTTCGAATTATCAGCTTTCAAACGAATATTATTACTTCCTTCCTTTAAATAGGGTGTTAAATCATAAGTAAAACCGATGTAACCATTTGGTCTTTTACCCAGATAATGCCCATTAATCCAAACCTCACTGTCTTTATAAACGCCATCGAATGTAATGGATATTAGTCTATTTTTCCAATTACAATCATATTCAAAAGTTTTTTGATAAAAACCTATTCCACCAGGATAATAGCCTCCAAAATGTCCAGAAAGATTGTCTACTGAGATATCACCTTCTATGCTCCAATCATGTGGTAATTGAACAGGCTTCCATTCGGAAAAATCTAGGGTTTCTGGCACTAAGGAATCATTTTTCACTAGCTGAAATTGCCAATTGTCATTAAAAAGCAAGCTCTGCCTACCCAACTCTTTTACTGGCTCACTTTGACAATTAAAAACGATTATTAAAATTAATGCTCCTATGATTAAGGATGTTATTTTCATGACTCAGTTCCTTTATTATTTTGTAATATATGTTATTCACTAATTAGCACTTTTTTTAACGACCTGTAATTAAATTCCGATCAGTTTTTCATTAAAAAAATTAAACCTTGTTTTAAGAGTTTCTATTAAAGAATCAAAATGAATCAATACTATTATCTTGACAAGCATTTCATTCCTGCTGTCAAGAAGAGCTGAAACATCGCCACTCTCATAATTCATAATTTGTTGTGCTTTATTAACCAACTCTGGATATTTATCTGCAAGGTTAGATTGCTCACCAACATCATATGTTAAATTGTACAATTCAATAGTCCATATTTTGAAGGATTCATTTCTATTTTCCCTTTTAATTTTCCGACCATCACGCACCACATTCCAACCCAGCATTCTTAATGCCTTTGCTTGTGTTTAATACTTTTTATCAATGTATTCAAAAAGTAAAAATTCGTGTTCTTTTTGTGATATACTATTACCTAATAAAATATTTACGATAGATACGTCATTGACTTGCTTTGGTATTGCTTGATTCAACACATCAGAACATATATACAGAACATCCCAAAAAGTACTAATGTAATTACTTTCGATACCGGCTTTTACTTTATCAAACTTACACACAATGAATGGCCCATGTATACCTCCTTCATATAAATCTCTTTTATGTCATAAAAAAGCACCATTAGAATCCCCAAATTCCGAATCGTGACCACCTTCAATGTGGCGCCATTATTACTGGTAAAACAATCATTGTATTCCAATCGAAACCAACACTTTAAGTATATTTAATATTCTGACTACCTCATTATCTAGAACCCCATTAAGTATATTTTTGATTAATATTTTTTCAAAACATAAGCAATAATCCTTATCTATTAAAAAGCATAAATAAGTTTCGCCAATTTATTTTTTCTGATAGGTATCTATTCCTTTACAAGCTTAAAGAACATAGGTTTTTCTAAGTTTAATTTTAAAAAATATATCCCACTTGATTTATCTGAAATATCTACTTCTATTTTTCTTGATGATAGTATATTGTATCGAGAAAATATTAATTGTCCTGAAACATCATATATATCTATTTTAGTATTAGCAGAAGTCAATGGCAAATTAATTTTAAAAACTCCCCTATTAGGGTTTGGATAAATTCTTATAGATTTATTCAAATTTTCAATATTATCATTCGATAAAGTTGTTGCTATTTGAAAAGTGCTTAAGCTAGCGGAGGCACTTTCTTGTCCCGAAATCATGCTCAAAATATTAAAACGAATTTTCCGTGTATTCACCATAGCAAAACTAATAACCTTTTCAGAACCAATTTCGTTACCAGTTACAAGATTTACCCAAGTTGTACCATTCCAATACTCCAATTCCCAGTTACCTATTCTGTTAGACACTTCTTTGAGAACAACCGAACTTACACCTTCAACACTCCCCAAATCTAACATTAACCATTGTCCCGCACCTGTGGATTCTGATTCCCATCTCGTATCTGACTTGCCATCATTTGCATATTTTGCTAAATATTCTGGCTTAGAAGATGATGCCGACATATAAGCACCATAAAGTCGCAACTGTAATTGAGCATCAAATAATGATAATGGATAGGCCTTTTCGCCTTGTAACTCATTCAAACCTGTGTTTTGTAAAGTGACATTCTCGTTGGGATCGGGTGCTGTAAAACCTATAAAGTTAGGATAACCATATGTATGTGTTCTTCTATTAACTGGATCCCAAAAATTAAATGTTACGCTATTATATCTTGAATCATGAACAAAATTCCAAAATGTTAAATATGGACCACTATTTGGATACGAATTCTCTGCGCCTCCATTAGCTCTAAAACAACCTCCGTAAACATTCTCCAATAAGTTACCGTAAGGATGAAACCCATGACAATCTATACTTTGATCAAACTGCATTTGGCAATTTGTAAATACAGTACTGGTTGTTGACCAACGCATTCCTGGCCCATGTCCTTGACCTTTAACATTATCTCTGCTTAATCCCTGGTCTACAATATCATCACAATTATCAAATAACACACCATATGAGTATATCGCATAATAAGAACTGTGACCTTTTTTACCCGAACATACAATGTCCTTTACAGTCACCCCAATACATGTTGATATTTGGAGCATTTCATTCCAATCTTTAAATTCACAGTTTCTTACCCATCCGTTTTTAACATTGGTTAATTTCAATGCTCGCCAACCATAATCTACAATATCATTAGCATGATGCTTATAATCTTCAGGATAATTTAACCAATCGCTTGTAAACAGGATATCCTCAACACCTACTTCTTCAATTGTTTCATATCGATTCAATTGTGCGCCAGTAAACTCTGCCGTAATAGTATATTGAACTGGATTTTTAAATGTTACTTTATTACCTTCTATCTTTGTGATAACATGCTTTTCTAGGGTTCTGACTCCTCTGTTATTATTTGCTACATTCCATATAGAATTATAAGTTAGACCTGGCATATTAGCATCTAAATTCTCTCCCCCTTGATGGTATAACTCTACGGTTTGCCCCACACTCAGACCATTTGTGCTTTCCACTTCTATTTCAAAATCACCCTTCAGTATTCTTTTAGCTGCTGTGTTAGTAATTTTAGTGTTGGGGGTACTTAATGGCTTAAATTCAAAACGGTACGGATGGTTACCTCTTTTATCTGTAAATATTTCGGTACCTCCTAAACCTGCTCCTGCTCCCTTGAGTACAATATGACTTCCCCGGATCATTATTGGAGTGTTTTCGGTTTCTGTACTGGACACCTTGTAGCGGCCTGCTGGAAAATAAACGACGGTTGGCACGACACTCGCTTCTGCTGCTGAAATAGCTGCGACTATGGCTGCATCATCATAATTGTCATCATTGGCCACTGCCCCATAATCCAAAACACTTATAGTGTTCCAGGTTGAAACATCTGGAAGTTCCTTTTCTGAAAAATGATAACCTGTGTAAGAATAATCGCTTAAAGTTGCCTGATTTAATTGGCCGTTTTCACTTTTTTGGGCAAAATCCAACCAAGAAGGAGCTTCCTGCTGTGCTTGAGCAATTCCTATTGCGAAAAAAACACAATATAATAGAGCCTTACTTATTTTAAATAGAGAATAATTCTCCTGCTTCTTTTTCTTCATTAATATCTTATTTAGGTTTTAAATATTAATCCATGTAAAAAACTTCCTTTAAAGGTATAGTAACAGGCGAATTATCTGAATTGACTTTCATGATGTCGGACATAAAATCCCACCACTTTTTTACTATAGGATTAGACACCAAATTTTGAGAGCCAGCACCATTTGTAACTTTTTGAAAAGCAAATAGAGTGTTAGTATCTTCATCTAAAAAAATTGAATACTCACTTATCCCATTATCCTTTAATAACTTCTTAAGCTCTGGCCAAATAGTATCATGGCGTTTTTTATAGATTTCTTTCTGACCTTCGTTTAGAATCATTTTAAAAGCAATTCGCTGCATATTTCTGAATATTAATCACAGTTATAAAATAAATCATCAAACCTATCTTCCTTTCCAATAATATGGTAACCTTCAATTCCAAACAACCGGTCCGTCTTACCGAAGAGTTGCTGGAGATTTCTAATTGACTTTTCTAAACTGGTTATTTGTTCATATTCCCAATCTTTTTTACTAGTTGCATAAGGTTCTAAAAATTCAAAAGCTTTCTGGATACTTGCTCCATTTTCTGATTCATAATGCCATAAATCTACATTTACTTTGGTTGCCAAGTAAGCTAATTGCAAAAAGCCTCCCAGGTTCATAGTGCTATAGGATAGCGATTTTGTTCTGGCTAGTTCATGTGGTTGCCTTCCATCAGGTTCTATTTGGGTATCAATTCTATTTTTTTTAACAGATTCTAGATACGTTTTAGCTTCCTCATTTTTATTTAAGAATAAAAGCAAACTGGTAATCTGCACATCATAATGGGTCCCATGATTATTCTTAGTATTTTTTTCAAAAACACCAAATTCGCTGGTTTGCAACCAATCTAAATAATTACGCATCCAGTTTCTTAATCCTAAAGAAATTGATTCTTCCAAAACATTCTTCAATTCTAAAATTTCAATTGCATTAATAACATTGGATATGCCAGCAAATTCAATAATACCAATACCACGTCCTGTGTTTAAACCAGGAATTCCTTGTGCAAAATTCAGATTGGGATTCATTTTGGTTGATGAATTCAAAAACCATGTTTCTAACAATTCTATAAGTTTTGTTGCATATTTTTCATCATCAGAAAAAAAATAAGCAAAAGACAATTTATTAACATTGCTAAACATTTTGTCCTTTCTCGGCTCATCAACATTTTCACCCCTTGTAAGTGGGTTTATTTCACCGTCTTTCCTTACCCAAGGCAAACCATCAATTTTATTTGAATCTGGCCACCAATAAGGTCCCAAACTTAAATAATCATGCTTATTACCGCTAGGTGGTGTTTGAGTTTTGTTTACTACAGAAAACGGGCCTTCATTTAATACTTTTTCTGCATTATCTAAAATTTTCATATAGACATCTGTAAATTCCTTACTGTGAAGCTTTTCTTTTACACAAATTAATTTATTGTAGTCAAGAATAGATAGTAATTTAATTTCAGTATTTTTCTTGGGGATATCAGTTATTTGTTTTTCATTTTTTGACACGTAACTGTGACCTAAAATCGATACAAGGAAAACAAAAGTCGTTATACTATTTTTTAAGAGCATAATTTTCTCATGGTTAAGCTGGATTTATTGAAAAATTATTCTTTCCTTAATTTTTATTTGTCTTTTCTTAGATATAGTTTTATGTCTAGTTATTGCTTTCCCTAGTAAGCATACTTCATTTTTTTCTACATTTTTTATTTAATCTATAAGTTCCTGTTCTCTTAAATTTTAACTTGCAAGTAAATAGTGTTTTTTTTTAATGATTAAAAGACTTTAATATTTAGATTCTATTATTTATTCTCCATAGCTATCAATTACTTTTCTTATAATTTTTCGCTTAGACTCAACAGAACTATTGAAAACAATATTAGTACAATAGCACTAGTTTAAGGATGAAAATAATACTTAAACAGAGTAAATAATTCCTTTTATCCGTCTTTCCAAGACTGTAGAATATAGAATCCTTTAAACTTGACAAAACTTTATAAATTAATATTTTATAATTTTTGCTGTTTGAATGATTTGATTATGTTGTAAAATAATCATTGCTCTAATAATACTCACGGCAACCTTAATTTTAAAATTTCACTTCCAGCCAAAATAAATGCCCCGGTTCCAAAATTTTGCCAACTATCTTTAGATGCTGGTTTTGGATCATATCCTACATCTTGTACCCATCCTACTTTTCCAGAGCTATCTTGTGCAGTTACTAAGCCTTTCCAAGCTTTTAAAACCGTATTTTCAAATTGATCTTTCTCTAAAATACCATTATTAATTCCCCAAGCTAAAGCAAAAGTAAAAAATCCGCTACCACTTACTTCTCCATGCTTATAGGATTCGGGAGACAACAAACTGGTACACCATAGTCCATCTTCTCCTTGAAGTTCTTTTACTCTAAAAGACATTTCTTTAAATAAAGTCACATAAAAATCTCTATGCTTGTAATCTTTTGGCATGGACTCTAAAATTAAAGCCAATCCTCCAAGAACCCAACCATTACCCCTGGACCAAAATATCTTTTTACCATTCTCTTCTTTCAAATCTGTTTCTTTAGCTCTTAATAAAAACCTTGTATCTCTCGAGAACAAATGCTCTTGTTTATCGTAAAGTAAATGATATGTCTGTTTATAATATTTATGCATAGCATCTAAGTATTTTCTATCATTTTTAAGATTTGAATACTCAACAATTACAGGTGGCGCCATAAATAAGGCATCACACCACCACCAAAGGATTGTTTTAAATTCTTTGTCTCCTTTTCCCTGTTTCCAGTCACTGTCTTCAAATAAGTGTTTGTTTATGAAAGTACTGGTTGGCTCAAGATTAACTAAATCTTTTCTTAATTGATTATTATGTATATATAAGTAGGGATACGAAATAGCCATATCATCTGCGTGATAATATCGAGATGGGGTTTTCCATTCATTACGATATCCCATAGTTTTTAGAGCCGCAATAAACACCATATTATCAGTAGCTTTATGAGCTCTTGCTACCCCTGTATAATAAGCTCCATTTGTCCAATCTGTTGGTTCCGAACCAAAAATAGGGTGCTGCTCTTGCCATTCAACGGCTTTAACCATGGCGTTTTCTATATTTTTTCTATCAAATTCTTGCTGAGCAACAGAAATGTTTACATTCAAAAGAATTAAACACGTACCAATTATCATCCTTACTTTTTTCACTATATAATTATTATTCCTTTTGATTTTCATTTCAAATCTTACTTTAACTTTAAAACTTCACTTCCCGCTAATAAGTAGGCCCCAGTTCCAAAGTTTTGCCAACTATCTTTTGATGCAGGCTCTGGACTTGCACCAATATTTTGCACCCAACCTATTTTTCCATTTTCTTGTTGACAACTTCTCAAAGCTTTCCATGCTTTATTAATAGTTGGCAAATATGTTTCCTTATCTAAAAGTCCATTATTTACTCCCCATGCCAAAGCAAAAGTAAAAAATCCACTTCCGCTTACTTCTCCATGATTAAAAGATTCAGGAGATAGCAAACTGGTTCTCCACAAACCATCCTTAGGTTGAGTTTCTTTGATTTTTGATGCCATTTCCTGAAATAAGTTTACATAAAAAGGTCTATGCTCATAACCAACAGGCATTCCTTCAATAATTAGAGCCAATCCCGCAATTACCCAACCATTCCCTCTCGACCAAAATATTTTTTTACCGTTTTTCTCTTTTAGATCGGTATCCTTACCTGTCCATTTAAACCGAAGGTCTCTGGCGAATAAATGCTCTTTTTTATCATAAAGTAATTGATACGTTTGCATGTAGTATTGATGCATGCTATCTAAATAAATTCTGTCATTTTTTAAATTTGCATATTCTACCAGTACAGGTGGTGCCATAAATAAGGCATCGCACCACCACCAAAGTATCTTTTTATCACCTTCATCACTTCCTTGTTTCCATTCATGGTCTTTATACAAGTGATCAGAAATAAAATTATCTGTAGGTTTTAAATCAACCAAATGTTTACGCAGTTTATTTATGTACAAATAAGAATAAGAGATGGCAATATCATCTGCATGATAATACCTGAAACATGTTTTCCATTCATTTTTATGTCCCATATTTTTTAAGGCTGCCAAGAAGACTTGGTTGTTGGTTGCCTGATGTGCTTTTACTACTCCTGTGTAGTAAGCACCATTTGTCCAATCTGTTGGGTCTAATGAATATATGGGATGTTGTTCCTGCCATTCTAAAGCAAGAACCATAGAATTTTCTATACTATCATCAGGACTAGTTTTCACCATTTCTTTGCTACTTACACAAGACTGGATTAATACTAGTAATGATATAACCTTGCAAAACTTTATCATTCTCATTCTATTTGCTTAACTTAAATTTTCCTTTTAATCCTTCTTCAGAGGATGTTCCTATCATTACTGTGTAGTCACCCGCTTCCAAAATCCTCTCCATTTTTAACCCTGTAAACTCCAGCATTTTTGGTGTAACTTTGAAACTTACACTTTTTGTTTCTCCAGGTGCTAACATTATTTTCTCAAAACCTTTTAACTCTTTATTTGGTCGAGTAACTGAACCTATTTCATCTTTTAAATACATCTGCACTACTTCTTTTGCTTCCACATCACCAGTGTTTGTTACATCTACGCTAACGGTAATTTCAGTGTTCGGAGTTATCTCTGTATTCGATATTTTTAAATTAGAATACTTAAATGTGGTGTAACTCAACCCAAATCCAAACGGATAAAGAGGACCGTTTTCCAGGAATAAATATCCTTTCTTATTATTAATGCCTTTCATACTATAATGAAATGGTAATTGTCCAATGGATCTTGGTACGGTAACTGGTAATTTGCCAGAAGGCGATATTTCCCCAAATATGAGCTTTGCCATAGAATTATCACCGAACTCACTTAAGTCCCATCCGTCTAAAATCGCATCTGCTTCTTTTGAAATGGTATTAATAGATAAGGTTCTTCTATGCTTTAACACCACAATAGTTGGTTTACCTAAATCTTTGACTTTCTGAATTAATTCATCTTGCATACCTACGGGATCTATGGTCGCTCTATCTCCCAAAGCACCACTAAAGAAAGCTTCTTTAGATGTAAATTCATCGCCTCCTAAAAATAAAACAACCACATCTGAAGTTTTAGCTATTGTTAAAAGCTTTTCTAATGCCTCTGCATCGTAAGGCAAAAGCTTAGGTATACTAGCATTTTCATCGGTTAATTTAAATCCTTTTTCAGTGACAAAAGTATTAGTATTACCCTTAATAGCTTCAAAAGCTACTTGTGTATTTTCTCTTACCAATGGTCCCAAAAGCGCTATCTTTTTATTACCCTCTTTCGAAAGTGGTAAAATATTATTATCATTCTTAAGCAAAATAACAGACTCTAAGTCAGCCTCTTTAGCAAGTTCCAGTGAAGATTCCTTTCTAACCTCTTTTTCTACTTTATCAATATCAACATAAGGATTATCAAAAAGGCCCAAAATAAACTTTGTACGTAAAACACGTCTAACCGCTTTATCAATCAATTTTTCTATGTCTGGGTTATTTTTAACCATTTCTGGCAAATAAGAATAGGCATCTTCTGCATATAAATCGATATCAACTCCAGCTGTCAACCCCATTAAAGCCGCTGCTTCTGGTGATTCTGCTACTTTCATAAAATAAAACAAACGACCTATATCATTGGCATCTGACACCACATACCCTTCAAATCCCCATTGATCGCGCAAAACACCATTAAGTAATTCTGGATTACCGTGACTTGCTATTCCATTTAAATCACCATGAGAAGCCATAATACCCAAAGTTCTGGCTTCCTTAACCGCCGCTTCAAAAGGTGGATAAATCTCATCAATCAACGTGCGTTCTGAAATTTCAATAGCTGCAAAATTTGTACCTCCAAGTACTTGTCCGTATCCTGCAAAATGCTTAGCAACCGCCCCAATATGCGTACCGTTACTCAAACCTTCATAATCACCTTGCACACCTTTAATTGCATTGGTAACCATTTGAGTGGTTAAATAGGTGTCTTCACCGCAAGCTTCACTCATACGTCCAAAACGTGGATCACGAACGATATCAGCTTCGGGTGAATGGCACATATGCATACCTCTTAGCCTTGCTTCTCTTCCAACCACATCCCAAATACGATTCACCAAACTTGGGTTAAAAGAAGCTGATGAAGTAATTGGTCTTCCAAATTTTGTACAGCCTTCAGCATCTACACCATTATAAGACTCCGTTACAAACAATGCAGGAATACCCCAGCGGTTGTGTTCTATAATATATTTTTGAAGTTCGTTATTGAGCTTGGCTGCGGCCAACGGACTAATGTGTTCCGCCGGATTTTTGATACCCGCAATACCTAGTTTTAATTTTTCTACAACCTTATCAGAAAGTTTTAGCTGTCCCTCATCGTCGGCTTCAACCCCAATATTAGCATGAAAAATTCGCATTTGCGCTACCTTTTCTTCAATGGATAATAAAGGTAAAAGGGCTTCAACACGCTCATCTATAGAAAGTGAGGCATCTTTATAATCTTTTTGAGATGGTTTAGAACAGGAAGTTGTTAATAATCCTAAAATTGTAAATACAATTAATAAATTTATTTTCATATTGATAATATATAAAGTATTATGTTTTTGTTTTTTAAATTTTATTTAAACCTAAATCTGTTTAGTTTTAAATTAGAGTTTGCCGAAGATTTAAACACCAAACATATTGTTTGTCCGTTATATAACTCATTTATTTTAAAACTTTCATTTATAAAGGCATTAGTAGTATTCCCTGGCAACTTACAAGTAGATAAAAGTTTTCCTGTTGGGGACCCATCTCTAACTTCTACTTCGGTTTCTGTTTTGGACAGGACTTCAAATTCAATGGTGCTTTTAGCTTTTAAGTTTTCAATGTTTGGATAAACTACAAAAGCACTATTCTCATTGCTCCTTATTGAAAACCCACCCATTACATTTTCTGTTTTTTGTATTCCATTGGCTTTAAAATAATCTTCCGCTTCTATAAAACCTTGATTAGCATCATATTGCCCTACCCCTACACCATCCACACGAATAGTTGCTATTTCTCCATTGTCCTTATAATGCACGTAACTTATAAATGTATCCCTAAACCATCTGTTATTTGTTTGGCTAATGTCACAGTATGCAAAATACCACTGGTTATGCCACTCAAAAAAACTACCATGTCGCCCTTGTAAAAACCCATTTGGCCATGTTGGGTTAGCATAACCTTTTGCAAAACTGCTTTCTTTAATAATTGTATCAACATAATCATATGGGCCATACAAATTATCGGACATGGCATAAAAACAGCCCCAAGACAAATAATATTTGTTATTGTATTTATGCACAAATGGTTTATCGTCTGTAGGCATACTCTTATTATTCCCATCTCTATTATAAGGCCCTCTTGGATTATTGATGATGATTTTTTTTGGTGTCTCGGCAAGACTGATCATATCGTTATTTAACTTGGCCACGTAATAATCCCAAACTCCAAAAAAGATGTAATGTTCACCATTATCTTCTTCGAAAACGGCCATATCATACTCGTGCGTTGGAGTTAATTCAGAGGATAATAAAGGTTTACCTAATGGATCGTTCCAAGGACCAACAGGAGAATCTCCAACAACAACACCTGTTTGCTCATTACCTTCAGAAAAATACCAATAATACTTACCATTTTTATAACCAACATCTGTTGCCCAACAACTCTGGAAAGACTTTCCTATATAAGTATTATCTGGTTTTAAAGTACTACGCCTTGTCCAGTTAACTAGGTCTGGAGATGACCAAACCCACCAATCTTCCATAACAAACCCTTTATTCTCTATAGACTTATCATGTGAAGCATACAAATAAGCTATATCATCAAAAATATGAATATGCGGATCGTTCAATCCTTTGTTTGGAACTATTGGGTTTTGAGCAACGACTAATGTATTTGTTATAATAACAACTATTATTAAACTCGTTTTAATTGTGTGCATAAATTCCTGTTTCATTACTTATAAATACTTTACTATTAATTACTATTTATAACTACTTTACTGAAGTTAATAGTAATTGGGCCAATCAAACCTGAAGACATTAAGGGGTCGTTCTTCTTATAAAAAGGATAGGCAGAAAAAGTTACCCTTTTTCCTAATGGCATTGGTTCATTATTAATATACCAATCTGGCATTTTAGAATCAGAAATACTGTAACCATCAGTTCTCTCATAATGTTCATCACCAATAAGTCTGTTAGTCCATGTATTTGTGACTTCTATTCTAAGTGTATTCTTTCCTTTCTTAACATAGTCTGTTATATCAACAGCATATGGCATAACCCATAAAACCGAGACCTCTTTATCATTCACAAAAACCTTGGCCGCAATGCTTACCTTTCCTAAGTCTAAGTTTATTTTAATATCTGGTTTTATTTCTTTTTCAGATAAAGTAAATGACGAACTATAGTCCACCGTACCCGAAAAATGTTTAATATCAAAAATTTCCGAATTGGTCAAATTATAAAGTGAATCTATAACAATAGTATTTTCATAACCGTATGGCGCTTTAAATTGTAGTAGCCATGAACTGTTCAAAATTTTATTCTCAGGAAGATTGTTAACCTTAACAGTCTTTTCTGATTCATCATTAAAAACCACTGAGTAATCTCCATTCTGGTTAACCAACATTTCAATCTCATCCTTTTTATTGTAGTAAAAAGTAGGCTTTGATTCTGATGAACTTTTAATTGACACAATAGAATGGATGTCTTTTGAGCGCTCTTTTAAAATTATAAAAACAGATTCCAATGGCTTCAATTGAACATCTGTTACCATGCCTTGGTCATTTTCCTGATAACAGGCCAGCCTAGTAATATCCCCTGTCATAGGATTCCATAATTCAGGCTGTTTACCTTTTATAGAAAATTTTAAATGAACGTTTTGGGCTATAGAATCTTGATTATAAATGAAGTAAATATCTTCATTTTGTGTTTTTCTGTGTATATAAGGAATCTCTTTACTTGGTGTAGAAACTATTAGGTCGTAACTTAAGTTATTAGTACTGAAAATAGTGTTCCAATCAAAAGAAGAAAACGTGGTTTTACTACTCCATATTTTATTTACCAAATAATTGAATGCATCTGTTTCTTCTCTAGACTTTAAATACCCAGCTAACCCATTAGGCTTGTTTCCCACAATTATAATACCCTGCTCAGAGAATTCATTTAGCTTCCTCAAAGTCTTTAAAGTTAGCATATCGCAGTTGTGCAAAGCCAATAACTTATAGCTTGTACCTTCTGGCAACACCAGCATGCCTTCTTTAGCTTCTATCCTATTCAACAGAGCATCCGTGTTTATATTATCGTAATTAATTGTTACTGGAATGTTATGTGAAAAACTATTTCTGGAAGTCACAGAATTGGGAGAACCTTCACCAACATAAACTAACATATCGGATACAGGATTGCCTTGCCTTAGCAAATATGACCCTCTTGCTAAATATTTAAACCAGGCGGCGCCGGCATTGTACCACCAGGTCTGAGTTCTATCGATATGAGAACCCCACTGACTCATCGTCATACCTGGTAATACTTTGGTATTTGCTTGATGAGCAAATCGATGAAACATAAACTCATTGATTCCTAAAATCCAAGCCATATCTCCAGTAGTCTTGGACATCCCCGGATGACCTTTCCAATTGATTTGCGATTGCGCTGAAAAAGACTCGGCTGAAATTATTTTTTTTCCATAAATGCGTGCTCCAGACACAGCAGTTTCTGTTTGATAGCGTTGGTGCATCCAGAACTCGCCCATAGGTATATCGGTTTGCTTTGCGGCGTCTAATTCATTAAAAGGGGCATTAAAAGAATACGGTTCTATGTAACTAATAAGTCCATCATCATGCGTCAATTTTGTGAATTCTCCAAAATAATTTTCGGTAATTAAATCGCTGTTAAGCTTTCTAATTTCCCATAAAACCGCATCGGTAGCCTGCGCACTTTCTACCATTCTACCAGCATAAACTGGCAAAAAAGGAATCAGTGAATGCCCATATGTTTCAAGGAAAATAGCCTCATAACCATCTGTCCAATTTTGCCCTCCTACCTCAAAGCTATCAATCTCCAGATATTGCATAGCACTTGGAGCAATATTTTTAGTATTTTCAACAACTTTACCTACATAAGCATCGTAGTGGATTTTTAAAGCAGATTTACTCATTTTATCAACTTCAAGACCTCTTCCTTCATCAGAGGCTGGAGAATTAACGGCACCTGTTGAAGTAAATCCAAAACGCAAAATCGTCCAATTCCCTTTAGGAAGCTTTACACTCAAATTACCATCGCTATTCATCGCATGTGTTAAATCTATGATGTCATTTATATTAATAATAGAAGATGCATCGTCACTTTCTAAAGGCTTTAATCTGCTATCTTCTATTTTAAACAAGGAGGTTTTGGCCAAAAAATTAGGATAATTTTGCCTTTTATTAAGGCTCACTTCCATAATCTCATAATTATCCTCGATTATAATTCTAAAATACCTTGCTTTTATTTCGGAAAAACTCTCATCTATCGCAAATTCACGCTTCCCCAATCGTTTTAAATTAAAAGCTTGAGCTTCATTAAAATTTACCCCATCATCTGATATTAAAAGAGTTGATTTTCTACTTCCGTTAATCGCCTTTGTGAGTGGCATATATATTGATTTTACTCCATAAGGTTTTCCAAAATCAAACTGAACCCAGTTTTTATCTTTCTCTGAAGCGTGTAAAACAGATGTTTTATCCCATTTTCCATCTGAAACCAATTTGATGTCGAACGTTTTATCGGATGATGTGATGATGGGTTTCACTGAATTATCTTCTAATTCTGCAAATAATGATGGATAGGCAACCACCGCTATATCTTTATAAAATCCTTCTCTAACTGTTGGTTTTTCTAAGGTTAAATTGCTTTTTTTTCCACCTTCAATAATTTTCTCATTCCAAACGACTTGCTTCATGGAATTTTCTGGGGTATTCCAAGGCCCTCCACTAGAAGTCCATCCATCACAATTATGTACACCAAAACTTAAGCCCAAACGTTCACATTCTTTAGCTGCATGTCCTATTAATTCTTGATGATTCTCTGAATTAAAATTCACATTACCTTGAGGAATAGTATGAGACACATTAAACAACAGGACTCCACCTATACCAACTTCTTTTATAGCCTCCAAATCTTTGGTTAGCCCGGGTTTAGAAATATTCCCACTCATAGCATGCATCCAGGTTCTTGGTTTAGCACGTTCCGGCGGATTTTTAAAACCGTTTTCCAATTGTTGACCAAAAAGGGTAAAAACACTAAAAAATATTACCCCTTGGACCATGAAAAGCCATGTATTATATTTAATTTTCATAAATCTTTACATTAGTGTTTCTTGAATTTATCTCTGGCCTATTTTTTAAAAAATTAATATAGACTTCAAGCTTACTTTTATTATTGGGTTCAATAACAATATTTCGATAAACCAGTTTTTCTCCATCCCCTATATAAACATCTTGAAGTTTATTTAAAGAGTTTTGTGTAATAATGGCAAAAGTTCCTTTAAAGGTCAATTCAAGCTCCTTGCTACTATACACTTGATCCTTTTCTTGAATAAGAACATATTGCTGTATCTTTTTTCCATTTATAATGCTAATAATATTAAAACCTTTAAAAACACCATTTTCCTGTAACTTAGTTACAGATTGAATTCCTTCATTGTTATTTTTATTAAAATTGGGTTCATAAACAACAGCAAAGGGGTTATTCCATGCAGCCCCTTTTTGCCGGATTACTAATGTTGGTGTAGACAACGTATCATATGGTTTAGGGCCTTCAAAAGTATGTGGTGCTTTTACTTTGGTATACTCTCTATTATCATTCCCAATAATAAAAAGATTCATATATCCTCTTTTCTCTTTTATATTTTCAATTTCAAATTGAGCTCTAACATCATTATTATAAACATTTGAAGACTTTACATCCTTAAAAAAATGCCAACCTGGATTTCTGTATGTTCTATGTTGTTGCCAATCTCCTTTAACATTGGCTTGATAGCGTTCTTCATCGTTTCTTAATTTTAAATCTTTATTTAAAAACAACAGCTTATCGCCAATGTTATGGTATATATAATCGTGATATTGATTGGATAAAGATGATTTTGAACGAAATACATCGACATAATAACCCGTTTTATCAGATGTTCTAACTAGAGCTAGAGTTCGTGTTTGTAAAGCTTCTGCTTTTTCTCCTTTATCATCCTTAAAACTCGTAATTGTAAAGGAATAATTAGGGGACAACGCTTTTTCCAATGGCTTAGGTTCCATTACCAAGAGTTCGGTTTTATTGATTCCTAAATTTGCCCATCCTCCTTCTCCTTGGCTTGCTCCATTTACAACAACCGTATTATGTGCAGCATATAATCTTGAATAATTTTCATGAATGTCTTCTCTATATTTTCCTCTTCCGTTGTCAACACCAAGTACTTCACCCAAACCATATAATTCCATATCCATACCATTAGCATGACCATGCACCATGTGCCCGCCTCCTACAAAACACATCAAGCCATATTCAGGTCCTTTTGTTGCACTTAAATTACGTTGTAAATAAATGCCTGCATGCTCGAAAACATCTGTTCTAGGTAGTTCGGCCTGATCTAAAGAGTAAGATTCTGTTTTTTGCAACCAAAGTAATCTTGTTGGCGTAAAATAAGGCTCAACCTTTACTGATCTTTTTCCTACATTCCCTTTATTGTATTTTTCATGTATTAAAACTTCTGAAATTAAGGGTCCAAACTTTTGTGTTAATGATGGTACAGAGTTTTTTTCACCTAAAGAATATGCAATTTCATAAACCTCATAAGGTGTTTCTAAATGGCGTTTTCCATCGCCGAACCTTATAATTTCGCCATTAGGGTAACTAATACTGTTCCATCTATCTAATGCAAACAGAATTTTATCATATTCTTGTGTCAGTTTTAAATCAGGATTATATCGTTCTAAAACCCAAAACATCCTGGTTAAATATTCTGATACTACGTTTGAATATTGGGAGGTTTCTGGAAAAACATCGCCTTCTTTTATATATTTTTTTGCCACATCCGGTAAAGCATCTTGTTGGTCTGTTCCTTGTTTTAAAAAATAACTTAAATAATAATTCCTATCATTAACATTTTCCAGAGCTAAAGCATTTTGAATTAAACTAACAGATTCTAAAACCGACCAATTAGACCCTGTATGACCATGCTCAATAGCTAATTTTGCATATGTTCTAAAAACAAATTGAGCTTTTTCATAAGGAAATTTAACATTAGTTTTTGCTCCTATATCATAAGGCTTATTTCCTTTCTTTAAATATGAAACCACAAAATCATATAAAACAGGAAGTTGTGCTCCAACAACGCGAGCTTCTCTTAAATGGTCGCTTGGATAAACCCAGCCTCCATTTCGTTTATCCTTTGAAGGACTTAATTGTGTGATTCCCTCAATATAAGCATACAAAATATCTAAAGCGCATTGCCCATATTCCTTTCTTTCTGTTAAGAAATAAAGTACACCACAATCTATTCCTATTTGCAGATAATTTTTTAGCTGATTTCTCTCTAGATTATTTGATTTGTTAAAAATTTGATACGTTTTTAAGGGAGGGGTTTTCCCTTTTTTTTGTTTAGACCAATCAAAAGGGATATTATTTAAAAACTTTTGGGGATTATTGTTGTATTCGGAAATATCATCATTTATTCTTTGAATAAATTCTCCATAAAAAGAAGTAGCCCATTCTTGTTCCTTGATTTTACTAAGAATTTCCTTTTTATCTTCCTTTTTCACCCAAATAAATGGGCGTTCAAATTCTTGTGTAAAAGCAAAAGAACAACAAAATATTATTGAATAACTAATGATATTATTTCTAAAATTCGTCATTCTCTTCTTTTTTTGTTTTAAATATTTTTACCGGCGTTATAATATCTGATTAATTACAGCATAATCATCAATTAGCTTAATCTAAAAATGCTACCCAATACTTTAGTTTGTTAAGAGGCCGTTTTAAAAATTAACTTATTAGGGGCTATTAAAATGAATTGATTACTAACTTAATTTCATGTTTCCCTGGGGTTAATCTTACTGAACCAAATGCTGATGCTACTTTTTTACCGTTATGCATTAGTTCTTTACCTGGAGATGGATTTATTGAGAATTCTGCAACCATATTGGCTGGAATTTCAATAATGTAAGTCTGTAAACGTGGAGAATTAAAAGTATAACTTGCCTTAATGTCTCCCAGCACAGTAGGCACCTGAATACTACTTTCTTTTAAATTTCCCATTTGAGGATTAATATTGGCAATTCTAAAGCCTGGTGTTTTAGGTGTAATTCCCCATAATTCCCTTGTTACGATGTTTGCTGGCACAGCACCCCAAGCATGATTCCAATCTAAATTATTTTTATATTTTATATCCCAAGCCTCCATAGTCATAGTAGATCCAACTCTAATCATATTGTACCAACTTCTATCGCTTTTATTTGTTAAAAGTTGTAAAGTATATTCTTCTTCCCCTGCATTATACAAGCCCTCTAGAAGATATTGAGCACCATAAACACTACAAGCCATTCCTCTTGACTTTATAAAGTTTACAACAGTTCCTAATTTGTCTTGAGGCACCATATTAAAGGCTAAAGGCAACATATTTGAATGTAAAGAGGCATGCTCTGTTCCAATACCATCTACATATATACCACGCTCACTATTGAACATTTTCTGGTTAAGCGCTTGTTTCACTTTTAAAGCTCTTATTTTAAAATCCTCGGCTTCTTTAGATTTCCCCAAAACTTCAGCAAATTTGGCCATAATTGTCATGTTTTGATAGTAAAAAGCATTTACAACTGTATTGTAAGGTTTAAATACATATCCGTCTCTTTCTCCTTTATTTTCAGGATCGCCTCCCCAACCCGCAGAAGGCCAATCTACAATATCTCTCAATTCTGTTTCTAGTGGGCCGAAACCTAATTTTTTCATGTACTCAGGAGTCACATTAGCAGAGGAAATTAAACCATCTTCATTCGCTAACTCATAAAGTGTTTTGTATTTTAACTTATCATAATATTTTTCTATTAGTTCTGTATTTCCCGTGTACATGTAATCTGCATAAAACATTAAGGCAACATGTAGTTGCCATTCTGTTGGCCATGTTGGATGTTCCATAAAATACTCAATAGTTCTTCTTGCAATTGCATACTCCCTGTCCGTTGCATAATGACTTAATTGGTTTAAATACGCATCTGCTTCATAAGGAATACGTTCTCTATCGCCATCTACATATAGGCCATTAAATGTAGTTGCCTTAATTGTGTATTTGCAAAGATCCCAAACTTGGTTTAATACATCATTTGAACTGCTAAAGCTACTTGCATTATCTTCCCAATATCCATGGTACGCTAATTGTTGAAAGTCATCTTTAGAAATATCTCCTTGTAATCCTTCTATTTCTACATATCTGAAAGGCATTAAAACAGGAAACCCTATCGGTAATGCCAATGCTTTGTTGGGCAATGTATTTCTTTTATCTGCCTTTATTTTAATTTGGTAATGGGTTTGACTTGGGCTTACCTCTACTTTTAATTCTTGATAACGAATATGGCTTTTTTCTATTGGATTACTGTTAATGATTTTACCATTCAACTGTTCTCCAATTCTAATTGTTAAGGTGTCTACTTTTTGGGTCTTATAAGTAAATTCCAACGTTGAAAAAGCATCTTTTCCAAAATCCATAAAATAAACATGTCCTCTTTTCTCAAATTTAACGGGGTGTATTCTATCAACCAGATATTTATTTTCAGTAGAAATCATTTTATCGGCTTTTCCCACAGTAAAAGCTTGCGGATTTGAATAGTCAACCAGCCGATTGTCTTCATCCCAAATTCGGACTTTCCAAAAGTATGTTTTTCCTATTTCCAAAGGAGCTCCATTATACTCTACATTGCTTGAAATATTGGAACGCACCTGTTTACTGTCCCAAATATTGCCTTGGTTCAAAGCTAGTTCTTCTTCTGATGAAGCAACTAATACTTGATATGCCGATTGAAAAACAGATTCTTTAGCTATTGTCCAACTAAACTCTGGCTGCAAATCTATAATCGAGACATCCTTAGGGTCTCTAATTAATTCTACTGATAAATTAGAGGGAGCACTTCTATATAAATCACTATTCTTTTTAATTAATTCATCGCATTTGGCTCTTAAATCTGCAGCAATGGCTTTATATTTTGGATTATTGATTAGATTATTTACTTCTTTGGGATCTTTTTTAAGGTTATATAATTCTTCAAAAGATTTATCATTTACATATCTGAAGTATTTCCAATTCTTAGTACGAACCCCTTCACTTGGTGGAATATGTTCAAACTCCCAGATATGTTCTATTAAAATGGTATCTCTTTCTATGGTCTTAGCTCTTTTTTGCACTAATGGTAATAAACTTTTTCCTTGCCAAGTTTTTGGAGGAGTTATTCCTGCAAGATCAGCAATAGTGCTAGGAACATCTATATTTAATACCATCTCTTCAACATCGTGGTGTTGGTTTACTCGTGGGTCGTAAATAATTAATGGCACTCGAATGGAGTTATCATACATCATCCACTTTCCAGCAAATTGACGTTCTCCTAAAAAATATCCATTATCACCCATTACAATAATTACGGTATTTTTATCTAATCCTTTTTCTTGTAATTTTTCGCGAATTTTAGCTATTTCAAGGTCTATTCCTGAAATCATTCTGTAATACCCTTTCAAGCTATGTTGGTATTTTTCTGGAGTATCATATCGCCATGTCCATCTTAACCTATTAAAGCCGTCTCTTACAAACTTTGGTTGTGATTCAAAATATTTATCCTTAGATAAATCTGCTTCTGGAATTACTGTATTTTGTAATAATTTATCGGTTGTATTTTGCCAAAAATATTGATCTACAGCACTATCGTGTGCATGAGGAGCACTAAAACACAATGAAAGACTAAAAGGACAATTTGTATCTATATTATCTAAATAATCCAATGCTTTTTGTCCTGTATACCTAGTTAAATGAACGGTATCTTTGTCTATAGTCTTATAAAAATATCCTCTTTTATCATTATAGGCATTGTTACGGTCATAGGATTCATAAACATCAAATTGTTTTTCCAAATCATCATATCGTACTCCATATTTACCAAAAAATGCAGTTTTGTATCCGCTTTGTTTTAATAATACTGGATACGAATTCGCCATGTATTCCTCACGTACATTACCTGTCTGAAAATTAAAATTATGGGTTCTTTCATGTAGTCCAGTTAAAATACTTGCCCTACTAGCGGCACAAATAGGAGTGGTTACAATGGCGGTACTAAAGTACGTACCTGATTTTGCTAAATCGTCCATTTGTGGCGTTTCAACAAATTTGTTACCTGCATAACCAATAGCATCAAAACGTTGGTCATCTGTTAAAATAAAAATTATGTTTGGTTTTTCACTTTTTTTAATGTTTTCCTGTGAAAAACCAATATTTAAAATATTTATATAAAGCACCAGGCTTATTAAGAATCTTTCTTTTTGCATTTTATATATCTTATAACTATTTATCCAACAGATTTAAAGAAGTACTCGTTATTATTTGCTCCAACTATCCGTTCTAAAAGGTGAAACTGGCAAACCGGAAACACTAAACAGACTTCCTTTCAAACAATCTTCAAAGCCATATCGTACTGCTATTATTTCATTTACTTGAGGACTAAAAACGGTAAGGGTTTGATTTTTATTTACGACAACTTTGGCTTCATAAAATTGTCGATCTTTACCTGCTACATAAAAACTTTTAATTTCTTGATTGGTATCAAAAGCTTTGTTACTTTTTTTATCACTAAAAAACTTAAATCTAAGAACCGCTTTATTTTCTTTAATTTTCAAGGATTTGTATTCTGGACTTTTATAGTCAAATCCTTTTAAGTGATATTGTTCCGCTAGCGCTAGGTTTAACAATCTTTCTGCAATAGTCTCCTTTTGTGGTGGATGAATATCATCGCAATTTCCAACATCAGTAGTAATTACAATTCCTGTGTTTGAAACCTCATTTGCAACTTGTTTTTGAGCTTCACGAATTAAATCTGCATTAATAGTATTTGTATTCCTATTCTTATCGTATGCATAAGGTGCTATTTGAACCAGATAAAACGGCAATGTTTTATCTTTCCATTGTAATCTCCAATCTTTTATTAATGTTTTCAAATAATCTTTATAGGGTGCTGGGGTGCCTCTGTTTGATTCTCCCTGATACCATAATATTCCCTTAATAGCAAAATCTTGAAATGGAAAAATCATTGCATTATAAAGACATGTTGGCCGCTTTTGTTTATTTATATCAGAAGGTAAAACCTCTGGTATTTTAACGTCTTTATACTTTAATAGTCCTTCTCGAGATATCCAAGATTGTATTTGTGTGCCACCCCAAGAAGATTCTATAATTCCTATAGGAACTTTAAGCTTTTGAAACAACTTTAATCCAAACATATAGCCAATGGCACTAAATTTACTTACCGAATTTTTACTGGATTTTTCCCATTTCCCATTTAGGCCTTCTTCAGGCATCACGCTAGCTTCTCTTCCATTGTTAAAAAGCCTGATATCTGTTTTTTCTGCGGCATTAATAAATTCCTCAGAATTAAAAACATATGATTTATTAAATCCAATTAAAGGCATTTCCATATTCGATTGCCCTGAACAAAACCAAACTTCTCCAATTAAAACATCGGTAAAAGTTACCAATGAAGATCCTCTTATGGTTAATGTTTGAGGATTAAAAGTGGCTTTGGGAGTTCTAATCTTTGTTCTCCAAGACCCATCATCATTTGTTTTTGTAATGGCATTTTTGCCCCAAGTTGTGGTAATAACTATTTCTGTATTCGGCGTATCCCAACCCCAAATCGAAACATTTTCTTGTTGCTGCAAAACCATATGATTTCCAAAAACGGAAGGCAAATTGGTTTTAGCAAAAACGGTAGCGCTTACGAATAGACATAAAATTAATGTTCTGATCATTTTAATTAGAAAATAAATTAGTATTCCATGACACTGTTTGATTGTTGTACATCGCATCTAATGCCATTTGTACACAAACTGCTGTTTTTGCGCCCGAAATAAGATTAGACCTTGGCATAATACTATTATTAATAGATTCGCTAAAATCAATCAAAGCTTGTTTTGTAGGGTTTAAATGGTTTACCTGAATTGGAATTCCTTTTTGACCATCCCATTGCACAGTAGCGCCACTTACGCCATCGACCTCTGTTAATTCATTTTTATAACTTCCTTCTGGATAAAACCATGCTTTATGCATATCTATAATTATAGTACCCTTATCACCAATTACTTTTATTTGATAACCATCTTTAGCATTATTAGTTAAGCATGTAAATTTTGCTTTTACACCATTAGAATAACTATAAATAACATGAATATTATCATAGGTTTCTCTGCCATCTTTCCAATAATCTATACCTCCCACCCCTATTACCTGCTCAGGAGTCGATTTCAATACCCAGTTTACAAAATCAATTTGATGCGAACATAACTCGGCCACTAAACCTCCGGAATATTCTTTATACATTCGCCAATTAATGGCCTTTTCAAAGCTAGGATCCGGAACAGGTCTTCTCCAATTCCCATGTCTGTTCCATTGGCATTCAAACGCTACAATTTCACCTACTTTTCCTTGTTGTATTAAATCTACAATATGGGTATAGAGACGAGAGCTATGGTATTGATGTCCAGTTTGAAAAATTCCATTAAAGCTTTTTTCCTGTTTAAGCAATTTGCCAATGGCTGGGTAACCTTTAGCTAGTGTTTTTTCGCAATACACATGTTTTCCTGCATCCATTGCATCTGCAGCTATTTGAGAATGGTTATAAATTGGTGTTGAAACGATTACAGCATCAATATCTTTATTCTCTAATAATTTTCTATAGTCCTGATAAGCTTCTTTTTTGCTTTGTATTTTTGATAATCCATTTTTTAAATGAAATGGAAGAATATCGCAACCTGCCATTACATTAAGGTTTTCAATTCCATTCATCATATTTATTAACCCTGCCCCTCTATTTCCTGTACCTATAACACCAACATTAATTTTATTGAGACTAGACCTCTTTAATACATCACTGAAAACATAGGGAGCTACCAATATAGATGCTGATGCGATAGTTCCATCTTTTATAAAATTTCTTCTTTTCATCTATCTATATTTTTGGTTCCCAACCTGGTTCATAAGTTCTTGACCATAGCTTCATAGCCTCTCTATCAAATATTCTTCCGGATATACCATCTATATCAAAACCTTTATTGATTCTGAAAGAAATATTTGCATAATGTGTTAACATTTGAGAAAGTGCCCCAATATTAATAGGAGATGTTAACGCTTCCTTACCTCTTATAGCATTAAAGAAATTAACTGTATGTCTTGTCGAAAGATCCCCCCCACCACCAAGAGCAATTCCTCCTTCACTGCTTCTCGACTTCATTTCTTCTATTAATTTACCTTGTCGATCATAAAGTTCATATCCATTTCGATCTACCATAACCGATCCATCTGTCCCATAAATTAAGGTTCCTCGATCTCTACCGTATTTATTAAAGGCATTCCTACTTATTCCATCCCATTGTATAATTTTATTATTTTCAAACTTGTAATTGGCTAGCATTTCATCATACATTTCCCATCCATCACCTAAAAAATATCTTTTATCAGCTAATACATTAACATATATTGGGTAATTAACACCTAGAGCCCATCTCGCTATATCTAACTCATGTGTAGCATTATTTCCCATTTCCGCGGTGCCATAATCCCAGCCATACCAATGCCAATTATAGTTCCAGGTGTCATGAGTATATTCCCTTCTAGGAGCGGGACCTTGAAACAAATCCCAGTTTAAACCTTCGGGGGGAGCAGCCTTAACGGGTACTGGTACTTCTCCTCTTCCATTAACATAAAAAGCAATGGCTTTATATGCCTCTCCAATTACGCCGTTGTGTATATCATTAATTATCTTGATACTTTCAGGCGATGATCGTTGTTGGTTTCCCATTTGAACAACTTTATTGTATTTTTCTTTCGCCTCTACTATCAATTCATTTTCTCTAGGATTATGACTGCACGGTTTTTCTACATACACGTGCTTACTGGCTTGCATGGCCATAATAGCTCCTGGAGTATGCCAATGGTCAGGAGTGGCCATAAACACAGCATCAACATCTTTATCATCTAGAATATTCCGAATGTCAGCCTCTAACTTTGGCTTATAACCCAGTTTTTTACTTACTTTCTCCTCTGCCAAATCCATTTGGTTTTGCATTACATCACACAAATACTCTAAACGTACATTACTTTCTTTTAAAGCTATACCTTCTAAAAACGCTGAATAGCGACGACCTAATCCCTGTATAGCCACATGTATTCTATCATTAGCTCCTATAATATTTTTATAACTTTTTGCAGACATAGCATTAACCTGACTTGCTAAACCAACACCTATAGCCGCCGTTGTGGTTTTTTTAATAAACTCTCTTCGGTTATTTTTCATACTATTCTTTATTTACTTTCGGAACTTTTATTTTAATATTTCTAAATGAAACTCTATCTCCATGATCCTGTAATAATATTTGACCTTTTTCGAGTAACCCGAAATTAGGCCATTTGGCATATTTACTTTCAGAAACCAATTTTAAAAATGTACCACTACCTCTCTCATACTCTAAGACTTTTACCTCATTTAACCAGTGTTCTACATGATTATTTTTTGAAACGATATAAGCGGTATTCCAATCTCCGATTGGATGAATTGGCTTATTTGGATCTGCCTTAATTAAATCGTATAGAGAACAAACTGTTCTACTGCCTTCATGAGCCCCTAGTTTAGCATCTTTATGAAGTACATCGTCTAGAATTTGATATTCTAGACCAATTGAAGATCCTGAACCCTTATTTAGCTCTGTGTCTACGTAATACTTTATCCCACTGTTTGCTCCCGGTGTTAACTTAAAATCTACTTTCAATTCAAAATCACCGTAACTCTCAGTAGTCACAATATCTCCTCCTGCGGCCGACTCTCCTCCTCCAGATGCTAATACAGTGAGCTCGCCATCATTAATTTCCCAACCTTTCTCAGGGAATTTATTTAATTTAGCCCCTCTCCATCCATTAGTTGTTTTTCCATCCCAAAGCATTTGCCATCCACTATTCTTCTCATCTACAGTTAAATTATTCTTTGTAATTATTGGATCAACCGTTGTTTTTTTAGAATATTTAATTGGATTATTTGTTATGATTTTAACATTTCTCCACTTTATTTCTGTACCCGGTTCATTATCTCCCTGAATACTGTGCACTTGCAGCCCAATAAATCCTGATACTGTTTTATCATCTATAAGATGCGCTGCAGGAACATTATTTATCCATGTTTTAATGGTATCTCCTATAGCCTCTATCCTGTAATGATTCCATCCATTTTGCTTGAATGCTTTTTGAGCTTCAGGATTATTATCTAAAGTATACAACCATTTCCGCCTTTTTTCATCATAAATACCCCCACTCCAAGCTCTTTCTGAAGGATCTATTTCAACTTGATACCCATGTACAATTCCATTTTTATAATAAGGAAAACTGTTTGATCTAATTTGAATACCTGAATTCATTTCCGGATTTACTTTATATTCTAACTCTAAAATAAAATCAGAAAATATTTCATTAGTTGTTAAAAAGGTATTCGGAGTATTGGCCACAGTAGTCCCTATTACCACTCCGTTTTCCACTCTATACTCGGCTTTACCTCCTTTTATATTCCAGCCATCTAGAGTATTTTCCTGTATTAAATTTACCCATGGTAACTTTTCTTCCTCATTACAAGAATAAAGCAATCCTGAAATAATAAATACAGTAATAAAAAGATGCCATTTTATTTGATATGATTTCATGGTTATAAAACTAATTTTAAAAAAACCCTCTGCTCTACAAGTCGTATAGCAGAGAGTTTTTACTAACTCAAAAAACTATTATAAACCTTTAGTATGGTTTATTTCTTACTGGGTCTTGAATAAAATGTCCAATACCATTTTTGAATACATAATTAGCTCTATAAACCCCTTCTGGTTGAGATAAGGCAGTGGGGGGAAGTGGAGCTGGATTAGTATTAATATTTATATTCCATCTATCATTTCTGGTAAGAGCTATTAAACCATCATCTCCTGGTATCAATGTCTGAAACAAATATGGCACATCTCTTTCTGCCAAGGACAACTGGGCCACATAAGAAGTAACAATATGATACTTCAAAACTGCTCTTAGCTTCTCCATCTTTTCAGGTGTGTCCACACGCTCCATAACTTGTTCTGGTGTTTCTCCTTCAGCAACACTCGAAGATCCAGTAACGATTTGTATTACGTTTCCCGCTCCTATAAACGCTCTATTGTTTAATAAGAAATAAGTTCTTTCTTGAGTTTCTGTTTGATCGTATAAATCTTCAAAACCTGCTTTTTTAATCGCGGCTATAAAATAATTAAGCTCTTCACCACTTAATCCACCCTCTTCGTTTAAAGCAGTTCTAGTTTGTATGAAATCCCAAGCAGTTATATCTTCAAAAGGATCTACTAAGCTTACCTCTGGCTTAAAGTCAAAAGTTTCCTGCAATGGTAAATCACATGAGGTTATTGTGATACTTACACATAAGACCAGTATTAATTTTAAATATGTTTTCATAATTATTTTTTAAAATTTGTAACCTGTATTTTGTTCTAACAAAGTATTTTCTGTTAAATGCTCTACGTGAATAGGCCATAGTAAACGAGGTTCTGTTAATGGTTGCCCTCCTTCTCTGGCTTCTAATATTGGGTTTAAAACTTCCATAGCTTTATCATTCCTAACCAAATCCCACCATCTTTTACCCTCTCCAAATAATTCTAACTGACGCTCATCTAATATGTAATTTAAACGTTCTTCTTTAGTTGCGCCGAATTCTGTTCCACTTACAGTAGGCAATTGTCTTGCGATTCTTATTTCATTAATAAGTTCCAAGGCCCTCACATTGTTATCTAAATAATTTTCTGCTTCAGCTAAAAGTAAAAGCATATCGGCATAACGGTATAAAACAATATCTGTATCATCCTCATTAGAGCTAAAGTTAGATAATGTCCATTTAGCACATCTAGCTTCTCCAATTTCCTTACTGTCAAAATTTTGAACACGTCCTTCACGACAAAAGTAGTATCTCCAATCTCCATACACAGGAACTTCTCGTTCTGTAATTCCTCCCATACCATCATCTTCAAATAAGATTTGGGTCAATGCAGGATTGGTATTTGGATACTTGGATACCCAACCCAATGAATCTACTGGAAACTTTTCTCGCCATTTGTTTTCAACTATAGGTGAAATAAAATATGAAGGAATACCTGCAAAAAATAACCCTCGAATACCTGACCTATTGTTACGAGTTCCTCCATAATCTCTATCCTCTTCAATATCATATCGAATGGACATTATTAATTCGGAGCCCTTTTGTATTTTACCTTTTGCTCCTTCTATACCACTACCAATAGGAGTATTATGAAATAATTCCTCCCATGCAACTGGAGTAGTAACCAAACTATACTCGTTAAAAGCTATTATTTGTTCTATAGCAGCTTTAGCTTTAGCATATTCATTTAACCACATATATACTTCGGCTTGTAATGCTAATACACTAGATTTTGAAAACCTAAAATTATCTTCTGTAGTCAAAATCAATTCTTCAGCACGAATCATATCTGGTAGTATAACCTCATTAATTATTGTGTTCGCATCTGTAGCTGGTTTTGTTGCATCAGAAAGAAATTGCACAGGCTCTATAAATAATGGTACATCTCCCCAAACTCTAACAGCATCAAAGTAAGCTTTTGCTCTTATCGCTAATGCCTCTCCCAAGAAATTTTGATTGAAATTATCAATTTTAGGAGCGTTAGCTATAACTTGGTTGGCTCGATCTATCATACGGTAAAAACGGTCCCATCTACTTCCCGGATTACTTTGTGTAAGATCATTATTTAAAATCTCTAAGGCTGTCTGGCTAGAAGACCCCCCTTCTGGGTGAAAGTTATCTGACCTGAATTCGCCCCAAAAAAAGGTTTTATCGCTATATGTACCCTGCATGCCATCATAGGCAGCAATTACTCCAGCTTCTAAATCAGAATTGTTTTTATAAAAATTAGCCGGCCCTATTTCACTAATCGGATTTTCGTCAACAAGTTCACTACATGAATAACCAGACACTAATATCGCCAGTACACATGTAATAATTTTGGTTTCATTTAATTTTATATCTCTTAACATGATTATTTTATTTTTTTACTAAAACTGAACTTTTAAACCTAAAATTAACTCACGATCATTCGGGTATCTTAAATTATCGACATTAAGTTCCAATGAATTCCCTCGGTTTCCTAACTCCGGGTTATACCCTATGTAATTGGTCCAGGTTAAAACATTATTAACTGCTAGGTTCAATGATATTCTATTTACAACTTTCAATTTGTCCATCAAATTTTTAGGGAAATCATAATTAAATCTCACATATCTCCATTTAATATAATCACCGTCAGTTACATAAAAACTATTAGGTCTTAAACGCTGTTGTTGTACTCTATTTAAACGTGGATATTCTGTTATATCTCCCGGGTTTCTCCAACCGTTTAAAATATAGTCTGGTCCTGGTGTTTCGTTAGATGAATTTAAATCATTTCTTTCTTCATCAAACCTTCTATAGATATCTTGCCCCATACTAAAATCAAAAAGAAAACTCACACTTAAGTTTTTGTACCTAATATCATTTGAAAAACCTCCATATACGGTAGATAGTCCATTACCAATGATTTGTCTATCTGCTTCATCGATAACAAAATTGCCGTCAATATCTTCCCATATGATATCTCCCCCTTGAAGTATATTATTGGCTGCTCTTAATTGCTCTATATCCCCCGTATATTCAGCACCGTTTAGTGTATAATTTATAAAAGCTCCGTTGCCATCAAAATTAGGGGTTAACATAGCTCCATCTGGTGTGAAGGCGTTGGACTCGTCATATGGGAATACACCTAAGTTTTGATAACCATAGAAATTGCCAATTGGTTGCCCTTCTTCAATTCTAGTTTGCCCAGAGTTAAAAGGTGTTCCTCCCGCTAATTTAACCACCTCATTATCAAGAATTCCTATATTAAAATTACTACGCCAAGAAAGGTCCTTTGATTCCAAAATAGTTCCTGTAATACTGAAATCTATTCCTTTATTGTTTACTGCTCCGATGTTTCTTCGAATTCCACTAAATCCAGATTCTTCAGGTAATGGTGTATTAGCCAGTAGGTCTGTAGTTTTCTTTTTCCATAAGTCTAAAACTATATCTAACCTACTTTTAAACATGGATAACTCCAAACCTAAATTAGTAGATTCTGTTTCTTCCCAACCTAATTCTGAATTTCCTATACGTGTTGGTGCCACACCACTAATACCATCGTAAACAAATCCCGGCTCGAAAGCTCCCGTAAACTCATAGTTATTAATGCGTTCATTACCTATCACACCCCAGCTTGCTCTCAACATTAAGTTATTAATAGTGTTACTTTCTTTAAGGAAGTTTTCATTACTTACTCTCCATCCTAATGACAACGAAGGGAAATAACCAAATTCATTTTCATCACCAAATCGAGACGAGCCATCACGACGAATAGTCGCGTTCATTAAATATTTATCTGCATAATCATAATTAAACTGTCCGAATAATGAATAAAGATTATGTCTTTCATCAAAACTATTTGAGGTTATTGTACCCGGTGCTGCATTATTAAATGTTTCAATAATATCGTTATTAAAACTATCTGATCGAAAATCTGAAAATTCTCGAACATATTTTTGCATTTGCATTCCTGCCAATGCTAACAAACTATGCTTACCTCCAAATTTATTTTTATAAGACAATGTGTTCTCTTGCTGAATATCATAGGTAATATCGTGGCGCATTCTTCCATTAGCAGCACCATTATTGAAATTGTTCGCCAACAATCTAGGAGCAAAATCATCCCTTTTGTTCAACCTCCAATTTATACCTAAAGTAGACCTAACAGTTAATTTTGGTATAATTTCTAATTGTGCATAATTAAACACTTGAGCACGATAATCTTTATTATCAACTTTCCTCAAATCTGCTTGAGCTAGTGGATTTTGGCGTCCTGCAATAGTATATGTATAAGACCCATCTGGTTCGTATAATGGAAAGAAAGGAATACGCTCTACCAATTGCTGAAATACATTTCCGCTATTTAATCCATTTTGATAAGAGTGTGTTAAAGTTGCTCTAGTCCCAACCTTTAAAGTTTTTGTTGCATCAACATCTAGCCTTAACTGTGTGTTTATTCTTTTATAACCACTATTTCTTACAACACCATCTTCTGTTAAATATCCGGTATTCCAATAAAACTTAGTCTTATCACTACCTCCACTCAAAGCTACATTGGTTTGCTGTCTCATAGCTGGTCTGGTTAACAGCTTTTGTAAATCGTATGAATTCCTATACAACAAGTTTAAAGAATCTAACTCTTGACTTGATAAAGATGATGGATCATTATTAGCTCTTAATTTTTGATATAAAATTCTTTGGTCGGTGTTGGCTACACGTATGTCCCCTACTAGCGTATTAACCCCAAAAGTACTCGAAATCTCTAATTGCAATTTACCAGATTTACCAGATTTTGTAGTAATCAAAACAACACCATTAGCTGCTCGAGATCCATAAATTGCTGCTGTCGCTCCATCCTTCAACACTTCAAAAGTGGCAATATCTGAAGGATCCAGGTTATCGATATCTTCCAACTGCTGTCCGTCAACAACATATAAGGGTTCCGTTCCACTACCAAAGGTAGATATACCACGTATTCTAATATCATATCCTTCACCAGGACCATTATTAGACAATATTTGAACACCTGAAAGCTTACCCTGTACCGCATCAAATGCCTGAACAGGAGTTGCTTGCTCAATAGATTCCGCCTTTACAACCGATGTAGCTCCTAACACCTTTTTTCTATCTACAGCAGCGTAACCTATAATCACAACTTCATCTAACCCTGCAACATCCTCTGCTAATGTTACATTAATATTAGTTTGATTCCCTATAGCAACTTCTTTAGTTTGAAATCCTAAATAGGAAAAAACCAAAGTTTTATTCCCAGGGGATAATACAATAGAGAAGTTACCATCAAAATCGGAAACAGCCCCTTTATTTGTACCTTTTTGCAGAACATTTACTCCTGGTAAAGGAACGCCGTTCACCCCGGAAACTGTTCCTGAAATGCGTTCTTGAGCCTGTACATTACCAGGCGAAAAACTGGAAAATAAGATCGCCAATATTAGCGCTACCCCAGAAACAGTACATTTCTTTTTGATTTTTTGTTTCATCTTAGTTTTAATTAATTAGTTGTTGGTTAATATTTAGTTCGATATGCAATTTATTATCAGAAATAGCAATGGAAAAGCGCCTTTCTATTTTATAGTAAGCCTAACCTCATTCTTCTATCCTTATAATTACATACTTTATGTTACCTAATATGGTATAAAATAGAAGAGCAGTAAAACCATAACTACAGCAACTAAAATAACTGCAACCTCCAAATAACTTGTCTGCTTATTTTTCATGTTTGAAGATTACTTTAGTTTAAAAAAAATCAATTGCTTACAAACCTCTCTAACAAAACTATTATTTAAGGAGGGGTTTTATAGGAGTGATAAGTACTTAAAAAGTGGACGAAAATCCCTAAACCATATAATTCAATGGCAATTGAAGCCATTTCTAACAATAGTTTAGAAAACCCACATTAATGAATAAAAAGCAGTATAATTAATACTCGGAAAACGTTTTAATGTAATCAGAGGGTGTTTTACCATATTTTTCGCGAAAGCATTTGCTAAAGTATTTAGGATCTTTAAAACCTACTTGGTAACTAACCTGAGAAATACTCATTTTACCTTGCTCAAAAAGTTGGGCACTCTTTTTCAACCTTAAATGCTGAATAAATTCTTTAGGCGAAAAATCTGTCCACGCTTTTATTTTTTTGAACAAAACGGTTCTGCTTACACCTAATTCTGAACAAAAATAATGAATATCAAATTCTTCATTAGATATATTATTTTCTACTATTTCTAATGCCTTTCTATATAATTTTTCATCCAAAGATGATGACAAAATATCCTCTGGAAGTAAGACCTCTGTAGAATTGAATTTTTGTTTTAATCGTGAGATTGAACTTAATATATTATTAACTCTTAGCTTAAACTCACTTACATCAAATGGTTTACTTATATAATCGTCTGCTCCGGTTTCCAAACCTTCTAACTTAAAAATTAACGAAGAACGAGAAGTCAACAAAATTACAGGAATATGACTAGTTCTAATATCTTCTTTTATTAACGAACATAATTCAGTGCCTGTCATTAAAGGCATGACAACATCACTAACAATAATATCAATTTGTTCGTTAATAGCTGTTTTAAATGCAATTTTACCATTTTCTGCTTCCAAAATATTATAATCATTTTGCAGTAAATCTCGCATAAACTTTCTTAATGGCTTGTTGTCTTCCACTAGAAGAATGGTAGGCTTCTCCTCTAATATTACCTTCTTTATTTCTTTGTCTTCAAAACTTATTTGATGTTCCTTTAACTGATTTTCGTACTGAGACAAATCTTCACTGAATTTAAAATCGTGAAGGATTTCAGAATCTTCCAAATGGTCTCTTCCTAATAAAAGTTGAACCAGAAAAACAGAACCTTTGTCATTTTTATTATTTCTAACAATAATTTTGCCTTTATGCAAATCAACAATGTTTTTCACAATGGACAAACCTATGCCGGTACCTTTATTATAATCGTTATCTGGTTTATTATTTATTGACAACTCGAAGAAGCGTTCAAAAATTTTATCGTGATACTCTTCTGCTATACCTACACCCGAATCTTCTACTAAAACATTAATTTTACCGTTATCCTCTATAATTCTTATCGCAATTTTTCCTCCTTTAGGAGTATATCTAAAAGCATTTGAAATTAAATTAAAAAATACACGTTCTAATTTAGGCCTATCATAATACACTAAAATTTCATCAGAGGAAGTATGGAAAACATAGTCATATTCTCCGTCTTTAGCATATTCTGAAAACGACAAATAGATTTCTTGTAAAAATTTAACAATATTCCCTTCTGCAGTTTCTAGCTTCATGAGATTACTTTCATATTTTCTAAAATCCATTAATCGATTAATTAATTGCAACAAATGATTGGCGCTACTTTCTACAACTTTTAATTTTTTATATATTTTACTACTCCCTCTATAATTCTCTAAAATTTGATGTAGAGGCCCCAGAATTAAGGTTAACGGTGTTCTAAATTCATGGGATATATTTGTAAAAAACTCTAATTTTGCTTTATTGGTGTTTTTTAATTGTTCGGCTTCTAATTGCTCTAACTCTAACTGAAGTTTTAATTTTTCTTTTGTTTTTAAAATATTTAACAAATAATACAACAAAGCAAAAACCAATATACCATAAATTAAAAATGCCCACCATGTTCTCCAAGGTGCTGGATTTACTCTTATACTTAATGTTGTAGGCTTTTCATTTTCAAGGCCATCACTATTAACACCTATTACTTCAAAGGTATAGTAGCCAGGTTTTTGGATAGTGTATGAAGCCATGTTTTGAGTTGTTTCTATCCAATCCTTTTCTAATCCTACTAACCTATACTTATAGCTATTACTATTTGAATTAATAAAGTTTGGAATAGAAAAAGATATACTAAAATTTCCTTGTTCATGTGAAAGTTCTAATTGTTCTGAATAAGTTACTGTAGTGGATAGTATCGGCTCTTCATTATTTACCGATACTGATTTATTCTTTATTTTAAAATCTGTTATAACTACTTGAGGGATGTAATTATTTTTATTCATCTTATTTGCATCGAAATAAGAAACACCTGCAGGGCCCCCAAATAAAAACTGAGAATTACCATAACTAAAACTTGCATTGTTATTAAATTGGTCTCCTACTAAACCTTCCTTCTGCGTATAACAAACTTCAACTTTTTTATTTCTTGCATTATATTTAAATATGCCTTCGTTAAAACTACTAATCCAGAAATTATTATCCGTATCTTCAACAATACTTCTAATTCCTGTAACAGGAGAGTTAGCTATATTTAATTCAACTATTTCACAAACGTTATTTTCAAATTTATAGAGCCCATCTACGTCCGTACCGACCCACACAATACCTTTAGAATCTTCATATATAGTTGTTATACCAAAACCTTTTTTTTGGTTATTATCATAAAAATAATTTTTAATATCTCCATTAGGACTAATAACATTTAGCCCCCGTAAAGTACCTACCCAAATGTTATTATTAGCATCTACTTCGATTGCTTTTATATAGCCTTGAGTAAGTCCATTGGGTTTTACGTCAAAAACCTCATAAGATTTTGTTTCAAGGTTAAACTTAATCAAACCTTTACCAAAGGTACCTATTAGCATTTCGTTATCGTTATACTGTCTTATACAATAAACCCCAAAATCTCCCATATAGGAAATAAGATCTTCCGTCAATAGGTAATTTTCGAACTTTTTGGTTTTTAAATTATAAACAGCTAATCCATCCCTAAACAATCCAATCCATAGTTTATCGTCTTTAGTCAAACAAAGGCTTTTTATATTATCATGTTTAAGTTCTGCAGTATTTTCAGTATTAATATAGCTAAAGAGCTTATTCTTAACATTAAGTACAGAGATACCTCCTCCTTCTGTAGCAAAAAAAATAAGGTCATTAAATTTTTCAATAGCACTAACTGCTTTAAAACTTAGACCAATATTTCCTGGTTTTTCAGTATAATTAATAAAGTTGATGTTTGATTGGTCCCATAAATTAACACCTCCATTATAGGTACCAACCCAAATAGAACCTTTACGATCCTTAAATAAGGCTTTTATAAAATTATCACTAATCGATTCATTATCATTTATATTACTGTATAATGCTAAAATATTCTTACTACTATCTGCTATCTGTAGCCCTTTGTAAGTGCCTATCCATAAATTCCCTTTCTCATCAAAAAGCAATTCTCTAACATTCTTGTTTTTACCTTTTAATTTTTTCGGCTCAAAATAAGGTTGCACCGTTCCAGTGCGCATATTATATATTAGAACACTATTTGTTCTTGTACCTATTAATAAATTATTATCTTTATCTTCTAATATATCTTGAACAATAAAACCTTCAGTTCCTTCGATTATTTTAATTTCGATTCCTCTATCAGTTTGTTCTGTTAATTGAAGTAAACCGTTATTACTTCCAACATAAATTGCACCACTTTTAGTTTCATAAATTGACCTTACAAAAACTCCTTTTAGTAACGTTTGAAAAGTATCTAAAGATTTATGATATATAGAAAGACCTTCAGGAGTACCAATCCATATTTTTTTATTAGACAGTTCTTTAATCGTCCAAATAACATTATCATTTACAGATGTAATATTTTCATTCGCAAAGTAAGTTTTAAAAACATTTGTTTTAGGATTGTATCTGTTGAGCCCCATGTAAGTTCCTACCCAAATAAAACCTTCACTATCTTGTTCAATGCAAAGAATATCATTATTACTAATAGAATTGTTATCTTCCCTATCATGTTTATAAACAGTATATACTGAACCGTCATACTTATTTAAACCATCTCTGGTTCCAAACCAAATTTGTCCTAAATCATCCTGTTGAATGGCTATAACAGAAGTCTGAGATAAACCTTCGGCTGTAGTAATATGCTTAAACTTATAAATTTCGTTTTGCGAAAATCCATTACACACAAAAAAACTAACAACTAATAGAATGATTAATCTTAGCATTTTTAAATCAATTAGTATTTGGTTAATATTTCGAATAACTCCGATATTAAAATTGGTTAATATTTTTTTAAAAGTCTTAGGATGTTTACAAACATTGAAAAACTATTTTAATAATTGCAAAAAAAAACACTAATTTCCATTTATTAAAATATGTGTAGCCTGTATGTAATAAAAACAAATTGAACATATGAATAGCATCAATTCATTTTTCTAACTAGTTTAATAAAATTATCTCTAGATAAGCTATATTACGGATTTTTCAGTATATGCTCATACATAATTTTGTTTTTTCGGTTGAATGCAATACAGAAACTTGTTTAAAGATATTCATAACAGAATTATTTGTTTCTTCTATTAATAATTACGACTAAACCATAATAACGGGTATTTTACCGGCATATTTCGTTCTATTTCTTCATGCTCAAATTCTGCCTCCAAATCTTCCCATAATTCAAGATAATCCTTATTTTTATAACATTTACCTCCAAAAAGCAATGCCGATTGCCTAACAGGCCAATTATCAAAACACATAACATCTTCTTTATAAGGCCAGTCTGATTTATTATTTATGAATGGATAAAGAAATTGCAATCCTAATTCTAAAGAACGTCCATCTTCTGTTTTGTACTCAAACAAATTATCATTTTTTGTTGAAAGAAGTTGACACAGATTACTCATTGCATCTAAGTTAAACAAGGAATATCCAAAAGGTTTAGTTCTATTTAATTCTTTTGGAAAACTACCGTTAGAAGCCATTTGATTGGGTAGTAAGTTTTTTTTATAAAATGTCTTGCAATAATTTAAATTTGCTTCATCATTTACAAGTCTTGAAAAAGCAGCAATCTGAACCGCCCAGCATACACTATGGTTATTACCATTATCCCGCTCTTCTTTCCCAAAAGGGTGCTCAATAAGCCAGTTTTTATAATCATCAAACCATTGTTTAATAATATTTAATTGATTCCCATTTAGTATACTTGCTTTTTCTAAAATTTCTACGGCAAGAGCAACTTCAACTAAATGAACGGTATCTATAATACCAATACCTCTGCCTGTAGTTTTTCCTTGTATTGCCTGAGCATACAATAGATTTGGATTCATTTTTGTTTCAGGATTGACAAACCAAGCTTCTAGATGTGGGACTATTTGTTTTAAATACATATTATCATCCGATAAAATATATGCTGAAGCTAAACAACCTGCTATATGATTTAATCGTATAATTGCTCTACGATGTGCTTTAAAATTATCAGGATTAGATATGCCATCGCGTCTTATATATGGAACATTAGGATCTTCTGGATTAGGCCACCAATAATCTCCTTCTGAATAAAAATCGTTTCTTGTACCCGCGCTCCTGATGCAAAAACTATCAGCCACGGTTACAGGTCTGATATCGATGAAATTATTTACTTTGTTTAAAATTCGTTCTTTCTCAATTGCTTTTAAATCAAATGATCTTTTTCCGCATGAACAAAATAAAAATGAAATAAGAACTAAAAACAATATATGTATAGATTTCATATTCTTAAAACTTTATTTTATAGTCAGATAAGTGCCTTTAAAATTTTGGTTAAGCACCATAATCTCAACAGGCATGTTTTTTTCATTCGCCACCACCTCTATGGATGCCTTTCCATTCGCCATTTCTATAACTTCACTTCCTGTTGGTGTACCTTGACTTTTTATGGTCTCTCCACCGGATAAACATTGAAAATATACTCTATCTTCATAATCTAAACACCTTAACCCTTCTTTATCAACTGCTATAGCTGTTATCAAATAGTTTCCATTATCTAAAACATTGTAATCTAACATTAACTTATTGGCTTTTCCATTTTGCGTGTACCTATAATTTAATGTTAGCTCATCTTTTACTTCTTTATTCTCTTTAGTCTTACCTACAGCAATCAATGTATTTGCGCCTTCCTTAAATGTTAATGTCCAATTTAAGCCTGATGCTGGGTAAGCTTTAATATCACGTTGTTTTACCCCTAAACTTTTACCGTTTAAAAATAATTCGACCGATGGACAATTGCTATATACACTTACAGTTCTAGGTTTATCTTTTGGTCCCTGCCTTTCTGTCCATGTGTGGGATTCTATATAGGTAAAAAAATCTGTTTTATTCCAATAACTTTTAAACACGTAAAACGCATCCTTAGGATTATTTGCTCTATCGACCAATCCTTTTTGGTTCATGTATGGAATTGCATTTTCAGGACGTAATGGAGTTCCAAAATCTTTAAAAGCCCATTGAATATTACCTGTAAAGGTTGAATCGTTTTCTGATATCCGTAAATGCCAATCGAACAAATCAACTATGTAATTCTCACTCCAATCCCCAATTTGTGCAATATTGGATACATTTGTTTGGACTACAGCTTCTTCCCAACCATCAGATTGTATTTTCCCTTCCCCAGTAATCGGAGCTTCAGTATGTCGCCCCAAATGACTCGAACCACCATATTCGGCATGCAAAAAACGTGGATATTCTTCTTTATATTTATCAACTGCCTTTTGATAACTCTTATAACTTCCAGAATACCAACCAGACCAAATAGATGGTGAAAATACATCCACAATTTTGGCACCTTCATAATACTTTCTAATAGCCGTTTTTCTCCAAGGATCCAATTCATGAGCATACTCGTTAAGCTCGTATAAAAAATTATTTATAGTTTCTTCATCATCTCCATTTTCAAAATCTGGTAACCAAGAAATTTCATTGCCTAATGACCATAAAATTATACTTGGATGATTATAATTTTGTTCAATTATCTCTTTTAACATGGTTTTGGTGTTGCTCCTCCAATTATTATTACCAATACCACCGCGACACCATGGCAATTCATCCCAAACCAACAAACCTAATTCATCGCAAGCTTTATAAACTTCTGGATCTTGAGGATAATGTGCTAATCTTACAAAATTAGCTCCCATTTCCTTAATTAATCTCATATCTGTTCGGTGTTGTTCATTACTCATGGCAGCTCCAACCCCAGCGTGCTCTTCATGTCTATGTGTTCCACGTAACAAAAGCCGTTTTCCATTTAAATAAAAGGCTCCATGTTCTTTAAACTCGAACCATCTAAAACCGAAATTCTCTGAAATTTCATCTTTAACTTGGTTACCTTCCAGAAGTTGTATCTTTAATTTATAGAGATAAGGGGACTCCGTATCCCAAAGTTTTATATGTTCTATGTTATTAAAATGGATTCTTGATACCAAATTTGTAACATTGAAAACTTCAGTTCTCAATTGTTTACCATCAGCATCTAATAATATAGCTTTAATCTTTACGTTTGGGGTTCGCTGGCTTATTGTAACTGCTGCCTTTATCTCTGCATTTGAATTTGAAACATTTGGAGTTGTTATTTTTAATTTGCTTAAATGTTGTTTTGGAAAAGTCTGCAACCATACATCTCTAGTTATACCGCCATATATAAAAAAGTCACTTTTTTGCGATGGGATAACTTCTGGATTATAACCATTATCAACCCTAACAAAAACTTCATTAACACCCTTATGTATAGCATTGGTAATATCAACATTGTAGCCTATATAGCCTCCTGTATGCCCTCCTACTTTATGTCCATTTACAAAAACTTCGCTTGTTATATTTACCCCTTCAAAATATAATTTATAAATTAGGTTTGAATCGATTGATCTTATCATCAATTCCTTTTTATACCAACTTCCTGACCGCCTATATCCGGGTGTTATATCAGTTGCGTCTATAGCATTCCAAGTATGTGGCAAATTAATTTTCTCCCACGGATGTAATTTTAAAATTTCATTCAATTCATTTGTATTATCCTCTAAATACAACCAATTGTCATTGAGATTTTCTTTACTACGATATTCTTGGGAAAGACCTTTAAAAACCAAAAAAAAGAATATCCAAAACATATAATTAATTAATAAAATTTTAATTTTTTGCATCATTAAGTTGTCTTTTTACTTTTAATATTTCCTTAATCTCAGGATACACTTAATACCTATTGAGATTATTTCTAGCTCACTATCAATTTTAATTACAAAATTAAAATCTTGAGTTAGTTAGATCGCATTTAGACCTCAAAAAGCACTCAAAATCATCAAATTTAATTGAAGCACACTACAAGCCCTTGCTTATATCGTAAGACTCAAAATTAATATTTAAGAGGGTGTTGTAAGTACGCAATAGGTGGTTAAAAATACCAACCCATCAGTTTTTAAATTTTTACTTATCGAGAATAACTATTTTTACCTGATACAATTAAAGGTTAACATTCATATCTAGTTGAAAACTTTTTCAAATTATATAAAATTCATTGCGAGACTAAATATTTTTCTTCTAGCATTCATTACAAACTAAAAATATCAAGACATTTAATATGTGGAAAAATAATGTAAATAAAACAATCAAAACAGTAACAGCTGCGTTCATTTTTGTCTTAATCATTGGTTGCAAAAAAGAAGCAACCAATAATAAAGAAAATCCAAAGCCCAATATCATTTACATCCTAGCAGATGACTTAGGCTATGGAGATTTAAGTTTTACAGGTCAAAAAATGTTTTCAACCCCAAACATTGACAAACTAGCAAAAGATGGCATGTTTTTTACCCAACATTATTCAGGATCTACAGTTTGTGCCCCATCGCGTTCTACACTCCTGACAGGTCTGCATACTGGTCACACTTTTATAAGAGGAAACAGGGAAATTGAACCAGAAGGGCAAGTTCCTTTAGATTCTTCGGTAGTCACTATTTCTAAACTTTTAAAAGCCGGCGGCTATACTACAGGAGCTTTTGGCAAATGGGGTCTGGGCTTTCCGGGCTCTGAAGGCGACCCTAACAACCAAGGTTTTGACTATTTTTACGGATATAACTGTCAGCGCTTAGGACATAATTATTACCCTTATCATTTATGGGATAATCAAAAAAAAGAAACCCTTAAAGGTAACTCAGGTACCAAGACGGAAACTTATGCTCCTCAAATAATACATCAAAAAGCACTATCATTTATAGAGAAAAATAAAAACACTCCTTTTTTCATGTACTACCCTTCTATAATTCCTCATGCAGAACTTATTGCTCCTGAAGAATACATGAGAATATTTAGAGATAAACTTTTGCCTGAAAACCACTTTGAAGGTGTTGATAATGGAGAAAAATATAAAAACGGAGGTTATGCCTCTCAAGCTGAATCTCATGCGGCCTTTGCGGCAATGATTACTCTATTAGATAAACAAGTTGGAGAAATTAGAGCAAAAGTAGAAGAACTAGGCATTGCTGATAACACAATCATCATATTCACATCAGACAATGGGCCTCATACAGAGGGAGGTGCAGACCCCGATTACTTTAACAGCAACAGCTCATTTAAAGGCTTTAAGCGTGATTTATATGAAGGCGGAATTCGTGTACCTATGATTGCTTTTTGGCCAAATAAAATAAAACCTAATACAACCTCTAATCATATGTCTGCTTTTTGGGATTTTTTACCTACCGCTTGTGACATTGCCGAATTAGACTCCCCTTCTAACATAGATGGCATCTCATTTTTACCAGAATTATTAGGAAATACTAATGAACAAAAAGAGCACGACCATTTGTATTGGGAATTTCATGAAAAAGGCGGTAAACAAGCTGTAAGAATTGGAGATTGGAAAGGTATACGTTTAAATATGAAAAATGATAAAAACGCAGCTATAGAACTATACAACTTATCTAATGATATTGGTGAAACAAATAATGTTGCTGAAGATTATCCTGAAATAGTCAATAAAATTAGTGTAATCATGGATAAGGAACATACGTTATCTAAAGAGTTTAGTTTTAATTTTGAAAAATAAAAAGAATTATATTATTATGAAATATCAAATAGCAACTTTGTTTTTATTAATACTAGTTATTCAACAAAGTTATTGTCAAACTTTTGAAGTAGAATCGCCTGATAAAAAAATAAAATTATCGGTTAATGTAGCTCAAAATATTTCTTGGTCTGTAACATTAAACAAAAATTTAGTTATAAAAAATGCAATTGCAGGAATGGATTTTTCTACGGGTGCTGATTTTGGAAATAATTCCTCTGTAAAAAAACATACTATTAAAGAATTTTCTACAATCATTCATCCCGTAGTTCCTCATAAAGACTCTGAAATAAATGATGAGTATAATGAATTAAGTATTGAATTTAAAAGCAACTATGAATTAAAATTCAGAGCGTACAATGATGGTGTTGCTTATCGATTTGTAGATCAGGTTAATAAAAATCGTAATATTATTTCTGAACATTTTTCTTTAACTTTTCCTGAAGGAACTCGATCTTATTTTCCTCAAGAAGCATCTATGTATTCCCACAACGAACGCGTTTATCTAGATAAGGCTTTAACCGAGATTAAATCAGATGAATTTTGTAGTTTGCCTGTAATGTTTTCAACCAGCAATGCAAAAGTATTATATACAGAAACCGCTTTACATGACTACCCTGGCATGTTTATAAAAGGAACTGAAAACTCAACAGTTGAGGCTATTTTTCCCAAATACGTAATAGAAGCTATTGACACAAAAAATAAGTACGCTGATCGTAGCCAAGAAATCACAAAGGAAGCCAACTATATAGCACAAACCTCAGGAAATAGAGCGTATCCCTGGAGAGTTTTTATCATCAGCGATGATGATAAAACTTTTGTAGAAAGTAATTTAACCTTTCAACTTTCAAAACCCTCAGTACTTAAAAATACTTCGTGGATAAAACCCGGCAAAGTAGCTTGGGATTGGTATAACGATAATAACGTGTACGGAGTAGATTTTAAATCAGGATTAAATACGGCTACTTACAAATACTTTATCGATTTTGCAGCGGCCAATGGCATTGAATATGTAATACTTGATGAAGGATGGACAAAGTCAACGACTGAAATTCTTGATTTCAATCCAAATATGGACATTCCTAAACTAATTCAGTACGGAAAAGAAAAAGGTGTTGAACTTATTCTGTGGGTACTATGGAAACCATTGGACGCAAATCTTGATGAAATTTTAGAAACCTATAAAACCTGGGGAGTCAAAGGTATTAAGGTAGATTATATGCAGCGTAACGATCAATATATGGTTAATTCTTATGAGCGTATTGCAAAAAAATGTGCAGAGCTAAAATTACTGGTAGACTTTCATGGATCTTTTAAACCTTCTGGATTAAGACGAACTTACCCCAACGTTATTAATTACGAAGGAGTTAAAGGCGGAGAAAACAATAAAATGAACACATATGTTACCCCTGAACATAATGTAACCATTCCATTTATTCGTATGGCCGCAGGCCCTATGGACTATACTCCAGGAGCCATGGTTAACAAGCATAAAAAAGACTTCTCGGTTAGCTTTAAACATCCCATGAGTCAAGGAACCCGAGCGCATCAAGTAGCAATGTACGTGGTATATGAAGCACCATTACAAATGCTGTGCGATTCGCCATCTAGATATTATGAAGAACAAGAAACGCTAGATTTTATAACTAAAATTCCAACTGTTTGGGATGAAACTACAGTGCTTAAAGGAGTTGTAGGTGACTATATAGCCATAGCTAGAAGAAAAGATAATAAATGGTATATAGGAGCCATGACCGATTGGAATTCAAGAGATTTAGAGCTAGACCTTTCCTTCTTAAAAGAAGGGAATTTTAAAATGGAAATTTATAAGGACGGAGTAAATGCGGAAAAGTTTGCCGAAGACTATACCATACAAAATTTAGAAGTAAATAAAAACTCCAAAATTGAAATTAATATGGCTCCTGGTGGTGGCTGGTCTGCAATTATTTCAGAAATACAAAAAAGCTAAAAACATCATAAAATGCTAAAAATCAAACATTTATTAAAAACTCTTTTTTTTACTGTATATATATCATGTTTTTCACAACCAAAACCATTTAAAACAGCCAAAATACTTTCAAATCATATTATTACCCAAACCGGATACTGCTCAGACGGGACAGATAGGGAGCAAAATGGTATTAGACGATTCCATGGCCCTATGGAAGCCAAAATCACTTCGTATAACAATTACCAATACATTGCATATTATGAGGCTAATGGAGACATTGTTATTGCACGAAAAAAAATAAATGCAGAATCTGGTTGGGAAAAATCTATCATTCAAGGTTATCAAATTACATCTGAAGATAGGCATAATAAAATAGCATTATCAATTTCTAAAGGAGATGGTGTAATTCACATTGCTTTTGATCATCACAATACGCCGCAATTTAATTATGCTCATTCTAAATTAAACGTTGCAACAAACCCTGATAATGTTATTTGGGATAATTCTGTTTTTGAATTGCAACCAAATTTGGGTTTAAGAAACGATACTGGACTGGTTACCTATCCTACATTTTTTGAATTAAATTCAACCGGGAACTTAATAGTTTACTGGAGAACTGGGGGTTCTTTAGGAGGAGAAATGAATCTGGCAAATTATAGCAGTACTGACCATGAATGGCGATTTATTGGTAAAATATCTTCTCAAGAAGGAACCTACTTAGGAGTAAACAGTTCTAGAGGTCCATATACCGCAAAATTTTTAGATGATAAATATGGTAACTTACATATTTCTTGGGTTTTTAGAGAAAGAGGGTTTGCTGAGCAAGAGAGTAAAAAAGGACATTATTCCGAACATGGCTTATATTATGCCCAAAGTTCTGATGGAGGATTTACATGGAGGGACAATTTTGGAAAAGTAATTGCAAACGTAAAAGTTAATTTAGTTATGGGTGTTGATAATATGAGACAACTTCCTATAGAGATTCCTTTAGATCTTGACCCCAGACACACAGGACTAAATTCTATAATAGACCCTGTTACCAATAATTACATCACTTTATTAAATCACTTTAAACCAAATACTAAAAAAAAGATAAACTTTCTTTATATAAGAACCCCTAAAGGTGATTGGATAACCCAAGAGACTAATTTACCTCACCAAGGAACTATTAAAATGGTTGACGATAAAATGTATGTCTTTAGCACCGCCGGAATATGCGTTTCTGATAGATCCACTAATTTTTCAGAATGGAAAACCATTCCATTTCCAATACAGTTAAAAAAGGGTAACTCAAATTGGGATACAAGCAATTTAGAAAAAGGACTTATTTCAATGGTAATTCAGTATTCACCTGAAAATTATGGAGAACCTAGTCCTATAGAAATTTTTAACATTAAATTGCTTCAGTAATATATTACAAAAAAAATGTAAAACATGATTCATAATATCAATAAAAAAAATCAAACACTTTTTATTCTTTTTGCCATATGTTTTCAATCTTTTTTTAGCTTCGGACAAATTGATTTAAGTGACCAAGCAAAAAAGAGTTATTATACGAACCCCATTTTACCCGGAATGAATCCGGACCCAAGCATTTGTAGAGTTGGGAATGATTATTATATGGTTACCTCTACTTTTGGTTATTATCCTGGACTTCCTATTTATCATAGTCGTGACTTGGTCAATTGGGAGCGCATAGGCTATGGAATACATAGCCCAGAGCAATTGAAACTCAGAAAAGACACAAAAGACAATTTAAATCTTTTTGCTGCCACAATAAGGTATAATAATGGTGTTTTTTACATTATAAACACTAATGTTGGCAGGCATCATGAGGATAGAAATTTTGTCATTACTGCAACAAATCCTGCAGGTCCATGGTCAGAAGCTCATTATATTGAAGGTGCCCCAAGAATAGACCCTTCTTTGTTTTTTGATGACAATGGAAAAGTATACTACACAGGAAACGATGTGCCTAAAAATCCGGTCTGGAAAAATCATCGAAATATTTGGATACAGGAAATAGATCCTATTACATGGAAATTAGTAGGCGAAAAGGTTACTGTTTTAAACCCTGGTGATTATTACCGAGGTTTCATGTTAGCAGGAGAGGAAACAGAGATGTTAAACCATTATGAAGGACCACATATATACAAAAAAAATGGGCAATATTATTTGTTAGTTTCTCACGGTGGAACCTCATGGAACCATGCGGTATCTATTTGGAAAAGTGAGAAGATTATGGGACCATATGAATATTATGACAAAAACCCAATAGTAACCAATAGAGATTATCCACATGACAACTATATACATCATACAGGGCATGCTGATCTAGTAGAAACACAAAATGGAGAATGGTGGATGGTTTTATTAGGAAGCCGTCCATATGGAGGTGAATATACTAATATGGGACGTGAATCATGCTTGGTTCCTTTAAATTGGTCTGGAACATGGCCCGTTGTTAATCCGCTTGGACCAAAAGGGAGAGTAATGCCTTTTCATAAAAGACCATATTTAGAAAACTATCCATTTAGTGAGGAAAAAGTAAGAGATAATTTTAACGATAAGGATTTAGAATTATTTTGGAATTTCATTCAAGTACCCACAGAAAAATGGTGGAACTTAGAAAATCCAAAAGGAAAACTAAAAATAAAATTGCGTCCATTTGAAGTAGATACTTATAGTGAGAATCCTTCATTTATTGCTAGACGTCAAACTTATAAAAATTTTACAGCCGTAACTAAAATGGAATTTTCACCAACATCTGAAAATGAAATGGCTGGAATGCTACTTTCTAGAGACGTATATAACCAATTTCAGGTACTAAGCACACTTAAGAATGGAGAAAAGTACGTACAGCTTATTCAAAAAGAAGTAGTGACAGACACTACACAAAAATTAATAGCAGAAAAAAAATTAACTAAAAACACACTCTATTTAAAAATAACAGCTTTAGAGCAACGATTAGATTTTAGTTTTTCTGAAGACGGCGAAACATGGGAGTATTTAGCTAAGAACATAGATGCAAGTGTACTTAGCAACGCATTAAGTATGGGGCGTTTTACTGGAACCTTTATAGGTATGTACGCCACCTCCAAAGATAAAACAAGTGATAATTTTGCGTTATTTGATTGGTTTGAGTATTCGGGGTATTAAATTTCCCCCATTAACTCAAATATAAATATATAAATATTTAATTATTCAAAAAACGCAAGAATCTTAAGGTTCAAAACCCCATTCTACTTTATCTTCAAAGTAAACTGCCTCCGTTAAAAATGGAGGCTTTAATTTTCAGATTAGTCCTAAAGGGGCATTAGGCTCATTCATGATGTTCCTGATATTTCACATATCGTTTTATTATATCCTCATTTCAAACCCACGGTACTCACAAAGTAACCTCTCAATAAAAAGTGGTTACCCTCAATAAGGTTCCTGTCTTAAACGGGGTACTTCTTGAACAGTTTGATTGCTATCTTACCTTTTAGAATACCAATGAATTCTGACATGGAAACCTAGGGAAGGATTGAACAAACCATATGAAGATGGTCTTTTTGAACGATTATTTCTTGAATAATGACATCTTTCCAAGTTCTGACTGTTTGATTACATGCAACCAATGTGATGTACTTCATACATAATATATGTCTTCATTTTTTAGTTTTATTTTTCGCTCCAAACCTCTAGGTTTGGTTTAATCTCTGATTCTTTTGATTTTATGATTACAGTCCGTCCTTTATCCTCATCGTCTCCCAATTGTCGGGTTTCTCGAACCAAAACAAAGGTGACAGCTTCCAAATTGTTTTTCGAAATAATATCCGTCACATCCAAATAATGGCTTTTTTCCTCAGTAGAAAATGCAAGTTCACCTGCTATTTTTACAGGATTTCCAACGTTTTCCACCAAAGCTTCTTTAGCATCCAATTGTGGTGCGTTTTTCCATGTAAGCTTTTTTTCATTTATTTTTTCTGAAGGAATGGCATAGACATGTAATCTAAAGGGGCTATCTCCCGTATCTACTTTTCCTGTAACATGCAACAATACTTTTTTAATTTTGGTTTTATCCTTTGGTGCATTAAAACTTAAATAACTGACCTTGTTTTCATATATATTTTGAGCATTTAGGCTTATCAATAACTCTTTTTTATTGCCATAATTTTTTATACCATTAGCCCCAGCAGATACATAAGCATCTGAAATTACAGAGCGTATTTCTTTAGTTAAATTTCCTTTTGGAATGCTCAGCAATGTGACACTTTGCGGTAGAAGGGTAATATTAAATTTTTTATCAGCAGGAAGTTGTTTTAATATAGAAACTTCACCATAAGTTTTAGCATCCACGGTTTCACCAATGATGGGTGCCCCTGTGTTTAAATCCAAATTTGACAAATCCATATCCAAATGATAGGCAAAACGACCGCGCTGCACTAACCACATATAATAAGTGTCTGTTTTTTCATCTAAAGACACATAAGTATCCAACCCATTATCATCATTTGAACGGTACACCTGCAATAAATCACGTTCATCTTTAAATCCTTTGGCAAAAAGACGCACAACTTCTCCGGTGCGTTGTATGCCTGAAATATTATAATTTGGAAGGTCGCTTGGCAACGCATTTTTATCAAATAATTTGATTTCGCGGACTTTCAATGTGCCTTCATCTTCTGAAACAAATCTGATTTTTGATGCTTTTATGTTTTTTTTAAAAGGAAGATAAACCTGTGCATATTTATTATCCTTTTGTTCTGCTTCTGGAATGTTTTCCCAGTTTGACCCCGTCCAATATTGCAGTTTAAAATTCCTTATGCGGTCTGGTGCAGTAAACACACCGCCTTCGGAACCATTATAAACTAAAGCACTTCCTAATTCTTGAGTGTTTCCTAAATCTATTTCCAGCCATTTTTCTTTGCTGTCCTCATTAGATATCCAAGATGAATCATCCGTTTTATCACCATCGGTAATTAATCCTGCTTTTGAACCATTGGAAGATGCGCTCACTGTTGCGTTTTTTGCCAAATTTTGATGAGCGTCTTCTACAAAACGGGTGCCCTGCCACGTGTAATGATGACCTGACTTGATACCTTTAGGATACGAACTACTGGTATTGGTCACTAATTTAAACGCCCACATCCCATAGGCTCCATTTTTCATGTTATTCGCATAAATTCCTGCCCATTCCGTGAACAACGAAGGAGAATCCATAGTTTCTTCTTTATCTATTAAATAAGCGTTCATCCAACGTCCAATTTCAGTAAACACGATTGGAATAGGCTTTTTTTTAGGATGGTTTTCCACTAATATTTTACGGATATTATCCACTCTTGTAGAATACCCTGCTGCAGGGGAATTATAGGAGTGCGTTGAGAATACATCAATCAAATCGTGGTCTAGCGTATTGCCATGATAGTCTGTGCGTATATTTTTTACAATGGTAGCCCACCAATCGGTATTTTGACCTGCGGTAACCGGTCCTACAAATTTTGCTTTTAAATTTTTGCTATATTTTTTATTGACATCTTCAATAGCTGCATGCACCGCATCGGAAACGATTTGCATGCCTCCAATCCACTGATTTAATTCCATAGGGCCTGAATGCCTATGGTTCGGTTCGTTTTGCATGGCGAACATAGCCACCTCAGCCGTTTTAGCAACATGATATGCCAGTGAATAATACCGCTGCCACTGTTGCCATTTGTTGCTCCAAGTACCATCAAAATCTCTTGAATTGATTTGCAAAATAGGCTCAATTCCCAATCGTTTGGATTCTTTAATCGCATAATCAAGCTCCATGGTGTTGTTGGACGAATAATCAATAGCCGTATAAATAGTTTTTAATTCGTTCCATTTTATGTATTTACTAGCTTCAGGGTTTGATCTTAAATCTGCTTTACGCTTATCAAACTCTTCTACGGATCTGATACTTGAATCTATTTGTACTGCTCTTTCTGGAGCATAATTGTTAAGGTTAGGCCAAATTCGAATGCTGTTTACATTGGCATATTCTAACCAACCAGACACGTTATAGCCTGGCAAAAAATAACCTTGGTTATACCCTACATACTTAAAGGTTTTTCCTATAACATTATTGGTTACTTTAAGGGTAGCGTTTTGGTCTTCAGTAATTTCAACTTGCTTAACAATATTGAATTCAAAAGAAGGTGGCGCTGGCATATCGGTGGCTACCGTTCCAAAAACCTCCATTTCCATGACACTTATTTTTTCGCCATCATCTGCAACCAATCGGATTTTAAAAGTACTGATAGGGTTTTCAAACTTAAAATCAACCGTTGTTAGCCTGTTTTCCAAAACAGATGCTTTAGGAAAATCAGTCCAATTGGCATCATCCCAATATTGTATCTTAAAATTTTTGACGGACCAAAAACCACTGGCTTGATTTTTTTCCATAGCCGTTCTTTCATCATCAGGGATACCACTATGAAATCTTATTTCAGAAATGTTACAATATTTTTCAAAATCAATTTCCACAATGTGAGGCGCTTTATTGGTGGCACTCATCCATTTAGACTCTCGGGTAATTTTGCCATCCACAATATTGCTTGCAGGATATTCTGTAAGTTCAGAACTTGCTTGAACCTTTGTGCCTAAAGCTACGTTTACCTTTTTGTTTTGCGCCAATCCTTGATTCAAAAATGCGATAAGAACACTGTAGGTCACAAAAATGAATAAAAACGGTTTGATTTTCATTTGTTTATATTTAATGTTTTAAATGTTTTTATTAGAATCTATATGATAAATTTAGTTCTCAATGGTATTTAGGTTTTCATCCAATGGCGTCATTTTAGGCATTAATAAATGTACCAATCCAAGAATGATGAGGTAGTAAGATCCTACCAATAGGAAACCCCAAAAACAAATAATATTCCCAGATTAATCCAATACAGAACCTTGAACAACATCCACAATTATACCTGAAATAGCCATACCATCTATTTCCACCACTAAAGCTGTTCCTCTTTTAGTAAACACATCAGAAACGATCCTGAAAACATTTTCAGGGCAAGCCTGTTGACCTGCTACAGCAAGTCCCGCAAGGATAATAGCCAACCAGTTGTTATCTGTAATAGGCACATGACTTATAGGAAGCACAATCAAAGCACAAATTTAAGAAGGTAATTTTGCTGGTTTTATTAACCGAACATTATTCTCTCTCAAAAGCAATCAATAAGTTTAGTTTATTCATATTTAATTAATTTTTAAACAATCGATTGCGTAAACAAGTGTATTATAAATAATTGCCCTAAAACGAACAATAGAATATTTTAATAAGAAAGCACAAAAAACAAACAATTAATTGTTTGTTTTTTGTGCTTTACTCCAACATCCTATATCTATTAATTACGAACAAATTTGAAAACTTTTACGGCATGTGGAGGTATCGTTAAAAATATAGTTCCATCTCCAATATTTACGCTCTTATGTTCCCATAAATCACGAACACTATAATCTTTTAATTCATATGGATCAATGTATGTACGCCAGCCAATGCTGCTGTTAGCTTTTAATAACAAATTAAAGTCAACTTGAACCTTTTTAACTTCGTCACTTCGGTTTAATAAACATACAGCCTTTTCCTTATTATCTAACTGTTTAATCCAAATTTGGTAATCTCCATTATCCCGATAAACAAAACCTTGCTTACCAAGTACATCTTGATTTATAGCAATAAGATCTCTATTCATAAGAATCTCTTTTGTTTCTTTAGTCATGTCACTTAAATCATTTCCTGCCATTAAAGGAGCTGCCAGCATACACCAAAGTGAAAAATGAGTTTTATATTCTTCTGTAGTCATACCTCCATTTCCAACTTCTAACATATCAGGGTCGTTCCAAGAGCCTGGCTCTGCAAACTTGAAAAGGTCTTTTTCTTTGTCAACAATAGAAATCATAGATTCCCAACTATCTCTAATATCCCCGGTGGTTCGCCATAAATGACCAACATCCTTTCCCCATTCCCATGGTTCGCTCTTTCCCCATTCACAAATACTGAACACTATGGGCCTACCTGCCGCAAACAAAGCGTCCCTCATAATAGAATAGGAGGCTTGAGCATTCTGTGTAGAAGTGTTGCACCAATCATGTTTTAAAAAATCAACTTCCCATCTAGCATATGTTCTAGCGTCTTGAAACTCATACCCCCTGCTTCCAGGACGTTCTTGACATGTTTCGGTACCAGCACAAGAATAGATGCCGAACTTCAACCCTTTAGAATGTATGTAATCAGCTAATTTTTTCATACCGCTAGGAAAACGTTCTTTATCAACAATTATTTCACCATCCTCAGAACGACCTACCTGCCAGCAATCATCAATAACTACATATTCATAGCCAACTTCTTGCATTCCACTATTCACTATTTCATCCGCCATTTTCATGATCAATTTTTCGTCTACATCACAACCATATTTATTCCAACTATTCCATCCCATTGGAGGTGTTTTTGCCAGATTTTCAAATTTTTGAGCAAAATGTGATAAACTGAATAATACGACTACAAGATTTAATATTGCTTTCTTCATATATGTGTTTTAATTGTTGTTGTTAAAAAACCACTAAATTTAAATTGAGTTTCTTTTAATGAGAGTAAACGGATTTTTAATCTTCCCTCTTAGTTTATTTAAAATCATATGAGCAGCCGTTTCTCCCATGTGCTTAAAATCAGTTGAAATTACGGCAATGTCTAACAAACGTTTAAAAGGAGTTTCGTTGTAGGAAATAACCCCTAAATTCTTCCCCAACACCAATTCTTTTTTATCGGATAATAAATCTAAAAGGGTGACTAAATCCTCATCCTCAATCACTATAAATAAATCCCATGAATTAAGGTTTGTATTCTCATCAATTTGGTTCAAAATTTTAAAATCAAAAGAAAATTCATTACAAAATTTAATGAATCCTTTACTGATTTTTTGTAAATAAGGAAAAGTGTCCGCTTCTGTTATAATCAAATTTAGTCTTTTATAATTTTTTATTTCATTCAAACCATCTGTTAGGGTATTGAATATATCATTCTCAAAATCCTGAAAAATTTCAATGATATCACCGTCTATGTTCATATCATTATTATCCAATAATATTATATTACTCCGAGGGATCTTCTCTAATAATTTTTTTGATTTTCTTTTAAAATTAAAATCCTCAGAACTTAACTGTTTAAAATGAGGCATAATAACATAATAATTGTACTTATTTAAGTTTTTCTCAATTAAACTCAAAAAGAGTAACTCATTACAATGATAAATTTCAAAATCGATATGATAATCTTCTCCTAAGGTTTTGATAAATGCATTATATACCTCTAGTTTATAAGGACTAACCTTATTAATTAAAAATAACACTTTTACCTTCGAAACGTCTTGATTGTTTACTTTTATAAAGGACCCTAGCCCCTTTGTTCCAACCACTATATCCCTAGATTTAAGAACCTTATATGCTTTTTCAACAGTATCTCTAGAAACTTTATATTCTTTACTAAATACATTTATTGAGGGTAATTGTGCATCGTTTTTGATATTCCCATTCTTAACGTTATCTAAAATACAATTTGCTATTTGAAGATAAATGGGTGTTTTATTATCTGAATTAAAATATAAATCCTTCAATAAATCCATGACATTTAAATTAATAGTGTTTTTATTTAATTAAGTTTTTTTTCAATATTCAGTTTTTAAAATCTCTATAATCAAAGCTTGATAGATTCTCAAACAGTCCTGAACTCTCCATTTAAAATATGTAATCACACAGACACCTAATCTGATGCTTCTACTATTTCAATTTCCTATAGACACAAGGGGTTAAACCTGTTCACCTTCCAACTTCACCTATACCTTTTTCTTAATGGTCGCTACATGCAGAAAATCTATCATAAATTGAATTACCAACACTTCTTACAAATGAAGAGACTTCATCGCACAACTATTTATTAATACCGCCTAACTCTTCCTATTCTTTGAATTTTCTAATTGAGTTTTAACTCGTACAGATATATTCATAAAACAGCTACTATAATTTGATTATAAGTTTTATAAATTATAACCTAGCTAATAAAGAAATTTTTAAACATTATTAAAACAACAAAGCTATATTAAACAGGGAGTAAAATAATACACAAGAAGAGGTCAATAGTACTTAAAAGGATAATTAACAACACTTGGTATATTAAAACATCTTATGTTTGGTACATCCTTAAATTAACTAAATATGAAGAAATAATATACTTGATAGCTCCAGTGTGCATTTTGACATACCCCAGAGTAATTTAAAGTAACGTGAATTAATTAAATTAAACTAGATTTACTTCGCTGCTTTTTTCAGATCTAGTCCTATTTTCAACCGAATACAAAAACATTCATAAACAAGAAAAGAGCCAAATAAAACCTTTAATTTAAAATTATATTGAACAAAAGATAACTTACATATCTAAAAAGTATGCAAAAGACAAGCTTAATTATATTATTACATTTTCTTTCGTTTATTCTTTCTTTAAAAGGAAGTGCTCAAAAGGCATTAGAGATTGTTAAAGCTAGTCATGCTACACATGTAGTTTCTATAACAACGGACTCGCTGATTCTAAAAACAGGAAGTACCTACTCTTTTACAATTGACACTCCTGAAGATGCCGGATTGGCTTCAACTGGGCTTACCGTAGAACAAATTAATGAGCAAATAAAATCAAAAGATGGTTCAATTCATAAGTATAATATAACGGATTCTACCGGGGTGAAGAAATTATCTGGAATTATTAACAATAGAGATAATCTGATAGTAAGTTCATCTGATGGTATCAAGAGTAAAACATATGCAATTGGATTAAAAAAGTATGCGCTAAGTGGCAACCTTTTTCTTGAGCAAAATAAATATACAGTTAAAACAGAAAAAAACATAACACTCTATTTTACAGCAGGACAACGCACCCCAAACGCCTCAATAAAAATAGAGTTACCAGAAGGCGTCCATGCCACCTTGGAAAATACGACCGTAAATGTAATCGGAAGAGGTGAAGTTAAATTGAAAGATTTATCAAATCAATCCATAGGCCGGGTTGGATCAGCTTATTCCTACTCTAAAGTTGGTAAAGTGAAAATTGAGTCAACAAAAAATGGCGGCTCCGTGATTATTTTTAATCATATTGATTTACGCCCATACAACGGAGTCGATTTAAAAATAACAATTCATAAGGTATTGCTTACTAGAACTGGTGCTTATCCTTTTAAAGCAATGTACAAAACTACAGAACCTGAGGTTCTTGTAAGCCAAGGAATAGACACTGAAACCGCAACATTACACGTAGTTGATTATATTTCCGATTTTAAACGGGTTCATCAGGTAAATGAGAACTATCAAGAAACATTTGAAACTTTTAAAAAAGTAAATTTCGAATGGACGCCTAATGGCGGGAAACAAAAAATTAAATTAATGCAATCCATAGACCATGGTGCAACTTGGTTAACCTCTTCTGCAGTTGTTGACCCAGAAAGAGGTTCGGCCTCCATATCAAATTTAGCACCGAATCAACTTTATACATTTAAATTAAAAATAAAAGATGGGACTAAAGAATACTATTCTAATAAAGCCTATTTCCTTTCAGGAAAAGTGAACATTAAAAACTTTGGCGTCACAGGAAAACCAGGTAATGACGATACCGAAAAGATTAATGAAGCCATAGACTCCCTGAATCGTCTTGGTGGCGGCATTTTAATGTTTTCAAAAGGAGAATATAACGTTCGTACAGTACATTTAAAAAGTAATGTTTGGCTCTATATTGATAAAGGAGCGACTATTAATGCATTAACAGGTGCCGATGCCCCTCGACCAACTTGGTTTAGCGATGCCCAATATCGCACAGGAATATCACCTACTCAAATTGGTCCTTATATTGACCCTGAAAATTGGTTAACAAAGCAAGATATAGGGCATACTTTTTTTAACAACGCTATGTTTTTTGCGGAAAGAGAGGATAATATTAAAATTATAGGTAATGGAAGGATTTCTGGTAATAACAACTTATATACGGGAAGCAGAGTTGCTAATAGACCAATAAATAAACGTGGAGACAAAATGTTCTCTTTAAAGTTGTGTTCTAATATTGAAATTGGTGGTATTTATAGAGAAGATGATCTTTGGTATGATGAATATAAAGATGAACCCTATTACCTAAAAAATGGTAAAAAAGACTTTAACACTAGTAATATGTTGCAAATAGATCAGGCTGGACATTTTGCATTACTTGCTACCGGAACCGATGACATTTATGTGCATGATACTTATTTTGGTAAAGTTTCTTCAGAGAATGCTCGTGATTTATATGATTTTATGCAATGTAACAACGTGATTGTTACAAATATATATTCTAAGCTTAGCAGTGATGATATTATAAAATTAGGTTCCGATTGTTCACTAGGTTTTACAAGACCTGTCAGCAATTATAGGGTACGAAATATAATAGGTGACACCCATTGTAATTTGTTTCAAATAGGCTCAGAGACAGCAGATGATATAATGGATGTACATGTAGATAATATTTATGTGCTTGGCGCAGATAAGGCAGGGTTCTCCATTTCAACAAACGATGGAGCACATGTAAAAGATGTGCACCTTAATTGTGGGCACACGGGTACAATTCACTCGCGTTCAAAAATGTATCGCACAACGGCTCCTTTTTTTATTTCTATATCTAACAGGGCAAGAATATTGGGTGCTACTGTAGGACGTTATAAGTTTAATGAAAATGGCATTCAACATGATGAATTATTGGCCAACAATGTGAATATTGGTCTGGTAGAAAATATTATCTTAAATGGTGTAGATATAAGTGAAGTTTACAAGGGAAGCTCTTATAAAAAAGATGTTCGATGGAAGCCCTACGATGGCTCTCAAGAAAAAGCCACTCCTATAGTAGCCGGTTATAAATTACCTGATTCTGATGATGTAGAAGGGGGACTGAATTTTAAATTGCCAAACGGTGAGCATACAGGATATATAAAAAACATTAGTTTCAAGGATATAAATGTATTGGTTAAAGGTGGAAATTATCTTGAAGATATAAACAAGATACCCCCCGAGTTAGGAGTAGGTCAATACAATGTCCCGAATTTGGGAGTTCAGCCATCATATGGGCTTTGGGTTAGGCATGTAAAAGAATTGTACGTTGAGGATTGCTCGTTCAATTACGAAAAACGAGATAGTCGTTATCCTTTGTTCTTTCATGATGTTTTGGGAGCCAAAATACAAAACGTAAAAACGGTTTGTGCTGATGATAATCATTATGTTTTAGGCTTGAAGCAAGCTAGCAATGTGACACTAAAAAACGTGACATGCTATGATAGTGAATGGGGGGACTCCGGTATGACAATATCTGATATATTTCACAAAGCAGGAGATGGAAAGATAAATAAATCTAATTAACTTCTTTGAACTAAGCCCACAGTCAACAAAACAATCGTAACTTGGACTTGCAACAAAAACCCGGAAAAATAGTTGAATGACTACATAACTAATTTAAGGTTATATATAGCTCTAATCTACAGGAATTTCATAATATTCTGGATAATTCTCGGGTTTTAAGGCTAATTGATCTATAACTATACCGGTATTGCTCACATAAATACGTATAATTGACACTATCCCGTAAACTTTACGCACTTGGTGAGATACTACCTATCAGGGGTAAAAAAACTTAAATCCCATTCGTTATACCAATGAATCTCCATTTCTCCTTTTTCAGTAATAGTTATTGGTAAAAACACATACTGGGATTCTGGTCGACCTCCTCCATTCCAGCGATCTCCCATATAAAGATAAGCATCCTTGTAACCGGGGATTTTAAAAATAAAACACGGTTGCGAATTAAATGAATTGTTACCTGCATCTCCAATAAAAGGACTTCCTTGACTTGTATATGGTCCCATCACAGAGTTAGCAGTATAATACGTCCCCGGATTTGGTGTCCAGCCTGAGCACTGACTGGTTAGGAGGTAAAATTTTCCATTCTTTTTCAAAATACCTGGACCTTCGCAATGGGCATCAATATCTACATCATTGGTTGTCGTACTAAGATAATCATCTGACAATTCAACTATTCTAATTGTGCGGTTTACGTGATCTGCAGCGTAACCTATGTAAGCTTTTTTTGTGTCTGGTTCAAAATACATACCTATATCTCTAGACTCGTGTCCATTAGGGCGGTAATGGTCTTTAATTATAAATGGTCCTGTAGGACTGTCACTAACAGCTACACCTAGTTCTGCAATACCATAATTTCGGCCATTTAATACTCCATCATAGTGAAACCACATCACATATTGTCCGTTTACATCATTATAAATTACTTTAGGACGCTCGAAAATTTTTATATCTCCTTTTTCTATTACAACACCTTCATTTTTCCAATTATAAAGATCTTTTGATGAATAACAAGATGCTCCTCTTGGTTTACCTCTATGCTCTCCATACCAATAATAAGTTTTTAAATGTTCAACATAAATAATATTACCTCCGTGACTATCTATATGTTTACCATCGGTATCTAACCACTCGCCACCAGGTTTGAAAGAGTTATATCTCATTTTTACTTGAGAAGAAACTAAGTTAACTAACAATAAAAATATTAAGCTTAAAAAATAATACTTTATAAAATTTGTTTTATCAAATACTCTCATTTTATGAATATTTTATTTTGTATAAAAATTGACACTAAAATTCTCGTTTCCCAAATTCACTTTCTATGAATTTAGATTTATTTTTAACCTTGTTAAAGGTATAGGGCAAGTTTAAGGATACCATATCAACCTCGTATACATAATTGGTATAGGTATAAAATTCATTTGGTCTTGAAGTAGCAATACTTTGCTCATTATAAAATAGTTTTCTTGTTTAGCATAATCTATTTTAAATACCCTTTGCTCATTGGTGACAACAGATTTATCATCTTGCTTATAAAGTGCTAAAGTAGCGTATTCAAGAGCATCATCCTGAGATTCATCCTTAATTACTCCTGTGATTTGTGCAAAAATAACTTGTGCCGAAAAACACAAAATTAACACTACTAAATACTTAAATTTCATTTAACTTTTTAATATAAATGTAAAAGAACTATACTTTATTATTTTTTTGTCTTACAGTTCTCTATGAAAAGGATCCAAAGGATATCTACTCCGCACCTTTTAAAGGATTTATATAAAGACCTTTTATCTTTAATTGGAAGTGCCATCACTCTCCTCTAATTCTAATATTTTATGATTTTATTTCTACAAGAGCAATTAAATAATTCCTTCTTGAACTTTACCAATAGTTTTACTAATAAACTGAAAGCTTATTTTTCTCTTACCTTCTGTTCCCATTTCCATGCTGAGGACAAGGCTTCTTTTAAACTATATTTTGATTTCCAACCCAATACTTCATTAGCTTTTGCTGTATCTGCATACGCAGCAATAACATCTCCAACACGTCTATCAATAATGTTATAGTTTAAATTTTGACCGGAAACTTCTTCAAAAGTCTTAATTACTTCAAGTACAGATGAGCCTTTTCCTGTTCCTATATTAAACACTTCAAAATTATCTGAATTATCCTTATTTATCAATCGTTTCAAAGCAGCTACATGGGCATTAGCTAGATCGACAACATGTATATAATCACGAATACAAGTACCATCTTCGGTTGGATAATCATCTCCAAATACCGAAAGATGCTCTCTTAAGCCTATAGCTGTTTGTGTTATAAAAGGTACCAAATTTTGAGGTACACCGATAGGTAACTCTCCGATTTGCGCTGACTCATGCGCACCAATTGGATTAAAATAACGAAGAGCTATAGCTTTAATATGATTTGAAACTTTACATGTATCTTTAATGATCTCCTCTCCTATTTGTTTGGTGTTTCCATATGGAGATTCTGCTGCCTTAACAGGAGCTGATTCTTTTATAGGTAAACTATCGGCTTGACCATAAACAGTACAAGAAGAACTAAAAATAAAGTTAGCTACTTTCATTTTCTGTAATTCTTTCAATATATATACCAAAGGACTTATATTATTATTATAATACATTAATGGTTCCTTTACACTTTCTCCCACTGCTTTAGATGCCGCAAAATGAATTACTCCGTCAATATCTTGATGCCTTCTGAAAAAGTCAGAGACCAAATCCTTTTCTTTTAAATCAAATCTTTCAAACAATGGTACTACTCCTGTTATTGAGGTAATTCCTTCTAAAACGTCTTTTGAAGAATTGGATAAATCATCAATAATCACTACTTCAAATCCTTCCTTCTGTAATTCAACAACTACATGAGCTCCAATATAACCTAAGCCTCCTGTAACTAATATTTTTGACTTTAAACTTTTATCTCTCATTATTTTCCTTTTTATATTACTTACCATAATATTTTTAACAGACTACCAAAAAACACAATAGAGCACAGACACAATCAAACAAACCACAAAAGCGCCAATATTAAACAACGGTGATGTTTTAAATAACTCCTTAGATAGGGGAATTCCTTTTTCATCATCAGCCCCCTTATTCTGCTTATAACTCAACACGACGATTACCAGCATAGTTAAAACCGCTGTTAATCCCATTTGATGCATCCATGGCTCCAATGCTGGAATTGAAATAAATTTTAGTGCTAATGCTATCGGAATGGATAACAGTGCTCCCCAAATAGCTGCATTATTAGTTGTTTTCTTCCAAAACAAACCTAAAATAAACACCGCTAATATACCCGGACTAACAATACCCGTCCATTCTTGAATAAATTGAAAAGCCTGATCAATACCTCCTAATAACGGTGCCATAATCACTGCTATAATCAATGCCACAGTAGCAGAAATACGTCCTACATTTACAGTCACTCTATCACTTGCACCAGGATTTATATACTGCTTAAAAATATCCATAGTAAAAATGGTAGACGTTGAATTTAACATGGAAGCTAAAGACGATACTATAGCTGCTGCCAAAGCTGCAAATGCTACTCCTTTTAAACCAACAGGTAAAAATTGCAACAACCACGGATAAGCTTTATCCGCCTGACCTGCGGAAGGTAGGCTTAATTGACCTGCCTCTCCTAAGCTTTCCATAATAGATGGATCATTAACTATGACATAAGCAGCAATACCCGGTACAACAACAATAATTGGAATTATTATTTTTAAAAATGCAGCCAATAAGATTCCTTTTTGAGACTCTCTTAAAGATTTTGCAGCAAGTGTTCTTTGAATAATATACTGATTAAAACCCCAATAATACAGGTTAGCAACCCATAAACCTCCTAACAATACCCATATTCCCGGCAAATCCAAATAATTAGTATTCTTACCGCCATCAGCATTAAACTCATCTAATATCATATGAAACTTTTCTGGAGCAGCATCTAAGACCTTATTAAAACCTACTAGAACACCTTGACCTCCTGACACTGTATTCAAAGCCAAATAAGTCGTTGCTAGCCCCCCTAACACCAAAAACACAACTTGAATCACATCGGTCCATGCTACTGCCGATAATCCTCCATACAATGAATAAGCCGCGGCAAACAATGCCAAACATATAATGGCATACATCATATCAATCCCCATAATGGTTTCAATAGCTAAACCTCCTAAATACAAGACTGAAGCAAGATTCACAAAAACATAAAGCGCTATCCAAAATACAGCTAAAATTGTTTTCAAATTGGTCGAAAATCGTTTTTCAACAAATTCAGGAATTGTATACAATCCCTTTTCAATAAAAATGGGTAAAAAATACTTTCCAACGATTATTAAAGTAATGGCAGCCATCCATTCATAAGAAGCAATAGCCAAACCTAAAGCAAATCCGGAACCTGACATTCCTATAAATTGTTCTGCTGAAATATTAGCTGCAATAAGCGAAGTTCCAATTGCCCACCATGGCAAAGATTTACTTGCCAAAAAATAGTCCTCAGCATTTTTCTCGTGTCCCGATTTATCCCGAGACATCCATAATCCTACACCTAAAATTAAAATGGCATATGCTATGAATACAGCATAATCCCAAAAGTGAAATCCATTAGTCATAATCTTGTTTAGTTTTTAATTGTATTTTTTACATTTAATAATGTAAATATAGTACTAACTATTTAAAAACACCAACACTTTAATTCAAAAATCGACATAATGGATTCTCCTTTAAATTTGTGACTTATACAATTTTGGATAAAACCTTTTTATGAAAAGCACAAAAAATGGAAATATACAATCACCTGAAACAAAAAAAGAGCACATAGAAGCTTTCTATATACCTGAATAGCACGGAAACGGAGAACTATAAACAGCGGATATAATGATCCTGTCTAACTCTTTATATGAAATATAATTAAATAAGGTCTTGAATAAAATTCAGCTACATTAATTTTATCCACCGTAGACAATTCTATATTTCCAATTTTTGAAGTTAAGTAAAAACTGTAAGCTTCCCTTAAATAGAACTGTTAGTTAGTACAATATTATCATTTATTTGATCAATCTCAACAAGGCTAGCCTTGTTGAGATTTTTCTTTACATATTCTATTTGAGGCAGGTTGCCCAGTGCGTCATGTGGTCGGTGATGATTGTAATCATCCATCCAAACCTGAGTTTGTTCTCTTACCTGGTCCAAGTTATCAAAAATATAGCGATTGAGCACACCTCTTCTATATGTGCCATTGAATCGCTCAATATAGGCGTTCTGAGTGGGTTTACCGGGTTGTATCGATCTCATGTAAATCTGCCCACTCGGCGGTTATCTTAGCGAGAAACTCAGATCCGTTATCTATGCGAATGCGATCTGGTTTACCTCGGCGGTTAATCAGGTGATTTAATACATAAACCACTCTCTTGCTGGTCAGGGAGTAATCTACCTCTATATGCAAGGCCTCTCGGTTAAAATCATCAACAATGGTAAATGCCCTGAACTTTCTTTTGTTCTCCAGGGTATCGTGTACAAAATCCATACTCCAGGTATGGTTGGATTGTTCTGGCACTTCCTAAGGTTCTTTTACACGGGCTGGTAAGCGTTTTTTAACTTTACGACGCATGGATAAGCCGAGATTTGATATTAAGAGGAGAAAACAATGTTTTCGTTTTTTTGCTGATGGCTCTTTTTAAGATGTCTCATTCTAACTCGCCTTCTTTTAAATCCCCTTTTAATCGAGCTATCTCTTTTTCTTCATCTATCATTATAGGATTGCTAGGACTTGAAAAACTGTTCTTACCATAATCTTTTAACTCTTTACGCTAACGATAAAGTACTGGAGGAAATATTCCAAGTCTTCGCATACTTGTTTTACATTGCCTTTGGCATAACTTAACTCGACTGCTTTCTGTTTAAATTCTAAGTTGTAATGTTTAGATTTTCTTCTAATAATTGCTAAGGCAAAAACTAACTAACTAACTAACTAACTAACTAACTAACTAACTAACTAACTAACTAACTAACTAACTAACTAACTAACTAACTAACATATTCTCTCATCTTTATGTCCAGTCTAATATAGAAAGTCCAATTAAACAAGGGTTTTATAAATTTCAGCTATGCTCAATGTTTTCCGTCGAAGGCGGTTCTCTATTGCTGATTTTTGTACCCTCTTGCTTTTGCTCATTATACAATTTAATGTAATGATTATCAAGAGCGTCTGAGTCTTTATATTTTTTTCTTAATTCCTTTAATTTTTCTTTCATTTCTTTAACTACAGTGGTATATTTAGGGTCATTATATACGTTATTAAGCTCTTGAGGATCTATTAATCTGTCGTATAATTCCCATTCGTCGACATCATAATAAAAATGAATGAGTTTATAATTTTTAGTTGCAATGCCATAATGCCTTTTAACCGCATGTTCGGCTGGATATTCGTAATAATGGTAATACAAGGCATCTCTATCCCATACTTCGTTATGACCAGTAAGTAAAGGCACCAAACTTTTTCCTTGCATATCCTCGGGTGCCTTGATTCCTGCAACATCTAAAAAAGTTTGAGCAAAATCTAGGTTCTGAACCATTTCATTTTCGGTAGTTCCTGGCGTTATTTTATTAGGCCACTTTATTAATAAAGGCGTTTTAAAAGATTCGTCATACATAAAACGTTTATCAAACCATCCATGCTCTCCTAAATAAAATCCTTGATCAGAAGTATATACTACCATTGTATTTTCTGAAAGTTTATTATCATCTAAATAATTTAAAAGTCTACCAACATTGTCATCTACCGAGGCGATTGTCCCTAAGTAATCCTGCATGTATCTTTGGTATTTCCAAACCATTAGCATGGAATCATTCATGCTAGAATACCTCTCTTTAAAATCTTCATTTATAGGTCCATAAACAGCATCCCAACTCGCTCTTTGTTCCTGGTTCATGCGGTTAATTGGATAGTTATGCAATCCCGTATAATCAATATTAAGCTCTTTAATTGTTTCTAGGCTTAACTTATCGTCATAGGCCAAATACATGTGCTTTAAAATATTCATTTCAGCCGTTTTAGCAGAGGCACCCCTAGTCTTATAATCATCAAACAAAGTCGCTGGCAGAGGAAATGTTTTCTTGGTATATGCCTTATAATATTTTTCGGCAGGAAGCCAGTTTCTATGCGGTGCTTTGTGTAAATACATTAATAAAAAAGGTTTGGAAGTATCCCTTCTTTTCTCCATCCAATCCAATGTTAAATCCGTTATTATATCAGTAACATAACCTTGAATAATAGTATCTCCTTTAGCCGTTATAAATTTAGGATTGTAATAATCGCCTTGTCCAGGCAATATTTTGAATTCATCAAATCCTTTAGGGTTATTTCCAAAATGTAATTTTCCAAACATTGCTGTTTGATAACCCGCTTGTTTGAATAATTGCGGAAATGTAACATTAGTGGTATCAAAATCACTCAAGTTATCAATTTTACCATTTAAATGACTATGTTTCCCTGTTAGGATAACAGCTCTAGATGGTGCGCAAATTGAATTTGTAACTGTAGCATTAGTAAATAAAATGCCTTCTTTGGCAATTCTGTCTATATTAGGTGTTTGAATTAATTTATCGTTATAAGCACTTATAGCTTGATAAGCATGATCGTCGGACATTATGAACACAATGTTTGGACGTTGGTCTATCTGACTATTTTGTTCTTTTTTTTCTTTTAGGTTGCATGCTGTAATTAACAAGCCTATTGTAAAAATTATGTACTTCATAATAAATATTTCATTAAAAATCCCGCTAAGCAAATAGTATTTATTTTAAACGGGATTATAAACAACTAACTCAAAACCTAAATCTTAGATTTCTTTTTATTCTTTAACTTTTTAGGTTCATTAAAAATTTATATCAGTAATTTTATACCAATTATCTTTGGGCGCCTCACTAAGTGCAAGCTCAATTTCTGGCTTTTTTGTATTACCATTTATAATTCCTGTAACCAAGTAATAATCTTCCAATTTTATTTCTTTAGGGATGTTAAGCTTTGTCTTGTAACAGTAATTACTGTCTTTTACCCAATCGCCTGGATTTGCTTTAAGATCTACTGTAACGGCAATAACTTTAGAGGTGTTTTTGTTTTTTAATCCCCAAGCCAATTTGTATTTGTTATTCCAATTTGGATGGTGATTTGGTAGCAGTCCAACGCCTAAATTTCGCCAGTTATTATCTATAATCAAAGTATCTTTACTCTTTTTTACTCCTACTCGATTTGGATATAATCTATAGCCTCCATGAGTTATGAATTTCTGAATAGACTTAGGAGCATGTTGTATCAAATATTTAGCTTGCAAGGGTACTCTTAAATCATAAACATTAGCGTGATAATTTAAAGCATCTTCCATTCCAAAGGTTAAAGCGTCCTTCCATGAATTAAAGTTATATTTTTTATCTAACTTATAGGTTAAATTCGTGGTATCGTTAGTTTTGCTGTTAAGCCAATAACACCCTTCTGCTATTAATGGATACCTTGGGAAAAAATAATTGTTTATACGTTCTCTTGATTTTTCACTAAACCAAAAACTTCCTAAACCATCTCGTCTTGGAATTAACTGTTTTTGATCAAAAACATAAGATTTGGCATGCTTCCAATCGGATTCGGATAAATTAAAAACAGTTAAAACATTTTTAAAATGTTTTGTATAAATACCAGTAATCTCATCTATAACATTACCCAAATGAGACTTGTCTTTAACTAGCACATTATGTCCTTCTCCCCAAAGACCTGCACCATAAGCATCTACAAAGTCTGTGATTTCAGGATTATCAAATTTAGCAGCAAAAGCCTTAACAAAAGCATTAAATTTGGCCATAAAAACAGGGTCGTCGTAGTATGGATTTTTAAATATCTGATGACCAGCCTGTCCTTTAATGCTTTTAAAACTTGCTCCTGCGTTAAAAACAAATTCTGGGGTAGCCTGTTGCACTTGATCTTGACTTTGGTGAAAAACTCTAAAAGCTAATTTTAAATGTCTTTTTTCCGCTCCTTCAATCAACTTTTTAAAATTCGGATCAATGTCCCAAGCATATTTCCCCTCTTGAGGTTCAAAGGCAGACCACACGGCACGAATATACAATATGTTACTTACGCTACTAGCATTAACAGCATCCATATCTTTCCAAAAATGATCGACATTCATATGCTTGTAATTGTTTTGATAATATGGGTATAATTCCCACCCTTCATTATACATAACCCATCCCATTGCTGGATTTTTAAGGACCCGCAATGTATCTGGCTTCATGTCAATTATCTTACTACTGGAAATACTTTTGTTATTGGATTTAAAAGCAAACAAGATTAATACTATAAATACCACAAAAAAATAACTCCATTTATAATTAAACAGATATTTTCTTAGCATCTCCTTTTTTTCAATTTTATACATATTTAATCTGAAATGGATTTTTCTACCTCAAAGTGACTGTTACTATTCTATTTCTACGTTTCCTATTTGAAGCCAACCATTAACAACTAATTGTTGTTCTACTGCTAAATTAATAGCTGGGTTACCTCCTTGGGTTGTATCAACAATGGCTAATGCCAATTTATATGTTCCAGAAGAAACACTACTAACACTTAATGATTCTGTATATTTTGTAGCTCCCCCTGTATTTACCCAATCAGAAGGCTCTGCTTTTTCACTTATCCATTTTTTAACAATTGTACCTTGATTATTAAGTAAAGTAAATGCTACCTTGTATTTAAAATTCCAACGTCTATCATTATTTGGAAGTACACCTTGAGCTATATTTTCCCATGAATGTTCGATTTCTAAATTCTTATTTGCAGCAACTGACTCGCTATACGATACCTTTTGAGGATAAATACGATACCCTCCTTTTTCTATAAAGAGGTCTACTTGATCTTTTGCCAATCTAACATAACGGCTTGCCTCTACAGTTTCTCTTAAATCCAAATAATTGGCATGTGTTGAAAGTGCTTCAGAAACAACTTGCTTATAATAATCTGCCCATGAATTCCAAGAATAAAGTTGGTCGGTGTTATTAGCATATGTAATGGAGTTATTACCCCAATAAGCGGCTTCTGCTACCACCATTCTATCTGGGAAAAAACTACGCAATAATTGCTTTTGACTTTCTGGAAACCAATAACTAGCATATCCATCACGACGTGGTGAATAACCTTGACCTTCATAAGCATATGTTTTTTCTAAAGATAAGCCTACTTGACTATCTATAGTTATTATTAAAGGCACCTTTTTAAAGCTATTTCCATATAGATTAATAATCCATTTAAATGTGTTTTCCATATTGGCCACATTTTTAAACTTTATATTGTGGCCTTCACCCCACCAACCTAAATTATAACCATCTACATAGTCCACCTTATTAGGGTCATCAAATTCTTGCGCGAATGCTTTTACAAAATTTGTAAACTTCTCTTGGAAAATAGGATCATCAGGATAAGGAGTTAAATTTGTACCTCCATTAGCGCCAGCCACCTCATAGCCCTCTGCACCTGCATCAAATACAAACTGAGGTGTTGCAGGTCTTAAATTATCTCGCCCATTTACAAATACTCTAAAAGAAAGACGTAAACCACGATCTAAAGCACCTTGAATTAAAGCTTTAAAATTAGCATCATATTCCCAAGCATATTTACCCTCTTCCGGTTCCATATCAGACCAACGCCATCTTAAATAAAAACAAGAAGCATAATCTCGAGCAATCTGATCTTGAGCTGCCCAATACGCACCTGCATCAGCCATTTCATCAACACTTGCTGCATCATACAATGTCCATCCCATTCCTGGGTTTCTAATAATACCTTTGGTTAAAGGAACATATTCTTTTGTTGTCAATTTAGTATCAACACTTGGTTTATTAGGTTCATCGTCTCCAGAAGAACAACTGGATAAAATAAACGTTATAACGCCTAATAACAATATACTCCACACATTTTTTTTCATCTCTATCATTTTTAAAAAAGAGGCTTACTAAATAATCGGTAACTTGTCCTAATATTATAGAAAGCCTCTAATATTCTTTAATATTCTAAAACTTTACATGAATAGTAGTTTGTCCTGTTCCTCTTTCAGGAATTCTACCTTTTAAATTCCACTTAGGAGCCCAATCGATTAATGCAAAGTCAACACCTTCGCTTGAAAGTGTAGCGAACTTGCTTATTTCTTCCTTGGATAATGCCAATTCTAGAGCAACTTTACCATTTGGTAATGTAACTTTATCTGAGGCAAACCACCATACACCTGCATCTGATTGGAAGGTCCATTGCCACTGCCAAGATTCTGCTCCTATTTTATGCGTATGTAACCCATGTACAGGACTAGAACCTAAAATATCAAATCCAGTATTGGTCCACCAATTTTCTTTAACACAACCTGTTGTGTAATCACCATCTGTATTTATTGCCAATTCTGGCATAAAAAATGACATATCGGAATTCCCCTCAAGATAAATACAAATTAAATCTCCTGCGCCTTGCACTTTTATGCGCTCTAAACTTCCTTCTCCTTTAACATTTTCAACATAAGATACGGTATCCCAATCTGAAAAATCACCATCAATAACAATAGTGGCAGGAATATCAACCAAAGAAATGGTTTTTGTTACCGAACTTTCTAAACCTGTCTCTCTACTAGTAACAGTTAATGTAACAGCAACATCGTAAGTCCCGGGCTTGGTGTATACGTAAGACGGATCATTTATTACACTCACAGAGCCAACTCCATCGTCAAATTCCCATAAATAAAGATCGGCATTCTCTGATTTGTTAACAAAATCTACTTTCCCTTTAGTTACCGAAAAATCAAAATCGGCTTTAGGTTCTATAATTTCCTTCTCATCACTGCTACAGGAAACCAAGCTTAACAACACCATTATACTTAATGTGTATAGTTTAATTACTTTATATTTCATATTAAATTTATTTTGTAAAGATTAGTATTACATTTTTAAACTCTGGAATTAATAACCAGGATTCTGTTTTAAATTTCCTTTGTATTCATTAATATACCTTACTGGTATTGGGTAAACCATTTTATATTCATTATCATCAAATTTTTTGTATCCAGCACCTCCTGTAACTCTTTGATATCTAATCAAATCATCTCTTCGTGTTCCTTCGCAATATAATTCATGCGAACGCTCTGCTAAGATACTATCACGCATTTGAATTTTAGACAAGGTTGATAAGGGTTGTAATCCTGCGCGTACACGAATAGCATTAATAAACGATGTTGCGCTATTGCCGCCATCACTTGTTTGAAGCATGCCGTCTTTATCTACCTTGGTTATCGCTGGAGCACTTACAGTGGCGGTTTGACCAAGTTCATTTAAAATTTCGGCCATAGATAATAAAACATCAGCATAGCGATAAACAATAAAATCATGCCCTTGAAAATACCCAACCTGATTATTATCTGTATCGTATTTTAAAGGAATTGCGCCGTCACCCACACCGTGACGATTTGAGAAAGGATGGTCACGATCTATTACCAGTCCCGAATCTGTAGTATAGGAAGCTGCAATACCCGATAAACGCATATCTTTAGGGTTAAATGTATCATAAAAATCCCAAAGAATTTTATATCCTCCCCAAGATCCAGCACCTCTATTTAGGGCACTAGGATAGTTATTTGGAAGGGCTTCTGCATGATACATGTTGGTATTAAAAGAATAATCGGAAGGTGTTGCAAAAATAATTTCTTTGTTTCTCTTATTTGCCATGGCAAATACATCGCTATAATTTTCTAATAAATTAAAGGATCCTCCTGCAATTATTTTTTCAGCACGTTCTTTGGCTTTTATCCAAAAATTAGAATCGCCCGTTCTACCAGCTTCAAGCATGTATAATCGCATTAAAAGGAAATTTGCTAAATCCGAATTTACTCTTCCAAAATTAGTACCGAAATCGGCTTTAGGAAGGCTTTCTCCTTTTAATAAAAAGTTTTCTATAATTCCCGAAAATTCTTCATAGCTTGGACGCTCTGGATAGGCAATAATTTGTGGATTCGCCAACATTTCATCTGTTGGATAAGGCACAGGACCATACCAACTGTAAAGTACAAGAGCTTTCCACCCTGCAACAACACTAGCTTCAGCGATTAGCGAGTTCTTTTTCACATCTGGTATATCCATTGCCTCCAGTTGCTTAATTACAACTCTTGCATTGGATATATGATTGTAATATTTAAACATACGATCTGTCCCGTAAGCATTTTCTTGAGACCATTGGTGTGTTCTTAAATATTCCCAAGGATTAGAACCATACGAACATTTAATAATATCGCCTGCTGCCACTTCCGAATTCATTATTGACGAGTTAATGTTTTGCACAAACATTCCTGTACTCCAAGTAGCAACCTTAGTTATAGAGTTATAATACAATGCAGCTATTGCCAATTCGGCATCTCTTTCTGTCTTATAAAAATTATCGGGTGTAATTTTATTGTACTCCTCTCTTTCTAGCTCACAACTTTGAGCTAAGAATGCAAAAATTAGAATAAAAATTATAAAATTTGTTTTCATCTTTTTAATTATCTTTTTAGTTAGAATGTAAGCTGAACGCCCATGTTAAATGTTCGTTGATTAGGGTAAGCCCCAACATAGGCATCTGTTTCAGGATCCATACCTGTATATGGTGTAAACAAAAATGGGTTCATTACGTTACCATATAATCTTAATTTTTTGAGTTTTATCTTTTCAAGTACTGATGCTGGCAAGGTATATCCTAGGGTAATATCCCTTACACGAACAAACCATGCTTCTTCTAAGAAAAAATCTCCAGTACCATGCTGTGCTACGCTTTGTAATGACGAAACACCTGTGCCTAATCGGTTATCACTATTGTACCTATCAACTATATTTTCCTGCATATTAGAAGCTATATTTAGCATTCCCATAACAGAAGGTCCTCCAAATACGATTTCTGTCTGATTTTCTTTCCATCTGTTGAATACACCATAGGTATAGATAGAAAGGTCGAACTTTTTATAGTTAAATGTATTATTAAAACCAATAGTAAATGGTGTGTTTATTCCTACTTTTACTTTGTCGGCATCATTAATTTTACCATCTGGTTCACCAGAATATTGTGGTTTTCCATTTTCATCGACTACACGATTTCCTTCATCATCTAATAAATAACCATTAACATCAAGAATTTTTATAGTACCAGGTATCTGGTTTAATTCATCAGCTGTATCGAAGTACACAAGTCCATCAGATTTATATCTCCAAATTTCCCCAAAATATTGTTTAGGCGATTCATTTATCCCTAACACATAACTTGGATCACGCTTTAACCACTGATCACGGTAATATGTAAAGGTTATATTAGAACCCCATGAGAAATCTTTATTTTCGATATTCTTAGTATTAAGAGTTAGTTCGGTTCCATAAGTACGTTTTTTAGCATCCAAATTATAACGTAAAGTAGATACCGGATTAGAACTCAATAAATTCTTATTCCCTAATATGCGACTTATTTCTCTATTGAAATATTCCAGAGAACCTGATATACGACTGTTAAACATAGAAAAATCAATACCAAAGTTTAAATCTGCCTGTTTTTCCCATTTTAGATCAGGATTTCCTAGTCCAGCCAACTGCACACCAGAAATCACAGCATTTCCCCACATGGTATTGGCACCTGGTGAATAATAATCTGTAAACGCGGTTCCAATATTATCGTTACCTGTTTCACCATACCCTGCTCTTAGTTTAAGTTGATTTAACCATCCGCTAGAACCTTTCATGAAAGATTCTCGTGTTACGTCCCACCCTATTGATACTCCTGGAAAGAAACCATATTGATTTTTTGGAGAAAAGTTAGACGAGCCGTCTACCCTTAAATTCACAGTCATAAAATACTTATAATCGAAATCATAACTCGTTCTTAAGAAATAAGAAATAATCTCGGAACTACCACCATTAGACCATATGTTTGCTCTATCGGCAGCCAATGCCAAGTTATTCCATTGCACACCATCATAAGGAAAGTTAGTAGCTGTTATACCACTACCTTCCCAACGGTAATGCATATATTCAGTACCTAAAGTACCCGATACATGATGACTATCGCCTAGGGTATCATTATAGTTAAGTAATGCTTGAAATTGTCCGTTAGTGTTTTCATTACCTGCTCTATCTGCACGACCATTAGTACTTAAACCTGCTATTGTAGAGGTTGGCAAATAGCCATAACTCTCACTTTGGTTTCTGTCGAAACCTACTTGTGTTTTAATTGAAAGCTGTGGTAAAATTTTGTACTCTAAAAATGCATTGGCAAAAAACCGTTCCATTTTAGTTTTATTCGTAATTTCCAATAAAGAGACAGGGTTTGGAAAGTTAGATTGTCTCTCATTTATTTGATAACTACCACTCTCATTTCTTATAGGTAATGTTGGATCGAACTGTAATGCACTGGTAAGAATACCACTGTTTTCAAATCTTCCACCATTCCCAATAGACACATTATCAGAATTAATTTGACTAAAGTTAATAGTAACCCCTGCCTTAGTTTTTTCTCCTAAATTTTGGTCTACATTAACGCGACCAGTGTATTTAGAAAGGTTATTATTCTTAATTATTCCTTCTTGGTTAAAGGCTCCAAAAGAAGCATAAAAACTAGTGTTTTTTTGGCTTCCTCTCATAGAAAGGTCATAGTTTTTTACCGTACCAGGACGTGTTACAGCACCAACAAAATCTGTTCCTTTTTTGGTGCCATTTTCAAATTCAGTAATTTGATCATCTGTATATAACGGGATATACGCCCCAGGAGCAGACCAACCAACTGGCTTAGGCACAACCTCATACACATGTTTTCTACTATCGTATAACCATTTTTCAAATTGAACACGATTAGATTCAATCATATAATCTGTTGCCTCAAGCATGTTAGGAAGATTGTAATATTTTTGAACCCCCGTAGTGGTATTAAAATCCACTGCAAATGATTCTCCCCCTTTTTTTCCGCGTTTGGTTGTTATTAAAATAACACCACCAGCCGCTTTAGAACCGTAAATGGACGTTGCCGATGCATCTTTTAAAATATCAATGCTCTCAATATCGTTAGGATTTAAAGACGATAATACCCCATCTAGAGATCCTGTCCCAAATTGTCCTACTGTAGTAGGTGAAAAACCAGTTGTAGGCATTCCGTCTATTACAATTAAAGGAGAACGACCAGTAGCAGCCCCTCTTATTTGAAAACTTACTGCACCCCCAGGCTGAGCAGAATTTAAATTCACATTTAATCCAGCTGCTCTACCACTTAAAGATTGTGCTATCGATGATGTAGGTGCTTTCACTGCTTCAGAAACATCAATAGATGAGACCGAAGATGTTACACTACGACGGCTTTGAGTTCCATATCCGACCACCACTACTTCATCCAAGCCAGCAACATCCTCTTCCAAAGTAATTGTAAAACTAGTTTGATTTCCAACAGCTATTTCTTTTGACTTGAATCCAACGTATGAGATTACTAATATGACATCCTTACCTTTAAGATTTAATTCAAATTTACCGTCAAAATCTGTTTGAACACCATTGCTCGTTCCCTTTTGAAAGACATTCGCCCCCAATAATGGCATACCAGTATTATCATAAACAACACCTTGGATGTGCAATTCTTGTAAATTAACTCTATTTTCTACATTAGGAACTATTGAATTTAAATTATTAGATGCTATAGCATAAGTTTGTAGAACAGAACTAAGCAACGCAAAACTTGCTAAGCTCAGTCTTAAGTCAAATTTTAAAGCTAAAGCGCTTGTAATGTACTTTGACTTCGTTGTTTTTTTCATATTTAAAATTTTTAGTTGGTAAATAATTTTTTGAAATTTTAAAAAAAGTTTCTTGTAAGTCTGTTAAACCAATAGTGAACATTTAAAACTCTTTTTTTTTTCAATGATTTATTGTTAATACATACTGTAAAAAATATTAGCATACAATTTTAGCTAACTAAAGGTGATACGATTTCCATAAAGTTTTTAAAAAATTATACACTTCGCATTTTTTACGGAACTAATGTAGATATTACATTAATCAAACGTTAATTTTAATTCATACATTAGGGGTACATATCAAATACAATATGGGTACATATAAAAAATAAACTGGTCACATTATTATTTTTTTTACACAATACAATACCTTTATTTACAAAGCTTTATTATATTTACATTCCTAATTAAGGTGTACATATTATAAAAAAAAAGTTAACATATGCGTAATACATTCCTTATGTGGTTTGTTTTTGAAATTGTATTTTGTAAAAGCTTATTATACAGCCAAGAATACCTATTAAGATTTAAAAATTTAAACCATAAAAATGGTCTTTCAGATTTTAGAATTACAGATGTTTTGCAAGATTCCAACGGTATTATATGGTTAGGAAATAAAATAACGGTTGATCGTTACGATGGAGAAAGAACTATTTCCTATGTTTTAGGCACAAATAACATTATTAATCAATTAATAGAAGATCAAGACCATAATATATGGGCTGCCACTAGTAAAGGCCTTTTCCTTTTTAACAAAAACGAAAATGTGTTTGAACAATTTGAAAACGATGTTTTAAAAAACCAAAACATAACAAGCATTATGCAATGTGATGATAAATGGTTATACCTAAGTACGCAAAATGGACTTCTAGTAAAAATTTATCATAATGATTCAGAGCCTCTTAAAAATAAGTTTCAAATTATCGAACCGTCACAAAAAATTGCTGGATTTATTAAAAAAATTTCAAAAGGACACAACAACACCTGCTGGCTAGGTTGTAGTAACGGGTTCGTTTATAAACTTAAAAATGATAGCATTTCGTCAATTCCATTTAACAAAAAAAATTCAAACACTGCTTCTATAAATGATTTATGTGAAGATGACTCCAATAATTTATGGGTCGCTACGAATGGCAATGGACTTTATAAAATAAACCTCGAAAACAATACAATTAAACATTTTAACAGAGATGTAAATAACAATAAAACAATTAACAATGATATTGTCCTAAGTCTTCTACCAATAAAATCCGACCTATGGATTGGAACAGATGGTGGAGGACTTAATCTATACCGATCAGATTCCGAATCGTTTAGTTATTTTATTCAAAAGCCCAGCACTAATTCTATATCGGACAATTCAATTTTATCTATAAAACAAGGACTTAACAAGAATATTTTTTTGGGTACGGTACATGGAGGTGTTTCTATTTTCAAAAATAAATTCTCTATTCAAAATATTCCACCAAAAATACTAGGCTTTAATCACATAGATCAACAAGGTTCTATAATACTTGAGGATAGAAAAGGAAATTTATGGATTTCGGCTGGGAGAGATGGTCTTATCAAATATTCTCCTAAAACAAAAACCTCTAAACATTATGTAGATGACCCCAACAATAAAGAGGATCTAAATGGAAGCATCATTTTATCGCTCTATGAAGATAAAAGCAATAGGCTTTGGATTGGTACTTTTAGAGGAGGGCTAAATATATTGGATTTAAAATCAGATAAATTTATATCTAATTACAATAAAAAATTAAATTCAGTATTTTCAATTTGCGAAGATGTTATTGGAAATATCTGGGTAGCCCAACGCTTAGGTGTTACCATTTACGACCCAAATATCAATGTAATTAAAGAATTACACCCAGTATCAGATTCTTTACTTTTATCTAATGGTACAAATTCTATTTTTAGGGACATAAACGGTGATATGTGGGTTGGAACAATAAATGGTCTTTATCGGTATGAAAGAACAAAAAACACATTAAAAAAACACAAATATCTTCATAAAGACAATGACTCGCTGTCCTTAACCAATAATCATATTTTATCCATAAGTCAAACAAAGGATCTTTCCATACTAGTTGGAACTTACGGTGGTGGATTACTTAAATACAATAGAAGTACTGACAATTTTAGCAGACTTAACCAATTGGGAAATAAGGGTAATATAACAAATGGGATTTTAACAGACAATAATGATAATATTTGGTTAAGTACTAACTCAGGGCTTGTAAAAATAGACACACTAGGCAACATATATAATTTTGATGAAAACGACGGTGTTTTTCCCTTTACGGGTGGTGCTGCTTATTTAGATCGTTCAGGAAAAATTATTATGGCAGGTAATTATGGTCTTTCATATTTTAAAACCGAAACACTTTCTCCTCCAGAAGTAAACTTCAAGATTAATTTTACTTCTGCTAGTTTAATTAATAAAAACTCCAAAAATGAATTATTGTATACAGATTTATCGGAATTTCAAAATAATTCTAACAGTTGGCTCACGATAAATAATGACAACATTTTGTTTACAATAAAATATGCCTGTAGTGACCCCATACTAAATGAAGAAATAAATTATGCTTATAAAATATCGGGATTAAACAATATTTGGCATGAAATAGGACCTCAGAAATCAATTTTTTTTTCTAACCTTAAACCTGGTAAATATACTTTAACCCTTAAGGCATCAGATAAGAATGGTAAATGGTCACCTCATACAACTTTTATTAAAATAAAAGTACTTCCAACTGTATGGGAAAGCATCTGGTTTAAAATGACATTGTTAGGACTTATCACTTTGCTAGTCGTAATAATTTATCGCTGGAGAATTTCTAAAATCAAAACACAAAAAGAAAAACTCAAACAATTACTCGATCAAAGGGCCAAAGAAGTAAAAAATCAACAAAGCAAGATCGCTGAAAATAAAATTAAAATTTTAGAAATAGAAAAGAAAAATCAAGTTTTAAAGCAAAAAAAATTAAAAGACGAACTCACATTTAAAACAAAAGAATTAACCAATAACACCCTAAGGTCTGTTCACAAAAACGATTTGCTAAATGATATAAAAGATAACCTAAAAAAGGAAATCCGTCAAAAAACGATTAGCAAAGACAATCTAAAAAAAATAATTAGTAATATTGATGACAGTTTTATGCTAGATAAAGAATGGAATCATTTTTACGAATTATTCAATCAAATCCACCCAAGCTTTATCGCAAACCTTAAAGTCTCTTGCCCTAATTTAAATGAAAGAGACGTAAAATTATGTGCTTTGATACTAATGGGCTTTACGACTCAAAATATGGCAACACTATTTGGCATATCTCTTAACTCAGTAAAAGTTGCTCGATATAGACTTCGAAGAAAATTAAATCTACAAGAAAGCGAATCAACAGTTGATTTTCTTAAAAATCTAAAAACATAATGTTTATTTGAATGGAATAAATTATACCTTAACCAGATTTTTGGAATATAGTGCAAAAAAAAGGGCTATATTGAGCCACCCACAGCGGATTAAAGTGAGCATAGCGCGGCTGATGAAACTGAGCAACCTGCAGCGGACGAAAGTGAGCTACTAAAAAATCAATTCTATTTGTACGGCATTACCGATCTTATAATCAAAAAGATCATGGCCAATAAACAAATAGATATGCGAAAAGTAAAACAGATATTTAAGCTTTATTCCGAAGGTGTTAGCAAACGAAAGATAAGCCTTCAGTTAGGTATCTCACGCAATACCATTTAAGTACATCGATTTCTTCAAGCGTTATCAGCTTACAGGTTATGAAGTCTCAACCATGACCTTAGAAGAGTTGGACAGACTTTTTAAATCCGACCAAAAACCCAAACCAGAACAACTTGTTATGTTAGAAAAGTACTTCCCTTATTTTGATAAGGAACTTCGTAAAACCGGTGTCACGAAAGAACTTTTATGGCAGGAGTATTACACGAAACATCCTAATAGCTATAAACTATCCCAGTTTAGGTACTGGTATCGCGAGTGGACTAAGGAAGTGTCTCCAGTGATGCATTTTACCCATAAAGCCGGAGATAAATTGTTCATAGATTTTACAGGAAAGAAACTCTCCATTGTAGATAAGTATACCGGTGAGATCCAGGACTTAGAAGTTTTTGTCTGTGTTTTGGGCAGTAGCCAGTATACTTACGTAGAAGCCTGTGAGAGCCAGAAGAAAGAAGACTTTATGGCTTGTGTTGAAAATGCTCTTTGGTTCTATGGAGGGGTGCCTCAGGCCTTGGTTCCCGACAATCTTCGGGCAGCCGTTAGTAAAAGTAGTTGCTACGAGCCCATAGTTAACATCGATTTTGCTGATTTTGCAGAGTATTATGAAACCGCAGTGCTCCCCACAAGAGCATACAGACCTCGTGATAAGGCCATTGTAGAAAATGCAGTTCGCATCATATAGACACGTGTATTTGCTCCACTTCGCAATCAAACCTTCCACAGTATAGCAGAACTTAATAAAGCCATATTAGAACAGCTTAAAAAGCATAATGCCATGTCTTTTAGGGGGCGCGAGTACTCCAGATATTCTCTTTTCGAAGAAATAGAGAAACAGGCTTTAAAACCATTACCTGAAAAACGCTATGAAATCAAGAGGCAGTCCAGAGCTACCGCTCATAAAAATAGTCATATCTACTTCAGTAAAGACAAGCATTATTATAGCGTGCCCTATGAACATATAGGCAAGCGTGTTAAGGTTATATACTCGGAAAGTGTTATAGAGATTTATCACAAGAATGAACTCTTAACCTTCCATGCCAGAGAGCGCCAGAAATATGGCTATACCACCACAAAGGAGCACATGCCTTCACATCATAGGTTTGTCAGTGAGTGGATCAGTGAAAAGTTTATCGACTGGGCCAGTCAAATAGGTGTGCATTGCCACACCATGATTGTTGAAATTTTAGATAAAAAACAACATCCGGAGCAATGTTACAAATCCTGTTTAGGCATCCTTCATCTGGCTAAAAAAGTAGGAAAACAACGGTTGGACAACGCCTGTAAACGGGCGTTAGACTATAACTCATACAATTATAATTATGATAGATAGGATCCTGAAAAACGGATGGGATAAACTCGATGAAGAAGACACAGAAGCGTCTATAGATAGCCCTAATCATAAAAACATTAGAGGCAGTCATTATTACAAATAAATTAGATTATGAATACAAAAACATTAGAACAAATGAAGCAACTAAGGCTCTTTTGGTATGCACAGAGCTTTTGAAGGTAATTTAACGCCTGAGAGCATCAATTACACCTGTGATGAACTCATAGAATATCTTAGCCAATCTGAATGGAATGACCGTCAAAATCGTAAAATAGACCGCTTGACAAAGTCAGCACATTTTAGGTATAATGCGGTTATAGAAGCAATAGATTACGATCCTTTAAGAGCACTTTATAAGAACCAGATCCAGCGTTTTACGAGCTGCGATTTTATTAAGAATAACTAAAATATCCTCATAACAGGCAGTACTGGTGCAGGAAAAAGCTATATGACTTCTGTCCTAGGTCATCAAGCTTGTGCTCTTGGGCACAAGTTGGTTTACTACAATGCTAATAAGCTTTTTACCTTATTAAAAACAGCTAAACCTGATGGCTCATATTTAAAGATGATTAGTAAACTGGAAAAACAAGATTTATTAATCATGGATGACTTTGGACTTAAAGCTCTGGATAATATTACTCGACATGCTTTATATGGAAATTATTGAAGATCGCCATGATAAACGCGGTACTATTATTGCTTCGCAATTACCTGAGGAAGCCTAGCATAAAATGATAGGAGAACAAACTATTGCTGATGCTATTTTGGATCGGCTTGTTCACACAGCTCACCGTATCGATATTAAAGGAGAATCGATGCGTAAAAAATTAAAAAAATAACAGTAAATTTAACCACAAATGAATCGATTTTGAGCACTTAGCTTACTATGCTCAATTTTTTCCGCTGCAAGTGGTTCTGTATTTCCGTTTTTTTTTGCAACATAGAACAACCTAAGCTTAAATGAAAAATTCAAAAAGATAAAATACTTCGAAATACATTTAATTTGAAGATTTTCTGAAAACATAAAACAAAAAAGGCTTCCAATTTCTCGGAAGCCTTTTAAACTCTAGTGACCACGCCAGGATTCAAACCTGGAACCTCTTGAGCCGTAATCAAGTGCGCTATTCAGTTGCGCCACGTGGCCGTTTTTTGTGGGTGCAAATATAGAACTTTTATTCACTTACCACCAAATTATTTTTCATTATTTTTTGTTTTTTTTTACCAAAAACAACTAAACACATAACAATCAATTATTTAGTTAAAATCACTAATTTTGTTTGGTAACATTTATTACATAAGTAATACTTAGTTCCATTATTTTTGCGGTAAAAATTGTATAGATGGATTATATTTTAAGCCCTTGGCCATGGTATGTTTCTGGCCCACTCATTGCCTTAGTAATGGCATTGCTCCTATATTTTGGTAAAACCTTTGGTATGTCGTCAAACCTTAGAACCATGTGTTCTATTATGGGGGCCGATAAATTCGCCGATTTTTTCAAATTCGATTGGAAAAGTCAATTATGGAACCTGACGGTTGTTGCAGGTACAGTTATTGGTGGATTTATTGCTACACATTATCTGTCTGATGACAGTGTAACCGACTTAAACCCTGCTACAGTTACCGAATTACAACACATGGGATTTGAAAACCCGGGAGCAACCTTAGTACCAGACGAAATGTATGATGTAGAAGCAATCACTTCTGTTAAAGGTTTAGCGCTGTTAATTATTGGAGGTCTTTTAGTTGGTTTTGGTACCCGATACGCAGGCGGATGTACTTCTGGACACGCCATTACTGGATTAAGTAGCCTACAAAAACCATCGTTAATTGCGGTTATCGGATTTTTTGTTGGTGGTTTAATTATGACGAACCTTATTTTACCCTTAATTTTCTAGTTTATGAAGTTTTTAAAATTCTTATTAGTAGGCATATTTTTCGGAATCGTTTTAACCAAATCTGAAGCTGTTTCTTGGTTCAGAATCTACGAAATGTTCAGATTTCAATCCTTCCACATGTACGGTATTATAGGTACCGCTATCGCATCTGGAGTAATCTTTTTACAGTTAGCAAAACGCGGACATATTAAAAATACCGAAGGCGCTGAAATCTTTGTGCCTAAAAAAGATAAAGGATTCCCGCGTTATATCATTGGCGGTATCATCTTTGGATTTGGATGGGCCTTAGTTGGGGCTTGCCCGGGACCTATGTACATTCTTTTTGGTGCAGGGTATTACACCATTGCTATTGTGATTATAGCTGCTATTGCTGGGACATTCATTTATGGCGTTTTAAAAGATAAACTCCCTCACTAAAAAAACTATGACACATTCATTCTTAGTATTTACTTTAATAAATTCTAAGAATGAATCGTGTTAAACTATTTCTGCACTTAATCCTGCATCAAGTAACATGGAGCAACGCGGCTTTAAATCGTCGTAAGCTCCTGTTTTAACCGTACATTTTCCATTATAATGCACAATAATAGAACACTGCTCGGCTTGTTCTGCTGTGTGATCACAAGCATAGATGAGTGTTTCAATAACATGATCGAAGGTATTAACATCATCATTATACAAAACAATTTCGTTTTGCGTTAACACCTCTTCTTCCAGTAGTAATTCTTCTAATGTTTCTTCTCTAGTACTCATACACATTTTTTTAATCATTTTTTAGAGATTTCATAAGACTTAAACCGTCTTGAAATTAGAGGCATTTGCAAGAAACACCTCATAACATACTCCAAAACAGCGTACTAATTTAAAAATTTTAATGCAACCCACTGATTTCTCTCGAATTTTTCAGCAAATTTTAACAGTAATTTTTCGCACACTTCCTGAATAACAGGAACGTCATCGTTATAAAATCCGCTTAAAAACAAGATGCCGTTTTCATTTAAACACGATACATAAGTTGCCATATCTTGCAATAAAATATTACGGTTGATATTCGCAATAATCACGTCATACCTTTTGCCCTCCAGCACGCTGGCATCGCCTTCAATAACTGTGATGTGTTCGCAGTTATTACGATCCACATTCTCTAAGCTGTTTACATAACACCAGTTATCATAATCTACAGCATCAATAGGTTTTGCGCCTTTCATTTCGGCTAAAATGGCCAATACCCCGGTACCACAACCCATATCTAAAACCGATTTACCCGTAAAATCGTTTTTTAGGATATGCTGTATCATCATATGTGTCGTTTCGTGGTGGCCAGTACCAAAACTCATTTTGGGTTCTATAATAATATCGTATTCCGTATTGGGTTTTTCGTGAAAGGGTGCACGTACCGAACATACATCGTCAACCACAATCGGGTTGAAGTTTTTCTCCCACTCTTCGTTCCAGTTGGTTTGCTCTATTTCGCTGAAGGTATAGTCGATTTTAAACTCTTCTGAATTTAAAATTTGAACATCGTTTAAAATGTCTTCATTCCACTCCTCCTTTTGAATATATGCGGTAACGCCGGTTTCAGTTTCTACAAAGCTTTCAAATCCGGCAAAGCCTAGCTCGGCAATTAAGATTTCTACAGCGGGTTGCAATGGTGTTACGGTAAATTCGTATCCTAAATAAATGATGTTTGACATGGTTTATTTTATATTAAAACCTCATGAATGTAACACTCATGAGGCTGGTTTCTTGCTTTTGAATCTGGTATTGCTAAATTTATAAAACTACCTCAAATAGTTAAAAGGCAATACCCTGTGATATCTTAATTAAAATGCGTTTACAATCGCGAAAAAGTCTTCGGCGTTTAATGAGGCACCCCCTATTAAACCACCGTCAACGTCTGGCTTAGAGAAAATCTCTACCGCATTGTTAGGTTTTACACTTCCTCCATAAAGAATCGATACGGAATTGGCAACATCCTCGCCATATTGATTTGCTAAGGTCTTTCTGATGAAGGCGTGCATATCCTGAGCTTGTTCAGGACTTGCCGTCTCACCTGTTCCAATAGCCCAAACCGGTTCGTAGGCTAAAACGATATTTTTAAAGGCACCAGCTTCTAAATGAAATAAAGCGTTTTTTATCTGGCTTTCCACAACATGTTCGTGATTATCAGATTTTCTATCGGCTAACTCTTCACCAAAACAGAAAATAACACGCATATCGTTTGCTAGAGCCGCATCTACTTTTTTAGCTAACATCTCGTCAGTTTCGTTGAAATATTCACGACGCTCACTGTGGCCTAAAATAACGGTTTGTACACCTACACTTTTTAACATAGCTGCGCTAACTTCTCCTGTGTAAGCGCCGTTTGCTGCAAAGTGCATATTTTGTGCGATAACCTCAATTCCCGAACCTTTTAAACTATTATAGGCCGAAAATAAGTTGATTGCCGTTGGCGCAACCATCACTTCAGCATTCGACGTTTTTGTTTGTCCTTTTAAACTTGTAATTAACGATTCGGTTTCGCTTAAATCGTTATTCATCTTCCAGTTTCCTGCTACAATTTGTGCTCTCATGTTACTGTTACCCTGTTTAGTTTAAGGGATTTTTTATTAGTAGTTAGTTATAAAATTTCTTTAATGCGTTGATCGTCTGCCTCAATAGCTTTAAACAGTTTTATTTTACCTGTTTTATCAACCACCATATATCTTGGAATCCAATCCAGTTGAACAAAAGTTCCGAAAGGCCCTTTCCAACCCGATTGCATAAAATAATGTTCCCCGTTAACGTCATATTTTTCAATCCCCTTTTTCCACGCTTCTTTGGTTTTATCCAGAGATAAAAACAAATACGTTACCTCACCAAATTGCTCTTGTAAATCGTGAACTTTAGGCATCCCTTTTATACAATCACTGCACCACGATGCCCAGATATCTATCACTACAGTTTTTCCTTTATACTGTTTGATAATATCTTTAAATTTTACAGCTTCGCCATCAAGGCTTTCAAAGGTATCGTTTAAAGCTTCTTTTGAAAATTTTGTTGGCTGATCTTGTGCCACACAACTTAACATACTGAAACAAACAACAATACTTAATACAAATAATCTCATAGCTAATTTTAAATTTGTACTTATTGTAGCTTTACCTTTGGGTCTAACCAAACGTAAATAACGTCTACAAAAATATTAATAATTATAAAGAGTAACGCTATTATTAACACCGCACCCATTATTACAGGCAAATCTAGTGTATTTAAAGCATTTACTATTTCTTTTCCAAGGCCATTCCAGCCGAAAATATACTCTACAAAAACCGCGCCAGCCAACATGGAAGCAAACCAACCCGAAACAGCCGTCACCACCGGATTTAATGCATTTTTCACCGCATGACGCGTAATAATTTGAAATTCGCTCAAGCCTTTAGCCCTTGCTGTGCGAATATAATCCTGATTAAAAACTTCCAACAACGAATTACGCATAAGCTGAATCACCACGGCTAACGGACGAATACCTAAAACCACAGCCGGGAGAATTAAGTTCTTCCATTTGATATGCATAGCTTCACCAAAATCATCCAGTTCATACAAACTGCCCGTCATTTCTAAATGGGTGTATTCATGTAATACATAACCAAAAAACCAGGCAAACAATATCGCACTAAAAAACGATGGCACACTCATACCAAACGTACTGAATATTTGAATGGTTTTATCTAACCAGGTGTCTTTATACAACGCAGAAACAATGCCTAATAAAATACCAAGTACCATGGCAATGGCAATAGATGACACGGCTAGCACGAATGTATTGGGTAAGGTTTCAGCCAATACCTGGCTCACCTTTTTACCTTGTTTGGTAAAAGATTCTCGTAAATACGGATACTTAATGGCCATGCTTGTTTTACCAATGGTAAATAATGTCACAGCGGTATATTTATTCGGTTGTAAAAACGTATAATCATTTGCATTTGTAGAATGAAACGATACTGGCGACAAATCGTTTAAATAATAAAAATACTGTGTACTTAGTGGTTTGTCGAATCCGTACTTTTGTTTTACAATCGCCAGCTGATTACTATCCTCGTTCTGTCCCAGCATCATTTGTGCGGGATCTCCGGGAAGCACATTAAATAAAAAGAATATAACCGTGACTACCCCAAACAAAGTGAGACCGGCATAAGTGATTTTATTTAGGAAATAGCTAATCAGTTATATTTTTATTAATTTATACTATCTTTTTTCAATATCACATTCATAAAACCAACATAACTACTATGTCTTGCCGTATTCAATGAATCTAAAACCTCATCATCAATTGTAAATCTTAAGGTTTTTATTGAATCTGTTTTCTCTAAAGCATCAACCTCTTCCTTTGTTGATTCCCTTCCATCAATTAAGTACAAAATATTATCTTTATTCAGTTCTTCGAATGATTTTGGCTTTCTTTCAACCTTCGGCAATTGTAAAGTTTCAATATCGTTCCAGTGTACTTTTTGTTTGATGGTACCTTTATCCATTTCAATAAGTCCTGGATTAGCTCTAACCACGGTTTTTAAAGCTTTTTCATCACATAAATACCAGTCGAAATCCAAACCATAAGCTTCATTGACTTTTTGTTTGGCAGCATCACCCGACGCAGTTAGTCCGATAACCGTATAACCTAAACCTTCAGCTTGCTTTGAAAATGTTTTTAACTTTTCGGCTCCCTCCTTTTCAATCTTCTCAAGACTATAAGAGATGATGACGATAATATTATCTTCAGACAAAAAGTATTCGGTTAAGTTTTCGCTATCGCTTTCAATGGAAAAATCATAAATTGGTGGCTGATAGCCTTCTTCAATCACTTCGGTATCTACACTTACAAAATCACCTTCTACTGATGGATAATCTCCTAAAGTCTTAATGATTTCCTCTGTACCATTCACATTAAATTTCCAGCTGTATTCAATTACAGGTTTTGGCGCATCTTCAGGAACCGACATACCTTCCTCAATATTTGCTCCTATTTTATACGCTCTGAAATCGACTACCGGTAAGTGCATTAACACATGAAACCCTAACCATAAACAGAAAATAAAACTCAACATGGCTAAGATGGTTGTTGGTAACTGCGTAAAAACAGGTGTAATGTATTTTTTCCCTATGAATAACACCAGAATAAACACCAATAAAATCACATCTTTAATAAAACTCTCCCAAGGTGTTAGTTTTAAAGCATCACCAAAGCATCCGCAATCTTTAACCTTATCGAAATACGCCGAATAAAACGTTAAAAAGGTAAAAAACACAATCATGCCCAGTAAACTCCAAACCGTAAATTTAGGTTTGTAGCCGATAAGCAAAAACACACCTAAAATAACCTCGAATACCACTACAAAAATGGAAATCATTAAGGCATAAGGCTCCAAAAAGGGTAAGTTTAAAACATCAGGACTAAAATACTCCTGTAATTTATAGGAAAACCCAAGCGGGTCGATAAGTTTAATTAATCCTGAAATAATAAATAAAACACCGACAAATATGCGGCTTAAAGAGACTAAGATTTTCATATTAAGCGTTTAAATGAATTAGGGCAAACACAGCATAATTAATCATATCCTGATAATTGGCATCAATACCTTCACTCACCAGAGTTTTTCCGGCATTGTTTTCAATTTGTTTGACACGCAAGAGTTTTTGTAGAATTAAATCGGTTAAACTACTAACGCGCATATCGCGCCAGGCTTCACCGTAATCATGGTTTTTATCTTCCATCAGCTTTTTAGTAATCGCTACCTGCTTTTCATAAAGTTCAGTAACCTCTTCAGTTGATAAATCCGGCTGATCGGCAATACCTTTTTCAATCTGAATCAAAGCCATAATACAGTAGTTGATAATCCCAATGAACTCACTCACCTCGCCCTCATCTACTTTTCGCACGTCATTTTCCTGAAGACTGCGAATGCGTTGGGCTTTAATAAAAATTTGATCGGTTAATGACGGCAAACGCATAATACGCCAGGCACAACCATAATCAGACATTTTCTTGATAAATAAACTTTTACAGGTATCTATAACAGCATCGTATTGCTTTGAAGTATCTTGCATGTATAAAATTGAATTTTGGGTAAATTTCGCTTAAATTGTTTAAAGTTCAAAAGCTGAAGCCTTAAAGTTTATTTAATATTTATTTTATGATGAATACCTACCTGCAATTCTGTAATTTTACGGTGCTGATTTGCCTTTTTAAAACCATGACATGGTATCAAAGACTATCACATTTTTAAGATTTAGAAACCATTATGACCATAAACTGTAAAGGACAACTTATCGATTTATCAACGCCAAAAGTGATGGGGATTTTAAACATCACTCCCGATTCCTTCTACGATGGCGGAACTCATAAAAATGAAGCCGATATTTTAAGCCATGTGGAAACCATGCTGACAGAAGGCGCCACCTTTATTGATGTGGGGGCTTATAGTTCACGACCTAATGCGGCCTTTGTCTCTGAAACCGAAGAGCTACAGCGTATCACTCCGATAATTGATGTCATTCTGAAAACGTTTCCTGACACTTTAATTTCTGTAGACACCTTTAGAAGCGCTGTCGCCAAACAAGCAATTGAATCGGGCGCTGCCATCATCAATGATATTTCAGCTGGTTTATTAGACGACAACATGTTACCAACGGTTGCCGATTTACACGTTCCTTACATCATGATGCATATGCGTGGTACACCACAAACCATGCAGCAGTTTACCCAATATGAGAATATAACCAAAGATATCCTGTTCTATTTTTCTGAACGCATCGCAGCTGCCAGAGCCTTGGGTATTGTCGATATCATCGTCGATCCGGGCTTCGGATTTTCTAAAACCTTAGATCAAAATTACGAGCTACTTAAGCATCTGGAACTTTTTAAAATGACTGACAAACCCTTTCTGGTTGGAGTTTCAAGAAAATCGATGATATATAAATATTTAGACACGAATCCGCAGGAAGCGCTTAACGGTACCAGCATATTAAACACCATAGCTTTACAAAAAGGTGCTGCCATTTTACGTGTGCATGATGTTAAGGAAGCCGTTGAATGTGTTAAACTAAACGAACATTTAAACAGATTTTAATATCATGAGACCTTTAGTTTTTGTGTTTAGCACCTTCTTATTTATGTCCTGCGGAAAGCAAAAAAGCGTTTCGCTTTCTGAAGTACATCATTCAAAATTATCTGAAATCAGTGATGTTTCAGCAGCCTATTTGTTTTATGATATTTCGCAAAAAGACAGTGTTGAACTAAACCGAAAAAGCTTAATAAGCACTACGAATTGGTTAATTAATGTAGATAAACGACTAACACTAAAGCAAGTAGTTCCGCACCTGCAATTTTTACAAAAGAAAAAGAAAAATGCCTCTCATAAGAATAAAAATTCGAGAAATTATTTTACTTGTAATAACACCAGTAAAAAAAGCTTGGGACTCATAGACTTTACAGATGTTGTGTTTACCGTAACCAACAACGAACCCATTAAAGTGCTTTTGGAACAACAACCCGTCAATACCAAATTCATATTTTTCTCAGACACAGGTGATATTTTCATAATCACCCCTGATGTATCGCCGTTTATTAAGCAAACAACAAAAGAGCGGTTGATTAAAGATATGAAAGCTTCATTTCCATCAGGAAGCAGTATTTCTTTACGATTTTCAAGTCGATTATCCTTTCAAGATTACATCAGTATAAAATCAACTTTAGAAAATATCAGCAGAGAAAACTTAAAAATAGACCTCGAAGAATTCATTCAAGATTAATCTTATTTTACTAAATTTACCAAAACCCATACGCCTTGGATATCTTTAATGACCTTTTAAAATTTTCTATTGTCGACATTATAGACGTCTTTTTGGTAGCCCTGCTACTCTATTACGTATATAAACTCATTAAAGGCACCGTAGCCATCAATATTTTTATTGGAATCATCATCACCTATCTGGCTTGGCGCCTAACGGAATTTCTGAACATGGAACTCCTTTCAGGAATATTTGGCGGGTTTATGAAAGTAGGAATTATAGCTTTAATTGTGGTTTTTCAACCGGAAATCAGAAAGTTCCTGCTCATGGTGGGCTCAACCAATTTCAACCGCCGACGTACATTTTTAAAACAATTCAGCTTTTTGAAAACCGAAAACGAAGACGAAACCAATATCGATGCCATCATCAGTGCCTGTACAAAAATGGGACAGTCTCGCACCGGAGCATTAATTGTTTTTGAACGTAACAATAATCTTGATTTTTTAAGTGCCAGCGGTGACGAAATGAATATTAAAGTGACCCAGCCCATTATTGAAAGTATCTTTTTTAAGAACAGCCCCCTACACGATGGCGCCATCATTATAAGCAATAATATCGTTAAAGCTACACGTGTGATTCTGCCATTAAACAACGAAAAAACGGTTCCGAAACGGTTTGGCTTGCGCCATCGTGCCGCCATTGGAGTTACCGAAAGAACCGATGCACTGGCACTAGTGGTAAGTGAAGAAACCGGACAAATATCGTACTTTAAGGACGGGGAATTTATCGTATTCGATACGACAGAAGCTTTAAAATCACTCATTAAAAAAGATTTAGCTTAGCCAAACTTTCTAATGCTTATGCGCGAATAATTTCTGTTTTTAATAACACATTAATAATTCGTGATAAATTTTAGTCTTTACACCGCTTCTTCCTTTAAAAACTGTACCTCGTACAGATTTTTATAATACCCGTTTACTCGTTGAAGCAATTCGTCATGCGTACCTTGTTCTACAATTTCACCGGAATCCATCACTAAAATCTTATCGGCTTTTTTAATAGTCGCCAAACGGTGAGCAATAACAATCGAGGTTCTGCCTTTAGTGATTTTCTCGGTCGCATTTTGAATCAGTTGCTCTGAATACGAATCTACCGAAGAGGTAGCTTCATCCAGTACCAAAATACTCGGATTAGTCACATACGCTCTTAAAAACGAAATCAACTGACGTTGCCCAGACGATAACATCACCCCGCGTTCTTTCACATTATAGTGATAACCGCCAGGTAAGCTGGTAATAAAATCGTGTACACCAATTTCCTTAGCCGCCGCTTCAACCTGCGCCTCAGTAATCTCCGGATGATTCAGTGTAATATTATTTAAAATGGTATCGGCAAATAAAAAGACATCCTGCAATACCACAGCAATTTGCGTACGTAATGAAGCCAACGTCACGTCTTTAATATTCACGCCATCAATAGCTATCTCACCATCCTTAATTTCATAAAAACGGTTTAACAAGTTGATAATGGTTGACTTACCGGCACCAGTTGCCCCAACAATAGCTATAGTTTCCCCCGATTTCACGTCAAACGAAATGCCTTTCAACACTTCTTCATGATCAACATAACTAAACACCACTTCTTTAAAAGCAATATCGCCTTTAAAATGCTCAGCAACAATGGTTCCGTGGTCATCAATTTGCGAGGTGGTATCCAGCACTTTAAACACACGATTAGCGGCCACCATACCCATTTGCAGGGTATTGAACTTATCGGCAATCTGACGCAGTGGTCTGAATAGCATAGGAATAAACATAATGAACGCAATCAAATCACCCTGTGACACTTCATTATTCTCTAAAACTATACTCAACCCGCCGTACCAGGCTACAGCACCAATACATACCGAAGAGACCAAATCGGCCAGCGGAAAAAATATCGAGTTGTACCATACGGTTTTTAACCAGCCCTTTTTATGGCGCTCGTTAATCACTGTAAATTTTTCATACTCAACCTCTTCACGCGTAAATAATTGCAGAATCTTCATTCCGGTCAAGCGCTCCTGTACAAATGAATTCAGATTCGACACCTCATTTCTAACTTCTTCAAAAGCCACTTTCATATACTTCTGGAAAATACGGGTTGCGTAAAGCAGCACAGGCAACATGATAAACACAATCAAACTTAAACGCCAATTGATGAACATCATAACACCAAACACCACAACCATAGCCAGTAAATCCCTGAAGATCATAAACAGGCCCTGACCAAAAATATCTGCAATACGCTCCATATCGGTTACCGCTCTGGTGATTAACACCCCAACCGATGAGTTATCGTAATACTTCATTTTAAACTTCAGCAGGTGATTGAATAGCTTCACACGCACATCTTCCACCAGATTCTGTCCCAGCCAGGCGGCGTAATAAATAAACGCCAGTTGAAATACCGTTTGCAGAATCAGTACCGCAAACATGGCCAGTATATAATTTAAAAAGCTTTCCGACGCTTTCACTTCAATACTGTTATCTATGGCATATTTGGTAATGTATGGGGTTGCCGCACTAAACACAGCCAGCAAAACCACTAAAATTAATAAGACTATAAAAACAACCTTATACGGTTTTATGTATTGAAACAGGCGTTTAAACAGGACAATATCGAATATATTTTCTTTTGTTTTACTCATTACAGTTTTATATCGTTAGGATAAGCCACTTCGGTTAAATACAAGGCGTGACCCGGAACCGAATACCCGGCCTCACTCCTGTTTTTCGATTGTATGATGGTATGTAAATCGTCTACAGCCATTTTACCCAGGCCAATATTGACCATAGTGCCAACAATGGCACGCACCATGTTTCGCAAAAAACGGTCGGCTTTAATTACAAAATGCAGCTCGTCATCTTTAAAAAACCACTCCGCTTTCATAATCTCACAGTTATAGGTCTTTACATCGGTATTCACTTTCGAAAAACACTGAAAGTCTGTATAGTCGAATAAAATGCTACAAGCTTTCTGCATGTTCTCAACATTTAAAGGCTGCTTCACATAATACGCGGATTCCACATTAAACACATTCTTTTTTAAGCTAATGCGATACAAATAGGCACGACTTACGGCATCAAAACGCGCATGGGCATCAGGTTTTACCTTAAAAATCTCGTGTATCGCCACGTCTTTGGGTAAAAATGCATTCAGCTTATAGGTTAAATGGGCTTCGTCAAGCTCTTGATCTGTATCAAAATGAGCAAACATCTGGCTGGCATGCACACCGGTATCGGTACGTCCGGCACCAACAATGGCAGTAGGGGTTTTTAACAAGGTACTTAATCCCTTCTCAATCACTTCCTGAACCGAAATTGCCGTTGGCTGGTTTTGCCAGCCATGATATGCACTACCATTGTACGATAGCTCTATAAAATACCTCAAATTGCTTTAATCGTTTTGTTGAAATAGCAAAGATAGACAGTTTTGGTATTCCTGCGAAAATCACCGTCTTAATTCTATATTAAAAGATGGATTGGGGCGTTACCCTTCGGGTCGGGCTATACGCTATTAGTTTGGCTTAAGCCAAAGCTAGCCGCTACTATCCCTAACGCGATGAAACAGCAACTAACTTACTTTCTCACAACTCTCCTTCTTTCCACCTCCTTTTTAATGCCTTCTAAATCAGGTTGAATTGTATACCAATTTATATCCATATTTTCCAATCGTTGAAATAATTGCCAAACAGCTCTATGAGACAAAGTAAATAAACAAGGTTTTCCTATTTTTTTATCAACTAATAATTGGTTATCCGCTCTTCTTTTATTTTGATACAAGTATTTATCCAAACTTGTTATTTTACCTGAAACATCAAACAAACTGTCATCAATTGCTCTACCATAAAAATAATTGATAAACAATCCTTTTTGAGCAATCATATTTTGATTTTGATAACCTTGGACAAAAATCCTATCAATAAAAAAATCTTCTCTAGACAAGTCTATCAACCTCTCAGGAATCGCCCAAATTCCAATTTTTGAATCATCAAATTTTTTCGGGTGTTTTACACTCTCTCCCGCAAAGAACATAGCTACATTGGGGTTAAATGTGAAATCTAATAACCTTGTTGGAACACCGTAGTGTTGTGCCAAAGCCAATTCTTTTAATTGTGATTCCTTAGGAAAATCATTAATTAATCTTGAAGAAATAAAATTTTCATCTTCTAGAGAATTTATCAATTTAAAAGTTTCTTCTTCAATTTTATAACCTAAACCATTCAACCCTTTAATAAAATTCACAAAATCCTTCAACTCCGGTAAAACATGTCCGTTACCTGATTTTAAAACATTTAACTCATTTTCATTCCCTTCTAAGTTAAGATTACGGAAAGCTGACGGCAGAAGATCCCATTCAGCAAATTTATGCCCTCTAAAAACATATTTAGCTGGCATGTTTAAAATATCTGTTTGGTATAATTCAGAAAAAGGATTATTAAAACATTCAAAAAAACAATCACAATCTTCTCCAAAATCATACAACCAATAGGTAGTTTTATCAACAGGAGAAACCCCCTGTATTGTTTTTCCATTCGAGTTTATTGTTGGCTCAAACTTTAATCTCATTTCAATCGGAAGTTCTTTATACATATTTCTGAAACTTAAAAGACAATTAGCAATTTACTCCGATTTTCCTCCAACTTAAAACAAACTTATTAACGTTCATTAATACTTTTAAACAATTTAAAACTGTTACTTTTACACCCAAATTAGCATTCGGCAGATGACCAAAATCCTGTTACTTTCAGATACGCACAGTTATATAGACGACGATATTTTAAAATATGTAAAGCAAGCTGACGAGGTCTGGCATGCCGGCGATATTGGCGATTTACAGGTTACCGACGCTATTAAAGCCTTAAAACCACTACGTGGCGTGTATGGTAACATCGATAATTCCGAAATTCGTACAGAGTTTCCCGAAAACAACCGGTTTATGTGCGAAGGTGTCGATGTGTGGATCACCCATATTGGTGGCTACCCCAATGCCTATAACATGCGGGTTCGTGAAGCCATTAAGGCAAACCCGCCAAAACTCTTTATCTGCGGACATTCACACATTTTAAAAGTAATGCCCGATAAAAAACTGAATCTGTTACACATGAATCCGGGTGCCGTAGGTAAACACGGATTTCATAAAATGCGAACCATGTTACGCTTCACCATAGATAGCGGTAAAATTGACAATCTGGAAGTCATTGAATTCGACAAACGCTATTAAAAAATTTGCATTAGTGATTGAAGCAAGCTAACGTGTAACACGTAAAACCCACCTCTGAGCACAGTATATGGGTAACTCCCAAAATACAAACAAAAAATAACCAGATTAAAGATAGGGTTCACCCGTGTTAAAAGCATAGATATAGTATGGATATAGTATAAACATTCCCTTTTAAATTACCATTTATAACTCATGACTCTTAGCAATAACCAAAAAATTTCCGCTTTATAAAACATAAAAAAAGCCCAGAATCTTCATTCTGGGCTAACGCACTAATACTACTAAGATGTTAGGTTTATCGCAATCGATCTACAGATTTTACGAGATCTTCATCCTTTTTGATGGCCTTATTGGCTAAAGCCAGAAATACGATAGAAATGATAGGAAGAAGCATCCCAATACCTTTCTCAGAAACGTTAGTTTCTCCAGATACATTTAGAGATTGATACACAAAAAATCCTAGTAAAATAAAGTTTAATATGATGTTAAGTCGCCCCAACATAAATTGAGACTTCCTGTTTTTATACTTAAATATGGTTACCAACGATAAAGCTGCCGAAGCTACAAACATAGCCAAAACTTTAATATCGTCTTTTGCATACACCACTACATCATCATTTGTAACCCATAAATGGAATACAAAAATTAGCCCGGCAGAAACGCCCGCTGCAGCTAACAGATATATAGATTGTATACGTTGTAACATGTGATTTTTATAAACTCGATGGCAAAAATAACAGTTTCTTTTAAAATTTTACTACAAAAAATTAAAATAAAGTCGTATAATTGCATTAACAATTCTCAACAACCGCATTAACAGGTTGTTAATTCTTCAGATTAAAATCATTTTTTTTTCAGAATAACTCAAAAGTTAAAATTCTTAAACGTATTATATTAAACATCAATGTTTGAAATTTCTCAATTAAACGAAAAAAAGCTCTCTGACTTACAGGAGATTGCTAAAAAATTGAACATTCCTAAGTATCGTTCATTAAAAAAAATGGATTTAGTATACCAGATACTAGACCATCAGGCTGCCGACCCAAAGGCAGTAAAAGCTGTCGTTGCATCTTCTGAACCATCTGAAACAGCCGAACCAAAAACCAACGAAGCCCCTAAGAAAGAAGTCAAAAAAGAAGTCAAAAAACCTAGACAACGTGTACAGCGACCAAAACCGGCGCCTGTAAAAAACGAAACTAAAACTGAAGTTGAGCAACCTACGGCTGAAACTTCAAAACCAGAAATTCCTGCGCCTGCTGAAAATAAGCCTGAGGTAAAACATGAAAAGGCACAAAAGCCAAACAACCCTCAGCAAGATCGCCAGAAAGATCATCAAAAAGATCACCAAAAAGATCATCAGCACAAACAGCAGAACCAGAAAAAGGACAACCAGCACAAACAGAATCAGCACAAAAACCAAAAAGGGAACCACAACAACAACCCGAATGCCGTTGACGCTGGTAACAAAGACAACAGAAACCGTTACCGCGAGCCTGATTTTGAGTTTGATGCTATTATTGAGAGTGAAGGTGTTTTAGATATTATGCAGGATGGGTACGGATTTTTACGCTCATCAGACTACAACTATTTATCATCTCCTGATGATATTTATGTATCACAGTCGCAAATTCGTTTATTCGGATTAAAGAAAGGTGATACCGTTTTAGGTAATGTAAGGCCTCCTAAAGAAGGTGAAAAATATTTCCCGTTAATTAAAGTGAACCGCATTAATGGTCAGAAACCAGAAGTAGTAAGAGACCGTGTGGCTTTTGAACACTTAACGCCATTATTCCCAAAAGAGAAATTCAATATTGCTGAAAAGCAAAGTACCATTTCTACTCGAATTATGGACCTGTTCTCTCCTATTGGTAAAGGACAACGTGGTATGATTGTATCACAACCAAAAACAGGTAAAACCATGTTACTTAAAGATGTAGCTAACGCGATTGCAGCTAACCACCCTGAGGTATACTTAATGATTTTACTTATTGACGAGCGTCCTGAAGAGGTAACAGATATGCAACGTAATGTACGCGGTGAGGTTATTTCTTCTACGTTTGATAAAGAAGCGCACGAACACGTAAAAATTGCCGATATCGTTCTTGAAAAAGCAAAACGATTAGTAGAATGTGGTCATGATGTGGTCATTCTTTTAGATTCAATCACCCGTTTAGCACGTGCTTACAATACAGTACAACCAGCCTCTGGTAAAATACTAAGTGGTGGTGTTGATGCCAATGCGTTACACAAACCAAAACGTTTCTTTGGTGCAGCGAGAAATATTGAAAATGGGGGTTCATTAACCATTATTGCTACAGCACTTACTGAAACAGGATCTAAAATGGACGAAGTAATCTTTGAAGAATTTAAAGGAACCGGTAACATGGAACTACAGTTAGATAGAAAAATTGCTAACCGTAGAATTTTCCCTGCAATCGACCTCACGTCTTCAAGTACACGTCGCGATGATTTACTACTAGATGAAGCTACCATTCAACGTATGTGGGTGATGCGCAAATACCTTGCAGATATGAACCCGGTTGAAGCCATGGAGTTCATTAATGATCGTGTGAAACAAACCAGAAATAACGAAGAGTTTTTAATCTCTATGAACGGATAAAACCTCTGGTATCTATAAAACAAAAAGCCTTTCTCTTCAGAAAGGCTTTTTTTATGCTTATAACTCGTCTAAAAATCCACTATCAATTACTAGCTAATAAAGCTTCAGATACTATAAACATTTAGTATCTTCTTCCATATAACTCATTTTTTGAGTTGCGGTATTTTCCGTAACCTCCTCACAATATACATTATTTACAAGTACTCCCGTTTCAAATACAAGTTGTACATAAACCGTTTTACCTGGCTCAACAACAACCTCAAATTTCTCTGCTTTCTCTTTTGATTTTTTACCGCCAAATTGAACCGAACATTGATGACTTCCAACAGGAACTTCATGTACAGAATATTTCTTATTATTTAACTTACATACAAATTCTCCATCTATGAAAGTTTTAAAAGCAGATGCCGAACCTGCAAATCCTGTTGAGCGTAAAAAATAAATTTTCCCTGTTTGGTCTTCCGATAAATCCTGCGCTTTACTCGTTAAAGCAAAACCTAACAACATAACTAAGGCTAAAAAGAATGTTTTTTTCATTTGTTTTTTTGAGTTATTAAATTTCTTCCATGTTTTAAATGACGAGCTAAAATACTTTAAAATTAATTATAAGGTTGCGGTTATTTTAGAAATAATTCACCCGTCTTTTGAGTTATTTTCTTTTATATCATGTAGTACAATAAACAAAGTAATCAAGTATTATTCCAAAAAAAGAGACCTTCTTTTATGCTAGAAAGTCTCTTTTTAAATTTGATGATTCAAAAAAAAATTAGAAGTTATTTAAAGAATCTCTGTAAGTCTTTAAATCGGCAATGTTGATTTTATTGTCCAGGTTTCTCATTAATGATAATACGTATTTTAAGCTCTCTACAGGCGAGCTCTCCACTGCAGCTTCCACTTCATATTCTTCCTCTTCATCTTCCGGCATCGGGATTAAAAACGTTTCGTTTTCCTCGATATGCTCGTAAGTTAGTCTTAATACTTTTACAACTAAAGGAATTTGCTCTTCTAAAGCATAACCTCTTAATGTTTTAATGTCATCAATTAACGCATCGGTATTGATTCCTGTTTGATCCAGATCCTTAACAATCTTATCAATTAATTTTATTGCTGCTGTATTTTCCAAAAGGGTAATATTATATAATAATGAATAATTAACTTCTTCTATTTTGCAAATTTAGAGGATTAGAAAACAATTTCGGCATTTTTTCTAATCATTTTGTCTATTTATTTTACCTCAAAACCTGTGTTAACCTTAAGTTTCAGGTAAAAAAAAAGCCTCTCTTAAAAGAGAAGCTTTTTCAAATATTTATTATGGATTCAGGCTATTAAAGTGCAGCTACGTGCTTTGCTAAACCAGATTTAAGGTTTGCAGCTTTATTAGCGTGAATAATGTTTTTCTTAGCTAATTTATCTAACATAGATACTACAGATGGAAATAAAGCTTCAGCTTCATTCTTATCAGTTAACTCACGTAATCTTTTGATAGCATTACGAGTTGTTTTGTGCTGGTACTTATTAACTAAACGTTTAGCTTCGTTACTTCTTATTCTTTTTAATGCTGACTTATGATTTGCCATTTTCTTTTGTATATTATTAAAATATTGTAGCCCGTAGGGGAATCGAACCCCTCTTACCAGGATGAAAACCTGGCGTCCTAGCCGATAGACGAACGGGCCATTATTATTGTTTTTCGAGAGCGCAAATGTAAAACATATTTATTACACTCACAACTTCTTTCAATAAATTAATGTACTTTTTTTTCGAGAAAAATAGTAGCCCGTAGGGGAATCGAACCCCTCTTACCAGGATGAAAACCTGGCGTCCTAGCCGATAGACGAACGGGCCATGGTACCTTTGAAAGCGTAAACAATTTTACTACTTTAAACTTGTGATACTTTTCAAATAACTAGCAATTTTCTCGATTGCGGTTGCAAAATTACACCTTTTTCTGAATGCTGCAATACCTTTTTAAAATTTTTTTAAAAAAATTTCAATTAATAGGCTTTTGCAAATAACACGCGGCCTTTAGACGGTTTTCCCGAGTACACGCATACACCTTCTTCCGCTTTCATTTCCAACGGAATACATCTAATCGTAGCTTTTGTAAGCTCTTTTATCTTTTCTTCAGTTTCATTTGTTCCATCCCAGTGCGCAGAGATAAATCCTGTTTTATTTTCTAAAACCTCTTTAAATTCTTCGAAGGTTTCGACTTCTGTAATGTGACTATTTCTAAAATCCAGAGCTTTCTTAAATAAGGCCTCCTGAATCTCTTTTAATAAATCATCTACAGTTGTCGTTAAGTCATTTATAGCGACTACAGACTTCGTTAAAGTATCACGACGCGCTAACTCCACCGTTCCATTTTCTAAATCTTTAGGACCAATAGCAATACGTAACGGCACACCTTGTAATTCGTGCTGTGCAAATTTAGCGCCCGGACGCTGTGTAGTTCTATTATCGAACTTCACCGAAATACCTTTAGCTCTTAGATTACTCATTATAGTATTCGCTACTTCGGTAATTTTATCTAAATCTTCGTCGCTTTTATAAATAGGAACAATTACCACCTGATTTGGTGCTAGGCTTGGAGGCAACACTAAACCGTTATCGTCGCTGTGCGTCATAATTAAAGCACCCATTAAACGTGTAGACACCCCCCAAGAGGTTGCCCAAACATAATCCTGTTTACCTTCTTTACTCGCATACTTCACATCAAAAGCTTTAGCAAAGTTCTGCCCTAAGAAATGAGAAGTTCCTGCCTGCAACGCTTTTCCGTCCTGCATTAAAGCCTCTATACAATAAGTCTCCTCTGCCCCGGCAAAACGCTCGCTCTCGGTTTTCACTCCTTGTATTACCGGAATCGCCATAAAATTCTCCACGAATGTTGCATAGACATTATTCATGGTCTGTGCTTCTGTTAAGGCTTCGGCTTTTGTTTCGTGTGCTGTATGCCCTTCCTGCCATAAAAATTCGGCAGTACGTAAAAATAAACGCGTGCGCATTTCCCAACGCACCACATTTGCCCATTGGTTAATCAATATAGGTAAATCTCTGTACGATTGAATCCAGTTTCTATAGGTATTCCAGATGATAGCTTCAGAGGTTGGTCGCACCACTAATTCTTCTTCCAGTTTAGCTTCCGGGTCTACTCGAAGTTTCCCTGGTCTATCCGGGTCGTTTTGCAATCTGTAATGTGTTACTACCGCACATTCCTTTGCAAATCCTTCAGCATTCTTTTCTTCTGCTTCAAATAAACTTTTTGGAACAAATAATGGAAAATACGCATTTTGATGACCTGTTTCTTTAAACATTCGGTCTAATTCTGCCTGCATCTTTTCCCAAATGGCATATCCGTAAGGTTTGATAACCATACAACCTCTAACTGCTGAATTCTCCGCTAAGTCAGCCTTTACAACAAGTTCGTTATACCATTTTGAATAATCTTCTGATCTACTGGTAAGTTTTTTACTCATATTAATATTTTGGCACAAATATTGTGATTATGTTAAATATAGAAATAGTTCAGCAAAACTAACTATTTTTGTTATGTTCAACAATAAAAATCTAATGATATGCAATTTAACAACTACCTAATCAAGAAAATGCCAATTTTAGCTGTACTAGGCTTGGCAATTGGCTTGTCTTCATGTGGTTCTTATCAATATGTTGGCGCTAATGATGGGATTTACGGAAGTACAGAACAATACGATCGCTACGAAGACGCTGTTGTTGAAGTGCCTAAGGACAATTCTAAAAACGATTACTATTCCAATTACTTCAAAAATAAATCTTTAGAAGCCGATTACATGGTTTCTAGCAGTGAAATTTTTACAGATATTGATGAATATGAAACCTCAGGCTATACTGAAGATGATGCCCAAGCTAACGACTACCAAGGTTATGGTGGCTGGGGACAAGAAAACAGTAGTGTAACCATAAACTTTAACACAGGTTATGGCTATTGGGGAGATCCTTACTGGAATAACTGGGGCTGGAATTACGGTTGGAACAACTGGAATTATGGCTGGGGTTGGAACAACTGGGGGTATTATGACCCTTTCTGGTATGGTGGCTTCTATGGTGGTTGGGGGTATAATCCTTGGCGCTATGGTTATGCAGGCTATTATGGAGTTCCTTATGGTAGATATTATGGTTACAATACCTACTATGGTGGTTACTGGGGTAACAATGGTATTTACGACAGAAGAAACATTGCTTACAGTGCTAACCGCAGAGGCAGTTACACAAACCGAACTGCAACTAATTCAACAATCAACAGAAGAGGAAGCTATACTACTTCTGACAGAACTTCTAAATACACCACAAGAAGAAGTACTATAAACACGAATGGTGTTGATGCGAGCAGAAGAAATTACAATGCTAATGGTACACGAGCAACCACAAGCAGTACGCAACGACGCTCTACTTCAACATACATACCATCTACAAACTCAACATCAAGAGCTTCGTCTGCAAGAAGAACAACAACGGCCTCAAGATCTTATACGCCTTCTAACAGTAACTATTCAAGAAGATCATCAGGGAGTAATAACTCAACTTACACACCACCAACCAGAAGTTATAGCTCAGGTTCGAGCTCTAGTTCAGGATCTAGCATGCGATCGTCATCGGGCAGTAGCAGCAGTCGTTCCAGTGGTGGCGGTTCTAGATCTTCAAGTGGAGGAAGAAGATAATAATATACATTAAAAAAGAGAAAAAGAAAGTATGAAAAAGTTAAACCTGTTATTTATAGGTATACTGTCGGCATGCGCACTAAATGCTCAGGATATTAGTGATGCATTACGTTATTCACAAAGTGAAATTCAAGGAACAGCGCGCTTTAGAGCCCTAAGTGGTGCGTTTGGAGCGCTTGGTGGCGACATGAGTGCTGTAAGCTTAAACCCGGCCAGTTCGGCGGTGTTCAACGCAAGTCATGTATCCTTTTCCTTATCAAATGCCGATGTAAAAAATGAAACGCAGTATTTTAATGGTTTCAATACAGTGAATAATTCGAAGTTCGACCTGAATCAAGGCGGGGCTTCGTTTGTATTTGCAGCCCGAAATGGTTCGCCATGGCGTAAATTCTCATTAGGTGTCGCTTATGAAAAAACAAACAATCATGAAAATGTCTGGAATGCTCTAGGCACAAATACCAATAATGATGGGCAATTTAGTAATTCCATTGTCAGTTACTTTTACGATTATGCCGATGGTATCAGATTAGATCAAATATCTTTGGACGACAGATTTATTGAAGAAGCTTACCAAGATATTGGTGAAAGATATGGGTTTGCTCACCAACAAGCGTTCTTGGGGTATCAAGCCTACATATTAGATCCGGTAACCGATAGTGATGACAACACAGAGTATGTTGCTAACATAGGTACTGGAAATTTCACTCACGACTATGCTTATATTTCCACGGGATATAACGGAAAAATCTCCTTCAACTTTGCTACACAATATGAAGATAAATTATACTTAGGTCTTAACCTAAACTCACATTTTATAGATTATGATCGTATAACAAGTTTGAAAGAAGACAACAATAACGGAGACAGCAATAGTATTAACTTTATCGATTTTGACAACACCTTGTCTACAACTGGAAACGGGTTTTCATTTCAGTTAGGTGGTATCTTAAAATTAACTCAGGAGTTTAGAGTGGGTGCAACCTACGACTCTCCTACTTGGTATACCATCAGAGAAGAAACAACGCAATATATCAACACCAATCTTGCAGATCCGGATGTTGATTATATTCCCTCAATCATCAATATTTATCCGCAATACCGATTACAAACGCCAGGCAAATTCACCGGAAGTTTAGCTTATATTTTTGGAACACAAGGGTTATTAAGTTTCGACTATTCCATTAAAGATTACAGTAATACAAAATTTAAACCAACCTCTGACAGTTTCTTTGCCGATCAAAATATGATTATGAGCGACGTTTTAACAACGGCTTCTACCTACCGTATAGGCGGTGAATACAGATTAAAACAATTGAGTTTTAGAGGTGGTTACCGCTACGAGGAAAGCCCCTATGCCAATGGCAACACCGTTGGTGATTTAAACGGCTTCTCGATTGGTTTAGGTTATGACTTTGGAAATACCAAATTCGACGTCACTTTCGATCAATCGCAACGTTCTTTTGAAACACCACTTTATAATGTTGGTTTAATTGATGCCGCTTCAATAGATCAAACCAATTCAAATGTTACGTTCTCTCTAAGCTTCAACTTATAAAATTATAACCCAACAATATTAAAAAAGCTTGAATAATTAAATTCAAGCTTTTTTTCATTTATAGTGTAATTAATACATAGAAAAACAGACCTATTCCCTGAATTAATTGTTTAATAATACAAATCATAACAAAACAGTTTTGCTTATCTTTGCAAACTTAAAGTGATTTTTTTAGTTAATGACATGACAATCATTCAACTAAACAACAATGAAAAGAACAGATGAAAATTGAGAATAACATAGAAGAATTTGAATCTTTAGGAGACGACCACATTGGAACTTCATCAGACACGCCTTTAAGAGGTGATGCTTTTAAATTATCTAATGAAGAAAAAATAGAAATTATTAAAGACGATGTTCGCCACATTATGGAAACATTAGGTCTTGATTTAACTGACGATAGTTTAAGCGGTACACCTAACCGTGTGGCTAAAATGTTTGTTAAAGAAATTTTTGGAGGTTTAGATCCTAAGAGAAAACCTAGTGCTTCAACTTTCGACAATAAGTACAAATACGGCGAAATGCTTGTTGAAAAAAACATTACTGTATATTCAACATGTGAGCATCACTTATTACCAATAGTTGGTAAAGCACACATTGCCTATATCTCTAACGGTTCGGTTGTTGGTTTATCTAAAATGAATCGTATTGTAGATTACTACGCTAAACGTCCGCAAGTACAGGAGCGTTTAACCATTCAAATTGTAAAAGAACTACAAGCGGTTCTAAATACCGAAGATGTTGCATGTGTTGTAGATGCCAAACACTTATGTGTAAACTCAAGAGGTATTCGCGATATTGAAAGTAGTACCGTAACCTCAGAATTTGGTGGTAAATTTAAAGAAGAGTCTGTACGCAGAGAATTTTTAGATTATATAAAATTAGACACTAAGTTTTAAGTTAAACTAATTGCTTATCAACCCAACATCAATGCAACTTTTTCACGATCAACAAGTAAAAATATATAATTCACTTACTGGAAAAAAAGAATTTTTTAAACCTATTAACGAAGGCCACGTAGGTATGTACGTGTGTGGACCAACGGTGTATAGTAATGTACATTTAGGAAATGTTAGAACCTTTATGTCTTTCGACATGATTTTCAGATATCTGAAGCATTTAGGCTATAAAGTTCGCTATGTAAGAAATATTACGGATGCTGGTCACTTAGAAAATGATGCCGATGCCGGTGAAGATAAAATCACTAAAAAAGCACGTTTAGAACAAATTGAACCTATGGAAGTGGTACAACGTTACACCGTAGATTTTCATAACATTCTGAACACTTTTAATTTCCTGCCACCAAGCATTGAGCCTACAGCAACCGGACATATTATTGAGCAAATTGAACTTATTTCAACCATTATTGAAAATGGATTCGCTTACGAAGTAAACGGATCGGTATATTTCGATGTGCATAAGTTTAATGAAACGCACGAATACGGAAAATTAAGTAAACGAAAACTGGACGATTTAATTCACAATACCCGTGAATTAGACGGACAAAGCGATAAAAAGAATCCGCAGGATTTTGCCCTATGGAAAAAAGCCGAGCCGCAACACATTATGCGCTGGCCTTCGCCTTGGGGAGACGGGTTTCCGGGCTGGCATTTAGAATGTACCGCGATGAGCACCAAATATTTGGGGGATCGTTTTGATATTCACGGTGGTGGAATGGATTTAAAATTTCCACATCACGAATGTGAAATTGCTCAAAACGAAGCTGCTAAAGGAGAATCACCGGTTAATTACTGGATGCATGCGAATATGTTAGAGCTTAACGGACAGCGCATGTCTAAAAGCACAGGGAACACCGTAAATCCGGATGAATTATTATCTGGAGACAACAAATTCTTCAGTAAAGCTTATGCTCCCAGTGTCATTCGTTTTTTCATTGCACAATCGTCGTATAGAAGTGTGTTAGACCTAACCGATGATGGTTTGTTAGCCAGTGAAAAAGGATTCTTCAGATTAATGGATGCCATTAATCAACTAGATAACCTGCAAGCTTCTAAAACCTCATCGATAAACATCCATACCTGGAAACAATTGTGTTATGATGCGATGAATGACGATTTTAATTCTCCTATTTTAATCGCACATTTATTTGAAGCCGTAAAATATATCAATCAGGTTAAAGAAGGTGTAGAAACCTTAACAGAAGCGGATTTAGCATTATTGAAAGAGACCATAAACATCTTTACTTTTGATATTTTAGGTCTTGAAAATGTTACAAAAAAAGAATCAGGTACCGATAAATTATCGGCTGCGGTTGATATTCTAATTAAATTAAGACAAGAAGCCAGAGCCAACAAAGATTTTGCTTTATCCGATCAAATTCGTGATGAACTAGCCAATGCTGGTATTCAGCTTAAAGACGGAAAAGACGGTACGACGTTTTCTATAAATTAAATATTGTCGAGGGAACAAGTTGGGAATTTACAAAACAAAGTTCTCGACTTCGCTCGAACTGACATTAGATAATGTAATTTTACGAATGAAAAAACTATTGGTTGCACCGTTTTTATTTTTAATTAAGATTTACCAAACGGTCATTTCTCCATTAACTCCTGCAACCTGTAGATACACTCCTACCTGCTCGCATTACAGCAAAGAAGCCTTACAAAAATATGGTTTATTTAAAGGGGGATGGCTAGCTATAAAACGTATTTTTAGCTGTCACCCGTGGGGTGGTTCAGGTTACGACCCTGTACCCTGATTTTCAAATCTCTTTTATGTAGAAAAATAAAAAGCATTATTCTGAATGTTTCTTTTTAGAGGGCCATTTGGGACTTACTTTATGTTTCATTCAAAAAATGCTTTTCACTAAACAAATATGTGAATTTTATCGATTAAATACAAATAAATTCGATAAAATGTAACAAAGTTAATTTTTACTCGGAATGTTCTTTAAAATTTCAAGAACAAAATTCCAGTATTTTTGAACTGAAGAAATCTGTGCACGCTCATCAGGACTATGCGCACCTTTAATATTTGGTCCAAAACTAATCATATCCATTTCCGGATAATTCTGTCCCAGAATACCACATTCCAATCCGGCATGACAGGCAGCTACATGGGGTTGTTCTCCATTTAAATCTTCATATAACTTAGTCATCACCTTTAAAATGGCAGAATCCATATTTGGTGCCCAACCTGGATAATCTCCTGAAAACTCCACTTCACAACCGGTTAATTCAAACGTAGCTCTTAACATATTCGCTAAATCCATTTTTGAACTTTCTACCGAAGAACGCGTTAAACAGCCCACATGAATCTTTCCTTCCTTTATAATAACCTTTGCTATGTTATTAGATGTTTCAACCAGATTAGGTATATCGGCACTCATACGGTACACACCATTGTGTGCTGCATACAAGGCACGGGTAAACCCTTCCTGAACCCCTAAATCCATAATTTTTTCAGGGGTTTCACATTTAGAGACTAAAATCTCCAAATCCGGCTCCATGGTTTTTAATTCATTCTTAATGATATCGGCTAAAATCTTGGTTTCTAATAAAAACGCTTCTTCATGAATAGCATCAATAGCAACTACGGCAACACTTTCACGAGGAATCGCGTTACGTAAACTACCACCTTCAATCTGAGAAATGCGTAACCCAAAATTTTCAAACCCGTCAAATAACATACGGTTCATAATTTTATTGGCATTACCCAAACCTTCATGAATCTGCATTCCTGAATGTCCGCCTTGTAAACCTTTTACTTTAATTTCGAATCCTATTTTAAATTCCGGGGTTTCTTCCTCTTCATAGGTTCTCGTTGCCGTTACATCAATACCTCCAGCACACCCTACGCCTATTTCATCATCTTCCTCTGTATCTAAATTCAGCAAAATACCTCCTGAAAGTAAGCCTCCTTTTAAACCCATAGCTCCTGTCATTCCGGTTTCTTCATCGATGGTAAATAAAGCTTCAATGGCTGGATGTGCAATATTGGTACTTTCTAAAATGGCCATAATCGTAGCGACACCTAAACCGTTATCAGCACCAAGGGTTGTACCTTTTGCACGTACCCAATCACCATCAACATACATCTCAATACCTTGAGTATCGAAATCGAAAACAGTATCATTATTTTTTTGGTGCACCATATCTAAATGCGATTGCATCACTACGGTTGTTTTATCTTCCATGCCTGTAGTTGCAGGTTTCTTTATGATGACGTTACCAACCTCGTCGACTATAGTTTCTAAACCTAAGCTTTCACCAAAATTTTTCATAAACAAAATAACACGTTCTTCTTTTTTAGAAGGGCGCGGTACTTCATTTAAATCGGCGAATTTATTCCATAATTGCTGGGGTTGAAGTTGTCTTATTTCTGAACTCATTTGTATATAGTTTTAGTACTGCAAAGGTAGCAAAAACGCACAGATTCTGGTCGCTACTCCTGATGGAAGTGGCATCCTTTTTCTGGAACCATGACAAAAAAAGATAAAACGGACAGCAGGAAGGAACCTTAACCGATAAACAGCGACCATCGGGTACTTATTTTTATTATTTTTGGATTATGCTGAAAAAGAAAAAGACTATTATTGCCCTGCTTATCATTCCGCAATATCTACTTGTTAAGTTACTGGGCAAATATCCTGAATTTATTGAAACTTATTACAGTAATGGACTGTACCCTATAATTTCGAAACTGTTTCGATACACACTTGGCTGGTTACCGTTTTCGTTTGGTGATCTTATCTATGCTTTGGCTATCATTTATATTCTGCGGTGGTTGTATTTTAACCGAATCCGTATCTGGAAAGACACTAAAAACTGGATTATTGATGTTACAGCAGCCGTTTCGATAATCTTTTTTTTGTTTCACTTGTGCTGGGGATTGAATTATCACCGTTTACCCTTACATGAAAATCTGAATCTGAACTACGATTACACCACAGAACAGCTGGTTGATGTTACTCAAAAACTCATTAAAAAATCGAATGCCTTACAGTTAAAAATTACAAATAATGATACGGTTAAGGTGACGATGCCTTACAATACATCGGAGATTTTAAATATGGCTCCACAAGGATACGAATCTTTAAAATCGATATTTCCACATTTGGAATACCATCCGAAAAGCGTAAAAAAATCATTATTCAGCTACCCTTTAACGTACATGGGCTTTAGCGGCTATTTAAATCCGTTAACCAACGAAGCTCAGGTTGATGCGATCATTCCAACCATTAAAATCCCCACTACCTCATCACATGAAATTGCCCATCAATTGGGTTATGCTGCCGAAAATGAAGCCAATTTTATTGGATGTTTAGCAGCAATCAATCACAACGACATCTATTTTAATTATGCGGGTTACACCTTTGGTTTACGCTACTGTCTAAACGAAATTTATTTTAGAGATGAATGTCTTTACGAAGATTTGGTGGCCGACGTAAATGAGGGCATTCTTAAAAACTATAAAGAAACGCGCGACTTCTGGGAAGCCCATCAAAATCCTTTAGAACCGTTTTTTAAAATCTTTTACAACAACTACCTTAAAGCGAACCAACAAAGTAAAGGTATGGAGAGCTATAGCTATGTGGTAGCGCTATTGAGTAATTATTTCGATGAAAACATATTAGATTAATTTACAACAATAGCTTTTTCCGGCTTCTCGAAAATCTCATTGCTAAATGCTTTTGTAGAAAGTTTTACATTAGTGAATTCCACATTATTTCTTACCATAGTTGGTAAATTGTTTTCTACTTGATACCATTGCAAAACTTTTGGCACCAATAATCCGCCAATCTCCTGCCACTTATCGTATTTAATGAAATTGAATTTCTTCGATTTTTCCTTTGAAAAATAAGTAACCGTATAAGCTAACCATGCCATTCTGTGTGTTACTTCATCATAATATAAAACATATTCATCCTCTGACGACTCGCCTACTCCCTTATCATATGAAATTTTAATTCCCGGATACGTTTTTCCTTCAAATAGTAAAGGTTCTGATTCTGTGTAACGAATGCCTTCATCTGAAAACACAAAAGGCATGGCATTAAAATAGAACATTAAATTATAATAAAACTTTGCTTTTCCTTTATAAGTCAGGGTATCTTTATTTAATAACCAAACCAAACTACCATCATACCCTAAACTGTGTTTTGGCATACTAATGAGCGACTTTCTATTTATTAAGTTCACAGAAGTAACCTCATTTCCATCCGGTTTATTCATTGTAAACTCTAGCGATTTCATAGATTTCCATTGTTTAATACCTCCATGGGCTTTAAAAACCATTGACAAAGGTTCAGGAAATTTAGACTTAACTTCTATTTGGGAATTTTCAACTTTGTTAGATATTTCTGTAGATTTTTGTTTACAAGAGAGAAAAGCAAAAAACGCTAAACATACAAGTATGTGCTTCATAATATAATTTTGATTGGTTAATTTGGTTTGTCGACTAAAATCAGGATATATTACACGAAAACAACTAATTTTGTCCCATATGAGCAAGCAAATAACAAGCATACAGAATTCGTATATAAAACAACTGGTTCAACTTAAGGATAAATCTCGTGAGCGTAGAAAATCGGGATTATTTTTAATTGAAGGGGTTCGTGAACTTTCATTAGCCGTAAAAGGAGGCTATCAACTGGATACTGTTTTATTTTATCCCGATTTAATTTCTGAAACTCAAGTTAGTGAATTCATTAAACCCAATACGAATCTAATTGAAATCTCGAAAGAAGTTTACGAAAAGTTAGCCTATAGAGATACAACCGAGGGGGTTTTAGCGGTTGCAAAAAGCAAAACACATGACTTCGAAACTTTAAAATTCAATACCGAAACACCTTTAATTTTAGTTGCTGAAGCCCCTGAAAAACCGGGTAATATTGGTGCGCTATTAAGAACAGCAGATGCCGCCAACGCAGATGCCGTTATTATTGCTAATCCTAAAACCGATTTATACAACCCTAACATTATACGTTCGAGTGTGGGTTGTGTATTTACCAACCAAATTGCCACAGGAACCACCGAAGAAATCATTTCATTTTTAAACTCACAAAACATTAATATTTACTGTGCTGCGTTACAAGCATCGGCAAATTATCACACTCAGGATTTCACTAAACCAACAGCCATTGTTGTTGGTACTGAAGCCACAGGATTAAGTAATGCATGGCTGCAACATTCAACACAAAACATCATTATTCCCATGCAAGGTGAAATCGATTCCATGAATGTATCGGTAGCCGCCGGCATCCTGATTTTTGAAGCCAAACGTCAACGAAATTTCAAATAACACCATGACCTCTACTACCCTATTTTATATTATTGTAGCTATAATTGTCATCAATTTTATTGTTGATAAAATTTTAGATTCGCTTAACGCCAAACATTTTAATGATGCTTTACCTAAAGATTTACAGGATGTTTATGATGAATCGGAATATAAAAAATCGCAAAGATATAAGACGACCAAATATAAATTCGGAATTATAACCTCAACATTTTCTATCGTATTAACTTTAGGTTTTCTACTTTTTGATGGTTTCGAATTTATTGATAACATAGCCAGAACCTATAGTGAAAACCCTATTATTGTGGCGTTAATATTCTTCGGAATCATTATGATTGGAAGTGATATTTTAACCACACCGTTTTCGTACTACAGCACATTTGTAATTGAAGAGAAATTTGGTTTCAACAAAACAACTCTAAAAACCTTCATTCTTGACAAAATAAAAGGTTGGCTGATGATGGTTGTTGTCGGAGGTAGTATTCTGGCTCTAATCATTTGGTTTTACCAGGTAACCAAAGAACAGTTCTGGTTATATGCATGGGGGTTGGTTACTGTTTTTACTGTATTTATGAATATGTTTTATTCGAAACTTATTGTACCATTATTCAACAAACAAACCCCTTTAGAAGCAGGTAATTTAAGGGACAAAATTTCGGCGTATGCCAATACCGTTGGTTTTAAACTGGATAAAATCTTTGTGATTGACGGTTCCAAACGCAGCACTAAAGCCAATGCTTATTTTTCTGGATTTGGTAGAGAAAAACGCGTGACGCTTTACGATACTTTGATTAATGATTTAGAAGATGAAGAAATTGTTGCCGTTTTAGCTCACGAAGTGGGACATTATAAAAAGAAACACATTATTTTCAATTTAGTTTCTTCTGTTTTGCTTACCGGTGTTATGCTTTATGTTTTATCGCTTTTTATTTCAAACCCACTACTTTCAAACGCATTAGGAGTCGACATTACAAGTTTTCATATTGGTTTAATCGCTTTCGGAATGCTATATTCGCCTATTTCTGAAATCACCGGATTAATTATGAATCTTTTTTCACGCAAGTTTGAATATCAAGCTGATGATTACGCGAAAAACACCTATAAAGCTGAGCCTTTAATTACATCATTAAAAAAACTATCTAAAAATAGCTTGAGTAATTTAACACCACATCCGGCGTATGTGTTTATGCATTATTCTCATCCGACGCTTTTACAACGTATTAAGAATTTAAAGAAATAATTCAAAAATCGATTATAGAAAAAAAATAAAGGCGTGTAAATTACACGCCTTATTTAGTTTAGTTTGGTAGTTAAAAGTTTATACAATAGTTTTACCCTTTATATAAACCGATTCGATTTGATTTGCACCAAATGAATATGGGATAAAGTTATAAGAATTTATTGGTTTCGTCAAAATTAAATTGGCTTCTTTACCTACGCTAATACTTCCAACAGTATCCTGAAGTCCCATAGCGTAAGCCCCATTAAGGGTTGCGGCGTTTATTGCTTCTTCTGGCGTTAGCTTCATTTTTATACACGCTGCCGATACAGCGAAATTCATGTTTCCCGATGGTGAAGATCCCGGATTATAATCGGTTGCCAAAGCTAAAGGTAAACCTGAATCAATCATTTTACGCCCTGGTGTATACGGAATACTTAAGAAGAAGGAACAGCCTGGCAAAGCTACTGGCATGGTTTTCGAGCCTTTCAACACTTCAATATCTTCATCTCGCATTTCTTCTAAATGATCTACCGAAAGTGCTTCATGTTTTACTCCGGCTTGCACGCCACCAATAGACGTAAACTGATTTACATGAATTTTTGAGATTAAACCATAACGCTTACCTGCCTCCATAATAAACTCAGTATCTGCAACTGAAAAATAACCTTCTTCACAAAAGATATCAACAAATTCTGCAAGGTTTTCTTCTGCAATTTTAGGCATTAATACGTCTACCAACATCTTTAGATACCCAGCTTTGTCTTCTTTATATTCTACCGGAACTGCATGTGCTCCTAAAAACGTCGCTCTTATAGGAAGATTATAATTCTCCTTTAAACGTTTAATAATACGAAGCATTTTTAATTCGGAATCTTCTGTTAATCCGTAACCCGATTTGATTTCCACTGCTCCTGTACCCAAAGCAATTATTTCATCTAAACGTACTCTGGTTTGCTCATATAAATCGTCTTCAGAAGTTTCCTGTAATTTTTTTGCCGAATTTAATATCCCTCCACCTTTAGCTGCAATTTCATGATAGGATAAGCCTTTGATCTTATCGACAAATTCGCTTTCACGGTTTCCTGCATATACCAAATGAGTATGTGAATCACACCAAGTTGGTAAAATCATTTTTCCAGTAGCATCAACGACCTCATCGATTTCAATATTCGGACAATCGGTCATTGAACCAAAATCCTTTATGATACCATCTTCAACCAACAGGTAAGCATTTTTTATGGTTGGTAATTCGTTCATAGCCTCACCAGCTACAAAATTTAAACCTGCTGCTCTTACCTGAAGTAATTCTTTTATATTTTTAAATAGTGTACGCATTAAAATAAATTTTCCAATAAATCGTCTTCGACTAAGTTAGGGATTGTCACCGTTAAATTTGGTGTACGCTCCATTTCACGTTTAATAGCAAATAAAGCCTCTTCATTTCTCGCCCAGCTTCTTCTAGCAATACCGTTGTTTACATCGAAAAACAACATGTTTTTCAATTTCGCATCAGCTTCAACCGTGCCATCTAGAACCATTCCGAAACCACCATTCATCACTTCACCCCAGCCTACACCGCCACCATTGTGGATTGACACCCAGGTAGCGCCTCTAAAACTATCTCCAATCACGTTATGAATCGCCATATCGGCAGTAAATTTACTACCATCGTAAATATTTGAAGTTTCACGGTAAGGAGAATCGGTTCCGCTCACATCGTGGTGATCGCGACCTAAAACCACAGGACCAATTTGTCCTGCCGCAACTGCGTTATTAAAAGCTTCCGCTATTTTAGCACGACCTTCGGCATCGGCATATAAAATACGAGCCTGCGAACCAACCACCATTTTATTCTTCTTGGCATCTTTAATCCAAGTGATGTTATCCTGCATTTGCAACTGAATTTCCTGAGGTGAATGTTTCATAATTTCCTGAAGCACATTCATGGCGATTTCATCGGTTTTGTCTAGATCTTCCGGTTTTCCTGAAGTACACACCCAACGGAATGGTCCGAAACCATAATCGAAACACATCGGCCCTAAAATATCCTGAACATACGATGGGTATTTAAAATCGATTTTATTCTCGGCCATCACATCGGCGCCTGCGCGAGACGCCTCTAATAAAAAGGCATTTCCGTAATCAAAAAAATATGTACCTCTTTCAGCATGTTTATTGATCGTATCGGCATGTCTGCGCAATGATGCCTGTACTTTTTCTTTAAATACTTCTGGTTCCTCACTAATTAATCGATTAGATTCTTCATACGTTAATCCAACAGGATAATAACCTCCAGTCCATGGAATATGTAATGAGGTTTGATCGGAACCTACATGAATGAAAATATCTTCTTCATAAAAACGCTCCCAAACATCTACCACGTTTCCTATAAAGGCAATAGAAACCACTTCTTTCGTTTCCTGAGCGGTTTTTACACGAGCAACTAAATCATCTAAATTATCAACCAGCACATCAACCCAACCTTGTTCGTATCGTTTGGTTGCTGCTTTTTCATTCACTTCGGCTGCAATTGTGATACAACCTGCAATATTTCCTGCCTTAGGCTGAGCGCCGCTCATACCACCTAATCCTGCTGTTAAAAATATTTTACCTGCTGGTGTGTCTCCTTTTGGTAATTTCTTTCTGAAGGCATTCATTACGGTAATGGTTGTACCGTGAACAATACCCTGAGGACCGATATACATAAAAGACCCTGCTGTCATTTGTCCATATTGCGTCACTCCCAGTGCGTTGAATTTTTCCCAATCATCAGGTTTTGAATAATTCGGAATCATCATACCATTAGTTACAATGACTCGAGGCGCATGTTTTGAAGAAGGAAATAATCCCATGGGGTGACCAGAATACATATGCAAAGTTTGTTCATCTGTCATCGTTGCTAAATATTGCATGGTTAACAGGTACTGCGCCCAATTTTGGAAGACTGCTCCGTTACCGCCGTAGGTGATTAACTCTTCTGGGTGTTGCGCCACCGCTGGATCTAAATTATTTTGAATCATCAACATAATAGCAGCGGCCTGAACCGTTTTTGCTGGATAGTCTTCAATACCACGCGCATACATTTTATATGCTGGCTTAAAACGATACATATAAATTCTTCCAAAATCATTTAACTCCTGAGCAAACTCAGGTGCTAATTCCTCATGCCACGCTTTTGGAAAATAACGCAACGCATTACGAATCGCTAATTGCTTTTCGTCTTTGCTTAAAATATCTTTTCGCTTTGGTGCTCTGTTAGCATCTGCAGGATAATTATATTTTGCTGGTAGTTCTGATGGAATACCTTGTAGTATCAATTCTTGAAATGTCATAGTTGGTTTATTTTACAATGAATGCCTGAGTTTTTACTAACTGAATTAATGCATTAATGTCATCTTTAAGAATGCGATCTTCTTCTAACTTAGCCACTTTACTTCTTATAATCGCGAAATTTTTCTCTAGAATTACTGAAAAACTATTTGGACGTCTGAACTCCATGGCCTGAGCCGCATACATTAATTCTATGGCAAAAATCTTCTCGATGTTTCCTAAAATCTGATTAAACTTACGTCCTGAAATACTTCCCATAGATACATGATCTTCCTGACCTAAAGAGGTGGGTACACTATCGGCTGAAGGTGGAAAACACAAGGATTTATTTTCAGTTACTAAAGCCGCTGTTGTGTATTGTGGTATCATAAATCCACTATTCAATCCGCCACTTGCCGTTAGTAATCTTGGTAAACCAAACTTACCTTCCAGTAATAAATAACAACGTCTGTCTGCAATATTTCCTAATTCTGAAGCTGCAATCGAAGCGTAGTCTAATGCCATCGCTAAAGGTTGTCCGTGGAAGTTTCCTCCTGAAATTGCTTCAACTTCACTCAACACAATTGGATTATCGGTTACCGAATTCATTTCGATCTCAGCCAATTCACTCAAGTGATAATACGCATTTCTTGATGCTCCATGTACCTGCGGAATACAACGCATAGAATACGGATCCTGAACGCGCTCACAGTTTTCGTGCGACTTGATATTATTAGAATTTTCAAACAACATACGCATACGCTCAGCTACCTTTAAATTTCCTTGAAACGGACGAATACTATGCAATAATTCCTTAAAAGGCGACGCACTTCCCTGGTAGCCTTCTAAACTCATAGCTCCGGCAACATCGGCTAAATCCAAAAGATACTCCATTTTCTTTAAACCTTGAATAGCGTGTGCCAAGATAAATTGTGTTCCGTTAATCAAGGCTAAACCTTCTTTAGCAGCTAACTCAATAGGTTCTAAGTTATGCGCTTTTAAAACATCTTTAGCTGGAACAATATCGTTACCACTCCAAAACTCTCCTTCTCCAAATAATGGTAAAAACAAATGTGATAATGGCGCTAAATCTCCTGAAGCTCCTACCGAACCTTGCTCTGGTACTACTGGTAATAAATCGTTTTCAATAAAGTAAATAATACGCTCGATAACCTCTAAACGTATCCCTGAAAACCCACGACTTAAGGCATGAACTTTACAAATCAACATGATTTTAGACAATTCCTTATCTATAGGATTTCCTACTCCAACTGCATGGGTAATCAATAAATTTTTCTGAAGCAAACAGGTTTCAGCCGGTGATATTTTCACATCACACAAGGGACCAAACCCTGTATTTATACCATATACAGCCTTACTGGAATTGGCCATAACTTCTACCTTCGCTCTACATTCATTAACCTTTGCAATCGCATACTCGGTTAACACCCCTTTCATTTTCCCTGAAGCTATGTCAAGTACCTTATCTACAGTAAGTTTATCTACCCCGTATACAAACATATTTATATTATTAAAGTTGAATATTCATTTATTTCTACAAAATTATCGATAAATTTGATACCTAATAATACTATTATTGTAAACAAATAATAACTATGAGTTATCAAATAGAATTCAGACATTTAAAATATTTCTTAGCAGTTGCAGAAACTTTACACTTTAGAAAGGCTGCTGAAAAGCTATTCATCTCTCAACCGGGCTTAAGCCGACAAATTAAAGAAATGGAAGACGGTCTAGAAGTCAAGCTCTTTGATCGACATAATAGACAGGTGAAACTCACTCCTACAGGTCTTTATTTAAAAGAAGAAATTTCGAAAAACTTAAAAAGTTTAGAAGGCATTTTGCATCATGCCAAATTACTGGAAGATGGCAAGGACGGCCAGTTAAACTTTGGCTATGTTGGTTCAGCTATGCAGAACATAATACCCGATTTATTATTAAAGTTTACCAAATCGCATCCCAGCATTTTGTTCAGTTTAAAGGAAATGGATAATAACAAACAGATTGAGGGTTTGATTTCTCAGGATATCGATATTGGTTTTGTAAGGTTGGATCGTATTCCCAAAGGCTTGATGTCAACACCGGTTTTAAAAGAACCTTTTTGTCTGGTACTACCTAAACATCATCCCATTGATTCGGAAACTTTCACCAATCTGTCGCAACTAAAACAGGAACCTTTTATTTTATTTGATCCCGAATACAGCGCGTCATATTACGAGAATGTCATGGATATTTTTCATCATAGTGGCTTTTCACCATTAGTATCGCACAATACCATCCATGCCGATTCTATTTATAAACTGGTTGAAAATAACTTCGGTATTTCCATCGTTCCGAAATCACTTCAAAACCATTCTATGTCAAGTATAAAATTCATTGAACTCGATAAAATTCCGCAACGCACCATTCTTTCGGCCGTTTGGAATACTGATAACAGAAACCCGATTCTCAATAAAATACTGGCTTTAATTCATAAGGAAATCACAAAATAGTGATATTGACAAATAAAAGCCTATCTTTGCCGCTTGAAATCCCGAAAGGGTGTATTCCTCAGAGTGAGGATGTGTTACTAGAAGTTTAGGTTTAAGTATGTCGATTCTCTTCTTATGTAACACTACATAACATAATCGAATACTTATATAAAAGCATGAGCACATTCCATGATTTAGGCCTTAATAATGACCTATTACAAGCAATTACAGATTTAGGTTTTGTAAAACCAAGTGAAGTACAAGAAAAAGCCATTCCAGTTCTTTTGGAATCTGAGCGTGACCTTGTGGCTTTAGCACAAACGGGTACTGGTAAAACGGCTGCCTTTGGTTTTCCAATGCTTCAAAAAATAGATATAAACAGTCGTACAACGCAAGGTTTAATTTTATCGCCTACACGTGAGCTTTGTTTACAAATTACAAACGAATTAAAAGCATACGGTAAATACTGCAACGGACTTAATGTTGTTGCCGTTTACGGTGGTGCCAGCATTACCGATCAAGCTAGAGATATTAAGCGTGGTGCACAAATTATTGTGGCAACGCCTGGTCGTATGAAAGATATGATTAGCCGTAACCTTGTTGATATCACTAAAATTGAATATTCAGTTTTAGATGAAGCCGATGAAATGTTAAACATGGGTTTCAAAGAAGACATTAATGATATTTTATCGCACACACCTGCTGATAAAAGTACCTGGTTATTCTCGGCAACCATGCCAAGAGAGGTTGCTGCTATAGCAAAAGACTTTATGCACAACCCGCACGAAATTACTGTGGGTAACAAAAATGAAAGTTCTAACAACGTTTCTCACGAATACTATTTAGTAAACGCCAGAGACCGTTACCAGGCTTTAAAACGTTTAGCCGATGCGAACCCTGATATTTTCTCAGTAGTGTTCTGTCGTACTAAAAGAGACACTCAAAAAGTAGCAGAACAACTTATTGAAGACGGATACAACGCTGGTGCTTTACACGGCGATTTAAGTCAGAATCAACGTGATTTGGTTATGAATGCCTTCCGTAAAAACCAGATTCAAATGCTTGTTGCTACTGATGTCGCTGCTCGTGGTATTGATGTTGATGATGTGACTCACGTAATCAACTACCAGTTACCTGACGAAGTAGAAACCTATACCCACCGTTCTGGTCGTACGGGACGTGCTGGTAAAACAGGGGTATCTATGGTCATCGTTTCAAAAAGTGAGGTTCGTAAAATAAAAAGCATCGAGCGTATCATTAAAAAAGAATTCGACAAAAAAGACATTCCAAACGGTATGGAAATTTGCGAAGTTCAGTTAATGTCACTTGCTAATAAAATTCACAATACTGAAATTAATCACGAAATTGATAAGTACTTAACCAGTATTAACGAGTTATTTGAAGACACCTCTAAAGAAGAATTAATTAAGAAAGTATTCTCGGTTGAGTTTACGCGTTTCTTCAACTATTATCAAAAATCGAAAGATCTTAATGTTTCTGAAGGAAGCAACAGAGACGAAAGCGAGCGCGAATTTAAAGGCGGTAAAAACGATTCTACTCGTTACTTTATTAACGTTGGTTCTAAAGATGGTTTCGATTGGATGAAGTTAAAAGACTTCTTAAAAGACCAATTAAATCTTGGTAGAGATGATGTCTTTAAGGTTGAAACTAAAGACAGTTTTTCTTTCTTTAATACCGAAAACGAACTTAGAGAACAAGTGCTTGCACACTTTACTGACTTTAAACACGAAGGACGCTTTGTAAATGTTGAAGTTTCTGAAAACCGCGGTGGCGGCGGAAGACGCGATGGCAAAAAACGTTCTGGTTCTAAAGGTGGAGAAAGACGTGGCGGAAATAAAGATGGGCGTCCAAGACGTTCTGGAGATTTTAAAGCCTCAAACGGTGATAAATCTGGCAGACCAAAAAGACGTTCTGAAGGAGGCGATTCAAGATCAAATAATTCAAACATTTCAAGACCAAGACGTTCAAGACGTTAAGATGCTGTTTTGTTAATTTTAAGTCAAAAAAAATTATTGACGCCTTATTATATTTATTAGTTTAGTACTTTTATAAACGTATAAGCGTTATTTAATTTACATGAAAAATTACCTACTACTTTTCTTATTTTTAGTTTTTTCAACTATTAGTTTTGCACAGGAAGCCGAAAAAGCTTTAGGAGTAGTAGTTAATTCTTCCGATGGTAAACCTTTAGAAAATGTGAACATCGTTAACCTGAATCAGGTTATTGGTACGGCCACAAATAAACAAGGAGAATTTGAAATTAGCGCCAAACCAAACGACACCTTACACTTATCGTTTTTAGGCTTTAAATCCATTAAAGTTCGTGTCACCAACGACTGGCTTAAATTTGGTTCGGCAACCATTGAGTTAACTGAATTGGCTTTAGCGCTTGAAGAAGTTGTTGTTAATCAGTTGAAATTAACAGGGTATTTAGAAGTCGATGTTAAACAGGTTCCTGTAATCAACGACAACTATAGATACCAGATTTCAGGCTTACCAAGTACTGGTTACGAAGCGAACTCAACCGGAGCATTATCTAAAATTGTTGGTTCTATTTTTAATCCTGCCGACTTTTTACATCGCGCTTTTGGAAAAAAGCCAAACGAAATGCGTAAGCTCAAAAAGATGAAACAAGATGACGAAATACGCAACCTTCTGGCATCGCGTTTCGACAGAGAAATGCTCATGGCATTACTAAATATAGATCGTGTAGATTTAGATGAAATCGTTAGTCAGTGTAACTACTCGAAAGAGTTTATACAAACCGCAAACGATTTGCAGATTCTGGATGCTATTAGTGAATGTTATGAAGAATATAAGCTGTTAAACCGAGAACGTTAAAACAAAAATTATATAATTGAAAAGGAAGCTGTTTTGGCTTCCTTTTTTTATTTATCAACTTTTAAAAATTTGTTAATTAGAACGTTAAACTTTCACAAAAGTCCTTACAGAAAACGCATAATGCACTAATTTAAAACACGAATTAACTTACAAATCGTGTTTATGAATAATTATACCTGGCTTCTACTCTTTGTTTTTTCAGCAAGTATTTCAGCTCAAACCATTACGGGAAAAGTTTACAATGAAAAATCAACCGCAAAAAATATCGGGGTTTTCAATCTCACTACACGCGATTACACTTACACCAATGAAGAGGGCGATTTTTCCATAGAAGCATCGGTTAGCGATACCCTATTATTTTCTTCAGCATTTTATAAACCTCAAAATCTTATAGTTCAAGACAAACACTTCAAAACAACTAATATCATTGAACTAAAAACACAAGTGAACACATTAGGAACCGTAAACCTAAGTAACACACCTAAATTTAGTACTAATAAATATCAAGCTAATCTTGCGACACAAATACAAAACGACATAAAAAACAGGCCGTATTTGTATCAGCCTCCTCCTAACCCACAAGGCGATTTAACGTTGTTAATAGACCTTGTTAAAGACCTGTTTAAATCTAAAAAAGTTAAAGAAAATCCTGTAAAACCCATGACATATAAAAGCTTCTACTCTCTTTTTAATACGAATAATTTTTTTTCTGAAAATCTACTGAAAAACGATTTAAACATAGATCCCAAACACATTCCTTTATTCTTCGATTATTGCGATACCAAAACACTTAATGAAGACTTACTTAAAGAACACAATCAAATGATTCTTCTCGATTCGTTAATTAAGTTTAGCAAAGAGTTCAATTCACGAATTGCAGAGACAGACACGATTTTAAATACTGACTAATTCTCGTAATACCGCGCTACAATATCATCGTAGCTTTTGATTGTTTTTTTCACCCAGTCTAAACGCTTCTCTAGCTTTTCTTCTTCGGTTAATTGCCAATCGATATTGCTTTGCTTTAATTTAGTGGTGACATGCTGAAGAATAATCGCTGCACTCACTGATATATTCAAACTCTCGGTAAAACCCGACATCGGAATTTTTAAATAACTATCGGCTGCATTTAAAACCTCATCCGATAAACCTTCTGTTTCTCTTCCGAAGAAAAAACAAGACTTTTTAGTGGCATCGAATTCATGCAACTCACAATCATTGGTATGCGGTGTGGTCGCTACAATTTGATACCCCTTTTGTTTTAAATCAGCAATGCAATCCTTTACAGTATGATAGCGATTTAAATCCACCCACTTTTGCGCCCCCATAGCAATTTCTCTGTCGATGCGTTTAGAGTTCCGTTCTTCAACAATATTCACTTCTTGTATACCAAATACATCACAACTGCGTATCACCGCACTGGTATTATGTAACTGGTAAACATCTTCGGTAGCTACTGTAAAATGTTTGGTACGTTGTGCCAGAACTTTATGGAATTTTTCTCGGCGTGAATCGGTTAAATACGTTTCTAAATACTCTAAAAGTTTTTCGTCTATCATGCTCCAAAATTAATAAATTTATACCACGAAAGCTTTACCCTCATTTAGTAATTAACTTAGAAATGAAAAAACACATTGTTGTTCTTACCGGAGCCGGAATGAGTGCCGAAAGTGGCATAAAAACCTTTAGAGATGAAAATGGACTGTGGGAAGGTCATGATGTGATGCAGGTAGCTACACCTGAAGGTTTTCAGGCTAACCCAGAGTTGGTTCTAGAGTTTTATAACCAACGTAGAAAACAACTGTTTGAAGTCGAGCCCAATGCTGCACATAAAGCTATCTCCGAATTAGAAAAACAGTATGATGTTTCTATCATCACCCAAAATGTTGATGATTTACACGAGCGCGCCGGAAGCACTAAGGTAATTCATTTGCATGGTGAATTACTAAAAGTTCGAAGCACCTATGATGAGGATGATATTATAGACTGGAGTACCGATTTAAAAATTGGTGACACCTGTGCGAAAGGCTATCAGCTACGACCGCATATTGTTTGGTTTGGAGAAGCAGTCCCTATGATAAATACGGCCATGAGCATTTGTCAAACTGCTGATATTTTATTGATTATAGGCACATCGATGCAGGTTTATCCAGCTGCCGGTCTTAGACATTATATTCCTAGTAACACACACACGTACTATATTGACCCGAAACCTAACATCAACAACAATCCCAACCTAACTGTTATTCCTGAAAATGCTACCATTGGAATGAAAAAACTTTTAGAGTTTCTGTAAAATCCACCTGCGAAAACACCATTTTACTCTATTGATATTTAATGAATTAACACAAAATTTTAACATATGTTAACTTGTTTTCTCGTTTTAATTCTTATCTTTAGAATCCTCTCCTTGGTATGTGACACATACTTTGACCCTGATCCTTAATGCAAGCTTATTTAGCTTACGCAATGGCTGCTTTTATTTCACCAACTACAAACTAAAACAAACAGCAACACCATGACACCAGACACTAATGTAGACAAGAAACCTTCATACGCTTCGTTTTACAACAGACAAGAAGCTTTACAGCACAAAAAAACCTTAAGTAAAACCTCCAATCTTACTCAAGCCAACATTAAAGAAACCGAACATCATTATCATTACGAATTAAAAATTCCGGGATATATTAAAGATGATTTTAATTTTTATATCGCAGGAGACAATTTAGTGGTAACCACCGAACGAAGACGCCCCGATAAAACTCCAGAAAAAAACACACCTTCAAGACATTCGTACTGTTATCCCTCTGCCCTTTTTAAACGCAAATTCGAACTTCCTGATAACATTATTAGAACTAAAATTACCGTAGAATACTGTGACGAAGTTTTGAGTTTTAAACTATTTAAGCAATAGTTTTACAACACAAACTTTTGAAAAATATCATCCAGCGTCTGTTCCGGGTTTGAACACAGCCCGGAGTGGACTTCGGAACTTTGTATGATAGTACTACGAGAAGCAGTTAACCAATGAAATCGATCTGGTAAATCTAAGGCTCCAATACGACCTCCAGCAGTGTTTCCTTCACAAACCATTTTCCATGCTTCAAGATATTTATTGATGAGATTAATATCTACCTCCTTGCAAAAAGCTTCCAATTTAACAATATCAACATGATACTTTACTCCTAGAAACTTACTTTGCTTGGCATATACAATCGCTCCAATATTAAAAAACTCACCACGCTCCACTTTAGGAACTAACCGAATGATAGCATATTCAAACTTGATTTTATCTTGCATCTTCCGCCTCTTTAACCAGTTTATCAATCATCGCTAATTTAGCCTGGAAATATTCCATATAAGCCTGTCGCATCGCTTCCGGATGCATCGCTTCAGCTTCATCTAACAACCAATCTTCAGGAATAAGAGCTATGATTTCTTCCAACCTTTCTTGAGTAAATGCTTCTTTAATTTCAATAGCAGCAGTTTCTAATTGTGTTGCCCATGGTAACAGAACATGGTCTTTAATTAAGGGAAACGTTCGGGTTAAATGATTTTTATATAATGCCCAATTGTGATGAAAATAGAAACTAGCGCCATTATCAATAACCCATAATTCGTTATTCCAACTAAGTAAATTGGTATTCTTCACCGTACGATCTATATTACTAACTAGACTATCAAGAAGTACAATTTTAGAAGCCGTTGCTGCATCGACCGTATTCACTAACGGATCAAACGTTATGGCTCCCGACAGAAAATGCAGCCCCAAATTAAGGCCTACACTAAACTTGAGTAAATCCTGAATTTCTTCATCCGGTTCGGTTTTACTGAAGGAATCATCTAAATTCATAAATACCAGTTCCGGCACTTTCAATCCTAAAGTTCTGGCTAATTCACCACCCATCAATTCCGAAATCAAAGCCTTTTTACCTTGTCCAGCACCGCGAAACTTTAAAACATAAAGAAAATCGTCGTCGGCATTAACTATGGCTGGCATAGAACCACCCTCTCGCAACGGTTTTATATACTGAACCACATTAACAGTTCGTACGTCAATTGTTTTACCCATAAGGCAAAGATAGAAAAGTAATACCTAAATAAGTATTCACAAAATTCAAGAAAGTAAAGTGATTTAAGCATTAAAATATGAAATCTGAATTACTATTGATCCCAAAAACTACCTTCTGCTTTTAATTGCTTTTCAAAGGACTCAAACTCGGTTAATAATTTTGAAACCAACTCCGGCTGCTCGTTAGCCACATCAATCCGTTCACCTAAATCTTCTTCAACCTGAAATAATAAAGGAGTTTCTTTTGAAGCCACAAATCCGTAATCATTACCGGTTTGCGACCCTATACGAGTGTGTAATTTCCAGGTATCTTTTCTAATGGCAGACGGATAATTATCATCGTATGAATAGAAAAATTCGAAATTTTTAAATTCTGAAGGAACGGTTTCATTGAACAGCAAAGCACTAATATCACGACCATCAATAGTTCTGTCGTTTGGTAATTCTGCTCCTGCAATAGATAAAACCGTTGGCAGAATATCTAATGTACTAATTGGTGTTTGCTCATTTCTACCTCCTTTAATTTTGGCAGGCCAACTGATGATTCCCGGTACACGGTGACCACCTTCCCAGGTTGATCCTTTGCCATCTCGAAACGGTGTAGCATAGCCCACTTTTAAACGGGTGTCGCCATACTTTTCACTATCAGAACGAGTACTCCATTTTATCCATGGTCCGTTATCTGAAGAAAAAATAACAATGGTATTATCACGGACTCCAACCTCTTCAAGGGTATTACAAATTTCGCCTATAGCCGCATCCAGTTCTTCCATAACATCGCCTAATTCACCATTACGAGATTTTCCTTTAAACTTATCACTTACAAACAACCCTAAGTGCGGCATATTGTATGGAATGTAAGCAAAAAAAGGATTCGATTTATTCTTCTTTATGAAATTCACAGCTGCCTTGGTGCACACCCCTGTTAACGATTCTGAGGCTAAAGTATCTGATGGTAAATCTTTAGCGATAAGCTTATACCCTTTTGTTGGGTATTCTCCTGTAGAATCACTTTGCAGTAACATGGCATTATTATAATCATGAGATACATTGGTGCCTATCCATTCATCAAAACCATGCGCCAAAGGCAAAGCATCAGGCGTAAAATTATTCTTTTCATTAGGCGTTCCCAAATGCCATTTTCCGAACATTCCGGTTTTATAACCTTCAGATTTTAGTCCTTCTGCTAAAGTCAACTCTTTAGTATGAATATGCTGCTTGGTTCCCGGAGCAATCACCCACCAGCCTAAGCCAGATCTTCCTGGATAACGCCCTGTAAGTAATGAATAACGTGAAGCCGAACATGCCGCAGCCGTCACATAAAACTGAGTAAAACTTACACCACTTTCTTTAAGTTTAGTGATGTTTGGTGTTTTTATGGTAGGATTTCCATTATGTTCAACATCGCCATAACCACTATCATCAAGATAAAACAAAACGACATTTGGCTTGCTTGCTTCAACTTGATCTTTATTTGAAGTTGACGTTTTACAGGAAAAAAACGATAAGGCTATTAAACAATAAAAAAAGGATTTCATAAAGTATATTCTATAAGGATATTTTTTAACGTTCACTAAAATAGAATAAAATTATGGTTTGCCTGATTTTATTAGACGGATGTCAGTTTTAAGCCTTTAAATCGATTTGTTTTAAACTCTCAATGCGATTACGTTGTAAGAAATCATCAATAGTTTCAAAATGTTCAATCACTCGCTGATCTTTAAATTCGAATACTTTTTGCGACAATCCCTGAAGGAAATCACGGTCATGTGATACCAGAATTAAAGTGCCGTCGAAATTCTTCAACGCTTCTTTTAAAACATCTTTCGACTTTAAATCCAGGTGATTCGTAGGCTCATCGAGAATTAATAGATTAACCGGTTCTAGAAGCAATTTTACCATGGCTAAACGGGTTTTCTCACCTCCAGAAAGCACACTCACTTTCTTATCGATATCATCACCTTTAAACATAAAACCACCTAAAATAGTTTTAATCTGTGTACGAATATCTCCTTCGGCAACCTCATCAACCGTTTGGAAAATAGTTAAGTTTTCGTCTAATAATGAAGCTTGATTTTGTGCAAAGTACCCCACTTTAACATTATGACCCAAACCACATTGTCCTTCTACCTCAATTTCACCCATAATAGCTTTAATCATAGTTGATTTTCCTTCACCATTACGTCCAACAAATGACACTTTCTCGCCTCGGGCAATAGACATATTCGTATTTTTAAACACAATATGATCATCGTAAGATTTCGATAAATCTTTAACCGTTACCGGATAATCTCCTGAACGAGGCGCTGGAGGAAATCGTAATTTCAATGCTGAATTATCAACTTCATCAACTTCTATAATTTCCAGTTTCTCAAGCATACGCTCACGCGAATTGACCTGATTGGTTTTAGAGAATGTACCTTTAAAACGCTCAATAAACGCTTTGTTATCTGCTATAAATTTTTGCTGCTCTTCGTAAGCTTTTAATTGATGTGCCCTTCTGTCTTCGCGTAATTGCAAATAATGCGAATAATTCGCTTTATAGTCGTAAATACGTCCCATAGTCACTTCTATGGTGCGATTGGTAATGTTATCGATAAAGGCTTTATCATGCGAAATCACCATAACGGCTTTCGCTTTATTGATTAAGAAGTCTTCTAACCAAATTACTGATTCGATATCGATGTGGTTGGTAGGCTCATCCAGAAGAATTAAGTCTGGTTTTTGCAATAAAATTTTAGCTAATTCAATACGCATGCGGTATCCACCACTAAATTCACTGGTTAATCGTGTAAAATCTTCACGTTTAAAGCCTAAACCACGTAAAGCCTTTTCAACTTCGGCATCATAATTTATCTCTTCAAGTGCATAGAATTTCTCTCCTAAATCAGATACTTTTTCAATGATTTTCATATAATCATCAGACTCGTAATCTGTACGGGTTTCCAACTCTTTGTTTAAGCGCTCCATTTCGTCACGCATTTCAAAAATATGATTAAACGCTTTTGAAGCTTCCTCGAAAACCGTACAATTATCCTCAGTTAACAAATGCTGTGGTAAGTAAGCAATCACGACGTCTTTTGGGAAACGCACATTGCCTCGAGTTGCTTTTTGTTCACCTGCAATAATTTTCATCATGGTACTTTTTCCTGCACCATTTTTTCCCATTAAGGCAATTTTATCGTTCTCATTAATGGTAAACGATACATCACTAAACAAAGCACTTCCACCAAACTCAACTGCTAAAGCATCAATTGAAATCATATTCTAAATTTTAAAGCTGCAAAGCTAGGAAAAAGCCTTGTAATAATCTACGATAAACTATCCTAGCAAAACGTTTATTTCCGTCATAAAAAGATAACTATAAAATCCATTCTTAACATTTTCATAAACCTCGGGTTACCTTAATAAAAACCACGTACCATACTTTGCATCACTAAAAAACACTCAACCAATGATTAAGAAAATCCCTTACTTTTTACTTGTCGCATTAATACTGAATTGCACTAACGAAGTTGATAACAACTCTAACGCCAAACCTTTAGCAACGTTTAAAATGAGCTTAGATTACTGGAGTAATTTAAAGCAACTTCATAACGCATCTTACAACTATACTGTAAGTAGCAAAACCGAATTAGGTTACAACTGTAATACAAGCATTACTGTTGAAAACGGAATAATTATGTCCAGAGCTTTTGAAGTTTACACACAATACGACGATGAAGCTAACTATCTGGATTTTGAAAACCGAATTATTTTAAAATCGTTTTTTGAAGATAAAACCGCCTTGGGCACTCACAACTGCAAATCGAATGACGATGATTACAATAGTATCTCGTTTTGTAACGCAGCTCCTGCTTTAACCATTGATGAGCTATACAACACCTGTTTAAAAAAATATTTATCGGTAAACCCAACCTCTAACGAGATTAATTTCAATGTAGATGATGAAAACCTTCTTAAAGAGTGCTACTACACCTCTAACACTTGTGATGATGATTGTTCTTTCGGTATTAAACTGACACATTTTGAATGGCTACAAAGCGATTCCTAGAACTAAAAACAAGATGAAAATCATTTGAAAAAACGCCATGTTTTTCTTATTTTTATAGCTACTAAACAAATAAGATTAGGATTTATGAAAAAGAAATTTGTTGCCCTGGCTCTCATAGCTATCACCTGCACCCTAAACTTTAGCTGCGATGGCAACCGTGCTTCGCAAGCCAAAAGCCTTTATAATTTTAAAATCAGTTTGGATTCCTGGAATAATTTAAAAGATTCCAATGACAACTCTTACGTCTATACCGTGAGTTCACGTTCTGTATTCGGTTCCGGAACGAATACCACTATTACGGTTTTAGACGGAAAAGTGACAGAAAGAATTTATGAAGCATTTACGCTTTACAATGAAGCCTCTGGAAATTATTTAGGTTTCGACAATCGTATTATCCTTGAGGCTTACACTGAAAGTGGAGCAGCTTTAGGCTCGCATACTTCTGGCGCTCCGGCATTGACTATTGACGAACTTTACAATACGTGCTTAAGTGATTATTTATCTGTTAATCCGGATGACAACCACATTACGTTTAATTACGACTCAAATAACATTATTGAAAATTGTTATTACATTCCTGATGGTTGCATGGATGACTGTTCCATTGGTGTAACGCTTTCTGATTTTGAATGGCTGACAGAAAACCCGGTAAATATAGCTCACAGTAAGCAGGAAAATTTTAATTAAAACTTTTATTTGTTCTTTTCTTCAATCCACTTACTCATAAACCTGGTGCTTTGCATACTGTGATGTTGAAGCATTTGGCCAGTAAAGTTACCTAACCGATGTTGCTCTAAATCCTGAATGGTATTATTCAATACCTTGGAAAACAGTTTTTGGTGTACTTCTTTACCAAAACGCGTGTTAATAATACAAAAACCATTTTGCTGTTTGGTTTTCCAAAGGGCTTCATTTTTGTAAAGTTGAACAGCTTTTTCAGCAAAATCATTGGGATTATCTTCTATAAATCCGTTAGCCTCTAAATCGCCAAACATTCCTTCTGCGCCAACAAATGTGGTCACGCATGGCGTTCCATTTTGCATAGCATCGACTAATTTACCTTTTAATCCGGCTCCAAATCTTAATGGAGCCAAACACACTTTAGCCTGTTGCATCACCTGGTTAGCATCTTCAGCAAAGCCCTTAATTAGAAATCTTTCTTTTATATTATGCAGCTGGTTCACCTTTTGCGAGGCATAAGCACCGTAAACATACATTTCTGCCTGCGGCAACTGTTTTTTAATTAATGGCCAGATGGTTTCTTTTAAATACAGAACTGCATTATAATTAGGTTCGTGCAAAAAATTACCAATCGTTACAAAATGCTGACGTGCTTCAAATTCAGGTAGGTTTTGAATATCTCCTTCTGAAATGCCTTCAAGTAAAAAAGGCAGATAAACCAAGAGATTTTTCGGAACTCTAAATTCGGAAGTTAAAATTTCAATTTCCGTTTCCGAAATCATCAAACTTAAATCGCAGCGGTAGATACTCGCGATTTCACGCTTCGCCACATCATTAAATAAATAGAAGTTTGAAAACGGCTGACAGTCTTTAAACGCCTGATGTCTTCCTTTACGCAAACTATGTAAATCTTCGGTATCTAAAACACGTAATGCATTCGGGCATTCCTGAGCCACACGCCACCCGAATTGCTCTTCGGTCATAAACCGATCAAATAGTACCACGTCTGGATTCAATTCCTTAACAAACTCGTTAAAACTGGAATTGTTTAATTCTACAAAAACTTGCGAAATGCCTAACGCTTCAAGGTTTACAGCATTATCGGTTTTAGCGCAGGAACTTGCAAAGGTGATTTCATAATCTTCCGATTGAAAAAAATGAATTATTTGCATCATTCGGCTTCCGGCGGCTGAACTTTTGGGCTCCGGCCAAACAAAACCAATAATTAAAAGTTGCTTAGGCATAAAGGTATTTTATGTTTTCAGCAAAAGTAACAGAATATCTTTAAACTTATTCCGGTTGTGGCATCATACTGTACTTTACGCGAACTAATTTAGCCCAGTCTATAACAGCTTTTATCTGATCTTCAGAAAGATTTGCTTCACTATGGGTAATGGTATACGATTTTAAAGGCATGCTTTTATCTTCAACCATTTCAATAAGTTCTTCAAATTTGTGGTCTTTACGTTTTACCGAATTCCCAATCCAATTAGACACATTAAAGTGTTTTTTTCCGTCTTTAATATGTGCTGCTAACCAGTAATTCACTGGTGTAATACTGTTATACCAAGGATATCGAGTAACATCACTATGACAATCGTAACAGGTTTCTTCTAAAATAGCTTTCACATTAGCTGGTGGATTGGTCTCTGCTAAAAACGGTTCAACAGAAGCCATGTCACCTTCATTTTTTTCTGGTCCGAAAAATTGAGCGATAACAAATAAAACCAAAAGCACCAGTAAGATTTTTTTCAGTAATTTCATCTTTATATTATTTTTCCATAAATTTTAAAGCGTCTAAATGTAATAAATTATAGAATGACTTCTGATGAATTTTATAAAGAATTATCTTATATCTCTGCCTCGCGCCAAGACCGCCTAGCCTTTGCCCGACTGGTATTAAATGATATGTCTTTATTTCCTAAACTCATTGCCATTTCATTTATGACAGACGACGATAGCTCGAGTAGAGCGGCCTGGGTTCTAGAATTGGTTTGCCAAGAATATATTTATGCCATCATTCCACATTTAGATTTTTTCACCAATAATCTGAATAAAGTTCAATTAGAATCTGCAATACGTCCTATGGCTAAAATATGTACGTTTATTGCCGAACACTACACCTCGAAACACCCCAATCCCATAAAGAAATCCTTGACATCGCTACCCAAGGAAAAAATGATTGAGGCCTGTTTCGACTGGATGATTAATGACCATAAAGTAGCGGCCAAAGTACATGCCATGGAAACCTTGTTTTTATTAGGAAAAGAAACACCTTGGATACATCCTCAACTAGTAGATATTTTACAACAGGATTTTCACCATCAAAGCGCTGCATTTAAGTCTCGTGCTAAGCATATTTTAAATAAAATGAAGAAGCTTAAAAAGTTATAACAATGGTTTTCGCTCTTATGCGTAAAAAAGCTATCTTTGCAACTTGAAAAAAATCAAACATCACATGTCATTATCACCACTTAACGCCATCTCTCCTATTGACGGGAGATACAGAAGTAAAGCAGAAGATTTAGCGCCTTATTTCTCTGAAGAAGCTTTAATAAAATATCGTGTTCTTGTAGAAATAGAATACTTTATTGCACTTTGTGAAATTCCGTTACCTCAACTTAAAGATATAGATGCTTCCATTTTTGGAGATTTAAGGGCCATCTATAAAGATTTTTCAAGTGCTGATGCTTTAGCGATAAAAGACATTGAAAAAGTAACTAATCACGATGTTAAGGCTGTTGAATATTTCATTAAAGAAAAATTTGATGCTTTAAACTTATCACAATACAAAGAGTTTATCCATTTCGGATTGACCTCTCAAGACATTAACAACACGGCAATTCCGTTAAGTATTAAAGAAGCTGTAAACAATGTTTACACCCCAGAATACACTTTAGTTTTAGACAAGCTTAAAGCTTTAGCTAACGAATGGTCAGGTATTTCAATGCTTGCCAGAACGCACGGTCAGCCAGCATCCCCTACACGTCTTGGAAAAGAAATCGAGGTTTTTGTTGTTCGATTAGAAGAGCAATTTAAATTATTAAACACCATTCCAAACGCTGCTAAATTTGGAGGAGCGACAGGAAACTACAATGCTCATCACGTAGCTTACCCAGACATTGACTGGAAAGCTTTCGGAACAAAATTTGTTGAAAACACCCTAGGTTTAAACCACTCGTTCCCAACCACTCAAATTGAACATTATGACCACATGGCTGGTTTGTTCGATACCTTGAAACGCATCAACAATATCATTATCGATTTAAATAGAGACATCTGGACGTACGTTTCTATGGATTACTTCAAACAGAAAATTAAAGCTGGTGAAGTTGGTAGTAGTGCCATGCCTCATAAAGTGAACCCAATCGATTTTGAAAATTCTGAAGGAAACTTAGGTATTGCCAATGCTGTTTTTGAGCACTTAGCTGCTAAGTTACCAATCTCAAGATTACAACGTGATTTAACAGATAGTACCGTTTTAAGAAATGTAGGTGTGCCATTCGGACATACATTAATCGGATTTAAATCGACTTTAAAAGGTTTAGGAAAATTACTACTTAATGAAGCGAAGTTTGCTGAAGATTTAGAAAATAACTGGGCGGTAGTTGCTGAAGCTATTCAAACGATTTTACGTCGTGAAGCTTATCCAAACCCATACGAAGCATTAAAAGGTTTAACACGTACTAATGAGAAAATAAACCAAAACTCTATTTCTAATTTTATTGATACTTTAGAGGTTTCTGATACAATAAAAGAAGAATTAAAACGTATTACACCTAGTAACTATACTGGTATTTAATTTATATGCTAAACGACAAGCAATCGCTACTGCTATGCGGTGTTTTAATAGGGATTTATTTTGTGTCCGGTGTGCTGGATATTTTAGATAATTATGCCATTAAAACCATATTAGCTTTAATATTTTTTGCGGTTGTGGGGAATTTGGTTTACGTCAATTCAAAAACACATAAACAGAAGGATTCTCACGATAATTCATAAAAAAAGGGTTGCCAAACGGCAGCCCTTTTTCTTTAACATTTAACTTGATAATCGAGAATTATATTCTATTTAAAAAAGTTCATAACACTTTTTATCTGTTCTTCATCTACATCGGCATTTTGCATAAGTCCTGCTAGTGTAATCATTTTTTGAGGATTCATATCGTCACCTAAAACACGGGCAATTCCGAATCCGTATGCTTTAGAACTTCCAAAAATCACAACTTCATCGGCTTCATCGTCGTCTCCTACATATTTCATTACAATACGATTTCCGCGGTCACTAAACTCCATTAAATCCTGATATTTTTCATCATTTAAAATGGCTTTTACTTTATTCACTTCATCAGTGTAAGCATCAATATTTGTACTATCCGATTTATAACCTAAAAAGTTCAATCGACTCACTGAATTATAGGCTTCCTTTTGATCTTCAGTAAAATTAGACGTATCGATATTTAACATGGAAATAGGAATGTCCTGCGATATAAAACTCGCCGTTTCCTGATGGTCTACAAAATAACTTTGTAAACTAGGGGTATTACCGCAACTAACCAAAATTAGTGCGGCCATACAACCCGTGATGATATAATGAACTGTTCGTTTCATGATTGATTGGTGTTATTTTTTATTTTTTTTTTCTAAGTGCTCACCTCCTGAAATATTCATTTTATCGGTAAGCTTAGAAATTTCATTTAAATCGATATCTCCGGTTAAAGACACCACCACCGTTTCAAATCGACGTTTCTTACCGTTGATTTCTATATCGCTATCAATCACTTTATCCATACCATTAACGAAAATTAAAAGCTCCTTTACATGATCGGCATCACGACCTTCTTTCACATAAAACTTCACTTCAGTACCATCGTCTTTTACTTCCATTAATTCTTCTAAAGCAGTAGAACGCGACTTTACCCATTTGGCAATATCGGCCCCGATAGCGGCGTTATCGGCTGTTATGGTTTTAAAACTGGTGATGCTTTTTACCATATCCATATAAGCTTTAGCTTCGGGATCGTCTACATTGATTCCCATTTTGGCTATCATTTGAAACATTTTAGGCTGAATAGACACGTAAGTGACTTCAGGGTTATCGCTGTATTTCTCAAAAATATCTTTTTGAGCCGTTACTGCCATTGGCAATAACATGAGTGCTAATACAAATACTATTAATTTGCTTTTCATCGACTGTGTATTAAAATTTATTGTTTTCATTTGTTTCTTTTTTACTGTTTTTCTTAGGTCAAATGGAATGCTTTAAAATCATTTCTGTTAATTAGAATATTTTAAATTTTCAAGCATTTCATTACTGTTCGTTTTTTAATGATTGGCTTTAAAAATAATTCGGGTTGAATTTTCCAACTCGGTTAAATAATTGAGTGTTTCGTATCCTTTCTCGTATTCGTTTAAATACGCTACGGAAGAAACCCCTTTATTAAAATGCCCTGAAATCATGGCTAAAGATTTAGCCACTTCATTGTAGGCTTGTTGCGGGTCTTGATAAGTTCCCAAATCGTTATTTGATTTTGATGTCGATTTAAAATAAAACCCTAGCATTAGAACAGCTACTGCAGCAACAGAAATCCACTTATAGTTGAATACTTTATTAGTTTTTAATGGAACGTGTTTCGTAAATTGTTCTTGCTTATTTACTTTGAAGTAACCAAACATAGCCTTATACATCTCTAAATGTGGCGGCACTGCTTCTTGCGCAAAATAGTTTTTTAACAGTTGCTCCTCTTTTAGCGATGTTTCGCCATTTTCGTACTTTTCAAGTAACTTTTCTATATTATTTAACACCATAATTATGTGTATTAGTCAATTTCTCTCTTATTGTTTTTCTTGCTCTAGATAAGGCTACACGAACGGCTGTATTATTCATTTCCAGCATCTCAGCTATCTCATCTAAATCGTATTCTTCTATATCTCTAAGCTGAACAATCAATCGTTGCTGTTCAGGGAGCTCTTCAATAATCTTTGCTACCCAGTTTACACTATCGCTTAATTCAACCTGCTTTTGTAAAGATGTATTGCCGTCTTCGTAATTACTATGAACGATTTTTAAATTCTGTGCCTGTTTCGATTTTAATTTATCAAAGCAAAAATTCTTAGTCATCGTCATCGAAAAAGCTTCTACATTTTTGTACCCTTCAATTTGTTTTTTATTATTCCATAATTTCAACAAAACCTCTTGTGTCGCATCTTCCGCTTCTTCCGTAGATATCAGTAATCGTTTCGCTAAACGAAATACCTTATCTTTAAACGGCATCACAATATTTAAAAACTCGGTTTGAGTCATTTCAATTTTTGGTTTTGGTTGATTAAAATAGCTTTATTTAGGCTATTTGATATTACGACGAACAACTTTATAATTTGTTACAAAAAATTTTAATTTACATATAATGTCGTTACATTTACAACATTTCACCCTTATTGCATTGTTATGAAGATAGTAAAATTGCCCATTAGCCTGCTGTTTACTCTTATTTTTGGACTTTCATTTTTATTTAGTTGTACCGAAAACGAAGAAACTATAATTCAGGAAACTGAAGAAACCGAAGAGACCCCTGTTACTTTAAACAACGAAGTTAATGAGTTTGTATGGGCCGGTTTAAACGAAATTTATTTATGGCAACAAGATGTACCTGACCTGGCCGATGATAAATTTACTACTTACGATGAATATTACACTTTTTTAAACGGGTACAATACTCCTGAAAGTTTGTTTGATGCCATGCTGTACCAGATTGATGTAGTAGACCGCTTCAGTTATATTGTTGATGATTACGTGGCTTTAGAAAATTCCTTTCAGGGTACTTCTAACTCTAATGGATTAGACTTCCAATTAGTTCGATTATCAGATTCTGATGATGTTTTTGGGTACGTGCGCTATGTGGCTAACAATTCTGATGCTGCAACCAAAAACATTAATAGAGGGGAGTTCTTTTTAACAGTCGATGGTCAACAAATTACAGTTAATAACTATATTGATTTGCTGTTTGGCAGCAACAACACCTACACCTTGGGCATGGCCGACATTACCAATAGCACCATAGCCTTAAATGGAAAAACTGTTGAATTAACTAAAACTGAATTTACTGAAAACCCTATTTTAGTAAATAAAGTTATTGAAACCAACGGGGTTAAAATAGGATATTTAATGTATAATGGGTTTGTATCTAATTTCGATAATGACTTAAATAATGCTTTTGCAGATTTAAAATCGCAAGGTATTAATGAATTGGTTTTAGATTTAAGATATAACCCCGGAGGATCGGTAAGATCGGCAATCAATTTATCCGGTATGATTACAGGTCAATTTAATGGCGGTATTTTTTCTACTGAAAAATGGAATAATAAATATCAAGCGTATTTAGAAGCTACTGACCCGGAATACCTAATCAATCGTTTTACCGATAAACTAGCTGATAACACCCCTATAAATTCTTTAAAATTAAATAAAGTTTATATCCTAACCACAGAAGGCTCTGCTTCTGCCAGTGAGCTGGTGATTAACTGTCTTCGTCCTTATATTGATGTGGTACAAATAGGAACGGTGACCACCGGAAAATATACGGCTTCCATCACCTTATACGATTCTCCTGATTACGGACGAAAAGACGCTAACCCCAATCACAAATACGCTATACAACCTTTAGTTTTAAAATCGGCTAATAAAAACGGAGTAACCGATTATTATAACGGATTAACGCCTGACTATTTAATTACTTATCAAACAGGTTCTGGAGCAATAGCCGAAGGTGAAGATTTACTGAATTTAGGAACTTTAGGGGATGAAAATGAAGTATTCTTGGCTAAAGCCATTTCGTTAATCACCGGTTCTACCAGTAAATTAATCGACGGAAAAACGAAACCTGGAATTGATATTAAAATTATAGCTGACACCAAAGATTTCACACCGCTTGGCAAAGGTATGTACAAGAATTTAGATAAAGCTATCAAATAAATAAACCATTCCGAAGTTATAAAAAGGAAATTACACATAGAATAAACGCCAACTTATGATGCGACAAATTAAAATCCTGACACTTTTGTGTTTGGTTTCGATTTTAAATACCAGTTGTTTTGAAGATAATGACGATAACCAAATTGCGGCCAGTTCGATTAGCGATTTTGTTTGGAAAGGCATGAATGTTTTCTACTTATACAAAGACAACATTTCTGATTTAGCAAACGACCGATTTACTTCGAACGCCGAATATGCCGCATATTTAAATGATTTCTCCAGCCCGGAAAGCTTATTTGAAAGTTTAATTTACCAACGGGAAACAGTCGATAAATACAGTTGGATTGTTGACGATTATATTGCTTTAGAGCAACAATTCCAAGGCGTTTCAACCAGTAATGGTATGGAATTTAAATTATTTCTACAACCTAACAGTTCAACCGATTTAGTGGGTATTGTTCGCTTGGTTTTAAACGATAGTGATGCTGAAACTAAAGGTGTGCAACGTGGCGACATGTTTAATGCGGTAAATGACATACAACTAACAACTGCCAATTATTCAAGCTTATTGTCTGCATCCAATTATACTATAAATATGGCTACATATAACGATAATGGCACTTCTGAAAACGCAGATGACTCGGTTGAATCAACAGGAGAATCCATTAGTCTTAGTAAAATAGAGTACTCTGAAAACCCCATCTATTACACGAATATTTATGAGGTTAACGGACAAAATGTTGGTTACTTAATGTATAACGGTTTCACTGCCAACTACGATACTCAGCTAAATTCTGTTTTCGCCAATTTTAAAGCAAATAATATACAACACCTTATTTTAGACTTACGATACAATCCTGGAGGTTCTGTAAATTCTGCAATTTTATTAAGCAGTATGATTACCGGACAATTTGATGGGGAAATTTTCAGCACAGAACAATGGAACAGTGAATTTCAGGCTGCTTTAGAAAATGAGAATCCGGAATTACTAATTAATAGATTTAAAAATAATGACGATGGCACAGCCTTAAACAGTTTAAATCTGGATAAAGTATACATTATCGCAACCGATGCTTCGGCATCTGCCAGCGAACTGGTAATAAACAGTTTGGATCCATATATCAATGTGATGCACATTGGTAGTTATACGACCGGAAAATATCAGGCATCAACCACACTTTACGATTCTGAAAATTTTTCTCGTGAAGGAGCAAATCCAAATCACACCTATGCGATGCAGCCTTTAATTTTTAAATCGTTGAATAAAGTTGGAAACACCGATTATGACAACGGATTAACTCCCGACATATTAATTGAAGAAAGTTATCTCAACCTCGGTGTCATAGGTGATGTCAATGAAACCCTATTAGCCACGGTACTTACCGATATTTCTGGCGCTACCAGTAAATTATCCCAACTTAAAAGCAGCTCAAAAACGGCTTTCAAACTTTTTAAGGACAGCAATAATATGGAACGCTTTGGTAACGAAATGTATGTTGATAAAACGCTTCCTAGTAATATTTTAAATAATACCCTTTTTGAATAAACAAAAAACCTACTTTAATTGGAGCTCGGGCAAAGATTCTGCCTTGGCGCTTTATCATTTATTGAAAGACGATCAATATTCTGTTGAAGAATTAACAACAACTATAAACACGCATTACAATCGTGTTTCCATGCATGGCTTACGGAGAGAACTTCTTGAAGCACAAACCCAATCCATAGGCATAAAATCGAGTTTTATTGAACTTCAGGAAATGCCTGATATGGAAACCTACGAAATGAAAATGCTAGAAACCGTAGTGCGATTAAAACAAAATGGCTTTACACATACGGCTTTTGGCGATATTTTTCTTGAAGATTTAAAAGCGTATAGGGAAACCCAATTGGCTAAACAAAACATATCCGCCGTTTTTCCTTTATGGAAACGTGACACGAAAGAATTGATGCATGAGTTTTTATATTTAGGATTTAAGACTATAATAGTTTGTGCTAATTCTAAATTCTTTAATGAAGATTTTGTCGGTAAAGTTATCGATAAAGATTTTGTTGATAACTTACCTGAAGGCGTTGATCCTTGTGGTGAAAACGGCGAGTTTCACACTTTTTGTTTCGACGGGCCTATTTTTAAACAACCTGTTGAATTTACTATTGGTGAAAAGGTGTACAGAGAATATGATAACCCTAACACCGATAATTCGGTTTGTGAAAGTGACACATACGGCGTTTGGTACTGCGATTTAATACCAAAATAAATCACAAATAACGATAAAAATAAAAAGGCGTTCCATTCAGAACGCCTTTTTCATTTCAAAATATAAGTACATCTATAAATTGATATTCAATCCTAAATTCACATTTCTTCCTTTAGTAGTATACCCCATAACCTCAATATAGTCTTCATTGAATAAGTTGGTTACTCCAACAAAAAGCTTTAATCTGTTCTCTAACAATTTATGGCTGAAGTACAAATCAACCAAAGAAAAAGAATCTAAATCAACATTCTGATAGGTTGAAAAATCGGTATCCATTCTACTGTCCACAAACTGATAGTTCAAAGACGCGTAGGTATTCGCACTGAAATTATATGCTAAACCAGCATTCGCTTTGTGTTTAGGTAAACGTAAACGTGTTCCATCAATCAATTCGGTAAAGGTGTAATTTGCTGTAAACACAACAGCATTGCAAGGCTTCACCTCTGCTTCTACTTCAAAACCTTGCACTTTAGCATCTGTAGTTGCATTTTCGTAACCTGTTGTATAGATTATGGTATTTTCTTCATCTCTATGGAAATATAAAGCACTTAAACGTACGCCCTTTTCTGTATTAATCTCTAAACCACCTTCCATTGTTAAATTTTCCTCTGGTTCCAAATCTGGGTTGGCTCCATAATATCCGAATAACTGAGATAAGTTAGGGGCAATAAATGAGGTTGCATACGACCCGAAAGCTTTTATATATCCTTCACTTAAAGACATAGTAAAAGACGGATTCAAGTTATAAACGAGATGTGAACCATACTCACTATGATTGTTTAAACGTGCTCCAGCGTTAATATTTAATCCGAATGGCGACACATATACAGCATTTAAATAGGGATCGGTATTGGTATAGCTTTCTTCGTCTGCAAATAAGCTTTTATATTCAGTATAATTTAAACCTGCAATCGTATAAAACATTTCGTTAAACACATATTTATTGAAAGCATCAACTACAAAACTCTCTGCTTCATTGGTTGTGGTGTAATCAGAAATACTTTCTCTGTCTATTTTAGAGTAAGCTGCATTCACTTGAATACTTCCGTTAGCATAAGTGAATTTTGGTGAAACTCCTACTCTTGTTTGTTCGCTGTGATATTCATCATCGGTATCTGCTAAAGTATAAGATGGTGCAGGAAATCCGTCGATATCAGTTTTCAATTTGTCATAACTTGCAAATGCCGAAATATCGAAAGCATCACTAAACGTGTACCCTAATTTTACATTTGTATTAAATCTGTTAAACGCGTCTTTCTCGGGATTATCAGATTTTGCTGCCGATAAACCATCAACAAAACGATTGCCAAAACTGGCTAAATAATTAAATTTATTAGCCGTTCCATTAACCGAAACATGATTAGTAAAACTAGATGGGTTGTAATCTGAATCATCCTGAGATTGATTTGTCCCTATTACCGACATAAAATTCCCCGAAACCGCATTACTTGAAGCCTTTTTTGTCGTAATACTAATTACCGCTGTGGCAGCTGCATTTCCGTATAAAGTACTGGCTGCTCCTTTTATTATTTCAATAGATTCGACGGTGTTTAAATCAAAAAGACGTAAATCGAACTCATTAGACACCAACGACGGATCATTAACTGCAATACCATCAACCAAAATTAAAACCTGCCTAGTACTACCTCCACGTACATAGTACCCTAAATTTTGACCTTCAACACTTCTACTTCCGTTAATTTCAATACCACTTTTTGTATTGATTAATTCTGCAATGTTTCTCCCTTGATTGTTTTCTATTTCCTGCCTTGAAATTTTTATTACTGTTTTACCAGAATGTTCACGCTTTAATTCGAAACGCGAATCGGAAATCACAATCTCATCTAGCTGTTCAATTGTCACTACTTCCTGATTTTGTTGGGCAAAACCAACCATAGATATACCAAAACACAGTACACCAAAAACATTTGTTTTTTTGTTCATTTTAATGAATAATTACTCGAGAACCGCATGGATTTACATACGTAAACTTTTATCCCGAAAGTTTAACTTAATTGTTTTGAAAACTGGCAGGTCTCCTGACTTGCGTCTTCATGCTGGTCTTCCCAAAGAATACTCTTCAGTGACATTGAAGTTTTACATGAAGCGTTATAGCTTACAGTTGCGGGAACAGTTCTGGAATTTCACCAGATTCCCTTTTAATTCGTTGGCGTGAAGCCAACAAAACCAAATTTCGCTGCAAAACTAAACCTTTTTGTCTAATGATTAATTCAAAAGATTAATTAATCTTACTTTTGACACAAATTATGCTTATCGTGAAAAAATCGACTTTAGTATTACTTATTATCTTGACCTTTTTAGCCTGTAAAAAAAAGGAGCAATCCATTGAAATTTCTGAGCAAACCCATACCGAAATTGCACTAAGCTACGCTAAAGGATTTTCGATTAGCGCTGCTAATGCCTATAAAATATTAACCATATCGAATCCTTGGCCTAATTCAAATAAAGTTTACAAATATGCTTTAGTTGAAGACAGTATACTTCCAAAAATCACTTTAAATCGAAATGAATTCGACGGTATCATAACCCTTCCAATACATAAAATAGTGGTTACCAGCACCACGCATCTGCCCGGATTAGAATTATTACAAGTTGAAAATACTTTGGTTGGATTCCCTGGACCCGATTTCATTTCATCAGAAAAAATAAGAACACTTGTAGATTCTGGAAACATTAGAGAACTTGGAAAAAATGAAGGCATAAATACCGAAGTTTTGTTAGCCACTCAACCCGACGTGGTTGTTGGTTTTGGTATTAACGGCAAAAACAAATCCTTGGAAACTATTAAAAAATCAGGAATTCCTGTTATTTTTAATGGCGACTGGGTGGAAAGTTCTCCTCTAGCAAAAGCAGAATGGATAAAGTTTTTTGGGGTATTATTCAGCAAAGAGCATCAAGCCGATTCCATTTTTAAACGCATAGAAACAGACTATTTAAAAGCCAAAAAACTAGCTAAAAACACACAAAACAAACCTAATGTTTTAAGTGGTGCAATGCATAAAGACATTTGGTATTTACCCAATGGAACAAGTACGGAAGCCCAACTTTTAGAAGATGCCCATGCTAATTATCTTTGGAGCGATTCTAAAGGAGTTGGAAGCTTGTCTCTCAATTTTGAAACTGTATTTTCCAAAGCCAAAGATGCAGATATCTGGATAAGCCCTTCAAACTACACTAGCTTGGAAAGTCTTAAGAATGGAAATCCACATCATGCAACCTTTAAAGCTTTTGAAACTAAAAATATTTACTCATTTACAAATACCACTGGAGCCACCGGAGGAGTTTTGTATTTTGAATTAGGCATGACCAGACCTGATCTTGTTTTAAAAGACCTGATTAAAATTTGTCATCCTGAACTCCTGGAAAATTATGATCTTTACTTTTTTAAACGCTTAGAATAATTGACGCCCATAAAAACATATAACATCCCGTTCTTGATTCTTTCACTTGTATTGATTTTTTGCTTTTTCGTCAATATAAGTTTGGGGTCTGTTTACATTCCTATTAATGATGTTTTTAATAGTCTGTTAGGTTCTGAAACATCACAAGATTCCTGGAATTACATCATTACCAATTACCGCTTGCCTAAAGCTGTAACTGCTATTTTAGTTGGTTCTGGATTAGGTATTTCAGGGCTTTTAATGCAAACCTTGTTTAGAAATCCGCTAGCTGGGCCCTTTGTTTTGGGCATCAGTTCTGGAGCTAGTTTAGGTGTAGCCACCATCATTTTAGGGTCAGGACTATTTGGATCGGCTTTTGCAGCCTGTTTAATGTCAAAATGGAGCATTGTAATAGCAGCCAGCTTAGGAAGTTTTCTAGTACTTTTTGCCGTTTTAATAACATCACTGAAAGTAAGAGACACTATGGCTATTTTAATCATCGGCCTCATGTTTGCCAGTATTACTGCTTCGGTAGTAAGTGTGCTATCCTATTTTGGTTCCGCTGAACAGTTACAACAATATATTTTCTGGGGCTTTGGAAGTTTAGGAAATCTATCATGGCATGAGCTCCTTATTTTTTCAATAATTTACAGCTTCGGATTATTAATTAGTATTGGCTCTGTAAAATCATTAAACACTTTACTTTTAGGTGAAAATTACGCCAAAAGTTTGGGCTTAAATATTAAAAGAAGTCGCTTAGCCATCATCATTTCCACTAGTTTACTGGCAGGAACGATTACCGCTTTTGCCGGACCTATTGCTTTTATTGGTTTAGCCATTCCGCATTTAACACGTCAAATTTTCAACACCTCAAATCATAAAATTTTATTACCCGCCGTATTTTTATTTGGCTCAATAATTATGTTGGTTTGCGATAGTATTTCTCAGGTTCCGAATAGTGATTTAACATTACCTATCAATGCCATAACAGCGTTAATAGGCGCTCCGGTAATCATTTGGCTATTGGTTAGAAAACGTAAAATGATATTTTAAACAGAAGCATTGCAGTGGAAAACAACGAACAACATATCATTTTAAAAACCAAAAACTTAAGTATTGGTTACGTTTCAAAAAAAGCACAAACTGTTATTGCCTCTGGCATCAATATTGAATTACATCAAGGCGAATTAGTTGGATTGGTTGGTGCGAACGGCATTGGAAAATCCACGCTACTTCGTACGCTTACCAAAGTTCAAAACCCGATTAAAGGTCAGGTATTTATTAATAACAAACCCTTAGAAAAACAAAGCGCTCTTGATTTAGCCAAAATTTTAAGCTTAGTATTAACAGAAAAGCTGATTTCCAAAAATTTATCGGTTTTTGAATTAGTGGCTTTAGGAAGACAGCCTTATACAAATTGGGTTGGAAATTTAACTTCAGAGGACATATTTATTGTCAACCAAGCTTTAGAACAAACCCATATTGAAGATATTAAACATAAAAAATGTTTTGAGTTGAGTGACGGTCAGTTACAAAAAGTGATGATTGCCCGTGCATTGTCTCAGGACACCAACCTGATTATTCTGGACGAACCGACCACGCATCTCGACATGTATCACAAGGCGTATATTTTAAAACTACTAAAAAAACTAGCAAAAGAAACGGGTAAAACCATTTTATTTTCATCCCACGAAATCGATTTGGCGATTCAGTTATGTGACAGTATGATTGTTATGACCAAAGGCCATGTTGAAATCGATCAGCCTTGTAACCTTATTCAAAGTGGTGCATTCGAAAAATTATTTCCTAAAGACCTTATTGCTTTTGACGAAACCACAGGGAGTTTCAGAATTAAAAAATAATATAACTTTATTATTATCAGTATTTTAACTAAATTTATATCTAAACTTCCTCATAATCAAACCGTCATAATGCCTGCTTAGACGTTATTTCAAAATAACCCTAACTAACAGACATTATGAAAACAAAACTAACGCTTTTAATAACAGCTGTTGTTCTCGTTACAACCATTTCGTACAAATTGAAGCCCTCTGATAATTTTGATTACAGTAGAAAAATTGGAATAAATTCCATGAGTTGTACTTCCACAACTTTTTTATTAGACAAACAGGATTCAACAAAGCAAATTGCACCACTATTTGAAAATCTGGGAAATCACAATTATAAAGTCAGTACAAATAACACTCTAGCGCAACGATTTTTTAACCAGGGCTTACGATTAACCTATGCCTTTAATCATGCTGAAGCGCATCGTTCATTTATGGAAGCATCACGTCTAGACCCTAATTGCGCCATGGCCTTTTGGGGACAGGCTTATGCACTTGGTCCAAATATTAACGACCCCGAACCTGATGAAGAACGAAAACTTAAATACAATGAAGCTATTGCTGACGCTATAAAGCAAATGAAAAATGCATCACCCAAAGAACAAGCTTTAATTAAGGCGTTAACACACCGCTACTCAACCGATTTAACACTGGACGTTAAAACATTAAACAAGGATTACATGAATGCGATGGAAGAGGTCGTTGCTAAATACCCTGAAGATTCTGACCTTCAAACCTTATATGCCGCTTCGGTTATGAATACGACACCCTGGAATTACTGGGATAAAAAAGGGAATCCCTCACCAAATATAAACAAGGCCAAATCAGCTTTAGAAAAAGCTATTGCAATTGACCCTAACAATCCTGGAGCGCATCATTATTACATTCACATGGTGGAACTTCCAATACCTGATAAAGCTGTACCAAGCGCCGAAAAATTAGCTACCCTTATGCCTGCTGCAGGGCATTTGGTTCATATGCCGTCTCACATCTATATTCGGGTTGGACGGTACAAAGATGCTGTAGAAGCCAATCAAAAAGCCATTCTAGCAGATGAAGACTACATCTCACAATGCTTTTCACAAGGCATGTATCCTTTGGGGTACTATCCTCATAACATTCACTTTTTATGGTCGGCTTCCAGTTTACTAGGCAATAGTCAACTTGCTATTGAAGCTGCTAAAAAAACGGCTGAGAAAGTACCTGTTGGTGAAATGAAAGACCTTCATTTTCTTCAAAACTTCGCTTCGACACCATTATTAGCCTATACCCGATTTGGTAAGTGGAACGATATTTTAACCTATCCCAAACCAAATGATGATATCAAACATTTAAAACTCATATGGCATTATACACGAGGTATCGCATTTACCAGAAAAAACAATTTAAAAGAAGCTAAAGAAGAACTCGTGGCCATTGATGCATTATCCAAAGACCCTGATATGGAAAGTAATTTAGCCACTGGATTTGATAGCGGTACAACCTTAGCTAAACTGGCTTATGAAATTGTTTCAGGTGAAATCGCAGCTAATACCAAAGATTACAATACGGCTATTATACATTTTGAAAAAGCAATTGATATTGAAGATAACTTAGTTTATAACGAACCTTCTGCCTGGCACATCCCACCGCGACAACATCTGGGAGCTGTACTACTAAAAGCCAGACAATACGAAAAAGCCGAAATGGTATACCGTGAAGATTTAAAAAATCTGAGACAAAACGGTTGGTCTTTAATGGGCTTATACAACTGTCTTATAGCTCAGGGTAAAACTAAAGACGCTAAAAAAATTAAAACTGAATTTAATAAAGCCTGGCAAGATAGTGATATTAATATTACCTCGTCTGTTCTGTAAAAAATATAAGGTTGTAACTTCTATGCATTACAACCTTATACTTTTTAATTTAACCTAACAATTCTTATTGAATGATATCCAGCGGCTTAGTGGTTTTCCAAGCACCACGAGTAAAATCAGGGAACTTTTGAGAATCTCCATGAGCTTTAACAGAAGCCTCACTTAGAGGTGCAACAGCACTCCAGAAACAACCTTCGTAAACATTTTGGTCTAATGGCTGCCCTTTTCTTAAACATTCAATAATACGATAAAGCATCATGAAATCCATTCCTCCATGGCCTCCCATTTTCTTCGATACTTCTCCTAAACGCTTGTATAATGGGTGCTCATATTTTTCATAAATTGAGGCCAAAGCATCGCCTTCTGCCCAACTATGGTGATCCTTAGTAGCGCCTTCAACCCCTCCTTCTAAAGCAATTCGAGTTGGGAATCCTGCCAAAGTTCCGTCGGTACCTTGTATTAAATTATGCCTTGAATATGGTCTAGGACTTGTTTCATCCCACTGCACCATAATAGTGCGCCCCAAGGTGGTTTTAATTATAGAAGTATTAATGTCCCCTCCTTTAAAATCTATTTGATTCCACTTATGGTCTTTCGGAAATCTTTCCTTAGCATAAATATTTCTTCCTTTGCCTGGCGATGAAAACGAATTAATACGTTCAAAATTATCTTCGCCTCTGGCTAAATTCATGTACTGAGCAACAGGACCTAAGCCGTGTGTTGGGTACAAATTACCATCTCTATTGGCATACTCGTAAGATCGCCATGAACCTGTACCACGCTCAACCTGATTCATTTGCCCTCTTAATTCATGGATATATGCTGCCTCTCCATGCAATAATTCGCCAATAACTCCTTGTCTACACATGTTTAAGTATAATAATTCATCACGCCCGTAATTAACGTTTTCCATCATCATACAATGCTTTTGTGTTTTTTCAGAAGTGTTTACGATCTCCCACATCTCGTCAATGGTAACTGCAAGAGGTACTTCAACAAAGGCATGAGCACCAGATTCCATAGCCTGTATAGCCATTGGAGCATGCAAACTCCATGGTGTGGCTATAATTACCATATCCGGCTTCACTGTATTCAACATGTTTTTCCATTCATCCTTTCCTCCATAAAAGGTCTTGATATCTTGGTGACGTTGTCCTGCACCTATTTCTTTGCATTTCTCTGCCGACTTTTTAGCTAAATCTTCATATAAATCACTTATAGCCACTACCTCTGTACCTTCTATGGTGGCTATTTGTCTGGCGTGGCCTGAACCTCTTGAACCAACCCCTATGAAGGCACAGCGAACAGTATCTAATTTAGGAGCAGCGAAGCCCCCCATATAAGTTTTAGTTGATTTAAAATGCCCAAAACTATCTGCATTAAGTAAATTAGGTAAAAAGGCTAAACCTACTCCAGCCATCGATGATTTTTTTAAAAAATCTCTTCTATTAGAACTCATTTTGTTTGTCTTTTAAAATTTAAACCTAAATATAGATTCTCATCCCGAACAAATGGGTGAACAAATGGGTGAACACTTATAAATTTAACTAAAAAAATATCTATCTCCTAAATTAAAAATCAACTAAATCCTGATATTCAACCCTATACGGCTCTCTATATAATAATTCATAATTTTTAGAAAATGAAGTGTACGCATGCTTGGCCAAACCATGTTTTCCCATAGCGACCCATTCACTAATTAAAATTTGCAATGCATTTTCGTTTAGACTGTCGAATAAAAGAATGGTTTTAGCCATTTTTATACATATTTCTTTTGGAATCTTAGCACCTTGCTCTTTATAAATCGCAGCTAATAAATGTTCTATTTCACTTGATAATTTTGCTTTAAAATAATCAACCCATTCTGTTTGAATACCAGGAAGCACATTACCTTTTTTTATAAAGTCAAGGAAATCCTCCAATTCGTTTAAGGAAATTCTACCCTCAGACACCCCCTCTTCCAAACTCGATTTTAAGCGTATATATTCAAAAACATCCACCACAAAATCATTTTTAACAGACAACAGCCATTTTTTTTCCTTGAAAACGATTTGTAAATCTTCTATTTCGGATAAGACTTTGCGAAGTTTACGCATATTACCACTTCGATTTTCTTTAGCTTTTTCTTTAGAAACACCCGGCCAAAATGTTTCAGTAAGTTTATTTGAATTAACCCCCTGATCATCTTCCAGTACCGACAAAATTAAATACGAAACCAATTGCTTCTGAAGCGGTGAAAATGTAGGAGTATTTTCAGAAGCTGTGACTAATTGAAAACCTCCAAAAAGATAAAGCGAATTTTTCCTTTTCCTTTCTGTTGTGATCTTTCGTGGATAATAAGTATCCTGAGGTTGTCTCTTCTTCCTTGTTTTATTCAGAGTGATCCCTTTTCTAAAAAACAACACCATTCCTATAGCAGTTCCCCCTAAAAAAACAGCAAAAAATAAGTACCAATTAAACGCCTTTGAAGCTATTTTAGTTCCATACAATTGTTCCACTTCGGCAGGGGATAAACCTCGATCCCAAACTTTCAAATCGTCTATGGCTCCAAAGAATTGTTCTCCCCAGATATTATTTCCAATTACCAAAGATTGATTTGATGGGTTAATTTCTGATGTTTGAATATCACCAATTTTTTGTCCGTTAATATAGAAATCTATTGAAGCTCTTGGATTATACACAACCACCAAATGTTGCCATACTCCCCTTTCTAGAGGGTATTCTACCACATGATCTTTTATAGTTGCCATAGTAAAATCGGGACTACCTTTCCGAAGTTTAACTGAAAAAGCCGTACCAAATCCTAAAATTCCCATAAATTGCGGAATTTTATCTGGTTTGAGCCAGACTGAAATACTAATTGGCGTTTCAAAATTTAAAGTATTAGATTTGAAATAGTCAACAAATGAATCCTCCTGACTCAAATAAAGTACATCTCCCCTTTCATTATCTTTTATAAAAGAAACATCTTTTGTTATAATTCTATTCCAGTCGGGATCCTGCTTATTTACCACTTTGTCATCAAAAGAAAAATCGTATTTCAACTCGTCTTCGATAGCCACATTATACGCTGTAAATAATCTCGGTGAATCTGGCTGTCCTTTATGATGAATCACCTCGGCAGGCGAAATTCTATATCCATTCTTATATGGTGATAAAATCTGTTCCCGTGTGGTTAAAGGAAAAGAAAACTTAGCGGTTGTTATAGTCTGAGGAGCATTTTTCCAATACACTTCATTTAAGAATTCGTCATTATACTCGACAATACCACGAAATCGTCTTAAATTATTTAAAGAATCTGCCACATGTTTTACTTCTTCAAATTCAACATAATCTGCCAAAATAAAATTGGGTGACTTTCCAGTAGTCTTCCAAAATTCCAAAACGTCATCATACAGAGCACTTTTGGAAGTTGCTAAACTTCTAAATTCAACAAGTCTATCTAAAGCGTCTTTGGTAAACCAATTAGAAAATTTTCTTTCACTACGGATACGGTTTATAGAACTTTCTGCTACACACTCATCGAAAACAATGATTAATCGTTTTCCTTCCTGCTTTAGTTGTTCTACTTTTGGATCTTCCTGTTCCGTTTGAAAAAAAACATTACCGGAGTATTGAAAATCTATATAATTTTCGATTTGCGTCTTGTCAAATTCCCCTTTGATTAGTAAAGCTACAATTTCTCCTTTGTTCTTATTTAAAAATAGTTGTATCGAGTCTAAAACTGATTTTAAAGATCTTTTATCCTTCGAATTTATCACTATGTATTGCGACTTACTGACTTCCAAATCCAAATTGAAAGCTCGGCCTCCTTGTTCTAGCTTATTAATAACATCTGAAGATATATGGGTAACAAACACATAATCCTTTAAGGTTAGGTCATTTTGCCCATAACTTCCAATATTTATTGTTAACACCATAAATAGCGTTAACAAAACATGATATTTATGACATCTATTTAACTTATCAGTCAGGATCATTAACAAACTTTTTGTTTAGAGTAATATTTATTGAGTCTCAAAAGTATAATTTAAATCAAATATTATACCTTGTAAAGACCACTAGTTAACAACTTATTAAGATAATTTAGAGAGAAAGAACTACTATGTGGTCCATAAATCAAAATTTCAATAGTTAGAATTTATTACTTTTACCCTAATTCAAAACAGTAACATGAACGACAACCTCATTCTTATTCTAGCCATTATCATTTCGGCAGGTATTGGTACTTATATTGGTATGCTTATCAATAAACTAAAAGGGAAAAGCGAACTTAGTGCCTTAACAGAGCGTAATACTATTTTACAACAGCAATTAAGCGACGTTAAGCAGGTTGCTCAACAGGACATTACTAAGCAAACCGAACATTTTAATAAGCAAATTTCTGACCTTAAAGAAACCATTTCTAAAATTGAACACGAACGCGAAGATATTCGTCGTGAAAAAGAATTTTTAAATTCTGAATTAGCTATAAAAAATACCGAGTTCGAAAACTTAAAGCTTAAAAATGAAGAGCAAAAAGGTGAAGTTGAAAAACTACAGGAGAAATTCACCAAAGAGTTTGAAAATTTAGCCAATAAGATTTTAGATGAAAAATCAGAAAAATTCACGCTTCAGAATAAAGAAAACTTAAAACATATATTAAACCCGTTACAGGAAAAAATTCAGGGTTTCGAGAAAAAAGTAGAAGATTCTCAGAAGGAAAGTATCAGTATGCATTCGGCTTTAAAGGAACAATTATTAGGACTTAAAGACCTGAATCAACAAATGACCAAAGAAGCCACCAACCTAACCCGTGCCTTAAAAGGAGACAGTAAAATGCAGGGAAATTGGGGTGAATTAGTATTGGAACGCGTCCTTGAAAAATCGGGATTAGAAAAAGATCGCGAATATTTTGTTCAACAAAACTTCACATTAGACACCGGAGCTCGTGTGTTACCTGATGTAGTTTTACATCTTCCAGACAGCAAAAAAATGATTATCGACAGTAAAGTTTCATTAGTCGATTACGAGCGCTTCGTAAATGCTGAAGACGATGAAAAACCCCTGTTCTTAAAAGCTCATGTGAACTCCATAAAAAAACACGTCGATCAACTTTCTGAAAAAAACTATCAGGATTTATATGATATCGAATCGCCGGACTTTGTATTGATGTTCATTCCAATTGAACCTGCTTTTGCGGTTGTTGTAAATGAAGACAACAGCATCTACAACAAAGCATTTGAAAAGAATATTGTTATCGTAACACCATCTACGCTTTTAGCAACTTTAAGAACTGTTGACAGCATGTGGAATAACGAAAAACAGCAACAAAATGCTCTTGAAATTGCCACGCAAGCCGGACGTCTTTACGATTCGTTTGTAAATCTTACTGAAGAACTCATTAAGGTTGGAAACCAAATAGGAACGGTTCAAAAATCGTACGAGAGTGCTATGGTTAAACTTACCGGAAAAGGCAACTTAGTTAAGCGTGTTGAGAACCTTAAAAAGCTGGGTGCTAAAGCCACGAAACAGCAAAATGAAAAGCTATTAAAACGTGCTGAAGAAGAATAATTAAATCTTTTATCGCCAAAAAATTACAATGAATACCTGCACAGTGCAGGTATTTTTGTTTACATTATTTTCAAGCACTTCTTATTTTATTTGAGAAAACAATTTTAAAAAAGTAGAATATTTTAGAACTCACAAAAAATAAATTTAAGCTTAGAAAAACTCAAACAGTTATAAGTATATTAGATAATCATTAGGAATTAAACTCCTAAAGACCAACCCTAAAAAATTAATTATTTAAGTCTGCAATCATGTTTAAGACCATAGAAGAATCTCAAATAACATTAACCCAATTAATGCTACCATCACATTCCAATTTCAGTGGAAAAATACACGGTGGTTTTATATTAAGTTTAATGGACCAAATTGCTTTTGCCTGCGCCTCAAAACATTCCAGAAATTACTGTGTAACAGCTTCTGTAAACAAGGTTGATTTTCTAAATCCTATTGAAGTTGGTGAATTGGTCACCTTAAAAGCCTCAGTAAACTTTACAGGAAGGACTTCGATGGTTATTGGTGTTCGCGTGGAATCAGAAAATGTACAAACCGGAGAAAAAAAACATTGTAACTCATCGTACTTCACCATGGTAGCAAAAGATGAAAACGGTAAAAATGTACCTGTTCCCGGTATTATTTTAAAAACAAAAGATAGTGTCCGTCGATTTGCTAGAAGTATTGAACGCCAGGAACAATCTAAACACCGAAGTTCAAAATTTAAACCTTCTGGATTTATTATTGAAGATTACATAGATATTGTAAAGCAGAACAATGCTAAAGTTGAACTATAACTCACTTAAAACCAACAGGCAATAAAACACCAAGACTTTGTAGCTAATTTTATTTACTTTTTTTTTTCAAAACCAGGGTAGGAATTTCGATATGTAAGCTGTTATATTAGTAAATCATATAAATAAACCCAAAATCTAAAAAAATGAATTTTAAAAATTTAAAAAGCTATTTAGTCATTGGTATTTCTATCATTTCATTAACATTTTTTCAAAGTTGTAGTGATGATAAAAATGACAGCCCTTCAAGAGTTCAATTAAAATTAGTTGATGCTCCTGGTGATTACGAAGAAGTCAACGTCGTAATTACAGATATTCAATACAACACTACCGATAGCGAAGAAGGTTGGCAAAGCTTTGCTCCGGCAGAAGCTTACCCTATTGAAGTGGATTTAACAGAACTTATTGCTGGTAATAGCCTTTTATTGACAGATCAATTAATTCCATCTGGAATGATGAAACAAATTAGACTGGTTTTAGGAGATGGCAATACCCTTAAATTAGAAGGCGATGACACATTAATTCCTTTAGATACGCCAAGTGCTATGCAATCTGGTTTAAAATTAAATTTAAACACTGAATTAGAAGGCGGTTTCACTTATACATTTATCCTTGATTGGGTGGTAAGTGAGTCTATCGTTGAATCAGGAAATACAGGAAAGTATAATTTAAAACCTGTAATTAAAGTTAATGCCGAAGTAAATTCCGGTTCAATTAGCGGAACTGTTGTTGAAAACATTGAAGACGTTGAAACGGCTATGGAAGGCGTTACCGTCGAAATTTACAACACTGAAGCTGTTAAAATTACCGATACCATGACCGATATGAATGGTAACTTTTTATTCCAAGGTCTTGAAGCTGGGACATACACATTAAAAATAACCAGAGAAGGCTACAACGAATATAGTGTTGAAACCACTGTTTCTGTTGGAGAAGTAACTGATGCAGGAACTGTTGTTTTAACTGTAGTAACTCCCTAACTTCATAAGTTAAAATCATAAATTCATTTAGGCTTTTAAGAATAATCTTAGAAGCCTAAATTGTTTATAGACTGACTTTATTCATCACGCTTTTAAATCTCACTATTTTTTCTTATATTTAAAATAAAATGCAAAAAAGATATTACTTATATATCCTTGCTTTATTCATTATCGGCCTATATTTTGGTTATAATTATATATATCAAGACCATAGAAACATTGAAACAGAATCAGCCGATTTTATAATTGAAGCTTCAGCGTTTAGTGAAGCATTTGTCCTTTCCCCAACTCAATCAGAACTTAAGTATATTAACAAAACCATTGAAGTTTCGGGTATTATAACCGACTTAAACCAAACAGACATGACATTAAACAACAATGTCTTTTGCCAGTTTAACAATGGCATTCAACCTCCCCAAAAAACAAATACAATTGTCAGAATTAAAGGGCGTTGTATTGGTTACGACGATTTATTAGAACAGGTAAAACTGGATCAGTGTAGTGTAATTACGGATTAATTAAACAACTACCACATGAAAACATTTCTACTCCTTTTTGTATTTGCTACTTTAGGAATACAAGCACAAATCACTCATAATCTAAACTGGGATACAACAGTTGGTTCCGAGTTAAATTTAACTATTAATGTTGGCGATAAAGTTATATGGACCTGGACTGACAATTCTCCTCACACGGTTGAGAGTAAACCTGGAAGTGCTGAGAATTTCTCTAGTTTAATATTAACAGGCGAAGGCAGCTCATTCGAACACACCTTTGTCTCTATTGGCACTAATCCATATGTATGTGGTGTACATCCAAGCATGGGAGGAACTATAACCGTTGAACAAGCCTTAAGTAATGAAGAATTTTCAATAAAAAGCATCTCCTTATCACCTAACCCTGCTAAAGACTTTTTGACATTAAACATACCTAATAGCGTAAATTTAAAAACAGTTTCTATTTACAATATTCTAGGTAAAGAGATCATTAACACATCGTATTTGGGTAATAAAATTAATATTTCTAATTTAACTTCAGGAATGTATTTATTAAAACTAAGTACAACAGATTCAAATATAACTAAACGCTTTATTAAGCAATAACCATTAAAACTTAATTAATTAAACGACCTAATTTATGAAACACCTACTTATCTTTATTTTTTGTTTTCCGCTGCTTATACAGGCCCAAGATGACTTATTAGATGAGATAGATTCTGATGTATCATCTCAATACGCCTCGGCAGCATTCAAAGGGCTTAAAATTGTAAACTTCGAATCCACTAAACTCGTAGCGAAAGGCGAATTTACCTTTGTCGTGGCACACCGTTTTGGAAGTCTTGAAAATGGTATCGACACCTTTTTTGGGTTGGATGATGCCGTAACCCGATTAAACTTTATTTTCGGAATTACGGATGATTTAAACGTGAGTGTCTCCAGAAGCTCTTTTCAGAAAATTTATGAGGCTGCAGCAAAATACACCCTTTTAAAACAACAAGACAATGGTTTTCCTCTTACGATAGTAGGTTACAATTCCATTTTGATAAATACAGGATTAGAGAAAGACAATCTTCCGCTTTTGGAATTTAAACATCGTTTGGGCTATACAGCTCAAGTATTGGTGTCCAGAAAAGTTAACACCAATTTATCTTTAGAACTAGCTCCTACCTTTTTTCATGATAATTACGTCGCCATCGATGAACAAGATAATTCTCAATTTGCATTGGGGTTTGGCGGGCGCTATAAGCTAGGAAAACGTTGGTCTTTAAACGCTGATTATGGCTGGCATTTAAACCGTGCCGACAATTCTCCGTTCAAAAATCCGTTATCTATTGGTATTGATTTGGAAACCGGAGGACATGTTTTTCAGATGCACTTTACCAACGCTCAAGGTATGAATACCAACACCTTTTTAGGACAGAGCACTGGAGACTGGAGCGATGGTAATATTTATTTCGGATTTAACTTAAGTCGTGTATTTTAACCCCATATACTATGAAACACTTATTTTTAACATTAACACTCGCCGTATTTTTGCTTAGCAGTTGCGCTAACGATAGCCAAGATGATTTAATTGAGACAACACCACTCCCTAATGTGGTGACCTACAATGATGATATAAAAACGATTATTGATAACAACTGTATTTCCTGCCATGGAAGTTCTCCTTCTCAAAACGCTCCTATGTCTCTAACTACATTCTCACAGGTTTCAAATTACATAGATGGTATAATTGATAGAATAAACAGATTAGGAGCTGGCAAAATGCCTGTAAATGGCACATTATCTACCAATGAAAAAAATCTTATTCAAAAATGGAAAGATGATGGATTACTTGAAAACTAAAACAACTTTAAATACTCTACTATGAATTTTAAAACTCTTTTTTACGGTTTAGCTATTGCTCTTTTTGCTTTTAACTGTTCGAGTAGCGGTGATGATGACATGACGGCACAACCAGACCCGGATCCAGATCCGACACCAACAGAAAAAGTGACCTACAATGCCGATATTAAAAGCATTATAACAAGTAATTGTACGTCTTGTCATGGTTCCACACCTAGTAATAATGCTCCAATGTCGTTAACAACCTACGCTCAAGTTTCGAGCTATATAAATAGTATTTTAGACAGAATTAACAGAACAGGCGCTGGTAAAATGCCGGTTAATGGCACATTATCTACAACCCAAAAAAACCTGATTCAAAAATGGAAAGATGATGGTTTACTCGAAAACTAAGCTTTCTATTTTGTTAAATTTCTGAATTAAACAATTAAAATATTAGAATGAAATACCTACTCTATTGCATCGCGTTTATAAGTTTAAATGCATTTGCTCAGGAAAAATATTTAACCAAAACCGGTACCGTAAGCTTTGAAGCTTCGGTACCTTCCTTTGAGGAAGTTAAAGCCACAAACCAATCGGTTACTGCTATTTTAAATTCTGAAAATGGTGAATTTGCCGCATTAGTACTTGTAAATGGTTTTCGTTTTAAAAATGCCTTAATGGAAGAACATTTTAACGAAAACTACGCTGAATCTGACACCTACCCAAAAGCAACATTTAAAGGGGTTATTGATGACTTTAATTTTTCAGACATTAAACAAAATACAGCACTAACCATCAGTGGCGAACTCAACTTTCATGGTAAAACAAAAATATTAAAAAGCATACCTGTTAAAACAGTTAAAACCAACGAAACCATAGAAATTTCAGGTACTTTCAAGGCTTATGCATCCGATTTTGATATCAAGATTCCGAAAATAGTAAGCAATAAAATTGCTGAAACTATTGATGTATCTTTCGACTTCAAACTTTCAAAAAAGTAATTCAGATTTTATTATCTTTAACAGATATCAAACGATTACCATGAAAAAGTTTCTTTATAAATTGATTGCGGCCATTGTTCTAGTAACTATTGGCTATTTTTGTTTTGTCTACTTCGTTCCTTATAGTGAAGGGGTTCGCTCAGGAGATTTAATTAAATTCAGCAAAAAAGGTGTTTTTACCAAAACCTGGGAAGGCGAATTAAGTCAGGGGGTTTCAGAAGAACAACGCTTTGCCTTCTCTGTTGAAAAAGGCAACAAAAAAATTATCGAAGACCTTCAAAAATACCAGGGACGTTTTGTTAGACTAACTTATTTTGAGCGTTACCGAACCTTCTTTTGGTTAGGTGATACCGTATATTTTATAACAAAAGTTGAAGAAGATAAGGATCGACAACCCTTTTATAAGAAATAAAAAAAGCCGCTTTTAAAAAGCGGCTTTTTTTTGGATTTAATTCTGTAGATTATTTACTCAAATACATTTTACGTCTTGAGTATAAATCGTAAAACTCATCGTCTTTTAAGCTCTCAATAAATAAGATACTTTCTCCTGTACTCTTCATTTCTGGTCCTAATTGTTTATTAACTTTCGGGAACTTGTTGAAAGAGAATACTGGTTGCTTAATCGCGTATCCTTCTAATTGAGGATTAAAGTTGAAATCTTTAACTTTCTTATCACCTAACATCACTTTAGTTGCATAGTTTACGTAAGGCTCACCATAAGCTTTAGCAATAAACGGTACTGTTCTGGATGCTCTTGGGTTTGCTTCGATAATGTAAACTACGTCGTCTTTAATCGCAAACTGAATGTTAATTAAACCTACAGTATTTAGTGCTAAGGCAATTTTCTTAGTATGATCTTTAATTTGCTGCATTACTAAGTCTCCTAAGTTAAACGGAGGTAAAGTTGCGTTACTATCACCAGAGTGGATACCACAAGGCTCAATATGCTCCATGATACCAATAATGTAAACATCTTCTCCATCACAAATCGCATCAGCCTCAGCTTCAATCGCACCATCTAAATAGTGGTCTAATAACAATTTGTTGTTAGGTATAGTTCTTAATAAATCAACCACGTGCTTTTCAAGCTCTTCTTTGTTGATTACAATTTTCATTCCCTGACCTCCTAATACGTAAGATGGTCTTACAAGAATTGGGAAATCTAATTTATCGGCAACTTTTAAAGCTTCTTCAGCAGATTCAGCAGTATCAAATTCTGGGTAAGGGATGTTATTCTCTTTTAATAAAGTGGAAAAACTTCCTCTATCTTCAGCTAAATCTAAAGCTTCGTAGCTTGTTCCGATGATTTTAATACCGTAACGATCTAATTTTTCAGCAAGTTTTAATGCGGTTTGACCACCTAACTGAACGATAACACCTTCTGGTTTTTCATGCTTAATAATGTCGTAAATGTGTTCCCAGAAAACAGGTTCAAAGTATAACTTATCAGCCGTATCGAAATCTGTAGATACGGTTTCAGGGTTACAGTTAATCATGATAGTTTCATAACCAGCCTCAGAAGCTGCTAAAACACCATGCACACAACAGTAATCGAACTCGATACCTTGCCCAATACGGTTTGGACCAGAACCTAATACGATAATTTTCTTCTTATCAGACACCACACTTTCGTTGTCAGCATAACGCTTTCCGTCTGCAGTTTCCATATCACTCTCAAACGTTGAGTAATAGTAAGGTGTTTGCGCTTTAAACTCGGCAGCACAGGTATCAACTAATTTGTAAACACGATTGATACCTAATTCTTCACGTTTATTATAAACTTCACTTTCTAAACAACCCAACATGTGAGCAATCTGTCTGTCACCGTAACCTTTTTGTTTAGCTTCAAGTAAAAGTTCTTTATCTAATGTCTCAATGGTATAAGTTGAGATTTCCTTTTGTAATAAGAATAACTCTTCGTACTGCTTTAAGAACCACATATCAATCTTAGTGATTTCATGGATTCTGCTTAAAGGAATACCCATAGCGATAGCATCGTAAATAGTGAATACACGATCCCAAGACGCATAGGTTAATTTTTCGATAATTTGATCGTAGTTCTTATTCTCTTTACCATCAGCACCTAAACCATTACGTTTAATCTCTAAAGATTGTGTTGCTTTATGAAGGGCTTCCTGGAATGAACGACCGATTCCCATTACCTCTCCTACAGACTTCATTTGAAGCCCTAAAGTTCTGTCTGATCCTTCAAACTTATCGAAGTTCCAACGAGGTATTTTAACGATTACGTAATCTAAAGTCGGCTCGAATAACGCTGAAGTAGATTTTGTAATCTGGTTTTGTAATTCATCTAAGTGGTAACCAATCGCTAATTTGGCTGCAATTTTAGCAATAGGATAACCAGTTGCTTTACTTGCTAAAGCAGAAGAACGTGATACACGAGGGTTAATCTCGATAGCAATAATATCTTCCTGATCGTCTGGCGATACCGCGAACTGTACGTTACATCCACCAGCAAAGTCACCAATACTGCGCATCATTAAGATAGCCATATCACGCATTTTCTGGAAAGTCGTATCACTTAACGTCATGGCTGGTGCCACAGTGATAGAATCTCCTGTATGAATACCCATTGGATCCATATTTTCGATAGAACAGATAATAACTACGTTATCGTTAGCATCTCTTAAAAGCTCTAACTCGTACTCTTTCCATCCCATCATCGCTTTATCAATCATCACCTCATGGATAGGAGAAATTTCTAATCCGCGAGTTAATAATTCATCATAATCAGCTTCATCATACACAATCGCCGCTCCTGCTCCTCCTAAAGTGAAAGAAGAACGGATACATAATGGAAAACCAAATTCCTGTGCTATTTTTTTACCTTCTAAAAATGAAGTTGCAGTTGCTTGCGGAGCCATTTTCACTCCAATCTTTTCCATTAATTCACGGAACTGCTCTCTGTCTTCAGTGATATTAATCGCATCGATATCAACACCAATAATATCTACTCCAAAATCCTTCCAGATTCCTTTTTCATCAGCCTCAATACATAAGTTTAACGCTGTTTGTCCTCCCATGGTTGGTAAAACAGCATCAATTTGCGGATGTTCTTTTAAGATTTTAATAATAGACTTGGTGTTTAAAGGTAGCAAGTAAACATGATCTGCCATAGATGGATCTGTCATGATTGTTGCTGGGTTAGAATTGATTAAAATTGTTTCAATTCCATCTTCTCTAAGTGATCTTAGAGCCTGAGTTCCAGAATAATCAAATTCACATGCCTGCCCTATAACGATAGGACCCGAGCCAATTATTAATATCGATTTAAGTTTTGAATTTTTAGGCATTTTTACTATTTATGTATTGTATTTAAGTATGTTACTAAAGTAAGTGAAAAGTATGCATAAAAAAAGGCGTTACACTAAAGCAACACCTTTATTTTATAACAATATAATATCATTATTTTTTATGTCTAGATTCAGTCGATACAGACAATTTTTTTCTTCCCTTAGCTCTTCTACGAGCAAGTACTTTTCTTCCATTAGCAGAAGCCATTCTTTCTCTAAAGCCATGTTTGTTTCTTCTCTTTCTTTTCGATGGCTGAAATGTTCTTTTACTCATTATCTTGTATCTTTAAAAATCTGAATTGTACTTAATTATTATTTATTTGGGTTCCTCCAAAACTGAGCGCAAATATACAAAGACTTTTCACATTGACAAACGTTATTTAAAAAAATATTTCGAAATATATTTTTCACGCTTTCTTGAGCCTTTTACAACCCTATTTATTAAAGGTATTCGGCTTCTTTTTGTTAATTATCTTTTACTCAATTTTGATAAAATTTTAGTTTATTTGCAAATCGAATAAAGGTAACCAGGCTTTAAAAGCCTATTAAACACTACAAACCTAATAAAAATGTACAATAAAATTATTAAACTAATCATAGCCATTGCCATTTTCGGGTATGCTATTTATCAATTTGTTGAAAATAATATAGGAAATGGTATTATGCTTATACTATTATCTTTAATATTTGTATTCCTATACTTTAAAAACGAATTCATTTTACTGGCATTTTTACGACTGCGTAAACAGGATTTTGATGGTGCTAAAAAATGGTTGGACAAAATTAAAAATCCGGAAAGTGCTTTAGTGAAAAAACAACAAGGGTATTACAATTATCTACACGGATTAATGGTATCGCAATCGAACGTTAACGAAGCTGAAAAATTTTTCAAAAAAGCCATCACTTTAGGATTATCTATGGATCATGATTTGGCCATGGCGAAATTAAACTTAGCTGGTATCGCTTTTTCTAAACGCAGAAAACAAGAAGCTCAGAAATTATTAAGTGAAGCTTCAAAATTAGATAAGCAAGGCATGTTAGCCGATCAGATAAAAATGATGAAAGACAATATGAAGCGTGCTCAAGGACCAACACAACACTATGGTGCCGGCGGATCGCTTAGAGCTCAGAAAAGAAGAGGATAATTAAAACCTTTTTCAAAAAACATAAAAAAAGCACATCGATCGATGTGCTTTTTTATTTCTGTATACTTATTCTATTAATTATAGTAACCTTCTTTCGGAATATCAATTTCATATAATTTACGAGACTTATTATTCAGGTGTGGTTCTCTTAACCAAGGATTGTGTAGTTTCAATATTTTATAGTTAATACCAAAGCTTTCAGCAAACTTAGTAAAATCAGTTACCGCTGTATCGACTTTAACTTTATAGGTCGGCACTTCCTGGTACAAATCTTTTTCTCTAAAGTTAAAACCGTATTTCGCAGGATGTGACAAGATTTCTTTTAAAGCCACAATTCTAAACAAGTAGCGTCCGGTTTCTTCTCCTAATAATAAATCGTAGTAATCATTTACATTCTGTTCTTCTAAACGTCGCGCTACACCAGTATTTCCGGCATTATAGGCTGCTGCTGCCAATGTCCAGCTTCCTAATTTTTCTTTAGCTTCTAATAAATACTTACAAGCTACTTCTGTTGATTTCTCTAAGTTATAGCGCTCGTCAACATTATCGTTTACTTCCAAACCATTTTCTTTAGCCGTAGCCGGCATAATCTGCCAAACGCCTCTGGCTCCAGCAGGAGATACAACATTAGACAAACCGCTTTCTATAACGGCTAAATATTTAAAATCATCGGGGACGCCGTTTTTCTTTAAAATAGGTTCTATTACCGGAAAATATTTGTTAGCACGTTTGAACATTAACAATCCGTTAGATTGCCAATAGGTATTCACCAATAATTCACGATCCATACGTTCTAATATATCCGGATTTTTTATAGGCACAGCCTCTCCAGAAAATTCTAAATCGTCCGGCACCTGAAGGGCATAAACATTATAATCGTTTATTAATTTCTTTTCAAAATTCTCATCGGTTGGCGCATCTTGCAGGGCATAAATAAATAACGCGCATAAACTTAATAATCCTACAAATGCCAGGGCTTTCTCTATAATCTTCATCGCTAAAAAGTTTTTCTCTAAAGGTACTAAAATTGCTTATTCTTCTAAAATAATGTGAGGCAAATTTTCATTGAACCATTTGTACTTATTTATAATCATAATATGGGTTCCTCCCGTTATAATAATACAATTTTTGATATTTTTAATTGGAAACACCGAATCGTTATCACCATGAATATGCACCAATCCTTCTAGATATTCTTTCTGACTCCAACATACCATTTGCTCAATAGCCCAACTTAAATATTTACTATCGTTAACCGAAAGGTATTTTTTATACAATTCTAAACGTTTCGTCACATTATTACCAAAAGCATATTTAGCTACAACGTCAATTTTACTTGCCAATTGTGTTGGTATCAATTTATATGCCATTGTTGCTTTGGCTATTACCATTTGTTTAGGTAATTCGCTCTGTAATTTAACACTGGAGATAATTATTAATTTCCTTATCGAAATATGTTTACTCATTTCCTGAACTAATACCCCACCAAATGATACACCCACCAAAACAATATTGCCATGTTTAATATGTTTACACATTCGTAACGCATAATCCATAATCGACTCCTGATTTTCCGGAATCATCCACTCTAAAAAATGAGGTTTAAATTGTGGTTCGGGTAATTTTATATACTCAAAAATTTTAGGACTTGCCGCCATACCCGGCATAAAGTATACATGTATAGGTTCTAAATCCATAATATTATTCTTCTTAATTTCACTTTACAACCCCTAAGCAAACTAAGCCAATAAATATTTATATCACAAGGCTTTAAGCCAAAATTTACTTTCCTTTCAGGATTATTTTTCGTAACTTGCAAAGCAAAGTTATGCAAATAGCACTCACTATTTTAACGATTCCTAAGAAATAAAAACAATCATGATTGATGCTGCAGAATTAATAGACAATGATTTTTTACGTCAGTTTGAACTGAAAATTGATAGCCACTTAGCTAAGATTGAGTACTCGCTTCAAGACCGAAAGATTTTTTTAACAAAGCTTGTAATTCCTGAAGAAATTCAAGACGATGAATTTAGAAAAGAATTTTTAGAAGCCGTGTTTACATCTATTGGAGAACGCAACTTAAGCGTTGTTCCAACAAGTCCTGAAATAGCTAAGTTTGTGAGAAGCAACCGCAAATACAAACGTATGTTACCGGTTGGTGTTAGAATTTAATTTTTTTTTAAATTTAAATCATAAAAAACCCAAAGTCAAAATGCTTTGGGTTTATTTTTATAATATGTTTTTGTTTTTTACTGCTTCGTATACACTAGTGTAATATCTTTAACATCTACTACATCGGTTTTTGCCAGATTATGAATCTTTTGGGCTTTTTTATAAATCATAGTTAGTCTATTTCCATTAACCACAGCTTCCCTATCATTAATAAATACACTAGCCCCTTTGTGTTCGTAAGATGCGGCAAATCCAATAGAGCCTTCAGCTTCACAATTTACCTGATACACATAAACACCTAAAATTTCATTAAAAAGAATCATAACATCCGGATTGAACGTTACATTAGACGCTACAGTACCATCTACCGAAAAGGTTAAGGTCTCCATATTCTCACAAGGTATTTCTTCAATAAGATTTGTACTGAAAACTGTATCATTATTTAAATCGACAGGAATGCCAACCGTCCATGTTGTTAATTTCCAAGTACCTTCAACGACATTGTCATTAACATCTACAGACTCGGTATTACAACTTGTAAATACGAATAAGAAGACAAACAAAATAAGAATCAATCTTTTCATGAAATTTGGGACATTACTCGTGTAAAAATATGTAGTACACGCCCTAACTTTAGAAAAAAACAGTTGAGATGTATATTTTTTCGGATAAACTAAATATTAAACCGCCAATTCACCAACAAAATCAAACCTTACCAAGCCATCGGTATCGATTTTAGTCAACTTCACTTCATGAAGCGTGTTCACTAATTCCGGATTCCAAGGTGCTTTAACTTTTACATAGTTTTCGGTAAATCCTTGTATATAACCTTCTTTATTTTCTCCTTCAAACAATACGGTTCTGGTTGTTCCTATCTGACTTTCATAAAAGGCACGACGTTTTTTAACTGAGAGTCCGCGTAACATTTTACTACGCTTAGAACGTACACTATTAGCTACCACGCCATCCATTTCAGCGGCTTCAGTGTTATCGCGTTCAGAATACGTAAATACGTGCAGATACGAAATATCCAGTTCATTTAAAAAATTATAGGTATCTAAGAAATGCTCATCGGTTTCTCCTGGAAATCCAACAATCACATCTACACCAATACAAGCGTGCGGCATCACTTCTTTAATTTTCGTTACGCGGTCTACATACAATTCTCGCATATAACGACGTTTCATTTTCTTAAGGATATCGTTGCTTCCACTTTGTAATGGCACGTGGAAATGTGGCACGAAAGCTCTTGATTTTGAAACCAGATCAATTGTTTCGTTTTTCAATAAGTTTGGCTCAATAGAAGAAATGCGTAAACGCTCAATACCTTCTACTTTATCCAATTCGGTTACCAAATCTAAAAAGGTATGCTCATGTTTTTTGTTTCCAAACTCCCCTTTTCCGTAATCCCCAATATTTACACCGGTTAAAACGATTTCCTTAATATTCTGAGCTGAAATTTCTCTGGCATTTTTTAGCACGTTTTCCATAGTATCACTTCTGGAAATACCACGTGCTAAAGGAATGGTACAATAAGTACATTTGTAATCGCAACCATCCTGAACTTTTAAAAAGGCACGTGTTCTGTCTCCAATGGAATAACTCCCTACGTAAAAATCGGCTTCTTCAATCTCACAGGAATGTACTTCTCCTAAATCGTTCTTCGTTAAATCGTTCAGGTAATCGGTGATTTTGAATTTTTCAGTAGCACCTAATACCAAATCCACACCTTCCACATCGGCTAATTCCTGTGGTTTCAATTGCGCATAACATCCAACGGCAGCAACAAAGGCATCCGGATTAATTTTCTGAGCCTGCTTGACAATACTTTTAAAACGCTTATCGGCATTTTCAGTTACCGAACAGGTATTTATCACATATATATCTGCATTTTCAGAAAAATCCACACGATCAAATCCTTCCTCTGAAAAACTTCTTGCTATTGTTGAAGTCTCCGAAAAATTAAGTTTACAGCCTAACGTATAAAATGCTACTTTCTTTCTTGAATCCATAACCTTTTTAAAAACGTGCAAAGATAAGAAAAAAAGAGCGTTTCTAATCGAAACGCTCCGAATTTCAGGACATAACATAAATTATAAGCCCACAGTGAGAGACTTGAAAATAGGATTTGCCAATAATAGCAAATTTGCTTAACCACTAATTTCGACACACCTTTTCATGAAAAGTCACTAAAAAACATCGATTAAACCCTTAAAATAATTTAGATATAGACCGCAAAACCGTTATTTTTGAAACACCTTAATACTACCGATGTGATTATAAAGCAAGATCGTCTTAAACTTTTATTGAATTGCTTTGCAGCAATTATTTTATGTTTTTCATGTAATTCTAAACAAAAACACAACCAAGATTATCTTGTTTTTAAATACAACGAGCACAAAAACATTGGTTCTTTAGATCCTGCGTTCTCCAAAGATATTGCCGATATCTGGGCCACAAACCAATTATTTAATGGTTTAGTACAAATGGATGATAACATGCAGGTCTTACCTTGCATAGCCAAAAGCTGGACGATTTCTGAAGATGCCCTGACCTACCAGTTTTCTCTCCGTAATGATGTCAAATTTCATCAACACGAACTGTTCGGAAAAGATTCCACACGAACTGTTCTTGCTAAAGATTTTGAATATAGCTTAAACAGATTGCTTGACAAACAAGTTGCTTCCCCAGGAAGCTGGGTATTAAGTAAAGTTGAAAGCTTTCATGCCATAAATGACACCCTGTTTCAAATCAGCTTAAAACAGCCTTTTCCCGCATTTCTTGGCTTATTAACCATGAAATATTGCAGTGTGGTTCCTAAAGAAATTGTAGAACATTATGGCAGTGATTTCAGATCTCACCCAATTGGTACAGGCCCATTTAAATTCAAGCGTTGGGAAGAAAATATAAAACTGGTTTTTAGAAAGAATGAAAACTATTTTGAAAAAGACCTAAACGGAAATCAACTCCCCTACCTTGAAGCAGTGGCAATTACCTTTTTACCAGATAAACAAAGTGAGTTTTTGCAGTTCGCGCAGGGGAATATCGATTTTATATCCGGATTAGATGCGTCTTATAAAGATGAAATTTTAACAGCCGATGGACAATTACGCGATTCATATAAAACAGATGTTAATATGATTCGAGGACCTTATTTAAACACTGAATATTTAGCTTTTTATATGGATGCTGAAGTTTCTGAAATACAGTCGGAATACATTAGAAAAGCGGTTAATTATGGTTTCGACAGAAATAAAATGATGGTTTATTTACGTAATGGCATTGGTATTCCTGCTCTCGGTGGATTTATTCCAAAAGGCTTACCGGGTTATAATGATGCTATAGGATTTACTTATCAACCTGAAAAAGCTAAAGATTTAGTCGCCAAATTTAAAACCGAAACCGGCATTGAAAATCCTGAAATTACGATCACTACTACCAGCAACTACCTGAGTTTTTGCGAATACATACAACGAGAAATTCAAAAAGCAGGATTACAGGTAAATGTTGATGTGATTCCGGCTGCCACCTTAAAAGATGCTAAAGCCAATGGGAAATTAAATATGTTTAGAGCGAGTTGGGTTGCTGATTATCCGGATGCTGAAAATTACCTATCATTATATTACAGTAAAAATTTCGCGCCAAACGGACCAAATTACACGCACTTTAAAAGTGAAACCTTTGACCAATTATACGAACGAGCTTTTACCGAAACCAATAGTGAAAAACGCAAATTACTTTACACTAAAATGGATAGTTTAGTAATGCAGAAAACACCTGTAGTCGTTATGTTTTACGATGAAGTAGTTAGGTTTACTAGAAAAAACGTAAAAGATTTAGGTATTAACCCAACCAATTTACTGGATTTAAAACAGGTAAAAAAAACGAAACAAGATTAGTCTTCTATAGCTTTTCCAATATCCTGAATTTCATCTTTTATAATGACCACATTAGTTTTCCATCGAGATTCTAAAAAGCGGCAAAAGCCCCAAAGCGTGAGTAAACCAATAGGAATACCCAAGTAACTAATGTAAGAATTATTATCCCAGTCTATATACCAGTTGAATACAAATTCATCTAAAACAACCAACCCGATAACACATAAAACCATAGAGGTATAATACACAAGAATACTTAAAATAGCGAACAACCATTGATTTTGATTGTATCTACCTGCCTATTCGTAAAACTTCTTCCCGATAAAGTAAATAAAAAAGATTCCTAACATAAATACAGGAGCTTTAAATTAAAAAAGAGAAACACCCAAATAAGGCATTTCTCTCAAATATAGAAAATGATTTTTAAATCTCTGGAAAAAATCTATTGACGTCTGTACTTTGCTGTTTCTTCAAAAATATGCTCAAAAATCGCTTTATCCTGTTCGGTTAATGACAAATTTCGTCTGGACATTACAACTTCCATCACTTCAAAAGCTTTTTTAGTAGTATAAGTTGTAAAACCTCCACTGCCACCCCAGCTATAACTCGGCACAAAATTTCTTGGAAAACCACTTCCGAAAATATTTGCACTAACACCAACCACCGTACCGGTATTAAACATGGTATTAATTCCACATTTACTGTGATCGCCCATCATTAAACCACAAAACTGCAATCCTGTTCTGGCAAAGCCTTCGGTTTCGTAATTCCAAAGTCTAACTTCAGCATAATTATTTTTAAGATTGGAATTATTGGTATCGGCACCTAAATTACACCATTCACCTAATACCGAATTCCCTAAATAGCCTTCATGACCTTTATTCGAATACCCAAAAATCACGGAATTTTTTACTTCTCCTCCAACTGTACTGCTTGGTCCTACTGTGGTTGGCCCATAGATTTTAGCACCCATTTTCACTACTGAAGATTCTCCTAATGAAAACGGCCCACGTATTAAAGACCCTTCCATGATTTCAGCATTTTTACTAATATAGATAGGTCCACTACTTGCATTTAAAGTTACAAATTCCAATTTCGCACCTTCTTCAATAAAAACATTTTCAGCAGCAATAACATTACAACTTGACGGAATAGGCTGCGAGTATCTTCCTTTGGTCACTAAGTTAAAATCCTCCTGTAACGCTTCTCCATTTTTTGAGAAAATATCCCAGGTATTTTCAATTTTAATAACATCGCCACCAAACTCCAGTGCCTCATAATTATCAAAATTGATATCATCCTGTGTATCTTTAGTATAAAATGCGATAACATCTTCGTCTTTAAAAATGGCCTGATTTTCCTGTAAATCTTTTACCATCTCAACCAATTCAAAATTCGGTAAAAACGAAGCGTTTATCATGATGTTTTCATCCATTTCCACCATAGGGAACTTATCAGACAAATAGTCTTCTGTAACAGTTGTCGAAGTTGAATCTAAAAACGTTTCCCACTTTTCACGAATGGTTAAAATACCAATTCTTAAATCGGCTACCGGACGTGTAAAAGTAAATGGAAGTAAATTATTTCTGGACGGACCATCAAAAAGGATGTAGTTCATTACGTTTAGATGTATTAATTAACGTTAAAACCTCTCGTGCTTTAACAATCCAAAAATAGCTTAATTGCCGAAAACAAAAAAGCCTTCAATACAAAATATTGAAGGCTTTTAATATTATATAAAATACTAAGATTATTTACTAAACTTAGCGTATTTGTTTTTGAATTTATCAATACGACCAGCAGTATCTACTAATTTAGATTTACCAGTGTAGTATGGGTGCGATGTTCTTGAAATCTCCATTTTAACAAGTGGATACTCAACACCATCAACCTCAATAGTTTCGTTAGTGTTTGCTGTAGACTTTGTTAAAAATACATCTTCGTTAGACATATCTTTAAATGCTACTATTCTATAATTTTCTGGATGTATACCTTTTTTCATCGCTAAAGCTTTTATTCTATTCAATTTTGGAAGTGCAAAAATAAGTATTTTTTACAAACTACCAATACTTTTTATTATTTTTTATTTAGAATTAAGTTGTAACGATTTTCTATCTTTGACAACTAATCATTCAACTTACCTTATAAACGCAAAAATATGGAAAAATCTTTAAAATCTATAGCAACTAATTGGGGACTCTTCTTAGGGGCTTTATTAGCAGGTATTACTGTGGTTGCTTATGCCGTAAATCTTAACCTGTTAATTGATATGTGGGTCGGCATTTTTATTTTAATCGCTATTATTGTTTTCGGCATTATAGCTGTAGCCAAAGTAAAACAATCCCAAGATAGTTATGCTTCCTTTAAAGAAGCGTTTACCGCATTTTTTCTTACTGTTTTAATAGGATTAGCCATAAGCACAGTCGTGTCCTATTTACTTTTTAATTTTATAGATACTGAAGCTGCCGAAATTTTAAAAGAAAAAACCATAGAGCGTACTGTTGAAATGATGAAAGGCTTTAACACTCCTGCCGATGCCCTTGCGAAAACCGTAGAACAAATGGAATCTCAAAACCAATATTCCATTGGAAACGTATTTAAAGGTTTTGCCGGCTATTTAGTCCTTTTTAGTATTATCGGCCTCATTGTAGCAGCTGCTATGAAAAAAAGTAAGCCCGACACCGAATAATTTAAGTATTTTTGATTTTACAAACATTTCAAAGTCTTTAAATGAATATATCAGTAGTCATACCACTACTTAACGAACAAGAGTCTTTAACAGAATTACACGATTGGATTGCAAACGTTATGCAATCCAATCGTTTTTCATATGAAATCCTTTTTATAGACGACGGTAGCACCGACGATTCTTGGCAAGTCATAGAGCATTTAGCATCACAAAACGAAAGCGTAAAAGGCATTCGTTTTTCTAAAAACTTCGGAAAATCTCAGGCTCTACATGCCGGTTTTGAAAAAGCCCAAGGCGATGTGGTCATCACCATGGATGCCGATTTACAGGATAACCCAGACGAAATTCCCGAACTTTACAATATGATTGTAAAAGACCGTTTCGATTTGGTTTCTGGATGGAAAAAGAAACGTTACGACTCTGTCATTGCTAAAAATTTACCTTCCAAACTATTTAACTGGGCCGCCCGAAAAACCTCTGGCGTAAAACTTAACGATTTTAACTGTGGACTTAAAGCCTACAAGCTCGATGTGGTAAAAAACATTGATGTTAATGGCGAAATGCACCGTTATATTCCCGTATTGGCTAAAAATGCCGGCTTTACCAAAATAGGCGAAAAAGTTGTACAACATCAGGCCAGAAAGTATGGTGAAACCAAATTTGGCATGAACCGCTTTATCAATGGGTTTCTGGATTTAATCACCATCTGGTTTATCTCGCATTTTGGCAAACGTCCGATGCATTTATTTGGAGCTTTGGGCGTACTTATGTTTATCATCGGTCTTGGATTTTCTTTCTATCTGGGAATTGACAAACTATTTTTAAATCCTTCGGGAAGATTAATTACCGAGCGTCCAGAATTCTTTTTAGCTCTCTCAACGATGATAATTGGAACCCAATTTTTCGTTGCCGGATTCTTAGGTGAGATGATTCTACGATCGAAACAAGATAAAAAACGCTATTTAATTAAAGACGAGACTTCAAATTTTTAATGAAATAAAATAATTATTAAGAATCCTTCAAATGTCTTAAAAAAATAAGGCTCACAAAGGATTCTTTTAATTTTTTTAATAACTTTAAAACAGTTTCACGCCCTTCAAAAACTGAAACCAATTAAACGAAACGAAGTGCCATTATTTCTTTTTTTGAAACTATATTTTAAAACACATTATGATACACATCGAACCAAAAATTTTAGACCGAATTAACACCTGGTTAACCCCTACTTTTGACGAAGAAACACAAGATTTTATTAAAAACAGTATAGCTCTTAATCCTCAGGATATTCAAGAGAGTTTTTACAAAGATTTAGAATTTGGTACCGGAGGTATGCGTGGTGTAATGGGTATTGGTACGAACCGTATTAACAAATATACGCTTGGTAAAAGCACACAAGGTTTAAGCAACTATTTACACCGATCGTTTCCCAATGAAACCCCTAAAGCGGTAATTGCTTACGATTGTCGTCACAACAGTAAAACCTTAGCTAAAGTGGTAGCTGATGTATTCTCTGCTAATGGTATTAAAGTATATTTATTTGAAGACTTACGTCCTACCCCGGAATTATCATTTGCAGTTAAGCATTTAAATTGCCACTGTGGCATTGTGCTAACAGCCTCTCATAATCCACCGGAATATAACGGCTATAAAGTATACTGGCAAGATGGAGGTCAATTAGTACCACCACAAGATGGTGAAGTAATTACAATGATTAATGACCTTGATTATTCTGATATTAAATTTGAAGCAAACGATGCTCTAATTAACTATATAAGCGAAGATATTGACAATGCCTTTATTGAAGCTTCAGTTAAAAATGGAAGTGTTGGCGCAACACAGGTTGCTAAAGACGATTTAACCATTGTTTTTACGTCGTTACACGGAACATCGATCACCGCGGTTCCTGAAACTTTAAAACGTGCCGGATATAAAAACGTTCGTATTGTAAAAGAACAAGAAGTACCAAACGGAGATTTCCCAACAGTGGCATCTCCGAATCCTGAAGAGCCTGCTGCTTTAAAAATGGCTTTAGAGCTAGCCGAAAAGGTAAATGCCGATATTGTTATTGGAACCGATCCGGATTGCGATCGTTTAGGTGTTGCTGTTAGAAATAGTGAAGGCGAACTGCAATTACTCAACGGAAATCAAACCATGTTGATGATGACCGATTTCTTGTTAAAACAATGGAAAGCCGAAGGAAAAATTAAAGGTAAAGAGTTTATTGCTTCAACTATCGTATCTACGCCAATGTTAAATAAACTGGCCGAAGCTTATGATGTAGAAAGCAAAATTGTTTTAACCGGCTTCAAATGGATTGCCAAACTTATTAAAGACTACCCTGAACTTGATTTTATTGGAGGCGGCGAAGAAAGTTTCGGCTTTATGGTTGGTGACTTTGTACGTGATAAAGATGCAGTAACCTCTACCCTATTGGCCTGTGAAATTGCTGCGATTACAAAATCTAACGGAAGCTCATTCTACAACGAATTAATTAAACTTTACGTTGAACACGGATGCTTTAAAGAAAAATTAGTCTCACTAACAAAAAAAGGAATAGAAGGCGCTCAGGAAATTACCCAAATGATGACCGATGCCAGAGAAAATCCACTTAAAGTTATCAACGGATCGAAAGTAACCAAATTAGAAGACTACCAATCATCGATTGCTAAACATATTGTTACTGGAGAAGAAACGACTATTGATGTACCAAAATCTAACGTATTAATCTATTATACTGAAGATGGTAGCCAAATCGCCTTAAGACCAAGTGGTACAGAGCCAAAAATTAAGTTTTACGTAAGTGTCAATAGTAAATTGGATTCTGCAGAAGATTTTAAAACTGTTGAAGCCAACTTAGATACTAAGGCCGAAACCATTTTAAAAGACATGAAGCTTATCTAGATTTAATTCAATAAGCCTTATCTTTGCAAAATATTTACATGCTTTTATGAAAACATAAAAGCATGTTTTTTTAACAGACTTTTTAAATGAAGCAATTTTTCAACATTTTACAATACGCAAAGCCTTATAAAAACTATGCTATTGGTCACATTATTTCTAATATATTTTACGCTCTTTTCGGCGCTTTATCTTTCGTAGCTTTAATTCCTATGTTAGATATTTTATTTGAAAAGAACACTAAAAAAATCACAGAAGCTCCTGTATACGAAGGCTTCAGTCATCTCAAAGATTATTATAAAGATTATTTAGCATATCAGGTTAATCAATACGCTGCAAGCGACCCACAAAAGGCATTAATCTTAGTAGTAAGTTTAATCATCATTCTATTCTTATTGAAAAACATATTTGGCTATTTAGCTAACTACTTTATGGTCTTTTTGAGAAATGGTGTAGTACGTGATTTAAGAAATAAAGTATATAAAAAGACTATCGAGCTACCTTTATCCTACTTCTCTGAGCAGCGCAAAGGTGATATTATGGCTCGTGTAACACAGGATGTTGCCACCTTACAATATTCGATGTTACCTGCTTTAGAACTTATTTTCAGAGAACCACTAACCATTATTTTTACAGTGGTAATGATGGTAATCATTAGTTTTAAATTAACTATATTCGTATTTATTTTTATCCCTTTATCAGGTTTAATAATTTCTCGTATAGGTAGAAGTTTAAAACGAAAATCAGATCGTGTTCAAAAGGAACAAGGTATTCTTCTTTCTACTTTAGAGGAAACTTTAACGGGTTTACGTATCATTAAAGGATTTAATGCAGAACAAAAATTTAACGACAAATTTCAAGACTCGACCAATCGCTTCTTTAATTTCTCTAACAAACTTTTAAACCGTCAAAACTTAGCTTCTCCTACCAGTGAATTTATGGGTATTTTAGTGATATCTATTCTATTATGGTACGGTGGCCAACTCGTGCTTGTAGACAACACTCTAGACGGAAGTTCCTTTATTGCATATATGGGGTTAGCTTATAATATTATGGTTCCAGCCAAAGCTATTTCACGCGGGCTATACAATATTAAACAAGGTGATGCTGCTGCCGAGCGTATTCAGGAAATTATCGATGCACCAAATCCGTTAAAAGACAAAGAAAATGCACTTGTAAAAACTGGTTTCAATGCCGAGATTGTTTTTGAAAATGTCTCTTTCAAATACGATAAAGAATTCGTACTTAAAAACTTTTCTTTAACTATTCCTAAAGGTGAAACCGTTGCTCTTGTCGGACAATCGGGAAGTGGAAAGTCTACTATAGCGAATTTAGTAACACGTTTTTATGATGTAAACGAAGGACGTATTTTAATTGACGGAATAGATGTTCGTGATTTAACCACCTACTCACTTCGAAGCCAGTTAGGAATCGTTACTCAAGATGCCATTCTGTTTAACGACAGTATTAAAAACAACCTGAAATTAGGTAAGGATAACGCTTCAGATGAAGAAATTATAGACGCCTTAAAAGTAGCTAATGCCTGGGAATTTGTTAAAGAGTTACCTCTAGGGATTGAAACCAATATTGGTGATGCCGGAAATAAACTATCGGGAGGACAAAAACAACGCTTAAGTATTGCGCGTGCTGTATTAAAAAGTCCACCGATTATGGTTTTAGACGAAGCAACTTCGGCTTTAGATACTGAAAGTGAGCGTTTAGTACAGGTAGCTTTAGAAAACATGATGAAAAATAGAACCTCCATTGTCATAGCTCACAGATTATCGACCATTCAAAACGCCGATAACATTATAGTCATGAGCAAAGGTGAAATTGTTGAAAAAGGTAAGCACGGCGAACTTATTGCTAAACAAGGTGTTTACCAAAAACTGGTAGAAATGCAAAGCTTTGAATAAGCAAACGTAATATTCAATATTAAAAAAGGATAGATACTTAAGTTTCTATCCTTTTTTTATTCCTAGAAAACAAATAAACTAAGACGTTACGGCTAGATTCTATTTTAACGTATTTTTATAATGCAAGCATTAAACTTTCAGTAATTTTATGGGTCTAACTTTTAATGCAATTTGTGATTGACGAAGATTTATTAATAGAGCAACTAAAATCAGAATCTGATAAAGACGAGGCTTTTAGACATCTTATAACGCTTTACAAAGAGCGTTTATATTGGCATATCCGTAATATTGTTAAGTCTCACGACGACACAGACGATGTTTTGCAAAATACTTTTATTAAAATTTATAAAAATATTCATAATTTTAAAGGAGAGAGTAAACTATTCTCTTGGATGTACCGTATAGCTACTAATGAGTCCATTACATTTCTTAACAAAAATGCTAAGCGACTTCAAACCACTAACGAAGAGATCCAGCAATTGGCTATTAATAATTTAACATCCGATGTGTATTTTGAAGGTGATACTATTCAGCTTAAATTACAAAAAGCCATAGCCACATTACCGGAGAAACAACAACTAGTTTTTAATATGAAATATTTTCAGGATTTGAAATTCAAAGATATGGCAGAAATTTTAGAAACCAGTGAAGGTGCTTTAAAAGCATCATATCATATAGCAACAAAAAAAATAGAAGCTTATTTAACTAAAGATTAAACCTTTATAAAAAAATATAGTCTTATCTTATATGAAGCAGGAAAAACTAAATAATGCCAATAATTCAGGATTTAAAATCCCTGAGAATTACTTCGATACTTTTGAAGACAGGCTTTTTACTCAAGCTAGACTTAAAGGATTGACAGAAACCTCCGGATTTAAAATCCCTGAAAATTATTTAGATACGCTGGAGGACAAAATCCTTAGTCAGATTTCTAAAAAAGAAGACGTTAAAGTTATTTCTCTTTTCAATAAGAAAAATTTACTGTACGTCTCAAGTATTGCTGCAGCTGTAACTTTAATGTTTACATTATCTATAAAAAAAACACAACCTATGTTAGATGGTGTAGATAATGAAACTGTTGAAAGTTACCTTTTAAATGAAGATATCGATTTATACGAAATAGCCTCAAAATTAACGTTTGAAGACTTAGCTGAAGAAAATTTCAAAGAAGTAAAAATAGATGAAATAACCTTTGAAAATTACATCTTAACCGATGTCGACCTAGAAGGAATAATGACTAAATAAAGTTTGTTATGATGAAAAAATTAATTCTCCCAATATTGATTCTTTTTATTTCAGCAAGTGTTTTTGCACAAGGGCATGGTGATAAATTTAAAGAACTTAAAATACCATTCATCTCAGAGCGCTTAAATTTAAGTCCAGATGAAGCCGAAAAATTTTGGCCTATTTATAATAAACATGAAGAAATATCTTCTAAGCTCAGAAATGAAATCCATGGTATTCAATATAAAATAAAAAAGAATGCGAATGACCTTTCAAACGAAAAGGCTAAAGAATTACTAGATAATTTAAGCACCTTCGAGAGAAAACAATTAGATGCAGATGATAAGTTAAATCAAGATCTTCTTAAATTCTTGACTCCAAAAAAAGTATTATTGCTAAAAGGTGCTGAAAAAGAATTCAAAAAACGACTCTTCGACAGTTATTTAGAAAAGAAAATGAATTCAGAAAAACGATAATAAAAAAAGGAGCCTTAAAGCTCCTTTTTTTATTCCCTAAATGTTAGTTTTGAAATACGCTTGGCACCACCTGCATAAGCTATAGAATCGTTTATAAATCGAATGGTATAAAAAGATTCATCACTAATATGATTCCATGACACTCCACCATCTTTACTGTAATCAACTCCTTTAAAACCTACAGCTACCAACTCCTTTCCTTCTCGATTCCGTAAAAACTGCACACAACTTCGATAACCAGGAATCTGTCCATCGGCTACTAAATTCCAGGTTTTACCACCATCAACAGTTTTTATCTTATTAGCTTTATTTGCATCTGGTTTTGTGAAATCACCACCAATAGCAAAGCCTAAATTTTCATCATAAAAATCGATAGAATAAATCCCTTCGGTTTCAGCATCCTGAATCATTGGTGATTTCGACACCGTCCACTTTACACCTTTATCTTCGGTATAATATATGTTACCATGAGACGTGGCTACCCAAGCACTATCTCCATTTATCGCTATATTGGAATTACTTGCTGCAAAGGCACTTTCTCCTTCATCTAACTTCGGAAGTTCTGAACAAGGTATTTTATTCCAGGTATCACCACCATCCCGTGTTATAATTATTGAAATACATCCATCAACACTATCACCAACAGCAATACCTTCAGCGTCATTCCAAAAGGTCATAGCATCATAAAACACGCCTTCTCCGGCTTCCTTATACACTAATTGCATGCGACCATCATCACCTGTTTTGTATAATAATGCAGGATTTTCAATACTTAACATAAAAAAATCGGTTGCTGTATGTGCTACCGCTCTAAAATGAAGATTTAAAGAATCGTATTGCTGAACCGAAGTCTGCCACATTTTAGTATTTGGGTTGTACAATCCAAACATACTATTATTCGCTGCAAAAGCCAGACTTTTATCATTCAGAATTTCAATCGCACGTACACTAAGTAACGAATCTTCTAAAATATCTTCAACCTCTACCGATTTAAAATCCCTGGGAATCAATTTTGCTTTCTTCTGACATGAGTATAATGTCGTAATTAATAAAAGGGTAACGAATAACTGTTTCATATATAATATGTGTTTGTTCTAAAATTGATTTATGTACATCTTGTTACGTACAAACGTCCTGTTGTGGCTCTTTTTAAAATCACAATTTTCGCTAAAAGTATAAAAGCTATGTAAATAAAAACTTAAAGCTGTAAACAAATTAACTTTTAAATGTACCTTTGCAGCCTTATATTTTATTTACAATGCGATTACACAGAAATTTATGCTTCTCAGTTATAGATGGTTTAACTCTAATCTTTAACGAAGGACAATATGCCGACAAAGTGATACAACAACTTTTAAAACGCGATAAGCGTTGGGGAAGTCGTGACCGTGCCTTTGTTGCCGAAACAACTTACGATATTGTACGTTGGAAACGTCTTTATGCTGAAATTGCTGAAGTTAAAGAACCATTTGACAGAGATAATCTGTGGCGCATGTTTGCCGTTTGGGCAACTCTTAAAGGCATTAAATTACCCGATTGGAAATATTTTGAAAATACACCTACTCGTAAAATTAAAGGCCGTTTTGATGAGTTATCGAAAATAAGAAAATTCAAAGAATCGATTCCAGACTGGATTGATGCTGTTGGTGAAAAAGAATTAGGAGCCACCGTTTGGTCTAAAGAAATTGAAGCTTTAAACGAACAAGCCGATGTTATTTTACGTGTAAACACGTTAAAAACAACCAAAGAAAAACTTCAGGCAGAGTTATTCGATTTAGATATAGAAACCGAGTTTATTGCGAATTATCCTTACGCTTTAAAACTGAAAGAACGTGCTAATGTATTTTCTACAGAAGCTTTTAAAAATGGACTTTTTGAAGTACAAGATGCTTCGTCTCAAAAGGTAGCCGATTTCTTAGATGTTAAACCAGGTATGCGCGTGGTAGACACCTGTGCCGGTGCAGGAGGTAAAACACTACACATAGCTTCATTAATGGAGAATAAAGGGCAAATTATTGCGATGGATATTTATGCCAATAAACTTCACGAACTTAAACGTCGTGCCAAACGTAATGGCGCTCACAATATTGAAACCCGTGCCATCGACTCAACAAAAGTGATTAAAAAACTTTACGATAAAGCCGACCGAGTATTAATCGATGCGCCTTGTTCTGGTTTAGGTGTTTTACGTCGTAATCCAGATGCCAAATGGAAACTAGAAGAAAGCTTTTTAGAAAAAATTAAAACCACACAACAGGATATTTTACAACAATATTCAAGAATGGTTAAACCAGGAGGGAAATTAGTTTATGCCACTTGCTCGGTGTTACCTTCTGAAAATCAACAACAAGTTGAAAAATTCTTAACATCAGAATCAGGAAAAGACTTTATATTTGTAAAAGACGATAAAGTATTATCGCACAAATCTGGTTACGATGGATTTTATATGGCGCTCTTAGAAAAGAAAGCCTAAAACAAAAAATATACTGTTTCATCTGACCATCAAAATCCTTAAATTGATTCAGATGAAACAGCTTTACTTGTTATTTTTCTTCCTTCTTTCAACTTTTACTTTCAGTCAACAAGCCTACTACAATAGTATAGATTTTAATCAAACAGGCTTAAATTTAAAGCAAGATCTTGCTAACTTAATTACTACGACTCACACCAACGAATTATCATATGGTTGGGATGCTATACAGGCCACAGACATTAACCCTAACAATACATCTAATGTTCTTTTAATTTACGGTTGGGAAAATGGAACCGATGGCAATTGTACCAACGATTTAGAAAGAGATATTAACTCTAATGGAGGATTAAGTTGTGAATACAATCGAGAGCATGTTTATGCTAAATCTTTAGCAACACCATCAATGGATAACACAGGCCCTGGTGCCGACGGACATCATATTAGAGCTTCCGATGTTCAAAGAAATAATGTTAGAGATAACCAAAAATATGCTTCAGGCTCTGGAAACTCTGGAAACGTGACCGGTGGATGGTATCCCGGAGATGATTGGAAAGGTGATGTTGCCCGAGTAATAATGTATATGTATTTACGTTATGGAGACCAATGTTTACCCTCCGGTGTAGGTGTTGGAAGTAATGCCAGTACTCCTGATGATATGATTGATTTATTCCTGCAATGGAATGCCGAAGACGAAGTGTCTAATTACGAAATACAACGAAATACCTATCACGAAAACACGTCTAACACCTACGCTCAAGGCAATCGAAATCCTTTCATAGACAATCCAGCTCTTGCAACTGCAATATGGGGAGGACCTGAAGCTACTGATACTTGGGGAAATATTCTTGGGGCTGAAAATTTCCTTGAACACAATTTAAAAATTTATCCCAACCCGGTTAAAGACTATTTTATTTATATTTCTACCACACAAGATTTAGATGCCATTATCTACAATATTTTAGGAAAAGAAATTCTAAAACAGCACCTAAACGCAAACAATAAAAAAATTGATGTTAGCGCACTTAACAAAGGAGTTTATTTGCTAAAAATTAGTTCCGATTCTGGAACCATCACTAAAAAACTAATAAAGCAATAAATTTTAAATCCACCCCGAATGCATTTTGAACAGACCCTAAATCCTACTATAAATTAATCAAAAATGCTTTCCTAAAAAAAGCCATGTAAATGACTAAAAAAGTGTATTTTTGCATTTTCAAATTACAACCATAATACATCTAAAATGATTCATTTCTTTGGAAACGTAACCGGCAAAGTTTTTGCTGTTCAAACAACAAAAGAATTATCAACCGAAACCATTGCCAAACTAACATGGTTATTTGGTAATCAGCCAAAAATAGAGCAAGCATCTCTGGATGCTTTTTTTGTTGGACCTCGTGCGGCCATGATTACGCCTTGGAGTACCAACGCTGTTGAAATCACTCAAAACATGGGGATTTCAGACATCATTCGAATTGAGGAATTCGAAGCTGTTTCTGAAGATTTCAAAGGATATGATCCTATGATTTCTGAAAAATTCAACGGATTAAACCAAGAATCATTCACGATTAATATTCAACCAGAACCTATTCTGGATATTGAAGATATTGCAGCTTACAACATTCAGGAAGGGCTTTCTTTAAATGATGAAGAAGTAGCTTACCTGGAGGGTGTTTCTAAAAAAATTGGTCGCCCATTAACCGATTCTGAAGTATTCGGTTTCTCACAAGTAAACAGTGAACACTGTCGTCATAAAATTTTCAACGGAACATTTGTAATTGATGGTGAAGAAAAACCAACTTCATTATTTAAAATGATTCGTAAAACATCTGAAACGAATCCTAACGATATTGTTTCAGCATATAAAGATAACGTGGCTTTTGTAAAAGGGCCTATTGTTGAGCAATTCGCTCCTAAAAGTGCTGATAAACCAGACTTTTATGAAACTAAAAATTTCGAATCTGTTATTTCTTTAAAAGCAGAAACACACAACTTCCCTACTACAGTAGAACCATTTAATGGTGCTGCTACAGGTTCTGGAGGAGAAATTCGTGACCGTTTAGCTGGAGGAAAAGGATCGTTACCTTTAGCAGGAACTGCGGTTTACATGACCTCTTACTCGCGTTTAGAAGAAAATCGTCCTTGGGAACAAGCTATGGACGAACGTAAATGGTTATACCAAACACCAATGGATATCTTAATTAAAGCCTCTAACGGAGCTTCTGATTTTGGAAATAAATTTGGACAGCCGTTAATCTGTGGTTCGGTTTTAACATTCGAACACGAAGAAGATGCCAGAAAATTAGGTTTCGATAAAGTCATTATGCAAGCTGGCGGTATTGGGTATGGCAAAGCTGATCAAGCCTTAAAAGCAACACCTCAAGTTGGTGATAAAGTGGTTATTCTTGGTGGTGAAAACTACCGTATTGGTATGGGTGGTGCTGCGGTATCATCAGCTGATACAGGAGAGTTCGCGTCAGGTATCGAGTTAAATGCCGTACAGCGTTCTAACCCTGAAATGCAAAAGCGTGCTGCTAACGCGGTTCGTGGCATGGTTGAAAGTGATGAAAATTACATTGTTTCTATCCACGATCATGGTGCTGGTGGACACTTAAACTGTTTATCAGAATTAGTTGAAGAAACCGGTGGACACATCGATTTAGATAAATTACCTGTAGGTGACCCTACCTTATCTGATAAAGAAATTATCGGTAACGAATCTCAGGAACGTATGGGATTAGTGATTGCCGAAAAACATATTGAAACATTACAAAAGATTGCCGATCGTGAGCGTTCACCAATGTATACCGTTGGAGACGTTACTGGTAATCACCGTTTCACGTTTGAGTCTAAAACCAACGGTCACAAACCAATGGATTTAGCTATGGATGATATGTTTGGTAGTTCTCCAAAAACATATATGCATGACAAAAAAGTAGTCCGCAATTATGCTGATGTCACTTATAATAAAGAAAACTTCTACAATTACTTAGACCAGTTATTACAATTAGAGGCTGTAGCGTCTAAAGACTGGTTAACTAATAAAGTAGACCGTTGTGTTGGCGGAAAAGTAGCAAAACAACAATGTGTTGGGCCATTACAAATTCCATTAAACAATGTTGGTGTAATGGCCTTAGATTACAAAGGAAAAGAAGGTATCGCAACGTCTATCGGACACTCACCTGTTTCAGGATTAATTAATCCGGTAGCAGGAAGTAGAAACTCGATTACCGAAGCATTAACCAACATTATCTGGGCGCCATTAAAAGACGGTTTAAAAAATGTGTCTTTATCGGCAAACTGGATGTGGCCTTGTAAAAATGAAGGTGAAGATGCACGTTTATATGAAGCTGTTGAAGCGGTTTCAGAATTTGCAATTGATTTGGGCATCAACGTTCCAACCGGAAAAGATTCCTTATCCATGAAGCAAAAATACCCTAATGAAGAGGTTATTGCTCCTGGTACGGTAATCATTTCGGCTGCAGCCAACTGTATTGATATTAATAAAGTGGTTGAGCCTATATTCCAAAAAGGTGCTGGCGATGTGTATTACATCAACCTATCTCAAGATAGCTTTAAATTAGGTGGTAGTTCTTTTGCGCAGGTGGTTAACAAAATTGGTAACGACACACCGAATGTTCAATCTGCAGCTTACGTTAAGACCATATTCAACACGATTCAACAATTAATTCTTGACGGACAAATTGTTGCTGGACATGATGTGGCTTCAGGTGGTTTAATCACGACGTTATTAGAATTATGTTTTGCTGATAACAATTTAGGTGCTGAATTAGATATCACGGCTTTAGCTGAAAACGATTCATTTAAAGTGTTATTCGCTGAAAATGCAGGTTTAGTGATTCAGTCTAAAGACGCTTCAATCGAATCTATTTTATCTGCTGCTAATATTGAATTCTTCAATCTTGGTAAAGTAACCGAAAGTGATGTATTAAGCATTATCAACGGAACAGATGTGTTTACCATGACGGTATCTCGTTTACGTGATATGTGGTATAAAACATCATTCTTATTAGATCAAAAACAAACAGCTAACGGTTTAGCACAAGACCGTTACGACAACTATAAAAATCAACCATTACAGTACACCTTCCCAAGTCACTTTACAGGGAAACTTCCTGTAATCGATGCAAGTAAGCCAAGACCAAAAGCAGCGATTTTACGTGAAAAAGGAAGTAACTCCGAGCGTGAAATGGCAAACGCGATGTACTTGGCTGGATTTGATGTAAAAGACGTTCACATGACCGATTTAATTTCTGGTCGTGAAACACTTGAAGACATTCAGTTCTTAGGCGCTGTTGGTGGATTCTCGAACTCTGACGTTTTAGGTTCTGCTAAAGGTTGGGCCGGAGCCATCAAGTACAACGAAAAAGCGAATGAAGTGATTAAAAACTTCTTCAAACGTGAAGACACCTTATCGGTTGGTATTTGTAACGGTTGTCAGTTATGGATGGAATTAGAATTAATTAACCCAGAGCACGATGTTCACGGTAAAATGGTTCATAATAATTCTCATAAACACGAAAGTGCATTTACTTCGGTAACCATTCAGGAAAACAACTCGGTAATGCTTTCAAGCTTAGCGGGAAGTACTTTAGGAGTTTGGATTTCTCATGGTGAAGGTAAATTTAACTTACCTAAACCTGAAGACCAATACAATATTGTTGGTAAATACGCTTACGCGGAATATCCACACAACCCTAATGGTTCAGACTACAACACAGCAATGATGTGTGACAAAACAGGTCGTCATTTAGTAACCATGCCGCACATTGAGCGTTCTACATTCCAATGGAACTGGGCCCATTACCCAAGCAACAGACAAGACGAAGTATCGCCTTGGGTTGAAGCTTTTGTTAACGCCAGAGTATGGATTGAAAATAAATAATTCCAAAGTCATTATACTAAAAAGACCTCTTCTTATCTGAAGAGGTCTTTTTTATATCGACACTTTACCAAATTAAGCTAAAGCCAATTCTTTCTTTTTCTTGTACTCTGCTTTAACAATCAATTGTTTCATCAATAATGACACTATAAATGCTATTACAAACAATCCGGAAAAGACCGCTAAGGTAATATCTAAAGACCCCGTTGCCGACTTTATAACGTCATAAATAGTAGGACCTATAATTCCTGCCAATGCCCACGCAGTTAACACCATACCATGAATTGCTCCTAACTGCTTCGTTCCAAATAAATCACCTAAAAATGCCGGTAGTGTTGAAAACCCTCCACCATACATTGTTATAACAGTGAATAAAACAACTAAGAAGGTTAATTCTACAGATGTTTTTGGCAAGAAATAAAAAGCTAATATTTGAAAAGCAAAAAACACAATATAGGTATTGGCTCTTCCTAAATAATCTGAAAGACTTGCCCACAATATTCTTCCTAAACCATTAAACACTCCAATTAACCCTACAATTGCAGCAGCTTCCATGGGCGAATAATTTAATTTTTCCTGCATCATCGGGCTTGCTGCCGAGATGATGGCAATCCCGCATGCTATGTTTATAAACATCATAATCCAGATGTAATAAAAACGTCTTGTTTTTAATGCTTCATTAGCATCTATATTTGCCATATCTGCTTTGATTACTTTACCTTCCCCAGATTTAAATCCTTCAGGCATATAGCCTACCGGAGGACGTTCGATATATCGTGCAGATGCTAAAATAATGACCATATAAATGACACCTAAAATATAAAATGCATTTGCGACTCCTACAGCCTCAAAAAGTGATTGCATGATGGGACCGAAAATTAAGGCTGAAAATCCAAAACCCATTATAGCCATTCCTGTCGCTAAACCTCGTCTATCTGGAAACCACTTTACTAAAGTACTTACAGGCGTAATGTATCCTAAACCTAGCCCGATACCTCCAATGACTCCGTAACAAAGATAAAATAGCGGTAAAGATTCTAGCTGTACGGCTAATCCTGACCCTAAAATACCAATACCGTAAAAAAAACCAGCTGTTGTTCCACTTACTTTTGGCCCTACTTTCTCTACCCAGCGTCCTAAAAATGCAGCTGACAAACCTAGTAATAGAATCGCTATCTTAAATGCCCATTTTACCACACTCCCATCAACTTCAAAAATATCTTTAACCGGGTTTGTCATCACCGAATAAGCATAAACAGAGCCAATTGAAATATGTATTCCTACTGCCGAAGCAGCTATTAACCATCTATTTTTTATTTTTTGTACTTTCATATTTAGTTGGTTTTAAATTTGATTAATTCACTTTTACTTCTTTAAAATAATTTTCTAAAATATTTACAGCTGCATCAATTTCTTCTTTACTATTTTCTCTGGCATCTTTTAATTGATATTCCCAGCCTAAAGCTTCCCATTTATGGATTCCCAGTTTATGATACGGCTGTAATTCAATTTTTTTGATAGTCTGATAATCCTTAAAGTAAGCCCCAAGCGCATGCAAATGTTCCGGTTTATTAGTTATCCCCGGAATAAGCACATACCTCAACCACATGGGTTTTCCTGATGCTTCACGGTGTTTAGCAAAATTGAATGTTGTTTCTTTATTTTTTGCGCCTGTCAATGATTCAAATCCTTCCTCGGTCATGTGTTTTATATCCAGCATGACTAAATCGGCATAAGAGTCGAGTAATTGTTCAGTAAAATGATTTAAAATGCGTCCGTTGGTATCAATATTCGTATGAATACCTTCTTCTTTTAATCTTTTAAAAAATGAAATTAGGGCTTTAGATTGCAATAAGGGTTCACCGCCTGAAACTGTAACGCCTCCTTTTTTTCCAAAATAAGGTTTCACTTTTAAAGCCATTTGAACCAAATCTTCAATTGGGTATTCCTCACCACCATGCGTATCAATAGTATCAGGATTATGACAATACAGACATTTTAACTTACATCCCTGTAAAAACACAACCATGCGAATACCAGGTCCGTCATGCGTTCCGAAGGATTCAATAGAGTGAACATTTAGAATATTATCTTGATAATTTAGAGACATAATTTTTTTAATAACACCAGAAAGAAAATTAGTTGGTCATTTTTCTTTCTGGTGTTGACTTAAATGATATTAACAAAGTTTACATGGATTCGTGAAAAGAACGTGTAATAACTTCTAGCTGCTGCTCTTTTGTTAATCGAACAAAGTTTACGGCATAACCAGAAACACGAATGGTTAATTGCGGATACTCTTCAGGATGTTCCATAGCATCAAGAAGGGTTTCCTTATTAAGCACGTTAATGTTAACATGCTGAGCGCCTTTAGAAAAATAACCATCTAAAATCGTGCTTAGATTCTCAATTCTTGTTTCTTCATTATGACCTAATGATTTTGGAACAATTGAAAAGGTATTTGAAATACCATCTTGAGAATCTTCATAATTAATTTTAGCCACAGAATTTAAAGACGCTATAGCTCCGTGAGTATCTCTACCGTGCATTGGGTTTGCTCCAGGCGCAAAAGGCACGCCTTCAGCTCTACCATCGGGAGTTGCTCCTGTTTTCTTACCGTAAACCACATTTGATGTAATGGTTAAAACCGATAAAGTAGGCTCTGCATTTTTATAGACCGCTAATTGTTTTAATTCGTTATTAAAATCAGCTACAGCATTTGCTGCTAGAGTATCTACACGATCATCGTCATTACCGTAACAAGGGAATTCGCCTTCAATTTTAAAATCAATCGTTAAACCTTCCTCATTTCTAATAGGTTTCACTTTTGCATATTTAATGGCTGATAGTGAATCGGCAACAATTGATAAACCAGCAATGCCGTAAGCGATATTAATACTTGGATTGGTATCAATTAACGCCATTTGTGCTTTTTCGTAATAATACTTATCGTGCATGTAGTGGATAATATTCATAGAATCGTTATACACTCTTGCAACCTGTTTCATGGCAATTTTAAAGTTTGCCATAACTGTATCAAAATCCAGATATTCACCTTCAAGCGGTGCAATGCCATCAACCATTGGAGTTCCGGTCATTTCACAACGTCCTTCGTTAATAGCTAGTAATAAGGTTTTAGCTAAATTGGTTCTTGCTCCGAAAAACTGGATAGACTTACCAATGGTCTGGTGAGACACACAACAAGCGATTCCGTAATCGTCGCTTCCTCTGCTTTTACGCATTAACGTATCGTTTTCAAACTGAATAGATGAGGTATCAATAGCAACTTTAGCACAAAAATCTTTAAAGTTTTGTGGTAATTCTTCAGACCACAGAATTGTCATATTTGGCTCTGGTGATGGTCCTAAATTATAGAGTGTATTCAAGAAACGGAATGAGGTTTTTGTTACTTTGGTTCTTCCGTCTTCAAACATACCTCCAATTGCTTCGGTTACCCAGGTTGGATCTCCGGCAAAAATCTCGTCGTAAGCACCCATTCTTAAGTGGCGCACCATACGTAATTTCATTACAAACTGATCGATATACTCCTGAGCTTCTTCCTCAGTAATTAGTCCTTCTTCTAAATCGTTTTGAATATAGATATCCAAAAATGTAGACACATTGCCTAATGACATCGCAGCCCCATCCTGCTCTTTTACAGCAGCCAGATAAGCCATATAAGTCCATTGTACAGCCTCTTTAGCTGTTTCGGCAGGACGACTTAAGTCTAAATCGTATTTAGCACCTAAAACAATCATATCATGTAAGGCTCTGATTTGTTCGGATACTTCTTCGCGTAAACGAATAACAGCATCGGTCATCGGCCCCTGAATATTTTCTAAATCAGCAACTTTAGCTTCAATTAAAAAATCTATCCCATATAAAGCGACTCTTCTGTAATCGCCAATAATTCTACCTCTGGCATAGTTGTCTGGCAAACCAGTTAAAAATCCTAGTGAACGGAATTTTTTAATCTCGTCGTTGTAGGCATCAAAAACACCATCGTTATGGGTTTTAACATATTTAGAAAATAATTCTGTCAAGGCCTCGTTTGGCTTTAAATCGTGTTCAGAAAGAGCTTTCTCAACCACTTTAAAGCCTCCAAAAGGTTTCATGGTACGTTTAAGTAACTCATCGGTTTGTAAACCTACAATAACTTCATTTTCTTTATCTATATACCCTGCTTTAAAGGCGCTAATTGTTGAAATGGTATCAGTATCTACAGACCTAACACCATTATGCTTACGCTCCTCAAGAATGGCTTGCTTGCAAACCTCCCATAATTTAAGCGTTCTTTGGCTTGGTCCGACTAAAAATCGATCTGTTCCGTGATAAGGAGTGATGTTTTTCAATACGAAATCTCTAACGTCGACTTGATTGGTCCACACTCCGCTTTTTATACTTGTTGTTTCCATTGTAATGCTTGGTTAAATGTTTTATAATCATTTTTATTTAAGCTATTCAAATTTAGAAACAAGCCTTGGTAAAAAACCTGACAATTATCATAAAACCCTATAATTACCAAAGCTTTACAGCGATTATTTTTAACGAAAACGTTTGATTTAAACATCCATAAAAATAAAATATTTATAGTTTGAATTGTTTTAACATAGAAAGAATAACAACCGATTAATTTATCAGTTTTTTTAGTAAAGTTTTGATAAAAACCCTACCATTTTGATAAAAATTAACACGCAAAATATTTCATTTATAAAATAAATTTTCAAGCGGTCTTACATCCCTTCAGAACATATGAAATCAATAATTTGTATGAACAGAAAAAGTTATTCACTGTACTCTGGTGAACATTGGTCTAAAAAAATATGAATTCTAAGTTTAAATTTTAATTTTAGACGTTTATTATATTCTACTACGAAAATTTGTTAAAACTTAAGTGATTTAAAAATGCATTTTACTTCAAATATTCTAAAAAACTATTTCACTGTCATTTTATTTCTGAGCGGGAGTTTCCTTTTTGCTCAATCTCATAAAAAGCCTAATGTTATTGTTATTTACACCGATGACCAGGGTGCTATTGATTTAGGCTGTTATGGAGCTGATGATATTTATTCGCCTAACATCGATAAGTTAGCTAAAGAAGGTACACGATTTACACAAGCTTATGTTGCTGCTCCTGTTTGTGCTCCTTCAAGAGCCGCATTACTAACCGGTAGATACCCTCAAAATGCTGAGCTTACCGGAAATACCTCAGCAGAAGAAGGAAGCTCTGGACTTCCAGCCGAACAGCATACTTTAGCAGAATTATTTAGAGATAATGGCTACGCTACCGGACACATCGGGAAATGGCATTTGGGCATGAACGAAGCTTCGAGCCCTAATGGGCAAGGGTTTGACTATTCTTTCGGACATTTAAGAGGCTGCATCGATAACTATTCGCATTTTTTTTATTGGGAAGGTCCTAATATTCACGATTTATACGAAAACGGAAAAGAAGTATTTTATGACGGTCAATACTTCCCCGATTTAGCTTCCGATAAGGCTATTGATTATGTTAAAGACCATAAAGACGAACCGTTTTTTATGTATTACGCCATCAATATGCCACATTACCCGTATCAACCAACCCAAAAATGGCGGGATTATTATAAAAATGTAGAACAACCACGTGCAGACTATGCCGCTTTCATTTCCACTATAGATGAACGCATTGGATTTTTAATGGATACATTAGAAAACTTAGGAATACGTGAAAACACCATTATCATTTATCAATCGGACAACGGCTACTCTACCGAAACCCGTGCCTTTGGTGGTGGAGGAAATGCAGGACCTTACCGAGGTGCAAAAAGTAGTTTATTTGAAGGCGGTATCAGGCTCCCAACCATTATTAGCTGGAAAAACAACTTACCTGAAAATGTGGTTAACAATCAATTTTTAATGAATATTGATTGGATGCCTACCTTGGCAAATTTATGTAAGTTAAATAAAATTGAAACTCAAATTGATGGTATCGATTTATCTAAAATGATTGAAAACCCTAAAAAAGCAACTGAACGTAATTCGGGGTTTTGGAAATACGGCAAACAATGGGTAGTTCGAAAAGGAAACTGGAAATTAATAGGTTTTCCAAAAGACACCTCAAATAAAGGAGAATTAAATTTAGAAGAAGATGCTTTATTCTTATCTAATCTAGATGAAGATGTTTCTGAAATGGTTAATTTGGCATCAAAATATCCTGAAAAAGTAAAAGAGTTAACTCAGGTATTTTTAGCCTGGGAACACGGGCATGAAGAGGATATTCCTAAAAAAGTAGAGCGAATTACCAACCTTGCTACAAACGGAACTATTAAAGCCTCAACGGGGCTTCACCAAAAATACAATGATGCAAATTTATTGATAGACGGCAAATTAGGATACACTGATTACGCTTCTGGACAGTGGATTGGACAAGAAGGAAAAAATTTAGAATTTATTATCGATTTAAATTCAATTAAAACCATTAAAAGCGTTAGTGTTAACTCACTTATCAATTCAGGAAACTGGATTTTTCCTGTAAATGCAATGGAGGTTAGTTTTTCTGATGATGGCGTAAAATTTAACTCTTCTAAAGACGTAAAAAGAGAAGAAAACAAAACAAAAACAGAAAACACGACCGAGAAATTAACCATAAACGTTGACAAATCTAGCCGATTTATTAAAATTAAAGTTGAAGGTATTGGCAATTGTCCGAAAGGACATCCGGGAGCCGGTTTTCCTGCCTGGTTTTTTATTGATGAAATCATAGTTGAATAATCGCTAAACACATGAACCTTTTTAAATCCATAATATACACTGTTTGCTCCTGTTTCCTGTTCAATTGCAATTCTGTTAAAAAAGAACCTGAGACCAAAAGGCCAAACATTTTATTCATTATGTCTGATGACCATACGTCTCAGGCCTGGGGTATTTATGGTGGCATTTTAAAGGATTATGTTCAAAATACAAACATTGAAAGACTTGCGGATCAAGGCATGGTTTTAAATAACGCCTTTTGTACCAATTCCATTTGCGTACCGAGTCGTGCGACCATTCTTACCGGACAATACAGTCATAAAAATGGTGTATATACTTTAAGTGACGCTTTAAATTCCGACAGTTTGAATATTGCTAAAGTGCTTCAAAAAAGTGGTTACCAAACCGCTATTATTGGAAAATGGCACTTAAAGGACGAACCGTCTGGATTCGATTATTACAATATTTTACACGACCAGGGGCGTTATTGGGATCCTATTTTAAGAACTGCCGAAAATTTCCATAAACCGGCTGAAGCTTGGAATGTTCACAAAGGCTTTTCTACCGATGTTATAACACAGCTATCGTTAGATTGGCTAAATCAAAGGAATAAAGACAAACCTTTCATGCTCATGACGCATTTTAAGGCCACACACGAACCTTTCGATTTTCCTGAGCGTTACAACGATTTATATAAAGATATTGAAATCCCTGAACCAGCTTCATTATATGACTTTTCACCGGAAACTACAGGACGTTCAATTGTGGGGCAAAAACTTGAAAATTTAAGCTGGCGCTACGAGCAGGCCTCTAACGATCCTGATGCTTGGTGGTGCCAATACCCGGGGTTACCATTTTACACCAAAGGCATGGATAGTATGACAGCCCGAAAAGCGACTTATCAAAAGTTCATAAAAGACTTTATGCGTTCGGGAGCTGCCATAGATGATAATATTGGAAAGATTTTAGACTATTTAGAGTCTTCTGGTTTAGCTGAAAACACCATTGTCATTTACACGGCAGATCAAGGTTATTTTTTAGGTGAACATGGCTTTTTCGACAAGCGTTTAATTTATGAAGAGTCACTTCGTATGCCTTTCGTGATTCGTTACCCTAAAGAAATTGAAGCTGGAGGCCGTTTAGACGATATTATTTTGAATATTGATTTCGCTGCATTATTTGCAGATTATGCTGGAGTACAGCAGCCGGAATCGTTTCAAGGCAAAAGTTTCAGAGAAAACCTTAAAGGACATACACCTGAAAACTGGAGAAGGTCGGCCTATTACCGGTACTGGACCAATCACCAGGAAAGACCAGGACATTTCGGCATAAGAAATAAACGTTACAAACTGGCTTTATTTTACGGTCAATCGTTAGACATGACAGGCTCTTCAAAAGAAAGTACACCTCCGGCTTGGGAGTTCTATGATTTAGAAAAAGATCCTAAAGAAAATCATAATGCCTATAACGACATCGAATATCAAGACATCATTAAAGACATGAAAGTTGAATTGATAAAACAACGTGAAGCCGTTGGTGATACCGATGAAAAACACCCAACCATGCAGAAGATTTTTGAAGAACATTGGAATTAATTTCATCCAAAATACTATATACAAAAAGGCCAAAAATAAATTTCTGGCCTTTTCTAATTTAAAACATAATCAACTCTAGTATAAAAAATATACTAAACTCTTCTTTCTGCTTTTATTGCAGCTTGCGCTGAAACTAATCTGGCAATTGGCACTCTGAAAGGTGAACAACTCACGTAATCCATTCCGGTGTTATAACAGAATTCTACAGAACTTGGTTCTCCACCATGCTCGCCACAAATACCAACTTTTAAATTAGGTTTTATACTTCTACCGCGTTCAGTTCCTAATTGAACCAATTGGCCAACACCTTCCTGATCCAGCACTTCAAATGGATCGACTTTTAAAATGCCTTTTTGAATGTAAATGGGAAGGAACTTACCGGCATCATCTCTGGAATATCCGAATGTCATCTGCGTTAAATCATTAGTACCGAACGAGAAGAAATCGGCATGTTCGGCAATTTTATCGGCTAATAAAGCAGCTCTAGGCACTTCTATCATGGTTCCTACAGAATACTCCACTTTATCTTTTCTTTCTTCAAAAACAGTATCTGCTGTGTTTCTTATAATACTTTCCTGAGCAACAAACTCATCTACTGTACCAACTAATGGCACCATGATTTCAGGTTTACAAGTAATACCGCGTTCTTTTAAATTAAGTGCTGCTTCTATGATGGCACGAGTTTGCATTTCAGTGATTTCAGGATACGTATTTCCTAAACGGCAGCCACGATGACCCAACATAGGGTTGAATTCTTCCAATTCGGCCACTTTATTTTTAACCGCCAAAAGTGAAATATGCATTTCTTCGGCCAACTCTTTTTGAGTGGCTAACTGATGAGGTACAAATTCATGCAATGGAGGGTCTAATAATCGGATGGTTACCGGAAGGCCTTCCATAGCTTCAAAGATACCTTCAAAATCGGAACGTTGCATAGGTAATAACTCTTGCAATGCCTGCTTACGTCCTTTAACAGTATCGGCAAGAATCATTTCGCGCATGGCTTTAATTCTGTCAACTTCAAAAAACATATGCTCGGTTCTGGTTAAACCGATACCTTCTGCGCCAAAGTTTCTGGCTATTTTAGCATCTTTTGGGGTGTCAGCATTGGTGCGCACCTTCATTTTGGCATATTTATCAGCCAACAACATTAATTCTGCAAATTCGCCACTTAATTCAGGTTCCACCGTTTCCACTTTACCTTCAATAATATTTCCTGTAGATCCGTTTAAAGAAATCCAATCGCCTTCGTGGTATTCATGGCCATCGACAGTTAACGTTCGTGCTTTATAATTGATTTTTAAAGCACCTGCTCCCGATATACAGCATTTACCCATACCACGTGCCACAACAGCAGCATGAGAAGTCATTCCGCCTCGAGCGGTTAAAATACCTTTGGCAATATGCATGCCTTCCAAATCTTCAGGCGAGGTTTCAATACGTACTAGAATGCTGTTTTTGTATTTGGAGGCTTCATCGGCGAAAAATACTATTTTTCCGGTTGCAGCTCCAGGTGATGCTGGTAAGCCCTGTGCGATTACATGAGCGCGTTTTAAAGCTTTGAGATCGAATACCGGATGCAGTAATTCATCCAACTTATTAGGTTCTATTCTTAATAGAGCTTCTTGTTCATCTATTAAACCTTCTTCTAATAAGTCCATTGCTATTTTTACCATTCCGGCACCAGTACGTTTTCCATTTCTAGTTTGGAGAATCCACAGTTTACCTTCCTGAATGGTGAATTCCATATCCTGCATATCTCGGTAATGGGCCTCAAGTATTTTTTGATATCCGTCAAGTTCCTTAAAAATATCCGGCATCAGTTCCTCTAAAGACGGATAGTTTTCTTTTCTGTCGTCTTCTGATATTTGAGCCAGTTCTGCCCAACGTTTAGAGCCCAAAAGAGTGATCTGTTGAGGGGTTCTTACCCCTGCAACCACGTCTTCACCTTGAGCGTTAATTAAATATTCGCCATTGAACACATTTTCTCCAGTTCCAGCGTCACGGGTAAAACACACACCTGTTCCTGAGTTTTCACCCATATTACCATATACCATAGCCTGAACATTTACAGCGGTTCCCCAATCGGCGGGGTAACCATGCATATTTCTATAATACACAGCACGATAGCCATTCCAGCTATTGAACACTGCTATAATAGCACCCCAAAGTTGCTCCCATGGATTCGTTGGAAAGCTATGACCGGTTTGCTTTTTAACGGCATCTTTAAAATCGTAAACCAAATCTTTTAAATCCTGAACCGTAAATTCAGTATCCAATTGAATGCCTCGTTTCCCTTTAAGATTTTCCATGATTTCCTCAAAAGGGTCAATATCATCTTTGGAAGCAGGCTTCATACCCAGAACCACTCCGCCGTACATTTGAATGAACCTACGGTAAGAATCCCAGGCAAACTGCTCATTATTTGTTTTTTTAGCTAAGCCAACTACCACTTCATCATTCAATCCTAAATTTAAAACGGTATCCATCATACCGGGCATGGATACTCTGGCTCCTGACCTCACAGAAACTAACAACGGATTATCCTTATCGCCAAACCGACTTCCCATAAATGCTTCAATATTAGCTATAGATTCTTCAACTTCATCCCGAATCATATCTATAACAGCGGCTTCACCTAATAAATTATACTCCGTACAAACCTCTGTGGTTATTGTAAAACCAGGTGGTACAGGTATGCCTATAGCACTCATTTCGGCTAAATTGGCGCCTTTTCCTCCTAAAAGATTCTTCATTTTACTGTTTCCGTCCGCAACTTTGTTACCAAACCGGTAAACTCTAGTTTTTTCTGCTTCAAGTAATTCCATAGTTCTATCACTTTTGGTTAAACACTTTTGTGTGACATAAAATTACTTCAATTAGGCATTGCTTTTAATGACTTAAATCATAGGATAATTGCTTAAAATTCACTATTAATAGTCTAATTCATAAAAACTTAAAACGGGCATGAATTTTGCTACGGAAAACTAAATTAATTGAAATTTGAAAATCACTTTTAATTCTTTATTTTGCAGTACCGCAAACTAACACTAAATAATGGAAGAAATTACCAGAATATTCGACTTTCCTTATCATCAGCTAAAAACTTATAATTTAGAAAAAGCCTTTACCACCAAGTATAATGGTGTATGGACTTCCATTTCTACACGGGAATTTATTGATCAGGCTAATGCTATAAGTCGAGGATTGCTTCGATTAGGTATAAAACCAAATGATAAGCTTGCTGTTATTTCATCTACCAACAGAACAGAATGGAATGTACTTGATATTGGTATCCTACAAACCGGTGCTCAAAACGTTCCAATCTATCCAACTATTGCTTCAGAAGATTACGAATATATTATAAATCACTCTGAATCTATTTACTGCTTTGTTTCCGATATTGAAGTTCTTGAAAAGCTTAATGCTATTAAAGACAAAACACAACTTAAAGGCATTTACACTTTTGACAATATTGAAGGCTCTAATCATTGGTCTGATGTTTTAAAATTAGGAAAAGATAACAGTAATCAAAATGAAGTTGAAGACAGGAAAAATAATGTCAAACCAAACGACCTCGCTACATTAATATACACATCCGGGACTACCGGAAGACCTAAGGGTGTGATGTTATCTCACAACAATTTAGTATCCAATGTTCTCGACAGTGAAAAACGAGTTCCTTTTGAAAACGGAAAATCAAGGGGCTTAAGCTTCTTACCTGTATGTCATGTATTCGAGCGAATGATATTATACCTATATATATATTGTGGTGTAGAAATCTATTTTGCAGAGTCAATCGAAAAAATGAGCGATAATTTAAAAGAAGTTAAACCTCATGTAATGACTGCTGTCCCTAGATTATATGAAAAAGTATACGATAAAATCATAGCCAAAGGAGCGGAACTTTCAGGAATAAAGAAGGCGTTATTTTTTTGGGCAGTAAACCTAGGACTAAGATACGAACCTTATAGACAAAATGGATGGTGGTACGAATTTCAACTGAAATTAGCTAGAAAACTCATTTTTAAAAAATGGCAAGAAGGTTTGGGTGGTAATCTAAAAATAATGGTTTCAGGAAGCGCAGCTTTACAAAGCCGATTAACGCGTATTTTCGCAGCTGCTAACTTACCAATTATGGAAGGTTACGGACTTACAGAAACCTCTCCAGTAATTTCAGTAAACGACATGCGCAACGGTGGGTTTAGAATTGGAACCGTTGGAAAACTAATAGATCATGTAGAAGTAAAAATTGCTGAAGATGGAGAAATATTAGTAAAAGGCCCCAATGTTATGTTAGGCTATTACAAAGATCCTGAACGCACGGCAGACGTAATGACCAACGGCTATTTTCATACCGGAGACATAGGTGAAATTGACGATGAAGGTTTCTTAAAAATTACCGACCGTAAAAAAGAAATGTTCAAAACCTCTGGAGGAAAATACGTCGCCCCCGCTCTGTTAGAAAACCAATTTAAGCAATCCCGATTCATCGAACAGATTATGGTCATTGGTGAAGGTGAAAAAATGCCTGCTGCCCTGATTCAGTTAAATTACGATTTTGTTAAAGAATGGGGAAAACGCCACAACCTTATCTTTAAGACTAATAAAGAGATGATTACCAATCCTCAATTATTAGAACGTATCCAAGATGAAATAGATGTTGCCAATGCCAATTTCGGAAATTGGGAACAAATTAAAAAGTTTGAAATTACCCCAGATATCTGGTCTATCGATGCCGGACATCTAACCCCTACCATGAAGCTTAGGCGCAAGGTGATTAAAGAAATATATAAAGATCTCATCGAAAAGATTTATCGCCCTCAATAGGAAGCTGACTGCATAGCTAAAATACTAGGGATAACTTTGTTAAAATTCACTTATTTATTATGCGTGCATAATAAATTTTCATATATTTGGTGATAACCATCAAATTTAAACAATGAAAACAAATTACACCCTAACACATTTTAATAATCGAAATTTAATTAAACCCTACTTTAACATCTGCCCCTATTTAAAACCTTAAATACCAACAGATGAAAGAAAAGACACCTAAAGAACCAACGATTGATTATGTATTAAGGACCACTTGGCTCACCGTACAAAAAATGTATAATGAAGAAGCCGCCAAATTTGGAAGCACCATGGCAACAGGTTTTACATTACTGAGTATAGACCCAGAAAAAGGAACGGCTTCAACAGCCTTAGGACCTAAAATGGGCATGGAAGCCACCAGTCTCTCACGAATTTTAAAAACCATGGAAACCAAAGAACTCATCGAGCGACGCCCAAATCCAGAGGACGGTAGAGGCGTTATCATTCACCTCACCGAGTTTGGTCGCGAGAAAAGAGAATATGCCAAGAACCAGGTTTTAATATTTAATAATACCATAAAAAATCACATTTCTGAGGACAAATTGAAACACTTTTACGAAGTAACCGATTTAATCAACGAAATGATTTCAAATAAAAAAATATACAATCAAAACGATTAGAAGTATATAACACCATGACTAAACGAAGAATAAAAAAAGTAGCTATTATTGGATCTGGAATTATGGGAAGCGGTATCGCCTGCCATTTTGCAAACATTGGTGTCGATGTATTGCTGCTGGATATTGTTCCCAGAGAACTTAATGATGCAGAAATAGCCAAAGGTCTGACATTAAACGACAAAATTGTTAGGAATCGTATTGTAAATGATGCTTTGGGGAAGGCTTTAAAATCAAACCCCTCACCTATTTATCATCAAAAATTTTCTTCACGAATAACCACAGGAAACCTTGAGGACGATATTAGTAAAGTGGCACATGTCGATTGGATTATGGAAGTGGTTGTAGAGCGCCTAGATATTAAAAAGCAGGTTTTCGAGACCTTAGACAAACACCGTACTCCCGGTACCTTGATTACTTCTAATACTTCAGGAATTCCTATTCATTTTATGAGTGAAGGCCGAAGTGAAGATTTTCAGAAGCATTTCTGCGGTACGCATTTTTTCAATCCGGCACGTTATTTAAAACTCTTTGAAATCATTCCTGGACCTCAAACATCTAGGCAAGTTTTAGATTTTCTAAACGGCTATGGTGAACAGTTTTTAGGCAAGACTTCTGTTATAGCTAAAGATACTCCAGCCTTTATAGGAAACCGTATTGGAATTTTCGGTATTCAAAGTTTATTTCATCAGGTTAAAGAATTAGGTCTTACTATTGAAGAAGTCGATAAATTAACCGGTCCGGTCATTGGTAGACCTAAATCAGCAACCTTCCGCACGGTCGATGTCGTAGGCTTAGACACTTTAGTTCATGTGGCTAACGGTATTTACGAGAATTGCCCCAATGATGAAGCTCATGAACTTTTTAAACTTCCGGGGTTCATCAATACCATGATGGAAAACAAATGGCTGGGCAGTAAAACCGGACAAGGATTTTATAAAAAAGTAAAACATGAAGATGGTTCCAGTGAAATCTTATCACTAGACCTCGACACCTTGGAATACCGTAAAAGTAAAAAGGCCAGTTTTGCGACTTTAGAACTCACTAAAACCATCGATAAAGTTATTGAGCGATTTTCAGTTTTAGTTAACGGAAAAGATAAAGCAGGCGCTTTTTACCGTAAAAACTTTGCGGCCATGTTTGCTTATGTGTCGAACCGCATTCCTGAAATATCAGACGAGCTTTATAAAATTGATGATGCCATGAAAGCCGGCTTTGGCTGGGAGCATGGTCCGTTTCAAATCTGGGACGCTATAGGTATTGAAAAAGGTATTGACATCATGAAAGCTGAAGGCTTAGAACCTGCAGCTTGGGTAAATGAGATGTTAACTTCTGGTAATAAATCTTTCTATTCTGTTAAAGAAGGGGCTACCTATTTCTATAATATTTCAAGTAAATCTCAGGAAAAAGTTCCGGGTCAGGATGCCTTTATTATATTAGATAATATTAGAAAATCGAATGAAGTCTTTAAAAATTCAGGTGTCGTTATTGAAGATTTAGGCGATGGTATTCTTAATTGTGAATTCCAGTCGAAAATGAACACCATTGGTGGCGATGTCCTTGCTGGATTAAATAAAGCCATTGATATTGCTGAAAAAGATTTTGACGGACTCGTTATCGGTAACCAAGGTGCTAACTTCTCAGTTGGTGCTAATATTGGTATGATTTTCATGATGGCTGTCGAGCAGGAATACGACGAATTAAATGCCGCCATTAAGTATTTTCAGGATACCATGATGCGCATGCGCTACTCGGCTATCCCAACCATTTCAGCGCCTCACGGCATGACCCTTGGTGGTGGTTGTGAGCTTTCCATGCATGTGGATAAAGTCGTGGCTGCTGCCGAAACCTATATCGGATTGGTAGAATTTGGTGTTGGTGTGATTCCTGGTGGTGGAGGTTCAAAAGAAATGGCCTTACGTGCTTCCGATGCATTCAGAAAAGGTGATGTGGAGTTGAATACCCTTCAGGAATATTTCTTAACTATTGGAATGGCTAAAGTGTCAACATCTACATACGAAGCTTTCGACTTAGGTTTGCTACAACAAGGAAAAGATATCGTTGTGGTGAATAAAGACCGACAGATAGCAACCGCTAAAGCTCACGCCAGATTATTAGCTGATGCTGGTTACACGCAACCGATAAAACGCCAGGATGTTAAGGTTCTTGGAAAACAAGCCTTGGGTATGTTTTTAGTCGGTACCGATGCTATGGAAGCTTCCAGATATATTAGTGAACATGACCATAAAATTGCCAACAAATTAGCCTATGTCATGGCTGGTGGTGATTTAAGTGAACCGACTCTGGTAAGTGAACAGTACTTATTAGATTTAGAACGTGAAGCCTTCCTGAGTTTATGTACCGAACGTAAAACGCTGGAACGTATTCAGCACATGCTAAAAACAGGTAAACCATTAAGAAACTAGACTAAAATGAAACAAGCATATATAGTAAAAGCATATCGAACAGCTGTAGGAAAAGCTCCTAAAGGTCTTTTCCGCTTTAAGCGAACCGATGAACTGGCTGCTGAAACCATTCAGTACATGATGAAGGAATTACCACAGCTCGACAAATCACGCATCGATGACGTTATTGTGGGTAATGCCATGCCTGAAGGTTCTCAAGGACTAAACATGGCTCGATTTATTTCTCTGATAGGCTTAAATAGCGTTGATGTTCCCGGCGTAACCGTAAACCGGTTTTGTGCATCTGGTATTGAAACCATTGGCATTGCTACAGCAAAAATTCAAGCCGGAATGGCCGACTGTATTATTGCAGGTGGAGCAGAAAGCATGAGTTCTGTACCAATGACAGGTTTTAAACCGGAATTGAATTACGACACTGTAAAAGCAGGACATCCAGATTATTACTGGGGTATGGGAAACACAGCCGAAGCTGTCGCTAATCAATTTAAAGTCTCTCGTGAAGATCAGGATGAATTTGCCTATAATTCACATATGAAAGCGTTAAAAGCTCAAGCTGAAAACCGTTTTCAGGATCAAATTGTGCCTATCGAAGTAGAACAAACTTATATTGACACCAATGGTAAAAAAGCAACAAAAAGATACACCGTAACCAAAGATGAAGGACCTCGTGAAGGAACCAATTTAGAAGCTTTAGCTAAACTTCGTCCAGTATTCGCTCAAGGCGGAAGCGTTACAGCTGGTAATTCCTCCCAAATGAGCGATGGTGCCGCTTTTGTTATGATTATGAGTGAAGCCATGGTTAAAGAATTGAATCTGGAGCCTATTGCTCGATTAGTTAATTACGCTGCCGCTGGTGTAGAACCACGAATCATGGGCATTGGTCCTGTAAAAGCTATTCCAAAAGCCTTAAAACAAGCTGGACTAAAACAGGAAGATCTAGAGCTTATAGAATTAAACGAAGCCTTTGCTTCACAATCTATAGCTGTTATCAGAGAATTAAATCTGAATCCCGATATCATCAATGTGAATGGAGGAGCAATTGCTCTGGGGCACCCATTAGGCTGTACGGGCACTAAACTTTCAGTTCAGTTATTTGACGAAATGCGGAAACGCAATATGACAGGCAAATACGGCGCAGTAACCATGTGTGTCGGTACAGGTCAAGGTGCTTGTGGAATTTTTGAATTTTTAAACTAAAAAGAACTTAATACGATTTATTATGGAATCTACTAAACAAGATATCATTCGCGGCGGACAATTTTTGGTAAAAGAAACCAACTGCGAAGACATATTTACTCCCGAAGATTTTAGCGAAGAACAACGCATGATGAAAGATGCCGTTACCGAATTTGTCGATCGCGAACTTTGGCCTAACAAACCACGTTTTGAAGCCAAAGATTATGCCTTAACCGAATCCTGTATGCAAAAAGCAGCTGAAATGGGGTTCTTGGGCGTATCTGTTCCTGAAGAATACGGCGGTATGGGTATGGGCTTTGTAGATACCATGTTAGTCTGCGATTATATTTCAGGGGCTACCGGCTCTTTCAGTACAGCCTTTGGAGCACATACTGGTATAGGTACCATGCCTATTCTATTGTATGGCACCGAAGAACAAAAACAAAAATATGTTCCTAAATTAGCCTCAGGCGAATGGTTCGGATCATATTGTTTAACCGAACCAGGGGCGGGTAGTGATGCCAACTCTGGAAAAACGACGGCTACCCTTTCGGAAGACGGAAAAAGCTATAAAATTAACGGTCAGAAAATGTGGATTTCTAACGCGGGATTCTGTAGTTTAATGATCGTTTTCGCCCGCATTGAAGATGATAAATACATCACCGGTTTCATTGTTGAATACGATTCAGAAAACCCAAATGGCATAACTATGGGTGAAGAAGAACACAAACTAGGGATTCGTGCGTCTTCAACACGTCAGGTCTTTTTCAATGATACCGTAGTACCTGTTGAAAACATGTTATCTTCAAGAGGAAACGGTTTTAAAATTGCAATGAATGCCCTAAATGTTGGACGTATAAAATTAGCTGCAGCCTGTTTAGATGCACAACGTCGCACCATCACCGAATCTGTAAAGTATGCTAACGAGCGTATTCAGTTTAAAACCGCGATTTCAAGTTTTGGTGCTGTGCGTCAGAAAATCGCTGAAATGGCAACCAATTGCTGGGTAGGAGAAGCGGCTAGTTATCGTGCTGCAAAAAACATAGAAGACCGTATTGAAATAAGAAAATCCGAAGGGAAAGACACACATCAGGAAGCTGAATTGAAAGGCGTTGAGGAATATGCTATTGAGTGCTCGATTTTAAAAGTGGCTGTTTCAGAATTCATTCAGCATTGTACAGACGAAGGCATTCAGATTTTTGGTGGTATGGGCTTCTCGGAAGACACACCAATCGAATCGGCCTGGAGAGATGCGAGAATTTCGAGAATTTACGAAGGCACTAACGAAATCAACCGTATGCTGAGTATTGGCATGCTCATCAAAAAAGCTATGAAAGGTCATGTTGACGTACTTGGTCCTGCGATGGCTGTTAAAGATGAACTCATGGGAATTCCTTCATTTGAAGCCCCAGATTACACAGCATTGTTTTCAGAAGAAAAAAACATCATTAAAAATCTTAAGAAATTGTTCTTAATGGTGGCCGGAGCAACCCTTCAAAAATATGGTGAAGACATTGAAAAGCATCAGCAACTCATGTTAGCTGCTTCCGATATTTTAATTCAGATTTACCTAGCGGAATCAGCCATTCTTCGTGCAGAAAAAATGGCTAAAAAAGATGGCGAAGACAAAGCTAAAGAACAGATTGCCATGGCTAAACTGAATTTATTCCATGCCATTGATGTAATTGAAACCGCGGGTAAACATTCCATCATTTCAATTTCTACTGGCGACGAACAACGCATGATGCTTATGGGCTTAAAACGTTACATCAAATATGTTAATATGCCTAACATTATAGAACTACGAAACATTATTGCCGACAAAGTGATTACTGAAAACAAATATTGTTTCTAAAATACAAAGTGACTAATTCAATTTTAAAAGCGTTTCAATGTAATTATTGAAGCGCTTTTATTTTTTTAAGTATTTTAGTGGAAACTAAAATCTTATGAAACTAACTACTACGTTTATTTTATACTTTATTACCCTGTTTATTTCGGCTCAAACCAATCAAAAAATCTATGATATCATCGATGCTGTTTCTGCAGAACGCATTGAAAAAGACATTGAAATTTTAGTGAATTTCGGTACCCGAAATACCTTCAGCGATACGGTTTCAAACACGAGAGGTATTGGTGCTGCACGTCGCTGGATTAAACAAGAATTTGAAACCATTTCCAGTAAATGTGATGATTGCTTAAAAGTATTTTACCAAAAAGATTTTGTAACGAAAGCAGAAAACAGTCGTGTACCTCATGATGCCTGGGTTGTTAATGTTATTGCCATTCAAAAAGGAACGAAATATCCAAATAGTTATATTATTATGAGTGGGGATATCGATTCTCGTGCCAGTGACACTATGGATTTTACAACCGACGCTCCCGGTGCTAACGATAATGCCTCAGGCATGGCTGGAACCATTGAAGCTGCAAGAGTTTTATCAAACTATAAATTTGAACATAGTATAGTATATGTTGGGTTATCCGGTGAAGAACAAGGACTTTTTGGAGGCAAAGGTTTAGCTAATTATGCCAAAGAGCATAACTGGAATATCATCGGTGTTTTTAATAACGACATGATTGGGAATATTAAAGGCGTTGACGGCGTTATTGACAACCGAGCATTCCGAATTTTCTCGGAGCCTGTTCCTGACAACGAACCTGAAAAAACCAGAAACTTACGCCGTTTTTACGGTGGTGAAGTCGACGGTAACTCACGTCAACTGGCAAGATACATTCATAATACCACCAAGACCTACATGCCAGAAATGAATCCCATGATAATTTACAGATTAGATCGCTTTGGTCGTGGCGGGCATCATCGTCCGTTTAACGACTTAGGATTTCCTGCGATTCGTATTATGGAAGCGCATGAAAACTATACGCAACAGCATCAGGACATACGCGAGGAAAACGACATAAAATATGGCGATGTTTTAGAACATGTTAATTTTGAATACGCAAAAAAGCTTACTGCGGTAAACGCCATAAATATGGCAAGTCTGGCCTCTGCCCCACCGGCTCCTACCGAAGTTGCTATTGGTGGCATTGTTGAAGCTTCAGCGAAATTAAAATGGAATAAAGTTAATGGTGCGAAAGGGTATAAAATTTACTGGCGCGACACCACCTCTCCTACCTGGGATTACAGTAGATACGTAGGGGATATTTCAGAATTTACCTTACAAGGTATTGTGATTGATAATTATTTCTTTGGAGTCTCCGCAGTTGGTGATGATGGCTTCGAAAGTGTTGTGGTATTTCCTAACAGTATTATTAGAAATTAACAAAGCTTTAGCAGCCTTTTAAATTGGTTTTTAATTAATTTACCACTTAAATTAAAACTAATGAACATCCGATTTTTACTATTTTCCATATCGCTTTTTACATTATCTCTTTCGGCGAAAGCCCAGTTAATGACCGATAAAACTGAATTCACACAACAAGACACGCTTCGTGGTAGTATTACGTCTGAGCGCGTTTGGTGGGATTTAACCTACTACCATTTAGATGTGGAAATCGCTCCTAATCAAAAGTTTATTTCCGGAAAAAACACGATTCAATATAAGGTTTTAAATCAGCAGTCGGTCATGCAAATCGACTTACAAGAACCGTTAAAAATCACCAAGGTGACTCAAAACGGAAAAGCTTTAAAAGTCGAACATAACGGCAACGCACATTTTGTTACCTTAAAACAAAAGCAAACTGTGGGAACCACAAAAAACATAGAAGTATATTATGAAGGACATCCTAAGGAAGCTATTAAAGCTCCTTGGGATGGTGGTTTCTCCTGGAAAAAAGACAAACATGGCAATCCGTTTGTTGCAACTTCTTGTCAGGGATTAGGAGCCAGCGTTTGGTGGCCTTGTAAAGATCATATGTACGATGAAGTAGATAGCATGGATATTAGTGTAACTGTTCCGAAAGGCCTTATAGATGTCTCTAACGGACAATTTTCTGGAAAAACTGAAAACGAAACCACAACCACTTACAACTGGACAGTAAAAAACCCAATCAACAACTATGGTGTAAACGCGAATGTGGGTGATTATGTGCATTTTTCGGAAATCTACGAAGGTGAAAAAGGCCCTTTAAACATGGATTACTACGTGTTACGTGACAATTTAGAAAAAGCCAAAGAACAGTTTAAACAGGCCCCTAAAATGATGAAGGCTTTCGAACATTGGTTTGGCCCTTATCCGTTTTACGAAGATGGTTTTAAAATTGTGGAAACGCCTTATTTAGGTATGGAACATCAAAGTTCGGTTACCTACGGAAACGGTTTTAGAAACGGCTATTTAGGACGTGATCTTTCCGGCACTGGCTGGGGCTTAAAATTCGATTTTATCATTGTTCACGAATCAGGACACGAATGGTTTGCAAATAACATCACTTATAAGGATGCTGCTGATATGTGGATTCATGAAAGTTTCACTAACTATTCAGAATCTCTGTATTTAGAGTATTATTTCGGAAAAGAAGCAGCTTCAGAATACGTTATTGGTATCAGAAAAAATATTCTGAACGACAAACCCATTATTGGTCCGTATAATGTCAACAAAGAAGGCTCTGGCGATATGTACTATAAAGGTGCCAATATGATTCACACGCTTCGTCAATTGATTGAGGATGATGCTAAATTCCGAAACATATTACGTGGCATGAATGAAACCTTTTACCACCAAACCGTTACCACAAAACAAATTGAGGATTACATCAGCAAACAAACCGGTTACGATTTACAAGAATTTTTCGATCAATATTTAAGAACAACAAATATTCCAACACTGGAATATGCGATTGATAATAGTGAACTTAAATTTCGTTGGACGAATATTGTTGAAAACTTCGATATGCCAGTACTTGTAACCCTTAGCGGGAAAACGCAATGGATTTACCCAAAAGCCGACTGGAAAACCATCTCGCTAGATGCTGATGAAGCTACATTTCAAGTGGATCCTAATTTTTATATCGAAATCAAAAAAATATAATCCGTATGTTACCGGAGCTATACTTTAAAACCGATTTGGAATGGCGAAACTGGTTGCATGAAAATCATAGCAAAGCAACGGGCGTCTATTTAATTTTTTACAAGGTAGACCATGAAAACGACAGCATGCGTTGGGAAGAAGCTGTAAAAGTCGCCTTGTGTTATGGCTGGATTGATTCAACGGTTAAAAGTTTAGGTGATGGTAAACGCCGACAATACTTTACACCCAGAAACCCAAAAAGTGTTTGGAGTGCACTTAATAAACGTTATATTGAAGAATTACTAGCAGAAAATTTAATGCATACCAGTGGTTTAGAAATCATTGAAATTGCTAAGGAAAATGGCAGTTGGTCTGCACTAGACGATGTTGAAAACGGTATCATCCCAAATGATTTACAAATCGCATTTGATAAACATACCGAAGCTTACAACAACTACCTCAATTTTGCGCCTTCCTACAGAAAAAGTTATTTATACTGGCTCAATCAAGCCAAGCGCGAAGCCACAAGAAAAAAGCGCATAATTGAAATTATTCAATTATGCGCTGATAATATAAAGTCCAGAACTTCTTTTTAACGTTTTAATTATTAAAATGCGTATAAATACTAGATTCCATGGAACGTTGATTTATGGAGCTATTAAATATTGCCAGAATACGTTTAGCAATTCCTGTCCAGCCAAAATTACGACGCGCAAAACGGGCACCTTCCACAGATAATTCATTACGTAATTTAGGATACAATAACGGCATCGATAACATCGCTCCAAATTCAAGAGGACGATGCGGATCGGCAAACAACGCCTGATTACCAAAATCAATTAAATCATATAAACCACCATGCACCGTAACCACACTTGGTGTACCACAAGCCATAGCTTCAATCGCTACCATGCCAAACGGCTCATAACGCGATGGCATAGCAAAAATATTAGCAGAACGATATACATTTGCCAGATCTTCATCGGCAATGTAATTTTTCCAGGTGATCTTATCTAACACGCCCAATTCGCCCGCTATTTTTTTTAAGCCTTCAACTCCTTTGTCATCTTGTTTGGAATTATCACCTCCAATAGCAGCCACCAAACGTGCTTCCGGACACAGCTCAAATACGGTTGGCAACGCCTGAATCAGTAAATCATAGCCTTTATTGTGTGCCATACGCCCAAGCGCTAATATATCGGTTGGATGAATATCGTATTTGGCCCTTATTTTATCGTTTTCCTTACTTGGCACCGGGAAGAATCGGTTTTCATCAATTCCCGGAGGAATCATGCCGCAATTACGAGGCAATACATCATACTGCTGCGTTAACAAATCGACCTGCGGTAAAGTGGTTGCTATAACATAATTACACATTTGATACACGAAATATTCCTTTCGAATACGCTCTTTAAAACGATACTTTTTCTCCATTTCTTCTTCATCCATATCGCTTCCCATAGTATGTTGTTTCCACCAACCCAAGGAATGTGGTGTATGCACATGACAAATGCCTAACTCTTCCGCTATTTTTTGTCCGGCCCAACCGGCATCCCAATAGTGCGTATACACGACATCATACTTTTTACGCTCCTTTTTAATAGCTGCTAAACAGTTGGTTACAAACTTTTTCAAGTGATCGTGCATATCTTCCTTTCTGATGAATTTTTTCCCTCCAAAGGGAATACGCCAGATACTGTAATTCTCATCGACGTGATCGTATTCCGGCTGATCTTCAAACTGTCGCGTTACTAAATCAACTCGTTTACCTAATCGGCTAAAACGTTCTGCGAGCTCTAAAACATAAACTACTTGTCCTCCTGTATCTGGTTTTCCTAATTCGGCATTAGCACCTACATATCCGTGCAAAGAGATCATTAAAATTGACTTCATATTTTTATATTTTAGTTATTAATTACTTTTAAATCGTTACATGCAGAAATATACTGAGCCGCAGACCAAGCCTGATAGGCTTTCCCCATTGCCCTACCGGAAGTTCCGTGTGCCCACTCGGTGAATTCCCATTCTTCGGTTAAACCTTGCTTATTAATTAATGCCAACTTATATAACTCTGAAATCGCTACTTCGCGTAACCCTAGTTTATTAACGAACTTAACCCAGAATCCGCCAACAAAAGGCCAAATACCTCCATTATGGTAATGATGTGGCAAGTTTAACAGATTCACAGTGTAATAAGGTCTCCAGTCCGGATCGCCAGGAGTTACCACCGGATAAACATTGCGAATTGGAAACGGATCGTTAACGCCAACCCCTAACAAAAATTTAAAGGTTTGATGTGCTTTTTCGGCATCGACTGTACCGTGTAAAAAGGCTAGGACATTACCGAACACATCACAACGCCAGCTAAAATCAAACGGAGTGGTTTGCGCTATTAAATACGAGGTATCCCCAAGGGTAAACTGGCGTTCGGCAAAGGATACGGACTGAAATAGTTTTTGTTGTGTTGACGGCCAGAAATTCTGTAATATTTCCTTTTTAATAACTTGCGACCAGCGAATATATTCCCCAGCTTCCTCGTAATCTCCGAGCATTTCCAACATTCTACCAAAACACACGTTGGCGCGATACCATAGAATTTCATCATAAAGAATGTTATAACTTCCGCCGAATAAATCCGTCCAATCCCCGGCTTCAGGAATTTCTAATAACGCATCGTTATTACTGTCGTGAGCCCCTAGCCATCGCATAGTTTCTTTAATATCGGAAATGTACTTACGAAGAAAATCAATATCTTTCGTTACGTTCACATACTCGTAAAAGGCAATTACCACCCAAATGCCACTATCAATTGAACAAATACCACCAACACCCGAATAATCGGGGATATTGTCTTTAATGCGCACATTCGAAGGTATTTGTCCGTTTCTAGAAATGTGATTGAATAAGGTAATTAAGGTCTGCCTTTGGCATTTATGAATTTCCTCTTCGTGAATAAGCGATAACGAACCAATAACGGTAATCGCGCCATCTCTTGCCCAAACGCTATGATAATTCTCATCGGTGCCGTTAGGCACATTATCTTTGATAGAACAGGCTGAAAAACCTAAGGGTGTAATATTCTTCTTTAAAGCAATAATAGCCTTTTCATAGCCTTCGCGAATGAGTGTTAATTTTTCCTGATCATCCTCATCGGCAATATTATTTAACTCCTGCTGAATGAAATAATCATCGGTGTGGTCTTCTTCCAAACAGGTTTTGGCTTCCTCTGGTAAAATCCCATAAAACACCAAGCCTTCAATTACACCGTTGCCATGATCGCCTTCTGCGTGGTACACCTGTCGGTATTTGGTAAATTTATAAAGTTCTTCATGAGCATTAGCCACAACAACACCGCGAATGCCTTTCATATCGAACATGGCGGAATCGTTACCACTATCACCGGCCACCAAAACATTATCGGTTGTTAAATTCAATTTGGAAAGCAGCCACTGTAAAGCATTGCCTTTATTGGCCCATTTAGGTAATACATCTAAAAACTTATTACCAGAATAGACCACATTAACATACATATTGGCCTTTTCAAAATCGGCTTCAATACTTTCTATCAGTTCATCATCGGCATCATGAAAAAAATAACTCCGCTTATATGAATGTTGAAACTTTGCCGGTTGTTCACTTATGGGATGATCTATACTCTGCACCAGTTTTTCAACAGCCTCTAAATCCCATCCTTCATCTAAAACATCATTAAATTCTTTAACAACACAATTGTGGTTACAATCATAAATAAGCGTTCCAACACCTCCAATAATATAGTCTGGTTTGGGCAGAACGCCTTTCTTTATAAGCAGAAGCACATCATCTATTAACCGACCTGTATTATAAGTAAGTATAATATCATCGGGTTTGTACTTCTTCCAGATCTTTTTAAAATTGCTTTTAAGCGTGTGAAATTCTATTAATGTGTTATCAATATCAAAAGAAAGGAGCTTGATAGGACTCTTGTCTGTAGGTTTTGTTTCCATATTAAGAAATTCTGAAGTGTTTTTTATTGATTTTGGATTAAAAAGCACCAAAAACACGTGGTTTTTGCTTAATATACGCAAAAAATCACGAAAAACCACCCAAAACAACTCTCTACAAAACCATGAAAACTATTTTTTATTGGAATAAAAAAAATAGGTGGTTTAAAATACAGATATGTAAATTAAACCACCTTATACCATGAATATGTAAATTGAGCAAAAAAGCTTCTAAATACCACTTATAAAACTACCATACGGATCTTTAAATTGCATGCCTTCGGTAAAACGATGCTTGCTTAACTGCTTATATTCAGCAAGTGCCCAAAGCACAAATTCTTTCATAAAATAACTATCTGCCTGGTCTAAATTCGGTTGGTATGTCCCTAATAAATCATCTAGAGGTGCCACGGCATCCAACACACTCCTATATTCCTTATCTCGTAAACTATCTAGTAACTCAAATCCATCTTTCTGATTAAAAAACCACGACACAATATCGTCATACGGACTTTCATCTTCCTGCTTTTTTAGTTTTTCAATTTTCGGAAAATATTCGTTGAATAAAGTTTTAACAGCCTCTCCTATTAAATTATAAGCCACAATTGCAGCTCCTTCCTGCTCTCCCTCATAGACCAATTCTACTTTTCCGGTAATGGAAGGTATTACGCCTAAAAAGTCTGATAACCGAACGGTTGTTTTATCATCACCTGATAATAGGGCACGACGCTCGGCTGTACTTAATAAATTCTCTAAAGCGGTAATGCTTAAACGCGCACTTACGCCACTTTTGGCATCGATATAATCACTTTCTCTGGCTTCAAAAACAATTTGTTCTAATAAATTGCGCGCCAAATCCGGTACCACAACAGTGTCTTTCTGGCTTTCAACCAATTTAGCTTCCTGCTCTGTGATTAATTTTGCCGTTTCTATATCAACCGGATAATGGGTTAGAATTTGAGAACCTATTCGGTCTTTTAACGGTGTAACAATACTTCCGCGATTGGTATAGTCCTCAGGATTAGCAGTAAATACAAACTGCATATCTAAAGGTAATCGTAATTTAAAACCACGAATTTGAATATCGCCTTCCTGTAAAATATTGAATAAAGCCACCTGAATTCTCGCTTGTAAATCGGGCAACTCATTAATTACAAAAATACAGCGGTTAGCACGTGGGATCATTCCATAATGAATCACACGGTCATCGGCGTAACTCAGTTTTAGGTTTGCCGCTTTAATCGGATCGACATCGCCAATAATATCAGCCACCGTCACATCGGGTGTGGCTAATTTTTCAGCAAAGCGCTCACTGCGATGCAGCCAGGCAATCGGCGTTTTATCTCCTTGTTCTTTAATCAATTCTTTGGCATATCGTGAAATAGGATGAAACGGATCGTCGTTAATTTCAGAACCCTCCACATAAGGAATATACTCGTCTAATAAATTCAGCATTAAACGGGCTAAACGTGTTTTTGCTTGTCCGCGTAATCCTAACAAATTTATATTATGTCGCGACAAAATCGCACGTTCCAGCTCGGGAATAACAGTATTTTCATAACCGTGAACCCCAACGAACGTGGTTTCTTTATGTTTTATCTTCTGAATTAAATTATCACGTAACTCATCTTTAATCGATTTACTTACGTAACCTGATTGTTTTAAATCGCCTAGTGTTTTTATGTTTTCAATATTCATAATTATCCTCTAATTCGCTTTTTTCTATTGGTTTCGTAATCTTCAAAAATCATTTCTCCCAGACCTTTAAGTCCGGTGTAAAAAGCTTTACCCTGATTAGCATAGGTAAACTCTCGAACAAACTGCATCAAATAATTATCCTGAGCAATCATAAACGTGGTGATGGGAATATGCAGGCGTCTGGCCTGTTGTGCCATGGCATAACATTTATTAACAATGTTAGGATTCAACCCGAAACTATCTTTAAAATACTCGCCGTTTGATAAACGCAAACAACTAGGTTTACCATCTGTAATCATAAAAATTTGTTTATTGGTATTTCGCTTTCTGCGAAGTAAATCCATTGCCAGTTGCAAGCCTGCTACCGTATTGGTGTGGTAAGGCCCAACCTTTAAATACGGTAAATCTTTAATCTCAATCTGCCAGGCATCGTTACCAAACACCAGAATATCTAACGTGTCTTTTGGGTATCGCGTGGTAATAAGTTCAGCTAAAGCCATTGCGACTTTTTTTGCCGGCGTGATGCGGTCTTCACCGTATAAGATCATACTATGACTAATATCAATCATAAGTATGGTACTCATCTGTGATTTATGAAGCGTTTCTTCAACCACCAAATCGTTTTCCGAAAGGTTAAAATCTGAAACCCCATGATTAATCTGAGCGTTCTTCAAACTCTCGGTCATCGACACCTTATCTAAGGCATCACCGAACTGATAAGCTCTAAAATCACCGGTATGTTCGTCACCTATTCCTAAACCTTTACTTCTGTGATTACCCTGACCGCTTCGCTTTATCTTTCCAAAAATCTGATCTAAAGCTTGCTGACGAATGGCTCGTTCGGTTTTGGCAGTAATCGCCATACCACCATTGCCATCAGAATCAAGTTCTTCACGGATATATCCCTTTTTAATCAGGTCTTCAATAAAATCATCAATGGTGTATTCGGGTGTGGTGAGTTTGTATTCTTTGTCGAGTTCGCGAAGCCAATCGATGGCCTCATCAAAATCGCCTGAAGTATGCGTTATTAACTCTTTAAAAATATCGAATAACGTATCAAATAGCGATTGTTCCGGCGCTTCGTACGACTTAAAAACAAACCCTTTTCTTAAAGTAATATCTCGTTTCATAGCTGTATAAAATTACTATATTTTTACACAACATACACGGTAACACCATTGGAAATATCTATAGGTAATAGAAGATTGTCAATAGAACTATTCTACGCGCTTCAAACCTTCCAGATTTTCAATCTTGATTTTTTTACCGGAAGTTGAGATTAAGCCTTGTTTTTTAAACTGCGAAAGCACTCTGATGGCGGACTCCACAGCAGTACCAACTATATTAGCATAATCTTCGCGAGATAGAATGACACTTAGGGTTTTATCGGGATTGGTACCAAAACTTTCATAAAGATATACTAAGGTCTCAGCTAAACGCTGACGTACCGACTTTTGAGCCATATTGACAATAATATCGTCGGCTTGTCTTAAATCATTAGCCATATCCTTTAAAACATCCATAGAAAAGTTAGCATTTTTACTTAAATCGCTAATAATTTCAGATTTAGGAATAAAGCAAACTTCCATATCATTCAAAGCCACGGCACTAAGGTTAGCGGTTTCTTCGGTAACCAAAGACCGTTGCCCCAATAAATCACCTTTAACAACCAACTTAACAATTTGGTCTTTTCCATTAGCACTTAACTTGGATAATTTACAGATACCATCTTTGATACAGAAAACACCGTTAACAATATCGCCTTCTTCAAAAATAACTTCGCCTTTCTTAATCGTTTTTGAGGTTTTACATCCGGAAATACGCACCAATTCCTCTTTGGTAAGCGATTTTAAAGAATTAAATTGCTTAACAATACACTGTTCACATTTACTCATACCTAAAGTTTCTACGTTGTGTAAATGTAATAAATATATCTTAAAACATACATTTTTATAAGAACCTTAAAACATGATAAATATCATATTTTATGACAGAACCTTTTAAGATTTTTGTTACAGGTATAATTATGAGCAAATTCTATGGATCAAGACAATTGTTTCCACTGTGGTGATGTATGCGATTCGCAGGCTATTACATTCAACGAAAAAACCTTTTGTTGTAATGGATGCAAAACCGTGTATGAAATCTTTTCGGAAAACGACCTCACCTGCTACTACGACTTACAGGCAGCACCGGGTGCCACACCAAAAGATATTGAAGGTAAATACGATTTCTTAGCTCAGGAAAACATTATTGAAAAGCTAACCGAATTTAACGACGGCACCACACAAATTGCTACGCTCTATATTCCGCATATTCATTGTAGCTCCTGTATTTGGATTCTGGAAAACCTCAACAAATTAAATCCAGGTATTTCATCCTCACAGGTAAATTTCGGTAAAAAGAATGTCCGAGTAACTTACAATGCCAATACCACTTCTCTAAAAGAGGTTGTGATTCTTTTAAGCAGCATTGGTTACGAACCGTATATTTCGCTTGACGACTTTAAAACAGGAAAAGCACAGGTAAACCGCTCACTTATTTACAAGTTAGGTATCGCAGGATTTGCCTTTGGAAATGTGATGTTCTTATCTTTTCCTGAATATTTTCAAGTTGGTGAATTCTGGCTAGAACAATACAAATACCTGTTCCGCTGGTTAATGTTTACCTTTTCGTTACCTGTGGTATTTTATGCCGGACAAGATTATTTTATTTCCGCCTACAAAGGCTTACGTAAAGGCCTATTAAATATAGATGTGCCTATTGCTTTAGGTATTGCAGTGCTTTTTATTAGAAGTACTATGGACATCATTTTCGATTTGGGCTCCGGCTTTTTTGACAGCTTAACCGGACTGGTTTTCTTTTTATTGCTTGGGAAATTTTTCCAACAAAAAACCTATTCGTTTTTATCATTCGAGCGCGATTACAAATCGTACTTCCCGATTGCTATTACTAAAATTGAAAACGGGGTTGAAACCCCCATTCAGGTTTACGACATTAAACAAGGAGATCGACTACTCATTAGAAATGAAGAATTAATTCCTGCCGATGGTATTCTTATTAACGGAAACGCCAAAATAGATTACAGTTTTGTTACCGGCGAATCGAAAACCGTGAGCAAACAATCGGGTGACAAGCTTTTTGCCGGTGGTAAACAAACGACTGGTCTTATAGAGATGGAAGCTTTAAAATCGGTTGAACACAGTTACCTGACACAGTTATGGAGTCATGATGTGTTCAGTAAAAATAAAGAAGACCATTTTACAACCCTTACTAATGCCATTAGCAAACGCTTTACCATCGTGGTATTGAGCATTGCCGTTTTAGCCACAACCTACTGGATTTTGGTCGATTCTTCTAAAGCGGTTAATGTTTTTACTGCCGTGCTTATTATTGCCTGTCCTTGTGCTCTGGCCTTAGCAGCACCCTTTACGTTTGGCAACCTGCTGCGTATTTTTGGTAAACTGAAATTTTATGTAAAAAATGCTTCAGTTATCGAACAACTGGCAGAAATAAACACTGTGATTTTCGACAAAACCGGAACGATAACCTCTAATAAAAAAAGTACAGCAAGGTATGAAGGTGACTCGTTATCGTCATCAGAAGAGGTGCTGTTAAAAAACACCCTTCGTGGCTCTAATCATCCTTTAAGCAGAACCCTTTACGACATTCTGGATGAACACAATATCGTTTCCTTAAATCATTTTGAAGAACATCTGGGAAAAGGCATTGAAGCCTCTTATCAAAACGATCAGATTAAAATTGGTTCGGCAAGTTTTGTCGGAGCTCATGAAACGTCAGTATTAAATACCACGGTACATATCAGTACCAATAATCAATACAAAGGAAAATACACCTTTTACAACAGTTACCGTAAAGGCTTATCGAAGCTCTTCAATAAACTAAAAAAAGACTTCGATCTGGTGATTCTTTCTGGCGATAATGCCGGTGAACAGGAAAACCTGAAAAAACTACTCCCTGCCAAAACCAAACTGATTTTCAATCAAAAACCAGACGACAAACTGGAATACATCAAATACCATCAGTCTGAAGGTGCTAAAGTGTTGATGGTTGGCGATGGTTTGAATGATGCAGGAGCCTTAGCACAGAGTAATGTGGGGATTGCCCTATCGGAAAACGTGAATGTTTTCTCTCCGGCCTGTGACGCTATTTTAGATGCCACAAAGTTTAATCAACTATATCATTTTATTAAAGCCTCGAAACAGGCTATAACTATAATTAAGTGGAGTTTTGTACTGTCGTTTATGTACAACAGTATCGGCATCTACTTTGCAGTAACCGGGCAATTAGCGCCTGTTATTGCAGCAATATTAATGCCTTTAAGTTCTATTAGTGTCGTGGTATTCACCACCATTGCTACAAATCTTTTAGGCAGAAGAATAAAATAAAGGTTAATTTTTCAAACATGATAAAAATCATGTTTTAAGAAACATTACCCGTTTAATTTTGACCCGTAACTTCAATAGGTATGAGTGTTATATATATGTTATTAGGTATTAGCATCGTGGTAGCTATCGTGTTCTTCGTTGCTTTTATTGTTGCTGTTAAAAAAGGACAGTACGATGATGATTACACCCCTTCGGTAAGAATGCTTTTTGAAGACGAATTAGTAAAAGACCAATCGAAAACAACCATTAAAAACAAAAAGACCAATTAATCATTATGGAAGTACAACAATTTTACTACGACAACAAGATTGTTAAAAAGTTCTTATTTGCGACCATGCTTTGGGGAGTTGTAGGAATGCTTGTAGGCTTGCTCTTAGCCTTTTTATTTTTGTTTCCGAACCTGACCGACGGTATTCCGTGGTTAAGTTTTGGACGACTAAGACCATTACACACCAATGCCGTTATTTTTGCCTTTGTTGGTAATGCCATTTTTGCCGGTGTGTATTATTCCTCACAACGCCTTTTAAAAACCAGAATGTTTAGCGATGTACTGAGCAATATTAACTTCTGGGGGTGGCAATTAATTATTGTGGCAGCAGCCATTTCCTTACCTTTAGGATACACCACTTCAAAAGAATACGCCGAACTGGAATGGCCTATTGATATTGCCATTGCTTTAGTTTGGGTTGCCTTTGGAGCCAACTTAATAGGAACTATTTTAAGACGTCGTCAGCGTCACTTATACGTAGCCATCTGGTTTTATCTGGCAACCTTTGTTACCGTTGCGGTACTTCATATTTTTAATAATATCGAAATTCCGGTGAGTGGTATGAAAAGTTACTCGGTTTACGCCGGTGTTCAGGATGCTTTAGTACAATGGTGGTACGGACATAATGCCGTAGCTTTCTTCCTAACTACACCGTTTTTAGGGTTGATGTATTACTTTGTACCAAAAGCTGCAAACCGCCCCATCTATTCGTACCGATTATCGATTATTCACTTCTGGTCTTTAATATTCATTTATATCTGGGCAGGCCCTCACCACTTACTGTACACGGCTTTACCTGAGTGGGCACAAAATTTAGGTGTTGCCTTCTCTGTGATGTTGTTAATGCCATCCTGGGGTGGTATGATTAATGGATTACTAACACTTCGTGGTGCCTGGGATAAAGTCCGCGTTGACCCGGTTTTAAAATTCATGGTGGTAGCACTTACCGGTTATGGTATGGCCACCTTTGAGGGGCCTATGTTGTCCCTTAAAAATGTGAATGCTATTGGTCACTTTACCGACTGGATTATCGCTCACGTACACGTTGGTGCCCTGGCATGGAACGGATTCCTTGCCTTTGGTATGATTTACTGGTTAGTACCAAGATTATTTAAAACACAATTATACTCTATAAAATTAGCCAATGCACACTTCTGGGTAGGCACTTTAGGAATTATTATCTATGCCTTACCGATGTACGTTGCCGGATTTACTCAGGCGAGCATGTGGAAACAGTTTAATCCAGACGGCACCTTAATGTATGGTAATTTCCTGGAAACCGTTACCGAAATCATCCCAATGTACTGGATGCGTGCTATTGGAGGTTCGCTATACATCTTCGGAATGTTTATTCTGGCCTACAACATCATTACAACTATTAAAAGATCTAAAAATGTCGTAACCGACGAATTGGCTGAAGCCCCTGCTTTAGAGCGTGTTTCCAAACACCGAACTGCAGGTGAAGGCTGGCACACCTGGTTAGAACGTAAACCAATCAAATTAACCATTTATGCAACCATTGCCATTTTAATTGGTGGTATTGTACAAATTGTTCCAACGATAATGGTTGAATCCAATATTCCAACACTAACCAGTGTTAAACCATATACACCTTTGGAATTAGAAGGCCGTGATATTTACATCCGCGAAGGTTGTGTGGGCTGTCACTCCCAAATGATTCGTCCGTTTAGAAGTGAAGTCGAACGCTACGGTGAATACTCTAAAGCCGGCGAATTTGTTTACGACCATCCGTTTTTATGGGGTAGTAAACGTACCGGACCTGATTTACACCGTATTGGTGGTAAGTACTCCGATAACTGGCACTTAAACCACTTATACGATCCGCAAAGCACCTCTTCCGGTTCGATCATGCCGGCTTACCAGTGGCTAGTGAAAAACGAGTTGGATAAATCGAAAACCGAAGATAAAATGCGTGCTATGGTAAGCTTGGGCGTTCCTTATAGCGACGACGAAATTACCAATGCACAGCAACACATGCTGGACCAGGGCACTCAAATTGAGCAAAACCTGTATACCGATCCTGATTTTGCAGAAACTTACGAAGTTGATAAAAAAGCCGGTGGAGCAGATTTTGTTGAAATGCGTAATCGTGAAATTGTAGCTGTTATTGCCTATTTACAACGATTAGGAACCGACATTAAGGTTAAAGATTCCGAAATGTCTTCAACTAATAACTAAACGTCATGATGAAATTTATAAAAAACCATATGGAGACCATTACCGGGGTAGAGATCTACCCCATCATCTCCCTGCTTATCTTTTTTATCTTTTTTGTAGTGCTATTCTGGTGGGTTGTAACTGCTAAAAAAGATTATATAAAAACTGTTAGTCACCTGCCACTAGAAAACCAAAACGACCAAACATTATGAGACAATCATTCCCTTCATGGTTAAGAGTGCCCATTATATTCTTTATAATTTTCTTCTTAGCCGAATACCTTATAGATTCTGGAGACAAACCAGCCTTTGTTGAATATCCGTTACTGGCATTGTTTCTATTGCTTGTACTGTTCATTTTAATCGCTATGGAAGGCATTGTAAGCTCCATGCGTTCTATTCTTTACAATAGCTTAGATGAAGCCGGTAAAGCCCGTTTTGATGCTGATCAGGCCACGCCTTCAAAATTCATACAATGGCTTAAAAACACTTATAAAGCACTTGTAGGGACCAAACCCATCGAGCAGGAACACGAATTAATTCTGGATCATAATTACGATGGCATACAGGAGTTAGATAACGATTTACCACCGTGGTGGTTATATGGGTTCTATGCCTCTATTGTGTTTGCGGCCATTTATTTATTACGCTATCATGTATTTAATGGTGACGGACAGTACGACGAATTAAACACCGAATATGCTGAAGCCCAGAAAGCTATTGAAGAATACAAAAAGACAGCTAAAGATTTAGTAGATTTTAATACGGTTGAATTATTAACCGATGCTTCCGACTTAAGTAATGGTAAAAAAATATACGACACCAACTGTATCGCTTGTCATAAAGCAGATGGTGGCGGTGGTATCGGACCAAACTTAACCGACGAATACTGGATTCTTGGTGGCGGTGTTAAAAATGTATTTAAAACCATTTCTGAAGGTGGCCGTGACGGAAAAGGTATGATTGCCTGGTCTAAAAACGGATTAAAACCATCAGAAATCGCACAGGTAGCAAGCTACGTAATCAGCTTTAAAGGTACAACCCCTGCAGAACCAAAAGCTGCAGAAGGAGACATTTGGAACGACGAAAACTAAAACGTTAAACACCTAACAAAAAACCTAAAACCAAAACAACTTGGAAACACCTAACAACGAATCTTTTAGAGATAGTATTGGCACGATGACCAAAGAAGGTAAACGTGCATGGGTGTACCCTAAAAAACCTAGTGGCAAACTCTATGAGTACCGCAAGATAACAAGCTACGTATTGCTGGCTTTTTTGTTTGCCGCGCCGTTTATTAAGGTCCAAGGAAATCAATTTTTGATGTTTAATGTTTTAGAACGTCGTTTCAATATTTTTGGTTTTCCATTCTGGCCTCAGGATTTCTACCTATTCGTATTGTCTATGATTATAGGTGTGGTATTCATCACCCTATTTACTGTAGCATTCGGACGCGTATTTTGTGGTTGGATTTGTCCACAAACCATATTTATGGAAATGGTCTTCAGACGTATTGAATACTGGATTGAAGGCGATAGAAATAAACAACGTAAACTGGACAAGCAGGTATGGAATGCCGAAAAAATAAGAAAGCGCAGCCTAAAGTGGTTCATCTTTTTAGTCATCTCCTTTCTTATTGCCAATATCTTTTTAGCTTACTTAATTGGTAGCGATAAGCTCTTGCAATACATCGGCGAAAACCCGTTAGATCATTTAGGCACGCTTATTCCACTTATCATTTTCACTGGGGTATTTTACTTTGTGTTTGCCTGGTTTAGAGAGCAGGTATGTATTATTGCCTGTCCTTACGGAAGATTACAAAGTGTTCTGCTGGATAATAAATCGATAGTTGTGGCTTACGACCATAAACGTGGTGAAGGTGACAACGGCAGAAAGAAATTCAGAAAAAATGAAGACCGTCAGGCTTTGGGCCATGGCGATTGCATAGACTGTTTACAGTGTGTTCACGTCTGCCCTACCGGAATTGATATTCGTAACGGTACACAGCTGGAATGTGTAAACTGTACCGCTTGTATTGACGAATGCGACCATATTATGGAAAGCATCAACTTACCAAAAGGATTAATTCGTTATGCCAGTGAAGACGAAATAGAAAAGAAACAAAAATTTAAACTTACAGCCCGAATGAAGGGCTACATAGCTGTTTTAACTATTTTAATAGGCGTATTTACAGGGCTTCTGCTTCTACGAAACGATGTTGAAGCCACTGTGTTACGTTTACCAGGACAACTTTACGAACATAAAGGCGAACAAATGATCAGCAATATTTTCACCTATAAACTGGTCAATAAAACCGTAAAGGAAATTGATGATGTGAGTTTTAAACTCAGAAAATACAAAGGCGACATTAAACTGGTTTCGGCCAATAATAATTTTAAAGTTCCTAAACAGGGTATTGCAGAAGGCACTATGTTTATCGAAATTAATAAAAGTGATTTGTCTGGCGATAAAAACAAACTAACGATTGATGTTTACAGCGGCGATGAACTTATTGAAACCACAACAGTAAATTTTCTAGGACCTAGAAGTTATAATTAAAAAACAAGACAAATGAAATTCAATTGGGGAACAGGTATAGCATTAGCTTTTGTAGCTTTTATTAGCTTCATCATGTATTTTATCATCACCATGAGTGTCGATAAAAAATACGATCACGATTTGGTGACTGAAGATTATTACGGACAGGAACTGGAGTTTCAAAACGATTTAAATAAAGAAACCAACGCTAAAACGTTAGCACATAATATAACTTACAATATATCGACTGAGGGGTTGATTATTCAATTTCCTGATGACTTAGATTATTCTAAAATTACAGGTACAGTGTTCCTATACAGACCATCTAATAAACAATTCGACTTTGAAATGCCTATTTCATTGTCAAACTACAATTTGCTCATACCTGACAAACGTTTATTGGATGGTCGCTGGAACATTAAAGTGGACTGGAAATATAACCAAAGTTCTTATCTCTATAAAAAAGAAATTATATACTAAATGCTTTGGTCTGCAATCATATTCGGTATTTTAGGAAGCTTTCACTGCGTTGGCATGTGTGGTCCTATTGCCTTTATGTTACCTGTAGACCGTAGCCATTCGGTTAAAAAAGTCGCTCAAATTTCCTCTTATCACATCGGGCGTTTACTGGCTTATAGTATTATTGGCTTATTATTCGGTCTCATTGGCAAAAGCTTTTACCTGTTTGGTGTACAGCAACAACTATCTATCGCCATTGGTATTCTAATGATTCTTATCATTCTTATCCCCACCAGAATATTCAATAGATACAATGCGTCCCAACCCATTTATATGCTTATTTCTAAAGTAAAATCGGCTTTAGGAAAGGCTCTGAAAAAGAAAACTGCAGATACCTTTTTAACCATTGGTTTCCTGAACGGGTTTTTACCCTGTGGATTGGTGTATATGGCTGTGTTTGCTGCCATCACGATGCCTTCGGCTTTACAAAGCAGTTTGTATATGACCTTGTTTGGCTTAGGCACGATGCCTTTAATGACCTCAGCCATTTATCTGGGTAAATTTTTAAACAACAGCATCAAACAACGCATTCAAAAAGCCGTACCGGTGTTTGTGATTATTATCGGACTTTTATTTATTCTTCGTGGTTTAGGTTTAGGTATTCCTTACCTATCGCCCAGCCCGGTTACAGAACTCGCCACCAGTGCCATAGATTGCCATTAAGGGCTTGCTGCTTTCAAGAAGGTTCCAACTGATTTAAATCATTTTTTTCATCCTTGTTATTCTGTAATTTTAAACATGGTAAATTCATGTGTTAAATGATAAATGATGCCCTGAATCTGATATTTACTAAACGCATTTATAAGCCTTACGTATTAAAACCATCAACTAAAACTAACGCTCATGGAAACTTTAGACTTACAAAAATGCGAGTACATTTTACACAACAACTACATTGGTCATCTGGCCTACATATACAATAAACGTCCGTTTGTGGTACCTATCACCTACTTATACAATAAAGATCAGATTATTATAGGGTATTCTGGTGAAGGTCATAAAATAAACGCGCTGAGATTGAACCCTAATGTGGCTTTAGAAGTTTCTGAAATTGATGCTATTGATAAATGGAAATCGGTTGTAGTACATGGCACTTACCAGGAACTAACCGGTAGTGGAGCCAAAGCCATGCTACACGAATTTTCTTTAGGTGTTAAAGAAGTCATCCTGAATAACGAAGGGCGCGACTTAGATTATATTCATGAATTTTCGGCGAAGGTAGAAAATGATTCGCCTGTTATTTACGCCATAAAAGTTGACGAAATAACAGGCAAACTCAGAATATAGTCACCTCTGATATATAATTTTTAAACCGTCATTGAAAACAACTGGGTATCTGGTTGTTTTCTTTGTAATAACACATCGAAAGCCATACACACATTTCTAACAAATGGTCTGCCTTTCTCGGTTACAATAATGCTTTCCTCCAATATTTGAATTAATCCGTCGCGTTGCATCTCTTCCAATTGGTTTAAGGCTTCCGGCAATTCTTCAAAATACAATGCAGAATCTGCCCAACTGGTTTTAAACTGGCACATTAAATTTAAAATATGCTTACGGATGATTAAATCTTCATCATTTAAAATATGACCACGATACACCGGAATAATATTTTCTTTTAATAAATGGTAATACGCTTCCAGACTTTTCTCATTTTGAGCAAAACCATACCAGCTATCACTAATAGACGAAACGCCCAAGCCAATCATGGCTTGTGTTTTTGATGAGGTGTACCCCATAAAATTACGATGTAATTTACCGTTAATCATGGAAGCATACAAAGTGTCTGTTGGTAAAGCAAAATGATCCATGCCTATTTCGTGATAGCCGATATCGGTTAGCAATTGTTTTCCTAATTGATACTGTTCGCGTTTCAATTCTGCCGATGGTAAATCGCCATCGTTAAATCCACGTTGCCCATTCCCTTTTATCCAGGGCACATGTGCATAGCTGTAAAATGCTAAACGGTCGGGCAATAAAGCCTGCGTTTTTAAAATGGTTTCCTGAACATGCTCTAAAGTTTGAAACGGTAACCCAAAAATAATATCGTGACCTACCGAGGTATACCCCACTTCACGAGCCAGTTGGGTAGCACGTTTTACATATTCAAACGGCTGCATTCTGTGAATCGCCTTTTGCACCGTTTCATTGTAATCCTGAACGCCATAACTTACACGACGAAAACCTACATCATACAAGGCTTGCAAATGCTCTCGCGTGGTATTGTTAGGATGCCCTTCAAAACTAAATTCATGGTTATCGGCTACTTCAGCATGTTTTAAAACCCCTTCTATTAAATAGGTTAAATGTTCTGGGGAAAAAAAGGTAGGTGTACCTCCACCTAAATGAATTTCTTTAATAACCGGTTTTTCATCAAACAACTCCAAATACAAATTCCATTCTTTTAAAACCGCTTTTATGTAAATGGGTTCAACACTGTGTTGCTTAGTAATGCGTTTATTACAACCACAAAACGTACATAAACTTTCGCAAAACGGCAAATGGATATACAAACTTAAACCTTCTGAACGGTTACTGGCTTTAAACGATTCTATTAATGACGTTTTCCAGCTTTTTAACGAAAAACTATCCTGATTCCAGTAAGGTACCGTTGGGTAACTCGTATAGCGAGGCCCGGCAACATTATATTTATTGATTAGTTGTTGTAACATGTTTGCATTTTAATAGAACAAAAGTATCCTTATTGTTTTGTTAAAAACATGATTTATGTCATGTATAAACAACTGCAATTAGTATATTAGTGCTAAATTTCACATCTTAAAAAAACATTTTGTTCATGAAAAAAATAAGTTACCTGATTATTGTTTTGGCGCTGAGTATTGTAAGTTGTAAAGACAATAAAAAAGAAAACACTACCGAAGAACACATGGAAGTTACAACGGCCGAAAAGTTTGTTGTAAAACCAGAAGCGACCTCGGTAAAATGGACGGCTTATAAAACAACCGACAAATTACCTGTTGGTGGTGAGTTTACCGTGTTAAACTTTGATGAAAAAACCGGAGCTTCAGCCGAAGAGGCTTTAAATAATTTACGCTTCTCGATTCCAGTGAGTAGTTTATTTACTAAAGATCCGTCAAGAGATACTAAATTAAAAGAATCGTTTTTTGGTGCGATGCTTGATACAGAACTTATTAATGGTACTATTAAAGTTACAAATGGAAATTATATGGCTTCCCTTACTATGAATGGGGTAACTAAAGATTTACCGTTAACTGTTGAAATCACCGATGCGCGTCGTGTAAGCATGACTGGAACCATGAATTTAGCAGACTGGGATGCCCTTGGTGCCTTAGAAAGTTTAAACAAAGTATGTTTCGATTTACACACCGGACCAGATGGCGTGAGTAAGACCTGGGACGAGGTTGCTATTGAAGTAAGCACTTTTCTTCGTAAAGGCTAATCTTACATAACCGAAAACATTTTTATACAAAAGCTACTTTTATAAGTAGCTTTTTCTTTTTTAATTTACTATTTTCGGAAATCTTAATCTACTTTATGGAACTAGAACCCCTAATTGAAAAATTCAAACAGAAAGACGAAAAAGCTTTCGAAACGCTGTATAATATGTACAGTGAAAGCATGCAGGGCGTCATTTACAACATTGTTCGAGATAACGATATCGCTGAAGAAGTTATGCAGGATGTTTTTATTAAAGCCTGGCACAATGCCAGCAGCTATTCCTCTGAAAAAGGACGTTTTTTCACCTGGATTTTAAACATCGCAAGAAACGCAGCCATCGATAAAACCCGTTCAAAAGCCTTCAAAAAAAGTAAACAAAACCTTGATGCCGATTTTTTCGTAGATATTTTAGAAACCAGTGACAGTCTAGACAACTCTACCGACGCTATTGGAATTAAAAAATTTGTAAAAAAATTGGGGGAAAAATGTAAGGCGGTTTTAGAACTTCTGTACTTTAAAGGTTATACGCAGGTGGAGGCTTCCGAAGCTCTCGATATGCCTGTGGGTACCATAAAAACCAGAAACCGAAACTGCATTAAAGAATTAAGAAACATGGTATTAGAATAAGATGGATATACAAGCTTACATAGAATCTGGAATTTTAGAGCTATATGTAGCAGGTGCACTCTCTGAAAAAGAAAATAAGGAAGTGTACAATCTCATGCTGCAATATCCTGAAATATTACAAGAAGTATTAGAAATTGAAGCTGCTATTATAAAATTAACCGCTTCAGTATCGCCAGTAAAACATAACGACAAGATTTTACAGGCTGTAAAAGCCCATTTAGGATTAACCGGAACCAACAGCAACGTTATACCAATGCCAAAATACAACTGGGTGACTTATACCGGTTGGGCAGCCTCGGTACTGCTGGCTATTGGATTATTCTGGACAACAACGCAAAACAACCAGTTAAAGACCGATATTCAAATTGTAAAAACACAACAGGAATTATTAGAAACACAAATTGCCAATGCTAAAAGCAATTTAGAAGAAGCTAATACTTTAATTTCGGTATTACGCGATAATAATATTACTAAAATTCCTTTGGCCGGACAGGGTAATTTCTCCAGTACTTATGCTAATGTGTACTGGGATAAACAACAGCAACGCATTTATTTAGATGCCGAAGGCTTACCCGAACCACCAGAAGGTAAAGTGTATCAGGTTTGGTCGTTAACCTTAAACCCATTAACACCTACCAGCTTAGGAACTATAGATAATTTCATAACAGATGACAATAAGATTTTCGAAATTGAAAATGCCAACGCATCTGAAGCTTTTGGTATTACTTTAGAGCCTGCTGGCGGTAGCGAAACACCAACCATGGAATTCCTTTATACTTTAGGAGTTGTTAATGCTGGTTAGCTACACCCTATTTTTTAAGTTATTATTATATATCCTCTAAGCGTACTTAGAGGATATATTTTTTACACTACTTACCTACACCTCAACACATTAACATAATAAATATTACAAAAACATTAAATTAGTAGTCTATATATTACAAAATAATGCTTTTTTAGGGGTTTGCTTCGGGTTTCCTTCGGGAATTGTTCGGGTTTCCTTCGTAAAATAAGGGTTTTACCGAAGAATCCCCGAAGGAATGTCGAACATGACTCGAAGGAAACCTATTTAATGACTATAAAATTAATAGCTTGCTGTATAATATGTTGTAAGAAAGTTATTATATTGCAATGCGCATGATGATACAAATAGGATAGGAATGAAAATAAAGCTTAAAAACTATCGTTATCCCATCCGATTAGGTGTAATATGTAGTTTTCAATCATTCATATACACTACGTTGGCTATAATTTGAGAAAAAACCGAATTGAATTTAATAATTAAATGAAACAACTATTAATATTATCATTTATCGTTTTATGCTTTTGGTCTGTAATCACAACCTTTAGAGCAATATTCCTGATTTTGACCAATAAGTTCAATGGCTCAAAATCAACTTGGATTATAATATCAATGATTGGTTTAATTGGACCAATTTTATGGATTACAAAAGGGAAAAAGTTAATATCAAAAAAATGACGAAAAGCACTACTAACAAATTATTATTGACAAACATAATTTTGGTTATTCTTGCTCTAATTGCAAATGAATTTTGGACTGAATTAGGACTTACGGATTCGGAAAACATATATTTCGCTTTAGTTGGATTTATAGTTTTCGGAATAAGTGCAGGGGGAGTTTTTGTCGGATTTAAAGAACGTAAGGAAAAAGTAAATAAACCTCTGATTGGATTAATAGGAAACTCTATTCTGACTTTATTTTTCTTAATTACATTTTTTTACATTGCACTGACCATGGAAATGTAATTTAAACTGAACAAATTAACTCATAATAAAAACTATTGCCAACACAGTATATAAAAAATTGCTAGTTTTATATTAAACCAATGTTAGTTGCTCGTTTGCTAGCTTCTGATTTTCCTTCGGAAAATCCTCGCACACAAACATGCAACTTTCCATATACCAAACGTTGGCAACAAGCAAAACAACCATAAAAATGAAAGCAGCAATTTTACTATTGACCTTGATGATATCCATTAGTATATCTGCACAAGAAGAAAACAAAACTCAAAAATTATTTTTGAGAGTTTTTGACATGGATGGAAAAAAAATAGGAAAAGGACATATTCACTCAATTAATGATTCTCTTATTGTTTTAAGTAAAGCTAAAAAGCTAAAAAAAATACACCCAAAAGAAATAGGAAAAATAAAAACCAAACGTTCGGGAGGTCATAACGTACTTGTTGGAGCTACTTCTGGTGCTTTAGTTGGAGTTGTTCTAGGTTCGGTAAACCCTCCTACCGATTCTTCAGGAGGAACATTTACTTGGGCCGGTGGTTCTTCAGGGGATGAACTCGCTAGCGGTGTTACTGTTGGTGTTATTTCTGGAACAATTATAGGAGGCATTTCTGCACTTTTCAATAACCCTAAAACTTTCGTAATAGAAAGCAATCCTGAGAAATGGAATGCTTTTGTAAATTCTGTTAAACATAATGCTATAAACAAAAATTAAATCTCAAAATTTTGATTTCGTATTTCAAACTAACAAGGAAAATGAGGGATAAACGCCAGTTGCCAACAATGTATAACCGCAATTACGGCGGATTCGACTACGTCCGAATCCATAAAGTCTGTGCGTAACCGAAAATAATCGCTAATTTAACCCGTAACTGAAGGTTATACGAGACCGTTTGGATTTATTTCGAAACACACTCACATTCAAAATGACAAAAATAACAGGAGTCTATATCGTTTTAATTACTGGATTTATTCTCTTAATTATGAATATATCTGCATTAGATTTTAATAATCTTAACAAAGTCTCCTTTTATGGAATTATTTCAAACCTGCTGCTGATTTTAGCAATGATAATAAGCATCAGAGATTTAAAGAAGAAAAAATAATTATACTTAACTGAGTAATTTTGACGAAATAGCATAAAACAAATGAAAACAATATTTAACGAGAATATTCGGGAACAGCTAATCGAAAGAATTCAAAAAATCAACGAAGACAGCAAAGCTGAATGGGGTAAAATGAATGTTTCCCAAATGCTTAAGCACAATACATATTGGAATAAATGGATTCTTGGAAAAGAAAATCATTCATACAAGCAAGCTTTTCTGGGAAAGCTATTTGGAAAAATAGCTTTAAAAAAAATGATTAAAGACGAAAGGCCGTTTGATAAAAATATTCCCACCTCTAACCAATTTAAGGTAAATGACTCTAATGTTAATATCGAATCTGAAAAATCGGAGTGGATTTCACTAGTTAAAGAATATGAGAATTTTAATAACCCCATCTTCATACACGATTTTTTCGGTAAAATGACCAAGGAACAAATTGGAATATTAGTTTACAAACACACAGACCATCATTTAAGACAGTTTGGAATATAAATAAAAACTAGTTGTCAACAATAAGTTTCAATCTCTATAGAAAAATTAAATAAATTTTACAGTTATGAAAAAAAACTTTAACGATTTGGCTCTTTTAATATTAAGAGTTGGCTTTGGGGGCTTTATGCTTACCCATGGAATTCCAAAAATAAGCATGTTATCAAACCCTTCCGATTTTGGTGACCCAATAGGTGTTGGACCTACAATGTCCTTGATTTTAGCTCTTATTGGAGAAGTTGTCGCCCCAATTATGTTAATTATAGGTTTTAAAACAAAATGGGCCGCCATACCTGCTGCAATTACTATGTTTGTTGCTGCATTTATAATACATGCTAAAGACGATTTAGCAACCAAAGAACACGCTTTATTGTTTTTTATAAGCTTTGTCGTGATGTTTCTGGCAGGAGCCGGAAAATATTCAGTTGATAAAGCCTAATACGTTTTATTCATTGCAAACTGAAAATTAGCATTACTGAAGTTTAGGAATTTATTGAAACTATAAATAGTGTCAAAACAGGAACTGCTACCAACAATGGTAGCTCCTCTCAAATCCGTAATTTTACAAACGCCCAAGTTAAGGGCGTTTGTTTATATTTTAGTGGTTATAAAAATGCTTTTAGGTAATACAACATTATCTTTAGATAAAAAAACACCTAATACTATATACAAATTAATTGCTTAAAACTATGTTTAACCTGGAGCTATATTTCAATAGACACTAGTAAATAGTGACCTATAATACAAATCAAACATAATACTAACTTTTTATTTGATGAATGATGATAGATATTATCGCAAAAATATTGACTGCTATAGTTGCATTAGAGCATCTTTATATTTTATGGATTGAAATGTTTGCTTGGGAAACCGCAGGTAAGAAAACATTTAAAACGATTCCTGAGCACCTATTTAAACCTACAAAAGTCCTGGCAGCTAATCAGGGGCTTTACAATGGGTTTTTATCTGCAGGATTAATTTGGTCGTTTTTAATTTCTGATACCACTTGGGAAATGCACATTCGCGTATTCTTTTTAGCATGTGTTGCGATTGCCGGAATATATGGAGCTATAACAGCTTCGAGAAAAATTTTTATAATCCAGGCATTACCTGCAATTATAGCGTTGATTTTCGTATTGGCAGCATTTTCGCTAAGTAATTAATGTTTATATACGCTAAACAGGTCTTAAAAACCTGTAGTTTTTAGTATCTTTAATAGAGAAGTTCTGGATGAATTATGGAACCGAAATAATTATTTTTCTCTTATGAAAACTTACATTCTTGCAGCCAATTCTTTTGACGAAGACACCAATTACATAAATCACGCGTTTCAAATGGCTAAAAAAACAGGGGCTAGATTAGTGTTTTTTCATTTGCATAATATTTCCATACACGCCATTAATGCAAGATTGCCTTACGAATCCATTTTAGAAACAATAAAAATTGCAAAAGATAAGGCCGATGCATTTGTAACCAACCTGGAAAAAAAATATCAGGTACAAACCACTTTAGATTTTGCGCTTGGCGATTTTTACCAACAATTACAGCGCTCAATTAAAGAACACCAGGCCGTTTTGCTAGTTATGGGCATTCATAAGAAATACTTTGAAGAAAACCTCTTAGGCTCAACCACTACCAACACCATACATAAGGTCGACATCCCTGTATTAACCGTACCAGAAACCTATACTTACAATCCTTTAAAGAAAATTTTATTTGCCTTTGATATTGAAAGAGGATTACCCGCAGAGGCCCTAAAGAAAATTGAAACTATTGCCAAAGCTTATAAATCGGTAGTTGAAATATTTTATGTAAACGACAATCCTTCTGATAACAAACAAGACTTAATTAATAACATGAAAGCTTCGTTGCAATCAACTGGAGATACTAGGTTCCTGTTCAACAGTGTTACCTCTAATACTGTTGTAGATGAAGTTAAAAAGGAACTGACACGCTTTGAAGCCAACTTATTAGTTATGGTGCCTTACGAATATGGATTCTGGTTATCTTTAATACACCGAAGCAAAACAAACCTAATAACTTCTAATTTAGAAGTCCCTCTGCTTACCCTCCATAGTAATGACGTTTTATAAAACATCTTTGTTTCCAATAACATAAACTAGCTACTTTATTTGAAATACAAACCTATGAAACACATAGCCTTTCTTTTGCTGCTTTTACCGCTTTTTAAGGCGTGTAAACCTAAGAACGATACATTAGTAGCAACCATTTCAATCGATATTGAATCTAAAACTAATTATTTAACCCTTTTTGGACAAGGCATCATTTCTACACCGCTTTACGAAAGAGATTTAGCCATTCATCCCGAAGGCAACGAAATGATTTATACATTGGGAGACTACAAGCAAAAAAAACGTTGCCTGGTGATATTAAATAAAAACAATGAAACCTGGAGCGCACCAGGGATCATGTCTATTTCTGGAACATATCACGATATTGAACCTTTTTATGCCAACAATGGTAACCGCTTATATTTCGCGTCAAACAGACCTATTTATAACGATAGTACCAGAACAGACTACAACATTTGGTTTAGTGACAAGGTAAAAGGTATCTGGACTAATCCTAAAGCCCTAGACTCCACCATTAATACCCCAAACGATGAATTTTTTCCTTCTGTAAGTAACCAGGGCAATCTGTTCTTTACCGCTACAAAGCCTAATGGCATTGGAAAAGAGGACATATTTATAGCAAAGTACGAAGCCGGTACATTTAAAAATCCAGAGCCCCTGCCTGCCGAAATAAACACCCCTTTTTATGAGTTTAATGCCTACATTAGTCCAGATGAAGATGTTATTGTTTTTAGTTCGTATGGCAGAGCTGACGATTTAGGGGGAGGCGATTTATACATAAGCCGAAAAGATAAAAACGGCGCGTGGAGTCCATCAAAAAACATGGGAGCATTAATAAACTCCAATAAATTAGACTACTGCCCTTTTATAGATTGGAAACATGGTAATCTCTACTTTACGAGCGAAAGACTAGATGAAAACAATGAAATTCTAGAAAGTGTAAACGCTTTAAAAAACTTTGCTAACAGTCCTTTAAATGGCTTTGGAAATATTTATAAAATAAGTCTCGATAAAATTGATGAACTCCATTGAGTTAATTGCAACTAATATCACCAACTCCCATATTTTGTTCACTAAAGATTCGTGTGACTACCTTTAGGTGTTCCTTTTAATTCCTGTATTTTTGTACAATAAACACGATTAAAGAACTAATAAGTGTAAATCCATTACACTTAACATAAATTGAACAGGATTATGAGCAAGACGATCTCGACATTTACAAGACAAGAGGACAACAATAATGTTTGGTTATCTAAACCAAACACAAACGATTTTAATATTACAGATTACGGCATAACACCAACTGTTCTTAATACCGAAGCCGAAGTTGGTCAGGCCATGTTAAATGAGCTTTATAAAACCGCTGAAGCTAAAGAAGGTGATATTAATATTGCCCTTCTTGGTGGTCGTGGAGCTCAGCAATTACACCGTTTACTGGGTGAATTAGCTAAATCTAATGAACAGGACGCTTTGTTAGCTCGGTTGAATGTATTTACTCAGGATGCCTTAGCGCCTATGGGTATGGCTAACGGCTTTAGTTTTGTTAGAGATTTTGAACGTATTTTGGGTGATGCTTTTTTCAAAAAGATAAAAAGCTTTACCCCGATGCAAACCGATACTCAGGACCTGGAGTCTGCACTTATAGACTATTTAACCAAACTTGAAAACTTAGGTGGTTTAGACATCTTTTTCATTGGTCATGGTCCGGAAGCACAGCAGGCCTCGCATCTGGCTTATATTAAACCTTTTTCAGGAGCGCAATACCATCATGTTGCAGGAATCATTCCGATTTCAAGCAGTATTTTAGAACATCATATTAGTAAATTTAAAGCTGGAGGAAGTGTGGTAAGCGGAAGTGACGAACAGGAATGCCGTGCTGCTGAATACATCTTGACCCTAGGTCCAGCAGCCATATTACAGGCTAAAAAAATTGTACAGTCTGTTGTCGATGCAGACTCAGCGCCTGCCAAAGTAGAAACTTATGCCAATGTGCTTAACACAACATTCAATCCTAATCCTAAAGAAGCCTTGCAGCAATTAAACGCCAACCCTGGCTTATGGATCAGACTGCACCCCAATGCTAAATCGTTTGTATTAACTAATTTAGGAGTATAATTCCCAAAACAAACTCATCAATAAATTTTTAACGCTGTTTACCATTATATTCTGACTTTATTCTCAATAATAATCTTATATTCACAGCGCATTTTTTTGTGCTCGTACACAAAATATATTTATTATTAAATCGCTAACATCAAATAATGAAAATGTATTTAAAAAAAGTATATTCAATCCTAACACTTTTATCAACATTCTCCTTTTCTGTTAACACTTCAGCTCAGGAAAACCAACCAAACATTATTGTGTTTCTTGTTGACGACATGGGGTTAATGGATACTTCTGTTCCTTTTTTAGTTGACACTAATGGAAACCCTAAAAAATATCCGCTAAACAATTATTACATCACCCCTAATATGGAACAGTTGGCTGGGCAAGGGATTAGATTTACAAACTTTTATGCGCATTCGGTATGTTCACCAACTCGCGCATCCATACTAACAGGGCAAAATTCTGCTCGTCACAAAACGACCAACTGGATTGATTTAGAAAATAATAACAAAAATAATTTTGGACCTTCTTCATGGAATTGGGAAGGTTTAAACAAATCTTCTATCACCCTACCCCGACTTCTTCAGAGCACGGGCTACAAAACGATACATGTTGGTAAAGCCCATTTTGGACCTAATGGTTCTGAAGGTGTCAATCCGCTTAATATAGGTTTTGATGTTAATGTTGGTGGTTCTGGAGCCGGACATCCGGGTAGCTACTACGGTCGTGATGGCTACGGAAATATTAAAGGACAAAAGTCACGTGCTGTACCCGGCTTAGAAAAATATTGGGGAGACGATATCTTTTTAACTGAAGCCCTTACTCGCGAAGCCAACGATAAAATTTCTGAAGCCACAGAAGAGGGGAAACCTTTCTTTCTGTACATGTCACATTATGCGGTTCATCAACCCTTTCAATCCGATCCCCGTTTTGCCGAACACTACAAAAATTCGGGTAAAGATGAAAAAGCACAAGCTTATGCGACTTTAATTGAAGGCATGGACAAATCTTTAGGTGACATCATCGCACACGTAAAAGATTTAGGATTAGGAGAGAATACACTTATTCTGTTTTTAGGAGACAACGGTTCTGATGCACCACTTCCTATAGCTAATGAATACAGTAGTTCAGAACCTTTACGAGGTAAAAAAGCCATGCATTGGGAAGGTGGTATGCGGGTACCTTTTATTGCGTCTTGGGTTACCCCAAACCATCAAATAAAAGTTCAGAAAGAATTAAAAATTTCTCAAAATCAAATGGAAAGTCAGATAGGTACTATTTTAGACCTATTTCCAACCATATGTAATTTAGCAAATGTTAAAGTTCCAGAATCGCATCTTACAGACGGTTTCGATTTACAAAAACAGTTCAAAGGAAAAACTAATAAAAAACGAGAGAACACGTTCTTAAATCACTTTCCTCACGACCATCGTAGTCCGTACTTTACCAGTTTTGTAAAAGAAGACTGGAAAGTTGTCTATCATTTTCAAATTGAAGGTACTCCTAAATACGAGTTATATAACTTAATAAACGATCCGTTTGAAGCTAATAATTTAGCTCAATCCAATCTGAAACAGTTAAAAGTGATGATGAAACTTTTACAAGAAGACATGGATAATAAACAGGCTTTATACCCTGAAAAAAACGGGCAAATCTTAGAGATTATTCAACCTTAATTCCTTTTAAATAGAAAATAAATAATAGCGATTATTTCGCTGTTATTCTTATTAATCGTAATATTGCAATAAAACAATTAATATGGGTTTAGCCAAAACTGAAATATTTACCGATTCGCAAAATGAAATCGCCTTATTTGCCAAAGCTTTCGGGCATCCGGCACGTGTAGCTATTCTGCAACACCTTTTTAAAATCAATACTTGTGTTTGCGGCGATTTGGTAGACGAAATTGGATTGGCGCAACCCACCATCTCACAACATTTAAAAGAATTAAAACATTTAGGATTAATTAAAGGCTCGGTAGAAGGCACTAGTGTATGCTACTGTATCAACCCTGAAGTTTGGACAAAAATGAAAGCCGTGATGTCTGAATTTTTAAATCAGGATTTACCAAAAGCCTCCTGCTGTTAATCTTTAATTACCACTCTCTAAAACAATAACGTTATGAAACTATCAGAAGTTAAATCAGCACTACAACATTTAGAAACTATCGCGTTTCAACTGCCTAACGGCGATTTAGTACCAAGTCATTTTCACGTCACTGAAATAGGTAAAATCAATAAAACCTTTATCGATTGTGGCGGTACCGTAAGACATGAAAACATTGTGAATTTTCAATTATGGAATGCCAACGATTACGACCACCGCTTGCATCCTGAAAAATTATTACACATTATAGAGCTTTCAGAAAACACTTTAAACATAGAAGATGCTGAAATTGAAGTAGAATATCAAGGGGAAACCATTGGTAAATTCGGATTAGATTTTGATGGCAAATCCTTCCTACTAACCAACAAGCAAACTGATTGTTTAGCAAAAGATAACTGCGGCATTCCTGCCGAAAAACGAAAAGTAAAATTATCAGATTTGCAACCAGCCAACACCTGCGTTCCTGGAAGCGGCTGTTGTTAATTTAATCCTTCAAGCGATAAATTTATACTCATGTCATTATACCAAAACATTGAACAAACGTTAGTAAACTTACCCACTGATACTGTAAGTGATGAACGTAAAGGAACATTACAGCCTTTAATCGACTTTATTCAGGAGAAGGTTGATGCTCGGAAAGCAATTCGTTTAAATTTTATTTGCACGCATAATTCCAGACGCAGTCATTTATCTCAAGTTTGGGCACAAACTATCGCGCACCACTTCAACATCAAACAAGTATTTTGTTACTCAGGAGGTACCGAAGCGACAGCGCTTTTCCCAATGGCTGCCGAAACCTTAAAAAATACGGGGTTTCATATTCATACTATAGCCGAAGGAAATAACCCAATTTATAGTATTAAGTATGCTGAAGATGAACATCCGGTGATTGGATTTTCTAAAACATACGACGATACGTTCAATCCACAATCAGAATTTGCTGCAATTATGACCTGCTCTTCTGCCGATCTAGGGTGTCCTGTGATTTTAGGAGCAGAAAAACGTATTCCGATTACTTTTGAAGACCCAAAGGCGTTTGATAACACCCCACAGCAAGCTGAAAAATACAAGGAGCGCAGCCTTCAAATTGCAACGGAATTATTCTATGTTTTTTCACAAATTAAAGCGTAATCATGGGCACAAAAAAATTAAGTTTTTTAGATAGAAACCTTACGCTGTGGATTTTTGTTGCCATGGCCTTTGGTGTTGGCTTAGGATATTTTTTTCCTAAATTTCCTGAATTCATAAACGCCATGAGTAGTGGTACAACCAATATTCCTATTGCCATTGGTTTAATTTTAATGATGTACCCGCCACTAGCAAAAGTAAATTACAGCTTACTCCCAGCTGTGTTTAAAAACACCAAAATCCTTTCGGTATCGCTTATTCTTAACTGGATTATCGGTCCGGTGTTAATGTTTATTCTGGCTATTACCTTTTTAAAAGATTATCCTGAATACATGGTCGGTTTAATTTTAATAGGATTAGCACGATGCATCGCTATGGTTTTAGTTTGGAACGATTTAGCCGAAGGCAGTAGCGAATATGGTGCTGGTTTAGTTGCGTTAAACAGTATCTTTCAAGTGTTTGCTTATAGCTTTTACGCGTGGATTTTCATTACCATTTTACCACCTTACTTTGGATTTGAAGGCGCCATTGTAGATATTTCTATTGGGACAATTGCCGAAAGCGTTGCTATCTACTTAGGTATTCCGTTTGCATTAGGTATTTTAAGCCGACAAGTTTTAGTGAGATTAAAAGGCGAAGACTGGTACACCCAAACCTTTATTCCAACTATATCGCCGCTTACCTTAATCGCTTTACTATTTACTATTATCGTGATGTTCTCTTTAAAGGGTGAACTCATTGTTGAAATTCCAATGGATGTTTTAATTATTGCCATTCCATTACTAATCTACTTTGCTTTGATGTTTATTATTGGATTTTTCTTCACCAAAGCTATGGGCGGCACTTATGACAAAACGGCATCGGTTGCTTTTACAGCAGCTGGTAATAATTTTGAATTGGCTATTGCCGTAGCTATTGCCGTATTCGGGTTAAATTCCGGACAAGCCTTTGCAGGTGTCATCGGACCGTTAGTTGAAGTTCCGGCCTTAATCTTATTGGTTCGTGTATCCTTCTGGTTACGAAAAAAATACTTTGTAAACGCAACCAACTAAAAAAATTAGTAAAACAAAAAAGGGTTCTAATTAGAACCCTTTTTTGTTTTTATAGCTAAATACCAAATATCTATTTCATAAAATCCTCTCGAATCGGATTAAACACGTCTATTAAAATACCCGATTTTTTACAAACTGTGCCATGCATAACGTTTGGAGGAATATATAGTCCGTCACCTTCCTTTACAATTTTCACCTCATCACCAACTGTAAATTCAAATTCACCACTCGCTACATAAGTCACCTGAACATGTGGATGTTTATGCATCTCGCCAACTCCACCTACCTCAAAACTGACGTTTACTAACATGATATTATCATCATACCCCATAATTTTACGTTTAATGCCACCTCCTAAGTCTTCCCACTCCATATCATCACCTAAAAGAAACGCCTTACTTGAACCAAAATTTGCCATAACTTCTATGCTTAACCTATTTTCTCTCAAATGTAATACTTTTAAAATACAACATCTAAACAACCTATGCTTTAACCTGACACAAACAAAACCATTTCATTTCAAGATGCAGCATTTCAATTTAAACAAATAATTACTCAACTATGACACTTAATGTTATCTAAGATTTATATCATGATTACATCTGAAAATTACGTTCTATTTACTTTGAGAGGCTTCAATTATTATCAGACTCAGATACTATATTATCAAATATTAAAAATTTTAAATTAACCTAGGTTAAAATCTGCAAAATTTAATTATTTCAACCTAAGAACACAGGTTTAACATAAAAAATGTAATTTTAGCCACACTTGAGTTGTTTTTTTCTTTAAACCGGATATTGAATTTTATTTCCTGTAAAAACTACTTTAATCCAAATGAACACACAGCCCAACGAGCATATACAATTTAGGGCCTTTAAAAAAGGCAAGGAACTTGCTTTCGAATATTTTTTTAATAAATACTACAATAATATTGTTGGCTTTGGTGTACAATTTATTTATGATGAAGAAGAAGCTAAAAACATTGCTCAGGAAGCTTTTTTAAATCTATGGACCAACAGAAATAAGATAGAGCAGCCATCGGGTATTAAGTCGTTTCTTTATACGTATACAAAATCCAAATGTTTGAATTTAATTAGGAGCAAAAAAGTAAGAGAGAAATATAAAAGTGAGGCATTAAACAAACGGGAAGCACTATTAAATCAAGAAGTAATAGATGCTTTAAATTTCGATTCTATGGATTTTTATGAATTAGAACAAATTATCAATAAATCTATAGAAAACCTGCCTGGAAAAACAAAAACTATTTTCTTAAAAAAACGATTCGATAATAAAAAAAATCAGGAAATAGCAGATGAATTGGAGATTAGTTTAAAAACGGTAGAGTCTCATATAACCAAGGCCTTAAAGGCTTTAAAAGAGCAATTGGCTCCATATTTCCCAACGATATTAATATCTATTATTCTTTCCTCGAAAAAAATATAAAAAATATCGTAGGGTATTTTAGAGTATAGGGGTACAAACTTATATAGCAGGAATAATTATCTGCTTAACCAACAACAACTAACCTCTATATCATGAAAAGACCTCAGGTATTATTATCCCGAGAATTCACTGGTCAGCGTTTAATTACGTTGTCCATCGGTTTTATTTTTTTCGCATTCGGAATACTGAAATTTTTTCCAGATTACAGTCCTGCTGAAGATATTGCAAAACGTACAATTGATGTTTTGGTAAAAGGCATTTTATCCTCAAATATTTCGTATTTACTTTTAGCTATTTGGGAAACAACTATCGGGTTAATGTTTATTCTTAATTATCAGCGAAAAGCGGCAACTATTTTAGCTCTCGTTCATCTAACATTCACTTTTTCAACATTTTTTATTTTTCCCGAACTATCATTTAACAAAAGTCCTTTTTCATTCACTTTATTAGGACAATATATTATTAAAAACATCATCATATTAAGTGTATTAATAAGCTTATTAACAGAGAAAACGCCAAGTAATGACAAAGCTCATTTATAAATATTTAGACCATAAAGCTTCGGAAGAAGAAATCGAGCAGCTATTCGACTGGATAGATGCTTCTAAAGAAAATAAAAAGCAGTTTATAGCCTTAAAAACAGCTTGGGCTATTACTGCAACATCTAAAACTCAGACTTCTGAAACACTTAAAATATTAAAAGATAAAACCATAAAGCAAAAGACTAAAGCCTTTACTTACTTGAAGTACGCTGCTATTCTGGTCATTGCTTTGGGTATTGGTCGTGCCATTTTTAACAAACCAATTAATAAAAACACCAATGAGGTTATCTTAGAATTAAGTAATGGTGTTGTTAAACATATTCATGACAACCAAGAGAATGTCTTGATAAATAAAGATGGTATTGTTATTGGAAAACAAACTGATAATGAAATCATTTATAATTCTAACATAAAAAGTGAAGAATTAAAGTACAATACCATTAAGATTCCTTTCGGAAAACGATTTAAGGTAATTCTTTCAGACAGCACCATTGTTCACTTAAATGCCGGAACCACGTTTAGGTTTCCCGAAAACTTTATAGCATCGGCAAACAGAGATGTCTTTTTAACGGGCGAGGCTTTCTTTGAAGTAACTAAAAACGAGCAAAGTCCTTTTATAGTTCATTCTGATAAGATTAATATTCAGGTGTTAGGAACAAAGTTCAATGTTAGTTCTTATCCAAACGACGCCAGTTCACACAGTGAACTATTAGAAGGCTCCGTTAAAATTTCTGCTGCAAATGATGCCTCTAAATATTCCATTTTGGAGCCTAATCAACAGGCCAAATGGATAGATAAACGAAACGCTTTTGAGGTTAAAAGTGTAAATACCTACGATCATATTGCCTGGGTAAACGGGGAGATTATTTTTAAAGATATGCCCTTTAGTGCATTATGCAAAAAATTAGAAAGAGCTTATAACGTGGCAATAATAAACAAAAACAAAACACTTGATAATCAAGAGTTTTCCGGAGCCATAAGAATAGAAGAATCTAACATTGAAACCTTATTTAAATTATTACAAATAGATACCCCTTTTGAATACTCAATAAAAAATAACATCATCATAATTAACGACTAAAACACTAACCTCTCAATAATGATTAACCACAAACAAATCGGCAAACTTAAAAAAACTCTCTGCTTTTTATGCTTTTGGCTGTTTAGCACCATTAGTTTTGCTCAAAATAAAACCGTGAGTATAGAGGCTACGAATACGCCTTTAAGTACTATTATAAAATCTATTGAACAACAAACGGGCTATCGCATTATTTATAACGCTAATAAAGTAGACGTAACGCAAGTATATACACTAAACGTAAGAAATTCAGATTTAGATAATGCTTTAAAAACGCTTTTAAAAGATTCCAATATCACTTTTGCTTTAATCAATAGTCAGATACTATTAACCGATAAAAAAGATAAAGAAACATCAAATAGCAGATTAATAAAGGGAAAGGTATTAAGCGCAGCTGATCGGTTTCCTCTTAGTGGCGCAATGGTTGTTATTAAAGGAAAAAATATAGGTGCTATGACCGATATTGATGGGCAGTTTATTTACACCATAAAAGGGGAAAATATTAATGATATAGAATTGGAAGCCTCTTATTTGGGGATGAAATCTAAATCTCAAATTGTTGGCAATGCTTCAGAATTTATATTCTATCTGGAGGAAGATATAAGCGAACTTAAGGTGGTCGTTATTACGTCTTCATATGGTACCAAAAAGCTAAAGGAAGAGGTGGTAGGAAGTATTTCTACTGTCGATCCCAATACCATTTCTAAGGAACAGCCTGCAGTAACATTCGATGAACTATTAGAAGGACAAGTAGCCGGAGTATTGGTAGAGGTTAACCCCCAATTAGGTGAAGCCGCTAAAATTGATATTCGTGGACAAGGCTCTCTAACCCCTCTTAATAATAATGCGGTAGGTACCTCTACGCAACCCTTAATAATTGTTGATGGAATCATCCTGTCTGAAGAAACAGGAATTGACGGAAATAGTTTTTTCGATTTGGGAGACGGTATTCTTTCAGAAAACATACTAAACCCATTAGCTCGTGTAGGCATTGAAGATATTGAAAGTTTCAACATATTAAAGGATGCTGCTGCTGTTGGTTTATATGGTGCCGACGCTGCGAACGGTGTTATTATTATCACAACAAAATCAGGTAAAAAAGGAAAGTTAAGGTATACGGCTTCAGCGCAAACAGGTGTTAATAAAGCTTTTAATGGTCTTAAATATTTAAGCGGACAAGAATATCAACAAGTTTTAAATACCTATTACACCAATAATGGAAATCTGGCTAGTGTACAACCATGGAATGGTGTTAATACCGATTGGTTCGATTTATTAAATACAACCGGGATTTTCAGTCGATTAAATTTCGGGCTGTCAGGAGGTAAAGGAAACTGGAACTACAGGGCTAACATAGGTTATCAACATACCGACGAAGCACAAAAAGAGAATAGTTACGAAAAATTAAACACGTCTCTTTCGGCAGATTACAGAAAAGATAAATTTGGTTTTAGCTTGCGGTTATCACCATCACTAACCACAAAAGAAAATCCGAATACGCTTTATGCATACGCCTTACCCCCAACATTATCACCCTATGATGCCAATGGAGGTTATACGTATTTTGAGACCTATGGAAATCCTGTAGCTGTCTCTAAGCAAAATATTTCTGATTCTAAAACATTTGCGGTTTTGGGAAGTTTAAAACTTGATTACGATGTATTACATAATTTAAAGTTCTCCACATTGTTTGGTATAGACGCTTCAAATAAAGATGAAGATAAATTCTTTTCGGGTCTAAATGGTTCAGGGAATTACAACGATGGTTCTAAAGGCAGACGAATGATTAGAACGCGTGATACCAGAAAATGGAATTGGAATGCATCCTTAGCATATAATACACAATTTGCAGAAAAACATGCTTTTGATGCCCTTTTAGGTATAGAAACCAGAAGTGAAAAAGTTGATTTTTCGTACAAAATAGGTCGTGGATTTGCCATTTTCGACTCACCACAACCCATAATCTCTGCTACACAACAGGATTATGAGAGTGATTATACCGAATATACTGGACGCTCTGGTTTTGCTCAGTTAAATTATAACTTCTCTAAAAAATATTTCTTCTTAGCCAATTTTAGAGTAGATCAAAGCTCTGCATTTGGCACAGATAACGACACCGCTTTAAACGGAGGTCTTGGAGCTAGCTGGAATATTAGCAATGAATCGTTTCTTAAGAAAAGTAAGTTTGTAGATTTTCTTCGAATAAGAACAAGTTACGGTAGAACAGGAAATTCACGCATTGGGTCGTACAGAGCTTTAGGGTTATATACAAGACAAAACAACGGTTACAACGGTTTAGATTACGCTAATTTATCGTCTGCACCAAATCCAAACTTAGGATGGGAGGTGAATAAAAAATTCAATATAGGATTAGATTTTAATTTTCTAAAGAAGTTTAGAATTACAACCGATGTCTTTAGAGATAATATAGAAGAACAAATTACCTCAAGAGGTATTATTATAGAATCAGGGTTTTCTAACGCTCAGATTAATGGGGCCAGCATGTACAATCAAGGAATTGAATTTAGCTTCAATGCCGATTGGTTTAAGAATGAAAATTTCTCTTGGAATACTAATTTCAATTTCACAAAAATTAAGAATAAAGTAACCGATTTGGTAGGTTTAGGTTCGGCTTTTTCAACCGCCGAAGTAGCCAGAGCACAAACCATTGGTTATCCAACCTCGGCAATTTGGGGCTATAACTTTACAGGGATTGATCCAGCTACTGGTCGCGAACTTTACAATATTGACGATAATATTTATGATTCATCAACTGTTGCTAGCCAGTTTGATAATACCAACTGGAGCGTTATTGGAGATTCTCAACCCGATTTTTACGGTGGTTTAAATAACAGTTTTAACCTAAACAATTTCACATTAAGAGTCATTTTAGCCTATACCTATGGAGCGGATATGTTGGTAGATAGAAATATTTACGATAACTATAGAATTTTAGTCAACAGAAATATAAATGCTAATGTTTATGAAGATGCCTGGCAATATCAAGGTGATCAGGCTATTTATCCTATAATATCAAGCAATAACCGAATTATTTCTAATTCAACTAAGTATCTGTTCGACACATCTCACATTAAACTAAAATCGGTAAACCTGACCTATAATTTCCCGGTAAGCAATTACCATTTACCCCTAAAAACTTTAAGCTTTTTTGTTAATGGTTCTAACCTACATTATTGGTTTAAAGATAAGAGTCCGAAAGGAAAGAATGGTGTAGCTGAATTTAGAAACACCTACCCAGAAATGAGAACATTTACAATAGGTCTTAACACAACATTTTAATCATGAAAAAGAATATTATATATATCCTGTTTATAAGCATCACTCTATATGCTTGTAGTGATTTTTTGGAACAGGAACCAGGAGAACAAATATCAATTGAAGAGCAACTATCTAATAAAAATGGGATATTAGCCGCCTTAAATGGTATTTATAGAGATATTGAAGATATACTGTCCTCACGCCATGCTATTTATGCTGATGTGCAAGGTGGTAATATTACTTTTACACCAAGTACTGTTACAAATTTGGTAGAAATACCAACGGTAATAGAGAACAGTTATAACTTTTCAGATTTAGAAGACGAATCTAACTATGCCGATTATTATGCAGCGTTTTACGATATAATTAATCAGGGAAATATCCTTTTGTTCTATCTGCCGGAATTTACATTTTTAACGAGCGAGGAACAACAGCAATTGGAGGCAGAATTACTTACAATTCGTGCTTTTGCTCATTATCAATTAAGTATTCATTATGCTCAGAATTATAATTTTACAAGTGACGCTTCTCATTTAGGAATTGTATACAACACAGCACCTTTGACTATTGGAGAAGACTTCCCGTCGCGATTAACTATGTCTGAAACTTATGATCATTTAAAATCAGATTTAAATGAAGCACTTGAATTGTATACAGAAAATCAGTCGTTAGCCGGTCCGGTATATTCTTATTTTAATACAAATACGACCAAGGCTTTATATGCTCGTATCGCACTTCAAATGAACGACTGGGAAACCGCATTTTCCATGTCTGATGCAGTAATAAAAACTTCCGGAATCTCTCTAACAAGTAAAGAAAATTACATTACAGAGTGGGAAGCTGAAGAAATATCGGTTAGCGAGGTCATCCTTGAATTTTCTGCACCAAGAACAACTGAAGGACAAGTGTCTTCAAGTATTTCTGAACATTTCATATATAATTCGAGTAATAATTATGGAAGATATGTAGCTTCTGGAGATTTAGCAAACCTATATGACAACGGTGATATTAGAAAAGACATGTTTTTAGAGGTGAGTATACCAACCAATACAAACAACATTCTAACTAATGAGCCGTACTATTTTACTAAAAAATTCCAAGGAAATCCAGGAACTCCATTTATAAGACTTTCTGAAATATATTTAATTAGAGCCGAGGCCAATGCCAGATTAGAACAGTTAAACAGTGCATTAACTGATTTAAATACCATTAGAGAACGTGCTAATCTTGCAGCTTTGACAGATACTTCAAATATTTTGGAAGATATTTTTACCGAGCGCAGAAAAGAACTGGCTTTCGAAGGCCATTTATTATTCGACTTGATTCGTTTTAAAAAGGATGTTACCCGCAATTTAGGCTGCATTAGCACGGTATGCGGATTAACCTATCCGTCTAACAACTACATTTTACCTATTCCATCTTCAAGTACAGATTTTAATGAAAATATTATACAAAATGAAGGCTACTAAAATATTATACAGTTTACTAAGTATTTCATTGTTATTCGCGTGTAGTAGCGACGAATCAGACAAATTATTTAATGGTGAGGAGATATCATTTATTCGTTTTTTCTTACTGGTAGATTCTAATAATAATATTTTAGAATATCCCAGAGTTAACGGGTCACTTTCTGCGGTATCAGAATATAATAAAGATAATATAAAAACCTTAAAAATTCCTGTGGCTCTGTCTTCTGCAGAGATAACCGAAAATACTACGGCAACGTTTAGTACTACTATTGAAGGTGATATAGATTTAAGCATACAGCCGGAGCAAACACTTACGTTTTCTCCTGGCAAGTTGGTAGATACTATTTATGTAACTATCAATGAGCGTTGGGATTTTTCGCAAATACCACAATTGAGACTTGGTTTAACAGCGGTTAGTAATCCGGATATCCTGATAGGTATGCCTAATAGCCTGGAATCAAATGATGAATTAATTGTGAATTTCAACAAACCTTCTTTTCAATATGCATTCGATACTAACAGAATTGAAATTAAGGGAGACCCTTCTGAAGACATTGAAGTAAAAGTTAATTTTCCTTTAGGGTATTTTTATGATGATATAAATGAGTCTGAAATTTTTAGTTTCTTAAATGGTTTCGACTACAGCATATCTAGAATTGATCAGGATGCTGATAGTATGACGTTTTCAATAACCTTAAATGAAGCTATTAATAACGATGATGTTTATTATCAAACCGTTATAAGTTTACAAGAATATAATGGTTATGTACCAACAGGAAATTCAGTTTTACAGATTGTTAAACCTATTCAATCTGAAAGAGATGTCAATGCTAATCCGGCGGCTAACTTCTATAATCTTTCCGATCAATACTACAGAACCTATGGAGAAACGTGGAACGATTTTAATGATGACGGTATTTGTCAGTGGTCAGGCTATAATGCGTTTACTTATCCTGTAATTGTAGATGCTGGGGATGCCAACGCTATACTTTATGATGACAAAGGCACATCAGATACTTCAGATGATATTTACCACGATGCGTTTAAAATAGGTTTTAATAGCACTATTGCTACTTCTACAACCAATTCATTTAACTTAAAAAGATGGTTCTCAAACGAATCGACCTCAGCAGCAAATTCACCAGGATTTAATATTAGTCCGGCGTTAGAGTTTTTTCCGGAAAATGGAACGAACAATACCAAAGGAACCGTACTTGTTATTCCACAGTATATCACACTTGGAAGCAACAATGGCAATAGCCACATTTTTGCTATCTCAGGTGAAGGCACTTATGAAGAAATAGCTTCAGGATTATTCGAAATTAAGTTTCAGTTACACCTTACTAACGATGAAGTTTTAGGTGGTACAGTAACAGCAGAGTATAGATTATACAATAGTAGAACTTACCCTGATCCTGAAGATTTAACAACTAACTGTCTAAAAGAATACACTTTATAACTAACCAACTGTATGAGAACAAACTTAATATTTTTTATTGTCCTTTTATTTGCATTAACTTCATGTAAATATACCCCAAAAGAGGAAGATTACACTTCCATCACTTACTTGAAAACAGTGTATTCAAGTGGAGATTCATCTAAATGGCCAAGACCTAATCTAGATAGTACCGTAAACAAAAAAGAATTCCAAGATATTGGAGCTTTAGGAAAGGTAACATTCCCTGACAATAACCCTTATTCAAAAGAAAAAGAAAAGCTAGGTAAAATATTGTTTTTCGATCCAAGATTATCAGTTAGCGGACAGATAGCCTGTGCTTCATGTCATAACCCAGAGTTGGCATGGACAGATAATTCCACACGTTCTTTTGGCCATAATCGCCAAACAGGAGCACGAAACTCAATGACCATTTTAAACTCTGGTTTTGCACACAGTCTTTTTTGGGATGGTCGAGCAAACAGCCTAGAAGATCAGGCCAGATTTCCTATTAAGGATCCGGTTGAAATGAATGAGCAACTAAATATTGCTGTAGATAAAATTGCAGGAATAGAAGGGTATAAACCTCTGTTTGAGTCAGCTTTTGGTAATGATTCAGTTTCACTTAAACGCATCCAATATGCTATTGCCACTTTTGAAAGAACCATAACAAGTTATAAAACCCGATTTGACAAATTTGTTGAGGGAGACTCTACAAAACTAAATAATCAAGAGGTTTTAGGGCTTCATATATTTAGAACAAAAGCTCGCTGTATTAATTGCCATAACACACCTTACTTCAGTGATAACAAATTCCATAACGATGGACAGACCCTTTTTGGGACTAAATTTGAAGATTTTGGGCGCTACAATGTTACTAAAAACGTTGATGACATTGGGAAATTTAGAACACCAACTCTTCGTGAAGTTTCAAGAACAGGACCATGGATGCATCATGGGCATTTTCCAAGTTTATTAGATGTTGTTGAATTGTACAATTTGGGGAATCCGGCGCCAATACAAAAGAAGTATTTAGGAACAGCTAGAGATACTTTAATTCCAGAAACCTCACCAATTCTTAAAAAATTGGATTTAAACAAAACAGAAATAGATGCCCTACTGGCATTTATGGAAACCTTAAGCTCCTCACGAGGAAGAATACTAATTCCAGAACTACCACAATAATTAATTAATAAACTCTCAAACAAACTCTCAACTATGAAACAAAAATTACACACGGCATGTTTTGCTTTACTTACAAGCGTTGTTATAAATGCACAAATTATGAAGGTTAAAGAAATTAACGACAATCTCTCTTTAAGTTCTTCGCCAACCAATTTAACGGTATTTAATAACAAAATTTATTTTAGCGCAGATGACTCAAGCGGTTCTAATTCTCCTGGAGGAGATGATTTAGGAAGAGAGCTTTGGGTAACCGATGGCACCGAAAGTGGTACAACATTTGTAAAAGATTTAAGAACGGGTTCTGATAATTCCAGTCCAAGTAATTTTTTCGAATTTAATAACACATTGTATTTTTCAGCAAATACAGGATCAGGAAATGTGCTTTTTACCACCGATGGGACCGATACAGGTACTACTCAAACAGCATTTCCATTTATTTTTAATCAAACCGAATTAAACGGTAAAGTCTATTTTGTTTTGACTTCAGATTCGTATAAACTTTATCAATTTGATGGTTCTAATGCTATTCCTGTAACTAATTCAGGAACTGGGGTAGAAGCTGTTATAGGAGCTACAATAGCTTCTTTTAAAAACAAGATTTATTGTTATATGGACTATTCAGAAGATGAAGCTTCAATAGGAAGAGAACTTTATGCATACGATCCTACATCAGAAAATTTTACACTGATTAAAGATATAACAGAAGATGATACTAATTCAGGTATAAGTAACTTTACAATTTTAGGAGATGAATTGTATTTTGAAGCTGAAGATACCTTGTGGAAAACAGATGGAACAGAATCTGGAACTATGGCGGTTACAGAAACCACATCATTAGCGGGAATCACAAGTTTATTTGCTTGGAATGGTATATTATTTTTTGAAGGTGATAACGGAACGTCTGAAGATCAATTATGGAGTTATAATCCAAGTAATGGTGTTTTAACCAATGTTAGTAACTTAAACGGAAGTAGTGATGTTGATGGTGATAATCATGATCCATCAGATTATGCTGGTTATGGAGCTTATTTATACTATGCAGGAAAAGTTTCAGATAACAGTTCAAAATATTTATTTAGAACTGATGGAGTAACAACAACCAGATTAGATAGTAATATAATAGACATTGATGATTTGGTTGTTTTAAACGGTGTTGTTTACTTTGAAGGAGATAATGGAACAACCGGAAACGAATTATATAGTTTAGATACAACAACATTGTCAGCCAACGATGTAACCCAAGAAATAGTTCAAGTATTTCCTAATCCAGCTACAAATTTTGTTAAGTTACCTGATAATTTTAAAAATTCAGAATTTACAATTTATGATTCAAACGGTAAAATGGTAAGGAAAGGTTTAATTTCTTCAAATGAAATCAAGTTCGATTTATGTTCTGGTTTGTATCTTTTAAAGATTAAAACAGAATTTAGCATTCTTACGAGAAAAATATTAGTTAAATAATAAAAGTAAATTAAGGACACTGATGATTTTTATCTTTTAGTGTCCTTCTCACTATCTCAAAAGACTTATTGACCACTAGCCTAGAACGAGGATACTAACCTTTCAACAAATTAAAGTATTACCTTGAACCTTATCATAATAACGCAAAAGAAAATTGAATTCTGAAAACACTTGCTACCTATTTAAACCAAAAAAAATTAACACGAAAGTAAAAGGACGCATTTACAATTTTGATACTGGATTCTTTCAGCCAAAACAGAACACTGAAAGTTTGTGTGGTTTTCATGCACTTTTGTCTTTAAAATTGAACATTAGAAACAAAAGCCAAATTAAATTGCTAGGCTACCTTTATACTCGTTTTTAAATATGGTAAACGAATAGGTAACATTTTTATTTAAACGAATTCAATTAATATGAACTCCTAAAACAACAAAACCTTGATAATTATCAAAATTACCAAGGTTTTATTACTTATTGATCTCTAATCTAATCGGGGTGGCAGACCTAACTTAGACCTCTCTTATCCACTATTACTTCTTCTTCTCATAATGGCTAAGATGAAAGCTAACTAACATTTTCTCTCATCTTTATGTCCAGTCTAATATAGGACGTCCATTTTCTTTGGTTCGCTTCTTTTGACAAGGCAATAGCGAAGCACATCATGAGTTCCACAAAAGAATAAGTATAGACGAATAAAAGAAATGAACAAATAAAACAACAATCTAAATCTTATGCTTAAGCACTTCCAATATCCGTTTTACCGCCTCTTCCGGCGCAACCTCAACCGTTTTTATCTCCACTGTTGGATTTAGAGGTACCTCAAAAGGTGCACTAATCCCTGTAAAATTGGTTATTTCACCAGCCCTCGCCTTTTTATACAAGCCCTTAACATCACGATGTTCACAGACTTCCAGTGGTGTATTCACAAACACTTCAATATAATACGCCTCGCCAACAATGGTTTTTATCATCTCCCGAATACTGTTGTACGGTGAAATAAAGGCGGCAATCACCACCATACCCGCATCAATAAATAAGCGCGCCACCTCGGCTGTACGTCGCAGATTCTCGGTACGATCTTCCTTGGTAAACCCTAAGTCTTTATTTAAGCCCCGGCGTAAATTATCACCATCAAGGGTATAGGTATGAATCTGTTGCTTATGAAGTTCCTTTTCTAATAGATTAGCAATGGTCGATTTACCGGATCCCGAAAGCCCCGTAAACCAGATTAAACAAGGCTTGTGCTTATTTAAGTCAACACGATTACTTTTGGTGATGCTGTAGTCTTGCTTTTTATTATGCTCCATAAATATCTACTGAACTATAAAATAAGGATTCAACAAATTGGATTTATTATATACCAAAGGTTTATCCTGATCTACCTGCGACACCTCCAGGCCTACCGCCAGACACAAGGCATGCCCTGCAGCCGTATCCCATTCCATGGTAGGCGCAAATCGCGGATATATATCGGCAGCACCCTCGGCCATTAAACAGAACTTTAAGGAACTCCCTTTAGATACTAATTCTACGGCATAGCCTTCTTGCTTCAACTCTTTAATAAATATATCGGTATCCGGACTCTGATGTGAACTACTGGCTACAATACGCAGGGTCAACTTAATAGCCCACTCCGGACTGATAGCGACAGAGGTTTCTAAAACAGCCTCACTAAACCTATGGTTAGGCACCTCACATTTATAAGCCTTTTGGGCCTTTACTTCTGCATAATACAGCATTTCTATAGCAGGCACATAAATCACCCCCAGAACAGGTTTTCCTTTTTCTATCAGGGCGATATTCACGGTAAACTCCCCGTTGCGTTTCACAAACTCTTTAGTGCCGTCTAACGGATCTACCATCCAGCAGCTCGTCCAGCCTTTACGCTCGGCATAATCCACTGCCTTATTCTCTTCACTTATGATGGGAATAGAAGTTGGTTCCAGATACCTGTTGATAATCGTATTGGCACGTTCATCAGCCACGGTTAAGGGGGAGTGGTCATCCTTAAGTTGCACCTCAAAATCCCCGGAATACACCTGCATGATTTCGGCTCCTGCTGCAACGGCTGCTTCTATGGCTATTAATAGTAGTTTGTTCATTATAATTTTATATTTTATTCCCTACCTGAGCGTAGGATGCTGAACTGAATTCAGCATGACAGAATAACTTCATCCTGTCATTCCGAACTTGTTTAGCTATGCTGAAGCTTCGATTTCGGCATATCACAGCCAACAACATCTCAATTCACACCTTTCATTGTCATTCCTGCGAAAGCAGGAATCCATTGTGTTTCATATATCACCACTAACGTTTAAACGCCTTCTTCAACTTCCCAAACCAGCCTTTCTTCTTAGCTCCTTCTCCATGATACCCGTTACCATACGCGCCATAACCGTAGCCATAGCCGTAACCGTAGCCATACTTAGATTTCTGATCGTAGAAATTATACAGCCGACTGATATTTTTAACCTCGCCTTTCCTGTACTTATCATTAATCACCCTAAGCATATCTTTTTTGGTATAATCCTGACGCACCACATACAGGGTCGCATCCACATAAGGCGTTAATTCCAAAGCATCGGATACCAAACCTACGGGTGGCGTATCCAGAATGATATAATCGTAATTCGCTTTCAAGTCGGTAATCAAATCCTGCATATACTCCCCAATCAGTAATTCGGATGGGTTTGGAGGTACCGGCCCGGAGGTTATCACATCGAGATGCTCTACATTGGTAGGTTGTACAATATCTTTTAAAGTGGCCTGACCGATTAAATAATTAACCGCTCCCACCGCGTTTTGTATTTCAAAATCATCAAAGATTTTAGGTTTACGCAGGTCCAAACCAACCAGTACGGTTTTCTTACCACTTAAGGCAAATACCGACGCAATATTAATGGAACAAAAGGTTTTACCCTCGCCACTTACCGAAGAGGTTAACATCACCGTTTTGGCCCCCGGCACCTCCTGACGTTTATAAATAAACTGTAAACTGGTACGAATCGCACGGAAGGCTTCAGCAACTGCCGAATTCGACTTTTGTAATACCACCAGATTACTATCGGCACTACTCCAGCCTACAACTCCTAAAAGTGGCATTTTAGTTAATGGTTCCAGATCTGCAGGGTTATGAATTTTTCTATCGAAAAAGGTTACCACAAAAGCCACCAGTAGTATGGGTATAAACGCCGCGATAACCGCAAATACATAGCGAATACTTAAATTCGATACGCGTGGTGCCTGCCCCACATCTTTTGCCGGTTCTATAAGAATGATATCTGAAATATTAGAGGCTTTAACCAGATCGGCCTCGCCACGTTTCGCCAGATAAAGGTTATAGGTATTCTGACTGAGTAAATACTCGCGTTCAAAGCCCTGAAGTTTCTGTTGATTCTCTGGCATTACCGAAAACTCTCGCTCTAAATTGGCGATATTTCTGTTGATCGTTTGAATCTGGAATCGAATATTCGCCTTATTGGAAGAGATACTCTCATAAATCACCTGTTTCAATCCCTCAATTTGTCGGTTTAAATCATTAAACACGGCGGCATCACTACGCACCGAGTACTCGAGTTTAGATTTCTCTCCCGACAATTGAATAATTTGAGAAATGGCGCCTGTAACATTTCGATCATCAATCCCCTGAACCGCCGGCGCCGGAAAGTTGGTAAAGTCTTTACTGGTTTCCAGGTAATCCTTTAGCAAATCGTAATACAGCAGCGATTCTTCCAATACCATCTTCTCATCTTCAAACTGGGTAATCTTAGTAATCAAGGCATTGCTTTCACTTCCTAAGTCAAATATTTTGTTTCGCTGTTTAAAGGTATTTAAAGAATCTGCTTTCTTGCCTAACTCCGCTTTGACTCTTGCCAGTTGCTTATCAATAAAATTAATGGTATTAATGGCATACTGGTTTTTACGTTGCAACAAATCGCGATCCAGTATCGCTATACAGGCATTAAGGTAATCGACTATTTTAGCTTTGTTCCTGTAGGTTAAACGAAGGGTTAACAAGGGCGTTCCGCCTTCATTAACTACAGAGAATCTATTTACAAATTGAGATACTGTTGTATTATAATTGGTGTACTCTATATAAAACTCTTTACCCGACAAGTTATGAGACTTCTCATTTTTAACAAGCCGCCCTTTAAACACCTCCTGATCGATATACTCATTAAAGCGGTAGGTTTTAGCCCATACCGAATGTGCTACTGGCACTGTCTTAATGTCTTTGGAATCGAAATTCTGAACCGAAACCGACGCTGCATCTCCAAAATCGTAAGACAGTTCAAATTGTTCATCATCAATAAAAGCTATTTTAACGGGCTGACCAATAACCTGAAATGCCTCGGCTTCGCCTTCAAAAGCAAAGGGTACCGCCTTATAAATATCTGTCATATGAAAACGCCCTTGCTGTAAATAGCTCAGATATAAATCCAGACTATCCACCACCTTTTCATGATGTTTTCTTGATTTTAAATTGAGTAACACATCCTGTATTTTACCGGAAATACCACCGTAATTAAAAATAAGACTGGTGTTTGATGTGAATAAGGGATTTTTATCATCCTGTACCGAAATAGAAGCTTCTAAGGTATAGGGAAACTCTTTTCTGATGTTTTGCTGATACACCACATACAAACCAATAACCAGAGCCAGCACAAACCACTTCCAGTAACTTAAAGCTCTTAACAAAAAGGCCTTAAAATCGAAGTTTAAAGAATATTGCTGAGGTATATTATCTTCCATACTCTTATAAACTTTGTATAATAAAATAAGTACTTACCAATACCGAAAACACACTAACAATGGTGGTCAGGTTTTGCACAGCGGTCTGGCCACCTCCTAAAGCTTTACGTTTTAAAGGCTTCACCAGAATAATATCATTAGGCTGAATATAGTAAAACTCCGATTTCATTGCATTAATATCGGTCAGATCGATATGATGTATTTTTTGGCCTTGTGGATACTGACGAATAATCATCACATCTTTTCTATCTCCTGTTACCCGAATATCCCCGGCGTTGGCAATGGCCTCCAGGATATTGACGCGATCGCGGTATATCACATGGGTTCCGGCACTCATCTCTCCTAAAGTGGTATACTTTAATCCGGCCAGCTTAACCGTCACAAAAATCTGCGCGGTTTCCTTAAAATATTGCGCTAATAGCTCCCGCTTTACCATAGCCTCAATTTCCTCTACCGTATAGCCCAGGACATTCAATTCTCCAAGAATAGGAAACTCAATGTTTCCGTGTAAATCTACTGTAAAACCGGTAAAATAAAGGGCCTGCTCTGAACCACGTCCCCCATTATTAGAAGAAGAGGTCGTGGGATTGAAAATGGCAACCAGCTCTTCATCTAATGCCTTAACATCAATACTTAAAATATCATTCACCTGAACGCGATAGGGTTTCGATAAGGCTTGAATTTGAAGTGAATCACTTGCTGTCACATGTCCTTTATCCTGTAAATACACCACATCTTTATTGGTTATACATGAGCTGCACAATACACTCATTACAAGACAGAAGATACCGAACAATTGTTTAATCATATGGAGCTTAGCTTTATCACAAATATAACTTTTAAGGGGGAACAATAAAATATATACCCGTATTTTTGGTTTTTTATACGTTATTTGCAAAAAATTATAGCTTTTGAATTACTTAACTGTCGAAAACATATCGAAATCCTACGGAGAACTTACCCTGTTCCAGGACGTTTCCTTTAGCATCCACAAAGACCAGAAGATAGCCTTTGTTGCTAAAAACGGAACCGGAAAAACCTCTATTTTACGTATCATTTCCGGTGAAGACACGCCTGACTCTGGGCAGGTCACTTACCGAAAAGACATTACGGTATCCTTCTTATCTCAGGACCCAAAATTTAACCCAGAGCTTACGGTGGAAGAAACCATCTTTGCCAGCGATAACGACATCTTAAAGGTTATTGGTAATTACGAAAAAGCCCTTGAAAATCCGGAAGATACCGATGCCTACCAGAAAGCCTTCGAGCAAATGGAACTGCATCAGGCCTGGGATTTTGAAACCCAGTACAAACAGATTCTCTTTAAACTGAAGCTGGAACACCTGCATCAGAAAGTCGGATCGTTATCCGGCGGACAAAAGAAACGTCTGGCGCTGGCCAATGCTCTAATCAATAAACCAGACTTACTGATTCTGGATGAGCCTACCAACCACCTGGATCTGGAAATGATAGAGTGGCTGGAAGCCTTCTTTGCCAAGGAAAACATCACCCTGTTTATGGTCACGCACGACCGTTACTTTTTAGAGCGCGTATGTAATGAAATTATTGAGCTGGATGAAGGCCAGCTATACAGTTATAAAGGCAACTATTCCTATTATTTAGAGAAGCGCGAAGCCCGTATTGAGCAATTTGAAACCGAAACGGGTAAAGCCAAGCAACTCTTTAAAAAAGAATTAGAGTGGATGCGACGCCAGCCTAAGGCCCGTACCACCAAATCGAAGTCGCGTATTGACGATTTCAGCGATATCAAACACCGGGCACACCAGCGTCGTAAAGACCACGAAGTGCAACTGGAACTGAATATGGAACGCCTGGGAAGTAAAATTCTGGAGTTCCATAAAGTCTCTAAAGCCTTTAAAGAGAAGGTTATTTTAGACAAGTTCGACTATACCTTTCAAAAAGGCGAACGTGTCGGGATTATTGGTAAAAACGGAACCGGTAAAACCTCTTTCCTGAACATCCTTACCCAAACCGCCCAACCCGATAGCGGAAAAGTGATTACAGGAGAAACGGTTAAGTTTGGTTACTATACCCAGAATGGTATTGAGATAAAACCCGAACAAAAGGTTATTGATGTCATTCGTGAGTTTGGTGATTATATTCCTTTAAAGAAAGGGCGACAAATTAGTGCGCAACAGCTTCTGGAACGCTTTTTATTCAGCAGAAAAAAGCAATACGATTTTGTTGAAAAACTAAGCGGTGGCGAACGCAAGCGTTTATACTTATGTACGGTGCTTATTCAGAATCCTAACTTTTTAATTCTCGATGAGCCCACCAACGATTTAGACATCGTCACCCTTAATGTTCTGGAAAGTTTTTTAATGGACTTCCCGGGTTGTATTATTGTGGTGTCGCATGACCGTTACTTTATGGATAAGGTGGTCGATCACCTCTTGGTCTTTAAAGGCGATGGTGTGATTGAAGATTTCCCTGGAAATTACACCGACTACCGCGTGTATGAAGACAGCCAACCAGCCGAACCAACGGTTACCGAAGATAAGAAAGAAAAAAAATCGTGGAAACAGAACGAAGCCAGCAAGCTGAGTTATAATGAGGAGAAAGAACTTAAAAACATTGAAAGTAAGCTGAATTCTTTAGCCTATGACAAAAAGGAAATGGAAGCCAAGTTTAATAATCCGGATTTAACGCAGGATCAAATCAACGACCTATCTCTAAAACTTCAGGAGATTATTGATGCCATTGAAGCGAAAGAAGAACGCTGGTTTGAGTTATCGTCTAAGCTGGAGGGGTAAAACGAGATTTAGATTCCGAAATCGAAGATTCAGCCTAGCTAATCAAGTTCGGAATGACAATACCTTTTGTCATGCTGAACTTGGTTCAGCATCTTTTTTAGTTCAAGTAGCATACCATATGAAATACCAAGTTTCGCAATATCTGAAATTCTTAATACGCTCCACCAATCAGCATGGGGTACACTCTCCTTTTGTTTACAGTCTGGTAACTAAATGTTTTTACGACCGTAAAAACTATCCGGCTTACAAAGCCATTACTAATTACAGAAAACAATTAATTTCCAATAAGGAAAGTATCACTATAACCGACTTAGGCGCTGGATCTCACAGTACCACTCTAAACACAAGATCGGTTCAATCTATTGCCAGACATTCCGGAACGCCATTAAAACGTACTAAACTATTATACCGTTTGGTTAATTATTTAGAATGCCAGTCGGTTTTAGAATTAGGCACTTCTTTAGGGCTAAGCACTCAGGCCATGGCGCTTGGAAACCATACTAAAATCACAACTGTTGAAGGCTGCCCGAGTATTGCTACATTCAGTAAGCAGCATTTGCAGCACTTAAACAACATCACACTCATAAATTCGGAATTCAGCAGTGCTATTGAAACCTTAACAACCAACACCTACGATCTGGTATTCTTTGATGGCAATCATGCAAAAGCAGCGACACTCAATTATTTTGAAGCCTTATTGGAATCAGCGCATAACGATTCTGTATTTATTTTTGATGACATTTACTGGTCGGAAGGTATGACCGAAGCCTGGGAAACCATTAAACAGCACCCTAAAGTAAAAGTGACTATCGATACGTTTTACTGGGGTTTTGTCTTCTTTAGAAAAGAACAGGTTAAAGAACATTTTACGATTCGTATATAACAGAAAGCCATAAAAATTCCCAACAATTCCTTTTAAGGTTTAATTTATTACTTATAACTTCGTAATACGCTTTAAAGCTTAAATAACACTCATGAAAATTTATACTAAAACCGGAGATAAAGGATCGACTGCCTTGTTTGGCGGTACCCGTGTACCAAAACACCATATACGCATTGAAAGTTATGGCACGGTAGACGAATTAAACTCGCATATCGGACTCATCAGAGACCAGACTATCAATCCTATGTATCAGGACACCTTGATCCATATTCAGGACCGCCTGTTTACCGTAGGCGCTATTATGGCTACCGATCCGGAAAAAGCGATTTTAAAAAACGGTAAAGAACGCTTAAACATTCCTAAAATATCTGAAGCCGATATTACCCGCTTGGAACAGGAAATGGATACCATGGATGCCGCTTTACCGCCTATGACACACTTTGTGCTTCCTGGCGGACATCAAACCGTGTCATTCTGTCACATAGCACGCTGTGTGTGCCGCAGGGCCGAGCGTTTGGCTACTGCTCTTAATGACATAGAACCTGTCGATTCGAACTGTTTAATCTACTTAAACCGCCTATCTGACTACCTTTTTGTGTTGGCACGGAAGTTGTCTTACGACTTGCAAGCAAATGAAATTAAATGGATTCCAGAAAAATCCTAAATTCATAACTTAACGAGAAAACAAATTATTAATTTTTAGTAACGCAACTATTAATTTCTAAGTTTTTCATGTAAAAAAATACGTTCTTTTAAATTACCGTTAAATAAATGATTTTTTTCTTGCATGTTTAATCTAAAAAATTATTTTTGCACAAAATTAAAACGCATATAACATGTATTGGACTTTAGAATTAGCAAATTATTTGAGCGATGCTCCTTGGCCGGCAACAAAAGATGAGTTGATAGATTATGCTATTAGAACTGGAGCACCTTTAGAAGTTGTCGAGAATTTGCAGGCTATTGAAGATGAAGGCGACGCTTACGATTCAATAGAGGAAATTTGGTCAGACTATCCCTCAGATGAAGATTACCTCTGGAACGAGGACGAATATTAATATAAAGCATAAGAAAACGTTAAAAAGTCTCGAATCGAGGCTTTTTTTTGTTCCTAATCTTTATAAAAACACATTACAAACTGTATCTTTGAAGCCATTCATACAGTTAACTAACTGAAACATTTCTGGGCACACCCTGGAATTAAATAACATATATACACATGAGTTTTTTAAATTCTGTACTTAAAGTATTTGTTGGCGACAAATCGAAACAAGATGTTAAAGCCATCACACCTATAGTCAATAAAATAAAATCCTTCGAAGCGACTTTGGAAGGCTTGTCTCACGATGCTTTACGTGCTAAAACTACCGAATTTAAAGGTCTTATTGCCGAAGCTATTAAACCTTTAAACGAGAAAATAAACGGCCTTCTTGAAGAAGCCGAAAACACCGATGATATCGATCGTCGTGAAGATATTTACGCCGATATCGATAAACTTAAAGATGAGGTTTACGAAAAAACCGAATCGGTTTTAAACGATATACTACCTGAAGCGTTTGCGGTTGTAAAAGAAACTGCAAAGCGTTTTGCTAACAACACCTCGATAACCGTTACAGCCAACGAATTTGACAGAACATTATCAAGTTCTAAAGATTATGTAACACTGGAAGGTGAAAAAGCCACCTGGGCTAATTCCTGGGATGCCGCAGGAAAAGCCATCACCTGGGATATGATTCATTACGATGTGCAGCTTATTGGTGGTGTAGCAATGCACCAGGGTAAAATTGCTGAGATGCAAACGGGTGAAGGTAAAACCTTGGTAGCCACCTTACCGGTTTACTTAAATGCCCTGGCTGGGCAAGGGGTACACTTGGTAACGGTAAACGACTACTTAGCAAAACGTGATAGCGCCTGGATGGCACCATTATTCCAGTTCCATGGTTTAACAGTAGATTGTATTGATTATCACCAGCCAAACTCTGAAGGTCGCAGAAATGCTTACAATGCCGATATCACCTACGGTACCAACAACGAATTTGGTTTCGACTACTTACGTGATAATATGGCGCACTCGCCAAACGATTTAGTACAGCGTCCGCACCACTATGCAATTGTCGATGAGGTCGATTCCGTATTAGTTGATGATGCCCGTACGCCGTTAATCATCTCCGGCCCCATTCCTCAAGGCGAGCGTCACGAGTTTATCGAACTAAAACCGAAAGTTGATAACATCGTTGCGGTGCAACGTAAATATTTAACCGGTGTTTTAGCTGAAGCTAAAAAGTTAATTAAAGAAGGCGACACGAAAGAAGGTGGTTTCCAATTGTTACGTGTATACCGTGGTATGCCAAAAAATAAAGCCCTTATTAAATTCTTAAGTGAAGAAGGCGTTAAACAATTATTACAGAAAACTGAAAACTTCTACATGCAGGACAACAACCGCGAAATGCCAAAGGTTGATGCAGAGTTGTACTATGTAATTGAAGAAAAAAATAATCAGGTGGAGTTAACCGATAAGGGCGTTGATTTCATTTCTGGAAAAGACGATCCTAATTTCTTTATCCTTCCTGAAATCGGATTAGAAATTGCCAAAATTGAGCAGCAAAACTTATCTAAGGAAGAAGAAGCGGCTTTAAAAGAAGAGCTTTACAAAGATTTTGGGGTAAAGTCTGAACGTATTCACACCTTAAACCAGTTATTAAAAGCTTACGCGCTGTTTGAAAAAGACATTCAATATGTTGTTATGGACAACAAAGTTATGATTGTCGATGAGCAAACCGGTCGTATTATGGATGGTCGTCGTTATTCAGACGGCTTACACCAGGCTATTGAAGCGAAAGAAAATGTAAAAATTGAAGATGCTACACAAACTTTTGCTACGGTAACGCTTCAAAATTACTTTAGAATGTACCGCAAGCTATCTGGTATGACGGGTACAGCAGTTACCGAGGCTGGTGAGTTCTGGGAAATCTACGAATTAGACGTGGTTGAAATTCCAACCAACCGCCCTATCGCTCGTGATGACAGAGACGATTTAGTTTACAAAACCAAACGTGAAAAATACAACGCCGTTATTGACGAGGTTGTTAAATTATCAGAGGCTGGTAGACCCGTATTAATTGGTACCACTTCGGTTGAGATTAGTGAATTACTTGGTAAAATGTTAAGTATTCGCAAAATATCTCACAACGTCTTAAACGCGAAACAACATAAGAGAGAGGCTGACATTGTTGCTGAAGCAGGTCGTCCGGGTCAGGTTACCATTGCTACGAATATGGCGGGTCGTGGTACCGATATTAAATTAACCGATGAGGTTAAGAAAGCCGGTGGTTTAGCGATTATTGGTACCGAGCGTCATGATTCACGTCGTGTCGACCGTCAGTTGCGTGGTCGTGCCGGTCGTCAGGGAGATCCGGGAAGTTCACAGTTCTACGTATCGCTTGAAGATAACTTAATGCGTTTGTTCGGTAGTGAGCGTATCGCGAAAATGATGGACAGAATGGGTCTTAAAGAAGGTGAAGTTATTCAGCATTCTATGATCTCTAAATCTATCGAGCGTGCTCAGAAAAAAGTAGAAGAAAACAACTTTGGTGTTCGTAAGCGTTTATTAGAATATGATGACGTTATGAATGCACAACGTGAGGTGGTTTACAAACGTCGTCACCACGCTTTATTTGGTGAGCGTCTTCGTGTAGACTTAGCAAACATGATATTTGATACCGCTGAAAATATTTCAGAAGGAAACAAAGCGGCTAACGACTTTAAGAATTTCGAATTCGAATTGATTCGTTATTTCTCATTAAGTTCGCCTATTACGGAAGCTGAGTTTGGCAAACTTTCAGTTCAGGACATTACGTCTAAAGTATATCGTGCAGCATTTGATCATTATAGAGAAAAAATGGCTCGTAATGCAGAAATCGCCTTCCCTGTGATTAAAAATGTTTACGAAAACCAACGTGACCGATTCAAGCGTATCGTGGTACCGTTTACCGACGGTATTAAGAGCTTAAATGTGGTTACCGATCTTGAAAAAGCTTACGAAACCAACGGTAAACAATTAATTACCGATTTCGAAAAGAACATTGCATTAGCTATTATTGATGATTCCTGGAAAACGCATTTACGTAAAATGGATGAGTTGAAACAGTCGGTACAATTAGCGGTTCACGAGCAAAAAGATCCGTTATTAATTTACAAGTTTGAAGCTTTTGAGCTATTCAAAGCGATGATTGACCAGGTGAATAAAGATGTAATCTCCTTCTTATTTAAAGGTGAATTACCTCAGGAAACTCAAGAAACCATTCATGAGGCCCGAGAACGCAGACAGGAAAAATTAAACACTCAAAAAGAGGAAATTCCTAATTTAGATGAGCGTTCTGCACAAAGTAGAGCCGCTGGTAATACACAACAGCAGCGACCTCAAGTAACAGAAACCATTGTACGCGAGCATGCCAAAATTGGTCGTAATGATCATGTTACTATTAAAAACGTCATAAGTGGTGAAAACAAAACCGTAAAGTTCAAACAAGCTGAACCTCTATTAGCCAAAGGTGAATGGGTTCTTGTTGAAGATTAATATTACTCCTGTAAAACAGAGATAAAAATAAAAAATCCGATATATTTGTCGGATTTTTTTTATATTACATTTAATTAATCCTAAAATATCATGAACAATAACTGCGGATTTAGAGTGTCTTTAAATGATGAATTACTAACCAATGCCGGACTTGAAGACCAAAATTTTATCATTTCCTGTATTTTAAATTCTTTTAGAAGAGAACATCATCCTGAAGAAGGATTAGAATTAAGTGTTTCCGGTTTAATCTCAGAGACACAGCAGCATGTAAAATGGGTTAATAGTCCTTTAAAACGAGGTGATAAAATAACAATAGAAGTTATTGACAATGGCTTCGACCAACCTGTTTCAATTTCAGAATCCAAATCTGAAGAAGAGCTATTAAAAGGTAAATTAAGAGCCTACCACAAACTCAAAGAAGAATTGAAAGATTATATTTAAAATAGCTTGAGTAATATATTAGGATCAGGGCAATTGGTTTTATAAAACTCTAAATCGGCTTTACTGCAAACCCCGGGATAATCACCTATAAAACCTTGTAAATCTTTTATAATCTGAAAGTGTAAATGCGGCGGATAATCACCATTAACCTGAGATGCCCCTAAATAGCCAATACATTCGCCTTGTTTTATTTTATCTCCTTCTTTCAAACCTTCTATCGACTCTAAGCTTAAATGCCCGTAAAGGGCGTAAAAATCCATTTTCTGAACCACGTGCTTTAAAATGATGGTAGGTCCGTAATCTCCGTAATTCGTATTATTTCTAAAACTATGAATTTCACCATCTAAAGCTGCCAAAACTTTTGTTCCTTTCGGACACCACAAATCGACACCTAAATGAATATTGCGTTCTGTATCGCTATTTTGCTGATTAAAATGAGTGCTGCGTTTGTAAATGTTTCGTGACTCCAGATAACCGCCATAGGCGACATCTGAATTATGATCTCTCAGATAGGTTTCAATATACTGACTAAATTTTTCAGAAGAAGAGACATCGACATCTATTAACTTTTCATTCGTTTCAGATAAATCAATAGAAATGTAATTCTTTCCTGTATTTGGAATACCTAAAACACTTATTGGCTTTATAAATGCAGTATCAAGCGCTTCTGAAAATAAATTCATATTCTTTGACATCATAAATTTAATAATCTAAATTAGAAAATCTTAAACAAAGAAATGGTTTGGATACGTTCATTTTTATTCGTCTATGTCTATTGTTTCGCGGAACTCATGATGTGTTTCACCATTGTCTTGACCCAAAAACAAACAATAATAGTCTGAGAATTATTCCTTTAACAAAAATCAACGAAACCCTCATGCCCACTAAAAGCATAAGCATTCACACAAAAACTTTTAAGGCTCTAAAAATCTAACTGATCTAACCGTCTAATTAAACTACTTCAGCATACAAATCGAAATCGGCAGCCTCTGTAATTTTAACTGTAGTAAACACTCCGGTTTTTAAGTATGCTGTGCTGGCATCAATTAATACCTCGTTATCCACATCCGGCGAATCGAATTCCGTACGGCCCACAAAATAGTTTCCTTCTTTTCTGTCGATAACCACTTTAAATTCTTGTCCGATTTTCTCCTGATTTAATTCCCAGGAAATCTGTGCCTGAATTTCCATGATTTCGTTGGCACGCTCTTGTTTTACCTCTTCAGGGACATCATCCTCTAAAGTATAGGCATGCGTATTTTCTTCGTGACTATAGGTAAAACATCCTAGACGTTCGAAACGCATCTCCTTAACCCAATCTCTAAGCGTTTCAAAATCCTCCTGAGTTTCTCCCGGGTATCCAACGATTAATGTGGTACGAATCGTCATGTTTGGAACAGCTGCTCTAAAGTCTTTCAGTAATTTGGTCGTTTTCTCTTTAGTCGTCCCGCGACGCATACTCTTTAATATGTCATCTGAAATATGCTGTAACGGAATATCTAAATAATTACAGATTTTAGGCTCACGATTCATCACCTCTAACACGTCCATTGGAAACCCTGTCGGGAAGGCATAATGCAAACGAATCCACTCGATACCATCCACTTTCACTAAAGCCTCCAATAACTCTGCAAGATTACGCTTTTTGTATAAATCGAGTCCGTAATAGGTTAAATCCTGAGCAATTAAGATTAACTCTTTAACCCCATTAGCTGCTAATTTTTCTGCTTCGGTTACTAAGTCTTCGATAGGCGTACTTTTATGCTTTCCACGCATTAAAGGAATCGCACAGAAACTACACGGACGATCGCAACCTTCAGCTATTTTTAAATAGGCATAATTTTTAGGCGTCGTCGTTAAACGCTCCCCAATTAATTCATGTCTATAATCGGCACCTAAAGCTTTTAATAACCCTGGTAACTCAGTCGTTCCAAAATACTGATCGACATTCGGAATTTCCTTTTGTAAATCCGGCTTATAGCGCTCACTTAAACATCCTGTAACAAATACTTTATCTACTTCACCATCTTCCTTTTTCTGCATATACTCTAAAATCGTATTTACACTTTCTTCTTTGGCGTTATTGATAAATCCGCAGGTATTAATCACAACAATATTACCTTCTTCTTCATGTACAACATCTTTACCACTGGCTTTTAGTTGTCCCATTAACACTTCGCTGTCGTAAACATTTTTACTACATCCAAGGGTTACTACATTAATCTTGTTCTTTTTAAGTGATTTTGTACGCATAATTTCTATTAAATCAGGGTGCAAAGATACATAATCATTGTCGATTTTTCAGTTAAGAATTTACTAATGAAATCTGACTTGAAATTTAACCTTAATATCTCTGTGAAACCTTTATTTGAAAACAAAAAGCGGTTAATTACAGAAATTAACCGCTTTAAACTTATTTTATATTTTGTTCTATTTGAAGAACGAATCTACAAACTCGAATTTATTAAACACCTGTAAATCTTCAATACCTTCACCTACGCCAATGTATTTCACCGGGATTTTAAACTGATCACTTATACCGATAACCACACCCCCTTTAGCTGTACCGTCTAATTTAGTAACTGCTAAGGATGTCACTTCAGTAGCTGCTGTAAACTGTTTGGCCTGCTCGAAAGCATTTTGTCCGGTAGAACCATCTAACACCAACAATACATCGTGAGGTGCATCGGTAACAACCTTCTGCATCACACGTTTCACTTTGGTAAGCTCGTTCATTAAGTTGATTTTATTATGCAAACGTCCGGCAGTATCGATAATCACCACATCCGCATCTTGCGCTACGGCACTTTTTAGGGTATCGAAGGCTACCGAAGCCGGATCACTTCCCATAGCCTGTTTTACTAACGGTACATCAACGCGATCTGCCCAAACCTGAAGCTGGTCGATGGCTGCCGCTCTAAAGGTATCGGCTGCGCCTAACACTACGTTCAAGCCTTTTTTCTTAAACTGATAGGCTAACTTACCGATCGTAGTGGTTTTTCCAACACCATTCACTCCTACGACCATTAAAACATAAGGCGTTTTGGTGCCGTCGGACTGTGGCGGTAAATCTGGAATAGTATACTCGGTTTCCTCTCCTGTGTTTGTTTCACTTAATAAACCTGCTATTTCTTCACGTAAAATCTGATTCAGTTCGTCGGTTCCTAAATATTTATCTTTAGACACGCGTTCTTCGATACGCTCAATAACTTTTAAGGTGGTATTTACACCTACGTCACTACTAACCAATACTTCCTCAAGATTATCTAAAACTTCATCATCGACTTTAGATTTTCCTGCTACAGCCTTACTTAATTTACCAAAAAAACTGGTTTTTGATTTTTCTAACCCCTTATCAAGAGTTTCCTTTTTTTCTGAAGAAAATATTTTTTTAAAAAAGCTCATTGTTCACTTTTATTGGTTGGTTACTATGTTAATCGCCTTGCTAAACCTGATTGTTTAAAAACGACTAAAACATGATAGTCAAATTTCTTACCACAATTATTTTCGGTAATTATGGCAGATACCTGTCAAATATAAATATAAAAAAGCTGCTTTCGAAATGAAAGCAGCTTTGTATATCTTAAAAAAGTTTGTTTTTACTTTTGTTTGAAGTAATCATCAACTAATTCAGGAGCCATGATAGACTCAACAAACATATAAGCACCAGTTTTTGGTGACTTAACCATTTTAATCGCTTTTGTTAATCTTTTAGAAGACGTTTGTAACGATGCTACTGTTTTCTTTGCCATGACTAATTATTATTTTATTTCTTTGTGAACAGTCATACGCTTAAGGATAGGATTAAATTTCTTAATCTCCATTCTATCTGGCGTATTCTTTTTATTTTTTGTAGTAATGTATCTTGAAGTTCCTGGTTGTCCAGACTCTTTGTGCTCAGTACACTCTAAAATTACCTGTATTCTATTACCTTTCTTTGCCATTTTTCTATCGTATTAAATGTGGCTTATTATTTTAAAAATCCTTTAGACTTTGCCTCTTTTAATGCTGCAGAAATACCAATTTTATTGATAGTCTTTAATGCAGATGTAGAAACCTTTAAAGTTATCCAGTTGTCTTCTTCTGGAATGTAAAAACGTTTCTTAACTAAATTCGCATTAAATTTGCGTTTAGTTTTATTCATAGCATGAGACACGTTGTTTCCAACCATTGCCTTCTTTCCTGTTAGTTCACAAACTCTTGACATTATTATATAACTTTAAAAATTCTTTGTTGTTTAAAATCGAGGTGCAAATATACAAATTCTTTCATTTGTAACAACTTAATTTTAATCAATTTTTAAAAATTTCTTTCAATACCATTTCCAAAGCCTTATTTACGGCTTTATCTATAACTTTTATACGCTGATTACCGAGCATAAATTTTTCTGAATAGACCTCATTTTTTGTAGCAATAGCAATATGAACGGTTCCTATTTCGGCGTCAGAATCGCCTTTACTAGGTCCGGCATTACCGGTTGTTGCCACCGCAAAGTCTGATTGAAATAGTTCCAAGGCATTTTTTGCCATCGCCTCTACAACCTCCTTACTTACTACAGAATATTCTTCTACAAGGTCTTTTGAAATTCCTAAAATATTGATTTTTGATTGTGTTGAATACGTTACCACACCGCCTTTAAAATACGAAGACGCTCCCGGATGCGATGTGAATTGTTCGGCTATCTTTCCTCCTGTACAACTTTCGGCCATAGCTAAAGTTTTACCTAAAGCAGTTAGCTTTTTCGCAATAACCACTTCTACTGATCCTTCTTCATCCTCTAATCCAAAGAATTCATCTTGAATTAAAGGAATCACCTTTGTGATTTCGGCATCGACATTTTTACGTAATTCGGTTTCATCGAAACCCTTTGCCGATAAACGCAAACGCATTTTTCCCAAACTCGGCAAATATGCTAATTTAATGTATTTAGGCAAAGCATCTTCCCAAGCTTCAATACGTTCGGCTAAGGCACTTTCCCCTAAACCATATACCAGTAAGGTTTTATGTAAGATAAACGGACAGTTGTATTTGCCTTTAACTTTTGGAATAACGTCGTTTTCAACCAAGGCCTGCATCTCGTGTGGCACACCTGGAAGCGATATAAAGGTCTTATCTCCCTTTTCCATCCACATACCTGGTGCTGTTCCTAAACGGTTCATGAGCACCTTAGCTTTAGACGGCACCAAAGCCTGATCTTTATTCACCTGAAGCAAAAGTCCGCTAACATGTCCGCTCCAAATGGCTTCAATATTTTTTAAAACCGCTTCGCTTCTAACTAAAGTATCTCCGAAATATTCGGCAATCGTTTTTTTAGTGATATCGTCTTTTGTCGGCCCTAATCCTCCGGTAAGAATCACGACATCCACATTAGACTCTGCATCCTTTAATGCTTTTAAAATATGTTCCTTATCATCCTGAACCGAAGTTATTTGATACACCGACACCCCTATTTTATTGAGTTGCTTTGCAATAAACGCAGAATTGGTATCAATAACTTGACCGATTAGAAGTTCGTCTCCTATGGTGATGATTTCGGCTAACATGTAATTCTCTATATATTAAAGTCTGATTTTATTTCTGCTACGGCGTTTTCTACTGCAGTGATAACTACCTCTAACTGATTTGTTATATCTAAATCGGTTTTAGTGAACTTGCCCCAGTCCTGTACTTCTATTAAGGTATCTAAAACCCCTAATTCGAATAAGTCTACCGTTGGTTTCATTTTATGAGCGGCCTGATAAGCAGTTTCATAATCTTTTTCAGCGACAGCCTTTTTTAAACGCTCGGCATCTTCCGGCACTTCTTCTAAAAAGGCTTCTGCCAAGGTTTTAATAAAATCCTCGTCGTTATCTGCTAATTCGCGTACTCTATCTAATTTGTAATGTTGTTCCATTTATTTTACTGTTATTGAAAACATTTCTTTATCTCCTATATAGCCCTTAAGCTTATCGTTTGCATTCACTTTTTCAACGCCAGATGGAGTTCCTGTAAATATAATATCTCCAATCTTTAAAGTGAAATATTTCGAAACATATTCTATTAATTCATCAATTTTCCAAAGCATGTGGCTGGTATTTCCCAATTGTACAATTTTTTCGTTCTTTTTTAACGAAAATTCAACAGCGTTAATGTCCTCGAAATCAGAAACCGGCAACCACTCACCTATCACAGCTGTACCATCAAACGCCTTTGCCTTTTCCCAAGGGAGTCCTTTAGCTTTCAATTCGTTTTGTACATCGCGGGCCGTAAAGTCAATACCCAAACCAATTTCACTGTAATATTTATGAGCAAATTTTCTATCGATATGCTTACCAATACGATTGATTTTAACCAGAATTTCTACTTCGTGATGCACGTCGTTTGAAAAGTCTGGAATGAAAAACGGCTGTTTCTTCAATAAAATCGAAGTATCCGGTTTTAAAAAAACCACCGGATCGGTTGGTTTTTCGTTTTCTAATTCTTTAATGTGTTCGGTATAATTTCTACCGATGCAAATAATCTTCATAATTTAAACGGATTGAAAATATATTAACCCAGTTTATTGTTTAAACTTCTTAGTTTAATTGAAGTTAAGACCTTTTTGGTGTACAATGGAAAATCGGCATTAAGTAACCAACCGAAATAGCCTGGTTCTGCCTCTAAGATTTCAGTTACCAGTTTGCCTTTATGCTTTCCGAAGGAAAAACATTCTTCGCCGTCTTTATTATAAGCTATGAATCCTGCGAAATCGGCAAACTGTTTTCTTGAACTAAACTCTGCCAAAAACTTGGTATCATTTTCTATCTCGTCGTACTTGGCTATTTGCGCTTTAAGCACTTCGTAAGTCGCTAAAGTATCGGCTTCTGCAGTGTGCGCATCTTCCAGATTTTTATCGCAGTAAAATTTATAAGCAGCACTTAAGGTTCGCTGTTCCATTTTATGGAAAATGGTTTGCACATCGACCGCTAATCGATTTTTCATATCAAAATCAACCTCAGCACGCAACATTTCTTCTGCTAATAACGGAATATCGAATCGGTTAGAATTAAATCCGCCTAAATCGGAATCCTTAATCAGATTATAAACCTCTTTAGCAATTTCTTTAAACGTTGGTTTATCAGCTACATCGGCATCTGAAATCCCATGAATTGCAGTTACTTCTTTAGGAATTGGAATCGTTGGGTTTACCAACCAACGTTTGCTTTCTTCCTTTCCGTTAGGATGAACTTTTAAAATGGCAATTTCAACAATTCTGTCGGTTGTAATATTTACACCTGTTGTTTCTAAATCGAAAAAACAAATGGGCTTGTTTAAATTAAGTTGCATTCTTTAATTTTTACTTATTTAAGTAAGATTTGACATTTAAAAAACATCCTATAACGCCTAAATCTCTATTTTAAACACCTCTATAGTTTATTTCAAGGTCTTTTACTATGGCGTAAAGATACTAAATTGGCTAAGCGTAAAAAATAAAACCAACCGTTTTATAGGTTGGTTTTTATAATATTTGAAGTTTCTATTTTTTTTCAGATTTCTCTATTCACATCCCAAGCTTCAAGATAATCTTTAACAGCTTTTACAAATTCACCTCCTAAAGCACCATTTACCACACGGTGGTCGTAAGAGTGTGATAGGAACATTTTATAACGGATCCCTATAAAATCACCTTCAGGCGTTTCGATAACCGCTGGTACTTTTCTAATGGCTCCTAAAGCTAAAATACCAACTTGAGGCTGATTGATAATTGGGGTTCCCATAACACTTCCAAAAGTTCCCACATTGGTCACCGTATAGGTACCGCCTTGAATATCGTCTGGTTTTAATTGATTCGCTCTCGCACGCGTTGCTAAATCATTCACCTGTTTAGTCATACCAACCAGATTTAATTGATCGGCATTTTTAATTACCGGAACAATTAAGTTCCCATCCGGTAATGACGCCGCCATACCTAAGTTGATGTTCTTTTTCTTTATAATGGTATCGCCTTGAACCGAAATATTCATTAACGGATAATCCCGTAATGCCTTAGCAATAGCTTCCATAAAGATTGGCGTAAAGGTTAAGTTTTCACCTTCACGTTTCATAAAACTATCTTTTACTTTCTTCCTCCAGTTCCAGATGTTAGTCACATCGGCTTCGATGAAACTTTGTACGTGGGCCGAAGTCTGTACAGACTCCACCATATGATGCGCAATGATTTTACCCATACGCGTCATTTCGATAATTTCATCACCACCGCTACTTATTACAGGTGCAGGCGTAGCTTTTGGTTTCTCCGGTGCTTTTGGCTGTGCCGCTGGTTTTATCTCCACGTTTGGAGCCGCAACCATACCATTTTCTTTATTCGCTATATATTCTAAAATATCATTTTTAGTTACGCGACCTTCCTTCCCTGTTCCTGAAATTGCATCTAATTCTTCTTGAGAAATCCCTTCCTCTTTCGCTATATTTTTTACTAAGGGCGAATAGAATCTGTCTTCGGTTGATGCTACTGGCGCTAAAGTTTCTTTTACTTTCTGAATAGATTCTACCACTTCATTAACAGCAACAGTTTCTTCTTCACTTTCAACTATCGGCATTTCTGAAGTTTCTTCTACTGCAATCGTTCCTTCTCCTTCAGTTTCGATAATGGCAACGACCTGCCCTACCTGGACCACATCGTTAACATCGAAACATTTTTCGATAAGCACACCTTCAACTTCACTAGGGACTTCACTATCTACTTTATCGGTTGCAATTTCTAAGACGGTTTCATCAAGTTCAATCGTATCTCCTACTTCTTTTAACCAAGATGTAATGGTTGCTTCTGCAACACTTTCTCCCATTTTAGGTAATTTGAGTTCGAATTTTGCCATATCAATAAAGTAATACTTAGTTTTTAATTTGCGCTTGCAAAATTACTTAAAAATCATCAATTCTTTTAGATAATTTTCAATTAAAACTAAGTTAAATTTATAATTTCACCTCTGCAGATGGCATTATCGCTCCCAATTATATAGGAACTATCTTTAGGTAAAATTTTGTATGTAACTGCTTTACAAGTCTTTTTTTGCTCGATTGCTGAGATGATATCTTTATATTTCCAGGAATTTCCATCGAAAATGATTTCTGTTGTATCCTGAATAGCTTCTAAACAGTTTTTTAAAACCACTTCTTTAGGTAAAACCGCTTTCAAACTTTCATTCATTGTCGTTGACATGAACGCATAAGCCCCAACTTGTTTATCATTTTTTACCGGAGCTGTATTAAGAAAATAAGCCATCCTTACTGCCGACCACACCGTTAAATCGCAAATTAAATTCTTTTTAAAATGTTTCTGATAAAAGATTTGCATGGCACCGTAAAATCGTCTGACATAATGCTTATCCCTTAGTGTACTTTCTCCTTTATAATGCAATATGGTTGTTTCTCCATAATAATAGTTGCTGTAACCAGCTTTATATATTCTGTACGATAAATCGATATCTTCACCATACATAAAATAGTCTTCATCAAATCCGCCGACCTCAAGAAACACATCTCGTTTCATCAACATAAAGGCCCCCACCAACACTTTAGTCTTACCTATACCATTTTCTTCGATATGATTCGCGTAATACAATTCTGGCTTACCAAGCATTTTTTTAAAAGCTACTTTTACATAAGGCACATTACGCTTACTCTCCGGTAAAAACTCACCAGCGCCATTGATTAATTTACAACCTACAATACCCAAGTCGGTCTTACTATCGGCAAAAGAAAGTAGCTTTACAAAGGTATCCTCTGCGACTACGGTATCCGGGTTTAAAATGCAAATGTATTCTCCTTTGGCCTGGGCTACCCCTATATTATTCCCTTTTGAAAACCCGTAGTTCTCTGTGTTTTCAATAAGTTTTACTTTCGGAAATAATTCTTTCAGCATTTGGCAACTGGTGTCTTTAGAATCATTGTCGACAACAATAATTTCTGCCTCAATATCTTTTATAGCCGCTTGCACACTTTTTAAGCAAAGCTCTAAAAAGTAGCGTACGTTATAATTTAAAATGACAATTGAGAGTTTCAAAGGGTAATTAATACTTCTTTTGGGAGGTTGCAATTTACTTTCTGTTTAGTTTTAGTTAGGATTTTAGTGATGACTCAAAAGGGACTCGATTCACAATACTTCGTCCCAAAGTAATCTCATCGGCATATTCTAATTCGTCGCCAACCGAGATCCCACGGGCTATTGTTGATGTGAAAATATTATATTTCTGTATTTGTTTGTAAATATAAAAATTAGTCGTGTCGCCTTCCATAGTAGAACTTAACGCAAAGATGAGCTCTTTTATTTTACCTTCTTCAACTTTTTTCACTAAAGATTGAATATTCAGATCATGAGGCCCCACGCCATCCATAGGTGAAATCTTACCACCAAGCACATGGTACAAGCCTTTAAACGAACTTGTATTTTCAATCGCCATCACATCTCTGATATCTTCCACAACACAAACCAAGGTTTCGTCGCGATTAGGATTGGAACATATTTCGCATAATTCCAAATCACTAATATTATTACACGACTTACAGAACTTGATGTCATTGCGCATGGTTTGCAAGGCGTCTGCCAACATTGCTGATTGCTCTTTGGGTTGTTTTAACAGGTGTAACACTAAACGCAAAGCTGTTCGTTTACCAATTCCTGGTAATTGAGACATTTCGTTTACTGCGCGCTCTAATAATTTTGATGAGAATTCCATACCACGAATTTAATGTTTTTTAAAACACCTAAAATGAATCCTTAAAATAATAAAACTAAATCATTTTCTCGGACTGAAAACTTATTTTGTATTTTGGCCACTAAAACAAAACTAGATGTCGGCAACTCAAATCTTAATCTTAATTGCAGCTTATTTTGGTGTTTTAATTTTAATCTCCTATTTCACCGGGAAAGAAGATTCTAACGATGCTTTTTTTAAAGCCAACAAATCGGCTCCCTGGTATTTGGTTGCTTTCGGTATGATTGGGGCTTCGCTTTCCGGCGTAACTTTTATTTCGGTTCCCGGCGCTGTTGAAACCAAGCAATTTGGGTATTTACAGGTCGTGTTCGGTTATTTTTTTGGTTATCTAGCCATTGCTTATGTTTTGCTACCCATCTATTACAAACTGAATTTAACTTCGATTTACACCTACTTAAGAGACCGATTTGGTAATACGAGTTACAAAACCGGATCGATTGCTTTTTTAATTTCAAGAATTGTCGGCGCCTCTTTCAGATTGTTTCTGGTTGCCAAAGTTTTACAGCTCTTAGTGTTCGATCAATATGGCATTCCGTTTTCCATCACCGTAATTATTACTGTTTTACTCATCTGGCTTTACACCTTTAAAGGCGGCATTAAAACGATCATTTTTACCGATACGCTTCAAACACTTTTTATGTTAGTTTCGGTTATCGTCACCATTTTCTTTTTAGCCAATGCTTTAAACTTACACAGTGTATCGGACATTTACAATAATGTAAAGTCGAATGCTTTAAGTAAAGTTTTCTTTTTTGATGATATTAATGACGCCCAATACTTTATAAAGAGCTTTTTATCGGGCATGTTCATTACCATTACCATGACCGGTCTTGACCAGGACATGATGCAAAAAAATCTGACCTGCCGCAATATTAAAGAAGCTCAAAAGAATATGATTTCCTTCAGCATTGTTTTGATTTTCGTGAATATTCTGTTTTTGGTTTTAGGCCTATTATTAACGCAATACGCGATTCAAAATAATATTACAGCTCGAAAAGACGATTTGTTCCCAACCATTGCCATGTTACCCGAAATAGGCTTTGCTACCTCTGCTTTCTTCATTTTAGGATTAATTGCAGCGGCTTACAGTAGCGCCGATTCTGCTTTAACCTCGTTAACCACATCGTTCTGTATCGATATTATTGAATTAGATAAAAAACCAGAGGCCAACCGAAAACGCATCCGAAAACAAGCTCATGCCTTTATTAGTGGATTATTAGTTGTCGTGATTATTATTTTTGATGCCCTATTTAAAGATGTCTCGGTAATTTGGGAATTATTTAAAGCGGCAGGTTACACTTACGGACCATTGCTTGGTTTGTTCGCCTTCGGTATTTTTACCAAAACACAACTTAAAGATAAATACGTCTGGTTGATTGCGTTAATAGCTCCTGTAATTTCTTATTTCATTAATGAATATTCGGTAGATTTATTGAATGGCTACCAAATAGGTTTTGAAATTTTAATCATTAACGGATTACTTACGTTTTTAGGTTTAATACTGATTCGTAGAGAGCAACACTAAGGAACAAGCCGTTTCAAAATCAATAGCATTTTCATTTAAAAGGTTATATAACTCCGGATTTTCAGTGCCAGGGTTAAAAATAACACGTTTGGGTTTAAGAGAAATAATATAATCGTAATACGGCTTTTGATTCGTCGGATTTAAATATAAAGTCACCGTATGAATCCCTTCAAAAGGTTTCATTTCGCTATCAATTTTTACACCTGCCACAACTCCAGACACAGCTCCAACAGCAACCACTTCAACACCTTTCTCTACCAATTTATGAATGGCATAATTTGAATATCTATCCAATTTTAAAGAGGCGCCAAGCACCAAAGTCTTCTTATTCATATCATAAAACTGTTAATTTTCAATAAATATAGTAACAGATATTGAATTTAAGCGTCTTATTAGTACATCAATCAAAAACATGAATCAATCAAAATGAAAAAACTACTAGCACTATGCTTTCTGGTGGTCGTATCGACTATGGAAGCTAATGCACTATCTACAGACAAAAAAGGCACTATTTTCGGTACCGTTTTAGACGCTAATTTAAACCAACCCTTGCCCTATGTAAATGTTGTTATTAAATCTACTGACGGCAGCATTGTTACCGGAGGAATTACTCAAGAAGATGGTTCGTTTAAAATTGAAAAAATAGAAGAAGGCCAGCTTATTGTAAACATTCAATACATTGGATATAAAACCGTAAATAAACCTGTTTTTATTGGAAAGAATAGTTTCGATATTAATTTAGGAAATATCCTTTTAGAAGAAGAAGCTGAAGGTTTAGATGAAGTTACCGTTGTTGCCGACGTGTCCTCTATTCAACAAAAAGTAGACCGAAAAGTGATAACCATCGGGAAAGATTTAGCAGCCACCGGAAGCGCTTCACAACTTATGATTGGCATTCCATCAGTGAGTATTGATGCACAAACCGGAGACATCAGCTTACGCGGCAATCAAAACGTTCGCGTGATGGTAGACGGCAAACTCTCCAACATTCCAACCGCGCAATTACTAAAACAAATCCCTTCGACTGCCATAAAATCTATTGAATTAATTACCAATCCTTCAGCCAAATACAATCCGGAAGGTATGAGTGGTATCATTAACATCATTCTTCACAAAAACACCATGCAAGGGTTTAATGGTAATGTATCATTGGGCTTAACCCACGAATATGAAGCAAAATTTAACAGCGCCTTAGATGTAAATTACCGTAACGGAAAATTTAATTTTTACGGAAGTTACAGCAACGACATTTCAAAAAACAGAAATAACGGCTATGTTTACCGGCCCGAAAACAACTCAGAGCAATTCTTTAAATTTTTAGACAAAAGACAATCGCATTTGTACAAAGTGGGTGTTGATTTTTATTTAAACGAAAAGCACACTATTTCTATATTTACCACCCAAAACACCTCAGAGAGCGGTACAACCGGTACAACAGATGCGTTGTTTTACGACGACAGCAGTTACAATCAGCGTCAGATTTTTACAGCTTTAAGCGATAACACCTCATCGCAGTACAATTTTGACTATAAATTAGACTTTAAAAAAGAAGGACATAATATTGAATTTGAAGCCGACTACAATGTCTTCAACGATGAAAGTCCGGTCGATTTTGTGTTTCTACTTGGTCCAAACGCCAATTACAAAGATTTCAACTTTACCGACAGGGAAAGCGTCACCTTGAATCTGGATTATGTGAATCCGCTTTCGGAATCCGCAAAACTGGAAGCCGGTTTGCAAACCAGATTATTCAATTCAGACATCGCTTATGCGTCTACAGGGCAAACGTTAAATAATGAAGGCGTTTTAAGACCAACACCCAATACCAATTTCGATTATACCCGAGATATTTTTTCGGCTTACGCTACATTCAGTAAAACTTTAGAAAAATGGACTTACCAGATAGGTCTTCGTGCTGAAAATGTAAAGGAAGATGCCTTAGCGTTGTCTTCGGAAGCAGAAAGCACACAAAGCTTTAAAAATAATTATTTTGAAGTATATCCTTCAGTATTTATCACTTATACTTCCTCCGAAAAAAATGCGTACCAATTAAGTTACAGTCGTCGTGTTGATCGGCCAGGCATCGGTCAGGTAAACCCCATAAAAGAATGGAGCACCCCGCTAATTTCATCTTACGGAAACATCAATTTAGAACCGCAATTCACAAACTCCATTGAAGCCAACTACACCAGAACCCTTAATAAACAAAAAGGTACTGTTACCGGTGGTGTGTTTTACAGAATGATATCCGACGAAATTAACAGAGCCTTATTTATAGACCGCAGCGACGTTACTTCAGGAAGGGTGATTTTAACGCATGATAATTTTGACGACACTTCAGCTTACGGCATAGAACTTTCCAGCAACTATCGCCCTTTCAAGTGGTGGAATATTAATGGTAGTTTCGATTTTTATTCTCAAAACCAAAAAGGCATTGCCGAAAAATTAACCGTACCTATCGAAATCGCCACTATTAACGATATAGAAACAACTGTTGATGAAGTTGATAATATCTTGTGGAATTTTAGAATGTATAATAATTTCAGTCTAGGTAAAACTGTTAGTTTAACCGCTTTCGGATTTTACCGTGGTAAAAACAAAACCATTCAGTTCGAAAGAAAACCCATGTATTTTGTTAATCTGGGAGCTCGCGTAGCTTTCGCGCAAGGTCGCGGGATGCTGAGTTTAAATTACAACGATATTCTTAATACTATGGAATTTGCATTCTATGGCGAAAAACCTTTTGTACAGGAAGGCGCCTTTAACTGGGAAAGCAACACCTGGAATGTTGGCCTTTCCTATCGTTTTGGCGGCGAAACATACAAAGCCAAATCCAGAAAAAACCGAGATAACAATACCAAATCTGAAGGTGGCGGATTCCTGTAAAACCTTTTTTAAAATTTTAAATATAAAATGTACTGATTCGTAAAATATTTTAAACCTAAATAAACAACCATCAAGGTTAGAACGCTTTTGAAAGTTTATTTTTACACGACGTAACTAATTAATTATCAAATCGTTAAAATTTTAAAAAAATTACACTTGTCACACAATAAACAAGAATTACCTACGTTAGGGCTATATACAATCTTGCTATTATTCAAAAAAATAATTATTTAGAGTTAGTCGTCTACACATTATTATAACATTACAGATGTAAGAATTGTATAAACAAAATCCGGTTGTTCTCAAACTTCCGGATTTTTTATTCTGTTAAAATAGCGTTAAACACATTATCTACTGCAATAAAACACATTTTTCTACGTCTAATATAGTACATTCTTCAAAACATACAGATTGTGTTAATTTGGAGTTGATTAATAGCTTTGAAACCCAAAACAGTAAGTTTTGGGTTTTTTAGTTGCTTTTTTACCACTTTATAATAACACTTCCCCAGGTAAAGCCACTTCCAAAAGCAGCCAAGACCACGGTATCACCTGCTTTAATTTTACCTTCCTCCCAGGCTTCTGTTAAGGCAATAGGAATAGAAGCCGCTGTTGTATTTCCGTATTTTTGAATATTATTGAACACCTGGTCATCATTTAAATTAAATTTCTTCTGAATAAACTGTGCAATGCGCAAATTCGCCTGATGCGGAATAAGCATGTCGATTGCATCGGGTGTTAAATTATTCTTCATCAAGCCTTCCATAATGACTTCACTAAAACGCACCACCGCATTTTTAAACACAAACTGTCCGTTCATATACGGGTAATAACTTTGGTCATTCGGGTCGTTATCTGCCAAAATATCATTCACCCAACGTGTTCCCATGCCCGGGGCAGTTAGCACCAATTCTTCGGCATGTTCACCCTGTGAATGTAAATGTGTAGACAAAATCCCTTTGCTATTGTCTTCTTCTCTGGTTAAAACTGCAGCTCCGGCCCCATCACCAAAAATAACCGAAACGCCACGCCCTCGTGTGGTTTTGTCTAACCCGTGAGAATGCAATTCACTTCCAATAACCAGAATGTTTTTATACATACCGGTTTTTATAAAATTGTCGGCCACAGAGAGGGCATATACAAAACCGGAACACTGATTACGGACATCTAAAGCACCAATCGTTTTAATATCTAAAGCATGCTGCACCTGAACGCCCGGACCGGGAAAATACATATCGGGACTTAAGGTTGCGAAAATGATAAAGTCGATATCGTCTTTATCAATTCCAGAGCGCTCTATGGCAATTTTAGCAGCTTTAACTCCCATAGTTGCTGTGGTATCTCCACTGCCTTCTTTTACCCATCGACGTTCCTGTATACCCGTGCGTTCCTGAATCCATTCATCATTTGTATCCATCATTTTTGATAAATCGTGATTCGTCACCACATGATCCGGCACATATTTTCCTAACCCAATAATTTTTGAATTATACATCTCTACAATTTAGTTTAGTTATACTAGTTACAAGTTAAAGATTATTTATTATCAAATCTATAAAAACCCATGAAAAAGCAAACTTAACCGTTATAATAAACAACATGGTTTTTAACATTCCTTTTCAATTTTATTACATTGATTTAATTAAATTTAATGCTTGACTAATTCAAATCATTCAAAATGAAAAACATTCTATTTTACTGTTTTCTCGTCGCCGGGTTAAATATCTATGGACAAGAAAACTTAACTTACCAAAAGCCATCAAAAGAAATTTTAGAACTCGCTACCGCTCCTTTAGCTCCCGCCATTAGAATTGACTATAAAGGAGAAAACATGGTATTTCTATACCGAAATAATTTTAAAAGTATAGCCACCCTATCTGAAACCGAAATGCGATTAGGAGGTTTACGCATTAACCCAAAAACCAATATAAGCAGCAGAGAACGTTACTACAATAATATAAAAGTTCGTGTTGGCAGAAAAGATTCTGAAAGTGATGCCACGGGCTTGCCTACAAATGCAAGGTTATCCCATTTCTCTTGGTCACCAAATCAGGAAAAAATGGCGTTTACAAACACTACTTCAAATGGTGTTGAACTCTGGATTTTAGACATAGCTACTAAATCCGCAAAAAAAATCACAAACGATAATTTAAATGCCAATACGGGAAATCCTTTTTATTGGTTTAAAAATAATAGCTCACTATTAGTTAAGGTTTTACCTGAAAACAGACAAGATTTAATTGACACCAAAACCGCTGTTCCTACCGGCCCAACGGTTTCGGAGAGTGAAGCTGGCGTTATGGCTCAAAACAGAACGTATCAAGATTTACTAAAAAACAAAACTGACGAACATAACTTTGAACAATTAATAACTTCAGAATTACGCAAAGTAGATTTAAATGGAAATGAATCACCATGGATGGCAAGCAATATGTATTCAGACATCTCCTTTTCTCCAGATGGCAATTACATCATGGTAGAAACCATAAATAAACCCTTTTCTTATTTAGTTCCTTATTACAGATTTCCTTCAACAACTTCTGTTTACGACACCGATGCCAATCTCATTAAAACCGTTTTAGAAGTGCCTTTAATTGAAGATTTACCTCAAGGTTTTATGGCCGTTAGAACAGGCATGCGAGATCTTTCTTGGCGAGGCGACCAACCCGCAACTCTCGTTTGGGCAGAAGCTTTGGATGAAGGGGACCCTGCTATTGAGGTCGATTATAGAGACGAAATTTTTCAACAGAAAGCGCCTTTTACAGACCAACCTACATCATTATTAAAAATCATTAACCGCTATGCAGGAATTGAATGGGGTAACGAAACTACAGCTATTGCCGTAGATAGATGGTGGAATACCAGAAACACCAAAGCTTATATCTTCAACCCTTCAAACAACAAAACAAAACCGGAAGTTATTTACGACAGAAATTATCAAGATGTATATAGCGATCCCGGATTCCCCGTAACATCCAAAAATGAATATGGACGCTACACCTTAAACATCAATAAGAACAAAATCTTTTTAATTGGGGACGGTTATACTGAAAACGGAAAATTTCCTTTTATTGATGAATTCGATTTAAAAACAAAAAAAACAACCCGATTATATCAATCTGCTCTTAAAGACAAAATTGAAGATATTTCTATGGCTCTAGATATGAATAAGGGCGAAATTTTAGTACGAATTGAATCTAAAAATGAGTATCCCAATTATTACATTAGAAATATAAAAAAACGAATCGCTCCCATACCGATTACTCAATTTGAGAATCCGTTTAAAAGCATACAAGGTGTTCATAAAGAAATCATTAAATACAAACGTTACGATGGTTTAGAACTAACCGGAACGTTATACTTGCCTACCAATTATGAACCAGGCAAAAAATATCCTATGGTGATGTGGGCCTACCCAAGAGAATACAAAGATAAAAGCAGTGCAGGACAAAGTACCTCTAACTCAAATGAATTTACATATCCATCCTATGGTTCTCCTATTTTTTGGGTGACCAAAGGCTATGTTGTTCTCGACGACGCTTCATTTCCAATTGTTGGCGAAGGAAATGAGGAGCCTAACGACACCTTCATTAAACAATTAGTTGGCAATGCTAAAGCAGCCATTGATGCTGTTGACGATTTAGGTTATATTGACAGAAACAAAGTAGCTGTTGGCGGACATTCATACGGAGCCTTCATGACGGCTAACCTGTTATCACACTCCAACCTGTTTGCTGCTGGTATTGCACGAAGTGGTGCCTATAACAGGACCTTAACCCCTTTCGGATTCCAGAGTGAAGAACGTAATTATTGGGAAGCTCCAGAGATCTATTACCAAATGTCTCCCTTTATGCATGCCGATACTATGAAAACTCCTTTATTACTTATTCATGGAGAAGCCGATAACAACTCCGGAACTTACCCTCTACAAAGTGAGCGCTATTTTAACGCTTTAAAAGGTTTAGGCGCACCAGTAAGATTAGTAATGCTGCCGAAAGAAAGTCATGGTTATGCCGCTGAAGAATCTATTCTTCATCTATTATGGGAACAAGATCAATGGCTGGAGAAACATGTAAAGAACAGAATGGTAGAAAAGTAAATACTTCCTAATATAAAAATTCACAAAAAGGTCATTCTATATCTGTAGGATGACCTTTTTAATGTCAGTTTGTCACATTTATTGTCTTGGCATTTTTGTTGAATAAGCAGTAAACAATAATTATAAACACAATAAAACTATATATCATGACAAAAGGAAATATTAATGTATCGGTAGAGAACATCTTCCCTCTCATTAAAAAATTCTTATACAGTGACCACGAAATCTTTTTACGTGAGTTAATTAGTAACGGTACAGATGCTACTTTAAAATTAAAGCACTTAACAAGTATTGGTGAATCGACTTCAGAATATGGCAACCCACAAATTGAAGTTAAAATAGATAAAGAAGGTAAAAAACTTCACATTATCGATCAGGGTATTGGTATGAGTGCCGAAGAGGTTGAAAAATACATTAATCAAGTGGCCTTTTCCGGTGCTGAAGAATTCTTAGATAAATACAAAGATTCGGCTAAAGATTCAGGTATTATTGGTCATTTTGGTTTAGGTTTTTACTCAGCATTTATGGTAGCTGAAAAAGTAGAAATCATTACCAAATCGCACACAGGTGCTCCTGCTGCACACTGGACCTGTGACGGTTCTCCGGAATTCACTTTGGAAGAAGCTACTAAAGAAGATAGAGGAACTGAAATTATTCTTCACATTGCTGAAGATTCAACTGAATTCTTAGAAGAATCTCGTATTCGTGAGTTACTTCTAAAATATAACAAGTTTATGCCTATTCCAATTAAATTTGGAACCAAGGAAATTAACGATCCTGAGCATGAACCTGCAACGATTACCGACAAAGACGGAAAAGAAACGAAAGAACCTCACAGAAAAATTACGGTTGATAACATCATCAACAACCCTAACCCGGCCTGGACAAAACAACCAACCGATTTAGAGGATGAAGATTATAAAAACTTTTACCGTGAGTTGTACCCAATGCAATTCGAAGATCCGTTATTCCACATTCACTTAAATGTAGATTATCCGTTTAACTTAACTGGTATTTTATACTTCCCGAAGTTAGGACAGGATATGAACATTCAAAGAGATAAAATTCAGTTATACCAAAACCAAGTATTTGTAACCGATAATGTGGAAGGCATCGTTCCTGAATTCTTAACCATGCTTCGCGGGGTTATCGATTCACCAGACATTCCATTAAACGTATCACGTTCGTATTTACAGGCTGATGGTGCTGTTAAAAAGATTTCATCATACATCACGCGTAAAGTAGCCGATAAATTAAAATCGTTATTCAACAATAACCGTGAAGATTTTGAAGCGAAATGGAACGACATTAAAGTAGTAATTGAATACGGTATGCTTTCAGAAGAAAAATTCTTCGAAAAAGCTGATGCTTTCGCTTTATACCCAACAGTAGACGGTTCTTACTATACTTACGAGGAGCTTTTCAACAAAATAAAAGCCAATCAAACTGATAAAGATGGTAAATTAGTTATTCTTTACGCTGCCGACAAAGATGCTCAGCACAGTTACATAGAAGCTGCTAAAGCGAAAAACTACGAGGTATTATTATTAGATTCTCCTATTGTTTCTCATTTAATTCAAAAGTTAGAAACCACAAAAGAAAACATTTCATTTGCGCGTGTTGATGGCGACCATATCGATAATTTAATTAAGAAAGATGAAACTACGATTTCTAAGTTAGATGAGGATCAAAAGAAAGCTTTAGATGAATTATTAAAAGACGTGATTCCTTCTGAAAAATTCATGGTACAACTGGAAGCTATGGATAGCAATGCGTCTCCTTTCATCATTACGCAACCAGAATTTATGCGTCGCATGAAAGAAATGCAGGCGACTGGTGGTGGTGGCATGAGTATGTTTGGTAATATGCCAGAAATGTACAACCTTGTTGTGAATACAAATTCAAATTTAGTTAGCGACATTTTAAATAAAGGGGATAAAGCCGATCAAGAACGCTTAATCAACCAAAGTTTAGATTTAGCGCGTTTATCTCAAGGTTTACTAAAAGGAGAAGAACTTACAAACTTCATTAAACGCAGCTACGAGATTTTAAAGTAAACATTAATTACTTTCTATAATTTAAGGCCTCATTTTATTAATTTAAATGAGGCTTTTTATTTTTATAACATTTCATTAACTTATTAATCTGAAAATTGGCAAGACATTTGAAAAGGATACAGAATAACTTTTAAATATATTGAGATATGTCATTACTAAAAACCATGTTACCAATAACCATTATAGCTACGCTTTTTACATCTTGTAATTCTATAAAAACAACCACCTACTGGGTAAATAGTGTAAAAACCGACTGCAGTGTTGGCGCCGGAAAAATGCAGTGTCTACAAGTTTATAAAGGAGCAGATGTCGATAAAGCAACCTGGAGTACATTCTCTGCACCCATTGAAGGCTTTGAATTTGAATTTGGATATTTTCAAAAAATTGAAGTAGCCGAAACTGCACTGGATACTAAAGACGTTCCTGCTGATGCCTCTTCAATTAAATACAACTTAGTTAAAGTTTTAGAAAAAAAGCAAGATCCTAAAATGGCATTAAACGACATTTGGTCTGTAACCGCAATACATGGCAGTGCTATAAGCAATTCAAGACAAACACCTAATCTGGAAATTAACATTTCTAAAATGCAGATTTCCGGAACTGATGGATGTAATAATTTCACCGGGGCGATTAAAAACATTACAGCCAGAAACATCAGTTTCGGCCCCATCGCAGCTACCAGAAAGATGTGTCCGGATATGACTATTCCAAGTAATTTCCACAAAGCACTGAACAGCTCTGTGAGTTATAAACAGGATAATTTAACCCTTTCATTTTTCGATGATAACGGCAGCGAAACACTAACGCTTAAAAAGGTAGATTAAATTATTAAGTTGCTTTATATTTGCCCTAAAAAACTATGAAAAAATTATTTGTATTAGCTACGGCATTTCTATTTTTTGTGTCTTGTAGTACCGATGAACCTGTTGATTACAGTGTTCAAAACGATGAAGAAATTCAGGCTTACATTTCTGAAAACAACTTAACCGCTGAAAAAACCGCTACAGGTTTGTACTATGTTATTGACGAGCAAGGTACGGGCGAAATGCCGACGCAAGCCTCTGATCGTGTTAAAGTGATTTACACAGGTTATTTGACCAACGGTGACGTTTTCGATGAAAGCACTGAAGGCGCTTCTTTCTACCTTCAATATGTTATTCCTGGCTTTGCAGAAGGATTAACAAAGTTCAAAGAAGGTGGTCGTGGTAAAATAATCATTCCGGCACATTTGGGCTACGGGAGTAGCAAACAAAATGATATTCCGGCAGGCTCAGTAATCATTTTTGATATTGAATTAGTTTATGTGAATTACAAAACAGAAAACGATATTCAAATTCAAGAATATTTAACCGAAAATAACATTGAAGCTCAAAGCACAGGTTCTGGATTATATTACGTAATAAATGAACCAGGAACCGGTGTCTATCCTACCAGTTCAGACAAAGTAACTGTGGCTTACACCGGCTCTTTCTTAGATGGTAATATTTTTGGAGAAAGCACCGTATCGGGCTCTACTGTTGCACTAGACCAGGTGATTGAAGGCTGGAAAGAAGGTATTCCTTATTTTAACGAAGGCAGTAAAGGCACGCTTTATATCCCTTCTCATTTAGGCTATGGCAACTATTATTATAACGGAATTCCTGGGGGTTCTGTTTTAATTTTCGATATAGAGCTTAAGTCTGTAAACTAAACATTTTTAGCCTTAAAAAATATAAAAGCCATCTTTAATTAAAGATGGCTTTTTTTATTCTTAAAAAAGAAATAAACACCGTAACAAACAATCGAATTTTCGTTTACATTCGCACATATTTTTGCGTGTCATTTTTATGTCAATAGAACAAAAAGTAAAACTGGTTGAAGCGTTATTCAGCCAACTCGATTTAGAGATTTCTCAATTTCAAAATCACTCCAAATTACAATGTTTAACTGGCTGCGGAAATTGTTGCACCAATGCAACTATTGAAGCTTCTCCATTGGAATTTCTTCCCTGGGCTTTTCATATGTATCTAATCGGCAAAGCCGAAGATGCTTTAAAAACTCTTAAACCAAAAACAAAGCATTCGGTTTGTCATTTATACAGTCCTTTAAATTTAACCGATACGCTTTTAGGTAGCTGTGAAAACTATCGCTATCGCGGACTCATTTGCAGACTTTTTGGTTATGCGGCATCAAGAGATAAATATGGTAAAAAGCGTTTGATAACCTGTAAAATTATAAAAGAAAATCAGCAGAATTTTTATAATGAAACTATGGAAGCCATTAATGCCGGATTGTACATTCCTATGTTTACCGACTACTATATGCAACTGGCGCAAATAGACTTTAAATTAGGTCATACCATTGTCCCCATTAACAAAGCTCTTAAATTGGCTCTCGAAGACGTTCTGCAGTATTATGCTTACCGGCCTTTCCCTGGAGGTTTGGAACAAATTGCTTAAAGAAAAACCTCTTGCTCTCGAAGCAAGAGATTCACGAATTTAACACGTTATCCCTTAACCGATATTAAATTTCACAATTATATATTTTAATTAAAAATCGATAGTTACAGAGCTTGCTCCGGGAACAGAACTTGAGTAGACTGGCGCATAATTCCCACTGCTCATAGGCATATCGAAAATCAATAATTTTTGCTGCGCGCGCTCGGCTACAAAAATGGCATGTTTATCTGTACTTATAGCAACATCAACAGGGTTTCCTAACTCCGTTAAGTCTCCCTCAATTCTAATCTGGTCATCCAGACCAATCATTCCACTTTCGGCTGCAGTCATGAATTTAGCTGAAAAATCGTGAATTATTATTAAGGCACCATCTGAAGCTGAAGTAGGCATACCCGAAGCAGAACCTATATCGGTTAATACCATGGTATCTGTTCCTGCATCATAATCTAGTCCATGTGTACGCACCAAACCTTCGATTGCTACTTTAGCTGTATACATTAAATCGCCGCTTTTAGCGTTATGAAAATTCTCGAAGTAAACTAGATTACTTGATACGTCTTCAATCGCCCACAAATCTTTACCATTTACATGAACATCCCAAACTTCAAACCCCACATGATATTGTCTGAAATCAGAAATAACCTCTTCATTTACATGATAGCTCACCAGTTTCCCTGGTGTTACATCATCAACAACCACAACTTTATTATTATATAAATCTGATCCTCTTCCATTTTCAAAAGTCGATGGCCCCATCGCCGTTGGTATCAGTACATCGCCATTCATGGCTTCAGAAATATTGGACAGAGCTACCAAAGCTTTATCCGATCGGTTTACCTGATAAATTGCGTCCCGATTAGCATCGTATTCTACGCCATCGGCATCCATATAAGGTAAGCTTAAAACTTTCATACTTGGCATTTCTAACGCTTCTTGCACATTAAAAATGCTTAACATCCCCGAAGTATTTGATGACACATACACGGAATGTCCTTTCATTGCTTCATCCATTTCGTAAGATTTACTGGCCTTACTATTATAGCCATCTATCATTGAGGAGTCTACCGATTCGGTTTGACAATTGGTTAGTGTGAATGCTAAAACCCCGCATGCGAATAATTGAATTGTTTTCATAATGTATAATTTATTGATTAATAATTACTTCAATATTCGGGGCTTACCACACCTACGCAAAAAAGAAAGTTGCGGTTTTAAAATTTTCTATATTTTTTTCCATCACTAAAATTTGATACCTTTCTACCAACAACCAAACAGCACATGTCATGCACATAACAACAACTAATATTGCCGTCCCAACAACTGTAACCTGGAATAACAAACCGGTACAAACAGGCATTTACAAAACCCCAACAAACACGCCAATTTTTTTAGGAAAAAGTGACGTAAAAAATGATAGTGTTATTGATAGAAAATATCATGGAGGAGAATTTAAAGCGTGTTATTTATTTTCTAAAAATCACTACGGTTATTGGAAAACACTCTACCCCAGCCTCACCTGGAACTATGGCATGTTTGGAGAAAATTTAACGGTTGACAACCTTGATGAAACTAAAATATTTGTCGGTGATATTTATAAAGTAGGCTCTGCTTTGATTCAAATTACAGAACCTCGTGAACCTTGCTGGAAATTAGGTGTTAAATTCGGCTCTCAGGACATTTTAAAACAGTTTATTGCTCATGGGTTTTCCGGTACTTATGTTCGCGTTTTAGAAGAAGGATTTGTGAGTGCCGGAGATGAATTTCAACTTGTTGAGAAAGCCCCGAATAGCATCAGTATTCATCAGTTTTTTAATTTACTTTATAATACAGAAAAAGATCAGGAGTTGTTGCTAAAAATCATTAATAGCGACTCCGTTCCGCCTAAAAAACGAGAGGAATTAAAACGGTTTGTAAATTCATAGGATTCCACCTTTCCTTTTTCAAGATCTTGATATTTTTTGTATATTTAGAATATGCGAACACTACCAAAAAAATTAAAGCTTCACCATTTTAAAGACGTTTATATTTTAAATAAACCGGAATCCTTTAGTGACATTTTTGACGAGATTAGTTATTCAGAATCTTTAGTAACTACCTCTTGTGTGGAGTGTGCTTTGGTGTTTGTTGATACCAAAGAAGATTTCGTAAACCAAATGCTTACCCTGTTCCCCCGTTTATTAGATGCTTCCGTTATTTGGGTATTTTACCCAAATGAAACGACCATCAGCGAGATTTCTAAATTGCATATTGAATTCGATTGGGACTTTTTAGGCGATTACCGATTAAAACCTACAAAACTGCTTTCGGTTGATGACACCTGGAATGCCATTAAAATAAAAAAAATCCTCATTTAAAATTACCTTATCTTTGTGGCATAAAATATTACTATGTCATTTAAAGACTTACAATTAAATAAACCCATTTTAAGAGCCATCGCCGAAGCCGGTTACGACAATCCTACACTTGTTCAGGAAAAAACCATTCCATTCGTTTTAGACAAAAGAGATGTTATTGTATCTGCGCAAACCGGAACCGGTAAAACTGCTGCTTTCGCGCTTCCTATCTTGCAATCGCTATTCGATTATCAAGATGCACCTAAAAACGGAAAAAAAATAAAAGCTTTAATTGTAAGCCCAACCAGAGAATTAGCGGTTCAAATTCTTGAAAATTTTAAAACCTACAGTACCTACACCAATTTAAGAACGGCTGTTGTATTTGGAGGAACTTCAATAGAACCTCAAAAAGACATTTTAAATAAAGGGGTTGATATTTTAATTGCAACACCAGGAAGACTTTTAGATTTACACAAACAGGATTTACTGAATCTAGATTATGTTGAGACTTTAGTTTTAGATGAAGCCGATTTAATGCTAGACATGGGCTTTATTGACGATGTTAAAAAAATTGAACGTCTGTGTACTAAAGAAAAACAGATTTTATTGTTTTCGGCAACGATTCCTTATAAAGTTGAACAGTTAGCCAATACCATCCTAAACAATCCGGAACGTATTGAAGTGGCTACCAATTCGTCTACTTCTAGAAACATTAATCAAGTGTTATATTATGTACCGAAACGCAATAAAATTGAACTGTGTTTGCACTTATTAAGAAATACCATAAAAGGAAGTATCCTTATTTTCAGACGCACTAAATTTGGTGTAGATAAATTAGAACAAACCCTATTAAAGAATGGTTATAAGGTGGAGAGCATTCACGGCGACAAAACACAGAATTTACGTCAGGAAGCTTTAAATAAATTCAAAAACGGCTATGTAAATATTTTAATTGCTACCGATGTTGCCGCCCGTGGTATTGATATTAACGAATTAGATGCCGTTATTAATTTCGATTTACCAAACGTACCGGAAACTTACGTGCACCGTATTGGCAGAACCGCCAGAGCCGGAAAAAGCGGAACGGCATATTCTCTATGCTCCGCTGATGAAAAAACATATATCACCAACATTCAGCAACTTATTCAATTACAATTGGATGTTATTGAAGACCATCCTTATCCCTTAGATCCGAAATCGAAACCTGAAATTCACAAATCGAAAACACAGGGAAGTAAACATAAAAAAGGGCGTAAAAGCGAAGGTTCTAAAAAGAAAAAGAAACGCTGGTATTAAAAATTACTCCACCGGAAAATCAAAATATGTTGTAGGGAAAGGTTCGTTTTTTAAGGTAAAATGCCACCATTCTTTAGCGTAATTTCTAAAGCCATACTTTAACATAACCTGTTGAAGCAACCTGCGATTGGCTTTTTGAGCATCAGTAATATGGCTGTAATTTACCCATGACGCTTCACCAAAAAAATCAAAATCACTGCCCATATCCAAGGGATCTCCGGTGTTTCCATCAATTATAGTCAAATCAACGGTGCTCCCTTTACTGTGTCCGGAGCGTGTAGCAATGTATTCTTCTTTAAAAAGATGCTGTTTATCCACATCAGGATAAAACCTTTGCTTATTTACCGTATCATTTAAATCTCTTGCCCAACTCATAAAATGATTAACTGCCTGCTGTGGTCTGTAACCATCAAATACCATTAAACACAAATTCTGATTTTGCAGCTCATCCTGAACGTGTTTTAATGCTTCCGCCGCTTGTCGAGTAAGAATCAATTGATGCGATTTATATCCTTTTACGGGTTGGCCCACAAAATTATTAGAGGAATAATAACGTAAATCTACATCTAAATCTGGAATCACTTCTTTAGCATATACAAACCCCTCAGGTAATTGTGCAAATGAATATGAAATAAAGAAAAAGAAAAGGTATTTTATTAAGCTGCTCATGCATGCTAAAATAAATAAAATGCAGCTATCTCAAACTATGGAAAACAAAAAAACCGAGTTCCCTCAAACTCGGTCTTTTCTAATTTGCTTTTATATTACGATGTAGATTTAGGGTTTCCTTAATAACAACATAATGCAAATATTAATTAATTAATCCATTGAACTAAAAAGTATATTATTTAGTACACTTCAAATATATAATTATTAAACATTACTCAACGATAAAAAGCATTAATATTCGATGAAATGCATTAAATTTTAACATTTGTAGATTAAAAATAGTATTTTATCGACGAAATACATCGTTTAGATGTTAAATATTTTGTAGAAAATCTGGAATTAAAAGAAACTCATGACCTTTCTAATAATGGATAATCAATGAAAAAAAGCATCCAAATGGGATGCTTTTTTCTTTAACTAACCAACCAAAAATATGAAATGCAATTCAAAAGCTTAAAGTAACCACTCAATAAACTTTTATATGAATGCAACTGTAAATAAGAAACCAATTACTGTGCCAAACTAAATTTCAAAGGGTACTTTATCTTTTAAATATTTTATTCCCTTCTCTACCTTACACTTATACCTTCTTAATTCCTTATTAAAATACCCATCGAATTCACTTATTATTACTAATTTGCCCCACCAAAATATAAATATAATAATGCACAATTCACCTTTATTTACTAACGACACCATTACATTTGGACTATTAATGTTATCTCTGGGTTTTGTTTTTTACACGGAATCTAGAACCTCAGGATTTTGGCCTAAATTTTACAAAATTGTTCCAGGCTTGTTTATGGCCTATATGGTTCCTGCTGTATTAACTTCTATAGGATTAATCTCACCTGAATGGGAAACGATAAACGAAGCTCAGGAAGTCGTAAAACATAAAAGTAACATTTACTTTATTACAAGTCGGTTTTTACTACCTGCTGCACTCGTATTAATGACATTAAGTATCGATTTAAAAGCCGTTTTTAACTTAGGTTGGCGCGCCCTTATCATGTTTTTCACTGGAACCGTAGGTATTATCATTGGCGGGCCTATAGCGATTCTTTTAATTTCTATAATTTCTCCAGAAACCGTTGGTGGTGCCGGACCTGATGCCGTATGGCGCGGACTATCTACTCTAGCTGGTAGCTGGATTGGTGGTGGTGCGAATCAAACTGCCATGCTTGAAATTTACGGATATAACCAAAAACTTTACGGCGGAATGGTTTTCGTTGATATTGTTGTTGCGAATATCTGGATGGCCATTTTATTAATAGGTATTGGTAAACGCGATAAAATTAACAAGTGGTTAAAGGCCGACACCTCGTCTATTGATAGCTTAAAAGACAAGGTGTCTCAATTTACTGAAAGCATTAAAAAGAATCCTACTTTAACAGACTATATGCTTATGCTTTCTATTGCTTTCGGGACCGTAAGTATGGCTCATTTTTTAGCTGAGTATTTAGCGCCATTCTTTGGAAGTATCGTTTCATCTATTGAAAATGCTACCATCAGAAACATGTTTACCTTCTTAGACTCAGAATTCTTCTGGATGATTAGTTTAGCAACTGTTATAGCTATTCTGCTTTCCTATACCAAGGCTAAAAACTATGAAGGCGCCGGAGCCAGTAAAATAGGTAGTGTATTCATCTATATTCTTGTAGCCTCCATCGGAATGAAAATGGATTTAAAATTAATTTTTGATAACATCGGTCTTATTGCTGTCGGTTTAGTCTGGATGAGTATTCACGCCGGATTACTAATATTAGTTGCCAAACTTATAAAAGCACCTTATTTCTTTTTAGCTGTAGGAAGTCAGGCAAATGTTGGTGGAGCAGCCTCTGCCCCTATTGTCGCTTCAGCTTTTCATCCGTCACTAGCAACTGTGGGCGTTTTACTAGCGGTTTTCGGATACGCCATTGGAACCATTTCAGCAATTGTCTGTACAATTTTGATGGAATTAGCTTCGGCTGCATAATATTTATCAATTTTATTAGCATATTTGCGATTCTAAAAACAAACTAATACATGAAAAAAATTGCATTTTTAATCTTAGCATTATCAATCATTTCTTGCGGAAAAGAACAACACGACTTAGTCGTAAAAACAAACATTAAAGGATTAAAAAAAGGAACGGTTTATTTAAAGAAAATACAGGATACTGCATTGGTTACTATCGACTCTGTTGAAGTAAATGGAAATTCAGAATTAGAGCTACACAGCGCTATTGAATCTCCAGAAATGTTCTTCTTATATTTAAACAAAAACACAGCTGAAAACGAAAGAATCTCCTTCTTTGCCGATAAAGGTATAACTGAAATTAACACAAGCGTTAAAAACTTTGCTGTTGATGCTAAAATTAAAGGCTCTGAACAGCAAAAAGTATTGGAAAATTATAATGAAATGATTAGCCGACTTAACTACCAAAACCTAGATTTAATTAAAGCTGGTTTTGAAGCTAAAAAAGAAAACAATCAGGAGAAACTGGATAGCATCGACAAGGTGTCTCAAAACCTAATTAAAAGACGTTATTTATTTACGGTTAATTTCGCTTTGAACAATAAAAACAGCGAGGTCGCTCCCTATTTAGCCTTATCTGAAATTTACAATGCTAAAATAAATTTATTAGATACCATTAATAACTCTTTATCTGAAAACGTAAAAGCTTCGAAATACGGTAAGGAATTACAAAAGTTTATCGATAAAATTAAAGCTACAGAAAAGTAAAAAACCTTAATCTGTTAAAAACAAAAAAGCCATTCAAAAATTTGAATGGCTTTTTTTGTCTAACCTTTACTATTCTATATTATAAAAATATTTAACAGTATCATTATTAATAAATCCCAATAAAAAAAGCTTCACTTTAAGTGAAGCTTTTTAGAGCCGATGGAGGGACTCGAACCCACGACCTGCTGATTACAAATCAGCTGCTCTAGCCAGCTGAGCTACATCGGCATTTTCAATTCATTCAAAATTAACAAAATAACTTTGAATGCCAGTTTGTCAATAAAAAAGCTTCACTTTTGTGAAGCTTTAGAGCCGATAGAGGGACTCGAACCCACGACCTGCTGATTACAAATCAGCTGCTCTAGCCAGCTGAGCTATATCGGCGTTTTTGACGGGTGCAAATATAATCTCTTAAATTAAATCTGCAAACAATCCGTCAAAAAAAATTAACTTAATTTATTAATTTTTTCAATCAATGCATTTCCTTTGCTTTCTAACTCATTCTTAATTCCTTTAAAATGAGCCTTTGCAGTATCAGCAGGCTTTTCGTTTACCTTTGCGATTAATTCATCAAACGTAGCAATAGCCTCGTCTATAATAGCAGAACTTTCTTTAGTATCCTTATCTGTATTAGCATACTCCCAAACATAAACTGCCTCAATAATGTCTCCTAATACATAGTTGATGTCTTTCTTAAGGTCTCTTTTATTTGCCATAATTAAATTGTGTTTTATTTGCCGCAAAATTACATTAATCCTAAATAAAAATCACTTATTTTTAATTTAAATAATTAATAATAAAAAAATTATCCTTAAATTTACTCCGATGAACACATTAAACATGTCATATAAGCAAATTTGTACCCGTATTTCACAACAGTGGAACGCGGTCGCTTTTACCATGTTAAAATCTAAACAATCCTGTGAGCATCTTGAATACATGTAACATAATATTACAACTATAAACAACAAAAGGTGCTTTTTTTCAAAAAGCACCTTTTTTATTTTAAATCCATTTATAAACATAAATTTTTTGAATTATGAAAACCATGAAATCCATTACCCGAAACGTCCAGTCTACCATTAAGTTTTATTATTTATCAGCCAAGGCCTTATGTTTTATGCCTAGACACCACAGACTCATACCGATATTGTTGTACCCTTAAAAATTTAAATTATGAACACTAACATACATACAAACGTACCTTTTACAGTAACAAAAAAAATAACTAACGCTAACGGATTTTTATTACCAAGCACACTTTACGATACAGTAAAACATATTGCTGCCATTCCTGTTAAAGGATTTTATTTACAGGAGGTTCCTGAATTTACCAATTATAAATTTAAAATGCATAAAAATGCTTTTGTGAAAGATAAACTTACCATACAAGCACAGTTAGTAAAACAAACCGCTGACGGCTACCTGGTAAATATTCTGGTAACAAAACCTAAAAACACCTTAAATCATCACGAGAGAATTTGTAGTGCATTATTTAATTTCCCTGTAGATAACGTCCAGTTTAACGAAAGTAAAACGGCTTGCTAAATAAAAATCCCAAGTGCATGACTTGGGATTTTTTTGTTTTTATACATATACTTCTAAAAGCGTAGCGTCTTTAGCATGTATTTCGAAATTTTTAATGGCTGCCGGAAGTAATAGCGTCTCTCCTTTTTTAATGGTTTCTGAAACTCCATTTGCAGAAATTTCGGCATCACCTTCAACACACATATAAATCAAGAAAGAATCCTCTTTATTTTCCTTTTTCAAAGATTCGGTCACTTTTAAATAACTTGTTGTAAAATACGGGCAACTTACCATTTCATTAGAAATGTTTTCCGTTTTATCATAAGTCACTCTGAAATTATCTGGCATATCGAAATCAATTGCATCGATAGCTAAATCATTATGTAACTCACGTTCGTTACCTTGATCGTCAACGCGATCCCAGTCGTAAACGCGATACGTGATATCACTGGTTTGCTGAATTTCAGCAACCATTACACCTGCTCCTATGGCATGTACTCGACCAACTTCAATAAAATACGTGTCTCCGGTTTGAACCTTATCGAAATTTAAGATTTTCGTAAGCGTTTTATTTTCTAAATGCTCAAGATATTTTTCAGGTGTCATCTCCTGATTGAACCCAACAATTAAATTCGAATCCTCATCGGCTTGAAAGACATACCACATTTCGGTCTTTCCGAACGAATTATGCCTTTTAGCAGCTAATTCATCATTAGGGTGCAACTGAATGGACAAATCTTCCTTAGCATCGATAAACTTAATTAATAATGGAAACTTATTTTGAAAAACCTTATAGTTCTTATCACCTATTAAATCACCTTTATAAGTTTCTAATAATTCCTTTAAAGATTGTCCTTTTAAGCTTCCGTTGGAAACAATAGAGGTATCACCTTCAACATCGCTAATCTCCCAGCTTTCTCCAATGTTAGGCAGGTTGGACGTTTTATTTAATACGGTTTTTAATTTTTGACCACCCCAGATTTTATCTTTTAAAATTGGGTTAAATTTTAATGGATACAATTGACTCATAGTTTAAGTTCCTGAATACGTTACAAAGTTTCGAGGTGTTTCGTATAAGGTAACCTCGAGACTTAAATCTTGATTAAGTTTTGGTTTTATTTGATTGTAAATATAAACTGCTATATTTTCGGTGGTTGGGTTTAAAGTTTTAAACGCTTCAACTTCTATATTTAAATTTTTATGATCTAAAGGTTCTTCAACCTCTTCTCTTATAATGTCTTTTAAGATTTTCATATCCATTACAAACCCTGTTTCTTCATCTATTTCACCGGTAACACTCACTATTAATTCGTAGTTATGTCCATGGTAATTCGGGTTACTGCATTTCCCAAAAATCTCAAGGTTTTTTTCGTCGCTCCAACCTTCTTTAAAAAGTCTGTGAGCGGCATTAAAATGAGCTTTTCTGTTAACCGTTACTCTCATTACTTTGTCACATTAATGTGTTGATAAAATTTATCGAAAATAATTTTAAACCACTCGGTATAAATTTCCGGTTGCAGCGCCATATCTTCCTTAACCGCTTCTAACGACATCCATTTCCAGGCTTCAACCTCATCAGGATTAATATTGGGACTATCGTTATAATACCCAACCATAACGTGGTCGTACTCATGCTCCGTTAACCCGTTATCAAAAGGCGCTTTATAAATAAATGAAGTCGTTTCTTTAAGCTCTGCAACAAACCCCATTTCTTCCTGCAATCGGCGTTTACCTGCATCCAGATTAGACTCGCCATCACGTTGATGGCTACAACAGGTATTGGTCCATAATAAAGGCGAATGGTACTTATGAGCGGCACGCTGCTGTAACATCAGTTCATTTTTATCGTTAAAAATAAACACTGAAAATGCGCGATGTAATAATGCTTTTTCGTGAGCTTCCATTTTTGGCATTAAACCAATAGGCTCATCTTTTTCATTGACTAAAATGACTTGTTCTTCTTTCATAGTGTAACAAAAGTACAAAATAGAATGTGGTTTACTAATGCTTTAAAACATCTTTTTAAAAAACACAATGCCCTGCTTGAAAACTCAAGCAAGGCACTGCAACAACTAACTATTAACCCAACTTTACTCTACGATTATGAACATAGATCGTAATCAGAATCGTATTTACCGACAATTACTTGTGCCGATAGTTCAAATACCTTAACGTACTAATGGATTTACATCACTACGTAAGCAATAATTGTACGACCGCTCAATTAAAATAAACAGACGTGGTAGTTGTGGTTGAATTTGGTTTGGGTTTTTGGAAATAGATTGCCGGAAAGGAATGGGTTTGGCAACCTTGCTAGGAGTAATTAATAATGTATATAATTTCTTAATATATGTTAATACGTTATTTAATCTAAATTTAGGCAGAAAACTTAAAATTAAGCCTAACTGTAACAGAATAGCTGTCGCTAAAAAAAAAGAAAGTAAGTTTCTCCATATTTATATCTTACAGTTTTTAATACAAGCACTTATAAATATCTAATGTATATTTAAAGCTTGTAAAAGTCCTTCAAAAAAGTGTTTTGAGATATTACTAACAGTTTTAAAATTTTATTAGAGAGAAATTAAAGTTTTTAAAACTAATCCAACAAAACACTACATTTTAACATAAAAAACTAACTATTTTTTATGTTATTTCTCATAAAGTAATAAATAATATAATATCAAAATACTTTTTTCGACGAAATACATATTAAACACCTCTCTTTAACACAGCCTTAATCTTACACTAATATTAAAAAACATTACCACTTTCGGCTACTTTTAAAAATGATAAATACATCAAATTCATTATATTTTTTGCATTTATTAATAGTATCTTTGCAGCCCATTTGCAAATTATAATTATGAGTTTTCAAAAAGAGATTAACAGACGTCGTACCTTTGGTATTATTTCGCATCCCGATGCCGGTAAAACGACCTTAACCGAAAAATTACTTCTTTTTGGTGGTGCTATTCAGGAAGCTGGAGCTGTGAAGAGTAACAAAATCAAAAAAGGGGCTACGAGTGACTTTATGGAAATTGAGCGCCAACGTGGTATCTCTGTGGCAACTTCGGTATTGGCTTTTGAATATAACGGTACTAAAATTAACATTTTAGATACGCCTGGTCACAAAGACTTTGCTGAAGATACTTTTAGAACGCTTACGGCTGTAGATAGTGTTATTGTAGTTATAGACGTTGCAAAAGGGGTCGAGGAACAAACCGAAAAACTGGTTGAAGTTTGTAGAATGCGAAACATTCCAATGATTGTATTCATAAACAAATTAGACCGTGAAGGTAAAGATGCTTTCGACCTGCTGGATGAAGTAGAACAAAAACTAAATTTAAAAGTGGTGCCTTTAAGTTTTCCTATTGGTATGGGTTACGAATTTAAAGGTATTTATAACCTTTGGGAGAAAAACATTAACTTGTTTAGTGGTGATAGCAGACGAAACATTGAAGAAACCATTGAAATTTCAGATTTATCGTCTCCCGATTTAGATAAATTAGTTGGTGAAAAATCGGCTAATACCTTACGTGATGAAATCGAACTGGTAGACGGCATTTATCCTGATTTTGATAAAGAAGAATATTTAAACGGAAATCAACAGCCGGTATTCTTTGGTTCAGCATTAAATAACTTTGGAGTACGCGAATTATTAGATTGTTTCGTAGAAATTGCACCAAAACCAAGACCAAAACAAAGTGAAGAGCGCTTAATAAATCCGGATGAAAAAAACTTTACCGGATTTGTTTTCAAAATACACGCAAACATGGATCCTAACCACCGAGATCGTCTGGCTTTTATTAAAATCGTTTCAGGAACATTTGAAAGAAACAAACCGTATTTACATGTTAGACACGGGAAGAAATTAAAATTCTCGAGTCCTAATGCCTTCTTTGCTGAAAAGAAAGAAATTGTAGATATCTCCTACCCTGGTGATATTGTTGGTTTACACGACACAGGAAACTTTAAAATTGGTGATACCTTAACAGAAGGTGAAACTATAAACTACAAAGGAATCCCAAGTTTCTCACCAGAACACTTTAGATATATTAACAATGCCGATCCTTTAAAATCTAAACAATTATATAAGGGTATCGACCAGTTAATGGATGAAGGGGTTGCCCAGTTATTCACTTTAGAGTTAAATGGAAGAAAAGTCATTGGCACCGTTGGAGCTTTACAGTACGAAGTTATTCAGTACCGTTTGGAGCATGAGTACGGCGCAAAATGTTCTTACGAAAACCTAAACGTTCACAAAGCCTGTTGGGTAGAAGCTGAAGATGACAAAAGTGAAGAATACAAAGAATTTTTACGCGTAAAACAACGTTATCTGGCTAAAGACAAACAAGGGCAATTGGTATTCTTAGCAGACTCGGCGTTCTCGCTACAAATGACTCAGCAAACCTACCCGAGTATTAAGTTCCATTTTACATCAGAATTTTAATTAGAACAATACAAACCTCAATTATAATAATTCAACAACTTTAATACCAGCATATTATCGGGTATATAACACGTTAATCAGATAAATTATACTATAACGTTATAGTTAATTAATTTTGTAACACGTTCATACCCCAAAAAATTGCTAAAACCTATGAAAACAGAAGCTAATATTTTCAGTAACTCAGAAGTTACTGTGACTTATGAACCGAATGTTTGCATACACTCAGAGAAGTGTATAAAAGAGTTATCAGACGTTTTTAGAACCTCTATAATTCCTTGGATTGATTTAGACGCCAGTGATGCCGAACGCATCATAAAACAGGTTAACCGCTGTCCGTCAGGTGCTCTAAAATATCAACGTAAACTAAGTAGTATTAAAAAGGCTGAAGTAAAAAAGAAGCCTGTTTTAGAAACAGCTGTTTAAACAGAAAAAAAGTCCCATTGAGATTCAATGGGACTTTTTTTATTTATGCTTGACCTATTAGTCCTAAATTTTATGGAATTGGAGATTGTTATTTAATGCATTTCAAACAATCTTAAGTCACAGCTAATTCAAATTCAATGAAATTTTTTAAGCTTGTCCGGTTGGCCCGAAATTTAATGGAATAGGTGGTTGCTCGTAATCTTTAATTTCACCATGGGCATTTTCAAAACGAGACACATTTTCTGCTAAAGCTTTTAGTAAGCGTTTGGCGTGTTGCGGTGTTAAAATGATTCTCGATTTCACCTTGCTCTTAGGAACACCCGGCATTATATTTACAAAATCTACAACAAATTCAGATACCGAATGGTTGATGATTGCCAGATTTGAATACTGCCCGTCAGCAACTTTCTCGTCCAATTCAATATTAATTTGTCCTTGTTTCGGTTTATCGTTTTCGTCAGCCATAATAATTGTTATATGTTTTAAAATTAAAAAGCCTTCAAGTAATACATACAAGAAGGCTTTTATTTTACAGACACCTGCCTTCGCAGGATATCTTATTAGTTATAATTTAATTCTTGCTTTACTTGCATCATTTCGTCAAACTCTTCTTTAGATCCAACGATAATGTCTTGGTATTTACGAAGACCAGTACCTGCAGGAATTCTGTGTCCTACAATTACATTCTCTTTCAAGCCTTCTAAGTTATCTATCTTACCAGCTACTGCTGCTTCGTTAAGTACCTTAGTAGTTTCCTGGAACGACGCTGCTGAAATAAATGATTTCGTTTGTAACGACGCTCTCGTAATACCTTGTAATATTGGCGTAGCGGTTGCCGGTCTAGCATCTCTAGCCGATACAAGTGCCTTATCTTCTCTTCTTAGTAATGAGTTCTCATCTCTCAACTGACGAGCAGTAACAATCTGTCCGTTTTTAAGATTTGTAGAATCTCCAGAATCTTCAACAACTTTCAATCCGAAAATCGCATCGTTTTCTTGAATAAAATCTGCTTTATGAACTAACTGATCTTCTAAGAATAAAGTATCTCCAGAATCAATAATCTGTACTTTACGCATCATCTGTCTAACAACAACCTCGAAGTGTTTATCGTTAATTTTCACCCCTTGTAAACGGTATACCTCTTGTACTTCGTTTACTAGGTATTGTTGAACAGCTGAAGGTCCCTTAATATTTAAGATATCTTCCGGAGTTACAGAACCATCTGATAAAGGCATACCTGCTTTAACGTAATCATTTTCTTGAACAAGAATCTGATTTGATAATTTAACTAGGTATTTCTTAACTTCACCTAACTTAGATTCTACAACAATCTCACGGTTACCACGTTTGATTTTACCGAAAGAAACCACACCATCAATTTCACTTACAACAGCTGGATTCGATGGGTTACGTGCTTCAAACAACTCGGTTACACGTGGTAAACCTCCAGTAATATCCCCTGCCTTAGCAGACTTACGAGGAATCTTAACTAATACTTTACCAACCGTAATCTTGTCACCATCATTAATCATTAAGTGAGAACCAACCGGTAAGTTGTAAGAACGCATGGTTTCACCTTTAGAATCTTCAATGTGAAGTGTTGGAATTAACTTCTTATTTCTAGATTCAGAGATTACTTTCTCTTGGAAACCTGTTTGCTCATCGATTTCAACTTGATAAGTAACACCTTGTTCGATATTTTCATATCTTACTTTACCAGCGAATTCAGAAATAATTACACCGTTATATGGATCCCAAGTACACACCACATCTCCTTTAGCTAACTCCTGACCATTTTTGATCATTAATGTAGAACCGTAAGGAATATTGTTGGTACTTAACGTAATACCTGTTTTCTTATCAATTAACTTAACCTCACTAGTACGAGAGATAACAATATCAACTTCGTTTCCTTCATTGTCGGTACCTTTTACAGTTTTTAAATCTTCGATTTCTGCAATACCGTTAAACTTAACGATTAATTTATTCTCCTCTGAAATGTTACCTGCAATACCCCCTACGTGGAACGTACGAAGTGTTAACTGTGTACCAGGCTCACCAATAGACTGTGCTGCCACAACCCCTACGGCTTCACCACGTTGTACCATTTTACCAGTTGCAAGGTTACGACCGTAACACTTAGCACAGATACCTTGAAGTGCCTCACAACTTAATGGAGAACGAACTTCGATTTTTTCTAACGGAGATTCTCCGATAATTTTCGCTGTATTATCTTCAATTAAATCACCAGAAGCAACCAATAACTCATCTGTTAATGGGTGGTACACATCGTTTAACGATACACGTCCAACGATACGCTCTGCTAATGTTTCAACGATTTCATCATTTTTCTTTAATGGCTCTACTTCGACACCTCTTAATGTACCACAATCTTCAGAATTGATGATAACATCTTGAGAAACGTCTACTAAACGACGTGTTAAGTAACCCGCATCCGCTGTTTTAAGAGCGGTATCCGCAAGACCTTTACGAGCACCGTGCGTAGAGATAAAGTATTCTAAAATTGAAAGACCTTCCTTAAAGTTCGAAAGAATCGGGTTTTCAATAATCTCTCCTCCACCTGCATTCGATTTCTTAGGTTTCGCCATTAATCCACGCATACCTGTAAGCTGACGAATCTGTTCTTTAGATCCACGAGCTCCAGAATCAAGCATCATAAATACCGAGTTAAATCCTTGTTGGTCTTCACGAATACGTTTCATAGACAACTCGGTTAACTCCGCGTTAGTTGATGTCCAGATATCAATCACCTGGTTGTAACGCTCGTTGTTGGTAATAAGTCCCATGTTATAGTTACCTGTAATACCTTCAACTAAAGCATTAGCTTTATCGATCATACCTTGTTTTTCAGCAGGGATAATAATATCTCCTAAACTGAATGACAGACCTCCTTGGAATGCAAACTTAAATCCTAATGTTCTAATAGCATCTAAGAAATCTGCAGTTTCAGGAACTGACGTATACTTAAGGATTTGACCAATAATATCTCTTAACGATTTTTTAGTAAGTACCTGGTTTATATAACCTGCTGCCTGAGGCACGTGCTGGTTAAATAATACACGACCAACAGTTGTTTGAATAATTGTTGGAGCTAACTTACCGTCTTCGTTAATATCTAAAGTTCTTACTTTAATACCTGCATTTAAGTCTACACGCTTCTCGTTGAAAGCAATCTCTACTTCCTCAGGTGCGTAGAATGTTAAGCCTTCACCTTTAATTGGCACTTCCGGAGTTGACTTACGTTCTTTAGTCATATAATAAAGACCAAGAACCATGTCTTGAGAAGGTACCGTTACCGGTGAACCGTTCGCTGGATTTAAGATATTATGAGATGCCAACATTAATAACTGACACTCTAAAATAGCTTCTGGGCCTAATGGTAAGTGAACCGCCATCTGGTCACCATCGAAATCCGCGTTAAACGCCGTACAAACTAATGGGTGTAACTGGATCGCTTTACCTTCGATTAATTTAGGTTGGAACGCTTGAATACCTAAACGGTGTAACGTAGGAGCACGGTTTAGTAATACTGGATGTCCTTTAAGAACATTTTCCAAGATATCCCAAACCACAGGCTCTTTTTTGTCAATAATTTTCTTAGCAGACTTAACTGTTTTTACAATACCTCTTTCAATTAATTTTCTAATTACGAAAGGCTTGTAAAGTTCAGCCGCCATATTTTTTGGTAAACCACACTCGTAAAGTTTTAACTCAGGTCCAACAACAATTACCGAACGTGCCGAGTAATCAACACGTTTACCAAGTAAGTTTTGACGGAAACGCCCTTGTTTACCTTTTAACGAATCTGATAATGATTTTAACGGTCTGTTAGAATCTGTTTTTACCGCTGAAGATTTACGCGTGTTATCGAATAACGAATCTACAGATTCCTGTAACATACGTTTTTCATTACGTAAAATTACCTCAGGTGCTTTAATCTCAACCAACCTCTTAAGACGGTTGTTACGGATAATTACACGACGGTATAAATCATTTAAATCTGATGTTGCGAAACGACCACCATCTAAAGGCACTAACGGACGTAATTCTGGTGGAATAACAGGGATAACTTTCATAATCATCCACTCCGGACGGTTCTCTCTGTTATTGTTAGACTCACGTAACGATTCTACAACTTGTAAACGTTTTAAAGCCTCAGTTTTACGTTGTTTAGACGTTTCTGTATTGGCTTTATGACGTAATTCATATGATAATGATTCTAAATCAATTCTAGCTAATAATTCAATCAAACACTCAGCTCCCATTTTAGCTAAGAATTTGTTTGGATCTGAATCATCTAAATACTGGTTATCCTGCGGAAGGCTCTCAAGAATGTTTAAGTATTCTTCTTCTGTTAAGAAGTCCATTTTTTGTAATGGTTCACCTTCTTCGTTTTTAGCGTTACCTGGCTGAATTACTACGTAACGTTCGTAGTAAATAATCATATCTAATTTCTTAGATGGTAAGCCTAATAAATAACCTATTTTATTTGGTAACGAACGGAAATACCAAATGTGAGCGATTGGCACAACTAAGTTGATATGACCAACTCTATCACGACGTACTTTCTTTTCTGTTACTTCTACACCACAACGGTCACAAACGATACCTTTGTAGCGAATTCTTTTATATTTACCACAAGCACACTCGTAATCCTTTACAGGACCAAAGATACGCTCACAGAATAAACCATCTCTTTCAGGTTTATGAGTTCGATAATTGATAGTTTCAGGTTTTAAAACCTCACCTCTAGACTCCGCTAAAATAGACTCTGGTGACGCTAAACCAATTGAGATTTGGTTAAATCTCTTTACTGTATTCTTATCTTGTTTTCTTGCCATAATATATGGTGCTATCGAATTATTTGTAAACTTTTAGCATACCGCTTAAATTGCTTTAAGCGGTATGCAGTATATTATTCCTCTAATCTAATGTCTAATCCTAGACCTTTCAATTCGTGCATTAATACGTTGAAAGATTCTGGTAATCCAGGATCTGGCATTGGTTCACCTTTTACGATTGCTTCGTAAGTTTTAGCTCTACCAATTACATCATCAGATTTTACAGTTAAGATTTCTCTTAAAGTACTTGATGCACCATATGCTTCAAGTGCCCAAACCTCCATCTCACCAAAACGCTGACCACCAAACTGTGCTTTACCTCCTAATGGCTGTTGCGTAATTAATGAGTATGGTCCAATAGAACGTGCGTGCATCTTATCGTCTACCATGTGACCTAACTTAAGCATATAGATAACACCTACAGTTGCTGGCTGGTCGAAACGATCTCCTGTACCTCCATCGTAAAGGTAAGTATGACCATATCTTGGAATACCCGCTTCATCAGTAAACTCATTAATTTGATCGATAGTTGCTCCGTCGAAAATAGGAGTCGCATACTTACGACCTAATTTTTGACCTGCCCAACCAAGTACAGTTTCATAAATCTGTCCAATGTTCATACGAGATGGTACCCCAAGTGGGTTAAGAACGATATCTACAGGTGTTCCGTCTTCTAAGAATGGCATATCTTCCTCGCGAACGATACGTGCAACGATACCTTTATTACCGTGACGTCCTGCCATCTTATCACCTACTTTTAGTTTACGTTTCTTAGCAATATAAACTTTTGCTAATTTAATAATACCTGATGGTAACTCGTCCCCTACAGAGATTGTAAACTTCTCACGGCGTAAAGATCCTTGTAAGTCGTTTTCTTTAATCTTGTAGTTGTGAATTAAATCTGCTACTAATTGGTTTGTATGATCATCTGTCGTCCATTTTCCAGACACTAAATGCGCATAATCATCAACAGCATTTAACATTTTTAGAGTGAACTTCTTACCTTTTGGTAATACTTCTTCTCCTAAATCGTTATAAATACCTTGAGCAGTTTTACCATTTACGATGTTGAATAATTTCTCGATTAAAACTTCTTTTAATTCTTCGAATTTTCTATCATAAATACCTTCTAATGCAACGATATCATCTTTATCTTGAGCTCGTTTACGTTTATCTTTAACGGCTCTAGAGAATAATTTTTTGTCGATTACAACACCATTTAATGATGGAGATGCTTTTAATGAAGCATCTTTAACATCTCCTGCTTTGTCACCGAAGATTGCTCTTAATAATTTCTCTTCCGGAGTTGGATCGCTTTCTCCTTTTGGAGTAATTTTACCAATTAAGATGTCGCCAGGCTTAACTTCAGCCCCAATGCGAATCATTCCGTTTTCATCTAAATCTTTAGTCGCTTCTTCAGATACGTTAGGGATATCGTTAGTTAACTCTTCGTTTCCTAATTTTGTGTCTCTAACCTCTAAAGAGTACTCATCGATGTGGATAGATGTAAAGATATCTTCACGTACAACACGCTCAGAAATTACAATCGCATCCTCAAAGTTATATCCTTTCCAAGGCATGAAAGCAACTTTCATGTTTCTACCTAAAGCAAGCTCTCCTTTTTGTGTCGCATAACCTTCACATAAAACTTGACCTTTCTTAACTTTATCACCTTTAACTACAATTGGTTTAAGGTTGATAGATGTTCCTTGGTTGGTTTTTCTATATTTTACTAATTGATACGTTTTAACATCGCTGTCGAAGCTTACTTTAGCTTCATCTTCAGAACGCTCGTAACGTATTTGAATTTCGTTAGCATCTACATAAAGTACTTCTCCGTTTCCTTCTGCATTAATTAATACACGAGAATCTGTAGCTACTTGACGCTCTAAACCAGTTCCAACAATTGGCGATTCAGGTAATAATAAAGGTACTGCCTGACGCATCATGTTCGATCCCATCAACGCACGGTTCGCATCATCATGCTCTAAGAACGGAATTAACGAAGCCGAAATAGATGAAATCTGGTTAGGCGCAACGTCTGTATAGTGAATATGTTCTGGTTCGATTACCGGGAAATCACCCTCCATACGAGCAATTACCTTATCGTGTAATATTTTACCGTCGTTATCTACTTTTACAGTTGCCTGCGCGATTAATTTACCTTCCTCCTCTTCAGCACTTAAGTAAATAGGATCGTTTTTAATATCTACAACACCATTATCAACCGGACGGTAAGGCGTTTCAATGAATCCCATTGAGTTTACCTTCGCGTACACTGATAATGACGAAATTAATCCAATGTTTGGTCCCTCTGGAGTTTCAATCGGACATAAACGACCATAGTGTGTATAGTGAACGTCACGTACCTCGAAACCTGCTCTTTCACGTGAAAGACCTCCAGGTCCAAGAGCCGATAGACGACGCTTGTGTGTAATCTCTGCTAATGGATTGGTTTGATCCATAAACTGAGATAACTGGTTTGTACCGAAGAACGAGTTAATTACCGATGATAATGTTTTTGCATTAATCAAATCGATAGGTGTAAATACCTCGTTATCACGAACGTTCATACGCTCACGAATAGTACGTGCCATACGTGCTAAACCAACACCAAACTGTTGAGATAACTGCTCACCTACTGTACGTACACGACGGTTAGATAAGTGGTCAATATCATCAATCTCAGCTTTAGAGTTGATAAGCTCGATTAAATATTTAATGATGGTAATGATATCTTCTTTGGTAAGCACCTGCTTATCCATTTCGATATCAAGACCTAATTTTTTGTTCATTCTGTAACGACCTACCTCACCTAAAGAGTAACGTTGGTCACTAAAGAATAATTTATCTATAATACCACGTGCTGTTTCCTCATCTGGCGGTTCAGCGTTACGTAATTGTCTATAGATATGCTCAACAGCCTCTTTTTCAGAGTTTGTCGGGTCTTTTTGTAATGTATTGTGAATGATGGCGTAATCTCCTTGTTCTGCACTTTCTTTGTGTAACAGAATAGTTTTTACGTCTGCATCAAGAATTTCTTCTATGTTGTCTTTATCTAAAATAGTATCACGATCAAGGATAATCTCGTTACGCTCAATTGATACTACCTCTCCTGTATCCTCATCAACGAAATCCTCGTGCCATGTGTTAAGAACACGTGCTGCAAGTTTTCTTCCTTGGTATTTTTTTAATCCAGATTTAGATACTTTAATTTCTTCTGCAAGATCGAATATCTCTAAGATATCCTTATCGCGCTCAAATCCGATTGCTCGAAATAATGTTGTTACAGGTAACTTCTTCTTTCTGTCAATATAAGCATACATTACCTGGTTGATATCGGTAGCAAACTCAATCCAAGACCCTTTAAAAGGAATTACTCTGGCTGAATATAACTTTGTTCCATTGGCATGGAAAGATTGTCCGAAGAATACACCTGGTGAACGGTGTAACTGAGATACTACAACACGCTCTGCACCGTTAATTACAAAAGTACCGCTTGGTGTCATGTAAGGAATAGTTCCTAAGTACACATCTTGAACAATGGTTTCGAAATCTTCATGTTCAGGGTCTGTACAGTATAACTTTAATCTAGCTTTAAGCGGAACGCTGTAAGTAAGTCCTCTTTCTATACACTCATCTATAGCGTATCGTGGTGGATCTACGAAGTAATCTAAAAATTCTAAAACAAATTGATTACGTGAATCTGTAATTGGAAAGTTTTCCATGAAGGTGTTATATAAACCTTCATCACCTCTTTCTTCAGATTTAGTTTCTAACTGGAAAAAATCCTGGAAGGATTTTATCTGAATATCCAAGAAATCCGGGTATTCTGTTCTATTGACAATAGACGAGAAATTTAATCTTTCAGCTTGTGTTGACAACATCAATGGACGGAATTATGATTAAAAATAATAAAAGTTGTGGCGTATGTAAATGTTATATACGCAAAATGGTTTAGGTCTTGAAGGTAACCTCCAGACCTAAACCTTTATGTTTTGAAAAAGCTAAGCTTACTTAAGCTCAACCTCAGCTCCTGCTTCTTCTAAAGATGCTTTTAAGCCTTCTGCTTCGTCTTTAGAAACTCCTTCTTTAATGTTACTTGGAGCTCCGTCAACTAATTCTTTAGCTTCTTTTAATCCTAAACCAGTTAATTCTTTAACTAATTTAACAACAGCTAATTTAGATGCACCAGCTGATTTTAATACTACGTCAAACTCAGTTTGAGCTTCAGCAGCATCATCACCACCTGCAGCAGGTCCAGCAGCAACTGCAACTGCAGCAGCAGCAGGCTCGATACCATACTCATCTTTTAATATAGTAGCTAACTCGTTTACTTCTTTTACTGTTAAGTTAACTAATTGTTCTGCGAAATCTTTTAAATCTGCCATTTTCTATCGTTTTTAATAAATTTTTAATTTTAATATAATTGTAATATAGTGCGTACTATGCTAAATACTATCCTTCTTTTTCAGATAGTGTTTTAATAATACCGGCTAATTTTCCACCACTTGATTTAAGTGCTGACACAACGTTCTTAGCAGGCGATTGAAGTAATCCAACAATCTCTCCTAATAACTCCTCACGAGACTTGATGTCTACTAAGGCGTCAAGTTGGTTGTCACCGATATATACTGCTTCCTCAATAAATGCTCCTTTTAATAAAGGTTTTTCAGCTTTCTTACGGAAGTTTTTAATTAACTTAGCTGGCGCATTACCTGTTTCAGAATACATTACGATTGTATTTCCTTTTAAAACAGATGGAAGGTTTTCGAAATCTCTTTCAGAAGCTTCCATTGCTTTTTCAAGTAATGTGTTTTTAACAACTGCCATTTTCACGTTTGCTTTAAAAGCAGCTCGACGAAAATCTGAGGTAGTTCCGGCGTTTAATCCTGAAATATCTGCTAAATAGATATTTGCATTGTTTGCTAGTTCTGCAGTTAAGTCCTCAATTACTTGTGATTTTTCTTCTCTTGTCATAATAAAAGTATTTAACTAATTAACTAACTTTAGGATCAACAGCAACACTAGGACTCATAGTACTAGATAGGAAAATACTTTTAACGTATGTACCTTTAGCAGTTGTTGGCTTAAGTTTTATTAATGTTTGAATTAATTCATTTGCGTTTCCAGCAATTTTATCAGCACTAAAAGATGCTTTACCTATTGCCGCGTGAACGATACCAGTTTTATCAACTTTAAAGTCAATTTTACCAGCTTTAACTTCTGTTACAGCTTTAGCGATGTCCATAGTTACTGTACCAGTTTTTGGGTTAGGCATTAAACCACGAGGACCTAATACTCGTCCTAAAGGACCTAATTTACCCATAACACTTGGCATAGTGATGATAACATCTACGTCAGTCCATCCGTTCTTGATTTTATCAAGGTACTCGTCTAAACCAACGTAATCTGCTCCAGCTTCTTTAGCTTCTGCTTCTTTATCTGGAGTTACTAATGCTAATACTTTCATATCTTTACCAGTTCCGTGAGGTAATGAAACTACACCTCTAACCATCTGGTTTGCTTTACGTGGATCAACTCCTAAACGTACAGCGATATCAACTGAAGCGTCAAATTTTGTATTAGTAATTTCTTTTACTAACTCTGATGCTTCGTTAAGAGAGTAAACTCTCCCTTTTTCAATCTTTGCTAAAGCTTCTTTTTGCTTTCTTGTTAATCTTGCCATTTTCTAATGTTTTTAAAGATTAAGATGGGAATTGACCTGTTACAGTGATACCCATTGATCTTGCTGTTCCAGCAATCATTTTCATAGCAGATTCGATTGTAAACGCATTTAAATCTTGCATTTTATCTTCTGCTATAGTTTTGATTTGATCCCATGAAACTTTAGCTACTTTTTTTCGGTTTGGTTCTCCCGAACCTTTTTTTAATTTGGCCGCTTCTAATAATTGTACTGCAGCTGGAGGAGTTTTAATGACGAAGTCGAAAGACTTGTCTTTATAAACCGAGATAACAACAGGTAAAACTTTTCCAGCTTTATCCTGAGTTCTAGCATTAAATTGCTTACAGAACTCCATGATGTTAACCCCAGCAGCACCTAAAGCGGGTCCAACCGGTGGCGACGGATTCGCAGCACCTCCCCGAACTTGTAACTTAACTACTTTACTTAATTCTTTTGCCATTTTTAATAATTTAGTGTGATAAACTTCTAGTTGGAAGCAAAAAGTTTATCCTTTATGTATGTAACAATTATTATACTTTTTCAACCTGCATATAGCTTAACTCTAATGGTGTTTTTCTTCCAAATATCTTCACCATTACCTCAAGCTTACGCTTTTCTTCATTTATTTTCTCGATCGTTCCATCAAAACCATTGAATGGTCCATCGATAACTTTTACGGTTTCTCCTTTTGTAAAAGGAATTGCTACGTTTGCTGTTTCTTCAACAGATAACTCATCCACCTTACCTAACATTCTGTTTACTTCAGATTGTCTTAATGGCACAGGGTCTCCTCCTTTTGTTTCACCTAAAAAACCAATTACGTTTGTAACCGATCTGATGATGTGAGGAATCTCTCCTGTTAGGTTGGCTTGAATCATAATATAGCCTGGAAAAAATACTTTTTCTTTATGTGTCTTTTTTCCGTTTCTTATTTGAACAACACGTTCTGTAGGAACCAATACCTGATCAACATAATCTTGCATTCCTAAACGAGCGATTTCATTCTCGATATAGGTTTTAATTTTATTCTCTTGACCACTTACGGCTCTAACAACGTACCATTTTTTTTCACTCACCTCAGACATAAAATTTCAGTTTTCCCGTTAGTTAATCAATTGAAAATAAAAGGCCATAAACTTACTAAATACGGTATCAACTCCCCAAATTGCTAAGGAAAACACGATAGAGAACACAGCCACTAAAACAGTTAAACTTTGTGCTTCTGCCCAAGTTGGCCAACTTACATTGTTTTTAAGTTCGCTAAATGATTCTTTTATGTAATTTACAATTCCAGCCATTTATATATTTTTTTTCAACAGATTAAAATTTCAGTTATTTGCTTTAAAAAGCTCCCTAAAACTCTTACATCCTTATTTATTGAAAGGAACCTAAAATTAAGTTCCTTATAGCACGGGTTGAGAGACTCGAACTCCCGACACCTGGTTTTGGAGACCAGTGCTCTACCAACTGAGCTAAACCCGTAGATATGTTAAGGTATTCGTATTTCTAAGAATACCTTAACACTATGTTTCTTATTAAACTGTATTAGTCTAAAATCTCAGTTACCTGACCAGCACCTACAGTTCTACCACCTTCACGGATCGCGAAACGTAAACCTACGTTCATTGCGATTGGCTGAATTAATTCAACAGTGATAGTTAAGTTGTCTCCTGGCATAACCATCTCAACTCCTTCTGGTAAAGAAATGTTACCAGTTACGTCAGTTGTACGTACGTAGAACTGTGGACGGTAGTTGTTGTGGAATGGCGTGTGACGTCCACCTTCTTCTTTCTTAAGGATATAAACCTCAGCTTTGAATTGTTTGTGTGGAGTTACAGAACCTGGCTTAACGATAACCATACCTCTTGAGATTTGGTTTTTATCGATACCTCTTAATAAGATACCTGCGTTATCTCCAGCTTCACCTCTATCTAATATTTGACGGAACATCTCGATACCAGTGATAGTAGAAGTTAACTTCTCAGCACCCATACCAATAATCTCTACAGGATCTCCAGTGTTAGCAACACCTGTTTCGATACGACCAGTTGCTACAGTACCACGACCAGTAATAGAGAATACGTCCTCGATTGGCATTAAGAAAGGCTTATCCATATCACGTAATGGCTCTTCAATCCACTCATCACAAGCATTCATTAACTCCATAACAGTGTCAACCCATTTTGGCTCACCATTTAAAGCTCCTAATGCAGAACCAGAGATTACAGGTCCATTATCTCCATCGTAATCGTAGAAAGATAATAAATCTCTAACTTCCATCTCTACTAACTCTAATAACTCCTCATCATCAACCATATCCACTTTATTCATGAATACTACGATACGTGGAATACCTACCTGACGACCTAATAAGATGTGCTCACGAGTTTGTGGCATTGGACCATCAGTTGCAGCAACTACTAAGATAGCACCATCCATCTGAGCAGCACCAGTTACCATGTTCTTAACGTAATCGGCGTGACCTGGACAGTCAACGTGTGCGTAGTGACGTTTTGCAGTTGAATATTCTACGTGAGATGTATTAATAGTAATACCTCTTTCTTTCTCTTCTGGAGCGTTATCAATTTGGTCAAATGATTTCGCTTCTGATAAACCTGCATCAGCTAATACTTTAGTAATAGCAGCAGTTAAAGTTGTTTTACCGTGATCTACGTGTCCAATTGTACCAATATTTAAGTGTGGTTTTGAACGATCGAAAGTTGCCTTTGCCATGTTTTTTAAATAATTTAATCTTAGTTATATAATAATATTAGTGTATTCTAATTTTTCTTCTTCTGAAATAGAGCCAATGACGAGATTTGAACTCGTGACCTCTTCCTTACCAAGGAAACGCTCTACCCCTGAGCTACACCGGCCTTAAATATTAGAGCGGGAGACCGGGTTCGAACCGGCGACATTCAGCTTGGAAGGCTGACGCTCTACCAACTGAGCTACTCCCGCAATTATTTAACAATTCTTTTTGTTAGATAAATATAAAATAAAAATGTGGGGAGAGCAGGATTCGAACCTGCGAAGACATAGTCAGCAGATTTACAGTCTGCCCTCGTTGGCCGCTTGAGTATCTCCCCAATTTTACCTTATTTTTATTTCACTTTATTTTAAAGAACTTGAGCCGATAGAGGGACTCGAACCCACGACCTGCTGATTACAAATCAGCTGCTCTAGCCAGCTGAGCTATATCGGCTTATTTTACCTTTTTTTCACACAAAAAAAGTCCGCTATTTCTAACGGACTGCAAATGTATATATAAATTTCATTATTCAAAACATTTTTTGAAAAATATTTTCATAAATGTGCTCTTAATTTCTCTTTTCGCTTTTTTAACTGGCGTTCTAACGAGGCTGCAGCGGTATCTGCCCCTTCTTCGAAGGTTTTGCATTGCTTTTTCACAACGAAACTATCACCGGGAACACTTAGCTTAACTTCAAATATTTTATTCTCTTTATCACTCGTATTTTCAACTTTTAAAAACACATCAGACTGAATGACTTTGTCATAAAACAAATCTAATTTATCCATACGCTTTTGGATAAAATCTATTAATTTTCTATCAGCATTAAAATTAACGGATTGCGTGTTTACTTTCATACTATTTAGTTTTTTTGGTTAAACAATAATTCAAACTATTTTTTGCTTCTGGGGTGCGTATTAACGTGCACTTTTTTTAACTCGGCAATACTATTGTGTGTATAAACCTGAGTGGCCGCCAAACTCGTGTGCCCGAGAAGCTCTTTTACAGCATTTAAATCGGCACCTTGATTTAGTAAATGTGTTGCGAAAGAATGCCTTAGAATGTGAGGACTCTTTTTTACCTTAGAAGATGCCTTACTAAAATAATCATTTATTATTCTGTAAACAAGTGTTTCGTATATTTTAGCACCTTTTTTTGTTAAAAAAAGAATTTCGTCGTCTACCACAACATCTAGCGTATTTCTCGCTTCTATATACTGCTGCAAGGTTTTTAATACTGAACCTAATAACGGGAGGATACGTTCTTTATTTCTTTTACCTAATACTTTTAACGTTTTATTATTAAAATTGATATTATTCATTTTTAACTGAACTAATTCGATACGACGTATTCCGGTTGAGTAAAACAGTTCTATAATTAGCTTATCTCGAATGCCTTCAAAATCATCTTCGAAATTAAAATCTTTTAGTACCTGCTCGATTTCTGTTTCAGAAAACGGTATCTGTACTTTCTTGCGCGTTTTTAATGCTTTATGTTTCGCTAACGGATTAATTGCTATCGATTCAGTTTTAAGAAGAAACTTATAGTAGGAATTTAAAGACGATATTTTTCGGTTCACACTTCTGTTTGATAAGCCATTTTCCACCAAAGTCACAATCCAGGCTCTTATTTGTCCGTAATGAACTTCTTCCAGATGCTTCATTTGGTAATTAGACTGAATGAATCCCAAGAATTCACTCAAATCTGTTTGATAGGCTTTAACCGTTAATGCCGAGTAATGCTTTTCTAACAACAAACAATCTACAAAAGATTTAAAGGGCATATAACTTATGTTTTACAAGGATTAAGCTAAATATACAAAGTTTATTTTAGTTTAAAAGTTCAGAGCAAAAAAAATCCCGCTTAAATATTTAAGCGGGACTTTATGTATGAGTTAGAATCTACTAGATATCTTCTGCATCTCTAAGCTTTTGAATGTATTGTGCTTTTTGAATTTGCGCTCTACGTTCAACTGAAGGCTTTGTAAATTGCTTACGCGATTGTAATTGACGCTTAGCACCAGTTCTATCGAACTTTCTTTTAAAACGCTTTAGCGCTCTATCTATATTTTCTCCTTCTTTAATTGGTATAATTAACATAGTGTCTTAACCTCCTCTCTTTTAGCATTTCGGGCTGCAAATATAAAACTAATTTTTTATAAACAATTAAAAATTTTAAAAAAATAAAACCAGCTCAAATGAACTGGTTTTGATACGTGTATATTTTTAAAAAGACTGCAAAACCAACAAACTAAGTTGCTGGCTTATATTCCTTCTTATCGATTATTATTTTGGCTATAATTTCTCTAAGAATTTCTGATGTACCACCACCAATAGGTCCTAAACGACTATCGCGTAACAAACGTGCCATCGGGTAGTCTTCCATATATCCATATCCTCCTAAAAATTGCAAACACTGATAAATAACATCATCAGCCATTTTAGTCGACTTCAATTTAGACATGGTCGCATGCTTCACAACATACTCACCTTTATTTAAACGGTAAGCAACAGAATAGTTAAACTCTTTACAGATTTCCATTTCGGTATATAAATCGGCAATAGAATGACGCAAGGCCTGGAACTGATCGATTGACTTACCAAAAGCCATACGCTCTGACATATATTGTAATGCGTACTCTAAAGCAAACTCTGCTCTCGCGTGCGCATTAATCCCCATAATTAAACGCTCTAAAGAAAAATGCTGCATAATGTATGCAAACCCCTTATTTTCTTCACCCATTAAATTATTCACTGGAATTTTAACGTTATCAAAAGCAATTTCAGCTGTATCTGATGCACGCCAACCTAATTTATTTAATTTGGTTGCTGTAATCCCTTCGGTTGCTCTGTCGACCACAAAAATACTAACACCTTTATTACCTAACTCCGGATTGGTTTTAGCCGCAACAATTAAATAGTCGCTGTAAACTCCATTCGTGATGAAGGTTTTTGAACCGTTTAAAATGTAATAATCACCGTCTTTTACCGCTGTAGATCGCATACCTGCCACATCACTACCACCAAAAGGTTCAGTAATACATAAACAGCCAATTTTATCACCTGCAATACTTGGGACCAAATAATTTTGCTTAATGGTTTCATCGCCTTCCGCATTAAGATGCGTCATGGCTAAATACATATGTGCCCAAATTGCAGCAGCAAATCCACCTGAATTTATTTTTTGAAGCTCTTCTAAAAGAATGACCGTATAAAATAAATCTAAATTTAAACCGCCATAGGCTTCCGGATAATTGATTCCGAAGAATCCCATATCTCCGAATTTCTTCCAAATGAATCCATCAATGGTTCCGGTTTGTTCCCAGTTTTCTATGTGAGGTACAACTTCTTTTTGTAAAAAATCTTGAAGGCTTTTTCTAAAAAGGTGATGTTCTTCGGTGAAGTACATACTATTCATTAATCTGTCTTTTTTTCAATCGAGCGACAAATATAATTTAATTATATCTATTTTATTAATAGGAAAGTCTTTAACTTTTGTTAATTCGTCTATCGATTTATAGCCTTCTCTCAACTGTCTCTGCTCAATAATACGATAGGCTAAATCGTAATCGATATGCTGAATGGTGACCAATTGCTCCACTTTAGCGGTATTTAGGTTTATTTTTTCAAGGCTTCGGGGTGTTTTTACAGTGAATTCGGAAGTAACACGTTGAATAACTTCCGGTGTTAAACCATAAACATCCTGCAACTGAATATCAGCAATAAAACCTCCCGGGAATTTGTTTCTGAATTTCACAATGCGATCAGATAAAACATCTCCAACTGCGTTAACCGTTTTCAACTGTTCGGCCGTTGCGGTATTTAAATCTTGTTTTTCAGCATAGGTCTTTGCTCGTTTTGCATAAGACGAAACCACACTTGATTTCGGATTGGTTACCCACTCGGGAAATTTAAAATAAGGAGAAATTGCATTTAAAAGCGAATCGGATACCTGAGTGATTTGTTGAAAATCTTTAGCGGAATTTATCCACTTATTCTGCTTTCTGTAACTTAAAAGTCTATCAATTTCTTCGTTTGTCATCCCTAACCGAGCCCCTTTATAATCGGTAATGTAATTAGGATTGAACGGATAAATCTTAGGTTTGCTTTCTTCCAGTTTAACCAACCTAAGAGAATCCAATTCCTTTGTAAAAGCTTTTAATACCTCTTGATTTACTGTAAAATGTTCAGATGGGCGATTAACAAAGAAATAAGTAACCTGAAGAACGACGATAATTGATAGCAATAAAAAAATCCCATTTCGCTGTTGTTTAGTAAACGTGAAATGGGATTTCATATTGAGTTAGTTTTTAGTTTTACATATGCTTAGTAAGATCTTCAGCACCTTCTTCAAGAGCATCTTCCTTAACAGTAATCGCTCTCATGTATTTTTTCAATTCTTTTCTAATGATTGGTGATAGCACCACAACACCTATAATATTTGGTACTACCATCGCAAAAATCATCGCATCTGAGAAATCAATTACTGCCCCAAGGCTAATAGACGATCCTACAATTACGAAAAATAAGAATAATATTTTATATATTAAATCGGTTTTCTTACCCTTTCCGAATAAAAACACCCATCCCTGCATACCATAATAAGACCAAGATACCATTGTTGAGAAAGCGAATAAGATTACAGCAATAGTTAAAATGATTGAAAAGTGAGGAATAACAGAATCGAAAGCGGTTGCTGTTAACTCTACACCTTCTTTAATTGGCACCCCGTATTCCATGAATGCGCCATCGAAGTTTGTAATTACAATTACTAAAGCCGTCATGGTACAAATAACAACCGTATCTACAAACGGTTCTAAAAGCGCTACAATACCTTCACTCGCTGGATATTTTGTTCTTACTGCCGAGTGCGCAATAGCGGCACTACCTACACCAGCTTCGTTAGAAAAGGCTCCTCTTCTAATACCCTGAATCATAACACCTACAAGACCACCAGCAATACCTAAACCTGAAAATGCTCCTTCGTAAATTAATCCGAATGCATCATCGATTAAATGCCAGTTCGCCCCTAAAATAATTAATGATGCCAACACATAAATACCCGCCATAAAAGGCACTACTTTTTCGGTTACAGAAGCAATACGTTTAATACCTCCAATAATTACAACCGCTACTAACGCTGCCATAATAAATCCGAAGTACATACCAGCATTATCACTTTGTAAATTAAATAATTTAGTAAACTGCGCCGCTGCCTGATTAGCCTGGAACATGTTTCCTCCACCAAAAGAACCTCCTACTACGAAAATAGCGAAAATAACAGCTAATACTTTCCCTAGTGGTTTCATGCCTTTTTCAGCAAAACCTTTGGTTAAATAATACATTGGTCCACCGTAAACGGTTCCATCTTCACCTACATCTCTATATTTAACCCCTAAAGTACATTCAGCGAATTTAGAAGCCATCCCTAAAAGACCAGCGACTATCATCCAGAAAGTTGCACCGGGACCACCAATAGATAAAGCTACGGCCACACCTGCGATATTCCCTAAACCTACAGTTGCCGATAAAGCTGCCGTTAAAGCCTGGAAGTGCGACACCTCCCCATGAACGCTATCATCTCTTAAGGTTTCAATTATATTATGTTCTTCATTGTGAGTAACATCTCCGTATAAGGTATCTGCTCCATGTTTCTCGATGTCTTCATACTTTCCTTTAACAACAAGTAAAGCTGTTCTGAAACCTGTGAAGTTTATAAACTTGAAGTAGAAGGTAAAGAACAGAGCGCCTCCAATTAATACAATTAACACCCAAGGAATATGATAGTCTTCAGAAAATGGAATTTCATAAAAAATCCCTTCAACAAACCATCCGGTATATTCTTTGAAAACCCGATCGAATTTTTCTGAAGTTGACTCTTGTGCAAATGTTATAAATGGAAATACTAATGTAAATAATGAAAGAAGATATCTCTTCATAAGAAAATTTTTAGGTTAATTTTTTGAAGTTTTTGAAGTATTCTTATTAAAAGTCGGCAAGATGCTAAAAAAAAATCGATTTCTAAAACATCTGTTGTTAAAATAGTAATTCATGGTAAAATAGTAGCTTTCTTAGCTAATATTATAGACCCTGTTGAGGGTTTCTATCTGTTCTGGTCTTCCTAAAACAATAATTCTAGAGTTGGCAGCCAATTCCATTTCTGCTTCCGGATTTACTACATACTCACCATTTTCGTCTTTGTATCCAATAATGGTACAACCAGTTTTTCGACGTAAATCCAAATCGCGAATGGTTTTCACCAATGCATTTTCTCGATAAAGCTTTTCTACAGCAACCTCCTCAATATTAATGTTAGATTTACCTACAATAGAAAGGTTATCTATAAATTCCATTAAACCAGGAACGACCACTAAAGAAGCCATGTGATCGCCACCTATTTTATCTGGTAAAATCACATTATTCGCACCAGCAAACTTTAACTTACTATATGACGATTCGTGTGAAGCACGACTAATAATATTTATATTACTGTTGATTTGACGTGTTGAAAGCACCACAAACAAGTTATCGGCATCATTAGGCAAAGCCGAAATAAAACTAGAAGCACGATCGATTCCCGCCTGAATTAAAATAGCATCGTCATTGGCATTACCTATAATGTAAGGCACCTCATCCTGTTGCAATTGTTCCTCGACTTCCTTATCGCGTTCAATAACCACAAACTGTTTTTTATGCGCTAACAATTTTCTGGCCGCCTGTTTGCCATTTCTTCCGTAACCACAAATAACCACGTGATTTTTGAAGCTATCAATGTTTTTCTGCATCTTTTTTTGTTTTAGTTCTTCAACATTGTTTTTACTTAAAATGTATTCGGTAATAATAGACAGCGCATACCCCATAATAACCACACTGGCTAAAATTAAAAATACCGTAAAGATTTTAGACTCCTGATTTAAAGGAATAACCTCTCCATAACCAACTGTAGTCATGGTGATTACCGTCATATAAACAGCATCAACCCATGAGTAGTCAGCTATAACTTTATAACCGGTAACCCCCAAACCAATCATGACCACCAAAAGGAAAACAGCGGTGTAAATCTTAGTTCTAAAAAATTTTAATAGTGGATTCATCTGTTAGTATTTACAGAATTTAAGACAGATGTAACTCATAGGTTAATAATAAAAATATTTTTTAAAATTCAAATATTACAAATCGAAAACCGAAGAACGCTTGGTATACAATAAATCTTTAATACGCATCCAAAACGCTAAAAACAAATACAATGCAAAACCAAACCCTAATGTTACAAAGGTTAAGTACATAAAGGATATTCTAACAACTTTCGCCCGAATACCTAAACGATCGGCAATACGCTGGCAAACGTAATACCCATGCTTTTGAAAAAACAATAACGGTTTGTAAACTACATTCATAACTTTGTTTTCAATCTGTTAATCCCTGTCGCAATTTAGCCATAAAGTTTGACAATTGTTAAAAATACAGCCATTCAAATATACCAGGTTGCTTATAGTTACGTTTGCTAAACACTTAACCCTTGCTCTTTTTATACATTTTTTACAATGAGTTTATTTCCTATACTGCATTGCAGACATTTATTTTTATCACAATAATCATTTTTAAGCTGAAGCAGTGCCTGCGACTGAAATGCCGATTTGGATATCGGTTTTAATGTATTAAAGGCGTCGACAATGCTATTCTTTTCTGAAGCCATGGCTGAGGCAATTTGCAACACCTCCTCATCGGCATCTTTCCCTTGTTGTCTGGCATAACAAAATTTAATGGGTAATATCGTATTGATGAGTAATAAATCGACAAACGATTTGGTCAACATTTTAACAGATGATTTAGACACTTTTTCAAAAGTGTAATGTGTTTTCCAGAATTCTGATGTTGATACTTTAAACACGTTATAATAGTCTTCCAAATTATTCCCTTCTATAATTTTTGAAAACAAAGTTTTATGCTGTACATACAAACTTGCCAATTGCGACAAACGAATGGTTGGGAAATTAGGCGGACGCAGTCTAAAATACTGCACCGGTACCACCGAATGATTCGTTACCTGAAATTTCTGCTTTAAAAACTGATACTCCTTAACCAAATCCTGATAATAACGCTGCTGAATATCGTGCTCCAACAACCCTGCCTGACCAAAAAATAAAGCTTCTAAACTATGTTGATTTGATTGCGATTTCCGAACTACCGAATAATCTACTGATTGTGCCATACTGAAAAACGCTTCGCCATTTACTTTCAATCCGAAGTTTTTAGCCAGCATACAAAACAAAACCGCTTCCCAGTCATTTTTGGTCGCTTCCAACAAGTCCTGAATAACTTTCGACTTGCGCTCTAAACGTTCAAAATACAAACGTTCCAACCAATGGTTTAAATCGAAATCACTTACCGAAGCAAAATCTGCTTCGCAATTAATCCACTTCCCTTGTTTTGAAAATAAATTATTATAATTCTCTAAGGTTATCGAGCTCGTAAACTCTTTCAGCTCTAAAGTTGGAATTGGAGTATTGTCCCTGCGGAAGACATCGGTATCATGCTCCCATACTACATGCAAAACCACATTATCATAAGCCGGATCCTGTTCATGATTATGCAAATACCAGTCGGAAGACTTTACGTGAATCTCTACATTTCCTGCCCACAACTGCTCCCCTATTTTTAACTGCGCATTAAAAAAATCGGGGCCAGAATTCTGGTTATGCTGTCCAACCGAAGATACAAGAACATCTTCAGCATTTGTGGTTTTTAGCGCACTCAACTGGAACTTTTTATGCTTCCATAAATAATGTAAAAAATCTTCACGCATGTACTAATGTAAAAATTTTTACATAAAAAATCTAACACCTACACCAATTAAAGTTGCTAAATTTGAGTAAACGCAAAAAAAAAATCATGGAAGAATTAACCTTAACCACACCAGCCTTATTATTTTCGGCTATTTCATTAATCATGCTGGCCTATACCAATCGATTTTTAGCCTACGCCTCGGTTATACGGGAACTTCACAGCAAATACCAAAAGAATAAAGATCGTGTACTTTACGCCCAGATAAAAAACATTAAACAGCGCCTGTACCTAACCCGATCTATGCAAATTTTTGGAATTAGCAGTCTTTTACTTTGTGTCGTTACTATGTTTTTAATTTACATTCAACAACATACTTTGGCGGTTTGGGTATTTGGTCTTGCTCTTATCTTATTAATTATATCGCTAAGCTTGCTGATTATGGAAATTCAGATTTCGGTTAAAGCTTTAGAACATCATATTAGTGATATTGAAAACAAGGAATAGTAAAGTTAAAGCATTATATTTTCAATAAAAGGTTCTTCAATATAGATTTGCGTTAGGGATTGAGGCTTTGTTGGAGCCTCTCGAAGAGAGCGACTGCCGAAAGCCCGACCCGAAGGGTAACGCCCAGATTATTCGAATCGAATAGCTTTTACCGGAGATATTTTTGTGATGATGTACGACGGCACTAACAACATAAATAAACACAGTAGCAACGTACCTATGTTTAAGGCTACGATATACCCGAAATTGATGTACACCGGAGCTTCGGTAACATAATACACACTTGGATCTAGCGGAAATAGTTTTAAATATTTTTGCGCGAATAAAAGCCCGAGCCCAATTAAATTCCCCCAGAACAATCCTAAAAGAATTAAATAACTGGCATTATACAAAAATAATTTTCGAATGCTCCAGTTGTTACTCCCTAAGGCTTTTAAAATCCCTATCATCTGGGTGCGTTCCAGAATTAAAACCAGTAATGCCGTAATCATATTTATACCTGCTACTAAAATCATTATACCGATAATACCATAAATGTTGGTGTCGAAAATACCAATCCATTCGAAAATAGACGCATATTTTTCGGTAATGGTCTGACTGTTTAAAGTCGACGGCGTATTTTGATAAATTGCAATACCCGTTTGCTGGATTTGGTTGTAGTCGTCAATGTATACTTCGAAACTCCCTACTTGATCATCTTCCCATTTATTGATGCGCTGAATATGACGTATATTCCCTATTAAATATTGAGCATCTAAATCCTGAAAGCCTGAATTATAAATTCCCACAATATTAAATGTAATTATATTTGGAAGCTTTTCAGGGTCGTCTTTTGCAAAAACCATCTGAAATGTATCGCCCAATTTAAATTTTAATCGGTTAGCTAAATATTCAGAAATTAAAACCTCTTCACTCCATTTCTTTGTAAAGTCAGGTAAACGCCCTTCAATTAAAAACTCTTTAAAATAGCTCCAGTCGTAGTCGGCCCCAACACCTTTAAGATAAGCCCCTTCAAAATCGGTTTCTGTGCGAATCACACCAAATTTTGCAGCAACGGCCTGTACGTGTTTTATACCTTCTACAGACTTAAACTCCGGGTAAAAATCCTGATTTATAGAAATAGGATACAAACTCTCCTGAGAATTGTTACTATCGTAATTGGTAATCGTGACATGGCCATTAAACGCCACCACCTTATCACGTATTTTTTGCTGAAGTCCGATACCGGTTGCAATGGCTATCATCATCACGACAATGCCAATGGTAATTGCCGCAATACCAATTTTTATTATTGGTGCCGATACACTACTTTTATACGCTCTACTACCAATAATGCGTTTAGCTATAAAATACTCGTAATTCAAAATTCTATATGCGATTTAATGTTTTCAAAAATACAGTTTTATTATTTGTTTTAGTCATGATTTCCTGTGCGAATAAAAAAGGCGATAAAAAGCCCGAACATTTAGCTACAGAACACAGCGAAAAACAAGATATTCTAAAACATGTTCAGAATGACAATACTATAATTATTGGTGCCAATCAAACTGAAACCTATTTACCGCTTTTACAAGAAAAACGTATTGGGATTGTGGCTAACCAAACATCTGTTATTTTTAAAACGGATAATTCATATACGCATCTGGTTGACTCTTTAGTTGCTTTAAAAGTTAATGTGAAAACCGTTTTTGCTCCTGAACACGGTTTTAGAGGTCAGGCTGATGCCGGCGAGCATGTCAAAGACGGTATCGATAAAAAAACCCGTGTTCCTATTATTTCACTTTATGGTGATAACAAAAAACCAAAACCGGAGCAACTAAGTAATTTAGACTTGGTCATTTTCGATATTCAGGATGTGGGTACACGTTTTTACACGTATATCTCCACCTTGCATTATGTTATGGAAGCGTGTGCTGAACAAGGCATTCAAGTTCTTATTCTCGACCGACCCAACCCAAACGGGCATTATGTTGACGGCCCGACTTTAGACATTAAAAACAAAAGCTTTGTTGGCATGCACCCTATTCCAGTGGTACACGGCATGACTATTGGCGAATATGCCAAAATGATTAACGGTGAACATTGGTTAGATAAAGGTATTCAATGTGAATTAAGCGTGATTCCTGTTAAGCATTATACGCATCAAATGCCTTACAGCTTACCTATTAAACCGAGTCCGAATTTACCTAACGACACATCTATTAACTTATATCCCAGCCTTTGCTTTTTTGAAGGTACGAACGTAAATGCAGGTCGCGGAACGAATAATCAATTTCAGGTTTTTGGTAGTCCGTTTTTAAATTCTGAAGTCTTCAAATATAGTTATACTCCAAAATCGAATGATGGGGCGAAATATCCAAAGCATGAAAACAAATTATGTTATGGCTTGAACCTGAAACAAACTCAACCTTTAAATCATTTGAATTTACAATGGCTAATTGATGCTTATAACAACACGGAAGACAAAACAATCTTTTTCAACAATTTCTTTATTAAATTGGCTGGAACTGATAAACTTCAGCAACAAATTGAAGCCGGTTTATCTGCCGAAGCTATTCAAGCTACTTGGCAAAAGAATTTAGTCAAATTCAAACAAACACGCCGCAAATACTTACTGTATAATTAAAACACATGAAACGCCTATTCACCCCAATATTGTATCTATCGTGTTTGTTCGCACTTGCGCAAACATCCAAAAATTCCAAGATTGAAAAAGCACAAACTGTTGCTAAGCGCTTTCTTGAAAAGGAACATATTCCGGGCATGGCCATTTCAGTGTCTCAACATGGAAATCTCATTTGGTCGGAGGGTTTTGGCTATACAAATCTGAAAACAAAAACACCGGTAAAACCCGATGAAACCATTTTTAGAATTGCGAGCATTTCCAAGACTATTACAGCCGTTACATTAGGCAAACTGGTTGATAACGGCATCGTAGATTTGAACAAAAGTGTTTATGATTATCTACCCGATTATCCTAAAAAGCAATACGATTTTACCGTAAAACAGCTTGGTGGTAATATCGCCGGTATCAGACATTACAAAAACAATAAGGAATATGCTCTTAACAAAAAAATGAGTATTTCTGAGGGGCTTAGACTTTTTAAATATGATCCGCTACTTTGGAAACCCGGAACTAAATACCGTTATAGTAGCCCGGCATTTGTATTACTTAGTGAAGTTATGCAAACGGCTGCCAAAATACCGTTTAACACCCTGGTTTGCGATTCCATTTTCAAACCCCTACACATGTCTCATTCGTCTATGGAAATTTCCGGAGTGCTGGTGCACAACCTTACCGAATTCCACAAACTAAACATAGTTGGAAAACCTGTAATTTCAAAACAGGTTGCCAACGAATATAAAGTAGCTGCAGGCGGATTTCTGTCTACATCAGAAGACATTGTTACATTCGGAAACGAACTTATTACACCCCAACTTATTTCAGAAAAAGCTCTATCGAAACTAACCACATCGCAACGTCTAGATAATGGCTACAAAACAGGATACGGTATTGGCCTTTCCATTAGAACATCGGTAAACAATACACCAAAATACTATCATACCGGTGGCGGCATGGGGTCTTCGAGTATTCTTTGCGTCTTCCCAAAAGAAGGCATTGTTATCTGTGTTTTAACCAACTTAAGTGGCGTGAGTATGGTAAATTTCGGTAATACGTTGGAAGATATTTTTCTGAAATAACGTCTCTCATGCCTATTCTTGTTCTATAAAAAAGTGAAAATCAGCATAACGTTACAAATTCTTACGCGCCAGATTCACTTTTATGAAACATTTAACCTTAACAATTCCTGTTTGCACTATTTAATCGCGTTTTAGTTATTATTTTTGAAAACTTTATTAAAAATAACACATGAAATATTTAAAATTATTTATCCTGTTCATCTGCATTCAGACTACCGCGCAACAAGGCGGTATGTGGATTCCTTCTCTATTAGAAGGTATGAATGAAGAGGAAATGACCAGCTTAGGCAGTAAACTTACAGCTAAAGACATTTACGATGTTAATCAATCCAGTCTAAAAGACGCCATCGCTCATTTTAACGGTGGTTGTACCAGTGAAGTCATCTCTCCAAAAGGCTTAATCTTAACCAATCACCATTGTGGGTTTAGTCAAATTCAATCACATTCTTCCTTAGAAAACGATTACCTTAAAAATGGGTTTTGGGCTATGGACTACGATGAAGAATTACCAAACGAAGGTTTATTTGTTGAATTCATTGTGCGTATTGAAGATGTTACAGCTCAAGTTTTAGAAGGTGTAACCAAAAATATGACTGAGAAAGAAAAACAGTCTTTAATCGACAAAAACAGTAACACCTTACAAACCAAAATAGAAAAAGAAAACTGGCAAGACACCAAAGTAAAAGCGTTTTACAAAGGCAATCAGTACTTTTTATTTGTAACCGAACGTTTCGACGATGTTCGTTTGGTTGGTGCTCCACCAAGTAGCATCGGTAAATTTGGTAGCGATACCGATAACTGGGTATTTCCAAGACATACCGGAGACTTTTCAATTTTCAGAATTTATGCCGATAAAAATAATCGTCCAGCAAAATACAGCAAAGACAATGTACCTTACAAACCAAAACACTTCCTGCCTATATCGTTAGACGGTATCGAAGAAGATGACTTTACCATGGTATTTGGTTTCCCTGGCACCACAGAAGAATACCTTCCTTCAGTAGCCATCGAGCACATTACGCAAGAATTTAACCCAAGTAATATTGCCATTCGTGAAGCGGCTTTAGGTGTTATCAATGCCAACATGAAAGCCAGCGATGACGTTCGTATCAAGTATGCAGCTAAACAAGCTAGCATTGCTAACGCCTGGAAAAAATGGGTTGGTGAAAACTTAGGTATTGAAAAATCTAATGCAATAGCTAAACGTAAAGTCTTTGAAGAAAAGTTCAAAAAAGGTTTAAAAAATAAAGAGCTTGAAAATGAATACGGTCATATTCTAACTGATTTTGAAAGCCAGTATGAAAGCTTTGCCAATATCAATATTATGCGTCGTAATTTTATTGAAGTCTTTTTAACGACTAATGAACTGATGCAGATGACATTTAGAACGTACCAGTTCGAGCAAACCATTGCTAAAAATCCTGGTGCTTTAGAAAAAGCAAAAGCTTCTATTGAAGGTACTCTAAGAAAAATTCATAAAAACTACGATGTCTCTGTAGACAAAGGTATCTATGAAGCGGTCATGCCTTTATACAAAAGAAATAATGTTGATACATCCATTTATGAAAACACTGCTTTTACAGATTTAAACAAAGCTTTAACTTTATTTGAAGGTTCTGCAGAAGAGATTATACAAAAGTTAAATAATGATGCTGCTTATGCCTATGCAAAGCCTATGATTGAAGAATTCTTTTCTAAAATAAATCCAGAGTTTGAAGAAAAGAACTTAGCCATTTCGGCATTACAAACTAAATATATGACAGCTTTAATGCAAGCCTTACCCGATGAGCGTTATTTCCCTGATGCCAACAGCACACTACGTGTTACTTATGGTAAAGTTAAAGGTTACGCACCACGTGATGCTGTTTACTATAACCACATTAGCTACCTTGATGGCGTTATGGAAAAATACATTCCCGGAGATTACGAATTTGATGTTCCAGAAAAACTAATTGAATTATATAACAATAAAGACTACGGGAAATATGCTGACAGCAATGGTAAAATGCCTGTATGCTTTATTGGAACAAACCACACTACTGGTGGAAATTCAGGTAGTCCGGCACTTGACGCTTATGGTAATTTAATAGGATTAAATTTCGACCGTGTTTGGGAAGGTACGATGAGCGACATGAATTACGACCCTGATATTTGTCGCAATATTATGGTCGATGCGCGCTATGTTTTATTTATTATCGACAAATATGCCAACGCCAAAAGACTTATTAAAGAGATGAAACTGGTTCATCCAAAAAAATAAGCGCCTTTAAGCATCATGAATTAAAGACTAAAAAGCGAATCAATTATTTGATTCGCTTTTTCATTTCTTCTACAATATTATAAGCCGCTGGGCAAATCGCAACATTCTTAATCGTGAGATTTGATATTTGCTGAAACTTCTTTCTATCGGTATGCGGATATTCACGACAGGCCTTTGGTCGCACATCATAAATCATACAATAATTATCGGCATCTAAAAAGGTACAAGGCACACTTTGTAATACATAATCATTATCTCTATCAATTCGCAAATACTGACTGATAAACTGTTGTGGTTTCATTTTAAAAAACTTCGAAATACGCTCAATATCCTTATCGGTAAACAAAGGCCCCGTCGTTTTGCAACAATTCGCACACTGTAAACAATCGGTACGCTGAAACTCATCATCATGCAACTCCTGCATAATATAATCTAAATCCTTTGGAGGCTTACTTTTTAGCTTCTTAAAGAATTTCTTGTTCTCGTTTTGCTTATCTTTGGCGAGCTTTGGAAGATTTTTAATAATGTCTTGCATAGTGCAAAAATACGACTTTGAATGAGATCTTAAATCTCTTAACCCATCAACTTTATGAAGGATTTATTCGGAAAGGCCTTATTAGACTTCCAAAACGGAAATTACACTGAAGATATCATCACCTCTACCAGTATTTCTGACGAAGATGAATTACCTATTCCCTACCTGTTTCGAAGCTATAATGAGATGCCAAAACTGGAACAAAAAGCGCTACAACTTACTCAGGGCAGAACCTTAGATGTTGGCTGCGGTGCCGGAGGTCATAGTTTGTATTTACAGGATAAAGGCATATATATAAAAGCCATTGATATTTCTAAAGGTGCCATTGAAGTAGTTAAACAACGTGGTGTTTTACAAGCTGAAGTGAAAGACATTTTAGATGAAACCGAGACCTTTGACACCATTCTTTTATTGATGAATGGTACCGGTATTTTTCAGGAAGCGTCACAGGTTTCAAAATATTTAACTCATTTAAAAAGTTTACTGAACCCTAACGGACAAATTCTAATCGATTCTTCAGATATTAAATATATGTATGAAGATGAAGAAGACGGTGGCTTCTGGATTGACACCAATGCCGAATATTATGGTGAACTGGATTACTTTTTAACTTATAAAGGCGAAGAAGAAGATGCTATGAAATGGCTCTATCTCGATTTTGAAAACCTAAAAATGACTTGTGAATCTGTTGGCTTAAGTTGTGAACTCGTTTTAGAAGGTGAACATTTCGATTATCTGGCGCGATTAAAAAATAAATAACAATAAAAAAAGCATCACTCTCGTGATGCTTTCTCATATATAAAATATGAATTCTATTCCTTATTTGTTTTTAACAATTCATCGAATTGTTCTTTTAATAATGGGTTTGAAGGGCGCATCGCATCTGTTGAAATGATCTTACCTTCTCTATCGAATAATAAGAATCGAGGAATAGCGTTTATTTCATAATTCTGTGTAATACCAGAACCAAATGCTTTATCTGCCATTAACTGTACACCTCCTAAAGCTTCAGTTTTCACAAAATCTTTCCATTTCTGTTTATCCTTAAGCTTATCAACAGAAATACTCATAAAAACAATATCTTTTCCTTTATAAGCGTGTTCTAATTCTTTTAAATATGGAATTTGCGCTTTACACGGTCCGCACCATGTTGCCCAGATATCAATATAAACATATTTCCCTCTAAAATCTGAAAATGAAACAGGATTTCCATTGATATCTTCATAAGTAAACTCATACCCTGCCTGACCTGATTCTTTATGCATCTGCTTTTCGTATTCTAAGGTATAATTTTTACTCTTCTCTGAAGTTAAATATTGATATAAGGGAGGAATCACTTTTTTGTATTCTTCCGGTTTTAACCTCAAACTTTTGAGGGTTTCCAGAATATATACTTCTTTAATTCTGTCGTCTGAAATGTGTTTAATTTCGTTATCAATGATATCTAACTTAGAAAATGACGCGTCCGAACGATGTCTATAATAACTAAAATAGCTTGACATCCACATTAAACCATTATCTAGTTTTAAAATATTTGGGTTATTATACTTAATACCCTCAGCATATAAATTAGTATAAATTTCTGGTCGATTATCTTTTTCAGGGTGTGCTATTCTTGGTAAACGAAAGAAGAAATACAATTCAGTTTCATAATCGGCTTGAACAGCTAATTTTAAAAGTTCGTTGAATGTCTTATCTTTAGTATTGATTGACCTTTTAAAATTTTCAACCATTTTGGTACCTTCACCTTCTATAAAAGGAAAAAACTCTTTATATGTAAACATAGCTTTTAATCGGTTATACTCTCTAAAGGTATTATTGATTTTGTTAGCTTCCTGAACTAAAGTATTAAAGCCGTTATGCTTACCTTTTAAAACATAGTCATTCTCGTTAATATCTAGTTTAATCTCTAAACCTGGTTCAATATACAAACGAATCACCTGCCCTCTTAAACGATTGTTATACTGACCATAATCTACAAAGTAAAACCCAGGTTCTGTTACTGGCAGCTGAAAACCAAAATAACCATCCTGATTTACTAAAGTTGTAGAATGTGCCTCTAATTGACCGTCCACTACATGGTGTAACGTTACCTGACCTATTTTCGTTTCGAAATTTAAATGACCTGTAACGGTGGTTAAGTCCGTTTTAGATTTTGCGTGAAGCATATTTACCATTAATATGCAACAAGCCAACACATAAAGAATTTGTTTTTTAATCATTTTGCTAGTTTGTCTTATTTTATAATTAAGTATTTAGCAGAATCTATTTCTACTTTAAATTAATACTCACTAAATTTTCAATACCATTATAAACTGACTTGTTTTTAACATAATTTAACTTAGAAACGAAAAAAGCATCGCAAATGCGATGCTTTCGACTAACACTTTGATTAGTTAAATAATCAATCTGTATTTTAAGATTTTAAATCTTAATCTCTAGCCATTTCTATCATAGCTGATAATTCAGCCACCATGCTAACTTTACTACTTTTAAAACCTGATACTTTAAATCTCAGGTTTCCTTTAGGGTCTATAACCACTTTTGTCGGTATACTTCTTATCCCAAAAGCTGTGGCCGCCTCATTTCTTCTGGTTTCTGCATTTCTGTAATCCATATACAAATCGAAATCGTAATGATTTTCACTTAAGTAATTTTTAGCAAGTGTTAACGGATCTTTTTCTTTTTCGAAGGTGTGCACAAACAAAAACATAACCTCTTCATCGTTCTTATATTTATCTGCAGCTGCTTTCATTCCTGGAAAAGATGCTTTACACGGCCCGCACCAGGTCGCCCAAAAATCAACCACTAAGGTTTTTCCTTTTAAATCTTCATTAGTAACCTCATTTCCATTAATATCCTTTAATGTAAAACTTGGACATGGCTCGTTAATCATAATGCTTTTAACATGATTGACAGTACTTTCATTCATTTTAACAATTAAATCATCAAAATATGCTTGATAATTTGATCTCCCCAATGCTGTATAGGCTCTTTCTAAAAACACTTTTGTTTCCTCTGTAGCTCTTCCTTCAATTACTGCATTTTCAAAAACAGGTAAAGCATCCTCATAGCTACCACATTTGGCTAACATGGTTGCATATCTTAAACTTAATGCTCCGGTCTTATCATCAGAACCATTTCTTAATTCCTGAATTATCATAATTGCATTTTGACTTTTCCCATTTATATAATAGGTCTCAGCCAAATTGAACTTCAAATTTCTTATTAATTGATCATCATTATTCCATAATTGGGTTTTAGATTCTCCTTTAATTTTTTCAAGCTTAGCTATTTCAGATTTAAGCAAATTATCTAATCCAATATCCTTCTTAGCTAAATTTGCCGCTTTGGAAATCATTTCTAATGAAATATATTTTAGCTGATTTCCTTCTTCCATTTCTTGTTGATAAGCTATTGCTTCATCAAAGTTTCCTTGCCTAATTTGAAAATTAATCATCGTAAAATAGGCTCCATCTAGATTTTGATCAGGAAATTTCTCTCTAAGTTCATTGAAAGCTTTTACTTTTAAGTCAGGGTCCTTTTCAGCTAATAGAGCAACCGATTCTTGACGAGCAGCATAATACCCTTTAGGAAATTTTTTAACAGCTATATCAATAACCTCTCTTGATTGTTCTTTATTCTTACTAGCATTATAATATTCAACGGCCTTTTTGTAGTCCTCTTCATTTTTACTTTTTAGGAGCTGTTTAATGGTTTTTCCTGCTTGATCAGAATCCATTTGATTCAATTGCTCCTGAGTAATCGAACTCACTTTTTTTGAAGAAGAACATCCTACAAACATTGCCGCAAAAAGTCCTACAACTAAATAAAATTTACTCATAATTTTGTTTATTTTTCAAGCCCTAGTAGCTCATCAAATTGCTTTCTTATCAAACTACTTGAAGGCCTTAAAGCATCTGTTGAAATTATTTTCCCTTCTTTATCAAATAATAAAAATCTAGGAATCGCATTAATCTCATAATTTTTAGTGATTCCTGATTCAAAAGCCTTATCGGCCATTATTTGAACACCTCCTAAAGCTTCACTTTTTACGAAGTCTTTCCATTTTTGCTTATCTTTTATTTTATCTACAGAAATGCTCATAAAAACAATATCCTTCCCTTTATAATCGTGCTCCAGTTTCTTTAAATGAGGAATTTCTTGCTTACAAGGTCCACACCAGGTTGCCCAAACATCAACGTAAACATATTTTCCTCTGAAATCTTTAAATGACACAGGATTTCCATTAACATCCTTATATGTAAACTCATATCCTGGCTGCCCTTCTTCTTTATGTAGTTGCTTTTCGTATTCAAGAACATAATTCTTGCTTTTCTCAGATGTTAAATATTGATACAAAGGTGTTATTATCTCTTTATATTCTTCTGGTTTTAATCTCAAATACTTAAGCATTCCTAAGACATAAACCTCCTTTAAAGTATTACCCGAAATTTGTTTAAGGTCGTTATTTATAATATCTATTTTTTCTACTTTAGAATCTCTTTTGGTGTTATACCTGTAATAATCAAAATATCCTGACATCCATTTAAATCCATTATCAAGCTTTAAGATATTTTCGTCTGAAAATTTAATTCCATCAACTTTCAAGTCAGCATATATTTGAGGTCTATTTTCTTTATCTGGATGCGCTGTTCTTGGTAAGCGAAAAAAGAAAAAACATTCTGACTCAAAATCAGCTTGCACAGCCAAGCTTAGAAGTGCATCAAAATCTTTATCCTTGGTCTTTATACGACTCTTAAAATCTTGAACCATTTTAATCCCTTCGTTTTCTAAAAACGGATAAAAATCTTCATACGTAACCCTTGCTCCCAATCTATTAAATTCGCGAAATCTGTTCACAATATTATTAGCGTCTTGTACTAATTGATTATGTCCATTTTCCTTTCCTTCAAGTATGTATTTATCTTCTTGAATAGACATTTTAACATTTACTCCAGGCTCTAAATACAAACGAATTACTTGACCTCTTAACCTATTGTTATATTGACCATAATCGATATAATAGAACCCCGGTGTTGTAACTGGAAATTTAAATCCGAAATCTCTGTTTTCATTTAATATAGTAGTTGTGTGTACTTCTAATTGTCCATCGACCACATGGTGCAGTGTAACTTGATTTGAATTTGAATCAAAATCTAAATGACCCTCAATGGTTGCCATTTTTAAATCTTCTTTAGCCATAGCTGTATTCATAAAAAATAAGCTACAAACTAATACATAAAGCATTTTTCTTATCATTTTGTTTAATTTGAAATTTAATTTATTATATTCTTTTAGTACAAAATATACTTACAACTCCTTAGTTGTAGAGCATAAAAAAACTATACACACTTACAAAAATTGTATTAGGTATAGTTTTGTCTCAATATTTAATGAGCAAAAAAGGAAAGGACTCTCCCTTTCCTTTTTTGCTCATTATGATTTTATTATCTATGACGATATGAAGCACTGACAATACGACCAAAACCATCGTGTCGCTCATCTAAAACAATCTTTCCATTTACAGGTGGTACTGTATAGGTTTCAATGGCACCATTTTCATTTGCGGCATCGTAAGTAAACACATTAAGTTTCTTACTATAATCAAATGGACTGGTACGATCGAATTGTAATAAGGTTATCTCTTCATTACCTTTATCAACCATTAATTTTGATTGACGCAAGTTAAAATCGTATTGATACAATTGACTTCCTACATTATAAAAGATATAACCATACTCCGGACTTACGGCATAATGATCTGCCTTCAACATATCTGCAGCAATATCACTAGGAATCTCATCATAAAAATTCTGAGAAAAAGTACCAAACCAACCGACTCCTATTCTTCCTAAAAACAATTTATCTGAAGCATCTTTTAGTAAAGAAAATACTTCACCTCCATTATACTCTACTCTAGACATATACACTAAATCCTTACCTGTATTGTAATCAAACAAATTACCATCAGGCATCAAACTACAACTTTGCGTATTCCACACATGTCTCACAAAGCGTTGATTATCCATATCGTAAAGAATATTTACAAAAAGAAAACAATCTGCAACGTATGGAGCTACTTTAAAGGTTTTTCTTTCACCAGGTAATATGTTTATTGGCAACGAGTATCTGTATTGATACACTCGTAAATAATAATACAAATCTCCATCCTTATAAAGAAGACTCGTATTGTTTCCATTACAACTTCTTTGAATAAAATCGGCCTGAAAATCGGTTGGTATACTTGGATCTACCATCTCATAAGACACATAATATTCTTGTTTCCAATCAAAAGTTTCAGGGTGAATTTTAGTTGTACCTGTACCTTCGCTGGTTACATAAATACCATAAAAACCATACTCGTATGGGTAACAATATACATTGACAGGCGCTCCTTCTAATTTCAATGATGACCCTGCGTAATCTAATACATCTACAATAGGTGTGTACTCCCCATCAATTAAAGACAGCATATCTAAACGGGCAGTCCCATCAACATCACATAGTAACATCCAGCCTTCATAAATAGGACTTCCTACTTCTAGAAAAAATTGTTTTGTCCATTGTACTCCTGAATTTTTATCGGTAACTCGGTACTTCACATCATAGGTGGCTGGCAATAAAGAAACAGGATCTAAAAGCAAATCTTTTTCTGTTCCCAAAAAAGTTTCCTTTTCAGCAGGTAAAACCTGACTACTTTTAATGATAGCAAGCCATTCATACTCATAATCATCCTCATTAGCAATTTCGTCTTGGGTAAAACTTAATTGAGGTGTAATTTGAAACCTCTCTCCTAATAAGGCACTATAACGATCTTCCATCCCTCCAAAAACAACTTCATTAATATCGTTGTAGTCATAATTCCCTAAATCCTCGTCACAAGAAACTGTTAAGCAACAAAGACTTAAAAACATTACTATTTTATATATTTTATTTTTTACCATAATCTATAATTTTATTTGTTTAAAACTATTTTTGCACACTTGGTCCCATGACCATCTCTGTGCCATCATCTTCATATATAGCTTCACCTGCAGCCCGTTTTTCATTTAAATACCGTTGCATAAAACTACCGTGAAATCTCATAGCATCATAATCGCGAGGATCTTGATCGTAAAAATCTAAGGGTATTCCCATTACTTCATTAATTAGAAACAATTTTTTAGCAGAAAAATCCCCAAGAAAATAATAATACCAATTTTTGGGTGTTCGAAGAATGTCTTCTACGGCTAACTCAAACTTTGTAAAACTCAATGTTTCTCCTGTAGCCTCATCTAAAACGACTTCCTTCATATCTACAACAAAGTCTTTACCTTCAACAAGATTCAACTTAATAGAATAAGAATTATCTTTCATTTCTTCAGTTCTATAAAGTGTAATAGGAATACTGTCCTTTTCCTGATTTGCTTTAAAAACAATGGTTTCAGGTAAATCAAAATGTACTCCTTTAATCGCCGTACTTGAAGCATCTAGTACCACACTAATCTCTCTATCATAATCTGTTACCTGCCCTTGAACAGACACAGGAAGTTTATACACTTCTTGTGTAATCTCGGGACCTTTAAAAGCAAAGGTAAACCCTGTACTGTCTGGATAAGTCCTAGAAGTCCCAAGGTACACCCCTTCAACGGACCACGTGTAGTATATACTATCTTTGCCTGTATAAGTATCTAGACTGTCTTCATTACATCCTAACATAAAACAGCTAAGACCTAATAGCATTACATATTTTATTATTTTATTCATAATCTCTATTTTATGTTATTGATATTTTAACTCTGAATCTGGCAATGGCACTACATATTTATCTTCACCCATGGTTATAAAAGACGTGGTAGAAGTTGTATTAGCATTCAGTATTCTATTGGTATTTCTTCTTTTGTAATAAAAGAAGATTTGACCTTCACCATAAAATTCTCTTTGATATTCTTTTTGAATTTCTGCCTGAATATCAACTCCTGATGATAAATCTGCTAGCCCCCTGTTAAAACGTACTGTATTTAAATATTCTAAAGCTGTAGTTTCATCGGTGTCTGTTTCTGCTACGATATAATACATTTCAGATATTCTTACTAAGGGTTGCATAAACCTAAACGACATATTAGGATCTGATACGTCTTCAAATTTTCTAAACGTTTTAAATGTTATCTCTCCAGATGTTGGTCTAATCCAGTTTATATTAAACCTATAATCACTTTCATTATTTTCAAAAAGCTGACTTAATCTACGATCATTATAGTATAACACATTAATAGCTCTTAATGATGATGAAAATAAATTTTCGTATCGTTCATATAAATTGGTATTCTGAAGAGCAAATATTACCTCCGTAGAAAATACTCTATCAGGATTACCTCCAGCTGAAATGACATCAGAAGGGGTGGTCCAAGGGAAGGTTGCTGTAGTCATATCTATCACTTCCTTAGCTATAGCATTAGCCTCTGCTGTATAACCACCATATAAACTAACTCGAGCTTGCAAGGCCTTAACAGCAAAATAATTCATTCTTAAATTTCTGCTTTGGGTATAAAATCCAGCAACTTCGTCTTCACTAGAATCCATCCCTATAACAGGATCATTTTCTAGTAATTTAGCAGCCATTTCTAAATCGGCTAAAACCAATTCAATTACTTTATTAGCAGGAAGAATTTCTCCATTTTCAGCCTTTGCCTCAGTATAATAAGGTATTGCTTCTCGTTCTGGGTTTTCACTGTAAATTGGACCAAAAAGACGTAACATATCAAAATGTAACATCGCCCTTAAACCATAAGCTTCCCCTTTAACAATATTCGCTTTTTCGGGAATTAAAGTGTTGTACTCATCTACATTTTTAATTAAATCATTTATGTTAAGGATTGCTATATAGGCTTGTTCCCAAATACCTGATATTTGATTTTTAACAAAGTCTGAATCATAATTATATTGTAAAATGGAATAATTAGAGGTCCTTGAATCTACAGTAAAGCGTTGTGCTAATATTTCTACTGTACTCATAGTTAGACGCTCTCCATATAATTCTCTTCTTGTTACAGCATTATAAACTCCATTAAGTACATTATTAATTCCTGCTTCTGAAGAATATATTTGTGTCTCTAAGAGTTTATCGTCTGGTGCCACGTCTAAGTAATCGCTACAAGAATTACTTACCACCCCTACTAAAATTAAATATGCTATTTTATATATAAATTTTCTCATAATGTTTCCTATTAAAATGATGCATTAATACTGAAAGACACCGAACGCGCAAAAGGGTAATCTAAACCTCTTTCGGCCAAAACTGTTGATGCTCTTAAAATATTATTCATATACGCATTAAATCGCAGCGTTGAAACTCCTAAAACATCTAACCACTTTTTATTTGATGCTCTATACCCTAGGTTAACTGATTCACCAATAATTAAATTTTCATCCTGTACAAAGCGTGAAGAAATTGGTACTGCCGCAGTTTCAGTAATCCCTTTAAACATAGCCATATCTCCTGGCTGTTGCCATCTATCGTATAAGGCTCTTTTGTCTTGATTAAAACCGACTTCTGAATAGCTAATATTTTCAACTTTGTTAAACAAAGCATTATTAAATTGCTGTCCACCTAATCGGTATCTTAAATTTATCCCAAGCGTAAAGTCTTTAAACGAAAAATTATTGCTAATCACCCCTTCTAGATCTGGCCTAGAATTACCAACAACAGTTTCATCATCATAATTATGAACAAAGCTCGTTTGTCCGTTATTTTGTAAAAAGACTTCTTTCCCTGTCGCTGGATCAATCCCTAATGATGGTACTGCCCATATATCATCAGGACTAAAACCATCCTTATAACGTTTAAGAGATCCTGATTGTATTGCTTCCTCGTCCAATTCTTGTAATTGGTTTCCAAAGCCATCATACTGCATATTCACAATCGCCGTTGTTACTCCCAGACGCCACATAAAGCGGTTTTTCATATCGTTAATAATTTTATAATTAACAATAGCTTCAAAACCTTTAACTTCTAAACGTCCCACATTTAAAGGATAACTAGTTAATCCTGTTGATGCGGCTAAACTAACTGGCACAACTAACGGATCGGTATTTTTCCTATATAAGTTAAAACGTCCATCTAACCTATTATTGAACAGCGCAATATCTAGTCCTAAATTCATATCAAAGGTACGTTGCCACTCTAAATTCGGGTTTGCCAGTGTAACTAAACCAACACCTGCTCCAAATTCATTTATTGTAGATCCATAAGCATATACAGAAGTTGAAGCTACACTTCCTAAGTTTTGATTACCCGTATATCCAAAAGTCTGTTTAAGGCGCAACAGGTTAATAACACTTGAATTTACACCACGTTCTTTGTGAATATTCCATCCAAGACCTACAGACCAGAACGGAGAATATTTTTCGTTAGCTCCAAAGGCTGTAGATCCATCTAGCCTATAAGTAAAATCTAGTAAATAACGATTATCATAAGCATAATTTACAAGTCCCATAATGTTATTTCTTCGGTACTTTCTCGTAGAATAACTTGGTTTTGCATTTGGATCGTAACTAAAAGAAAAACTAGGATTTGCATTAGTTCCGTTTGGAAAACCTACAGCAACTGTTCCGTAAGATTCATTATTTTGCTCTTCCACATCAGCTCTTAAGTTGGCTGTAACACTATGTTTCTCGGCAAATAGATTTCTATATGTTAACATAAGGTTAGCCATATAGCTAAAATTATCAATTTCTGTGTTTCTATATTCTCCTTTTTCAAAAAAGCTTACATCATCAAAAACCGGGTCTTCAGGATCAATAAACACTTCTCTTTCTGAAGTCTCATTCCTTAATTGTACCCCCCCATTAAGCCTTAATCTTGATGTAAGATCTACTATAATGTTTAAATTATTTCTAAACCCTATTCCTTTAGTTTCGTCAGAACTATTTATGGTCGTTCTATATAATGGATTAACAAAATCTGTTCTAACTCCATTTTCATCAAGATATCTGGTAATCTCACCATTCTCATCATATTTTCTATAATAAGGATTAGCTCTTGCAAAATTTGAAAAAGAACCATAATTAGATTCCATTGCAGTGTAACCATCCATGTAAAATCTATTTGAAATATTTACTTTTCCTTTTCTATAATTCAAATCAATATTTGCACCCCAGGTATCACGCCCAGATCCCTTCATTACACCCTGTCCATCTCTGTAATTTAAACCAGCATTAAACCTAAACTCATCTGACCCTCCTGCTGCATAAACTGAATGTCTTTGAGTTATAGCTGTTCTGGTTGGTTCACTTAACCAATAGGTATCTACACCTCTTCTTACGTCTGCTAATTTCTGATTATACAAACTATCCAGTCTAACCTGAACGCTATAATCTTCAATGTAATAAGTCCACATTCCGGCCAAACGCTCATATTCCAGTTTTTCAGAAGCATTCATTAAATTATAATCTGTTAAATCTGGTGCATCAACAGAAAAATCTCCTGTATAACTTAGTATTATTTTCCCAGACTCAGGTCGCTTAGTTTCGACCACCACAACTCCATTAGCTGCTTTAGACCCATACAATGCTGTTGATGCGGCATCTTTTAAAATAGTTATAGAAGCCACACGATTCATATCTAAGTCAACAATAGACCTTAAATCAGTTTCAAACCCATCTAAAATAAATAAAGGACTATTTGGATCTGCGCCAAACTCGTCTCTTAAATCATCATTAGTAATACTTGTTTGCCCTCTTACTTCAATATTTGGCAGTACATTTGGGTTAGAACCTTGTAAATTATTTTCAAGCACTATAAACGAAGGATCTAAAGTTCTTATACTTTGGATTATGTTTTGATTACCTATTGCTTTTAATTCTTCACCAGAGAATGTACTTACAGCACCTGTATAGGTTTCTTTTTTCCGTTCTACGATTCCAGTTACTATAACTTCCTCCAAAGCTGAAATATCTTCAACTAACTTAACATTGATAGATTTTTGATTTTCAAAAACAACCTCTTGCGTCTTAAAACCTACGTAACTAAATACTATGGTCTGTCCTTTTTCAACTACAATTTTAAAATTTCCGTCAAAATCAGTACTGACTCCCTTTTTAGTCTCCTTCACTAAAACAGTAACACCTGGTAAAGGCTGACCAATTTCGTCGGTAACAACTCCACTTAAAAGTCTACCTTGTTGTACTTCAACAGGTACAATTAAGTAAAGCCCGTTACTTTGTTCTTCTAATTTAAATCCTGATCCTATTAAATTAGATACTATAACTTCAACATCGGTATCAACAAATTCTATGTTAACAATTCTATTAATATCTAATGTGTCATCACTATAAAAGAAATCAATATTAGCTTTATCGCTAATCGTTCTTAAGGCTTCATGAAGCGGAACTCCATTAAGATTTAAAGTGATTTTTTGTGAAAATGCAAAAGCGCCGATATTGAATAAAATAATAAACAAGTACATTGATCGTCTCATAATGCTCAGAATTTGTGGCATAAATCGCCAGAGAACAAAATACGTTTCCCTTGAAAAGTTTTTTTTCATACATTTACGTGTTAAATTGGTTAATTATTTTTAGTCACTTAGTTAATCAACAGTATTTTACAACCGGTTGATATTGGCGTATCAATCGGTTATTTTTTTACTGTTAGTTTTTAAATATTTCTATTTCAATAGTATTGTTTTCATTTTTATATGCTTTATAATCAATTCTTGCTGTTTTAGCTATCATATCCATTAAGCTTCTCAACTCATTATCTTTTCTAGCCACACCTGTAAACACAATGTTTTTAAATTTTTCATCTTCAAATTTCACTTCAAAGTCATACCATCTTCCTAATTTTCTCAGAATATTATCAAGAGGTTCGTGTTCAAAGTAAAATTTACCGTCTTTCCAGGATGTAAAGTTTCTAACATTTATTTTACTGTTTAACTGAATATCTTTAAGTCCTTTTTTGTAATAACCTTGTTGATTTGGTGCCAGTATCACTTCACCTAAATGTTCAGATGTTAATTGTACTTTACCTTCTACTAAAGTGGTTGCAAAAAAATCATCATCATCATAAGCACTAACATTAAATGATGTTCCTAAAACTGTAACATCTAATGTCTTTGTTTTCACAATAAACTTCTTGTTACTTTTAACAACATGAAAATACGCTTCGCCATTCAATTCCACCTCACGTGTTTCTCCTACAAAAGCTTCCGGATATTTAATAGAAGATGCAGAGTTTACCCAAACTCGTGTACCATCTGGCAATACCACACTATAAATTCCACCATGTGGCACGTGTAATGTATTGTAACCTATATTAGCCAAAGTATTATCATTAGCTGCTTTATATTCTAAAACATCGTCTTTATTTTCAATAAAACTCACTCCGCTAGACTGAATGTTTTGATTTTTATGAGCATCTAAAGCGACTTCTGTTCCATCTGCTAAAATTAATGTTGCCTTAGAATATCCTGGCTTAATTTCATTTAAAGTTTCTTGAGTAATCAACTGCTCTTGTTCATTAGAACGGTATTGCCAATAAAACGCCACGGATAAAAATAAAACTAAGATAGCTGCATATTTCATTAGCTGTCTGAAACGTTTTACTTTGATGGATTTATTAATTTTTCCTTGAAGTTGATTATATTTTTTGTCAGTACTTAACGATTGATAAAATTCATACTTATCATTTAACTTTTTATTGTCGATAATATCTTGATATAATTTGGAAGCTTCGTCATTTTGCAACCATCTATCAAGTTCTGCTTGTTCGTCTGATTCTATAGTCCCCATAAGAGATTTCCCTATCAGCTCTGCAACTCTATATTTTGAATACAATTTTTCGTTCATTTTTATATTACCAAAACATTACATGTATGTTAATAATACATTGTTTTTATAGTAAGAGTAAAATAAACAGAGAATGGGTGGAAAAAAAATTTAAAAAATTTGTGTTTTTAACAAAATCGATAAATAAATCGTAACAAAAGGTTGATCTTTAAGGCTTCGTTTAAGTAATTCTATAGCCCGTGATCGCTGGGATTTTACAGTATTCACAGAGATATCCATTTCTAATGCAATATCTTTATACCTTACACCTTCTATGCAAGACATTTTGAAGACTTTTTTGCATTTATCTGGTAATTCCTCAATCGCTTTCATAAGAATCGCATGTGTCTCTTCCTCTATGATATATTGATCCTCCTGAGATATTGCTTCGTAATTTACAGCTTCCAATGGTATTTCTTTATGGTTATTTCGTAAATAAGTAAAACACCTATTTTTAACCATAGTATATAAGTAAGATTTTAAATCTTTCACAGATTCCAACTCCTTTCTTCTCTCCCACAAATACAACATACAATCCTCTACTACTTCTTCAGCTACAAATTGATCCTTAACATATTTTAAACTAAATGAAAGTAAACGAGGATATAAGGAATAGTATATCCCTTTAAATGATTTTGCTGTAATTTCTGTATTTTCAGCTGTCAACTTAATTTAATTTATCTATTTACGGGTTTTGTTAAAAATTTCCTAAATATAAATCTTCTTTTATTAAATCAAAGTCCCTCGTTAACATATTTCAAAATATTAAAAAAAACGAGTATAAACCACCTAACTATTCTTACATAATACAAAAAAAGACCCCAATTACTTGAGGTCTTTTTTATATTTAAGTTAATCCTATTCTTAAAAATCGAATTTATAAGTTGCTCCGGCCAATACCTGAAAACTTTGCACCGGGAAATTCTGCCAACGCTGATACCCCTGACTTGCTATATTATTCATTTTTGCAAAAATGGAAAGCTGCTCAGTTATGTGATAACCGGCATGGGCATTTGCATCAAAATAACTATCTAAACTAACGGTTACTGGTACTGAATTCACAAACGGATCGGCAACATAATATTGATCTTTCCGTTTGCCAACAAAATACACATTAGCACCCGCAAACCATTTCTCATCAATTTGATAATCTAAAAACAACGAACTTTTAAAATCTGGAAGGTTCCAGGCTTCCGCTTCATTGTCGGTTGAATATGCAAAATACTCTCCTTTTAACGATGCTGTAAAATTTCGATTAAGATCGACACTCAACTCTCCCGACACACCAAACGTTTTCATCTCGTCATATACAACTCCAAAAGAATTTCCATACGAGTAATTAAACTGATTCACGGTTTGAATCGCATTATTTTTAAACAAAGCTTTATTCTTATCAGATATATAATGTCCGGCAAATTTATAACTCGTGTTACTGGTTACTTTTCCTTTAATTCCTGCAAAAGCATTATACAACTGATCGGTTGGCTGTACAAATAAAGTTGGCGACACAAACGGATTTTCCTTAGCAAAATCGTAGTACGAATTCTGCTGTAAATCTCCTTGAATACCACCGTAAGCAATTAACACTTCACTCACTAAACGGTAACTGGCCGTTATGTTAGGATACAGATACAACTTATTATCACTAGCTTCGATATCGCTCATAAAATACACCGAAATCCCTAAGTCAAGCGTTAAATCATCCTGCTTTAATTGATAGGTTGGCGATAAACCTATTTGAAAATTACTGTATTTTAAAGCTTCATCCAGATTATAACTTCTATCGAAACTTCCGCCTAAATAATCAATTTTAAGTTCAGTTGCTATTTCTTCGTAATTAATAGGAATATCTGCTTTGCCTTTCAACACAAAACGATTTTCACCTGAACCCATATTATCACCAAAATGCCTGAACAAGGCACTTCCTGATTTTAAATAGGTATCTTCAAAGGTTATATCTCCTCCAACGTAAGCATTGTTAAATTTATGATCGACCTGAATACCATCTAACTGCGCCTGATTAATTTGAGATTCGGGAACGCCATACCAATTGTAGTTTTGGTGCTGAAATCCGCCTTCTACTTTCCACGACATATATCGTAAACGTGAAGCGTAATTCAGGTTGATTTTTGAGTCAGAAAAATTATCGTCGAACACTAAATTTTCAATTCCACCACCAGATGAATGATGACTAAAATATCCGCCCACGTTTTCAGTACGACTCAAGGCATGGTTCACATATAATTCGCCTAAGAATGTTGTGTAAGACCCAACACCCAAGGTGGCATAATTATCGAATAATTTAATAGGTTTTGCCTTTTCGATTCCTTCGGCTTTACCTTTAGCCGGGGTAAACGTTGATGCCACCGGAAATGAGAATATATTGTATTTTATATCCTTTTTTGTTTCGGTAGTTTCGTCGTCTAAAGTCGGAACTTCTTTTACCTTAAACGCATCTGAAATAGTTGGTGTATAAGGTTTCACTACATCAATCACACCTGTATTAAGTGTATCCTTCGGATTATTTTGAGAAAACGCCGCCAGTCCTGTAAACGTTACAGCCGCCGTTACTATATATTTTATGTGCTTTCGCATATGATTCTTGTTTCGTTTTTAGATTCAGGGTTTTAATTGTCGTCAGGTTGAACAGATGAATTCGTTTTAGCTTCGTTTGCCTTAATCGCTTTAAGCTCGTTTGTTGCTTCTTCTACAACATCGTCAAACTCTTTAAAGTTTTCCGTAACGCTTTCTAAAATATAAGTCGCCTGGAATGCATCATTCAACGCATAGAAATTCTTCGCCATAAGCACCAAACCTTTAGCACTGTAATACTTATACCCTGAAAAATCTTTGGCTAGTTTTTGTACTGTTACATTTGAAACTTCATAGCTTCCGGCTTTATTTTTAAAGTATGCATTATAGTAAAGTGCTTCGGCTGCCGTTTCTCCTGTAGCGACAGTTTCTACTTTTGCATATGCCGTTTTGGCTTTAGCCTCATTACCTGTTTTCATAGCTGATCGGGCAATAATTATGTATGCATCACTCTGAATTTTATTATCTATTTTAGAATTTGCCAATACCTTTTCTGCGTAAACTACCGATTCATTGTAGCGCTCTAATTGATAATTCGCTTTCATTAAGTTCGATTGCGCAAATACGACATTTTGCGGCAAGCTGGCTTCATCTTCTAAACGTTCAAGTAGCGGCATCGCTTTATTCCAGTCTTTATTTTCAAGATAATATTGCGATAATCGAGAAAGAGAAACTTCAGTAAATTCACTCTGAGGGACACCAACCACAAACTCATAATGAGGCGCGGCATTAGCCGATAAATTTTGCTTGTAATACAACTGCGCTACGTAAAAATGCGATTGTAACAAGTGTAATCCTTTAGGGAATTGATTTAAATACCCATTGAATTGTTTAATGGCTTTATCGGTATTATTGTCTAAATACTGCTTTTCAGCAGCCTCATAGGTCGCGTTATCTAAATCGGCGTCGGTAACCTCAACATAATTCAAGGTTTTTACCCAGTTTGCATAATCATTAACACGCCCCATATCGATGTAAATAAGTCGTGCTGTAGCAACCGCCTGAACAGCTTCTGGTGAACCTTCGTAATCGGCAGCCACCTTTTTGAATTTTGTTAAAGCCTGTTCATTTTGATTCGTATTGTAATACACCAAACCTTGACGTAACAACGATTTCGGCACAAATGAACTCATACGGTATTCCGAATTTAATCGATCATAACTACGCATGGCTTTATCGGTTTGATTGTCTTTAACCAATGTATTTCCTAGTTCGTACATGGCATCATCACGTAATTTAGAATTCGGATATTTTGAAATAAACGTTTCTAATTCACTTATTTTCTGAGCGTCCTTCCCAATATATCCGGCACTAATCGCCTTTTGGAAGAATGCATAGTCGGATTCAATTGCATTCAACTTAATCGCACTTTCATAGGCATTAATAGCACTTTGATAATTACTCGATACGAAAAAGGCATCACCCAAACGCAAGTAGGCATCATTTAGTCTTACATTATCGCGCTGCTTTGTTGCCGAAATAAACGAACTAAAAAGCTTAGTCGCCTGATCGTAACTTTTAAGTTTAAAATACGTGTAAGCTAAATTATAATCAATATTTTCATATTCGGGTGTCGAAGTTGCTCCGGCTTGTTGCTTAAACTGCTGAAAACTTACCAAAGCGTCATCGTAGTTGGTTAAGTTGTAGTCGGTTTCGGCTTTCCAAAACGTTGCTCTTGCCGTATAATTAGGATCACGTGGCTCTTTAAGTGAAGCCTCAAACATTTTCTTGGCTTCTAAAAACTGATTCTCACTATAAAGTTCTAATCCTCTATAGAAAGCGACTTTTTGATAAGCCACTTTATTTTCGAAGCTACTTTTACCTTCTAATAACCGAAGCGCTTCTTTATAGTTTTTGGAAGTAATATAAGAATCAATCAGTAAGGTTTCAATCTCTTCGCGTTGCGCCGATTTCGGATATTTTTCTAAGTACCCGGTTAACACCTGAGGTGCGGACTGATAAGCATTTCCAATCTCATAACTGATTTTAGCATAATTTAAATACGCGTCTTCCTGAATTTTTAAATCGAAATCCATTTGCGAGGCATTTCTAAACGCATTCAACGCCTCCTGCTTTTTGCCTAATTTAATATAACTTTCTCCTAAATGGTAATAGGCATTTTGAGCAATACTATTCGTTCCGCCTATAATTTTATTAAATTCTGAAACCGCATTTTCATAATCGCCTTGCTTGTAATACGCATACCCTAACTGATAAAAATCGGTGTTATTCCACTTTCCTTTTTTGCCTTTATATGCTTTTAAATACGGAATTGCTTCGGCATATTGTTCTAAGTTGAAATAACTTTCTCCAATGATCTTTGAAAGTTCAGAGACTTCATCACGATTGCTCTTCTGTAACTGTGCTTTGGCTAAATCGATGGCCTTTTGAAAATTCCCAAGTTTGAAATTTAAATCCGCTTGATAATATGACAACTTCTCCTTGTATTTTTCCTGATTACTTACCTGATCGAAGTATTCATTAGCCTGCTTATAATCGTCTCCTTCATAAGCCATATACCCAATATAATACTTAGCCTGAGAACCATATTCTTTAGAACTTTCAACGCGCGACAAGTACTTTTTGGCATCACTATATTGTTTCGCTGCAAATGCTGAATACCCATTATTAAAGTAAAATTTCTCCTTATCACTATACGCTAAGCCGCTTTCATCAACTTTATCATACCATTTTCTGGCATAAGCATATTTTCCATTGGCAAAATAATAATCGGCGACATCTAAATAGGCCGTGTTACGTTTGGTACTCGTTGGGTAATCCTCGACAAAACTTTCGACTAATTTATCGGCATTCTGCTGATTTAAACGTACGGCACAATTAGCGATATAATAGGTACAATCTGACTGTAACCCTTCATCTTTATGCTCCTTTTTAACATTTGAAAATAACGTTTGAGCGGCCATATACTGCTGATTATTATAAAGCGACAAAGCCTTTTGATAATCTACTAGATCACTTGTATACGTAGCCGATTTTTGTGCTGAAATTTGATAACTTACACCTAAAGCTATCAAAAAAGAAACACCATTTATTTTAATCATTAACGATTCATTTTTTAATTTGAAATCAAAGATAATTTATATAAAAGGTATAACGCAATAATCGTGCTATAATTATAAACCGACTTATTAAAAATTAGAAAATAACATAGAAAAATCAGCGTTTAAAGCAAATAACAAAAAACTTTTTAAACATTAATTTTTAAGATTCAACTTATAAATAATACATTTACAACACGTAAAAACTTTTCATTTAAAATCTATGTCAAATCCTATTTTACAATTAAAAGACGCCTCTATTTTTCAGGGAGACAGCCTAGTGCTTTCTAACATAAATGTCGAAATTAACAAAGGTGATTTTGTCTACTTAATTGGAAAAACTGGAACCGGGAAAAGTAGTTTTATGAAAACACTTTACGGTGATTTACCTCTTACTAAAGGTGAAGGCTATATTGTTGATTTCAACCTAAACGGATTAAAAGAAAAAGATATTCCTTTTTTACGCCGAAAATTGGGGGTGGTATTTCAAGATTTTAAACTCCTTACCGACCGAACGATAAATGAAAATTTATTATTTGTTTTGAAAGCCACCGGCTGGAAAGACAAAGAAGCGATGACTACCAGAATTGAAGAGGTTTTAACGAAAGTAGGTATGAGTACCAAAGGCTTCAAATTTCCGCATGAACTTTCTGGGGGAGAACAGCAGCGTATTGCCATTGCCAGAGCTCTACTTAACAACCCTGAGCTTATCCTTGCTGACGAGCCTACAGGAAATTTAGATCCGCAAACCAGTATTGAGGTGATGGAGGTCCTTCAGGACATTAATAAAAATGGCAATACTATTTTAATGGCTACACATGATTACGCTCTGTTACTAAAATACCCAAGTAAAACTTTAAAGTGTGATGAAAATCAAGTATATGAAGTGGTACAAAGGAAGGGGTAATTTATGTTATCAATTTTAATTCCAACATATAATTATAACGTATACCCTTTAGTTTTTTCTTTAGTCCAACAATTATCAATACAAAATATCTCTTACGAAGTTATAGTTTTAGATGATGGTTCTCAAAATCACTATCGTCTTCAAAATGAAAAAATAAATAACTTCAATTTTTGCAAATTCTTAATTAACAAGAATAACTTAGGCCTCAGCTCTACAAGAAACCTATTAATCAAGGCATCTAAATACAATTACGTTTTATTTATTGATGGAGACTCTGTAATTTTTGATTCTAATTACATTAAAAACTACATTCAAGCGATCAACAACAACCTCAATATTATTTATGGAGGTCGTATTCACCCTAAAGCTATTGGGCATTCTAATCAAAAATTAAGGTGGAAATATGGAAAATATGTTGAAGACAAACTGTGCGACGTAAGAACACAATCACCTTACAAAACCTTAATGTTTAATAATACCTTAATAAAAAAAGACCTATTAAAAAAAATTCAGTTTGATTCTACAATAACAAAATATGGACACGAAGACACTTTATTAGCATACCAAATAAGTTTATTACAATTTAAAGTAACTCACATTAATAATCCTGTAGAACATGGCGATATAGATTTAAATACTATTTTTATCGCTAAAACAATTTCGGGGTTAGATAACCTTAAATCTATCTATAAAAAAAATTTAATAGAAATAGATTTTATTACACTTTTAAAATGGTACGATAAATTATTTCGTTTTAAACTTCATTATATTTTCATTCTTTTTCACCACCTATTACAAAATGTAATGATAAAAAACTTAGAGTCCCAATTCCCTTCCTTATTAGTTTTTAAGTTATTTAAAATATGTCATTTTTGTTATACGTGTAATCAAGAGATAGATTGAAACAAATTATCCCATTGTTGCATAATGGATTTTATTTCGAACTCTTTCGCAAAAGATTTTGCACGATTACCCAATAATTTTTTCGAATCTTTATCATTTATTAAAAAACAAACCTTTTCAATAAACATATTAAAATCATTTTTTTCAACAAGAAAACCGTTAATATTATCTTGAATTAGCATATCTGTCCCTGAAGTGCCATTAAAAGCTACAACAGGTATACTGTGAGCCATAGCCTCTAACAATACCAATCCGAATGCTTCAGACTCTGATGTTGTTAACAACATGGATGCTTGTGTGTAAATTTCTTCTACATTCGATACAGGATCAAAAAACTTTACGTTATCTTTTAATTTTAATTTCGAGACTAATTCATCTAATTTCAACTTTTCATTTTTTTCACCGTAAATCTTCAAAATCCAATCTGGATACTGTTTTACCACATCTTTCCAGATTCTCAAAAGCTTATCATATCGCTTTTCAACAGATTGTCTTCCAACTGCAACGACAAATCTACTTTCAAGCTTATTAACTTTTAAGGGGGGATCGAACCACAAAGGGTTTGGTATAACCTCCAGATTACTACCCTGCCAAGTTTGCTTTTCTTGCTTATTTAACACAACAAACAACCTATACCTCATAATTATTCTATCAAGTAAAACATTAGATAGTTTTAACTTTAAAAAATCGATAATGCCGGATGAATTTATATACTTACCACAATGCCTTTCATAAACTATGGGTATATTCTTTTTAAAAAAATAAGTTAATAGAGTCCCTTTTAATCCATTATCACAATTAACTACAACATTAGGATTCTCTCTTTCAACAACCTCTAAAACTTTATTTTTAAATGAAAAAAAAGTATCATGTTGTATATGATAGAATTTTATTGACTTGCTGAAATCATAAAAAAAGGGGGCTTTTATATAGTTTGAGTTTATTACAACAATCTCGTAATTATAGTAGTTTAAAAGATAATTTAGTTTAACAGATAGTATTCTAGACACCCCTCCTGAGCCTTGAATTCCAGTTGTTATGTATAATATTTTTTTCAAATCTTAATTTAAACGCATCAATTTCAACCATTGTTTTCCAACCACATCTAAAGAAAATTTCTCAACACTTTTTACTGCATTAAATTTACAAATTTCATATAATTTTTCATCAGAAACCATTTGATTCATTCCGGCTATTAACTCTTCCTTGTTTTGATTCTTAATTATTAATCCATTATTTTCATTCTGAATAATCTCACGAGGCCCAGTTAAACAATCGAATGCAACCACAGGTATACCACAGGCCAAAGCCTCTAATAACACCATTGGAAACCCCTCAAATTCACTTGTTAGAACAAAAAACTTTGCTTTACTAATATATTTATAAGGGTTCTTTTTAAAACCCATCAAATGGACCAAATGAGCTACTTTGTAATCTTTAGCTATCTGTAATAACCGATTTCTTTGCACCCCCTCTCCTAAAATAAAAAGAGCTATATTATTTTTAGGCAACTCTGATTTTGAATAAGCTTTAATTAAAACATCAAATTGTTTTATATTGGTTTCAAATTCTCCTACTCCAATTATAAATTCTCCTTTAAATGAAATAGATTCATCCTTCAAAATATTCACAGCCGATATATCTATTGGATTATATATGAAATCACCATTTTTAAATCCATACCTCTGTTCAACAAGCGTTTTCATATATCTATTTATACTGACCATAGCATAACTTGAATTATATAAGAATTTAGCAAACACTCTCGATTTAGGAATATACTCATCTAGCTTAGAACTATGAATGGTATAAATAGTGTTGGTGGTATAAATAAATTTACTAATAAATATTTCTTGAAAAAGATTTACTCTAAATCGAAAATCGATAATAAAATCAAAATCATTAGTTTTTATGTATTTGTAAAAAAGTTGAAAACGTTTAATTTTATTAAAAATGGTATTGACATTACTTTTATACTGCCCTAAATTAAATAAAGTTCCAGAATAATTATAAGCTACATCATCATGAAAAGTAACAATATAAACTTCGATGTTGTGAGAATCGAAGAAATTAGAAAGGTGAGCCATCACTCTTTCCGAGCCCCCTTTATTTAATCTAAAGCCAACTAAAGCTATTTTTTTTCTCTTCATCTAGTTAATACCTCTTAACGTTCATTTCTTTTCGAAATATTTAAAATTTATCTTAAATTTCAAAACTATTTCAACCAACCTATTATTTTTTCATGATAGATTTATCTATTCACCTAATTACTTACAATAACGAAAAATATATTGAAGAAACGTTAAAATCAATTCTTAAACAGCAAGTAAATTTTAATTATGAAATTGTTGTTGGAGATGATTGCTCCACCGACGAAACTTTCAAAATAATTGAATCTTATAAAGAAAAACATCCAACTTTATTCAAAATAAAGAAAAATGAAACTCGCTTAGGTATTTTTAAAAACTTTAAAGTAACCTTAGATAGATGTGAAGGGACTTATGTTTTCGACATTGCAGGAGACGATTTATTAAAACATGAATATTCTCTTCAAAAGTTAGTAGACATCCTAAAAAACAATTCTAATTTAGGTTTTGTTGATAGTGGCGTTGACTTACTGATAGAAAAAGATGGACAAAATAAAACTATTGAATTTTGTAATAAAAAAGTACTCAGTTCTTCCAAAGAGACTTATAGAAACAATATTTTACTTTGGAATTCCCCCATGTTTGCAGGTGTTTGCTTTAATAAAGCCTGTATTTATAAATTTGTTGATTTTGATAAATACTTTAAAATGAATATATCATTCGAAGATTATCCAATACTAGTAAATTTAGCTATGAATACAAACTTTGAAACCATAAAAGAATCATTACATACATACAGAATGCATAAAAATTCATCTAGCAACAAAAAAGGTTTTGAAAATCAATTATATTTAAAACATCAAGAAAAAATATTATTCGATTTTTTCACTAAAAAGTATAATTTTGAAAATAACCTAATTAATATTTTTAACAAAAACCATTATCGTAAATTACTTTTTTTGTCAGGTTATTATGAAAAAAAAGAACTCGGACAGGAATCGTATAAAATGTTAAAGAATAAAAACTTAAAGGATTATATTCATTATTTTGCAAGTCAAAACAAACTTTTCAGAAAACTAATCTCCATCGTTTAAAATTTTCCAGTTTCTAAAAACTCGTTAAAATCCCTAATATAATCCTCCTCTCTATAAACATCTGAAGCTATAACTAAGCATACTGCACCTGACGAAAAATTTTCCAACTCTCTCCAAACACCTGGTGTGATTAATAACCCTTTAGCAGGATTATTGAGAGTAATTCGTTTCACTGTATTTTTATAATCTTTTAAAACAACGTCAAAACTTCCACTAATTGCAATAATAAATTGTTTAAGTTCTTTATGAGCATGCCCCCCTCGATAGGAACCACTAGGAACATCAAAAAGATAATATACTCTCTTTACCGAAAAAGGAATTACATCGTTTTCTACCACAGCTATATTTCCTCTGTAATCTTCAATTTTAGGAATTGGGATTATTTGCACATCCTCCATCGTAATCTTAATAATTTTATTTTACAATATGTTTTAAATTAACCTCTAACAAAACAATTCTAGGTTTATCATTAAAGAAAATCTAACCGTACAAAAACAAAAAAACAATTTTTATACTACATAATAATAATAAATTTCATTTATTTATGAATTCGAAATAGTTATAATTTATTTCACTTTTTAATTTCAAAACTCTGTTTTATTCACTTATATTCACATCTGTGTAAATTTAGCTTTCTAATTTTCATTACTGATAAATTGAATTTCAGCCAACACTCTAAAGCTCACAAATTGTAATATTATTAAAGAAATGGATTATTTCATCCCTAATTTATTTATACCAGGTGTTGCTAAATGTGGCACAACTACCTTACATGATCTACTCTCTACGCACGAATCTATAGGAATGTCTTCTTTAAAAGAACCTCACTTCTGGACCTCTGCAGACTTTAATAATTACACTAAAGATGACATTTTAAAGTACAAAAATCTTTTTACCACAGAGCGAAAGGAATATTTCGGAGAATCATCAACTGGCTCTTTATTTTACCCAAACCTATTTATCTCTAGATTAAAAGAAGCCAATACAGAAAAAACAAATATAAAATTTATAATAATTCTAAGAAATCCTATAGACAGAGCATATTCTCATTATTGGTGGTGTAAAGGTTCTGGAAGAGAACGATTAAAATTTAAAACTGCTTTTTTTAAAGATCAAAATTCTAAAATTGAGTATTATAATGAATGGCCTAAACATTATTATCAATTTGGTTTGTTCTCTAAATGGATTAGTCCTCTTATAAATGAATTTGGCCAAGAAAATATTAAATTTATAACCCTTGAAGCTTTAAACCAAAACACAACAAAAGTAATGAATGACTGTTTTTCGTTTTTAGGGTTAAAAGAAATGGAGCACATCACAAACATCAATAAAAACAAAACTATTATTTTAAAATACTCACGTTTCTATAACTTATCACGAAAAATTTCTAAAGGAGAATATAAATTCACTAAAATTGCAAAATACTTTCTTTCTACAAAAACGATTGACAAAATCAGGATTCTTTTAAACGAAAAACTTTTCAATACTTTATCTACAAATAATAAATATCCTAAATTATCATTAGCAGACAGAATTTGGACTAAAAACTTCTATGAAGATGATGTAAAAAAACTAAAACACATTACAGGTTTATCTTTTAATGAATGGGCAGATTTTAATCAAGAATGAGTTTCTTAAAATCATCATATTATAATGCGGTTGCCACTGGAATAACGATTACAACTCGATTAATAGTCAACAAAATAACCGCACTTTTTATAGGACCTGAAGGGTTTGCTATTTATGGTCAATTTAAAGATTTTGTTGCCTTAGGAATTTCCTTTTGTCAACTTGGAACTGAAAATGGAGTTATTAAACATATTTCTGAAAACAAATCAAAACCCAAAGAGTTAAAAAAAATAATAAGTACATCTCTCAAAATCAACACAATATCATCTTTTGTTATTTTAGCACTTGTTCTCTTTTTTAAAAAGAAAATATCCGTATTACTTTTCCAAGATTCTCTTTATGAAAATCACATTATAATTATTGGTGGTTCACTATTTTTTATTGCATTACACAATTTAATTCTTTCCGTTTTAAACGGACTCCAATCCTTAAAAAAATATATTTTCATATCAATAACCTCAACAATACTTACAAGTATTTTATCTGTTATTAGTGTATATTTTTATCAATTAAACGGACTCATCTTCAGCATTGCTCTTAACCATCTCGTCGTTTTTACTATTAGTATAATGTTTGCTCTAAAGAAACTAAACTTAAAGATCTCTGTAACTGATTTTAATTTAAAATATTTCAAAAAAATGCTCAATTTTTCATTAATGAGCTTATCTGGAATGATTTCATTAAGTCTTTCATTACTATTTATAAGAACACTTATTATTAATACGGAAGGAACAAATGCGGCTGGAATTTGGGATAGCGTATGGAGAATCTCTGCTTTATATCTCCTTTTTCTTAACTCGTCATTTAAATTTTATATTCTTCCAACTTTCTCCTCTTTACGGAACACAGAATTAAAATCGGAATTATTCAAAATTTGGAAAATTACTTTTCCTGTAATACTGGTTATTACGTGCTCTATATACTTTTCCATGAGCTTTTGGATTCCTTTTCTATTTTCAAAAGAATTTATAGCTATTAGCAGCATTATATTATTTCAATTATTAGGAGATATTATTAAAATCCATTCTTGGACTTTGGGAAATATTCTAATAGCTAAATCACAAACAAAAGGATTCGTACTTACGCAAATAATTTGGGCTATAATCTTTTGTTTTCTTTCTTACCTTTTAATCAAATCTCAAGGCTTACAAGGTATTACTATAGCTTATTTTTTAAGCTATTTAGCCCACTTTTTGATACAAAATATAGCTGTGAAAAATATTCTTTGGTTTCCTAAAAACTATTAAGCTTCTTTACAATCTCTTCTACTTCCTCTTCTTTTAAACTCGGATTAATCGGCAAACTCAAAACTTCACTATGAATTTGCTCTGATACAGGCAAGTTTATATTGCTTAACTCACTGTAAGCTGATTGCTTATGAATAGCAATTGGATAATGAATTAATGTTTCAATTCCATTTTCTAACAAATAAGATTTGAGCTTGTCTCTTTTTTTACATCTAATTACAAATTGATGAAATACATGACCGAAATCTGATTCGAACTTAGGCAATACAACAGATTTATTTTTTATCTTATTTAAATAAGTACCTGCAATTTCTCTTCGCTTAATATTATCCTCATCTAAATACTTAAGTTTAATTCTTAAAAAAGCAGCTTGCAATTCATCTAAACGACAATTAAACCCTTTTATGTCATTTTCATAAATTTCTATTCTCCCATAATTCCTTAATTTAACTAGTAAATTTGCTAAGACATTATCATTAGTTGTTATCGCACCGGCATCTCCCAAAGCACCTAAATTTTTTGTTGGGTAAAAACTAAATGCCGCTGCATCAGATACATTGCCTGCTTTTCTTCCATCTTCAAAAACAGCTCCATGAGCTTGAGCCGCATCTTCTAGCAGGATCAAATTAAAATCTTTTACTATCTGTTCTAAAGCCTTTACATTGTACAAACAGCCATATAAATGAACCCCTAATACAACTTTGGTTTTAGAGGTAATAAATTTCAAAATATGATCTGGACTTATATTATAAGTTTCTATGTCTGGTTCTACCAAAACCGGTTTTAAACCCGAATTACTTATTGCTAAAACGGAAGCTATATAAGTGTTGGCCGGAACAATGACTTCATCACCATTTTGAAGTAACCCCATGACTTTATAAGCCTCAAAAATGAGTTGAAGAGCATCTAATCCTGAACTAACCCCAATACAAAATTGAGTACCACAGTAACTTGCAAATTCACTTTCAAACAGCTCTACCTGATTTCCTAAAATATAAGTTCCTGAATTCAAAAAAACATCAAATTGTTTTTTAAATTCTTCGTGATATCTCACATTAACTTCTTTTAAATCTAAAAACTTTATCATTTAAAAACTTCTTCAAGATTAATAATCAAATCTGTAGAAATTTCAAATGTCCTTTGAGCTATTAAATTTGCTCCAAAACTTTCTTTCCAATAAGCCAAACCTCTATCTATTTTCAATGTTTTATCGGTTGCAGAACTTCCAAAACTGATAAAATCGTATGCTTTATATTTTTCAATAATACTTTGAAACAAAAAGTCTAAAGCTCCTGTATCTATTCTATTTTCGGAACCTGAGCTATATTGAAAATGAGCAACATTTTCAGTAATAAACATAACCACTCCCGCGAGCATAATGCCCTTTTGGTAAACTGCATAAAATTTAATATTATCAGAAAACCTCTCCTTTAACATATTTATCTCGCGATGTGTATGAACTGGGGTAACATTAAACTTTTCTAATAAATTTTTAGATAAAATATCGTTCCAAAACAACTCCAATCCATCTTCTGATAATACTAGCTTATTAAGCTCTGCTTTTTTTAATGCTCTTTTCCTATTTCTATTTAATTTTATTTTCCTTCTAGCATCAATTACATAATAACTATCCACTTTAACACACTCTAAACTTAATATTTGAGCAAAAAACTCAAATTCTTGAGTTAACTTAGAATGATAAATGAATGGTATTTCTCTAATAAATAGTCTTTTTACACCTTGACTTTTAAAATAATCCAAAAGTCTACCAAACAAAACAGCATACATTTCACTTCTTACTTCATCATTTATTAATAGGCCTCCATAACTCAACCCTCTATGAGAAACCACATCTTCTCCTTCTTTATTCGCTGGAAAAATTCCTACTAACTTATTCCTTTTAAATATTAACAGAGAAAAATCTTCAAAACGATCGCTATGATATTCCATAAAATCTCTATGAAATAAAAAAGTTCCATTTTTAGACTTAGCAACAAAATCATTCCATTGATTAAAAAATTCCATGGAATACTTCAAAACCTTGAAATCTTCAAATTGCTCGTTCATACGTTCTATTTAATTTTGGTCTTCTTGATTTACCACCCCAAACAACGAACTACCAAACATGAGTAAAATAATACCATAATACATTATATAGGTTACAAAATGCGCCACAACAGCTCCTTTAACACTATCGAATAAATCTATAAAGTAGATACTTGTCGTATACAACGTAATAATCAAAAATGCTTCGGTTAGAATATAATGCCAGAACATTTTTTTTGCTAAAAACTGATACGCGATTACTGTAGACAACACCTTTAAAAAGTCTCCTAATAACTGCCACAAAAACAAATCTTCAACAGGGCGGAATTCATCGGTTAAAACAACACTTACAATAATACCTTTCAATATGTAAATTGCCACAAGTCCAATAACCAAAATGGGAATTATGATTTTATAAAAACCAAAAACTTCTTTTCGAAACTCTTTAACATCATCAATTTCTGAAAATCTCGGAAGAATATACAAAGCCATCAACGACGTTACCATCATTAAATAATACTTCGATATTCGGGTCATCGCTTCCCAAAAACCGGCATCCTTATAGCCAACATGTTCTACAATATACATCCGTATGGCAATAGCTACCACTGGCAATAAAACAGCAGAAAACAAAGCCATTAAAGCATAAGAACTCATTTGTTTTAAGAAACTGAAACTAACACCTTTTACTCTTATTAATGGAATTAAACTTCTTCGGTTAATGATTCCGACTAAAGTGATTAAAAAGATTAAAGATTCTGCTATTGCTACCGAAATTAAAGCACCCTTAATCGCATTCTGATAAATTAAAAGCAACGCTACGGCCATGCTTAAAATTTGTCCGATGATATTAATAACAATAAGAATCTTGTACTTAGAAAAGCCATTCATTATTGAAAATGAAAACATATTCAGTGCATAAAACGGTAATACAAAAGCAAATACCTTTATAACAAATGCATAATTATTATAAGACGGAAAAATGAGATCATTAATTAAATCAGCATTGAAGTAACAAAAGAAAGACACTAAAACTGTAGACATAAACCCTACATAAAACACGGTTGAAACAACCTTACTAAGTTCTGTAACACTTTCTTTTAATTCGGAAATATACTTTACAGTTCCATTATATAATCCTGCTATGGATATGGTTTGAAAAGCACTGACAAAATTCTGTAAATTACCAATAAGAGCTAAACCAACAGGCCCTATAAAAACGGCAATAGCCTTAGATGTTAATATCCCGGCTATTAATCTAGTAATCACAGACGTTGTTTGTAACGAAGTAACTTTAATTAAAACGTTATTATTTATGTAATCTATTAATTTTTTCAATTAATTGAGATAAGTTAACTAATTTGTAATGTAGCAATTTAATTTAAATGTACAAACACTAAGCGTTAACAACAAGCAAACGTTTTATTTTTTTAAAATGTAATATAAATTCACGCAAAGAATAGCGGCATTGGTAATGATAATGGGCTTCGCTGCGGGTTCTAACATAAAACCATAAATGACAAACAACAAACAGCCTATTGAATTCACGATTCTTAGTTTTGTAACGGCTTTCATTAAGAATGACAATAACAATGTAGCCATAGCTGCATAGCCAACCCAATCGGTTAAAGAAATATCCAAAATTTCCATAGTGGTCTTTAGTTTTAAATGCTTGTTGTAAGTTAAGAATTTTTTGATTTAAATATTATTTTACCTCAAATGTTCATTCGACCTCAAAAAAAAAAAGGAACACCACATGAGCATTCCTCTTAAATAATATATTTTTTATTCTTCTTTACACTGTTTTGTTTCGCTTACGCTCTACTTCAGTTAAAAAGATTTTACGAATACGTAAATGATTTGGTGTTACCTCTACGTACTCATCCTTTTGGATATATTCTAAAGCTTCCTCTAAGCTAAATTTAATAGCAGGCACAATTTTAGCTTTATCATCGGCTCCAGAAGAACGTACGTTACTTAATTTTTTAGTTTTGGTAACATTAACAGCCATGTCATCTCCACGAGAATTTTCTCCAATTACCTGTCCTTCATAAATCTCTTCTCCCGGATCGATAAAGAACTTACCTCTTTCCTGTAATTTATCGATAGAATAAGGAATAGCTGTTCCTTTTTCCATAGATACTAAAGATCCATTTTGACGTTCAGGAATCCCTCCTTTTAGCGGTTGGTATTCTTTAAACCTGTGTGCCATAATAGCTTCACCTGCAGTCGCTGTTAATAACTGGTTTCTTAATCCGATAATTCCACGAGACGGAATCATGAATTGACAAACCATACGGTCGCCTTTAGCTTCCATACTTAACATTTCACCTTTACGTAGGGTTACCATTTCTACAGCTTTTCCTGAAACGTTTTCAGGTAAATCAATTGTCATTTCCTCAACTGGCTCACATTTTACACCATCAATTTCTTTGATGATTACCTGTGGCTGACCTATTTGAAGCTCGTAACCTTCACGACGCATGGTCTCGATTAAAACCGATAAGTGAAGTACCCCACGACCGAAAACCATAAATTTATCGGCACTATCTGTTTCGTTTACTCGTAACGCTAAATTTTTCTCAAGTTCTTTTGTTAAACGATCTTTAATGTGACGAGATGTTACAAATTTACCATCTTTACCAAAGAAAGGCGAATCGTTAATGGTAAACAACATACTCATTGTAGGCTCATCGATAGCGATGGTTTTTAATCCTTCCGGATTTTCAAAATCGGCAATAGTATCGCCAATTTCAAAACCTTCAAGTCCTACAACAGCACAAATATCTCCAGCTTGAACTTCATCTACTTTTTTACGGCCTACACCTTCAAAAATATGAAGTTCTTTAATTTTATTTTTAACAACAGTTCCATCACGTTTTACTAACGAAATGTTTTGTCCTACTTTAAGTTCTCCTCGTGTTAAACGTCCAATAGCAATACGACCTGTAAACGACGAATAATCTAAAGAGGTAATTAACATTTGTGTTGTTCCTTCTTCGATTTTTGGAGCTGGAATATGCTCGATAACCATATCTAATAATGGCTCGATATTTTCGGTTTGCTTAGTCCAGTCTTCACTCATCCAGTTGTTCTTAGCCGAACCGTAAACAGTTGGAAAGTCTAACTGCCATTCTTCAGCTCCTAATTCGAACATTAAATCGAATACTTTCTCATGAACCTCATCAGGCGTACAGTTTTCTTTATCTACTTTATTAACAACCACACAAGGTTTCAAACCTAAATCGATTGCTTTTTGTAGTACGAAACGTGTTTGTGGCATTGGCCCCTCAAATGCATCTACCAATAGTAATACACCATCAGCCATATTAAGTACACGTTCTACCTCACCACCAAAATCGGCGTGACCAGGAGTATCAATAATATTGATTTTTGTGTCTTTATAAATAACAGATACGTTTTTAGATGTAATTGTAATACCTCTTTCACGCTCTAAATCGTTATTATCTAGAATTAAATCACCTGTATTCTCATTTTCCCTGAATAACTGACAGTGATACATAATTTTATCAACCAAAGTCGTTTTACCGTGGTCAACGTGCGCAATAATTGCAATGTTTTTAATATTAGCCATAATAGTGCCTGAATTTAAGGCTGCAAAGGTACGTCTTATTTTTGGATTTAGTTAATTATTTGTTATAATTAAAAAACGCTATAATTTCAGTTTCAATTTTACGTTAAAGCATTGTATGAATACAAATAATATGTATTTTAACTTCCGAAAAAAATCATTTAATTTCTCTCTAACAAATGAAAGTAATAAACAAATATTCAGTCATTGTACCTTATCTTTATTTTATGGCAGCTTCAGCCTATTGGTTTACAGTTATCAACAGAATTGAAGGCATAACCGCTTACCCTATATTATTGCTTGGATTACCGTTTTTATGGCAACTTCTAAAGCCAAACAAGCAGTTAAATTTCACTCTTGGAATTACCTTTGTTTGCTTATCTTCATATTTAATTTTTGGTTACTTACTGAATGTATCAAACCTCGCTAGTTTTTTACCACAAACCAATGCTCTACCTTTTAGAGGTGGCATATTTGTTATTTGCAACTTATTAATGGCATTATGGATTATTAGAAATAGTTTAAAAAGAGCATTCTAAAATTGACTATCTTTGCGGCTTAATTTTTGAATTTACTAAGCAGATGAATCTTCAAGACATTCCTAAAATAAAACACGTAAACTCTAATAATTTTTTCCTGCTTTGCGGCCCATGTGCTATTGAAGGCGAAGATATGGCGTTGCGTATTGCAGAAAAAGTAGTATCAATTACAGATAAGTTAGAAATTCCTTATGTATTCAAAGGAAGTTTTAAAAAAGCCAACCGAAGCCGTGTTGACAGTTTTACAGGTATTGGTGATGAAAAAGCATTGAAAATTTTACAGAAAGTTTCTGAAACTTTTGATGTTCCAACCGTTACCGATATTCACGAAATATCGGATGCTGCTTTTGCTGCTCAGTATGTTGATGTTTTACAAATTCCGGCGTTCTTAGTACGCCAAACCGATTTAGTCGTTGCCGCTGCTAAAACTGGTAAAGTGGTTAACTTAAAAAAGGGGCAATTCATGAGTCCTGAAGCGATGAAACATGCGGTACAAAAAGTTAAAGATTCTGGAAACGACAAAGCATGGATTACCGATAGAGGCACAATGTTTGGTTATCAGGATATGATTGTCGATTTCCGTGGTATTCCAACCATGCGTGAATATGCGCCTACCGTTTTAGATGTCACCCACTCTTTACAACAACCTAACCAAAGTCATGGTGTTACTGGTGGAAGACCTGATATGATTGAAACTATTGCCAGAGCCGGTGTAGTAAATAACGTAGATGGTTTATTTATTGAAACTCATTTCGATCCTGCTAATGCAAAAAGTGACGGGGCCAATATGCTTCATTTAGACAACCTTGAAAACCTATTAAGCAATTTAGTAGCTATCAGAAAAACAATTAACAATCTGTAAATAAAAGTCTTTAATGACAAAACACGCTGTAAAACCTATTCTATTAGGTTTAGCATTTTTATTGTCGAGTTTCACAATATGTGCCCAGGAAAATAATTCCTCGAAATACACTGAAAACAACAAAGGTAAATTCTTTATTAGCTGGGGAGGAAACCGTGAACGTTATTCAAAATCAGATATCACATTTAAGGGAGAAGATTACAACTTTACAATTAAAAATGCCACAGCGCACGACAAACCTAAAGGTTGGCATATTGATTATATTAACCCTACCCGTATTACAATTCCGCAAACCAATGTAAAAGTGGGTTATTTTTTCTCTGATAAATACACAGTTTCATTAGGTATTGATCATATGAAATACGTTATGGACCGCAATGAATCCAGACGATTAGATGGGTATATTGATTTACCAGAAAGCGAAACCGGTTCAGTCTATAATGGCATTTATGATAATGATGCTTTTTTAGTGTCTGAAGACTTTTTAAAGTTCGAGCACACCAACGGCTTAAACTATGTGTATGCCGAAATTGCTCGATTTGACGATATCTCATCCATTTTCGGAATTATAAACACCGATAAATTTCAGATTAATTTCACTGAAGGATTAGCGGCGGGAGCATTAGTCCCGAAAACTAACACGACTTTATTGCTAAAAGACCGTTACGATGAGTTTCACTTATCAGGTTATGGTATTTCGGCTACTGCTGGATTGAATTTATTATTTTTTAAACATTTCTTCGTTCAAATCGATATGAGAGGTGGTTATATTAACATGCCGGATATTAGAACGACGAGCAACACCGCTGAAAGCGCTTCGCAACACTTTATGTTTATTCAAAATATTATTTCTATTGGAGGAATGTTTAGAATTTAATTTCCTTTAGAACATTTATAAATTTAAAAAAAAGCTTCCGGTTATGGAGGCTTTTCTTTTTATAAAAACCAAGCCTTTTTACTATTTGCCAAAGTTTGAGAAGCCGCGTGAAGTAAGACTACAAAATTATCATAATCTAAATCTTCTAAACTTCTAAGCTGAATAGACCTTACTTGTTTACGTTTATTATCATTTTTCAACATTGGAAATTCACTTTCAAGTAATACCCCTTGAACAAAAGCTACATCAACATAATTTGTTCCTTTCAAAATATTTAAATACAACATCGGTTTTCCATGGCAATTGTAAAACGGAATATTATAACTGCAACGTTCTACAATTTCCGGCAAAGTATTTAAAATTATACTTCTCACATAAAGCATTATGGATTGATAAGGCTCTATTTGATTTATAAAATATTCATCTATGGGTCTCAAACTTTCACGGGTTAATCAATACCATTCAAACTTAGTGAAATTTTATTTGTAAATATTGAAATTAATTTATTTACTTTGTAATTCAAAGTACTTTAATATGGAATCGAAAGACTATTTAAAAGACATTAGTGAAATTAAAAATTTAATGAATAAATCCTCTCGATTTATTTCACTAAGCGGCTTGTCTGGTGTTATGGCCGGAATTTATGCCCTTATTGGCGCAGCATATGCGTATTGGCTGGTAAGCAACTCTAAACAAGAGTATTTAATTTTAGATGGTACAGTATTTAAATTAGTACTTCTGGATTTATTTTTAGTTGCCCTATTCAGCATTGTCACAGCTGTTATTTTAACTACGCGAAAAGCTAAGAAAAACAGTTCTAAAATCTGGGATGCTTCTTCAAAACGTCTACTCATCAATTTTTTAATTCCATTAGTTGCAGGAGGTCTTTACATTCTCATCATTTTAGGAAATCAGAAATACGGTCAAACCGGAGCGCTAATGCTTATTTTTTATGGATTAGCATTAATAAACGCAGCTAAATACAGTATTGGAGATATCAGATATCTGGGCATAATTGAAATTATTCTTGGACTAGTTGCTGCCCTATTACCGGGTTACGGTTTTTGGTTTTGGGTCTTAGGCTTTGGAATCATGCACATTATTTACGGTACGTGGATGTATTTTAAATACGACAAAAATTAACTTTAAACCATGAACACTATGTTAGCTAATTACAAAAGAATAATTATTATTCTGGGTGCTATTTCGCTATTACTTGTAATTCCTTTTATTGCCATGCAGTTTAGTCCTGAAGTAAACTGGAATCTCTTCGATTTTATTGTTATGGGTATTTTATTATTAATCGTTGGACTTTTCTTAGAGTTAATTCTACGAACATTCCATAAGCCATCCGTTAAGATAGTTTTAATAGTTATATTATTTTTGCTGTTTATCTTAACTTGGGCCGAATTAGCTGTTGGCATTTTTGGAACACCATTTGCCGGAAGTTAGCCCACACAGGGCATTAGCCTTTAAAAATACACTATGAGTATTATTAATAACATAAATAAAGTTTTCGATCATCGCATTCGCTTAGGCATTATGTCTATTTTAATGGTGAATGAATATGCCGATTTCAATACGTTGAAAGAATTACTTGGTACCACTGATGGGAATTTGGCTAGTCATACGAAAGCTCTTGAAAAAGCCGAATATATTACTATTGAAAAACAATTTATTGGACGAAAACCCAATACCAGATATAGCACAACACAATTGGGTGAAGCCGAATTTAAAAAGCATATTGATGCTCTTGAAAAATTGATACATAAACAATAGCTCTATTTTTTTACACATTAACTTTGAAAAACAAAGTACTTTTAAAATGAATTTAAGAAAAAACCTTATCGAATGGCTGTTTAATATTTCTCAGAAAGTATACACAAACATGTTTAAACACCATAAACCCTGGGGAATAACTAAACAAGACCTTCTCACCTACCCTGATGAAAGTATAGGTAATCATCTGGGACTGTTCTTAGAAAAAAATAATTTTGAATTAATTGCCAAAGTCGAACGTCATGATGCCTATCATACCATTACAGGTTATGGTACTCATGTAGAAGATGAAATTGCCTTGCAATGCCTCTGTTTTGGAAACGGAAAACGAAGCATTTATCTGTATGGCGCCATGATTTTGGGTATTATAATTTTACCTGATTACTTTCCTTATTATTACAAATCATACAAATTGGGCAGAACCGCAAATCCCTTTCATCATTACGATTATAAAAAATTACTACATGTCAATATTCATGACTTTAGAGAAGTTATTTTTTCTAAATCTTATCTCAAACTAAAAACCTCATCTTATGAACAAATTACATTTTAGCTTTACAATTGCCCCCAGCTTTTTTAGCATTGGAACCATTCTATTCTTAATCCAGCTAATCATTAACAAAATAACCTTTATTACATTTATCGGCTTATACTATGTTCTTTTTGCTGTAATCATTAATAGTTTAATTGTTGTCACTTTACTACTTACCCTCATTTTCGATAAAAACAGAATAAATATTATAAAATCAATAAGCATAATAACTTGCAATATTCCTATTGCTATCATGTACTATATCATTATCATCAGTTACGCCATATAAATCATGACAAAATATCTAAAACCTATTATGATTACAATCCTTATTTCGTTTACAGGAATTCTTCTTAATAATTATTGGATTTCTAACAAAGCGAAACCTTATTTATACAATAGCGTTTCAAACATACCTGCTAATAAAGTTGGTTTATTATTAGGGACAGGTAAATTTTTAACCAACGGCTCAATAAACCTTTACTATAAATACAGAATTGATGCAGCCGCAAAACTTTTTAAAGCAGGTAAAATTGATATTATTTTAGTCAGTGGTGATAACAGCAGAAAAGATTACGACGAACCAACAATGTTTAAACAAGACTTAATAGCTTCAGGAATCCCCGAAGAAAAAATCCATCTCGACTATGCTGGTTTTAGAACATTAGACTCTGTTTTGCGGGCAAGAGATGTATTTGGTCTGAACGCATTTACTATTATCTCTCAACAATTCCACAACGAACGCGCCATATTTCTTGCACAATCGCATGGTATAAATGCTATTGCTTTTAACGCTAAAAATGTTAATGGCCGATACGGAATTAAAACCAAATTAAGAGAATATTTAGCCAGAGTAAAATCATCCATTGACTTATTGTTTAATGTTCAACCAAAAATATTTAGGTCAAAAATTTAATGTCAAATGAAATTAAAAACCCACTATTTAATACTAGGTATCTCTTTGTTAATAATAGAAATAATAATCGCATTGTACATCAATTCAGGATTTATTCGTCACACATTTGGTGATTATCTAGTTGTCATTTTACTCTACTGTACTATTAAAAGCTTCGTCAAAATAAGACCTACAGTTACTGCAATTGGTGTTCTTACTTTCTCCTATTTCATTGAATTTCTACAATATCTAAACATTGTCAACTTACTAAACCTTCAAGACAACAAGATATTGAGGATCATAATAGGAACAACATTTAACTTTTCCGATTTAATAGCCTACACTCTTGGCATACTAACTGTTCTAATTCTTGAAATAAAAGTTTATTACCATGAATAATCTCAAAACCTACATATATAATCGATTTAATGTTTTAATCTTAATATGCTTATCCATACTTTTTAGCATCTTGCTATTAATGGTTAGAATAAAACTGAATCAATCCTTTTTCTATATGTTTTTAATCTGGAATTTATTTTTAGCTTTTATCCCATTTGCTTTAACAAGCTACTTATCAACAAGACCTAACCAGCACAAAATTTCTTTTGGTTTATACTTTTTAACTTGGCTTGCCTTTTTACCGAATGCACCTTATATTATTACCGACTTTCTACATTTGCGATTCGGAAATCATCACTTGTTATGGTTAGATGTTTTAATGTTAGCTTCTTTCTCCGGCAACGGGATTTTGCTATTTCTTCTATCTGTAAAAGATATGAAACAAATACTCCTTCAACATTTCAGTGTTAACGTATCTAGACGCATAATAACATCTATTTTTCCTTTAACAGCATTCGGCATATATTTAGGTCGTTTTTTACGCTACAATTCCTGGGAAATCATTCAGAATCCATTCGAATTGTTTCAGGATATTTTAGATATAGTTATTCATCCGCAACTTCATTTTGAAGCCTGGATATTTACTTTTGCTTTCGGTATTTTCTTAGCACTTATTTATCGGACACAAGATATCTTTCATAAAATAACTCCGAAAGATTAGTCCACTTCACGATTTTTCTCCTGAATTTTTCTAACAATTGAAGTTGCTGTTCTTCTGGGCATAAATCGAGGAATTATCGCAAGTAACTTATTGAATCTACCCGGAATAGCATAACTCTTACCATTCAACATGGCTTTATATCCGTAGGTAGCAACAGCTTTGGCGCACCCCATATTAAAGGTGATTTTATTATTGCAGCTATCAGCAGAAACCGTTTGCTGAAAAGCTGTTTTTGTAGGACCAGGACATAACGCCGTTACAGTAACTCCGGTACCTTTAAGTTCATTAGCAATCGCTTCTGAAAAGGATAACATATACCCTTTCGAGGCATAATAAATTGACATTAACGGTCCTGGTTGAAAAGCTGCCAACGACGACATATTTAAAATGCGTCCAGAACCACGCTTTACCATCCCTTCCAACATAAGTTTCGTTAAATGCGTGGTTGCCAAAATATGCACGTGTAGCATAGCCAACTCGCGTTCCCAATCGGTATCAACAAACGAACCGAAGAGTCCGAAACCTGCATTATTAACCAATACATCAACTGTAATGCCATTAATTGCTTTCATAATTTCTGCTGCAACATTAGGTTGACTCAAATCCTTTGTTAAAACATCCACCTTACAATTGTAGGCTTCTTGAATATAGCTTTGAGCTTGAATTAAATTCTGACTGTTAATATCTATTAAAATCAAATCATATCCATCGTTAGCTAATAGTAATGAAAGTTCGTAACCTAAGCCCGAAGCGGCTCCGGTTATTAATGCAGTTTTAGTCATAAATTTTTAAAATAATTGGGGCATTAAAAGGCTAAATCTAATGTTTTCCATCCACATAATCCTGTAAATATGAAAAACGTTGAGTTAATTTGCCCTTTTCAGTGATTTTTGCGCGCTGTAACACACCATCTTTATCATTGTTGAAAAATGCCGGAATAACGTGTTGTAAAAACATGTCTCCAAAACCTTCGCTGGCATCTTTTGGTAATTCACACGGTAAATTATCTACGGCCATAACCGCAATAGCATCGGGTTTGGTATAATCAGTTTCCGATTCGGTTTTCGGATCGTAACCATAAATAGGATCAGCTATAGTTGAAGCACGTAACGTAGTTGCTACAGGGCCATTGACATCGCAACTAATATCTGCAACAACTTTTATTTTAAAATCATCAGATTTCACATCATCACGCGTATATAAATACGGCGCGCTGTCACCGTAAAAATGTCCTGCGATAAACAAATCGGTCTCCTTAGCAAATCGCATAAAATTAGATTGATAAGCTTCCGGATGATTAAAGAAATCGAAATTATCAATTACTTGTCCGTCTTTACGTTTATTATAGTCCAATACATCAATTTTACAATAAACCGGTTCGGCAAAAGTTTGATTTAAATATTCATCTACAGAAACCCGCTGAATCGCCATAGCATCTAACATGTCCTGTGATCCATTCGCGACTTTACCACTTCCGGTTAACAGGATTTTAATATTCGGAAGTCTTAGAGTTTTTAACTGCTGTATAAGTGCTTCCTGATTTGCTAAGGTTCCTGCCTTTGGTAATTGCCATGAATTATATTTTAGCCCCCAAGTTCGGAAGCCATTGTAAGTCCCTACAATTCCGGCATAGCGCCCGAAACCAATTAATCGGAAGCCTTTCTCGTTAACAATAGTCTCGTGATCGTAAAGTTCGATATTTTTCTCTAAAATTTCTTGTAGCAATTTCCGGTTGTAGGGTTGCTTTTTTATCGTATGCGAAAAGAAAAAGTACTTTTTGTCAGGTACTAAAGCATCAATGGGCACTTCTTTTACACCTATAAACACATCGCAATCGGACACATCGTTTGTAACCTCAAATCCTAGGTTTTTATAGGCTTCATCTGGAAACACACGAATGTCGGAAGCCTCGACTTTAAAGGTTGCTTCTGGAAATTTGTCGCGAACTTGCACTAATGCTGCTGGGGAAAATACCACACGACGATCTGGTGGATTTTTGCGTTCTTTAATAATAGCAAATGTTATGGGCATAAACTACTGATTTATTTGGCAATTAAGTTTAGTTGAAAATGAATTTGGAATAATTCTTGCTCTAAAATAGGAGGATTATTATTGAATTACAAAGTTTTTGATAACTTTGCGTTCGCGTTAAGGATTGAGGCCTTATTGGAGCTCCTTGAAAAGAGCGACTGCCGAAAGCCTGACCCGAAAGGGTAACGCCATACTTATTACATTAATATTGGGGTCGACTGGTTTTGACAGCGAGATTAATTGAACGGTAAGCACGTCGTGTAATGATTTTGAAACACGTTAAAGGCTAAATCAAACTTTAAACGGCGAGAATAACTACGCTTTAGCTGCTTAATCTGAATTATAGTAAGATTGCCTAGGCGCACAAGGTGCGCAAGCTAAATGTCTCCGGAAAGCCTTGGTTAACGGCGTTCCTTTTAGAGGCATCGTAAATGTTAACATAGATTAGGTAGTGCTTTGATGCCCTTTCGAAATTTAAAAAGCTAAGCTAATAAGTAGGTTGTCTTTAACCAGCTTTTAGTCGAAAAAACAAGAAAAGAATAAACGTGTAGAAAGCCCTTTGGTTACTTGTTTGGACGAGAGTTCGATTCTCTCCGACTCCACAAAAAAAATCCGTAAACCACTTATCTATAGTGATTTACGGATTTTTAATTTAACTTTATGTACGATTTCTGTACGGTCAATTTAATACTTAGCGCTTTTAACTATTTTCTCTGCAATGGTTTCTGCATTATCTCCACTATAAACTGGCACTCTAATTTCCTGATTATTAAATTCTGCTTTAATATCGCCAATGTGGTCTTTACTTATCGACTTATAATTCACAGACTCTACACTTCTAAACATTCCAAATGTTGATAATTCTATTACAATTTCAGACAGTCCAATCATAGTTCATTTATTTTGGGTTAATTGACAAGAACAAAATAATCATTTTATAACAACATCCTGTCTTTGAATATAATTAATTTTCTTTTACTTCACTAATTGAAAATTCTTTGATAATTTTTGGTCTATATCTTTCACGATAATTAATATCTTCAATTAATCGATAAGCTTTAAATTAGTTACATGCTAAAGCATAAAAAAACTCTTCAATATCACATTCTTTTATTTCTATTCATAACTACAGTCAATAATTATCTCTCAAAATCAAATGAAATATCACCTAGATATTCATCTTCACTAATTGAAGGAATAGTATTAAAACTATTTCCATCATTTGCTAAAAGATTATGAATTGTAATACCTTTAGAACTAAATGGTAAAATAGATGTTACCGGTTGAGAATTTTCAAAATAAACTTGAGAAGTTAGTGTGATTGCATATTTTTTTCCTTCTTTAATATCTAAAGAAACATTTATTTCCCTGAAATCCTCACTATTTGTATGGTCTAAATTGGAAATAAACATCTTACTTCCGTTATCAAAATCCCAAATTGTAAATTCTAAATCAGAAACTACAGCTGAAAGTATTGAGGATTGTGGAAGCGAATTGGATGGTATTCTAATGTAAGCCTTTGTTAATTTACCTTCCTTTGAAGCACTAAAAACATAACCAAATGTTCTTTCTAAATTAAACCCAGAATCATCCCTTGATTCAACGCCCAAAGCATTAACAAATTCATTGAAAACATTTACTTCTTGAATTACATCTTCTTCCCTATCAGAATCTGAAGAACAGGAAAAAATAAAAAGAACAAAAAAAGTTAAAATTGCTAAAATGTTTGATTTCGTTTTCATAATTAAAAGTTTTAAAAGTTGAAAACAAACTTAACTTGAGTGTTTGAAGGTAATGTCCAAAATAATCCAAGAAATAAAAAATAGGACAATAAATTTGAATTCACTATTTAAAACCCTGTACTAAAATCCTTAGAGTATTTATTTAAGCGCTCTCCTGCTTTAAAGCTCCTAAGTTTTGTTATTTTATTGGATTCAGGGTTATAATAAACCTCCACAAAGAATTTATCTATTGCGTAACAATTTATACAAGTTTCTCTAGTGATGTGATTGTCTAAATAAACTCCATATTGATTAACCGCTTCCATTCGTGAATTAAAATCTAATATGTTAAACTCATACAAAGTCATTAAAACAGAATATTAAAAACAGTTATAATTCCGTAAGCACTGAGTCCAATCACCATATAAATTAAGCCAACAATAAAAGATTGCTTATATCTATTGATATAATTATCAAAGTAATTATTATATCTTTTTTCTTCAAAATAGACATACACTAAAGATAGTGATTAAATATTTTTTTTATTTGGTTCATTTCGTGCATTTCCTGCACCAACATCTATAAGACTAATTTTTATATTTTCCGAAAATTCTCAAACAACAATTAGACTATACTTAAAGCAATTAATACACATTGTGTAATTACAATAACGATTAATAATGCAATTAAATACTGAGTGTTCTTTTTGGGGTCTTCTAACATCTTAATAATACTTAACTTAATTAAATCACTCTACATAAATAACAGTATATTCTGTAAGCTTTTTATTTTCAATAGAAATCAATTCTGCCAATTTTTGTAATTCCTTTTTATCTTCAACAGTATCAGAAGCTAAAACTAATCTTGTTATTAGTGAAGTAGCTACGCCCAACCAAGGCATACCAGTCACCCAACCTATTAGCGCTCCCGCTCCCATTGAAACACCTGTTTTAACCCCTCTATCAATTACTCTTTCTACAGCTTTATCAGTTGTTTGTTGGCCTATAAATACTTTTCTTCCTTCACTTAATGATATTATTAAAAAAGGTAGACCAGGTATTATCGATTCGATTATATCCTCTCCAAAACTATCATTCAAAGCCTCCAAGGGTTCATGTAGTTCTGCTTCTAAATCTTCTAGTGTAATATTACTATTGATTAAATCTTCGTTGAATTCAGAAATTTCTAATGTTGAAATTATATCAATATCGGGATATTTTTCAAAGGCTTCATTAATGTAACTTAATGAATTGGTCGCTTTTAGTTGTAGAGCTTCAGCGACAGTTCCATCAGCATTAAATATTTCTAAATCCCACCCTGGTTGATTTAATTCATCTGCAATTACGGCATATTGACCTGTTTCCAATTGAATATCTCCAACTAATTCACCATTATTTAATTTATCTCTTACTTCTATTTCAAAAAGCTTGCCTTTCCAATTACTGATAATACCAGTAAGTTGTTCGGAATCCAAATTCTCTAATTCATCTAAATTTTTGTTAGGAAAACTAATACTAAACGCTTCTTTCATTCGAGGTGTTAAAGAAGCATAATCGATTTTATCAGCCAAAAAAATTGAACCTATAGCTGTTGCCGAAGCTATTGAATCAGTTAATGAATCCTGTCTTCTTTTGATGTATTTGTCATAAATACTATTAAGACTATTTACATCTACATTAGCATATTTTTTATGTAATTCATCTAATGAGTTCATATTATAAACTTAATAATGAATAAAACGTAAAGAAGTGAAATAGCGAAAACAGAAATAAGTCTATAACTTTCTAGCTTCTTAATTTTATTCTCCTTCTCCTTTAACTCCTCTTTTGCTTCTTCTAAATCATCCTCTAAGCCTGAAATTGACTTCTTAAAGTTATCACTATGAATTTTATATTTCGAATCTATAGATGAAATCTTCTTATTTAATTCTAAATTTTCAATTTTAAGTTCGTCAATAATTTTAATTCCCTGTTCAAAATCATGAATATACCCTTCAAGTAAATCAAATTTTTCATTTAATTCTGTTTTATATTGACTTAAAGTTTTCTGATGAGAATTAATATTTTTTTTAATATTTAAATCGTAACCTTCTATTTTTTCAAAAATTTTTTGGGTACTAAATTTTAATTCTTCACAAATATTCAATGCTTCAGCACATTTAATAAGACTTTCAGATGTTTCCTTTGAATATGAGTTTACTTTGTTCTTGTAATCAACTAAATCATTATGAATCCCAACTAATATTTGACCATATTTTTTTGAATAGTTTTCTACCTCCAATTTTAATTCATTGTAGCTCATATTGAAATATTATTTTCTAATACTAAATGTAATAAATTATATATTAATCAATTACGGTTTACCATAGTATAACTAATAATTCTTCTCCCATAAATTTCATAAAATATAACAGAATAAAAACACATTAAACACTACAAACCTGTAAGTGTTTGCTTATATTTGAAATTAACAACTCATTGCAGCAATAAAACAAAAATCAAAAGCAATGTTGCTTTTATGGGTATTATAAACAAATTAAAAGAACATACAAGAAATGATTAACGTTCCATTTCTAAATAAAATAATAATGAAAATAGCTTCAGAGGTTCACAAATCTCGCATTGAAACTTTAGAAAATCGAGTTTTGGAAATGGAGAAAGACAAAAAAGTTACAGAAACCAAATTAAATGATTGCCTTGAAGCTCTATCTAAATTGGATGACCGTCTTTATGCTGCGAATTTGGATTCATCAAAAGCTGTTGGGGCAATAAATGCTCTTTTACAAAGCGGAAAATTACATTCATTAACCGAAAATAAAGAAGGAAATGTTGGTTAATAATACTTATAATGAACTTGAGTTATTAACTCAAAAAATTGAAACAAACACAGCAGATTTAAAAGATTATCAGCGATATGAAATTCTTTTACAAAATGGAGGTTTATCAAAAGAATATATTTATAGCTATTTGAATCGAGCTGGTTTTAATGATTGGAATGAGTTATTAAATGCTAGAAAAGAAAAGGAAAGAGCTAAAGATAATAATGCAAAATTAATCGGAGGAATTATCGGTCTAGGACTTGGAATTTTGATTGCCAAATTATTTAGTGAAGAATAAAAGCCAGTTAACAACTGACTCATCAATAATTATTTGCTCATCTAATTCATAACCTTTAATAGTACTTAAATCCTGCCTAAGTCGATTAATAAATTCATTTGCGGTAATTTTCACTAAATCCATTGTAGATTTTTAGGTTAACTTATTTGCCTAAAAATAGAGCATAAGTTTTAATGAAAAATGTTTACTACAAAGAACTTATTCACATCTAGGAATAAATTATAAACAAACAGAAAACCGACAATTGTTGTATAAATGGTTGTAGAAAAAAGGCATAAAAAAAGGTAAGTCTCTATCTATAAGCTTCTTACCTTCTTTATCTGCTCCCCCTCTTGGGCTCGAACCAAGGACCCTTTGATTAACAGTCAAATGCTCTAACCAACTGAGCTAAGGAGGAGTGTTAATGCGTTGCTTTCGCTAAGCGGTTGCAAATATAAGACCCTTTTTGATAAATCATCCCCTTCATGAAAAATAATATTCCCCTTTTTTTACCCCTTTTATCACTGGAGAATGTATTCAAGTTTTATATCTTCGTTAAATACCTAAATGTGTAGCTATATATACACAGAAAATTATTTAACAGTAAGAATGAAAAAAGTAAATGTTGTTGCGGCCATTATTAGGCATGATGATAAAATTCTTTGTGTACAAAGAGGTGAAAACAAACTCAGCTATATTTCAAAAAAATATGAATTCCCAGGTGGTAAAATAGAAGAAGGAGAAACTTTAGAGGACACTATTATAAGGGAAATTAAAGAAGAACTTGAAATGGATATAAAAACTGAAAAACCATTCATTACGGTTAATCATCAGTATCCAGACTTTCATTTAACAATGCATACATTTATCTGTTCATGTGAAGACCCAACCCTAACACTTACAGAACACATAAATTATAAATGGTTAAAACCTTCTGAATTAAAAGATTTAGACTGGGCTGCTGCTGATATCCCTATAATGGAAAACCTAATAGCTTAAAATGGATTATAAAAGTTTATTACAAGATAGCATCAAAACAGGATTTTTAGATCTTAATATAGCTTCAAATAAAAATTTAAGGCCACAATTCCTAACTAATGACTCAAAAAATGGAAAAAAGGTTTTAACCACTATTATTAGAGAATTAGAATTATGTGAGGAATTCTGGTTCTCTGCTGCATTTGTAACAACTGGTGGAATTGCTACCTTAATAAACTCCTTAATTGAATTGGATGCAAGGAATATAAAAGGTAAAATATTGGCTTCTCAATATCTTAATTTTACTCACCCTGAAGCTTTACGTCGCATAAAACAATTCAAGAACATAGAATTAAGAATTGTAACTGAAGGTGATTTTCATTCCAAGGGCTACTTATTCAAAAAAGACAATATTTTTGACCTTATTATTGGAAGTAGCAACCTAACCCAAACAGCTCTTTGCACCAACAAGGAATGGAACTTAAAAATTACCGCATCTAATGAAAGTGAAATTATTGATCTAGCTGTCAAAGAATTTAAAAGTGAATTTGAGAACGCCAGAATAGTAACAGAGGAATATATTTCAGAATATGAACTTATTTGGAATAAAAAGAAAACCTATGAATTAAAACAATTTGAAAAAGAAGAATCAATTCTGGGTCAAAAAATAGTTCCAAATATGATGCAAGAAGAAGCTCTTGCTAATATTGAACATTTAAGAAATAACAATCAAAACAAAGCCTTGTTAATATCTGCTACTGGCACAGGTAAAACCTACCTCTCTGCATTTGATGTACAACGATATAAACCTAAAAAGTTTCTATTTTTAGTCCATAGATTAACAATTGCCAAGGAAGCTAAAAAAACATACCAAAAACTATTAGGCCCTAACATTAAAATGGGCATTTATTCAGGAGATACTCAAGATATAGATGCTGATTACATTTTTTCAACAATTCAAACTATATCTAAACAAAACCATTTAGATAGATTTTCTCCCAGTCACTTTGAATATATTGTAATAGATGAAACACATCGTGCAGCTGCATCTACATATCAACGCATAATGAATCATTTTAGCCCTGAATTTCTCTTAGGTATGACAGCCACACCTGAAAGAACAGATGGTGATGATATATTTAAAATGTTTGACCACAATATTGCATATGAAATAAGGTTACACAAGGCTCTAGAGGAAAACATGCTAAGTCCATTTCACTATTATGGTGTCACTGATTTAACAATTGATAATAAGGAAATTGATGATTTAACTGATTTCAACTTATTAACAGCTAAGGAAAGAGTTAATAGAATTATAGAGCATGCTGAAAAATTTGGCTGTGATGATGGCAATATTCGAGGTTTAGTGTTTTGCTCAAGAAATGATATTTCACAGGAACTATCTAAAGAATTTAACCAATTAGGATACAATACTATTGCTTTATCAGGCGCAGATCCTGAACATATACGACAAGAAGCTATTCAACGATTAGAAAGTGATGATGACTCTATTAAATTAGACTATATATTTACTGTTGACATCTTTAATGAAGGTATAGATATTCCAAAGGTAAATCAAATCATTATGCTTAGACCTACACAGTCTGCTATTGTATTCGTACAACAACTTGGTCGAGGTTTACGTAAAGTAAAACAAAAAGACTATTTGACCGTAATAGATTTTATTGGCAACTATAACAATAATTATTTAGTTCCTATTGCCTTATATGGAGACACCTCTTATAATAAGGACACTATAAGAAAATTAATATCTTCAGGAAGTAATTCTATCCCCGGGGTTTCAACAGTTAATTTTGACCGTATTTCTAAGGAAAAAATATTTAATTCTATTGATTCTGCCAATATGCAGTTAAAAAAGGATTTAACTAAAGATTACAACTTATTAAAGTTTAAGCTTGGCAGAATTCCAATGATGATAGACTTTTTAGAACACGGGGCCAGAGACCCTGAGTTGTATGTAAACTATTCTAAATCCTATTTTAATTTTGTAAAAGCTCAGGAATCTGATTCAACCTTTGACCTTGATGAAAGACAAATAAAACTTTTAGAACTATTTTCATCAGAAATAAACAATGCTAAACGTATTGAAGAAACATTGATTTTAAAAGAATTAATTAATGAAGAACATTTAGATGTAAATCATTTTAAAGGTTATATTAAATCAAAATATGCTTATAACGTATCAGATATAACTATAGATTCTTGTATCTGTAATCTCAACTTTGAATTCATAACAGAAAGAAAAAACTCAAGTTTAAAGCCTGTTAGGGATATATACAATTTGAACATTGTAAGTAAACAAAATAACCTGATTATTATTGAAAATGATTTTAAAACATTACTAGACAACTCTACTTTTAAAACGTTTTTACTAGATAACATCAACTACGCTATTTCAAAATATGACCAATCATTTAACCCAAATAAATTTGTAAATGGATTTAGCCTATACCAAAAGTACACACGTAAAGACACCTTTAGAATATTAAATTGGAATCAGAATCCTTTAGCTCAAAATGTTGGTGGATACATGGTATCATCTGATAAATCTAACTGTCCAATATTTGTGAATTATCATAAAGATGATGATATCTCTAGTACAACAAAATATGAAGATGGATTTTTGGATAATGAAACTTTTGAGTGGATGTCTAAATCAAGAAGGACACTAACTAGTAACGACGTTGTAACCATTAGAAACTATAATAAAGGGTTAAGACTACCTCTCTTTATCAAAAAAAGTAATGATGAAGGTACAGAGTTCTACTATATGGGAGATTTAACACCAATAGATACCAGTTTTAAGGAAACTAGGATGCCCGATGATAAAGGGTCTGAAGTATCAGTTGTTAAGGTTGATTTTAAATTATCTCCACCTGTAGAAGATTCCATTTATAATTACATTACAAAAACACTATAACGGACATATGGAACTACCTCATTCAGATCTAATATCAATCCCTAAATTATCATCAATATTTAAAAGCACTAGTGCTACTTACAAATTTTATTGGTTTTGGTCCATTTTAGAATCTATTGAGCAAAGAAATAATTTAATTATACCCAAAAAAGAGCTGTTTTCCAGAATGATTTCTTTATCCTGGTAACTGTTAACTATTTCCATATTTCCTTTGGCAAACAGGATTTAATTCAATCTGCAATAGAACAAATTAAGCTATATGAAAATCTGAATATTGATGAAAAACCAGATAAAGTATTAGATATATTAATTAGTAGCAAAAAAGTAAAAATTAATGATACACTAAAACATTTTGATCTAAATGTCCCTCATAAATTTTTAAGCCCTTGGGTTGGTTCAGGAAATAAATCAGAGGTATACAAATTATCACAGGAAAACTTCAACAGTCCACCTTATTCATTATCTAATGATCATATTGAAATAAATAGTGAATGGTTTAAGTACTTCTACAACAACTTAGGAATATTAAAATCATTTTGCTTCTGGAATCTCACCTTATTTTTACAATCTAGAAATCCTAACACTCCAGGAATTCCATCTAAAATTCAACGTCCATTAAGTAGAAATTCACTTAATAAACATAAAAGTCATTTTTGGGATTTAGTTATAAAAGAAAATGGGCCTATTAAATGCATTTATACGAATACAAAATTAGATATTGGAAATTATGCTGTTGAGCATTTTATTCCCTTCCAATTTTTAGCGCACGATTTAATGTGGAATTTAATACCTGCTGATAGTAGTTTCAATTCTAAAAAGGGTGACAAGTTACCTAATTTTGAAACTTACTTTGATTCATTCTACAACCTTCAAACAAATGGTATCGACACTATAAAATCCTTAACCCCAAACAATAAGTTTTTACAGGACTATTTACACATTTTTCCTGATCTAAAAGTTAATAAGCAGAAATATAAAGAAGTGGTTAAACCATTACTAACTATTGCTCACAATAATGGATTTCAATATTTACAATAATGAAAGATTTCTTAAACATAGATAATTCCATAAAGCTATATAGTGACGATTTATTTTTCATCATAGAAGATAAATATCCTGTATCTCCAGGACACCTATTAATAATTTCAAGTAGCCTTGTTGAAACATTTTTTGACCTTACTTCGGATGAAAAATTACAACTTCTTAATGTTATAGAAATTGCAAAGGAAATTATTGATAAAAAACATTCCCCAGATGGATATAACATTGGAATGAATTGCGGGAAAGCTAGTGGACAAACTATTTTTCATTTTCATTGCCACTTAATTCCTAGATATAATGGAGATCTTAAAATTCCAGATGGAGGAGTGAGAGGTGTTATTCCAGACAAAAGAGTTTATTAATATAATAATACCCCTAACAGATCTAAGAAAGCTCCAATCACTTAGAGCTTCCTTACTATTTTATTTATTAAATACTGGTGAATACTTTTGAACTATAAAGTTAAAATTTCCAACACCTATTCTATTAAAATATTTCCCTCTTTTTCCCTTGGCCTGCTACTTTTTAATAGATAACAATAACTATCATCCTCTGAAATTGCAATCAAATTTGTCCTAGCTTGATCATCTAATAAACTACTATCTTTAATTAATCTATTTTTCCAATTTGGAAAATTAAGGGGAGGCACAAATTCATCTATAATTTCTAGTGGATTTTTATCAATTAGTTTTAATACAAACTTTTTAAAATAATCTCTATGCTCAAAATTATTTATAAAATATTCAATTTCTCTAAATTTATCAAACAACCTCCTTTTATTAGCATTTCCTATGTGCCAATACGACCACCAATATGTATAGAACTCATATTTTCCTTTCACATCAATTGTCAAGATAGCTCGTCTAATATCATTATCTAAGCTATCTTCACTTGAGAAGTATGTAGAAAAAACATTTGTTATTTTTTCAAATAAATGACTATCAAACCCATATACAGAATCATTATATCCTAAACAGTAGAAAACAAATGATATTTTTCCTCTTAATAATTCATTGTCTTCAGCTTTAAAAATTAATTCTCTGTAATTATTATCATAATTAATTAATCTAGCCTTTTGTCTTTCTTCTGAAATCTGATCTCTTGCAAATTGAGATTTAAGACTTGTAGATTTTTCTAAAAATTCATAAATATTATGAGACCCCTGTGACAACTCATTTATTAAATTTATAACTCCATCAAAAGCAGACGGACTTCTTACTATATCTGGTCTATCCCCCGTTTTTTCAACATCCCCTCTTGAAACAATATTCCTTACTACCCTCATCCAATCGTAATATCTTTCTTCATTATATTCATTAAGAATAAAATATTGTGCTTGTGCAAAAAAAAGTACCTTCTGAGTATATGTAGAACTATTTTTTTGTTCTTTAGAATAAGCATTGTCTTCAAAAACAATCATTGATAAAATAGAACCTTTTGGGCTATGCCTCCACAAGGGAAAAGGAAGTCTCTTATTTTCATAATCATGAAGAACAACCTGCAAATGATAGGTATCAAAATACCTTTTAAGAAGACTAAACCCTTTATTATTAAAATGTAATGGTCGTACAAGACTGGGTTCTTCTTGTAAATTCCGTATGAGCTCATGACGTTCCTCTGTTGGTAATTCTCTTTCTACCGACTGAATAATCATAGAAACAGTAGCAATAAATCTTGTTAATGCGCTATCAACTGAATCATTTATTCTAAAGCTGTCCCAGAAAAAATCTGTCCAATCTGTATCTATTTTAACACCAAAGCTTTTATTTAAATCAATATTATCCTCCCAGTTTTCATCTATAATTCTCTTTTCTAAACCTGCCTTAAAATTTTCAAATGGAGTCAACAATTTCCCTCTTGCATTCATTTTAATATAAAGATCATCTGTTAATCCCATATCCTTCAATTCAACAAAATAAAATTCAATAAGAGATGAATTCAATTCATTCCATAGATTTTCTATATTATAAAATCTTTTATGAATATCATCTACAGTCCTTAACATCCCTTCTATGGTAGGATCCTTAATCCAAGAAAGAAAAAACCAGTTAGAATCAACAATAGATTGTTTAACTGAAATTCCACTTTCAATCAAAATGGATTTATCAACTAATTCATGGCAAAACTCTCTTGAAGAAATCCTCGTCTCATAAGTAAACTTTTTAAGCAAGTCCTTTGTGGATTGATTCAAAAGCTTATTTTCCTTTGTTGCAGCATACCAATACAATAAAAACAAAGTTGTAAGTCTCTGCTGACCATCTAAAGGCTGAAATTGTGAGTCTACAACACTTCCATATATAAAATCCAACTTTATAGGCTCATTGTTAGATACACATCCATAAAGAGCGTCCAAAAAGTTATCTCTAATTTCTTTCTGATCTAATCTACCTTGAGCATAATCTCTCTGAATAATTGGAACTTCAACACTATACGATTCTAATAATTTAATAAAATTTAAAGTTTTTCCAGAATATTTTAAGTCTTCCATTTTATTCAATATAATTTTTTAGAACATTATATATATCTGCCTCATAATTCTCTCTATCCTCTTGAGTCCAAAAGGAAATTTTAGGTGGATACTCACTAAAATATTTTAGAAAAACATTCTTAGTACAGATAGGAATAAACACACCTTGTTTATCTCTTTTTATAATAGTCTTTCTCTTTAAAGGAAAAACTGCATTTTTGTACCCTCTATTAGTTTCTGAATCAAGTAAAGTTAAATTAGAAATATCATTTATCTGATCATCTTTTAAGTCTGAGTTAAAGTGACTAACTATATCCTCAAACAAAGCTTTAAACTGGTCTTCATTTTTTATATTAATTATTTCCGCTCTTTTTTTTAAATCTTTACCATCCGGTTTAGACTCATCAATAAAAACTTTTGCATCATTAAGCCAATCGATTCTATTTTTATCAGGCATCACATCCTTAATAGAAGTAATATGTTCAATATCCCACCTCCCATTTTTAAATAAATTAAATGGAAAATAAGAATTGTCCTTATCACTATTAAGCATGGTTAAAATATTATAAAGCAATAACGTCTTTCTAACATCTCCTTTGTCTGAATATTGCAATTCTTCAAGATTAATATTCTTGATACTTCTTTTTATCAATTCATTAAGGTAACTATGAAATTTAGTCTTAGTTAAATCTGAGGATTTATAATATAATTCACTAATAGATATAGAATTAACAGCTACCAAATAACCAATTTTATGATACCATTCCCTTTCATTAAACCATTCATTAAACCTCTGAAAATAAGACTTTACATTTTTCCAGTTTAATTCTACAGTCTCTTGAGTACTATTCCTAAACTGTTCACTAAAATATCTAAATGTAGAATAACTATCTTCTTTCTTATTCCCCTCGCTTATCAAATCAAAAATAAATTCAATCCTATTAACTTGCGTTTGATTTCCTGTTAAAAAGTACCAAAAACTATCATTTTGTAACTGTTGCTCAATATTATCCCACTCTGTAGCTATTTCTAACTGTTTAAGTCTAAGTTTATCACTTTGCTGATGATCAAAATTTGAACTATTTAAAAAAAGAGCTTTTATTAACTCACTATTTGTTAAAGGAATCTTTCCTACATTAATTCTACTAAATATTTTAATTGGATCCTCTGATATAGACTCATACCATATAACTTTTGAATGAAATTTAAATTTTGAACTAAATTCAGATTTATCAAAATTTATTGGTCTATTCTCAAACCAATCTTTAATAGTTTTATAAGCCCTACTTATATGGAAAAAATCTGAATTAGATTCATCTATACCCTTTTGTTCCAGTTCTTGCAAAAAAGTTTTTGTTCCTAATCTAGTTTGATAATTTAAGTTAAATAACTTAAGTCTTCTGGACTCAACAAAATCCTGGTTTAAATAAAATAAAATTAAATATATTGTTGTCAATCTTTGTTGACCATCAATAACATCATATTCATTTTTTCTTTCATTATTTAGTCTTATAACAATTGGCTGTAAACAATACCAAGTTTTATTATCTGAATTCTCTATTATACGAGGTTTAAAATCATTTATATCATTTAACAAATCCTTCACCTCCTTTTCGGTCCATTTATATCCTCTCTGATAAGAAGGTATAAAAAAATCATACTGAGTAAGTTCATTAACTGTTTTAAGCTCTAAAATATTTTCCATCAAATTTTAATGAATTTTATTCCTTAAAAATAATAAGTTTAATAAGAATAATCCGATTAAATAAAAGTTTTATTTTACAAAATTTCAAGCTAACAAATCACAGATTTACAGCTCAGTGACATTTTAACTATTATTATCTACAATCAATAAATTAACTAAATAGATCTTTAAATAAGTGGTAGATAATTCAAATTATCAAAATTTTACTTTTTTAAATTACCATATAATCCTACATTGGTCATTCATATTCCTAATCATATTATAAAAATTAATGAAGTTTATTGCCCCCCTTGAGATTTCCTCTAAAATTATGACCTTAATTGAAGAAGCAACTAAGGAACTTGTCTTAGTATCACCCTATGTTGAAATATCTAATTGGGATAAGATGAAAAAATGCCTTCAAAGAGCTATTGACAGAGGTGTTAATATAACTTTTATTGCCCGGAAAAATGCAACACAAGATTTATCCTTCCTAAAGAGAAATGAGATTAAACTAGTCCTTGTTAATGATTTGCATGCTAAACTATATCTAAATGAAAATTATGGTATTGTTACCTCTCAAAATATAGTTTATTACTCAGATATTAATTCTATTGATATAGCATATAGAACTACTGAAAATGAAGAAAGGGAAGAACTTATTGAATTTATAAAGAAATATATATCAGATTTAAGCCCTAAAGTTGATACTACAATAGAAAAGATAGAATCTACTCAAATTAAAATACCTGAACTTGGAACATCCCAATTTAAAAATCTTTGCCATAAATTCATAAACACATACAAATCGGCTAAATTCACTCCCACATCAACATATATTTTTTCAGGCAATCTTTTACATTTTGCAGATGTTATGATCAGCGCTAAATACACTATTAAAATTAGTAAAGAACAGCCTATGTGGGATAAATTGATTGATGCTATTAGTAATACACATTTTAAATTTAAACATAAATTTGAATTAGACTTAGAAAGGGGCAATAACAAATATGCCTATATATCTTTCATACCGATTAAAGTATTACATTCAAGCATTTTAACTGAGGACTTCTTTCATTTAACTAATGAAATTATTAGATCAAGGACTATAAATGAACTTGCTCCAGTAATTCTAAAATACCCTTCTGAGTGGCAATAATTTAACCAAACATCCATTTAAAAAGTTAAATTAGACTATACATTGTAGGTCTTCAGTCGAAATTGAACTTCTTGAGCTGATTAATAAGAGAGTGTTGGTTCTAATTTAATATTAAATTTTGATATTGTTTTTTTCTTGCATTTAAAGGTTATTAATTTAAGAAATATCTCTCTTAAATTTTTACCTCTAAAAGTTCACTTTTTGCTGAAGTCAAACAACTACTGTAAACAAAAATAAAATGCACCATAATGGTGCTTTCAAAAAGGATGATTTAGCGTATATTAATAGAGATATTTTTCTTGCAGGAGAAAAATTTAAAATATTTATTTATAAAAAGTCAGAAAAAAATTAATACATTTTTACAACCTTTAAACACTAATACTTATGAAAATTAAATTATTAATGGGCGGTTCTTGGTCAGGATAACCAAGTTTTTTTTAGAAAACAATATTACATAATATAAGCAGGTTTTAACCTGCTTTTTTATTTTATAAATTTATATTTGATTAGTTCCATAATCATATTTATTTACTCTATTTTTTTCCAAAATAGTTCTTCAGTTTCAGTATCTACAAATAGTTTTAATGTTATACCACTATGAATATTAAGAAGAAACGTATACTTAATTCCATGTCCAGATGTAAAAAGCTGCCAACTAGGTTTTAGCATATCTTCAGGAAGAACTTCTTCACCGGTTTCAATTCTCCTATATTCTAAACCCGAAATATAAGTCTCAATTAGACCTTCAAATGGAATAGGTTGCCAAGTTTCACCGTTTTCACCCATTACTAACTGATATACTCTACCAATATACTTATCAATTTTAAAAGTATATCTAACTCCCTGTTGAGATTGGACAATTTCCCAACGGGAAGAATCTGGAACGCTAGACATTTGATGGCTGTCCTGTGAGAAACAGCAGCTAAAAAATAATATTAAAGTAATGGTAAACAAAACTCTCTTCATATCTAAATTTCATTTTTTGTAAAAAAAACAAAGATTGCTTCTTTAAAAAATAAATCCTACAACAACATAAAAAAAAACACACCTGTATTTTGTAGCTATTTATATATATTTGAGCTTATCTATATTAAAAATAAACCAAACCGATAACTGACGGCTATAACCTTTATAAATAATTTTCAAACTAAAATCTAAAAATGAAAAAACTAATACTTTGTATTTTTTTTATATTTCCTATTTTAAATCAAGCTCAAAAACTATCTATCGAAGAAACTATTAGTTATATTAATAATAGTTTTTCTGATAATTCATATCAGTACAACCTTGAATTATCTCATGAAGGAATTATAAATATTTATAGAGACAAAAAAGATAATCCAAAATTTCCGTATTTAAGTAAAATCAGTATGCACTGGTCAGAAATTACAATTGGAAAAAATTCTTCAGGTAATCCATTACAAATATTTTTTTATTGCACAAAAAAAGATAATTTCTCATTATCCGCTCCTTCATGTATTACTGTAGAAGGTATGCTTTCTGGCAATTATAGTAACCAATATATTTTTATAGATAATAAATATCGTAATGACAAGTTATATAATGCTTTTAATTACCTAATAAGTGAATTAGGTTCAAGTGAAAAATACAACAGAAATGATGATGATGATCCATTTGCTCCTAATAATTTTGATAAAAAAAAATCGCATATTTCTGGCTCAAATTATGAAAACAAAATAAAATTAGAAACCTATGGAGGAGTATATAAGGTCTGGGTTAAAATTGGAAACTTAAATAAGCACTTTGTGCTTGATTCTGGAGCTAGTGAAATTTCTTTATCAAAAAATACAGAAAGAGAACTAATAGACAATGGAATTATAACTCAAGAAAATTACATCGAACCTGCGCTATTTAAACTTGCTGATGGTACCATAATTAAATGTAGAAGATTAATGATCCCCGAATTAACAATCGGAAATTATAAAATAAAAAATGTGAGAGCTTCGATAGGTGTTTCTGATTCACCTCTTCTTTTAGGTCGTAGTTTTTTAGATAATTTCCGAAAATGGAGTATTGACAATAGTTCAAAAGAATTAATACTAGAAAAATAATCGAAATAAAAAATGAAATTAGCAAGTAAGTCAAAAGATAATTCTTCAATAACTTTAGAAAATGGCAGGCAATTTATTGTTATGTTAGATGATATTGAAATTGTGAAAAATTGGTCAATTGGAACAGAATTGGAGATAAAAACTTCAGATTCAAGAGTTCCGTACAACCATATAATTTCTAATCCGTCTAGAGAAGAAAAAATTAGAGTCGGAATACCTAAATAAAAAACTGTTTACAATGGTTCCTATAAAAAGCACTAGTTCATTTCTTTAAAGTCAATACTTATCTAACTACACCTTCTTCCATCTTACCAAAGCTATCAGCAGTATAGAGCCACTTATTTTTAGTAGGCTTAACGTCTTTAATATTGGATACAAATTCGTATGTAACACTTTCGCGCTTTACTTTTCCTGGTAACACTTGAATGACTATACTACGGATTGAATTGATCATATTTAGCAACCTACATTTTAACATTTTATCTTAACTTAAAAACTCCAACATATAAAACTTAACCGAAGTGTTCAATAAATATAACTTATTTAATTAACGATGTTTCAATTTATAACATAATAAATTATTCGGCTAAGTTTTAATATGAAGGATCTCCATGAAGTGGATTTTCTCAGGAGTTTTAGTATTATAGAGCCAAAACAGTCTCAGAAAATGCTTCTATTCAGAAGCCAAAAGATACAGCATAATGCTCTTTATCATTTATTTTGTTAGAATATCAAAATAGTAGGTATGGTAGTTTTTACCATCTATATAAAACACCACTCTTCCCTGTTTGGTGATTTTTAATTCTGTACAGGAAACGATTTGATCTTTATGTAAATCCCCAATATCCTGTAACACTAAAAGCTTAAAAGGTGTCTGGAGTTTTATAATTTTATTTTGGACGTTAACCACATAAATGATGTGTGGTGAGCAATATTTCAAAAGCTCGATAAGTTCTTTATTGCTCATTTTAAATAAGATAATTTGGATTGTATTGTCCAGAGATAAGTTTTAATGTATTATCTCTGGATAATTTATGAAGTAGTTATCTTCCTTACGTCTGATTGCTTCTCCCAAATGATTCACAAACTCATAAGTATTACAGTTACGATCTAAAAAGTTATCGATATAATTACTCTTAGCGCTCTCCGTAAACAGGTTATACAACTGCCACAAATTGATATACCCATCAGCATCGGCACTAAAATGTTCATCATCTACATAATTCTTAATAATGGTGTTGATTTGAGAATCGGTTGTCTTTAGATGAAACAACTCCTGCTTTTGCTGCTTATCTAAATGTTGATAAAGCTTCATTTTACCTACCAAATGCGCAAATTGATCTTGATTAATCGTATACTCCTGCATGTGCTTCATGCTTTCAATCTGCCGCTCTTGATTATAACTTAAAAACAGCTCCTGGGCTTTTAATTTCAGTTCATCTATACTGCTCACGCGTAAATCATCCTTTAAACCATCTGTAGCAATACATAAATTACAGCACACCATATTTTTGAAACCTATAAAGACCTTAAACTTTTCAATGCTCTTTTTGGAAAACAGATTCTGCTCGGAATAGCTACGTACCCCTCCTACTGTAAGATTAAGTTTCTGATTATTAATATAGGTATGCACATGTGGTATCTCGACCATAAAAGCCATACGTTCGTAATAAATCGTTTTTTCATGTTCCAGTAAATCTTTCGCCGGTTTTCCTATTGCTGAAGGAATTCTTCCTTTAATAATATGACTAGTTCTGATATTAGGCATGGTTACTGTGCCTTCCGGATATAACTCTTGTGCTACAGATCTCACCGCTTCAATAAATTCAAAATGTGCTATGGTAGTTTCGTTGTCACGGAAAACAGGAATTATGCACTCTTCCTTTAAATGAGATAAACTCACTTGTTGTGTATTAGCTTCTATAAATCTGTTATTAGTCGACATTGAGGATTCTACTACCTCATGATTATTGACCACTTGTTCTGTTATCGCTTTCAATTCCATGATTTGTATTTGTTTGAATGATTTGTTTGTTTTCTACAATTTGTGTTATGCCTTCGATTTCAGATTTCCTTTCAATAATTAAAGGCTTGATTTGTGTTTTTAAACCGTCGTATTTCTGATACAGATGTCTTAAACCCTCTAAAGTTATAGTAGCGTTTATTTCCTGTTTTATATCTTCAATGGATACCCCTTGGTTACACCAATCTTTTAGGCGCTTACCAACATCGCTATTAATTACAAATTCCGGCCCTCTAAACAGATTTGTACGATCCTTACTGACCTTACATAAGTGATTTTCGTTTATAAGCTCGAAGTTTACCGATAATTCGTATTCATAACCCTCAGAAGTAATTTCTTTAGTACCGTGCTTCACCACTTTAGATTTACCGTTAGAACCTACATCCAGAGAATAATCAACTTTTCTTCGGGTAGTAGTGATAATATGACATTTCGATTGCAGAATTTTATCTATAAATTTCTGGTGACGTGGTTTTACAGATGCCCAATCTTGAAAACGAGAACCTAATTGTTCGTGAATTTGTAAACAGCCTCCTTCACCTTGCCACTCATGTGTTATGGAATCGATAATAATCACCTCTATATTGGCTTTTTCACATGTATCTATAGCTTCGATATAACGCTCTGGAGAATATGGTGGAAATAGATTTAAAACATTAAAATTTCCCATATCTGAATATAGACTGGCTGATGCGTTTTCTGTATCTATTACAGCTATTTTAGACCAGTCATTGGTCATACCATAAGCCAATTTTAGAGCACTATAAGTTTTACCAAACCCTGATGCTCCAGAGATGCCTAAACGTAATTTTACGTTATGCCGTTGTGTTTGTTGTAATTGCATGATTATAATTGTGTTTAATTAATATATATATAGCATAAAAAAGAGCCTACCTCCTGAGAGATAAGCTCTTTACGATAAGGACATAATGCCTTATTAAATCACCGTGATTTCTTCAACTACTTGTTCTTCCATTTCTAAAGCCGGGTCAAAATATTCATATCGATGGTTTAATTCAATAATTTCTCCGGTTTCTTCTATGGTAAATTCGTACGGATCTGTTTGTACTTTACGAATAGAGCCTTCAATCTCTTGACCAATCATTGATACAGCAGTTTCTTGATCAAAAGTACATGGTACAAATGCTTTTTTGTTGGTGAAATAAAGCCTTCCTGTTTTCTTGCTTCTAATTGCCATAGGTCCTGATTGAACAATTAAGCCATAAAACTCTTCTCCTTCTGAATTTTTGGCACTTTTGATGTTAATAATTTTCAACATAATAATACTGATTTTTAGTTATCGTAGTTTTATTAAAGGCCGGAGTATGTCGACCACCTACTTACAACCGGGGGTGTTTTGCTGGATGTAGTATTACCCATTTGATATAAAGTCTTGAAAAAAAAAAAAAAATATTACACTACTTTTATTCGTAATTTTAATTGTAGTTCAACCCTTAGCTTGGTATTTTGAATAATATAGCCCCAAAAATTAATAATACTTTTTTTTGTATTGTAAATAGAATGGAAGATCCACTTTCAGCTGTGGTATACTCCCACATCAACAGTCCAAATCACTACTCATTAATTTTTGGCTTTTCTTCTGTATCGATTGGTAAAGATTGTGATGATATTAACCAGCGTGATGAGCACCAAATTTCAAGAAGTAGTGGTATCAAATCAAATATCAACTTTGGCAATACACTGAGTAGAATTGGAGGATGTGATTATTTAATTTTGGTAGGTTTAACTGATTATCAAAAGTCATTTCTAACGTTTTTAGAAGAATACAATGTTATTGAGATTAACAACCTTGAGGATGTTGACACCTTTTTGCATCCTATAAGTTTCAGAGAGTCTATCCCTTGCAGACCTGATCAAATTTTTACTGGACTACAAATAGCAAGCAATCTCCAAATGGCTATTACCATTGATGATGACGCAGAACATATTGAAGTTGTAACAAATAATAAAGGGGGACTAATTATAGTTGAAAATAATTACTTTTTTGAAACTTTAGTAGCAACCAATTATGCTATTTCAATTAATGCTGACCTTATTATTATAGAATCTTATGATTTTCACGAAAAAGAGTTCTTAAAAACAATAGAAGCATGGCGTGAAGAAGTAAAAGTGGGTTCTGAACAAATAAGCCTCCAAGAACTTAAGGGATTAATATATAATAGAATTGATGGCATTCAGTTCCAAAATTATGATTTTGTTACATTTTTCACAATCGGTGCACCTTATAGTCTTATTATAGATAACGTAATACCGTGCACACATATTGGTTTAAAACTCAATCCTGATTTTTTCATTTTCAATAACATATTCTTTCAGGATAACTTTAACATAGGTTCAGGAATAGTCTTCTCTCCAAGATTTTTTTCTAGTGAAGAAACTGATTATGTCATAAATAAATTAACACAGAACAATTATTATGTTAATGCCTTAATTGAAAATCAAGCCTCCTCTACAAATTTAGACTATTACGTTAAAGAACTACCTTTTAACATCTTACATTTATGTACTCATGGAAATCAATCTAAAGGATCACTAATCATAGAGAAATATACTGATGAGTATGGTAATGAGCATATATTTGAATACAACCTTTTGTTCAGCTTAATGCCTGAACCAGGAATGTATAATGAAAATGGCGAACCATTAATAAAAGTATTAAAGTTGGTGTATCCTAAAAAACTAAATGGTTATGCCTTCAGAACTAAAGAGTTCAAGGATCAAAATTATCCATCTTCTATATTCCCGAAAATGTTTTCTACAGTTCCCGTAAATGAGAATGAGATTAGCAGACAAGAGGTTATTGTAGAAAATGCTCATGGTATTGAATGCCATAGTTTCAGTCATTTCGCAAAGTTTTCACATTTATCTGCAAATCAACATTCTCCATTCATTTTTAATAATATTTGCTGGTCGGCTTATGAAATCAAAGATCATTTGTTGGCTGTTAGAGCTCGAGGATATATTGGTACTTTATGGGCTGTGAATAACGATGTGGCAGTAAAAACTGCAGAAACTTTTTATGATTCGTTTTTTGAAAAAACAGTCCTAAGTTCTCTTCAAGATTCGCTAGTACACTCAAAAGCAACTAACAATCGTAATATTTACATGTATTATGGTTTACACTTTACCAGTTTTAATAAGGCTAAATCAGTAGAATCCAGTAAAGATGATATAGTAAAAGGGTTACTTACAAATATTAGTTCCTGGAAAACAAACTATGATGGTTGCGAGAATACGAATACCAGATATAATATACTCGCCCAAATTAGGTGGAATCAACAAATGATATTAAAATACTTTCGGAAGGAATTGCTAAAATTAATTGGTAAAAAAGCTCTAATAGACTTTTTAAAACTTAGAGTAAGAAATAGCTAAACCCATTTTCTCCCTAATAGGCTTGTAGTTAATGCTATATTATACTATTATACCTTATTTTAAAAATCCAGAGAAAAGCATTAAAAATGGTGTTATTTATTATATAATGCTTTAGTAGGAGTTTTATAATAAATTCCTTATATTAACAATACTATGAATATACTCAATTTAATAAATATTTATTTCCAATTACCACCTGGCACACAAAACCCAGACGATAATACTCCATTAGATTTTTCGGATCCTTTTAATATTATAACGTTTATTGTCTTACCAATTGCTGCTGTAGTTTTATATTTTTTTTGGAGGAAACAAAATAGGAAGAACAAATAATCTAATCGAAAGAAATCATTATAATTTACACAAATCTCGATCATTAAATTTTAAAAGCTATTTTAACGATAGAATAGGCAACCTTTAAGGTTCGTGCATTTAGATTTTTAATGATATTAGCTTTATCTGCTCCAGAGATATAGTTATTGCTATATTATTAATACTAGAATTCAAAATTATCTTCAATAACACTATTAGGGTTATCCTTAATTACTCTTGTTTGAGATATTCTATCATGTATTCCTACAACAGAAACAAAATATGAAATTGGATCAATAGGTATTAGCCTCGAAAATGTTCTTTTTAGTATTATATCTTTATTCGGCTTATATCCATTGTAAGTTACAACCTTTGTTTTAGTTATAAATTTTGCAAGCGTTTTTTGAAACTTAAACTCCATAAAACCGTAATAAAACAGAAACGTACTTAAATTAACTATTAGCCAAATAATAATATTTTCTTTAGGCAGGAGTAAAAGAATAAATTCTTCTAATAAACCGGTAATCATCTCAAACAATATTATATCTATCAGAAAATTATACATTCTAATATTAGGAGCAACAATATCAAAATCTACTACAAATTCATCAATGATTTTTTCCTCTTCATATTTAACTGTTTCAGCCACATAATCATAAGGCAATTGTCTTTTTGTCAATTCAGCTTTTGCTGCCTCTATGGCTAAAGCTGTATATTTATACCTTTCTACAGTTAATATCTTTATAAGCTGTTTATCTGATTGTTCAGACATCACTTTAGCAAATTCGTTTTCCATTTGATTTAATAAGTTAATGTTGATATTTAATCTACTGAGCATCAAAAAGCATTATTAATGCTATATATTATATATGGATCCGGAAGATTAAAATCCAGAGAAAAGCATTGGTAATTGAGTTATTAGAACACCCCTAATTTATCTTTCATAATTAAATAAAGCTGTTTAAAGCCATGCTTTTGTTTTATCTCTTAACATTTAACCCAATTAAATTAGTATGGTAATCAAAATGAAGCTATTCTTAACTTTATAGATTATCTGAATAAATACATCTAGTACCTTCAGAATGCTCCGCTATGATTTTTTCAATAAAATCTGTTTTTAAAATCTTAAGTTCGACATCTACTTGAGCATAACCATTTTTAGCATCTTTAAAAACAAGTAAAGTGGAAATACCATTGGCCGGAATAGACCTAAAACTATTACCATCTTCATAACTAAATAAAACTTCATTGCTAGTATTTAAGAAATTAACATAAATATCATATGCATATTCAGGGACAGTAAATCTCGTACGATTTTTAACCGTTATATTTCCAGATACAGTTCCAAATGATTTGGATAGTGTATGGTTTACTAAAACAGTGTTTTCTTCTATTCTTGTCTTTATGGAGTTTATCAAATCGTTATAATCCTTCTTGTTGATTTCACAAACTTGAGCTATTTCTAGATCATAATCCGTTAAAGCTATACAACCTATATTTTCACAATATTTATAAAGATTAGAGTTATAATACGCAGATAAGCCTTTGGAATTAACGATTTTAAACTCTCCATCTATTTTAATCAATTTAAAGAATAACTGATTGTTACTTCTTGATTTAGCAAAAATTTCTATACTTCCATCTTGCTTCATTATTGTTGATGTAAGCTCTAAAGAGTTATACTTCCAATAATTCCCATTTAATTCCCTAAAAGAAGGATAGTACTCGAACATTGATTCATAATTATCAACCAGAATATTAGAAATAAACGCATTTACTACCTCTTGAGCTAATTGCTTTTGCCGCTCTTCACTTTCACATCCTAATGATAAAATTAGGATAACTAATAAATAAAGTAGTTTTTTCATGGTTTACAGATTTAGTTCGTGTTTATATATTCAAATATAATTAAAACCACTCTATAGTGGTATCTTATTAATGGTAACAAATGATTTGAACTTTGATGTAATTTGCTGTATGGCAGTTGACCCAAAAAAGAATACCAAATCAGTTTATACCCAAGAGCAATTACTTAAAATAGGTGAAAGGCTAAAGGAGTTGAGAATTCAAAAAGGATTCTCTAACTATGAAAATTTTGCGTTTTCGCATGATTTACCTAGAAGCCAATATGGTAGATATGAAAATGGTGAAGACATGAGACTTTCTAGTCTAATTAAGGTATTAGAAGCCATGGGAGTGACTCTAGAGGAGTTCTTTAATGAAAATTTTAAGTAGAGTTACTATCTAATCCAATAGTATTAAAAAAGAAAAGAGCATACAAATAGCACACTCATTTCCTTAATTAGTTCTAAACTTCTAAATTGTAACTTAAAAGTTAAGATTAAATGAATAATTAACTTAAAATATTATTATTAGCTTCAAATTTTCTTAGCCATTTTTGCACACCTTCATCATTTCTATTGTACCATTGTGTCGTTATCGCGTAAACAAAACCACTTCTTTCAAACTGGTATTTCCATGTCCAACGCGCCATATCTGAATGATCTCGAATTACTTTGTTTTTAATTTCGTGAGATGCACTTGAAGGTACTCTGACCAATATCGGATAGTTATTATCAAAAACATTTTTAGAATAGGCTGAATCACATAACCTATCAAGTTCTTCCTGAGGAATATTTAAAGCTGCCTTTGATATTCTTATCTGGACTTCTTTATTATTGTATTTACTACCAGTACGCGGCTGATTACTATAGCTGCCAGAATTAAAAGTATAAACAGGTTTTGTTTTTAACTTTGGAGCAGTTACAATATTTTCGATTTTACCATTCCCATCATATTTTACATGACAGTCCTTGCATAACACCAGTATTACTTCTTCTATGGGATCATGTAGTTGAATAAACGCCTGCTCAAAAGCATTTAAATCTACTTCTACTAACCCTTCTTTCATGAAATTTTCAAGGGCTTGATCGATTAGCACCGATCTTTCCTTACCATGAACATGAGCAGCATCTAAACCTTTACTTTTTACTTCACTACAATGCTGACACTTCCCAATTGAAGTCTTATAGTTTCGGGTAATATACTGGACTAAATTCCTTAATCTGGGCCCAAAATACTTATTAAAATCCTCCTTAGGACCAATAAAAACAGGCGAATCATATTTTGGTTGACTTTCATTATTCTGCTTTAGAAAGGATTTAAAAAAATTCATAGTGCTTTATTTTTAGGCCACAACAGCATTTCCGTTTATAAGATCGATAATTTTAACGATTTCCACAACATATACAATGTTGTTTAACAGTTACGTTTTTCTGGTTCTAAATATGGCATGTGTAATAATTTGAATAAATCTTCTTCTTCACGGACAACTATTCGCTCTCCATCTATTTGCAGATAACCACTTTCACTTCTGTATCCCTGAAACACCCATCCAGAGGCTAATATATGATGTGAATAATCAGCACTTCCGGTTCTTAAAGCATAAATGAGCCCCCAATTATCCCGTTCTGCAAAAAATAAATCAAGCTTAATTCCTTCTGGCAGTATTCGCTGGGTGTATTTACATGGCAATTCACCTTTAACTTTTTCCCATTGGTTTACGACAGTCGCAATTCCACTTTCAAAAAGTCCTACGTCATATGGTTTTGGTATGGCTACTATTTCAATGTCCTTTACTTCCGGTTTTTTACGTCTTATACTTCCTGCTATTTCAATGCGTTCGCAGTGAGGAGCGAGTAATTCCTTTACTTTTTCTGCTATTGTTAATGCTTCTTCGAATTTCATAACTCTAATGGTTTATTAGTTTAAACTAGTTTAATTAAATCATCATCAACGGTTTACTAGTTTATGTGCTTATATATAAGCACTAAACTAAACCGATAAACTAACCTGATTTAAGGAGATTCCAGAGAAGATGTTAAAGTGTATTTGCTTTTGGGTTTTTCCTGATTTATCCAATTTCTGGAATTACATTCGGTAATAAATTCCTTGATTTGATTATCTCCCACATGTACTTTAAACAACTTTCGGTAGGACTCCTTTATTTGATTCACCAACTCTTTGTACCTAAAATCTTTTGTAACACTAAAGACATCTCTTAATAGCTTTAATTTGTCTTCAGTCTTAATATCCGCCAACTTGGTTTTTCGGTTGCTGATTGGTGTATTTTCTACAAAATCATCTACTGCCGTAGGTAGCCCGTCAACTATAGTAAATGCAAAGAGTCCAGGCTCTATGTCTCTGGAGTATTCTGCCTTAACAATTGAAATGGCTTCATTACCATTTTGCTTGGTTACAGAGAGTACGAGCTCGGCTTTATTAATCAATTCTGTGCCTAAATGGCCTCTAGCATACTCATTTCCTTTGTTTTGGTGCAATACTACAGAAATATGGATGTTTCTTTCCTCTGTCCATTTTAAAAGCTTACTTGCAATCATTGTAGCTTGTTCCTCATCGTTTATGGATGTGACCAGATCCCTAATTCCGTCAATTACTACAAAACCTATTTTATTATTGGCATATATTACTGCCTCTATAATTTCTAGGCGTTCTTTAGGTTCTAATGCTCGTAAGTAGTATACATATAGGTTTTTGATTTTGGCTTTTTGGGTTATCCTACTGATTCGCTTTGAAGATTGTTGGACATGATATTTACCTTGCTCCGTGTCGAAATACAGAACATCTCGCTTTTCTTCAGGCAATGTGCCTTTGTATCGACCAAGTATTAATTCGTTACTACTTGCAGCAGAAACAGCAATACCCATGTAAAAAGACTTCCTACTTTTTGCCTTACCGGTTACTAAACTGAAGTTACCTAGAGTTGCAATTGGCGAATAATCTCCAGAAGTAGAGTTTATCTGTTCTATGGCATGTTGAGGCGGTTGTAAGATTTCATCTAAACTAATTTTTAAGGCCTTTGCCCTTTTTAGTTTCTTTTCAATGTCAGGAGGCACTTTCATAACCTTATTTTTTTAATAAGGTTAGTGATTCCAGCAGCTCAGACCTCTTATAGTATCGACGAGCACCAATACCATAAGCTTTGACTTTGCCTTTGTTGGTCCACGCCCAAAGTGTTGAAGAATCCACCCGCAGAAACTTACACGTTTCTTCTCTTGTGAGTAGTTCTTCTGTAAATTTCGTGGATTCTAACTCTTGCTGTAGTTCTGTTACACTTTTCTTTACGGTTGAGCCTATCAGTTCCTGTAGCTCTTCTATTGATAGGTTTTCTAGGATTATAGAATTTGATTTCATAACATATGTTTTTAGTGTTATGTTCCAAAATTCTAAATAAAGCTTCGGTACGATATGCAGTACTGGTACTACTTCAGTACTATTTTTGGATAGGTTCTATTCAGGTGGTAAACGATCTGTAAAATGGGATATTACAGGAATTCCTTTTTCTTTACAATGATTTATTATTTTCATCATTTTATCACGTGAATTGAAAATGTTTTTATTCGCATTTGTGTTTTCTGGACTGTAATTTTTTAAAGTTCCTAACACAACCTTTTGCCAATTCTTATCTCCTAATTCTTCGGCTACAAGCGGTGCGGTATAGCTATTCTTTAAGCGCATTATACCATCCGAATTAACAGTATAATATTGAGACATCTCACCAGAAGCTAACATCACCCCTACTTTAAACCAAATTTCTTCTTTATATGTTTCTCCATTTTGTGCCTTCACTGAAACTATAAATTCTTGCTTTTGTTTTATAAAATCTAGAATCCTATTTATACTAGCAATATGGTTATCTACTTTATCCAGATCAAATCCTGAATTTTCAAGTATAGAAATATCGAAATGATCTTTTAATGTTTGAAATCCAAAAGATTTAGAGTTTGTTTTGTAGGTGTTTAAAATTTCAAGAGTTTCATTAAAAGTGTCAAAATCCTTTAGAAGAAAAAGAGATTCTGTATTGTCTTCATAATCATCTAAATATTTATCTAATCTACTTGTATAGGTGTTTATATAATTTTTTAGACTTTTACTAAGTACTCCCATTTTTAAAAATATTTTGTTAATTCCATTGCTATATCCTTATTGCTTTTTCCTATATAACTAAGAAACAAAGCCTCTGTACTATGACCTGTCACATAAATCAAATAGGACGTTGGGATGCTCCCGTAAAAATTGGTTGCGAAAGACCGGCGGCCGATATGACTGCTAACTAATTCAAACTTCTTATATAATCCGACCCTTTTTCGATAAATTCCGCTTTTAGGTTTAGTTTCGACCTTCTTACTTCCATGCACCAATTGATTGATTTCAGCTAATTCAGCTACAGTTTTAATGTAATTATTGTATTTTTGATCTGAAATTGGCTTCGGAAACTTACCATCTCTTTTTCCAAGTATTTCAATAACTTTTGGATGCAATGGAACCGTCATCAGTTTCCCTGTTTTCTTTTGAGTAAATTCAATTAAGTATTTACCTTTTTCCATCCTAACCATTTCGTGTGTAAACCTCAGAAAATCTGAAATACGCTGCCCTGTATAACAACTTATAATCAACCAGTCTTTGGCATTCTCTAAACTTTCGGTTAATTTGGATTTATCTATTTTTTCAATTTTTTCAAGTTCTTCAAAAGTTAAATAAACCTTCTCAACCTTCTGCCTATCTAAACGCAAACTATCTAACTGTGGATGTGTTTCTAAACCTAAGAATCGAGCATGCTTACAAAAAGTCTTTATAAACACTAATTCCCTTTGCATTGTATTTTGGGAATAACTTTGCTTTTTTAAATAGTCTACAAACTCGTTTTTAAAACTATCGTTAATATCTTTTATTAGTATTGGCTTTTTACGATATTTTTCCAACCTCTGTAATTTATGTTTAATCACTTTAAACTTCTTTACAGATGTATCCTTTAATTCATGTTTACGGTATTCTATATAAAAATCAATATAGTTAATTAAATTTTTAGGAATTATCTTTTCTTCTTTTGGTGGGTTATAATAGAGATCTACTTGAGTTTGTAACCAGTCTTTATCTACATTTTCTGGTTCTACCGAATTAAAAGCTTTTAAAATATGATTCTGAATTTTATTTAATTCCGCATTAACCTCTGTCTGCTTATTGGTTACAATTATATCCCTGGAATTCTTCTTATGATGCTTTTTCCAGTATTCCTTATCTACTTCGTATTTGGTTTTAGCTCCAAAAACATAATCTTTATCATTATGTCGATATAGCAATCTTACGTTAAGACATGCTTTATCTTTTGTTGAACGAAATAAAAAATTAACCGTTGCCATAACCAAAATTTTAACTGTACAAATATAAGATTTTGTACGGTAGTTGTACGGTAAAACCAAAAATCATTCAAATCGTCTCAAATCGACTCAATCTAAAATAATTAACAAAAACACGTAAAACCCTATTTTAACTAACATTAAAGCCGGTTTTACTTATTTTTTCGAAAACACAATTTTGATTTAACTATGCTCTCTCCGACTCCACTTTTAAGCCTCGAAAAATTTAAAATTTTTCGAGGCTTTATTTTTTCTTAACTTTATTACATGACAATAGCCAACACCCCAAACCTCCCTATTACACCGTAATATTTACATCTATAAAAACCGGTAATAACAAAGATTATGAAAAAATGGCAGAACTAATGGTTACCCTAGCCAAAGAACAAGACGGTTTTTTAAGGTATTGAAACCGCCAAAAACGAAACAGGTATTACCGTATCGTATTGGAAAGATTTAGAATCGATACGAAACTGGAAAAACCATCTAGATCATCAGGTCGCACAAAATCGAGGCAAACAGGAATGGTACAAAGCCTATAAAACAAGAATCGCTAAAGTAGAACGCGATTACGGATTTGAGAAATAAGCAATGGATGAATATCAAAAAATCTCAGACTCTTCTATACTTATCTCAAATTGTAAATGTCTGCTGAACCCAAAAGGATTGCTGTATTCAAGTTTTGTTACTCAAGATTACAGGAAATCTGGATATATTTCGAGCTGTACTGGTGATCGTGTGTATTTTTACTACCACAATTTAGAAAATATTAAATCTGAATTAGCAAAATACAGTTTTAAAAAAACAAAACTCTTTTCAATACATTACAAAAAATCTAATGGCTCCAGAGAAATGAAAAGTATTTTAATCACAAAAAACATTAATAATCCATTGCTTTGATAAACCAACTGCTATATATTACGAAAAATTTAATTTTCTATTAACCCCTGTATTTTATTTCAAAATGTACAAATCTCTTATTATTGTAGCTCTTTTCATTTTTAAAGTCACAATACTTACCGCTCAGAATAATACCATCAATCTTTCTGGACTATGGCATGTTTCGCTAAATAAACAGAAACCTAATATTGAGAACACTACTATATACAAACGAGAAGGCTCAATTAATTTACCATCCTCATTAGCTCAGCAAGGTTACGGTCTTCAAACTATTGGCTCCGATTTTGGTGTATTAACGCCTGAATATAAATATTTAGGTATCGCTACTTTTGAAAGAGATATTGAAATCCCGAAAAACTGGAAAAACAAACAAATTCAGTTACTTCTTGAACGTGTATTATGGGAATCTAAAGTGTTTATTGATGGCAACGAATTAAGTACTAAAGATGCACTGGGCACACCTCATATTCATAACCTTGGAAATATAGACCCCGGTAAACACCGCATAACCATTGAAGTTAATAACGATACAATTCATAATATTGGAGACAAAGGTCATGCTTATGGCGAATACACCCAAAGTATTTGGAACGGCATTGTTGGCCGTATGGAATTAACTGCTAAAGACCCAACTCATATTGAACAAATCAGAACATTTTCGGACATTGATAATGATAAATTGAATATTGAAACCAGTTTTGTTTCTGCTAAAAATGAAAAAACAAATATCACATTCGAAATTCGTGAACTGGGAAAATCTGACATTGTAAAATCTTTTGAAACTTCATTCACATCAAACATCGGAGAAAACAAAAAAGAGATAAGCATAAACCTAAATGGCTCACTAAAAAAATGGAATGAATTCAACCCAACAGTCTACATATTATCAACAACCATAAAAACAAAAAAATATGAAGACACACAGTTTACCGAATTTGGATATGTAAAAATTGGCCATAATAGTACACACATTGTTATTAATAATTCTCCAGTTTTTTTACGTGGTAATTTAGACTGTGTGCACTTTCCTCTAACAGGTTATCCATCAACAAAAGTTGAAGATTGGGAGAAAATTTTCAAAATCTATAAATCCTACGGTTTAAACCATGCCAGATTTCACTCCTGGTGTCCTCCCGAAGCTGCTTTTAAAGCCGCTAACCGGGTTGGAATTTATCTTCAGGCCGAAGCTTCTATATGGATAGACTGGTGGATGAGCGTAGATAATACAGAACGTGGTCGTCCGGAAATGAACACAAAAGGTTTCCCTCAAGGCTTAGGAAAAGACCCAAAAAGAGATCAATTCGTTATTAAAGAAATGAACCGCGTAGTTGATTTTTATGGAAACAACCCTTCATTTACAATGTTTTGTATTGGTAATGAGCTTGGAAATTCAGATTTCGACGTTATGAAACAATGGGTTAAAGCCTTAAAAGAAAAAGACAACCGCAGGCTTTATTCTGTGTCAACAGCTAGAAAAGTTACCGAAGTAGACGATTATATGGCTACCCATTATATTCAAGGCATTGGAAAAACACGAGGATTAAATGGCCCACACACCGATTGGGATTTTGAAGATACTTACAGCCAAATGAATATCCCGATTATTGCTCACGAAATTGGTCAGTGGCCTGTTTACCCGTCGTGGAGTGAAATTGACAAATACAAAGGCGTACTTAAAGCCAGAAACTTTGAAGAATTTAAAGCTATGGCTGAAAAAAACGGTATTGCCGATCAGGCAGATGACTTTAAAATGGCTTCAGGAGCATTAAATCAAATTATGTACAAGTACGAAACCGAATCTTTTTTAAGAACAAAAAGTTGTGCCGGGGTTCAATTATTGAGCATGCAGGATTATCAAGGTCAGGGCGAGGCTTTAATTGGCTGGCTAGATGCCCATTGGGAAAGTAAAGGCATCACTACTCCTGAAAAATTTAAATCGCATTTTAACGAAACAACACCATTACTTCGATTAGAAAAATTTGTCTGGACAAATAACGAAACGTTAAAAGCAGGCATTCAATTATCTCATTTTGGTCAATTCCCAATTAGCTCAGGAAACTTAATTACCGAAATAAAAACTGAATCAGGGGAAGTTATTAAAAAAGAAAAATGGGCTGTAAACAACTTATCGGTTGGGAGCCTTATCGATGCAGGAACAATTTCTATGCCGCTAAACGCCATATCAAAAGCTCAGCGATTAATCATTTCGGTTTCTTTAGAAAATACCAGTTTTAATAACGAATGGAATATTTGGGTGTATCCAACAACGTTGCCAGAAGCCGCTTCAAAAAACATTTTGGTAAGGGAAACTTTAGACGATAAAACAATCGAAGCTCTTAAATCTGGTAAAAATGTTTTATTACTGGCAAATCGTCTAGGAACAGAAGATAATAGTGTGAGTTTAAATTTTACGCCACTATACTGGTCTTTAACCTTTTTCCCAGGTCAAGGAAAAACCAATATTGGTTTACTTTTAAAAGACAAACATCCGGCTTTTAAACATTTTACTACGCAATACCATAGCGATTGGCAATGGGAAACAATTATGAAAGATTCAAAAGGTTTTATTTTAAACCAAACACCAAAGGACTACAAACCTATTGCTCAGGTTATTGATGATTTTCACAGAAACAACAAAGAAGGCGCTATTTTTGAATTAAAAGTTGGAAAAGGTAATCTATTAGTTTGCGGTTTCAATATTACTAATAAAGATCTACCAGTAGCAAGACAACTTGAATACAGCTTAAAAGAATATATGAATTCTAAGGATTTCAACCCTACACTTTCAATGGATATTGAATCGTTAAAAACGATGCTTCCATTTATCCCAACAGCTGAAAACATTACCGTTGAAGGTGATTTTAAAGATGCTATTTTACAGATAAAAGCCGCACAAAACCTAAACACACAAAATGAAAATGTAGCCTGGAAAATAGAACAGGATCAAATTCTTGTTCAAAAAGATGTAACCTATCAAGTTAAAGCGGATGGATCTTGGAAAGACAAAGAAGGATCTGCATGGCATGGAGAAGAAATGACCATTACCCTTAATTGTCCTGAAGGTATTCTTGGTAGCTTTTATGTTTTATTTGACGATTGGAACAAACAGAGTAGAGAAGGTTATGTAGAATTTGAAGGTCGAAAAGTACATTTAGAAAAACACAATGAAAATGGTGGAAAATGGATTAAATTTCATGTGATGCGAGAAGACAGTAACGATGGAAAACTTATTTTAAAAACTCAAGCCACAAGTGGTAAAAACCTAATGATAAGACAAATTGTTTTAGAAAATGAGTAAACTATTTCCTTTTTACAACAAAGCCCAGACACATTATGTATTTGGGCTTTGGTTTTATTTACCTAATCTATGTCTAAAATTCCTAAAAAAAGGTCCTTCTAAAAGAAGAACCTGAATTAATAACACTTAAATAAAACCTTATAGTAAAGCTTTTATTTCTTCAATTATGGTATCAGCTAACTGATTGGCACTTTCCTGAGAAGTACTTTCAGTATAAATTCTGACAATCGGTTCGGTATTCGATTTTCGAAGGTGTACCCATTGGGTTTCGAAATCAATCTTTACACCATCAATGGTATTCACGGCTTCACTTTTATATTTTTCTGCCATTTGTTCTAAAATAGCATCGACATTTATAGTAGGTGTTAACTCTATTTTTTTCTTACTCATAAAGTAATTTGGATAAGAATCACGCAAAGCCTTACAAGAGATTTTTTGATGAGCCAAATGCGATAAAAACAATGCTACCCCAACCAGAGAATCTCTTCCGAAATGTGAATCTGGATAAATAATTCCACCGTTACCTTCACCACCAATTACAGCATTAACGGATTTCATTTGGATAACTACATTCACTTCGCCTACGGCACTTGCTGAATAGTTCCCCCCGTGCTTTTCAGTTATATCTCTTAAAGCTCTTGACGATGATAAATTGGACACGGTATTACCGCCTTTCAATTGTCCTAAAACATAATCGGCACAGGCTACCAAAGTATATTCTTCGCCAAACATAGAACCATCTTCACAAATAAGTGCTAGTCTATCCACGTCCGGATCAACTACAATTCCAAAATCAGCTTGTTCTTCAACCACCAATTTTGAGATATCGGTTAAATGTTCTTTCAACGGTTCTGGATTATGTGGAAATTGTCCGTTTGGTTCACAATACAATTTAACACACTCAACTCCCAAACGCTCTAATAAAGCCGGAATCGCAATGCCTCCAGTTGAATTCACTGCATCTACCACCACTTTATAACCGGCTTGCTTAATTGCTTCAACATCGACTAATTTCAATTTTAAAACTTCGTCAATGTGCTTTTCAATATAACCTTCCACTTCAGAATACTGGCCTAGATTATCAACTTCTGCAAAAGTATAGGCATCTTCGTCGGCTACTTTTAGAATTTTAGCACCTTCAACACCATCTAAAAACTCTCCTTTACTATTCAATAATTTAAGAGCATTCCATTGTTTCGGGTTATGACTAGCTGTAATTATGATTCCTCCGTCAGCACCTTCCAAAGGCACGGCAACTTCAACCGTTGGCGTTGTTGATAAACCTATGTTCTTCACGTTTATACCCAAGCCTATTAAGGTTTGACTCACTAGAGTACTTATCATCGCTCCGGAAATTCTGGCATCTCGACCTATAACAACAGTTAGGTCTTTAGCTGAATTCTGATCTTTCAACCACATACCATAGGCAGCGGCAAATTTCACAGCATCTACAGGGGTTAAATTATCACCTACACTTCCTCCAATAGTTCCGCGAATCCCTGAGATTGATTTTATTAATGTCATTGTGTGTTTCTTTTTAAGCTTGGTGATCATGAAACTCGCATACATGCTTATGAATACGCTTGATGTGTTTCATCATACTCTGGCAAGTCGCTTCCGACTGACCTTCCACTTGTAATGCTACATTCAATTTGTTCTCAACATTTTGAAAACAACTAATACTAAACCATCCATTAGGAAAAAACACTTTCAATGCTTCTGATTCTTCGTTCTTAAGGAATAAATCAAATTCACCAATAACCCAATTTAAAAACCTACAATAGGCTATCTTACTATCTACTGATGCAATTTCCCGTATTTGGAAATTGGATGGCTTAGTTTTAGTGTTTGTATTCAATGTTAGCATTTATTGTATAATTAGAATATCCATCTTACAAAGGCTTCCATAGCGGCATAATGCGCTAAACCTAACTGATGGTATAATTCTGCTGTTTCACGGTTTCTGTCCTCGGCACGTTGCCAGAACTCTCTACTATCACTTCCTTGGAAAACCACACCGTCTTTTTGCGACTGGTGTTTGAAGATTCCGTGACGTTTTTCTAATACCTGTCCCGGACTCATTGGCACAGCCATTTCTATTTCGTCGATACCCCATTCTTGCCATGCTCCGCGGTATAACCATACCCAGCAGTCTGCCATAAATGGTTTTTCTTTCAAGCGTTTTACCGATTCAAAAATGGCATCTAAACACACTTTATGAGTTCCGTGAGGATCGGCTAAATCACCTGCTGCATAAATTTGATGCGGCTGAATTTTCTCGATAAGATCCATCGTGATTTTTATATCTTCCTCTCCAATAGGTTTCTTTTCAATAGTACCAGTTTCGTAAAACGGTAATTCCATGAAGTGGATATTCTCATCTTTCAATCCAACAAAGTGACTTGTTGCACGGGCTTCTCCTTTTCTTATAATTCCTTTTATATAACGTACCTCTGGAATATCAATCTCACTGTCTTTTTTATTCTTTAAGAAGTCAACTGCTTTTTCATAAATCGCATTGGCTTCCGGACTTTCAATTCCGAATTTTTCATTGTAATCACAAACGAAAGCAGCAAAACGAAGGGCTTCATCATCAGCAACCGCAATGTTTCCTGATGTCTGGTACGCTACATGCACGTCATGACCCTGTTCTTGTAAACGCTTGAATGTTCCTCCCATACTAATGATATCATCATCTGGATGTGGAGAGAAAATTAACACACGCTTTCTAGCTGGTTCAGCACGTTCAGGACGTTTGCTGTCATCGGCATTTGGCTTTCCTCCTGGCCAACCAGTAATGGTTTGCTGTACTTTATTGAAAATATTAATATTGATATCGTAAGCCGGACCTGAATCAGCTAATAAATCGCTCATTCCGTTTTCGATATAATCCGCATCTGTCAACATTAAAATTGGTTTCTTTAAGTGCAAAGCCAACCCTAACACAGCTTTTCTAGCCATTTTATCAGTCCACTCTACTTTCTCTACCAACCAAGGCGTATCGATACGCGTTAATTTTGAAGATGCACTCTTATCAATTACAAATGTAGCGTTACGGTGTTCTTGTAAGAACGATGCCGGAACCTGATTTGTTACAGGCCCTTCAACCGAAGCTTTAATAATATTCGATTTACCTTCACCCCAAGCCATTAAAACCACGCGCTTCGCTTCCATGATTTTTTTAACTCCAAGCGTAATCGCTGTTCTAGGTGTTTTATCTAAACCTCCAAAATCTTTACTGGCTGCCACACGTGTGATGTGATCTAAAGCTACCAATCGGGTTTTAGAGTTTTGTAAAGATCCTGATTCGTTAAATCCGATATGCCCGTTACCCCCAATACCTAAAATCTGTAGATCGATACCACCTAAAGCTTCAATTTTTGCTTCGTAAGCATTACAATACGCAGATATTTCTTCTTTAGATAAGGTTCCGTCTGGAATATGAATGTTTTCTGGTAAGATATCAACTTGATTAAACAATAACTCCTTCATGAAGCGCACATAACTAAAAACTGAATCTGGCTCCATTGGATAATATTCATCCAAATTGAAACTAATCACGTTTTTAAAACTTAAGCCTTCTTCCTTGTGTAATCGTACCAACTCGGCATATAAGCCTTTTGGAGTTGATCCTGTTGCCAATCCTAAAATACAATTTTCATTCTTCGATTGCTTCAGCTTAATAAGCTCTGCTATTTCTTTAGCAACTGCTTTTGATGCTGCTAATGAATCTTCGAAAACTACAGTATCTACATTTTCAAAACGTTTTTCAAATCCTGTAGCTTTGTCTGTACTACTCTTAATCATTTTAATAGAATTTATTTTATTGTATGTATTTTTTAGTTTTTTGTCCAACTTTTAATATTATGTCCCCATAAAGCAAAGAACAAGATGATGGCATAACATGGAATTAATATCCAATAACTACTTGTTGAGGCTGTTGCTGCAGCTTCCGCCTCTTCTATACCTTTTACTATCAAGTCATGTTTTCCTGCATCTACCAATCTTCCATATAGCGGTGGTATAATAGCTCCTCCGGCAATAGCCATAATCAATAAGGCCGATCCTGTTTTTGTAAACTTGCCCAAACCTTCTAGGGTTAACGGCCATACCGCTGGCCATACCAAAGCATTGGCAATTCCTAACGCTGCTACAAATAACACCGAGGTATATCCTGTTGTCGATAAAATACATAAACTAAATACAATTCCTAAAGCGGCACTTATTTTTAATGCGGTATCTTGTTTTAAGTATTTTGGAATTAAGAATACACCCAAAGCATAGGTAGCAACCATTGCCATTAAAGTGAATGTGGTAAAAAACTTAGCTTCTTCTGCTGAAAATCCTAATGAAATTCCATAAGCTATAATACTATCGCCAGCGATTACCTCTGCTCCAACATACACAAATAAGGTCAATACACCCAGCCATAAATGTGGAAACTGGAAGATACTTGTCTTGGTGGTTTTACCTGTTTCTGTTTCTTCAACTGGCGCTGCTTCTACATGCGGCAGCGGAGCCTTTCTTATTAATATCCCTAGAACAAACAGAACTAAAGCCATTACAATATATGGTGTAACAACACTGTCGGCCATGGTATCTAACAGCTGCCCTTTTTCAATATCGGTAACCGATCCTAATTTCTCCTTAACCTCATCTATACCAGATAATAGTAAAGCTCCAAATATTAACGATCCCAAAGCTCCTGCTACTTTATTAGCAATTCCCATAATAGCGATACGCTTGGCACCACTCTCTATAGGCCCTAAAATGGTTATATACGGATTGGCTGCTGTTTGTAAGATAGTCATTCCCGTACCTTGAATAAAAATAGCCAATAGAAACAAACTATAGGTGCGCGCCTCTGCTGCCGGTATAAACACTAAAGCTCCTATCCCCATTAAAATCAAACCCAAAGACATCCCTTTGCGATAGCCTATCTTATTTAAAATATAAGATGCCGGCAACGCCATAACCACAAACGATATATACGAGGCCGAGGCAACTAAATATGATTGCGCATCGGTCAACTCATTTATAGTCTTCATAAATGGAATCAGTGCCCCATTAATCCAGGTTACAAAACCGAATATAAAAAACAAGCCTGCTATGATAGCTATTGCCACGGTATTACTACTTTTAGATGTTTGTGTCATAATTAAAAAGGTATTAATTAATAATTAGGTTTGGTTTATTACAAAATTGTAAATTCTTAATATTTGTCTAGTTTAAAGGTTCATCTTTAAAGTGTGAATTATAATTCTTACACTTTCATTTGTGATGTCATACTATCAATTAACTTAAATTGATTCTTTGCTCGATCCAAATTATGTTCTGGGTATTTTGTTTTATAGTAAATATCATTATTCAAATAATCGGTTAAAAAGCGTAATGCCATAATAAAAATCATGGTCTTCGCCGCTAAAGGAAGAGTATCAACTTCTAAAGGCGTTAAAGCCGATGCTACTTTTTCTAAAAACCCTTTTTTATAGGCTTTGTAATACTCGACATTAAAGTTCACCAAATCTAAATTAGTTTCATCTTCAGCTGCCGTATTACAAATGGTACGAATGGCATCTCCAAAATCATAATGAATAATTCCGGGCATAACCGTATCGGTATCAATCACACAAAGTCCTTTGTTATTGGTATCGAATAAGGCATTCGATATTTTAGTATCGTTATGTGTCACCCTTACCGGAATAGCTCCCGATTCTTTTAAATTTTGAAGGATATGCATTTCCTCTTTAAGCCCTTCAACCTTGTCTAAATAAAGCTTAGCATTTTCTTTTCTTACATTTGAAGCGTTCTTTAAAGCTTCTTCGAATTGCCAAAAACGAAATGACATGTCGTGAAACTTAGGAATAACTTCGGTTAATACCGAAGCATCAAAATCGCTCGTAAGATTTAAAAAATCACCTGCTAATTTTCCTCCTTCATAAGCCACTTGTTCATCGGTTACTATGTCATAGGTTACGCTATCTTTAATATAAACCATAACGTTCCAGAAATTACCAGCTTCATCTTCATAATAATATTCTTCATTATTAGCCTGAACAAACGTTAACACACTTTTTTTTAAAGCTGCATCAGACAAATGAGACAATTTATTTTGAATATGCTTACTAACACTTACTTTGTTAGAAATTAAACCTGGCACATCTTTAAAAACATCATGATTTATGCGTTGAAGAATATAAAAAGGTTCTTCTTTCGTTTCTATTAAAAATGTATCATTTATATGTCCCGAAGCTAACTCTTTATGAGATACATACTCTGAAGCATGCTTAAATTGACTAAATTTATATACTAACTGTTCTTGCGTCATCATTACCATAAATTTTCAGGATACACGTTAGCGGCTTTCAATTCTTCTATGGCTTTTTGAACAATAGCTTTATCCTCCTGATAAGTTACTCCAAACCATTTGGCATCAGACTTTAAAACCTGAACCGTCGCCATACCTGATTTTAGAATCTCATTAACTATTGTTGGCAAATAAAATTCTGCCTTTAAGTTTTCTTTATTGTTTTCTAAAAACTCTAAAAACAACTCTTCACCAAACTCAAAACATTTAGGCGTAAACCCCCAGAAATTCATAGAAACCACTGTATCGGGATCGATAGAAACAAACTCTCCATCATCATCTTTACGCACTAAGGCGCCGTCGATTTTTTCAATATGTGTACGTTCGGTAACATCAACTAAAAATCCATTCTCATCTACCTGACACTCACCTCTTGACACATAACCGTGATCTGAAACCGTATTCTTTAACAGATAAGCCATGGTCTTAAAATTATAAGACTCCTTATCGGTATTCATTAAAGCCTTCGCCATACTCACGAATGCTTCACGACTGTAAAAATCATCTGCATTAATTATCGCAAAATTTTCATTTACAGCATTTTTTGCCATTAACAAAGCATGACCTGTACCCCAAGGCTTTGTACGCTCCGGATTCACATATTGTGAAGGAACACAATCCAACTCCTGATACACGTAATCTACCTCTGCTTTACCCTCTAGTTTTTTATTAAAAATGGCTTTAAACTCTGCCTCAAAGCTTTTTCTGATAATAAAAACAAACTTTCCAAACCCAGCTTGTAACGCATCGTAAATTGAAAAATCTATAATAGTATCTCCCTGCGGAGTAAACGAATCTATCTGCTTTAGGCCGCCATACCGACTTCCCATGCCTGCTGCTAAAACTACTAAAGTTGGTTTTTCCATATCTGTTTAATCTTTTAATTTTTAAGACTTTCAGTAACTCACTAAAGAACTAAAAATCAAACATTTTAAATTTATCTAAAAACATTTTTCAACTATCAACTTTGCGAAAGTATAGATTAAGTTTTAGAAAAAAAAGAAAAAACACAAAAAATGTGTTCGACAACATTATTAAGTGTGTTCGAACACATTATGTATTAATAAATTCAACTTTTATATTATATTTGTAGTAATGAAAAAACACACCATTAAAGATATTGCTCAATTGGCAGGCGTATCGAAAGGAACTGTAGACCGCGTTATTCATAAGCGAGGTAAAGTATCGGAAAAAGCTTTAGAAAAAGTAAACAAAGTACTTGCTGAAATAGACTACCAGCCCAACCTTATGGCTAGAAGTTTAAAAAACAACAAGGATTATCACCTATGCGCCTTACTACCAAATCCTGATATTGACCCTTACTGGTTGCCTTGTAAAGCAGGAATTAATCAGGCTTTTAATGAATATAAATCTTTAGGGATTACGATTGACACACACACTTTTGACCCTACAAGTACTGAAGATTTTCTAGAGGTAAATGCTAGAGTTTTAAGCTTAAATCCGGATGCAGTATTAATGGTGCCTTTATTTTTCAATGAAGCTACAAAATCTATTAAAGCTTATGCTGAAGCTGAAATTTTAGTCAGTATTATCAATAACCGCATAGGCTCAGAAGACATTAACAACTTTGTTGGTCAAGACTTATTTCAAAGTGGAAGAATCGCTGCCCGTTTAATGGAAATGATTACACCAAAAGATTCTGAAATCATTATCGCTCATCTTGATGAATTTTTTCACAACGCCTCATTTATGCAGCAAAAAGAAAAAGGGTTTAGAGACTATTTCGAAAATTTACTAACCAGTAATTATACGCTTAAAACCTGTAACTCCATAGAATCTAATAAGTACAAAACACTATTTGACGCTATCGATTCTTCGAAAAATATTTCAGGCATTTTCGTTACCACTTCTAAAACCTATAAGGTAGCTAAGATGGTTGAAAATTTCCCCAATTTATCTATCAAAATCATTGGTTACGATTTACTAGAAAAAAATATCAGCTACCTAAATAGTGGCGCTATAGATTTCCTGATTCATCAAAACCCTAAACAGCAAATCTACCTTGGTTTGAGCCAATTGGCTGAATATTTCCTGTTTGACAAACCTATTTCCGAAGAAAAATTACTATCAATAGACATTATAAATTCTGAAAACTACAACTCCTACTTGAATCAATAACGTACCTTTGCTTATCAAATATTTTCATAAATGACGATTGAAGATTTAGTGGGAACGTACAATATTATTGGGAGCAATCAAGACGAAGAAGGCGAAGCTTACAAAGGCACCCTTACTTTATCTCTTGACATGAACTACCGAATTAAAGCCAAATGGCTTATAAATGATACTTACGAACAGACAGGTAGTGGCTTTTTTCAAGATAACATTCTGGTAATTAATTTCAGATATAAAGGCGACGATCACAACACATACAAAGGTGTAGTCGTTTATCGTTGTATAAACAAAAATCTTCTAGATGGCTTTTGGTCAGAAAAACATGGCAATCCGCTTTACTTAGGTGAAGAGCAATGTTTTCGAGTTACAGACTCAAAGAAATTACTTGACTAAATAGACTTCATATTTTCCCTATTTTTTAATACCATACAAAGCATTTCGCTTTTAAAGGCTATTTTAGTAATTTTACTAACTAACCTTAAAATAGAACACTTATAAGTATGGCGAATATTGTTTGTTTCGGAGAAATTTTATGGGACGTATTTACAACGCATAAGAAAATTGGAGGTGCTCCATTAAATGTCGCCAGTCGACTACAATCCTTCGGTAATCAAGTTTCCATGATAAGCGCCATTGGTAATGATACTCCCGGAAAAGAATTATTAAACTTTCTAAAAACAAACGGCATAAACACCGATTGCGTACAAACCATACACGACCACCAAACCAGCGAAGTTCATGTGATGCTGAATGACAAAGGTTCAGCTTCCTATGATATTAAATTCCCTTGTGCCTGGGATAAAATTGAGCTACACGATAATGCTGAAGAAATCGTTAAACAAGCCGATGCTTTTGTTTTTGGCAGTTTAGTTGCCAGAAACCATACCTCAAAAAACACATTATATAAACTGATTGATGTCGCCAAATATAAAATCTTCGATCTTAATCTAAGACCCCCCTATTACACCAAAGATCTTTTGATTTATTTAATGAATAAAGCTGATTTTATTAAGTTTAATGATGATGAATTGTTTGAAGTTAGCAAACATATGGGATCTAAATACAACTCTTTAGAACAAAACCTCATGTTTGTAGCCGAACAAACCAACACAAAACATGTTTGTGTAACGAAAGGATCTCATGGTGCTGTATTATTATACGATGACAAGTTATATTACAATAGCGGCTACTTAATTAAAGTAGTCGATACTGTAGGCGCAGGCGATTCCTTTTTAGGGTCATTAATCAGCAAACTGCTAAATAATACCAATCCACAAGACGCTATAGATTTTGCTTGTGCCGTTGGCGCTTTAGTTGCTCAAAGCGCAGGAGCGAACCCAAAGTTATCCGATTCAGAAATAGAAAATTTTATAAACCCGAAGTAAACAAAAACAGCAAATAAGATTAACCTATTTGCTGCTCTTTCATTTTTTTAAGAAGTTCTAATTCGTGCTGAATTTCTTCTTTACGTTTATTAAATTTTTGTACTCGGGCATCAATTTCCGCTTGCATTTTCTGGCGTCTCAACACGCGTTGTGCTTCGGCTTCAGCTTCTAGTTGTTGTTCTTTTTTCTGTCTATTTTTTTCTCTAAACACAGAATAATAGGAGAACCCATACATAGACAAAAACAACAAAGCTATAATACCTAAAATAACATAACCGTTTTCCATAAGTCTTATTTATCAATTAAAAGGGAGTTAAACTAACAGATGTAACCCTTTAAGAGTAACACCTTTACACCTTCAAAATTATCAAAAAGACTTGTTCCTAAAAAATAAACAAGTTGAAGTGCTTAAAAAAAAGATTAAAACTAGATCTATTAATCATCTACTCGTTGAACAACAAAAAACGACTACTTAACGGTTTTATAACCAGCATCATTCCAACTCGTGATACCACCTTCCATATTATAAATTTTGGTAAAACCAAGTTCTTTAAAAATAGCAGCGCTTTTACTACCGCGTCCGCCAGATTTACAATAGACAAGTACAGGTTTGTGTTTATCCAGCTTTTCAATATCTTCTCTGAAACTATCAGAGAAAAAATCAATATTAGTTGCGCCTTCCAGATGCCCTGAATTATATTCTTCTGGGGTTCTAACATCAATAAGTTGTAGCTTACTAGTGTTATTTACCATTTCTGTTGCAGAGCTTACGGAAACATTTACAATATCCTTTTGAGTCGACAATCCCTTACAGCCAACAGTGCTGATTACTATTAAACTTATTAAAACAATTATTCGTCTCATTAAATTTTAAATTTAATATTATTTAAAATCGACAATATCGCCAGTCCACTCCATAATGCCTCCTTCAAGATTGTAAGCATTTGCAAAGCCTAATTGTTCCATAATTGAACACGCCTGACCACTTCGATTTCCCGAGCGGCAATACACATAATAATTTTTACTCTTATCCAATTCTTCAAGAGCGTAAATAAAACCTTGTCCTTTAAAAATATCGATATGAATCGCATTTGGAATAACTCCTTCGGCAACTTCGCCATCGGTTCTAACATCTAAAACCACTGCGTTATCATCATTTGCTAATTGTTCTGCCCACTCTTCTTGTGTTAAATCTTCCATTGTAATGTATTTAATGTATCACAAAATTAATATTTATAACGTTTATAGACGAAAAAAAAATCTAAAGTATTACACCTTAGATTTTCCCGAACTTAAGCAATATATTTTTCAGTATTACACTTTTATAGAACACCCAATGGCTTTGGTCTCCTTTTGCTCCACTTCTTTTCCTGCCAATAAAGCATCAACCGCCGCCTCTACATATTTAGTGTTAACCGCATCAGCATCTTTATAATTATCATCAATAGCTCCAATATACTTTACTACGTTTCCTTTCTCCGTTTTTTGTAATACAAACATATGAGGTGTTTTTGTAGCGCCATACTTTGGAAAAACGGTTTGCTCACTATCTATCAAATACGGAAACGTAAAGCCTTTTTCTTTTGCGCGTGCTTTCATGGCATCTATATTATCACCTGGTTTTATATCGGTGTTATTTGGCATAATGGCTATAACCGGATAGCCTTTAGAAGCGTATTTTTTATCTAAAGCGATAATGCGATCTTCATAAGCCACTGCAAAAGGACAAGTATTACAGGTAAAGGTTACAATAAAGCCTTTAGCTTCTTTATAATCGGATAAAGAGACCATCTTTCCGTCAATGTTTTTAAGTGAAAAATCTTCAGCAACATCCCCTACTTTGTATCCTGGGTTGTCTGTCGTTTCATTAACAGTAAACGCACTAATTGCAAGTACAACAAGTACCAGCGGCATAAATTTCATTAGTTTTTTCATACGTGATTAATTTAAAAATGGTTTGACTTGTTTTTCTAATTCTTCAAAGGTGAACGATTGTTCAAAAAACTGACGTTCATCATCCTTGTATATTATTGTTGCAGGAATGGAACCCGACCACGATGCATCAACTTTAGGAATCCATGCATTCATATCAGCATCGTCTAACGCCACGACCTGAGATTGTATTTTTCTTTCATTTATAAAAGGTTTCAACTTGGTATCGTATTGATGCGGAAAATCTAAACTTACTAATAGTACCTCAACATTCTTGTGAGCATAAGCTTTTTGCAATTGCTCGAAATACGGTAATTCCTTTACACATGGCACACACCATGTTGCCCAAAAATTCACCACATGCACTTTTCCATCTTTCTTATTCAACAAAGGTTCTAATCCTTTAAAATCGTAAACCTTTAAATCTTTTGAAAAATCTTCGTGAACAACAAATTCGGTTCGCCAAGTTTCCACTAAGGCTGTTTCAGCATTATTTTCATGCCATTTACAACCTACAATTAACAAGAACGTAAAAAACAAGATATTAAATTTCATACATTGGTATTTTCGTATTAGACCGATAATTCATCTGATGGTTTAATAATCTGTTAATAGAATCCTAAAATTAATTAATACTTGATAGTTATAAATTAGTTTAACAATCTTTTATGTAAAAATTAACCCGAAGTGTTGTGTAATTTTATTTTCATTTCTATATTTGGAGCAAATCAAGAAAACAAAACATGTTTACAATTTTAAATAACATTTGGTGGTGGAGCTTTACAAACTTACGTTCGTGAAGTAGACCCCTTATATATTTAAATCAAAATATCGAAAAGGCTTGTCATTCACGACAAGCCTTTTTTAGTATTAAAAATTTCGATAAAACGAATAAAAACTGAATAAATTCAGCATAAATGACAACTTATAACTTATACACGCATTACAAAAAAATCCTAGCAGACACCATTACACCTGTTAGTATTTATCTGAAAATAAGAGACAAATACCCAAATAGTATTCTCCTTGAAAGTAGTGATTATCACGCCAACGACAACAGCTTTTCATATATCTGTTTCAACCCGATTGCTTCTATTAAAGTTGAAAACGAAAGTATCTCTCAATCATTTCCTGACGGAAATTCATCTTCACAATCTATTAGCGAAACTACAGATGTTGCTGAAGAAATTCACCAGTTCACCAAACGATTTGAAGTGAACTCTGAAGAAGAATTTAAGTTTATTAACAATGGAATTTTTGGATATATCGCTTACGATGCTGTGCGTTATTTTGAAGATGTCGATATTGCTAAAAAGGAAAACTCTATCACCATTCCCGATACTTACTACGCAGTATATCAAAACATCATTGCCATTAATCACCATAAAAATGAAGCTTACATTTTTGCACATTGTCACAATACCGAAAGCAATATTGAAGAAATAGATCACTTGATAAAAGTACGAAGCTTTGCTTCTTATAATTTTACATCAAACGGTGAAATCTCCTCAAACCTTACTGACGACGAATACAAAACGCATGTTGAGTTAGCTAAAAAACATTGTGCGCGAGGCGATGTGTTCCAATTGGTGCTTTCAAAAAGTTTTACTCAACAATTTAAAGGTGACGAGTTTAATGTTTATCGCGCTTTACGCAGCATTAACCCATCGCCATATTTATTTTATTTCGATTACGGTAACTTTAAAATATTCGGAAGTTCGCCAGAAGCTCAACTTATTGTTAGCGATGGTATAGCCGAAATTCACCCGATTGCAGGAACATTTAAACGCACCGGTAACGACACCAAAGACGCCGAACTCGCTCAAAAACTAGTAGCAGATGATAAGGAAAATGCAGAACACGTAATGTTGGTAGACTTAGCCAGAAACGATCTTAGTCGCCATGGTAGTGGCGTAACGGTAAACACCTATCGCGAGGTACAGTTTTTCTCCCATGTCATCCATCTGGTAAGTAAGGTCACCGGAAAAAAACACTCCAATACGCCAACCATGCAGGTAGTGGCCGATACCTTCCCTGCCGGAACTTTAAGTGGCGCACCAAAACATCGTGCTATGCAACTTATTGAGCAATACGAAAAAACCAGTCGTTCGTTCTATGGCGGTGCCATTGGGTTTATGGACTTTAACGGCAACTTCAATCATGCCATTATGATTAGAACCTTTTTAAGTAAAAACCATGAATTACATTGGCGTGCCGGAGCCGGAATTGTTTCCAAATCCAGTGCCGAAAGTGAATTACAAGAAGTGTATAACAAATTAGGCGCCTTAACTAAAGCCATTGAATTAGCCGAAACCATATAAATACAAAGCAAAAAAATACCTGTTAAACAGGATTATATAAAATGAAAAAAATATTAGTTATAGATAATTACGACAGCTTCACTTATAATCTTGTACATTACTTAGAAGATTTAAACTGCGAGGTTACCGTTTACCGAAACGACAAACTCTACTTAGAAGATGTCGAGGCCTTTGATAAAATTGTATTATCACCAGGCCCTGGAATCCCAGACGAGGCAGGCTTATTAAAAGAAATTATTAAAACCTATGCCCCAACAAAAAGCATATTAGGCGTATGTTTAGGGCAACAAGCCATTGGCGAGGTATTCGGAGGCACTTTACAAAACCTTGACGATGTATATCATGGTGTCGCTACTAAAGTTAATATCACTGTAGACGATGAAACCCTGTTTAACGGACTGGAAAAAGAAATTGAAGTCGGTCGCTATCACTCTTGGGTGGTTAATCCAGACTTACCGGAAGTATTAGAAGCAACTTCATTTGACCATAACGGACAAGTCATGTCTTTACGCCACCGTGTTTATGATGTAAAAGGTGTACAATACCACCCGGAATCGGTATTAACACCAAATGGCAAACAAATACTTAAAAACTGGATAGAGAACTAAACCAAGATTTAAGACATTAGATTATGAAAGACATTTTAAACAGACTTATAAATCACGAAAGCATCTCTACCGAAGAAGCTAAACAGGTTTTAGTGAACATCTCCAAAGGAGACTATAACCAAAGTCAGATTGCGGCATTTTTAACAGTGTACATGATGCGTAGCATCACCTTAGATGAATTAAAAGGGTTTAGAGATGCGCTATTAGAATTGTGTATTCCCATCGACCTGAAAGATTTCAACGCGATTGATTTATGCGGTACAGGTGGTGATGGCAAAAACACGTTTAACATCTCTACGCTTGCTTCATTTGTCACTGCCGGCGCTGGTGTTCATGTAGCTAAACATGGTAACTATGGAGTCTCTTCAGCTTGCGGATCATCAAACGTTATGGAATATTTAGGTATTAAATTTTCAAACGATGAAGACTTCTTAAAGAAATGTATGGATCAAGCCGGTATTTGTGTGCTGCACGCGCCACTATTCCACCCCGCAATGAAAAATGTAGCGCCTATTCGTCGCGAATTAGGTGTTAAAACCTTTTTCAACATGCTAGGACCAATGGTCAATCCGTCGTTTCCCAAAAATCAAATGGTTGGGGTCTTCAATTTAGAATTGCTACGCCTTTATGGTTACTTATATCAAAGTACCGATAAAAATTACAGCGTAGTTCATGCTTTAGATGGCTACGACGAAATCTCTTTAACGGGAGGCACCAAAGTGATTTCTAATAATAAAGAAATCATGTTTACGCCAGAGGATTTAGGCATTAATGAAATATCCCAACAGTCTATTTACGGAGGAGATACCATTGAAGAAGCTGCAAAAATATTTATAAATGTCATCAACGGAAACGGTACCGAGCAACAAAACCATGTAGTTTGTGCCAATGCCGGTTTAGCTATTGCAACCACAAAACAAATTAGCCATAAAGAAGGTTTTGAATTAGCCAAAGCATCTTTATTCTCAGGCAAAGCCAAAGCAAGTTTAGATAAATTAGTAGCATTAAGTAAGTAATGAATATATTAGATAAAATTACAGCCGATAAAAGAACTGAAGTCGCTTTAAGGAAGTCCTTAATCCCAATCTCGCAATTGGAACAATCGGTGTTGTTTGAAAGACCTACGGTTTCATTAACTGAAAAACTAAAGACCAGTAACACAGGAATTATCGCCGAACACAAACGGCGTTCGCCTTCTAAATCGGTAATCAATCAAAACCTTAACGTTAACGACGTGGCTAAGGGCTATGAAGATGCAGGTGTTTGTGGTATGTCTGTTTTAACCGACGGCAAGTATTTTGGAGGTTCGTTAGATGATTTACTACTGGCCCGAGCTTCCTGCAATTTACCGTTGTTGCGCAAAGAATTCATTATTGATGAATACCAGCTACTGGAAGCTAAAGCTTATGGCGCTGATGTCATTCTACTTATTGCAGCCATCTTAACACGTGATGAAATCAAACAGTTTTCAGAGTTTGCCAAGAGCTTACATCTGGACGTTTTACTGGAAGTTCACAACGAGGAAGAATTAAACAAAAGCATAATGCCAAGTTTAGATATGTTAGGTGTTAATAACCGTAACCTAAAAACTTTCGATGTTAGTTTAGACACCAGTAAATCTTTAAGTGCATTGATTCCTGATGATTTTGTAAAAGTATCAGAAAGTGGCATTAGCAATATTGAAGCCATTAAATCCCTGCAACCTTTCGGTTATCAAGGCTTTTTGATTGGTGAAAACTTTATGAAAACTGATAATGCCGGTGAAAGCGCTAAAATATTTATAGAACAATTAAAAAAATAATGTCATGCTGAACTTGTTTCAGCATCTCATAAACAACCTTAATAATTAGAACCTGAAACAAGTTCAGGTTAACGAAAAGATGAAATTAAAAGTTTGTGGCATGAAATATCAAGATAATATTCAGGCGGTGGCAAATCTGCAACCGGATTATCTTGGGTTTATCTTCTATGAGAAATCGGTGAGATATTTCAACACCTCCATTCCTAACATTTCAGAAACCATAAAAAAGACTGGTGTTTTTGTTAATGAAACCATCGAATTTGTAGTTAAACAAATTCAGACGCATAACTTGCAAGCTGTTCAATTACATGGCGAAGAATCTCCGGAATATTGTGACCAATTAAAAAACTGTCATGCTGAACTTGTTTCAGCATCTCTCGATAAAAACCTGAAACACCTTCAGGTTGACAAATCATTAGAAATCATTAAAGTCTTCTCTATAAAAGATGAATTTGATTTCGACGTTCTAAAACCTTATGAACCCGTTTGTAATTATTTCCTGTTTGACACCAAGGGAAAACTTCCGGGTGGCAATGGTTATACTTTCGACTGGAATGTATTGAACGATTATCCTTCAACCAAGCCCTTCTTTTTAAGCGGCGGTATTGGATTGAATGAAGCGGACAAACTGAATGCATTTAAACAAAGTCCGGCATCAAAATACTGTTATGCTATTGATGTGAACAGTAAATTTGAAATAGAACCCGGATTAAAACATATAGAACAACTAAAACAATTTAAAGAAGCGTTAAGCTTTATAGAAAACTAATAACAGCATCCTGAAAACAACTTCAGGGCACAAAAGATTATGAACTATAACGTAAACGAAAAAGGGTACTACGGCGAATTTGGAGGCGCATTTATTCCTGAAATGCTTTACCCTAATGTAGAAGAATTACGCCAGAATTATTTAAAAGTAATGGCCGAACCTTCGTTTCAGGAGGAATTCAACCAATTACTAAAGGATTATGTGGGACGCCCCTCGCCTTTGTATTTTGCCAAACGCCTATCGGAAAAGTACAATACCAAAATATATTTAAAACGTGAGGATCTGAATCATACAGGTGCACACAAAATCAACAATACCATCGGGCAAATCCTTATGGCAAAACGCCTAGGCAAAACCCGTATTATTGCCGAAACCGGTGCAGGACAACATGGTGTGGCAACCGCTACGGTTTGCGCATTAATGGGTTTGGAATGTATCGTATATATGGGTGAAGTCGATATTGCACGTCAGGCACCAAACGTAGCCCGAATGAAAATGTTAGGCGCCAGCGTGGTTCCTGCAAAGTCAGGAAGCCGCACATTAAAAGATGCTACTAACGAAGCCATTCGGGATTGGATTAACAACCCCGTAAATACCCATTATATTATTGGTTCAGCAATTGGACCACATCCTTACCCTGATATGGTAACGCGTTTTCAATCGGTAATTTCTGAAGAAATTAAATGGCAACTAAAGGAACATGAAGGTCGTGAAAACCCAGATTACGTAGTAGCCTGTATTGGTGGTGGTAGTAATGCTGCCGGAACCTATTATCACTTTTTACACGAAAAAGACGTCAATATTATCGCTGTTGAAGCTGCTGGACATGGTGTGGATTCCGGTGAGAGTGCCGCCACTTCGGTGTTAGGTAAAGAAGGTGTTATTCATGGTTGTAAAACCTTATTGATGCAAACTAAGGACGGACAAATCACCGAGCCTTATTCAATATCGGCTGGATTAGATTACCCTGGTGTTGGACCAATGCACGCCCATTTATGCAAAACAGGCCGTGCCGAATTTATGGCCATTACAGATGATGATGCTATGAATGCCGGATTAGAGCTTTGTAAACTGGAAGGTATTATTCCGGCTATTGAAAGTTCGCATGCCTTAGCCATTTTTGAACAAAAAAGCTTTAAACCAGACGACATCGTGGTGGTGAGCTTATCAGGACGTGGTGACAAAGATTTACAGAACTATATTGATTATTTCGGTTTTTAGCTTTTTAATTTCCGCATAGGCGGAAAGAATAATCAAATTATGAGATAAAGCATCAATCTTCAGAAATAATGAGCGAAAATCGGAACTGCGAAGCATAGCTTCAAGCATGACGATTGATAGCGCATGATCCGAAGGAATTTCCTTAGATTGATTTGATTTTTTGGTTCGTTTTGTATCAAGACAAAATGAACATTAAATAAACCATTTAAAAAGATTCTGAATCAAGTTCAGAATGACAAAAAATTATGAACAGATTACAGCAAAAACTACAGGAAGATAAAAAGTTACTATCTATATATTTCACGGCAGGTTTCCCAAGTTTAAACGATACCGTAAGTATTATTGAAGACTTAGAAAAAAATGGTGTCGATTTAATTGAAATCGGTTTGCCATTTAGCGACCCTTTAGCCGATGGCCCTACCATTCAGGCCAGTTCCACACAGGCACTTAAAAATGGCATGACCACCGAAATCTTATTCAATCAATTAAAAGACATTCGTAAGACGGTTAATATCCCATTAATTATCATGGGCTATTTCAACCCGATGTTACAATACGGTGTGGAAGCCTTTTGTAAACAATGTCAGGAAATTGGTATCGACGGATTAATTATTCCGGATTTACCGGTAGATGTATATCATGATGAATACAAAGCTATTTTCGATAAATACGGTTTAATCAATGTGTTCTTAATTACACCACAAACCAGCGAAGAACGTATTCGTTATATCGATTCCATATCCAACGGATTCATCTATATGGTAAGTAGTGCCAGCGTTACCGGAAGTCAGTCTGGTTTTGGAGACGAACAAACGGCATATTTTAAACGCATAGCCGATATGAACTTAAAGAATCCGCAAATTGTTGGCTTCGGCATTAACAACAATGAAACCTTCACACAAGCCACAACTTATGCCAAAGGCGCCATTATTGGAAGTGCATTTATAAAACACGCGTCTTCTGAAAAGTTAGACACTATCGGTGATTTTGTAAATACTATTCTCCAATAAAACATAATAATAGTTTTCTCAATAAAACCGATGAGACACAAAATCTTATCGGTTTTTGTTTTTTTAACGATCAAATTACAGCCAAAAACAACAAAAGACCTCCGGAAGATGTTACTTTCAACAGAGTATCAAAAGAGCATCCGTATATATAATCATAAAACTCTCCTTCCTTATCGACTAGTATTAAATTTTCGCTAAAGTCCTGTTTCTTCCTCTTAAATTCCTTAAATTTCATAGCACAATAACAAATTAAAGCATTGCTAAATTTTTTATGGAAGAGATAGAAAACATTGAATTAGCCTACCTGAGTTTAGACGATTACGACGAATTGAAAGAAGCCATGATTGCCTCTTATGCCTCTATGCCCGATGCCTACTGGCGTGAGTTTCAAATCAAGAAACTTATCGATATGTTTCCCGAAGGTCAGGTAGTAATAAAAGTGAATAACCAGATTGCCGGATGCGCTTTGAGTATAATTGTCGATTACGATAAATTTGACGATAACCACACCTATAGAGACATTACCGGAAACTATACTTTTAATACACATACCCCTAATGGCGATATTATTTATGGTATTGAAATATTTATCAAGCCGGAGTTTCGGGGTCTGCGTTTAGGCCGTCGTTTGTACGACTATCGTAAAGAACTCTGTGAGCGCCTTAATTTAAGAGGGCTGGCTTTTGGCGGACGCATTCCGAATTATAAAAAATATGCCGAAACCTTAAGTCCTAAAGAATATATTGAAAAAGTACGAAGTAAAGAGATTAACGATCCGGTACTGAACTTTCAAATCTCGAACGACTTTCACCCAACGCGAATCATTAAAAATTATCTGGAAGGCGATGCCGACTCAAAAGACTATGCTGTACTTTTAGAGTGGGATAACATCTATTATGAAAAGCAAACCAAGCAGGCCGCCATCATTAAAAAGATTGTACGACTGGGCTTAATTCAATGGCAAATGCGTTTGTATAAAGATCTTGATGAACTCATGCACCAGGCTGAATTCTTTGTCGATGCAGTTTCCGGTTATCGCAGTGACTTTGCCTTATTCCCTGAGTTTTTCAATGCCCCGCTAATGGCTGAAAACAACCACATGTCTACACCCGATGCCATTCGGGAACTGGCAAAACATACCTCCGAGATTGTCAGTCGCTTTTCAAAACTTGCCATTTCATACAACATTAACATCATTACCGGAAGTATGCCTGAGATGGTCAATGACAAACTATACAATGTGGGTTATTTATGCCGTCGCGATGGTACAAGTGAGCGCTACGAAAAACTGCACGTTACCCCTGATGAAGCTAAGGTTTGGGGTATGGTAGGTGGTCGTAAGCTGCAAACTTTCGACACCGACTGTGGTAAAATTGGTATATTAATCTGCTATGACTCGGAGTTTCCGGAATTAAGCCGATTACTGGCTGACGAAGGTATGGATATTCTGTTTGTGCCTTTCTTAACCGACACTCAAAACGGCTACTCGCGTGTGCGCCACTGTGCACAGGCGCGCGCCATAGAAAACGAATGCTATGTGGCTATTGCAGGCAGTGTAGGCAACCTTCCTAATGTTGAAAATATGGATATACAGTATGCACAATCCATGGTGTTTACTCCATGTGATTTTGCTTTCCCAACCAATGGTATAAAAGCCGAAGCAACACCTAATACCGAGATGATTCTTATTGCCGATGTTGATATCGATCTGCTACGGGAACTTAACCAGTTTGGTAGCGTTAAAAACCTGAAAGACCGCCGTAAAGACATCTTCGAATTGCGCAAGCAACCCTAGAACTTTTAGTGTATTGTACTACAATAAAAGAAGGTTAATACATAGAGTTATTAATAAATTGATTATCTTGTTAATCCAAATCTATGTATTAACCAACTCCTAACATTATGAAATGGTACCTAAAAGTCATCCTCGACAATTACGCCAATTTTCATGGCAGAGCCCGTCGTAAAGCCTACTGGATTTTCTTCGCTTTTAATCTACTCTTTACCTACAGTATTGCTTATATCGCAAGCATACTGGTTGAATTTACAGACTTTATCTACCTCATGTGGTTACCCATTATTTACTTAATAGCAGTAGCCGTTCCGTCTATTGCCGTTGGGGTGCGCCGTATGCACGACGTAGGTAAGCCTGGCTGGTTTTTGCTTATCCCCATTTACAGCTTTATTCTGGCGGTATCGGCAGGAGAACCCGGAGCCAACAAATATGGTGAAGACCCCAAAAAGGAATCACACGAAACCATTAAAGATTACATTAATGACATCTTCGAATTGCGCGAACAACAACCCTAATTTGAAGTTTTTTAATACACACCTGAAAGATAAATTACATATTAAATAGATATTTGAATATATTTACTTTCAGAATTAATTATTAACTAACCCCAAATCTTATGAAATGGTACTTAAAAGTCGTAAAAGATAATTACGCAAATTTTAATGGTCGCGCACGTCGCAAAGAGTATTGGATGTTCTTTTTATTTAACATGTTATTTACCTACGGACTATCTATAACTCTTAGTATTATTGCTGTAGCCTCAGAAATGTATTCGCTAGCTTCAATTTACATGTTGTATTCGCTTGCTGTATTGATTCCTTCAATAGCAGTAGGAGTACGTCGTATGCACGATGTAGGCAAAAGCGGATGGTATTTATTAATTCCAATATACAGCTTTATTTTAGCAGTTACTGAAGGTGAACGCGGCCCTAATGCTTACGGCCCGGATCCTAAAAACGAAAACATTGAAGAAATCGACCAGATTGGTCAGGTACAGGTAGACTAAGTCTTACCCCTAAACAACTATAAACCCCGTGCTTTTTAGCATGGGGTTTTCTTTTTACAATAACTTATCACATTCACAATAATCACAACACCTCATTAAACCTTTTTCAAAAAATACAGTCTTAAGTTTTAAATTTATTTAAAAACAACCTTAATACTTATTAAAAATGAAATCATCTATTTTAAAATTAAGTTTATGCGCTTTAGGTTTTATAGCCTTTTCTCAAACTGCTGCGGCACAAGACCAGCAACGTAAACAACCCGACCCTGAAACCATGTTTAAAGGTTTAGATGCCGACAAAGACGGCTCAGTAACTTTAGAAGAGTTTAAAAACAAAAAACGCAAACGCGAAATACCTGCTGAACGTTTAGAAAGTATGTTCACAGCCTTGGACACCGATAAAAGCGGAGCCTTTACACTTGAAGAATATAAAACCGGCATGGAGAAACTTCGAGCTGAACGCATGAAAAGACGTGATGAAAAAATGGGTGGTAATAACTAATAAAAAACAAGGCACGATAGATATCGTGCCTTGTTTTTTATTATATTATTGTTTTTTTTGTTTCAGCATATTCAAATACATAGTCTCAACCTTGGCTCTTGCCCAGGGTGTACGCCTCAAAAACTTTAAACTGGATTTGACTGTCGGGTTACTTTTAAAACAATTAATGTTTACCGTATGCCCCATATATTCCCATCCGTAGTACGCCACTAAATCATTAATAATTTGCTCTAGTTTAATACCATGTAATGGATTATTAGGTTGTGTTTCCATTACAATTTCTCAATTAAACTCTTTACTTTCAATGCTTTTTCAAAATGATCCAGTTTATGGGTTTGTATCCACCAGGTGGCTGCTTCCATTAACAACTCTGGATTGTCATTTTTGTTCTTAAAAAACGCATAAAAAGACACGCCAACCTGATCTCCTTTAGCTGCTATCTTCTTATTACAAATATCTACTATGATTTCTTTTAAACTTTGGCGCATGCTTAAGTATTTAATTATTTCCTGGCTTACATACCCATTCAAGAATTACTTCTTCTGTTACGGGTACGTCTGCCACGCGCCTGACTTTTATCGGTATTACCGGTTTTGGCCTTTACTTCCGATTTATTTTGACGGTTTCCACGTTGCCCTTGCTGACGTTTCTCAGGTTGGGTTGATGCATTCGGATCCGGTTCAAAACCTTCTATAATCTCAACAGGTAACCTCATACCTACCAGCTTTTCAATATCACGTAAGAATGTGGTTTCATCGGCGCTTACTAAAGATAAAGCCTCTCCGCTAGCTCCTGCTCGACCGGTACGACCAATACGGTGTACATAATCTTCAGACACATTAGGCAGCTCAAAATTAATGACATGAGGCAGTAACGGAATATCCAGTCCGCGCGCCGCAATATCGGTTGCTACCAATACACGAACGCTACCGTTTTTAAATCCGGCCAACGCTTTGGTACGTGCGCCCTGACTTTTATTTCCGTGAATCGCAGCAGAAGTAATCCCTGCTTTCCCCAGTTTTTCACTTAACTTATTGGCACCATGCTTGGTTCTGGTAAATACCAATACCTGTTTCCAGTTCCCGTCGGCAATCAGTTTAGTAAGCAATCCGGTTTTTAAGCCTTTAGCGACGCGATATACCTTTTGGTTAATAGCATCGACTGTCGTGTTTTCGGGTGTAGCCTCTACCTGCACAGGGTGTCTTAAAATACCATGTGCCAGTTTTTTTATCTCAGGTGAAAAGGTTGCCGAAAACATTAAGTTCTGGCGTTTCTCCGGCATGATGCTAATCACACGCTCTATATCACGCAAAAAGCCCATATCGAGCATACGGTCGGCTTCATCAAGTACAAAAATCTCCACACGCTTTAAAGACACTAATCCCTGACGTTCTAAATCTAACAAACGCCCTGGTGTAGCTACCAACACATCAACACCTTGACGGATGGTTGCGGCCTGTGGTTTTTGATTCACACCACCAAAAATAACGGTACTGCGCAAATTCAAATAGGTACTGTATTCTTTAACATTCTCGTAAACCTGTGCAGCCAACTCACGCGTTGGTGTAAGTATTAAGGCGCGAATAGGGCGAAACTTTTGTTTCGGGTTTTCCGATAAGGTATGTAATAACGGTAAAGTAAATCCGGCGGTTTTACCGGTTCCGGTTTGTGCCGAAGCCAAAACATCGTGCCCTTCTAATATTGCTGGAATGGCTTTTTGTTGAATTGGGCTTGGGGTAGTGTATCCTTTTTCGCTAATCGCTTTTAGCAAGGCATCAGATAAGCCTAAGGTGGTAAATGACATAAAAATAATTTAGTAAACCCTTTTCGGGTTTTGAGATGAACATGCATTGTTATAGACCACCTCGTTTTGTTAAGGCACAAAGGTACAGCTAATTTATGGCTTTGCAGGATTTATTTATAACATCCCAATATCAAGACCTGTAACTGCTATTAAAAAGGCGCTTTTTTAAGATGCTACCGAAAATCCAAACAAGTAATTCAGGTTAAACTTTAACAATTTAGCAATCCATGCTCTATTGTCTAAAATAAATATTCTTCGTATTTTTAAGAATTACTCTACAAATTATGATTAACACTTAATTTTTAAAATTTAATTTCTATACTTATGATTAAAACTAAACTTTTATTTCAAAGAATATTCTTTGCGGTATTCGTATTACCATTGGTTACACTAGCACAAGATAAGCCTAACATATTAATCATCTTTCCGGATGATGTAGGTTGGAGTAACGTAAGTGCCTACGGTAATGGCGTTATGGGGTACACAACACCTAACATAGACCGCATTGCAAAAGAAGGCGCCATGTTTACAGAGCACTACGCACAACCAAGTTGTACAGCGGGGCGTGCCGCGTTAATCACTGGACAATACCCTATTAGAAGTGGTATGACCACCGTAGGTCGTCCAGGAGCTGAACTTGGACTGAAAAAGGAAAGTCCGACGCTTGCTGAAGTGCTAAAAGAGCAAGGTTACGCTACAGGACAGTTTGGTAAGAATCATTTAGGAGACAGAAATGAACACCTTCCTACAGTACACGGTTTTGACGAATTCTTCGGAAATTTATATCACTTGAACACACAGGAAGAATTTGAACAAAAAGACTATCCTCAGGACCCTGAATATTTCAAAAAATACGGAACCCGAGGCGTGCTTCACACCTGGGCAACTGATAAGGACGACCAAACGGTTGATCCAAGATTCGGAAAAGTTGGTAAGCAGAAAATTGAAGATACCGGACAACTTTCAAGAAAAAGAATGGAAACTGCTGATGAAGAGTTCAAAGCAGCCATGATGGACTTTATCAAAAGATCTAAATCAGATAACAAACCATTTTTTGCCTGGTTTAATCCAAGTAGAATGCACATGTTTACGCGTCTAAAACCTGAAAGCCGCTATTTAGCTTTACCATATACTACCGAGCATGATTTTTATGGAAGTGGAATGATAGAACATGATATGATGGTTGGGGATATTCTAGACGAATTAGAAAAAATGGGACTACTGGAAAACACTATCGTGGTTTATTCTACAGATAATGGTCCGGAACACAGTGCACGTACCCATGGTGGAACGACGCCTTTTAGAGGAGAGAAAATGACCACTTATGAAGGTGGTGTAAGAGTACCTACCATGGTAATGTGGCAAAATCATATTCCTGCCGGACAAAGACTTCAAGGTATTCAATCGCACATGGACATCTTTACAACATTAGCAGCCGCTGCAGGTGTACCAGATGTTGCCGATAAGATGATGAAAGAAAAAAAACAATATATCGATGGGGTTAATAATCTTGATTATTGGTTAGGTAAAAGCGACAAGAGTAACCGAAACAACTATATATACTATCACGAATCGGATATTAGAGCTGTAAGAATAAATCAATGGAAAATGCACTTCCAAACCAGTGAGGATTATTATGCCATTTATGTGAAACAAAAGTTTCCAATCATGTACAACCTACATTTCGACCCTTACGAAAGTTTTGATAATTTAACGGATAGGTCAGACATGCTTCAGCGTAAGCAATTTATTAATGAGCCTATGCAAGAGCTTCTGGCGGAACATGTTAAAACTTTAGTTGAATATCCTCCGCTGCAAAAAGCTGCTAGTTTTGACTTTTCTGAAATTATTAAACAATTACAGCAAGGTAAACAATAACATCTCTTTTATAATTATTAAAAGCCCAAGCAAATGCTTGGGCTTTTTTTACTCCCATATTTTTAACTAACAAATACATGGTATTTTAATTTCATGTATCCATAACACAAAGAAAATATTAACTGTCAGTAAATTACACAAATATCCGTATCTTTAGAAAAACCAATACAAGCTTATTTATTCTAGAGGGTTATATCCTTAAATTATTTATTAACCTTTAACTTGTTTTAAATTATGAATTTAAAAACTATTGCTGCAGCACTATTTTTAAGTGCTACTTTGGGCGCATTCGCCCAAGACAAACCCAATATTTTAGTTATTTGGGGTGACGACATTGGCTGGCAAAATGTAAGTGCTTATGGCATGGGTACCATGGGTTACACCACACCAAACATTGACCAGATTGGCTTCGACGGTATCCGATTTACCGATCATTACGCGCAACCCAGCTGTACTGCCGGTAGAGCCTCGTTTATTACCGGACAATACCCGATTAGAAGTGGTATGACTACCGTAGGTCAACCCGGAGATGTTTTAGGACTTCAGGCCGCATCACCTTGTTTAGCCGAAGTATTAAAAGAAGAAGGCTATGCCACCGGACACTTTGGTAAAAACCACCTGGGCGACCGTAACGAACACTTACCAACAGCACATGGCTTCGACGAATTTTATGGAAATCTATACCACCTGAATACTCAGGAAGAATCTGAGCAACGTGACTATCAGAATTTTGCAAAGCTTTATTCTGGTGATTTAGAAGCGTACGAAAAGAAATTTGGTACGCGTGGTGTGATCCACTCCTGGGCAACCAATTCAGAAGACAGCACAGAAGACCCACGTTTTGGTAAAGTAGGGAAACAACGTATTGAAGACACAGGTCCGTTAACACAGGAACGTATGAAAGATTTTGACGGTTCTGAAGTTATCCCTATGGCGGAAAAGTTCATGAAAAAAGCCAAGGACGATAAGAAACCCTTTTTTGTTTGGTTAAATACGTCAAGAATGCACTTATACACCCGTTTAAATGATAAATGGCGTTATGCAGCAGAAAACTTCACTTCAGAAGCCGATTATTACGGCAGTGGTATGTTACAACACGACTACGATATAGGAACCGTATTAAAATGGTTAAAAGATCAAGGCTTAGATAAAAACACGATTATCTGGTATTCTACCGATAATGGACCAGAACACAATTCATGGCCTCATGGTGGTACTACACCATTCCGTGGTGAAAAGATGGGAACTACCGAAGGTGGTGTTCGTGTTGTAAGTATGATAAAATGGCCAGGCGTTATCGAACCTAACCAGGTAAAAAACGGTATTCAGGCACATATGGATATGTTTACTTCTTTAGCAGCTGCTGCGGGTGTTGATAACGTTGCAGACAAAATGATGAAAGAGAAAAAGCAATATATAGACGGGGTTAACAACTTACCATACTGGAAAAACGAAACCCAGGAATCTGAGAGAGATATGTTCTACTACTATTACGAAAGTAAATTAAATGCGGTTCGTATGGGGCCTTGGAAATTCCATTTTAACTGGAAAGAGACGTATTATAGTAATATAGAACCAAGAACAGCGCCAATTATCTTTAATCTTCGAATGGATCCATTTGAAAGCTATAAATCTGAAGATGCCTATGGTCACTTAATGCAAAAAGTGTCATGGCTTATGGCTCCAATGGGCGAACAAATGAATAAACACATTAAAACTTTACTCGACTATCCTCCGGTGCAAGGTGGTAAAAGTTTTGATATGTCGAATGTTATGGATGCTGTAGTTAAAAAAGGCCATCAGTAACACAACACACATAAACAAGTTAAAAAGGTCTGGATGTAATCCAGGCCTTTTTGTTTACTAATGGCACCAATTTAATATCAGTTTTCAATCCCTAAAACGATAATAAATAAAAGAAAACCCTATATTTTTAACCCAATCAGGTCATACAATCGGCTACAAAGCATCCTGATTTTTAACAAAATAGACTTCTGGCTTTCTTTGCCTGTAAATATTATTTTATGTATTTTTAAGATATTATCTTACAAGCACAGAGTAGCACTTAATTTTTAAAACTCTAAATTCTTATACAGCTATGATTAAAAACAACCCTCTATTTAAGCGAATACTCTTTTCTGCATTTGTATTCCCATTAATTGCACTCGCCCAAGACAGGCCCAACATTCTTGTTATTATGGTAGACGACGTGGCGCCGAACTCATTAGGATGCTACAGTTTAGGTATGCAATACCCTACACCAAACATCGACCGTATTGCTAAAGAAGGTGCAATATTTACCGATCACTACTCGCAACCCAGTTGTACAGCTGGTCGTGCGGCCTTTATTACCGGACAAAAACCAGTACGTACCGGTTTAACCACCGTAGGGCAACCAGGTAATCCTTTAGGACTCAAAAAAGAAGACCCTACTATTGCCGAGTTATTAAAACCACTTGGATATATGACCGGGCAATTTGGTAAAAACCACTTAGGCGACCGTAACGAGCATTTACCTACGGTTCACGGATTTGATGAATTCTTCGGAAATCTGTATCACTTAAATGTATCGGAAGAAGAAGAACAAGCCGATTACCCGAAGAATGAAGCCTTCTACGAAAAATACGGACCTCGTGGTATTATAGAATCCTATGCGACTGACTCTTATGACAGCACCGAAGATCCTCGTTTTGGCGTAATAGGTAAACAAAAAGTTACCGATATTGGTAAATTAACCTCAAAGCGTATGGAAACCTTTGATGAAGAATTGGTCGCCAAAACCAAAGATTTCATGAAGCGTGCTAAAGATGCTAAAAAGCCATTCTTTATCTGGCATGCTACCAGCCGTATGCATGTGTACACGCACTTAAAAGAAGCATCTCGAAACCTTGCCACACCAATTAGTACCGATATGGACTTATTTGGTTCTGGTTTAATGGAGCACGACGGGCACGTAGGGCAACTGTTAGATTATATGGAAGATTTAGGAATAGATGAAAATACTATTGTTATTTACACAACCGATAACGGCCCAGAGCAAAGTACCTTCCCTCATGCAGGGGTTACGATGTTTAGAGGCGAAAAAATGACCACATACGAAGGTGGTGTACGTTCGCCATTTATGGTGCGCTGGCCTAAAAATATTCCTGCAGGCTTAGTTAGAAACGGTATCTCTGCTCACGAAGACGTGTTACCTACCCTTATGGCTGCTGTTGGAAAAGAAAACATTAAAGACGATTTAAAGAAAGGCTATAAAGCCGGCGATATGACTTATAAAGTTTATGTAGACGGCTTCCAAAATCTAGACTACTGGACAGGTAAAGCTGATAAATCTGCCAGAAACTATTTCTTTTATTACTACGAATCTGGTTTAACAGCCATGCGTGTAGGTCCATGGAAAATGCACTTTGCAACCAAAGAGCGTTATTTTGACGATATGGTAAGCCATACCATGCCGCAACTATTCAATTTAAGAAAAGACCCATTTGAAAAATACGACGATATTACCGGTTTCCATTTAATCATGGAGAAATCGTGGGTTATGCAACCTGCTATTGGTTTATTGAGCGAGCACCTGGCAACATTTAAAGAGTTTCCGCCACGTCAGGCAGCTGCTTCGTTAGATATTAACAAGGCTATTGATGCCATTTTAAAATCGGACACCAGACAATAATCACTTTACCACATTAAATACAAAACACCCGGGCCTTTGGTTCGGGTGTTTTTTTTGTTTGCAACAGAATACGTTCATCAAAAAATACGTAGAAGTAAGTATTTTTTAATTGTAAGATTTTTATTAACTATGTGATTTATAATTCATTAATCCATTTGCTTTATGACGTAAATGTCGTTACACAAGTACCCAAACCCCTCAATTATGAAACCTGAACACCCTAACAAAACCATCTTTAAAGACGAACACTGGATGACCGCCGACGAAGTACAACGCTTCTTTAAAATTAGCCGAAGCACTTTATATCGCTGGTGCAAACAAAAGCAACTGCCCTACACCACGATGGGAGGCACGCGTTACTACCCGAAGTATTTTACCTTGAATTTGATGCAACATAATATGTATTGGGAAGATTTATAGGTACCTGTGGGCACTAAATCTGGAGATTCCGAAACACGTTCGGAATGACAATATTTGTTTGTCATGCTGAACTTGTTTCAGCATCTCATATCTCACGCAAAATTAAACTAATTCACTATGAAACGTACATATCACAACTACTGGGTTTATATCATAACCAACAAACCGCGAGGCACACTTTATATAGGTGTAACCGGTGGTATAGATGATAGAATGGAACGCCATGTTTTAGGAAAAGGCTCTGTATTTACTAAGAAATACAAACTAAAACGACTGGTTTATTTCGAGGAGTTTCAATATATAAATGATGCTATAAAGCGAGAAAAGCAATTGAAGAATTGGCATCGGCAATGGAAGATTAATCTAATAGAACAAAACAATCCGAATTGGGAAAATTTATGGGCTCCTTTGGGGACTAACGATAGAGATTCCGAAACCAGTTCGGAATAACAAACACCCCATTGTCATGCTGAATTTATTTAGCTTCGCTGAATCTTTGATTTCAGCATCTATACCCCCTTTGCAGCCAGACCCTGAATCAAGTATAGTAACAGCAATAGTTAGCAAACACAGAGTGGTTTATCTAATAGATTCCGAAACCAGTTCGGAATGACAAACTCCCCATTGTCATGCTGAATTTATTTCAGCATCTATAGAACCATTGTAGTTAGATCCTAAGCCAAATCTAAAGCAACAAGCATAAGTTAGTAAACACAAAGTTCTTAACTGATAGATTCCGAAACCAGTTCGGAATGACAAATTCCCCATTATCATACCTATACATTACAAAAAAAGTGAGAAGCACAACACCCCTCACTATTCTCAACTCACGTCTTACGACATTCGTCTTAGGCTTTACGATACCATAACCGCACCTAAAAACGTACTGGTAGATGCCAGATTTTTATCGGCCGTTACAAAGGTCGCCCAGACTTGTACCTGCTGCCCTGCCCAGTATGGAGGCAAGGGCATTTGTACAGTAGTTAAATCGCGCGTACCCGCCGGATTGGCGGTTTCAAACAAGTCGAGCGCTTCACAGTACACCACTACAACCAGCTCGTCGCTAGCAGCGGCATTACCCTGCCCGCTGTTATCATCCCAGCTGATGGTAAGTTCCTGACTGGCTGCGGCTACCACTGCCCCGTTAGCCAGTCCGCGTAAATCACCTTTCGCAATAAGTACTTTAGGGTAATCAATGGTATAGTCGCCCAACCCATCGGGTAACAAAGCTTCTTTTAACACGTAACCCGTAGCCAGATTAAAAGCACTTTTGTCGCCCTGTTGTTTACCATAATACGCCGACAAAATGGCTTTAATAGGCGTAACAAAACCAATAGCCGTTTTAAACCGCTCCCGCTGATCGACCTGTGCCTCGGTGGGCACATAATTACCGCGCTGCGGCAAACTGCGCATAATGTCTTGTCCGCGCCAACGTGCACCCACCACGTTACCTACTTTTCCGGAGAACCCTCCAAGGATGCCTTTACTAAATTTTCCCATGATATATGATTTTTAGGGGTTTAACAATTCGAAACTAGCACACAACCTACTGATTCACAAACCCGTGACACCATTTGACACACATTGACACATTATGAGACACTTTGAGACGGTTTGGGACGATTTGAGACTGAAGCCAAAAAAACAGGGGTTTTGTTCGAGTTTTGTTCGAGGATTGTTCAGCGCTCGCTCAGGGTTATATTTTTAAAAACCTGCTTTAGCTGAACATGGGTGGTATAAGACTGCTGTTAAACAGGAATACAAACAATGCACAACTGTTAATAAGTCATTATAACTGTGCGTAACTTCGTTTTAAAAATGTAAGAATAAGCGTTATATTTAAAATCTGAAATATGTTGTTATCCTACCTCGTTAGGATATTATTAAACAAATAATAACGCATATAAACTACGTTAGGCACAAGCTGAAAACACAATGAAAGAAAATATTAAGCCATACAAAATACACTTCAAAATTGGTTCATTGGAATGGCTTACTTTCTTTGGAATTTCGATAGCATTGATAGCTAATGGACTAATAAGCGGATTTTTCTATCTAAAAGATATGAATTCATTTAAAGCAACAGATTTTCTAATTGTATCAGTTTCAACATTACTAATTGGAATTTCGACATATCTATTGCAGTTAAAACGACTGAATTTCAAATCATTTGAACTTACTCAAAAACTAGAGGATTTTAAGGAAAATGCTCGAACTATTCTGACGGAAAATAATTGGCGAATTGAAAATGATAATCAGAATTTCATAGTTGCTTCATCTCAAGGAAAATTATTTAGCTCTGATATGCTAATCTTGAGATTCAAAAAAAAAGAAATACAGTGGAATTTAATACAGCATCCTTGGAGCCATAATTCTGGAGCCGCCATATTGAATTTGAATAAAAAAGGAAAAAAGATACTAGAAAAAATAAAAGCCATTGCCTAACACCATGTATAGCTCATTGCAGCTGAATTTTAGGTCGAAAATTCCTTGTAATTTGCTATCCTTCCGCTACGACGGAAAATCCTCTCGGATTTCCCGCAACGAGCCATACACAAACTGTTGGCAATAATACTGATACACAAATGATTAATAACAAATTAATAATCGCAATTACTTTTCTAATGATACTAATGAATTCATGTTCAAATGATTCCGTAGACAATAGTATTGAAAACATTATCCCTACATATTTAAAGAAAGTAACCATATCACAAGGACCTGATTACAATCATCGTCCAAATTCAACTAGGTCATTTACCCTTAACTACAACTCAACGCAAAGTCTGACTTCGATTAACATCCAGAATAGATTAAATATGTCAGGCGAAGAAGTAATTAATAACGCCACATTCCAAATCGAATATGAGAATAATCAAATTGTAAGAGCTTATTGTGACTGTGAAATAAATGACTGTTATTGGGACGAAGAAATTCAAGGAGATTTTGATGGCATTCTACAGTTATCATTTGAATACAGTAGTGAAAATGGCCTAAAGAAAATAGTAGCTTACGAACAGACATTAAACTCGACGGGAGAAATGACATATTCAAATGAAATCGAACGCTATCTTGTAGACTCCAATAATTTTGTAAAACAAGTTGAGGGAACTACAGAAATACTCTATTCCAATAACAACATTATTGGTGTAAAAAACTCTTCCTCATTCAATGATGGTCTTAAATATTTAGATTATGACAACAAAACTGGGGTAACCATTTTTACTGACGACACTCACATCATGGATATTAACGACTATTTTACTAGATTAATTTTGGGTTTAAAATATTCAAAAAATAATTTTAAAAAATTAGACTTTCCCTGGAGAAACCAACGCCAAACTATTGACTTTGAATATGATAATAAAAATAGACCAATTAAAAGAACTGTGTTCAACAAGGATGTTTATAATTACACAGAATCATTCGAATATTTAGAATAAAAGTACTATTGCCAACACCGGTAGCCGTTGCACAAGCATATAATTTTCTAAAAATATGATAAAAAATGCCCTTTTTAAGGGCGTTTGTTGTTTTTAGCAGGCAATTTTAAGCGAAACTTCAAAAGCATGTTACGTCTTTAAAACGGACCTAAAATCAGATGATAAGCTCCTTACCTTTTAACAGTCTGCTGCAATGCCATTACCTAAGCTTTTCTTGTGTTAAAACACTACGGTTTACAGAAAAAAAGCGTACCTTAAAGTAGTGTTTTCAATGGAAAGCAGCCCTGCGAAATGAAACCAAATACGACACATCTTACCCTCGTATTTTTAAGCCTTCTGGCTACCATTTCCCTTTTTGCACAAGCGCAACCCCTGACCTATATTCCCGGACCTGCCAACCTTGACCCGGACAGCTTTGCGCATATATATTTTATAAGAGACAATAACGATGCTTTTCCAGATAACTGGCTCGCTGTGATCCTGAGTACCGACACCGGAGTTTGTGTAAAAGCCAAGATGAATCACATATACTACGTGCACACCAAACGCACAGGACCAACCACACTACACACCAAAATTAAAGATGTTAAAACAGAACTTTCGCTTAACCTGGAAGCTGGCAAAGATTACTATATCGCCTTAAAGCCTGAATACTTATCTGATGGTAGTATAAGGGGCAGCCTAAACCAACTGGATAACCATGACGGGCTAGGCAGACTACAACACTTCACTGGCAAGATACAGCAACACTATTGCATTCTTCCTTTGGATGGTAACCACGACTATCGTGAAAATACCTGGAACGATACGATACACTGGTATGCCAGCAAAACACATGATTACCATTTTAGTCCCTTACCATCCTGGGAATTACTGCTTCGCGATAATAGCAATACAGCTTTTGCCTTTAGAAATCCTTTAATTTCGACCACCTACTCTGAAGCCGGAGGTATTACACCCCTGCCCCTAAAAAAATGTACTTCTCAAGAGATGTTTGACGACTATTGCAACACCAGTTTCATGAAAACCACTTTAGATAAACAGCATAATGCACTTACTAAAGTAACTATAAACCCAGTGCCGCTGCCCGAAGGCATAAGCTATGCCCGTATGGTGAGTCTTGAAAACACGAATACAAACACCCTACTTCCTGAAACACCTCAACTATTCATGCGCTCGATTTATATCGTGTTCTTCTGGACCGATGACAAAGGTAAAGGCAACACGGCCTGCCTGTACTTATCTGAACGCGGCCTCCCTAACGAATTACATACAACTAGCACTTTACAGGAGCGTTTACTATGGGTATGGCAAAGTTTTAAACTGGTAAACACAACATAAATAACACGTTTAACTGTTAACAACTCACTACACCTGCGTTGGTTCGTTTTTATCAGGTAAGCATATGTGTTATATTTAAAGATACCCTTACAACCAGGGATATGATGACCAATTAAACGACCAGCCACAACGCTGTATAAAATCAACTGGATAAAAAAACAACTACTCCTAGCTGAAACCTTGCTAACATGCTAAAACTCTACGTCAGATTGAAATTGTAAAGGAATGCTAACCCCGACAGTTCAATAAAAACACCCAACATACTTACCACACCCACCAAGGAGCAGAAGATTGCTCCATGTACAACCAGAAATCAAAAAAACAATGTGCTATAACAGCCGGCCATAACGATCCTGTGACTTGCCGGGAATAACCCAGAATAAGTCCTGCCAGAAATGTATATCCAAATAACTCTAAAGCACTATTATTCAGTTGCTGTAAGGGAAATACAAATAACAAGGCCTTATATCCAGCATGTGAAACAGAAGCCAGCACCACTGCTCCTGTTGGGTTCCATTGTTGTGCAGCCCCCTGAACGAATCCCCTAAAGACAACTTCTTCAACAAAACCAATAAGAATAGCAACTATTACAAATGCACCTATTGTTGAGGGTATGGGCGGTAAACCATCTTCTATTCGTGAATAAACGGCCAGAGCCAAAGAAAAAACAAATGCCATTAAAATCCACTTACGGGATTTCTTAAAACGCCATAAGGCGGGAGCACATATAGAACCCAAAGTATCTTTATGTATCGAACTCATCCAAAAACCTGCCAGTATTAAAGCAACTAAGGCCACTGTTTTTAAAGGAAAATCAAAATTAACAAACAATGAAAAAAGCCATAAACTCCCGGTAAGAGCAAGCGGTTTAAATAGGATTTCATTAGATTTCACAATCATGGTTTCTATGCTTTTTAGACTTGAAGAAATAAAACCAAAAAAATGCCACGGGAACAATAAACAACAACCAACCTGAGCCCATACAAGCTCCTGAATTTGGGGCTATAACCGTATTGGGCAATGCCTTCTGTAATTTGATTCTGTTAATAGAATCCTTTAAAAATTCCTCGGAAAGCGAAAGATAACGAAGCTGATTTAACTTATAAAGCGTTGTATCGTTTCCCGCTTTACCAAAAACAGTGAGGTACTTTAATTTTTTTAAGTGCTTTAAATGACTGTAATCTAACAGACTGTCATTATTTTTAAATTCAAGCGATTCTAATTCAGGAAAAGCATCTGGTAACACTTCAGAATATAGGCCCTTTAAGGAATCATCCATCGAATAAACAGAAAGTCTTTTAAGTTTATTTTTCTTGAAGATATCTGAAATGGATGCACCTTCTACTTCATTAAACCCCAAGTGTAGAGCACTTAAATGAGGATGGTGTACATATACATCCTTAAGGATGATGCTATCGGACTCGATATAAAGACTCTGAAGCTTTTTCAAGGTATTCAGGGAAGACCAGTCGAAATTTGCGTCACTCTCATTAATTATTGTTAACGATGTTAAATCAGGCATTTGATTAAAAAAATCTGCATCAACCGAAATACGATCTTCTTCATTGTAAAGCATGATTTCTTTTAGATGAGGAAGCTGGGGGAAAGCAACAGTTCCTTTTACAGGCAGGCTAATAAAGAGGGTCTCTAAGGAAGGAAAATGCGTAAGACTGGATAAGGAAACAGAGTCTGTTTCATTCTGAAAGAATAACGCCCTGGGTTTAAAATATTGTGAAAGCCAGCGTAAATCTCTGTTCAAGAGATTCACCGAGTCTACTTCCGGAAAAAAAACCATATCGACTGCAGGATTTAAACGACCTATTCTTTTTAAATAAGGTTTGATAGTATCTCCTATAGATATCTTAAACTGAATGGTTCGAAGTTGCGCTATGTCTTCCGCTGTAAGTTGATTGAAAAACGTATTAGACGGACCGTTCTTTGAAATGGATATTGCGATTATATTTCCATTGATAGACATTACAGAATCTGATTCCTGAATATGCAAGGTATCGCCTAAATCTCTATGAACAGAAAATAAAAACTCGTTTGTAGAAAGCCAGTCGCCATTGTGAGTTAAAAGATTTACATAACCAAGACTGTCTAATGCCGAAAAACTCGTCCTGATCTCTGTAAAACGTCCAATATTGGAGCCTTGAAAAGACATCAACCGGATGTCCTCATTCTCCTGCTCCTTACATTGCCAACACAAAATTATGACAACAGAAAGAACAAATCGACTAATGTTTTTTCTAATTACCATAACGTCTTCTCAGGATTATTTCCTTGATCCTATTAAAGATACGAAATAAAGCGATTGCTTAATTTATTAAATGAATAATGCTGCGTACTAAATAACACTTATGGGGTTGCCTATAACTTATGGCATGCTACAAACAAAATAACTCATGGCTTGTTCTCGCCTAATTTTAAAAACCCTCATAAATTCCCTATCTTGATAAATGAAGTATTCACCATACAACGCATACTATAACCCAAGAAAATGACAGCATCTGAACTTATAATTCTAAATTTTACAGAAATAAGAAGAAAAAGCATAAAACTCTGGAATGCACTTCCCCAAACACATTACCATTGGAAACCCGACAATAATGCCATGAGTGCTATGGAAATGATACGACATGTACTGGAAGCTGATTATGGATGGAATATGATTATTAATCAACAAGATATGGCCCATTATAAAACACCTTGGGAAAGCCGACCCTTTATTAGTGTAGCCAAGGAACTCGAATTTTATGAACCTTACAGAAAAATATTTTTAGAAAGCGTTAGTCGGTTTTCGGAAATAGAATTAAATGAAACAAAAATCGTTCATCCTGGAAATGGTGAGAAGAAACCTCTTGCGCAATATTTATTACGAATTGGATATCATGAATCTGTTCATGCAGGGCAATTTCTCTCCTATTTAAGAGCCATGGAAATTAACCGTCCCGAAATATGGGATTAAACAACCAGCATATAGCGACCATGACACAAACCGCTATTTAAAAAGAAGACTTTGATACATGCCATAAAATAAGTACCTTATAGGAACAAATAACAATCTGTAAACTAAGAGACTTATGAGTTATTATTTCAGTAAAATATTAAAAGAACAGGACTTCGATAACGCTATTGAGCAGGTGACTCTGGCTTTAAAAGCCGAAGGGTTTGGGGTACTTACCGAGATAGATATTACCCAGACCTTAAAAAACAAACTGGGTGTTGACTTTAAAAAGTATAGAATACTGGGCGCCTGCAATCCGCCATACGCTTATCAGGCCTTAAGCCATGAAGATAAAATCGGACTGTTTTTACCCTGTAATGTTGTAGTCATGGAAAACGACAACGGCGCTATTGAAGTGGCAGCGGTAGATCCGGTAGCATCTATGATCGCTGTAAAAAATGACAGTCTTGGCAATGTAGCTACAGAGATTCAGGATAAACTAAAAGCCGTTATTGATAGCCTGAATTAACACCCAAACACCCCCTATTAATAGACAACGCTCTGTACGGAGCGTTTTTTACGCCCTTAATTTTGTAAGGGTTTCCATTTTGAAGTTACAGAAAAGCGATATATATTGTAAGAAAATTACAAATACTAACCCCCTACCTTATGAAAACTTACCTAACAGCCTTACTTATTGCTATATGTATTACCACAAGCTTTGCACAAAACACACCACAGGAGATTACAGATACCTTTTTTAAAACCTTTAAAAATGAGGGTGCCTCAAAAGCTATTGATGAATTGTATAAAAGTAACAGCTGGATTACCAGAAATGCCGACGCTATATCTAATTTAAAAAGTCAGCTGGAAGGTTTAAACAAAGACTATGTTGGAGAATACTATGGAAACGAAAAGATAAACAGTAAATCTTTAGGAAGTAGTTTTGTGCATTTAAGCTATATGGCTAAATACGACCGCCAGCCACTACGCTTTATTTTTCAGTACTACAAACCTAAAGACACATGGATGATTTATTCGTTTAGTTTTGATGCTAAGATTTCTGAGGAACTGGCTGAGTCTGCTAAAATTTACTATCAAAATTTGTAGCTAAGCCTTTTTAAATAACACACATGCTAAAAAAACTATTGAGCGTCGTTTTAATCTTTATTGGCATAAGCCTTCTAATCTCATTGATTTCAAAAACACCTTTAATTCTTTCCGCATTTAGTAAAGCTATGATAGATCAACAAGCAGGCGACTGGGGCTACTTTGCTGGTTTATTAACCATAAATGTTCCTATCGGCATTCTGGATTATTTTTTACTAAAATTCGGCTTTAGACTCTACAGAAACGATTAATTGACCTTTCCAATATTATGTTAAAAACCATTCTGAAAAGCCTCTTTCCTAGTAACAAAGACCGAAGAAAGCTAACTAAAGAGACTTCAAAAACTTCAAATTACAGTTACCATGCTAATAAACAAACTGATGATGTACAGACCATAATACTACCCGATTTGGGGACAAAAGACAAGCTAACTGTAACAAAATGGTTTGCTAAGCCAGGGGATATTATAAAATCAGGAGATATTATTTGTATTCTAGAATCTGATAACATGACTTTAGAATTTGAAAGTTTTTGTAGTGGCCGTATGCTTTGGGCTTGTAAAACACATACTAAATTATCTGTAGGCATGGAACTTTTCAAAATAGAAAAGGGCAAAACAAGCTAAAGATAAAATATACCTTAGCGAACACATAATTGAGGGTCTAAAAAATATTATGTAGTTTTATCGGTATTTCAAATTTACTAACATCAAAACCTAATGAAATTAATCAATAAAACTTTACTACTCCTCTTAGCTCTGCTATCTATTTCCTGCTCAAAACAGGCAGAAAAAACACAGCCCAATGTGGTACTTATTATGGTAGACGATATGGGCTACGAGTGCCTGAGTGCTTACGGATCTACTTCCTATAACACCCCTAATATTGACAAATTAGCCGAGAAAGGCATGTTATTCGAAAACTGTGTATCACAGCCCTTGTGTACCCCCTCGCGCGTAAAAATCATGACAGGCAAATACAACTACCGAAACTATGAGTATTTCGGGCATTTGAACAATTTGGAGTATACCTTTGGGAACCTCATGCAGGATGCTGGATACGAAACCTGTATTGCCGGGAAATGGCAGTTAAACGGTTTATCTTTTAAGGATAGTATTAGTGACTGGAATGATAATACCCGCCCCAATAAGTTTGGATTTGATGAGTATTGCTTATGGCAACTAACAAAAACCAGAGCTGATGGCGAAAGATTTAGTGACCCCCTTATTGAACAGAATGGTGAATTTCTGAAACGAAATGCAGACGACTACGGTCCGGATATCTTCTCAAACTATGTGTTAGATTTTATAGAACGTAAAAAAGACCAACCGTTTTTTGTGTATTACCCTATGGTTTTAGTACACGATCCGTTTGTACCTACACCAGATTCCAAAACCTGGAACGACCGAGAAAACCGTTATAAAAACGACACCACTTACTTTAAAGACATGGTAGCCTACACTGATAAAATAGTCGGTAAGATCACCCAAAAACTTGAAGATTTACAATTAGCAGATAATACCATTGTAATCTTTACCGGCGATAATGGTACGCACCCCACCATACAATCACGCATTAATAATGAACTTATTATTGGAGGCAAGGGCAATACTATTGATGCCGGGACACATGTACCTCTTATTGTGTACTGGCCAGAACAGATAAAAGAAAAATCGGTTTTTAATCACCTGATTGAGTTTAGTGACTTCTTCCCTACACTGGCAGATTTAACAGAATCGGAAGTGGTATCTGACGGAAAGAGTTTCTATCCGCTACTAACCGGTAAAGACTATCTGCCCAGAGCAACCGCCTTTGTGCATTATGACCCTCGATGGGGACAAAATGTGAGTAAATATAGAAATCAATTTGTACGCTCACTCGATTATAAACTGTATCCCAATAACAGGTTCTTTAATCTGAACGATGACAAACTGGAAACATCTCCGCTGCCTTTAGATTCTCTGAGTCCTGAAGAGCAAAGCATTAAAAACGCATTAGAACAAGAACTACAGAAACATCCGAAATGGAAATAAGACATAAATCATCATACTTCAGATGCCTTCTTTTAATCATGGTTTTTGCTGGTTTGTCGACTCAGGCACAAACCAAGGTCATGTCGTTTAACATTCGCTACGACAATGCCAACGATAAAGCCAATTGGTGGGAATACCGCAAAACTGAAGTGGTTAAGCTTATAAACTACTACCACCCCGACTTTTTAGGGATTCAGGAAGGTTTACAACATCAGGTAAGATTTATAAAAGAACACACCAGCAATTACGACTATATTGGTGTAGGTCGTGACGACGGAAAAACCAAAGGAGAATACTCTGCCCTGTACTACGACAGCAGCAAATACATGGTATTAAAACAACATACCTTCTGGCTCTCGGAAACGCCAGAGGAAATATCGGTGGGCTGGGATGCTTCTATGGAACGTATCTGTACTTACGGGTTGTTTAAAAACAGGCATACGGGAGAAGTGATCTATGTGTTTAACACCCACTTCGACCATATCGGTCCTAAAGCACAGGAGGAATCGGCTAAGCTGATTTTAAAAACCATAGAGCAATTAGGCATTACCAGAGAAAAACTGATTGTAATGGGCGATTTAAACAGCACACCCGACAGCGCAGCTATACAAACCTTTAAGACCGCTCTTGATGACGGACAGGAATCTGCTATGAGTCCGTTTTACGGACCTTTGGGTACCTTTAATAACTTTGATCCTATGGCTACTTTAGAAAATCGAATCGATTATATTTTCACTAAAAATGCTACGATACTTAATTACCGTCACGTAGATGATCGTCGTTCAAACGGTCTTTGTGTTTCAGACCACTTACCGGTATTTGCAGAACTGAGGTAACACTATTGATAAAAAAATGCCTTGATTAGAGCGTATTTTTTTGATTCTAAGAAACTTTTTAAGATTTCCATAATATTTTTTATTGTATCTTTATAAAAGCCTTAACTGCTATTTCTTCTTACTTTTAAACAACTATTATGACAAGTAAGTGGCCATTTATCGCAATCCTTTTCCTAATCTGTTATTCTCATCAACTTAATGCTCAGGAAGGGTTTCGGTTTGAAGCTAATGTGGGCATACCTTTAGCCGATTCTGCCGATTTTTATTCTTTTGCGCTTCAAGGTAACATATACTATTCCTGGCAAGTATCTGACAAGGTTTATGTAGGGCCAACAGTGGGTGTTATGTATTTATTTGAAGATGGTACAGCCAGTTCTTTTGATTCATTACCTGCTATATATATTCCTATTGCTGCCAGCGGCAGAGTTAAACTAAATACTGCCTGGGCTGCTGGTTTCGATTTAGGCTATGCCATTGATGGTAATCTTGGAAATTATTTCGGCAGCGGTCTTGAAGATGATAATGTTGGAGGCATCTACTTACGGCCGGTGGTTGGTTACTATTTTAAGGAAAAACTGGCCTTAACTGCGTCTTATGTCCATATTAATCAAAAAAATTACAATGCAGCTTCCTTAAGCATTGGGGTTAATTTCTGGTTTTAGTCATAGCACTATAACTAAATAAAACAAACCTGATTAACCATCAGAAAATACGGATTCAAATACTATCCACCACAAAACTCAAGTAAGTAAATTCATATTTACACCTTGTTTTTTATAAATAAAAATACAGCCTAATCAGGGTGTATTTTCATACGTTGCATTACCTGAAATCACCATTTTGAGATTGTAAAAAAACATTATATCTTGCACACAACTAAAAACGCAAAAAACGGGTGTGCTTGAACACACTCTAATACTCCCATAGGATCCTATGAAAACAAAAAACCTATTACCATTTTTATTTTTAGCATTACTACTCCTTAGTTTTTCAAAGAAAAATGAACATGTTATTGAAAACGATTATATAGGCAGAAACCTATCTGTTAAAGATGGTCACCTCATAACCACAAAAATTGTTAACAAACTAAATGGATCAACACTTATACCTACTTTGGTTGATGAATTTAAACTAAGAATTTCTAAAGGAACTGATATACCAGAAGGGGATATTACATTAACAACTTCTGATTTTAAAGTCATTAGCAGTAAAAGCTTTAAAACAGCGCAAACACAACATCTTGTTTTTAAATTAAAAAATAAAAAACATAAATTAGAGCTAAAACTACATTACTCCCTATCTGACAAAGCACATTATATAAGAAAACAATTGTCGATAATTTCTAACCAAGCTTTAACACTGGAGCGAATAGATGTAGAATCAGTAACTTCTAACGGTGCCTACCAACCTTATCAACAAGAAGCTATTACGTCTCAGGCTCATGCCAACTGGAAACCAGGATTAGGACAACCGCTTTACGACAAAACCAGCGCAACCTTTTGGGGTATTGAATTTCCGGCTGCTACTAACAAAGTAACAAACAACACCTTAAATTGCGGCTATTTATGGGGAAACAAAATTCTCCCTAAACAAACCTTTACTTCTTATAATGCTGTTTGTGGTGTCGCTGACGATTACTCCTTTATTGACGACGCTTTTTACAACTATATTGAGGATATTCGTATTCGCCCTCTACGACTACAGGTACAATATAATTCGTGGTTTGATTACCTGACCAAAGTCAATAAAGAAAACTTTAAAAGCAGTGTAGAAAAAATCCATACAGAACTTGTTGACAAAAGAGGAGTTACACCATTAAATGCTTATGTTATAGATGATGGCTGGCAGGATAGTAGAAGACCAGAATCAGACTGGGGTGATGAACTTTGGAAAATTAACGACAAGTTTACGCCTGATTTTAAAGAAACTCTTAATCGCGTAGATTCCTTACAATCTACACTAGGCCTTTGGCTGAGTCCTGGCTGTTTTTTTGGCGCCAGAAACATGGTAAAAAAACTTGGAAATCAAGGATACGAAAGCTTACAGTTATCCATGTCTATGACTGGAGAGAAATATATGCAAAAACTGGAAGACCGTGTTTTAGAATTAACTCGTAAAGGTATTAGTTACTATAAATTTGACGGGCTCTTCGGGCATTTAAACATCCGAGATTTTGAATTAAATGGACGCGGTACTCCGGCAATGCCTCAATTAGGACTGGAAAACGTAAAAGCCAATGATAGCCTTTTAAATGATGCCAAATATAATGAACTAAAAACCTACTATCTGGTTAATGGGACCGAGCGATTAATAACCATATTTAACAAAATGGCTGAAATAAACCCTGAAGTGTTTATAGCTATAACTAATGGTGCTTACTTAAGTCCTTGGTGGTTACAATACATTGATGTGGTATGGATGATTAATGCTGGTGATGCCTCGAAAGGAAGCTCAAGAACAGAAGAACTCACCTATAGAGACGGGGTATACTATGAAATATTTAAAACAGAGCATACCAAATTCCCGATGCAGGCCATTTTTAATCATGAACCCAAAAAGACAAAAACTGGAGAAAGCATAGACTCCTTTAAAGATTACCTCTTTATGAACATGTCTAGAGGCACAGGATTTATCGAATTGTATATCAAACCAGACGTGCTTTCTGAAACTGACTGGGATGTGCTTTCTGAAGGCTTAAAATGGAGTGAAAACGTTTTCCCCACTTTTAATCATGTTAAAATGCACGGAGGCGACCCACGAAAAAATAAAACCTACGGGTTTACGGCCTGGAACAAAGAGCAAGGCTATATTTCCTTTCATAACCCCAGCGAGGAGACAAGCATTTATGCTATAAAACTTGATAGAAAATTAGGACTTAGCAATCAAAAAGACAGCTTTTGGCTTTCATCTCCTTTAGAAGATAACTTAGAGGGGCTTAAATCTCAGTATTCCTTTGGTGATACTCTTGAGATTATATTAAAACCAAAAGAGATACGCATTCTAAACTTTAACACCACTCCTGTTGACTGGAATAAAATTTTAAATTAATTAAACTCAATTATGTTAAAAAAAAAACATTCGTATTATCCGTTTTAGTGCTACTTATTCTTACAGGATGCCATAGGCTACCTGTAGAAATTTTTGTGAGCCCTAACGGTAATGATGGCAATCAAGGGGCTAAACAGTCGCCCGTACAAAGTTTACAAAAAGCTCTTGATTTAGCAAAAACAGCCAAAACCAATGGTACAGACCAGGTTAGTATTAAGTTATTAGCAGGTGATTACCACCTTACTGCCCCCTTAATCATTACTCCTGAATTAAATAATTTAGACATTATTGGTGAAGACAAATCAAAAGTCAGTATTAAAGGCTCTAAAGTTATTAAAACCTCCTGGACGCCTTATAACGATAGTATATGGGTAACCACTATTGATGAAACGATAGACTTTAATCAAGTATTTGTAAATGGCGAAAAACAAATTCTGGCACGCTACCCTAACTATGATGCTAATGGTGGTGCCTGGCAAGGCCATGCGGCTGATGCTATCTCTAAAGAACGTATAAGTGGCTGGAACAATCCTGTTGGTGGTTATGTACACGCCATGCACAGCGGACGCTGGGGTGGATTTCACTACCAAATAACAGGTATTAATGAAGATGGAGAGCTACAACTTACCGGTGGACACCAAAACAACCGTCCCTCTGCCATGCATCCAAAATTACGTATGGTTGAAAATATTTTCGAAGAATTGGATAGCGAGAAAGAATGGTATTATAACAAACAGGACAAAAAGCTTTATCTATGGGTTAAACCAGGGACAGATTTAAAAACAGCCCGTGTTGAAGTTTCAGTTCTAAAACACCTGATAGACATAAAAGGAAGCTTAGAACAACCTGTTAAAAACATTCACATTACAGGCATTACCTTTAAACACACCCAGCCTACCTTTATGGAAGAATACGAGCCCTTACTGCGCAGTGACTGGACCATATACCGAGGAGGTGCTATCACTTTTAAAGGCACCGAACACTGTAGCATTCAAGATTGTGAATTCACCAACCTTGGAGGAAATGTTATTTTTGTTGATGGCTATAATATCACCACCGAAATTAAAGACAACTACATTTACAACTGTGGCGCTTCAGCTATTAGCTTTGTTGGTGATCCTTCGGCGGTACGCTCGCCTTCATTTCAATATGGAAACTTTTTACCTTCAAAAGACTTAGACACCCTTCAAGGTCCTGCTAACGACTTATACCCTTCCAAGGGCATGGTTGAGAACAACCTTATTCATAACATAGGAGAAATTGAGAAACAGGTCGCCGGAGTTCAATTATCTATGGCTATGAAGATCCATGTTAAAAACAATAGCATTTACAATGTACCACGTGCCGGAATTAATGTGAGTGAAGGTACCTGGGGCGGACATATTATTGAGTACAACGATGTGTTTAATACCGTTTTAGAAACCAGCGACCACGGTGCTTTCAATTCATGGGGACGTGATCGGTACTGGCACCCAAGATACAACACGATTGACAGTTTAGTACACGCCAATCCAAAAATGCCATATTGGGATGCTATGCATACCACCATCATTCGTAACAACCGCTTTCATTGTAATCACGGATGGGATATTGACCTGGATGACGGCTCTTCGAATTACCACATTTACAATAACCTCTGCCTTAATGGTGGCATCAAGCTTCGTGAAGGCTTTTACCGTGTAGTAGAAAATAATATCATGGTGAATAATGGTTTTCACCCTCATGTATGGTTCGACAATAGTGAAGACATTTTTAAACACAACATCTCGATGACCAAACATTTCCCGATACGTCTGAAAGGCTGGGGAAAAGAAGTCGACTATAATGTGTTTCCTGACAGTACTGCTTTGGCCTTAGCGCAACAAAACCACACTGATGAACATAGTGTATATGGAAATCCCATGTTTATAAATCCAAAGGATGGAGACTTTACGGTTTCTGAAAATTCGATTGCTTTACAAGTAGGGTTCAAAAATTTCCCAATGGATCAATTTGGTGTTCAAAACCCGGAATTAAAAGCTTTAGCCAAACAACCGAATATTCCGGCGTTACAGATTCAATCACTTACCAACACCAAAAGTAAAACTCTGGAATGGTTGGGTGCTACACTTAAAAATATTGAAACACCCGAAGAACAATCGGCTTCTGGATTGTTTGATATGAATGGTGTTATTGTTTTAAACATAAAGGCAGACAGCCAAGTTAACCATTCCGGTTTACAGGCTGATGATGTTATTATAGCTATAGATAATGAACCTATTAAAAACACTTCGGAACTTTTAAGTAAATACCAAGGAAACCGTTGGCGAAAGCAATTAAAAATTAAAGTAATTAGAAACCAAAAAAGAATAGATTTAGTATTAAACACAGACTAAAACATAACCAAATTCTTTAAACCGAAACGCCCTTATAAGGGCGTTTTTTTTATGACTAATAAATCCTTTTATGAGTAACAACCTCTCATTAAATTTCGTACCTTTAAGTAAGGGGTTGGTTTTATGCTAAATATTACAAGTCATGAAGACTTTAAAAACACTTAAATCCTGGGTTTATCCGGTGACGCCACTTACCATTATTACAATAACAAGCATTGTAATTGCCATACAATCCATTTACATAGGATTAACTCATGAAAGTCCGATGATTCTTTACCCGATTATAGCAGTGCCTGTTACGGGTTTTATTATAGGCCTATATGTTTTAGATCGGTTTGTTATAAAAAGTACACCTTACTATATCATCTTTGCAATAGAATTATTACTATTTGCTGGTGGTTATATTGGTTTTAAATACATGAATGCTACTACAGATATTAACATATCCACAGATAATGATTATATTGTTGTATTCTATGATGCCAAGGAAACGTCTATGCACCATTTCCATAACCATGGCCTTTTTGATAAAACACTACACATTAATAACAACATTGTGCATCTCGATCCGTCACTCTGTCATAGAAACGACATACGTATCTTACCTCCTGAAAGCTGGATGGGGAGTTATCAACATCAGGGCAATTGGTTTCATCAAGGTGATTCTATTCCTTATTTATTCCTCTTGAAAAATAACGCACCTAATGCTTACGAACGCACACAGCAAAAGGCTATAGATAGTTTGCTACATAGCGCTATTCATCAGTAAAATGATAAACATTCACAAAGCACCCATGCAACACCAGACTTTTTTTCACATCGAAAACAACAAATTATCAACATATTACAACATACTTCAGCCAACTATTACGCCTGATGCTAATACTCGGTTTTATAAACCACCGCTTAACCCATTCCAAATATATATCAAGTCCACTGAGCTCCATCACATCCGGATAGCTAATCCTTGACTACTTTAATGCGAATGTTGATAAGTTCCTTTCGGCCCCCTTCAAACAACCAAAATCAGAAAGAGACTAAACCGTTAGTTAAAGAAGTTTTTAAATTTACGGAAAACCGCACATTTTACTGTAAGAATAATATCTATATTAGCGCTCGTTAAAAACGGTTATGGCGTTTAAAACCATTTATATGAAACTAAACTTATTCATTGTCTTTTCTTTAATAACCCTACTGAAGGGTTACGCACAGTTTTTTAAACCTACGGCTATTGAGGCTAATATTGGTTATGGCCTGAGCGCCCCTTACGATGATGTGGACATATTCAACACCGGATTTTATGCACAGGCGGAATACATTCTTGAAGCCTCAAAATGGTTTGATGTTCGTCCGTACGCTGGTTTAATATTAACAAGCAAACAAGGCAGAGCATCAAATGGAAATAAAAGTGAGTATACATCTTCATCGAAAGCTTTTCTTTTTGGAGGAAAAGGCCGGGTAACCTTTCCTATTCCATGGATTGCCCCGTACTTTGAACTAGGTATCGGAGCATCGATTGGAGCCTTTAGAACCTATACCCCATACACCAATATTGATCGTACCGGACTGGCATATCACATTCCGTTTTCTCTGGGTTTAGAGCTGGGAAGAGAGCATAATGTTGATGTGGCATTTACCTATTATTATCACCCTGAAGAAGAACAATTCTCAGGAGCTTTAGCAGTAGGGGTTGCTATTCCATTATAGCAAATAAAACTATTGATTATATCATTTCTATACACTATATTAATCTATAAACCTCATCCTAACTTCACATGGTCGTAACTTGTCGAAAACAGACCTTAAACAGGAGTAGACACCAACTAACATTTCATTTATGACACATAAAATAACCTCAATTTTGATGGCAGGAACCCTGATCCTGACCACAAGCTGCGCAAGTATCGTAAGCAAATCGAATTATCCGATCTCTATTAACAGTACCCCTTCGGAAGCGTCAATTACCATTACCAACAAAAAAGGTGTGGAAATTTACAAAGGTGCTACACCGGCCAACTTAAAACTAAAAGCCGGTAATGGGTTTTTCAGTAAAGCGCGCTATATGGTGAAGTTTGAAAAAGAAGGCTACGACGCTAAAATGGTTCCGGTAGAATTTAAACTGGACGGCTGGTACTTTGGTAACATTCTTATTGGTGGTTTAATTGGTTTGCTTATTGTAGATCCTGCTACCGGCGCCATGTATAAACTGGATACCGAGTATTTGAACGAAACTCTTGCACCTGTTAGCACTGCCAGTACAAATGAAGAATTAAAAGTTTATAGCATAAACGACATTCCAGACAACTGGAAAGCACACTTAGCACAACTTACAGAATAACAAAAACCCGATTACTAGCATAAGCTCTTAAATTAAGAGCTTATGCTTTTTTTATTTCGCGTACAATACAACCATGAAATTCATTAAAATTACCTTATTCTTATTTTTCGGATTATCCTTAACCAATTGTGCATCACGCTACCAAACCATTAATCCAACATCGGTAAACTATGTTTCTAAAACTGAAACAAAGGGTATTCAACTGGAATACCGATACAGTTTGCTTGAAAGAAAATATTCAAAAAAAGAGATTAAAAAAGGTGTTAAAGTAGTCGCTTTTAAAATCACCAACCATTCTGATAAAGACATTATCTTTGGAGACAACGTTACTTTTAAATACACCAATGGTGAAGCGGTTCAGGTATTAGAAACTGAGCAAACGTTTAAAACCTTAAAACAACAATCGGCATTATATTTACTGTATTTGTTACTTACTCCGGTTAATTTTTACACCTCTACGACTAACTCTTATGGCGTTGAAGAACAAACCAGCTCCACCCCTATTGGTTTGGTTCTAGGTCCTGGCATTGCAGCAGGAAACGTAATTCAGGCCAGTTCTGCTAATAAAAAGTTTAAAACCGAATTACAGAATTACGACCTTAACGGAACCGTAATCAAACCCGGAGAAACCAAACATGGATTGATTGGCATCAAATCCTTTCATCATGATACTTTAAAATTAAACGTTGAATAACAACATACGATTACATTAACTTAAACGTCCTCTTACAAGGCGTTTTTGTTTGACATAAAGTTTAGTATATTAGCCTATTAATCGCTGTAAATCATGATGACTACCGATGTAGAAACCTTTTTTACTGATGGCTGCGGCCGATGTGCTCTTGGCGGAACTCCCGATTGTAAAGTACATAACTGGGACGAAGAACTACACATGTTACGCACCATCATTCTGGAATGCGGTTTAACCGAAACCTGCAAATGGGGCGTGCCCTGCTACACCTACAACAATAGCAATGTACTTATGCTTAGTGCTTTTAAAAACTATTGCTCACTAAACTTTTTTAAAGGCGTATTGCTTAGTAATGACAAAGGACTTTTAGTGGCTCCCGGAGAAAACTCACAAGCCGTGCGTCAGTTAAAATTCACCAGTACAGAACAAATAAACCCCTTGATTTCTGATATTAAAGCCTGCATATTTGAAGCCATTGAAATTGAAAAACAAGGTTTAAGCATTCCTACTAAGAAACGACTAGAACCACTACCTGAAGAGCTGGAACAAAAGTTTGAAGAAGACCCGGTATTAAAATCGGCTTTTGAAGAATTAACACCGGGAAGACAACGTGGCTACATCCTGTATTTTTCTGCGGCTAAACAATCGGCCACCCGACTATCGCGTATTGAAAAATGTTCTGATAATATTCTTAATGGTATTGGCCTCCACGATAAATACACTTCTAACAAGAAATAAAACAACAAGCTTTTACCCTTACCTCAAATCGTAAGTAAAGTTTTACTATCTTTAAAAGATAAAATTTTTCGAAGCCTACTAAACCTATAAAAAATTCTAACATGAATAAATATTGTCTGCTACTATTCCTTCTTATCTGTAATTACAACTTTGCTCAGGAATCAAATGAAATTCCTGTAAATACCGAAATAAATGATGTTACCGTTTTTATAGAAGGTGCACAGATAACACGAAAAAAAGAAGTGGCTTTAAAATCGGGCGTATCAATTTTAAAATTCACTAATCTATCGCCCTTCATTCAAAATAAAAGTGTTCAAGTAAAAGCCTTGGGCGATGTCACCGTCCTTGGTGTAAATCATCAACAAAACTTTGTGGATAAATTAGAAAAATCTAAAGAACTCACTGACTTAGAACAAGCTCTGGAAACTATAGAAGAAAAGATTGATGTAGAAAAAACTCAAATTACAATCATCAATGAAGAAATCGCATTTTTAAATGAAAACCGACAAATAGGAGGCAAAGACCGAACACTAAATGTGAACGACTTAAAAACCACGTCAGACTTTTATAGTAACAAATTAACCAGTTTAAAACTTAAAGAACTGGAAATAAAGAAAGGCTTAAGCCATTTAATTAGAGAACAACGCGACCTCGAAGACCAGTTAAAAACCATAACAAGCAAAAAGGAGTTTGCTAACGGTGAAATTATTGTAAAAATTGAAGCAAAACAAGCAACAAAGGCCAACCTAACACTTACCTATGTTGTTAACAATGCCGGATGGTTTCCTTCTTACGATATTAGAGCGAAAGATATAGACGAACCAATTCAACTTGTTTATAAAGCTAATGTTAAACAAGACACGAAAATTGACTGGAAAAATGTAAAACTAAAATTTTCGTCTGCAAACCCTAATCTATCTGGTATCGCTCCTGAATTAAGAACCTATTATCTGGATTATAATATGTCTCCTCCAAGATATAATAAATCTGTCAATGAAATTTCAGGTACCGTTATAAGCAATAGCGACAACTCACCTTTGCCTGGAGCTAATGTAATGATTGATGGAACATCCATAGGCACAACAACAGATTTTGACGGCTTTTATTCCTTAACGGTTCCTGATAATTCAAGTCTTATAAAATTCTCTTATATTGGTTATGAAACAAAAACACTTCCTGTTCAAGGGTCTACACTAAACGTCAGGCTTATTGAAAGCCAAGAGAAGTTGGAAGAAGTCGTAGTAGTTGGCTATGGAAGACAAAAAAAATCTCATTCGGTTGGAGCAAAATTAGAGGGGAAAGTCTCAGGCATTCAAATAGCTAAAGCTGAAAATATAGAAAGCAAAGCCATCCCTATGCAAAAAACAGAAAATCAAACCACCATAGAATTTGAAGTCGATATACCATACACCATCAACTCAGATAATAAAAGCTACGCTGTAGATATGGTCAACTATAAATTACCGGCAGACTATCAATATTATGCTATTCCCAAAATTGAAAAAGAAGCTTACTTAGTGGCTAACATAAATAACTGGGAACAATATAGCTTACTGGAAGGTGAAGCAAATATTTTCTTTGAAAACACCTTTGTCGGTAAAACCATTCTTGATACTCGATTCGCTAGTGACACTTTGGAAATTTCATTAGGTAGAGATAAAAACGTAAGTGTTAATCGAGAAAAAATAACCGATTATACCTCTAAGAAATTTGTAGGCACCAAAAAAGAAGAATCCAGAGCCTGGAGCATTTCCGTAAAAAACAACAAATCTAAAGCTATCAACATGGTTGTTTTAGATCAAGTTCCTGTGTCTAAACTAGACGAGATTAAAGTAGATATTATAGAATCGTCTAAAGCTAAGCTAGATACCGACACAGGCGAACTAAAATGGGAATTTGACATTTCTCCAAACGAGAAGAAGGAATTCGATTTACACTATACCGTAAAATACCCAAAAAACAGAAATTTAGTTGTAGAATAATTAACCAAAAAATGAGCAAGCACAAAATATTTACCATGTCGTTTGCGAGTGTTTATCCGCACTACATCAACAAATTAGAAAAGAAAGGACGTTCAAAAAACGAACTGGATACCATTATTTTCTGGTTAACCGGGTACAATGAATCTGAATTACAGCAAATTTTAGATAATAAAACCGATTTTGAAACCTTCTTTAATAAAGTACCTCAACTGAACCCCAATGTTACAAAAATAACAGGGGTTATTTGCGGGTATCGTGTAGAAAATATTGAAGACCCTTTGATGCAAAAAATACGTTATCTGGATAAACTTGTGGATGAACTCGCTAAAGGGAAAGCTATGGAAAAAATCCTGAGAACCTGATTTTAATTAGTCAGCAGTATCATGACAATGTTGTTGGAGTTTCTATTGCCCTAGGTATTATTGTCATGTGCTTCGTTATGGAATATGTTCATAAAAAAACTAAAAAGACTTAAACACGGCATTTTAATTATGTATTCAACCTGAATTCACATTTCATACATACATTGCTAAGAGAATTCAAGAAATACATTTTCACAAGACCTTCTTAAAATCTTTTGTAAATTGATTATCTTAGTTTCTCCATTTAAAGCCCCAAACTTAGATGTTCAGGTACTACAACTTTTAAAATGTTGTAACCACAAAAGACAGTTTAAACCCATAAAATTAACAGACAATGAAAACAAAACACGGATTTTTTGCTCTCCTTATTTTTTTAACCTTTACACTAGCTTTCTCATTTGAGGGCTATAGTCAGCCACCAAAATGGGCACCGGCACACGGATACAATGCTAAAACCAGACATATATATTTCCCAGACCGTAATTTCTATTACGATCTTCAAAAACAATCCTATATTTACTTAAGTGGAGACAATTGGCGAGTGAGTGCTAAACTTCCGTCACTTTATGCGAGTTTTGACTTAGGCAGAGCAGCAAAAATAGAATTAGACTTAAACAGCGATTCGCCCCAAAGATATAACAACGATCACCTTGTAAAATACAAAGGAAAAAAATTTAAAGGCAGTCCTGGAAACTCCCAAAAGAATAATTCAGGCAAAGGCAACAAGAAAAAATAACCTTAAATGACATTAACCTTTCATCAAATTCACAGAGATGAATTTAACACCGTTTTGAACTTATTTAAAGAAGCTGCAGAGAAAATTGCCAAAATGCATATTGACCACTGGCAATATTGGAAAAATCCACCCGCTGAAAAAATTAAATGGGTTCAAGACGGTATTAAAAACAATGAATATTTCTTTATAAAAAACACCAGCAATACAACCATTGGTATGGTACGTATTTTAAACGAAGACCACCTGTATTGGGGCGATCAAAAGGATGCAGCATTGTATGTACATTCGCTAATGGTTAAAACCGAATATAACGGTCAAGGTATTGGTAAAACCATTTTAAAATCAATTGAAGAACAGGCTAAAGCTAAAAGCTGCAACTATTTAAGGCTCGATGCCGACTCTAAAAACCCGAAGCTCTGTGGCTATTACGAACATTTAGGTTTTAACAAAGTTGGTGAAAAAGTATTACCAATATCAACTTACAATCTCTATCAAAAGGAAATATTATAACCCATGACTCTTTTTGAACCAGAAATCGACCCATCAAAAAACTGGCTTCCACAGGATGGTACCGTCAATTATTACGGTAAGCTATTGAATAAAAAAGACGCTGATTTCTATTTGAGTAATCTCCTAGATAATATTGATTGGCGTAACGATGAAGCCATTATTTTCGGGAAACTTATAATCACCAAACGCAAAGTAGCCTGGTATGGTGAAAAACCGTTTTCTTATACCTATTCCAACACTACTAAACATGCCTTGCCGTGGACACAGGCTTTACTGGATTTAAAAACATTAATCGAACAGAACACAGGAGAAACTTTTAATTCTTGTTTACTTAACTTATATCACGATGGTAGTGAAGGCATGGCCTGGCACAGTGATGGAGAAAAAGACTTAAAAAAGAACGGAGCCATAGCCTCATTAAGTTTTGGTGCCGAACGAAAGTTTGCTTTCAAGCACAAAGACACTAAAGAAAAAGTACAACTCGTTTTAGAACATGGTAGTCTATTGATTATGAAAGATGAAACTCAAACCCACTGGCTACACCGTTTGCCACCTACTAAATTAATAACCACCCCAAGGGTTAATCTTACCTTCAGAACCATTATTGAAAACTAATGGTTGTTGACTAAATACTATCTTAATGATATCATCATCTACCGTTTAACGAATAATTTAATTCTACATAGGAAATTATTTTCGTCTTGTATATATTTGATTAGTGGATGTTTATAAACATTTGCTCCCTAACCTAAACCAAAACCTATTTGACATGTTGTACAAACTATTAGACAGACCGTATCTGATATTTTGGATTTCCATCCCTATTATCATTTTAAATGCGGCATATAGTAGAAACGACACGATACAATTAAGTATTTACGATACGTATTACATTTTTAGTCGCTTTCATTTATTTCTATCTATTTCCTTGTTATTCGCCTTTATGGGACTCGGCTACTGGATTATGCATAAAGCAGAAAAATGTCTATCACAATCTTTAAACATTATTCATGTGACGTTAACATTTGGCGGTATTTTTATCATCTGGATCATCTCCGTTTGTTTACACGTTTCTATCATGCAATACGACGCAAATAATAATATAACCAATGCCATATATCTAGTTGCTTTTATCGTTTTTTTAAGTCAGATTGTATATCTTATAAATATTATCAAGAGTCTTTTTAAAACAGAGAAATTAAAAAGGGAATAAGTTTTGAAGCTTATTCCCTTTTTAATTTACCGGTAAATTGAATTAAATTAATTCGCTTCAGGAACAAAAATAATATTTAAAACATTAGGATTATCGAAGAAATAACTAGCTGCTTTTTTAATATCTTCTACAGTTACTTTATCCAAGATAGTATCAAAATATTCTGGAGCCATCATGTTCTCTCCATAATTATAATAGGTTTGCAGGGTTTCCATCCAATAGGCGTTTGAACGTTTTAAGAGCGGTTGATTCTTTTTTAGATTTAAAACCACCTTATCTAAATCAGATTGCTTCACCTCTTTTGTTACTTGTTCTAATTCTTTGTTAACGAGCTTATTTAAATGCTCTGCATTTTCAGGATCACAGTTAAAAGAAATATCCATACTTAGTTGAGGAGAAGGCACTCTAATATCTCCGGCATTTACCCCTATGGTGTATACGCCTCCTTCTTTCTCTCGAATATTTTCGATGAATCGGATATTTAATATTTGACCAAGAATAGTGTGATGTACAATGCGCTCACGATTATACGCCAACGGCTTCTGCATTTTTATGACTACGGTCGCTTTAGGAGCTTCCATTGGAATTTCAACACGATGTGTGTTAAATCCTTTAGGAAAATAATCTTCCAAAGGTTTCCAACTTTCTTTTTTACTTCCGGCTTTAATTGCTCCAATGTATTTTTCTACTAAAGACTGAACGGTTTTAAAAGGCACATCTCCTATTAAATAAAATGTAAAATCGCCAGGATTACTAAAGCGCTCCTTATAAATCTCTTTCATCCTTTCAAATGAAATTTGATCAAGATAAGTCTTATCGTATTCAAAATATCTTGGATCTCCATTCGCTGCTAAGGTTTTATAAGCCTTTCCTATTAATGTATTCGGATTTTGGGAAGGACTTTTAAGACTGCCATAGTTACCGGCCATTAACTCATCAAACTTAGCCTCATCAAATCGTGGCTTTTCAAAATGCATATAGACCAACTGAAACATGGATTCTACATCTTTTGTTGACGCACTCGCTGTAACTTTTTCAAAATAAGTTTCTAAACTAACATTTGATTTGGCAGAATTATTAACCATTACCTTGTTGTACGTTAACGGATCCAAATCTCCAATTCCAAATTTATTTGCTAAACTAACCGCCTGCAACGAAGGAATATCTTTAACATCGTATACAGATGCACCTCCCGGGCTAACTGCTTTTAATTCAAGAGTCCCTTTTTTATTGTTACTGATTTTATAAATTACCTTAGCTCCATTACTTAATTGCCATTCTACAGCTTTATACCCCTTTAAAAGTTTTTCCCCTACTATCTTACCTCCCTCCGGAAGCGTATCTAAAAGCGATACATTTATAGGAGCTTTTTCAACATAAGGTTCTAAGGCTGAAGCTTCAACTTTTGCTATAATTGCTTCAATCTGTGCTAATGAAGGCACCTTTAATGGCTCTTTATCAGGTCCGGTAATCATAAAAACGCGATTCTTTTCTGTTAAAAAGGATTTTACAAAATCAGACACCTCCTCTTTAGTTATAGTAGGAAGGACTGTTTTCAGGAAGTAATAATTAAATTCATTGTCTGATACAGCCACTCCATCTAGATATGCATCTTTAATACTCTTGCAAATCGCATCAGAATTTTGTCTTAATCTCCCCTTTCCTCTTGACTCATTTTTCTTTAGCATTTCCGATTTTAAACGATCGATTTCCTTTTCAGTAAATCCATGTTGTACCACACGTTGCATTTCGGTATAAACCGATTTTAATGCCGAATTCACATTTACTTCATTAGCATTAAAATTTAAATTAAATACCTTATAATTCTTCTCAAAATCGCCACACAACACTCTTGCCGTAATATATGGCTGCTTGGCATTCAATGATTTTTCTTTTAATCGCTGATTGATTAAAATATTAAAAAAAGCATTCACAAATGTCTCCCGCAATTGGGCTTGAGTATTGTCCTTTTCATAAAAATGTCTGATCTCTAAAGTAAACCCTACATTTTTAACCTCTTTATCGGTTGCTACTTTATAAAGGGGCTTGTCATTATCAGGAATTATAACGTACTCACGCTCTTCAGGGTTCTTAACCGCAGGAATTTGAGAAAACAAGGCCTTTACTTTAGCTTCAACTTCGTCCACATTAAAATCACCAACAATACCAATAGCCTGTAAATCGGTGCGACACCAGTTATTATAAAACGCTCTTAATTCTTTATACTTAAAGTTTTGTACCACATCCATACTCCCCAGGGCATCGCGTTTGGAATAAATACTGTGATTGTATTTGACGTCTTTTAACTGCTGATCTAATCTATAATTGGCATCGTAGCGTTGTCTCCATTCTTCCTGAATCACCTTTCTTTCTGAATCTATTTCCGCATCCGTAAGAGATAATTCGTTACACCAATCATTTAAAATTAATAAACAGGTATCGAGATCCTCCTCTCTTGTAACAGGCACTTGACTAATATTATACACTGTTTTATTTGTTGATGTATAGGCATTAATTTCTTTACCGAACTTAACCCCTTTTTTTTCCAGAACATCAATCATGCTATTTCCTGGAAAATGCGTCGTTCCGTTAAACGCCATATGCTCTAAAAAGTGAGCTAAACCATTTTGCTTATCGGTTTCTAAAACGGCACCTACATTTTGATATAAATAAAAACTAGCTTTACCTTTTGGAGTTTCGTTGTGCTTGATGTAATAGGTTAATCCGTTTGGAAGGACTCCTATTCTAAATTCTTTATCGAAAGGTACCTGCTGAGACATATCTATACCAGATTGTGCGCATACACTTAATGATATTAGAATGGTAAAGATTAATAATAAAATATTCCGCATTTTATAAAGTAATAAGGCAGCTTTTCTGTTTAAAAAAAAACATGCTGCCTAGTTGTATAAATATTAATATTAGGTAATTAACTATTTAAATAATTTAAAGTGATTTTCTTAATTGTTCAAGTTCATATTCCTTATTCACAAACTTCTTATCTGATCTTGGCCAATTATCTATAGCTCTTTCTTTAAATTTTAAAGCTTTTTTCACTTTATTCTGCTTTATGTACATTCTAGATCTAAGATCATCAATGTAGCAGCTTTCAGGTTTTAATTCATAACCGTAATCAATCCAGCTATTCAAGGTTTCATATTCCTTTTTTGAAGAAACACGCTGTAAATAAGCCGTTCCTTTCCCTGCAATATCCTTTAGAATTTTAGTCGCTTTTAAGCCCTCTTCAGAAGCTTCCACCATTGCTTTCCTTGCTGGTATAGGATCTTTTTCATACGCAAGCTTATACCTGTTGTAAGATTTCAAATCATCTTCCTGAATTTCTCTAATCAGCTTTTCATGCATCAAGCTATCCATATAGCTCTCAATCAAGTCTTTATACGACTCATTATCATTGATTAAAACATAATACGTGAGTTCTGAATTAATTAATTCTTCATCTTTAACATATACCTCTGGCAATGTTTTATATGATTCCATATAGGCCTTAAATAACTCTGCATCTCTTCGTTTTAGGGCCTCTTTTTTAGTATTATTTAAAATTTGAGGTTTTAATCTTGATAACATTTTTGTTTGCCAAGGCGAGGCTGCCTTTTGGTAGGCTTCGTAATTCTCTTTTAAAATTTGATCTGCCTTCTCCCCCAAAACAATATATCTTGTATTCTTTGATAATAACTCAAACATTTCCATGCTTGATTCCTCTATCTCTGTTTGCACTTTTAACCAAGCATTAAAACCTTCTGTTAAATCCTGACCATATTCATCCATTTTAGACAAATATATTTTAAGAAAACGTTCATCGTTTTGTTTATTTGGAAAGTCTTCCTTTAGTTTTTCTAAACTATATGCACTTCCGATAGAAGCCAAGGCTTGTTCTGCTTTTGAAATGAAATCTGCAGTTGGCATACGACCGGTATCCTTAAGAGCTACAGAGCCATCACTTTCAAGATACAAGAATGTAGGAAAAGAATTTACCTTATACTTGGCCGCTGCTTTTGCTCCTTCCTTTTCAGCATCTAACTTTATACTTATGTAATGCTTGTTGTAAACCTCACCTACTTCACTAAGAGGAAATACATCTCTATTCATTATCTTACATGGGGCACACCAAGCGGTGTAAAAATCTACGAATACAAGTTTATTTTCAGTTTCTGCCTTTTTAAGCGCTTCTTCTAATGAGATATGTTGAAATTCAATTCCCTGAGCAGATAACTTTAAAATGCCTATAAGAATGAATGTTAAAAATGATAAAATGCTCTTTTTCATATGGTTTGCTTTAAGTTTAGCTAATTAACAAGACAGCTCTTTATAAATAAGACGCAATATTTCTAGCTTAGAGTGACAATAGGTCACAATAACAACACAGCTGTTAACTCCTTTTACAGCCGTAAATAAGATTTAATTATTTTTTAAATACAATCAAAAAGGCTCTGAAACATCTATTAAATACTTCATTTGCTCTCTAATTAATTTTGGCGAAATTTTATCTATAGCTCTTTTTAACTCCTCCAGTGAAAACAATTTACCGTATTGTAACCCCATTTTTAAATACGTATCACTAAGCACTTCGTCCTCATAAAAATTTAAATAAAATTTACTAGTTACTTTAGCCTTGCTTATTGCAATATCCTCATCTGAAATAATACCTTGACTCATTGGTTTTAAAACTTCTTTAGTCATCAGCTCTTTGCATCGTGTTAGATTAGTATTATCTGCTATGTAACGTAAACTTACAGTTGACACTTTATTTCCTTTGCTTCCAAAACCAGTAGCCCCAAGGGAATATACTAGACCGTATTTTTTACGTAAAATATCGAACATTCTCATATAACCATACTCTGAAATAATAGTCGCTATTAATTCTTCTTCTAATGTATACGCTTCTGAAAAGCCTCTTTTAAAAATAAAGCTAGCTCGTTTTTGAAGACTTCCCCTACTCTCTTCAATATAGTTTAGGTTAGGGAAAGACTCCTCTTCCTTTTCAAAGGAAATTGTTTGAGGTATTGAAACAGGTGCTACAGAGGCTAAATATGTTGAAATTAAATCATCGATATCCTCTGGCAAATCCCCTCCAACATAAACATAAGCACCTTTAAAGTTGCGCTTAAACATTTGATTATAATTAAATAAACGCATAAGCATCTGGTTATTAAACTTAGCCTTGTCTTCTTCGTTTAATACTTTGCTTTTATTTAATCTATCAATAATAACCGAACTATCTGGAACCTGTTCTTCGCCTACTACCAAATGAAATGCTTTTAATAAATTTTCATAATTTAAGCCAACATTGTTGCATCTCATTTCAAACTCATAATAATCCTTATTTACAAAAGTTTTGTCTGAAATCAGATAGTTACGCAGCAAAGCCGAAGATTCTTCACTTGAGTAATCTCCAAATTTACTATTCAAATACCTAACGGCTTCACTAAAAAGCAATCGATCTTCATTCGGCAGCCTATTTAGCCCATGCTTAGAAACTATACGAACCTCCGGACTCACCTCCGGATCATTATTAACCACAACCGAAAGACCATTTTTGTATTTCAACAAATATAGCCCTGTACCTAACTGCTTTTTACTTAAAATAACTTCAGGGATTATTTTTTCCAGATGTATTTCGGGCATATCTGGTTTAGACCTAATCACAAAACTACTTTTAAGATTACCAAAAGTATATGCTTTTTGGTTGACATATTTTTGATTTATGCTTGCTAATTCATTTAAGATATAAGCTTCATTAAACCCTTCAGTCCAGTAATCTAAAGAACTATTATATAAAATAGTTTTATAATAATCAGGAAATTCATTTAGCAAAGAATTGAAATCTTGTGGCTTTAAATCGTCTTGAAGTTCTCTCAATAATTTAAGATAAGAGACCTTTGAAAGCGGCACATCTCCATGTAAAACATGCTGTAATACATCAATAAGGGTACAATGTTCTTCATTTCGGTTGATTTCATTCCATTTAATAAAATCATTGATATAGAAATCAATTTCCTTTTGAGTAAACCCATGTGTTCTGGCATCGGCTACTACCTTACAAAACGTTTCCAACATAGTTTTATAGGTTACCGATTCGTCACCTTTTAATCTGAAATTAAACATCAAAGTTCCTGGTAAAATATTACTATTACTCACCTTGGCCTCTTTAATTCCATGACCAGAATAAGAGCTAAGACGATGCTCCAATATTTTATTGAAGATATATTGGGTGAAGTTTCTTCTAAACGCCGCAAAATCGTCTACAGAATAGCTTGGCAATTTAAATGCCAGTATCAACAAATTTTCATTCTTTGCAACCGGAGACTCAAAATTAGAATCGATAACTGTTGTTGATGATAAATCCATATAATCGCGGACTAAATTGTCTGTATTTTTGGGAAGGGCACCAAATAATTTATCAATAAACGCAGCTACTTTTTTTTCGTTTACTTTACCTTGAATGACTAAAGCAAACTTATCTGGTTTATAATATTTGCTATAAAAATTTCGAACCTGTTCGGCTGTGATACTGTTTATCTGGTCTTCAGTTCCCAAGCCATCGTGCCCCTCAAGAATAGTACCGTTAAGATATGGAGAAAACCTTGACGGTCTCTTACGGATTTCTTCAATCACTACCTTTTGTTCTACTTTAAAGGAGCTTTCCTCCATTTCCAAATCCCCAACCCAATCTTTCATAAGCAACAGGGTCTGCTTTAAATAATCCCAATTCCCCTCAGGTAAATTTATATGATATTCTGTATTATCACCATTCACACTGGCATTATAATCACGCCCCATTCTAAGCCCCATTTTATCTAGAGTTCGCATGGTCTCTAACCCAGGGTAATTTTTACTCCCTTTAAAAACCATATGTTCAATAAAATGAGCCACGCCACGCTCGTGTGTTTGTTCTACCAAAGAACCCACAGTAGATACTAAATTAACAGTAATTTTACCGCGTTCACTGTCCTCTGGAAGTAAATAATAAGAAAAACCATTATCCAGCTTTTTATAAATGATACCTTCTGGCATAAAAAATTTCTGCCCATGACTATGGGCAGAAATAATTATTATACTTAGAAAGTTTAATAAGCTTTTTATATTAACTTTCATATTTAATCTTTGGGTAACTTAAAATAATATTATAAAGTTAATTTACCTCCTACTTCCATTATTTCGTAATCCTTTTTAATTCCATTAGCTCTTTTTAACCCATCTTTTTCAGCAATTTTAACAGCTTCTCCCATGACGCTAAGAGCTTCATTTTTATCACCAAAAACATATAATACATTCGCATACTCACTCATGGCTATAGCCTCTCCTGGTCTAATGTAATATACAATTCCCATCCAATCTAACACGTCTTGTTTTTCTTCTTCAGTGTTAGCAAATAAAGCATAATCCTTAACCATCGAGATTAACTGGTCTCCAATTCTATTTGAAAATGGCATACTTCCTTTAGCTAAAATATCGCCCTCATCCATTCTTCTTTGCCAATCTTGATAGCCTGCTCTTAAATCCTCCTTTTTTAAAGAATTTACAAATTCTTTAATATCATCCTTAGCTAAAGCTTTGTACTTCTCTCCTTGCCCCGTATTTAAATAATAATAAGTATAAGTTCTCTTTCTTTGCTCCTCTATTTTACTCACTAAACCTAAATTCTGGGCTTCAGACAATGCTTTCTCTAAATAGGTAGTATCTCTTTTTAAAATAGCATATTCTGTAGTTTGCTGAATCATCGATTTTGGCAAATACATAAATGTTGCACGAATAGATTTACGGACGTACTTTTTCCATTCCTCCGTTTTAATATTATTAGCAATAATACTTGCAGCCTGACTACCAATAATAATTTGTGAGCTATGGTCGGCCAAAAGCATTACCATTTCCTTACTTGATTCCTTTATTGAGGTTTGTATACTTAAGTAATGCTCTAATACATCTGTGTAATTATTAGCTAGACTTTCGTGTAATTTATCTAAATAAAGTTTAACAAAATCTTCATCATTCTTATTGCTCTCATATAACTCGTTAAGTCTTCCAATACTGTTAGGGTCATTCTGATATTCCACAGCTTTTGTAACTTCTTTTAAAAAATCTTCTGTACTCTTAGCTCCTGAAATTCTGTAAACGACTTCATCATCACCATTAACAAAAACATACCCTGGTAAGCCTGTAATATTATATTTCTCTTTTAGTTCTGGTCCTTCTCCTCGCTCTACATCCACTTTTACAGCCACAAAATGTTCTTTAAAATAATCTCCAATCACAGCTTCTTTAAACACTGTTTTCTCCATTCTTTTACAAGGACCGCACCACACTGCATAACCATCTATAAATAATAACTTATTTTCTTTCTTAGCTTTAGCTAAAGCTTCTTTAAAAGAACTTTGTTCAAATTCAATCCCTTGCCCTAGTGTGAATAAAGGCATTAAGATTATCACTAATAAAATTTTATATATATTTTTCATTGTAAATTCCTATTTAATATTTAATTAAAGACTTGCAGTACTTATCATCTTATCTAGTTGAGACTTAATTCTCGACTTCATTCTATCTCCTGCAGGCCAATTATTATATGCGGCTTGCTTTAACTCTAAGGCTTGCTTAGATTTACCTAACTTGTTTAGAATATCTGCATTTAAGTTATCAACTAAATAACTGTTAGGTTTTAAACTATAAGCATACTCAATCCATTCTTTAACTGTCTTATAAGATTTCTTTGTATTTCCCGTTACACTAAAATAAGTACGTACTTTATGGTCTACATTTCTTAGTAACTCACTAGACACAAATCCTTCTTCATAATCTTTTAATTTAGCTAACCCTGATCTTGTAGGTCTATCCTCAAATGCCGTTTTATAGTCAATGTAAGCCTTATGATCCATTTCTTTTACTTTCTCAGGACTATTTTCAGATATTAAATCATCCATATAAGCAGCAGTAATTTTCTTATACTCATTTATATCTTTAGCCAGAATATGATATTCCATTTCATAAGGAATCGAATCTTCCTGCTTTCTGTATTTACCATCTAACTCATTCCACTTATTCATAAATTCCCTCATTAATTCTGGACTTTTCTTTTTCCTAGCTTCATTTAGAGTTTTACTCGCCATATTCGCTTTTAAAGTTTTTAATCTTACCTCCTCAACTAAAGTGGCTATATCCATATACTCCTCATAGTTGATATCCAGAATTTCTTCAGCTTTCCCTCCTGTAGTTAAATTATACATATGTTCTATTAGGAACTCCATCATATCTACATCGTCCTCTTCAATTTCTGTTTGCACTTTTAACCAAGCTTCTATACCTTCCACTGGGCTTTGACCATATTCTATCATTTTATTGAAATAAATCTTTAGAAAATGTTCATCATCTTGCTTATTTGGATAGTCTTCCTGAAGTTTTGCTAGGCTGTACTCACTATTAGCTGAAGTTATAGCGGTTTTCCCCAATTCAATAAACTTTTCTTCAGATATGGATCCCGTACCTTTACAAACAACCTCTCCTTTCGAATTTAAAAACAGTAAAGTTGGATAAACGTTTACACCATATTTTCTTGCAGCAGGAGCCCCTTGTTTTTCAGCATCCAGTTTAATACTAATAAACTCCTTATTAAAAAGTTCTCCTACTTTTTCTTGAGGAAAAACATATTTTGCCAATATTTTACATGGTCCACACCAAACCGTGTAAAAATCGATAAATACCAATTTATTTTCATTTTCCGCCTTTTCTAAAGCCTCTTCCAGACTTATATGATGAAAGTTAATTCCTTGTGCAAATACATTTGACATTCCAAGAATTAACAATACAATACCGGAAATAAATAATTTCTTCATAAGTAATAATTAAGTTATTTGATAAAATCTTAAAGGGCAAACTCTCTAAAATATAGTTCTGCTCTTATTTATAAGACGCAAACATTGTGTTTTAGAGTGACAAAGCATACTATAATTTTATTACATTTCTTTAAAAAAACACATTAAAATAATACAGACCAGACGGTTATATTTTCAAATATTTGTTATCTCTACCAATATCTTTTTCACAGGTTTCGTAGGGCTATGACTAATAAAAAAGGGGTGTTGATGCTTTAAAATTGCATCAACACCCCTTTTAATAGGAATACTATAAATAGTATACTTTATTTAGTAAATAAAATTATAAACAGCCGTACTACCCGGATAGCCACCAAAAGAACTACCGCCATTATACAGTTTTATTAACTTAACAATATTCCCCTCATTATCGGTTTCATAAGTATATGTTGGTTTATGTAAATATGTACCATTATAACTTGTACTTGTTGGCACGGTTTTGATTGGAACATACTTGGTCCAAAATAAATCGTTAAATACTGCCAATACAACATCAGTTGTAAAGATAAACGGTGGGAATTTTTCTGTAAATAGTGGTGAAATAACCGGATCGTACTCTGAACGGTGTTGTCTTCTTACAGCACTGCCAATATATCCATCATCTTGCCAATACTCTGCAAAAATATGCTCCCCTAAGTTAAAAGGATCTTCATACCTAATATTATCAACAAAGGTTGATCCTCTTCTGTAAGACACCATTTTACTGGTAACACCATCGTAAACAACATCTTGAACATCTGTAGTTACACCTCCTGAACTTGCTAATTCGCCATACTCATAGTCAAAAATTTGTCTGCCTATAGTTGCAATTTGATTTGTACCTTCTACATAACTAAAATACCTAAAATCTTCTCTGTGAAAGAACGAACCAACAATACCTGAACGATACATTAACGTATCAATTTGACCTAAATCGTTATAAGAAAACTCATGATAATAGTTTTGCCCATTAGCGTATAGGTAATCCATTTTCGTTACATCTCCGGCCTCATTATAAGTTAAATTAATTTCTACTTCCGTACCATTATGCTGAACGAAATTAATTTTTCTAGGCCTTTTAATAATACTACTTTTTCTAACTTTAACCGTTGTTGTAGATACTTGTCCTTTGTCGTCCTCTATTACAATATCTAAATCATACTCCTGACCTTCTTCCAGATTACCTAAAAACACCAACTGTTTTAAAGGCATTTCTCGAATTGGCTCATCGTCTGGATTAGCTTCAAAAGCATATTGTTCTTCTCCTTTAAAATATATTTGAACAGAACTAACGGCGTTAAGCCCAGTCGTAATAATCCCTCTTAAAAAATAGGCCGGAGCAGCCACAGCTATATTCTCTCCTCCAACTAAACGCAATGTTGGAAATGAAAATGGTCTTACCCTAATTTTAAAACCAGAATTAAACGTCCTTGTATCTTGATCTGTGATTTTAATAATGTAAGCCAGAGTTGTATCTTTTTCGAATGATCTTAAATCAATTCTATAATTAAAATCAAATTTAGATTGACCGTTGTATTCTGAAATTGTTTCGATAGACTCATACTGTCTGGCATCTAAAATTTCAATTTGTGCCACTTTATTAGGCACATTCATGCGCAGGTTAATGTCGTAATAATCTGCGGTGTCACGTCTTACCTCTACAGCTCTATCTTCAAGTTCAAAACCTGGGTCAGGAAAAACAATATCTTGCTCACATGACATCATTAGTAGTATTCCGAAAACACCACTAAAAAGTATATAAATTAAATTCTTTTTGTACATATTTCTAATTTTAAAATATTGGGTATTAGTTCAATGTTTCCAAAGCAGGATTAATACCTACTATATCAACACCCCAGCTCATCAATTCATCACGTAACAATACAATGTTCGCCTTTATGTTTTCTGGAAAAGCATTCAACTCATTAGCATTACGGTGAATCATTTCATTAATGTATGATCTCACATCTTTACGACGACCACTAATAAATTCGTAACCTGGACGAATGGCTTTTGTATGCCTAATAGGTGCAGGCAACCTGTTGTTATCTTCATCATAATACTGATTATACGTTCTTAAACCAAAATTTGTATAAAAATAGGTAGCATCGACAAAGCCTTTCGAGAAAAACCAATCTTTTTCGATAACATCAACTCTCTTTTCTTCACCCAAGCCTAATTCTTCACGATAAACCATTTCAATATCTTTGTTATAATATTCATCCTTACCATCAAAAAAAGTTGGAGGTATTTTTCCATATAATCCATGCATATCCATGATACGAGATAACATGATATAAAAATTATCTCGTGTATACTTTTGCACTGAATTTCCAATTACATCAGGGTTGACACTAAAAACAATAGAGTGTTTGTTATAAATGGCTCTTTGATCGTATATCGCAGAAGATCTCTGACGTGATTCAGACTCTATAAGAACATTCCCTATGTCGCCCTGTAAAAGTCGAGGACAAAATACACCATCACTTAACAAAACTTTATAAGGCATCAATTCGGAAATAATAGAATTGGGCTTAAAAAACCTAAACAACGTAGAATCAATAAACGCTACTGCATTTTGAGTGTGTAATTTATAAGCCTCCTCGTTTTCCGGTAGAACAACACCCAACGTATCTGAATATATGTTCTTCATTTGAGGAATTTCTATCTCATCCCAAATTAGCGTTTCATTTTTAGAAGCTGCGATAAATGCAAAGTCTAAAATACGGTCATATTCAAATAAAACCCCAGAATTATAGGTTTCATAAATATTCATCGCAATAGGATTTTCTGTATCTAATTGCGTGTAGACTCTGTCCACTTCAGCATTTGAAGGAAATAATTCTGGTTCGTTGTAGTTACAAGAACAAACCGTTAAACCTCCTAACAAAAGCATTATATAAATTTGTAGTTTCATAAATATTTGTTTTTTCACAATAAATCCTTGTCTAGTCAATAATAATTTCTTCTACAATCTCAGGTATTTTCTCATAACGCTCATTATTCCTAATTAGTGGATTTCTATTTCTCTCATCTAAAGGAATTGGCAAAGTATAATTGAGATCATTAGGCAAAAGGGTGTACGTTTCTGTACTTAATTTAATACCATTTTCATCTACGTTTGTAAAAGTATGCTTGATTTCTGGTCTGTTCTTCATTCTTCTTAAATCGAACCAACGGTGGTGATCTTCAAAACACAATTCTTTTCTACGTTCATTCAACACATAACTTAACACATCGTCTGCATTGCTAGGGTATTCAACGCCAACAGTACTAGAATAGCGTTTAGCGTGTATGGCCTTAATATCTTCAATTGCATTTGAAACATCCTGCAATTGTGCGTATGCTTCTGCACGATTTAAATAAGCCTCTGCTACTCTTAAATTGGCAAAACCTAACTCTGAAAACAAATTTATCTCATACTTTTTAGTTCGGTAATAAGGTGAGCCATTTGGGCTTTCCAGTTCTATGAAAAATGCTTCCTTACGTATATCGTTATCATCATATAAATCAACCAATTCATTATTTGCTATATAAGACGCATTATCATTTAAAGTCGTTCCTATATCAAATAATTTAAAAATTGGATTCGTGGTGTAATACGAATAAAGAATTTCACTATTATTCTCACTAACAAATGGAATACCGGCAGTCATTTTAGACATGCCTGCTATTTCTGTTACTTTATTAGCATAATCTATAGTTTCCTGCCATTTTTCTTGATATAATTTAACTCGAGACATTAACAAATAACAAGCCGCTAGGTCTGGATGCCAAGTACTTTTATTCAATCCGCTCATCGATATAAAATCAATCGCTTTAAATAAGTCTGCTTCTATTAAAGCATAACATTCTGCTACCGTATTTCTTGAATAGGTCTGATCAACTTCTAAATTATCTCTAAGAGGCACTCCTAAATCTACATTAGCGGTCTCTGGATTAAATGGCTGTCCATAAAGATTCAGTAAATTAAAATACGATAATGCTCTAAAAAAATAAGCTTCACCCTTTACAAAATTAATCTCTTCAATAGAACCAATGGCGTCATCAATCTGTTCAATGGTATAGTTAGCAATAGCTATATCTTCGTACATGTTTTTCCATGAACCATTATTATCTACTCTTCCGCCATTTTCATTAATTTCTATTTCACGTTGCCAGGTATACGTTGGTTTATTTAAAAATTTGCTAGAAGAAGGAGATACTTCATTCTCTACTACGTTATCTGACATATAATCAATACCAAAAAATATTGGATATTGAAAACTAAATTCCTGAAGCATTACGGCCGCATAATGTTCTGTTTTCTCAGGAATTAATTTATCCTGATCTACTTGGTCTAGAAAATCACTACATCCTAAACAAGTTAGAAGCACAGGTATTACAAATAATATCTTTTTCATCTTATATTTTTTTAGAAAGACATGTTTAAACTAAAACTATAATTAGGTAGGGTAGGCATTCCAACCCCCGAAACTTGCTCCGGATCTTGACCTTTCAAGTTTTTATCAAAAGCTATGAAACCAAGGTTACTTCCTTGTACACTTAATCTTAACATTTTAATCCCCGCGCCTTCAATAAGTTTCTTTGGAACTGAGTATGCTAATGTAACAGCTTGAAAACGTATATGACTCGCATCTACAACACGTGCATCACTTTTATCGTACATCCACCATGCATTAGTACCTTGAGGTATTACTTTTCCGTAGTTTGTTACATATACTCTACTATACCCATCAGACAGAGAAGAAGGCGAGAACTCTAAATTATAATTTGAAATGGCTGGGATATTTGTAAACATTTCGTCTCCTGGCTGTCTCCAACGATCCACAAACACACTATTCATGTTTTCGTAAGGCAAAGGAAGGTTTTGAGTTCCGTTATATAACGGTAATAATCTGGTTTTATAATTTATCTTATAAGTCCAATCTGCAGAAAGGTTGAATCTACCTAATCTAAACTCTGTACCAAATCCTCCATAAAACTTAGGTACTCTTGACCCTTCGTATACTAAAGCTTTTTCTAACTGTTGCGCTGCGGTCATATTTTCTTCAACTAAATGCTTAAAGGTTGGTATTCCTTCTTCATTAAGACCGTCGAACTGGTAAGAAAAGAACCCATAAGTAGGGAAACCTGCTCTATAAATACTACCATTTAAATAATTATTAATAGTTAAATTATTTTCAACACCACTCTCAAACCCTCGCATTACACGGTCTCTATCGTGTGAAAAATTAAGACGGGTTGTCCAACCAAAGTCTTTTGTGTTTAAATTTTTTGTTCTGATAGAAAACTCAAAACTATTCACATCTTTTGCCGCAGAATTATATAATTGCGTATCTGTACCATTTACGTTAGATATTGGACGGCTTTGTAATAAGTCTGTACTCTTAGAATAAGCATAATCAATAGCTCCACTTATCTTCCCCTCAAATAAACTATAATTTAAACCAAAATTCATTGTTTGAGATTTTTCCCATCTTAAATTTGCATTTGGGAACGAAGTAAGATTGGCTGTTGATTCTGGATAATAAATAGCATTGTTTTTACCAAAACCTGATATAATCATATACGGGCTTGCATTAGGCATAGTACCTCGTACACCATAAGAAGCTCTAAGTGCTAATTCTTCAACTCCCTCTACATCTTCAAAAAACTTTTCGTTATGAATATTCCAACGTGCAGAAGTAGACCAGGCTGGTTTGAATTTATAACGCTCGTATTGTCCAAAGCGATTAGAACCATCACTTCTTGCGTTAAAATTCAGAATATAACGATTGTCGTATACATAGTTTAGAATACCAAACACTGATATACTATTTGTTAATCGATCTGTGATGGTTGGATATATATCTTTACCTCCTTGTGGCGTTAACCAGTTAATCATGGAATCAAAAGGGTAATTAGCAAAATCTAAAATAACCTTATCGTTCTCATCTGTATTAAATCCAACTCTAGGAAGCGATATAAACCCTCTTCCTTGGAAGTGATTATAACCTGGCACTGTGAAACCTGTTGCTCCCCAATAGCTCATAGAGCGAGCCTCTTGTCCTAAGTTAACATTGAATGTATGCTTATCTCCAAATCTCGTATTATAATTTAACTGATTGGTTATAGTATAAGCCTCTTGGCTAACCATACCACCATTGTATATGCCCCCAAAAGGTACCATACCAGCTATATCAACACGTTGATCTAACATAGTGTTAAATGCATCATAAGTACGTAGCTTGGCAATATAGAAACTATCCTCTGTAATCCACTCTTCATTTAAGTTAGTCGTATTTCGGTAACTAGCTTGCGAGGTGAATCTGAAATTTTTCATGAATTTCCAATTAATTGTAGCTGCAATTGTAAAATCCTTGTTATTAATACTTCGTTGAGAATTATCTGTTTCGCTAAGGATATTATACCCGCCAAACGCTGTTCCTTGATTGTCTCTAAAAATTTGTCTGCTTGTATAGAAATAATCGCCATTATCATGATATAATGGAATTGTTCGACTCGTATAATACGCTTGATTAAAATAATTTATGGATTGATGGTTATATTCTGCCTTTTGCACAGATCCACTGAATCTTAAAGAAACTAGTAAATTATCTCTCAAATCCAAATCAATATTCGATCTACCGGTTATTCTGTTCAGGTTAACGTTTCTTTCCGTTCCATTTTGATCATCATACCCTAAAGAGAAATAATAACGAGAAGTATCACCACCTCCAGAAGCACTAACAGAATGTCTTTGTTTAAAAGAATCTTGATACAATTCTCCAAACCAATCTGTATTAAGAGTTTCAAGTTTATAAACCTGATTTGCAAATTGTTGTCCATTATACGTTCCGTCCCATAGGTTTAATAAAGCACCCTCATACCCTAATCTATCAACGTTGTTATAAAACCCATCGAATCCAAGGTTTCTAGCATACATTTCACGAGACACATCGATACGTTCTTTCGAATTCATTAAATTGAAATTGCCATAATTAGGAGCTTGTACATATGACAATCCACCACTATAGCTTAATCGCGGTTTTCCTTTCTCGCCTCGTTTTGTTGTAATTACAATAACACCATTTGCTGCTCTAGTTCCATATATAGCAGTCGCTGAAGCATCTTTTAGAATATTAATTTTTTCAATATCGGCAGGGTTAATACCTGTTAAAGCATTACCAATAATATTTACATTATCGAAACTATTAATGTCTTCAGCACTTAAAGGCACAGGATCTTCATAAATAATTCCATCGACAACCCAAAGCGGACTTTGATTTCCTGTAAAGGTACTACCCCCACGAATTCTAACTTTGGCTGAAGCCCCTGGAGTTGCACTAACATTTACAATGTTTAAACCTGTTGCTTTACCTTCAAGCATTTGATCTACTGTCAAAGCTCCCTCAATGTTTAATTCTTCAGCATTTACCTCGGAAATGGAACTCGTTAATTCTCTCTTGTCAATAGTTTGATAACCGGTAACTACAACCTCATCAAGACTTAAGATATCTTCTTTCATTTGAACAACCAATTCTGAAGTCTTTGTAACTTTCATCTCTATAGTCTCGAATCCCACGTATGAAAACACTAAAACAGACTCCTTCTTAGGTAAATTAATTACGAATTTACCGTCAAAATCGGTAACAACTCCAAGTTTACTATTCTTTAATCTAATAGTAACTCCTGGTAAAGGTAGATTTGAACTTGCATCCGTTACTACCCCAGATACAGTCATAACTTGTCCTTGGTCTTCATTATTGTCAACGATAACAATTACACCGTCTACAAATTTAAAGGATAAGCCTGTACCACTTAATACTTCATTTAATAATTCATTTAAGGGAACATCATTTTTACTCACGGAAATTTTATCTAACTCTGCTATTTTAGCTTCGTTAAAGAAAAAGCTTTGATTTGTTTGCTTTCTAATTTCTTCGAATAAAGTTGAAAAACTGACCCCTGTTAAATTTAGACTCACACGTTTAGATTGCGCAGCATTAGCGGCATTTAACGTGAGTACTGCACTCAAGATTAAAATTATTGTCAATCTCATTTTTTGGTTTGGTTTGGTTTTACCTTTTCAGATAACTGAAAAGAAGTTAATAACATCATTTTCATAAACATTAATTAATTGAATATCACTATATTATAGATGCGTATTTAGGGAGGTAGTTGCGCGGACCATCTCCTTCAATTTTATCTAAAAAAAGTAATTTTATTCAGAGACGTAAACTTTATTGTTTAGCCCTATTTGAATATTTACAGACATTTCCGCCTCTATAATTTTCAAAATACCCGACATATCATTATATCTCGGTAAATCGCCTGTAAATTTTAAAGCTTTTAATTTTTCTCCTTCTATCTCGTATTCTACATTATACCATTTAGAAATTTTGGAGAATAATTCTTCAAGTGTTACATTATGAAAGACAAAACGGCCCTCTTTCCAAGCTACATAAGGGTAAACGTCTACATTCTTTTTGTTAATAGATTTCGTTTTTGTATCGAAGTTGGCTTGTTGGTTGGGTGATAAAATTTGTTGGTTATGAGAGTAGGTTTCTTCTACCATTACTTTCCCTTCTACAAGGGTAGTTGTAATATGTGTTTCCTCACTATAAGCAGACACATTAAATTCGGTACCTAAAACCTGAACTTCCTGCGTACCTGAAGTTACAATAAATGGTAATTCTTTATTTGGAGTTACATCAAAATAAGCTTCTCCTTTTAAAGCCACACGTCTTTCTGACCCCACGAAAGGCACCGTATAAGTTAATTCTGTATCTGAATTTAACCACACTTTGGTGCCATCAGACAACACTAATTGATATTCAGCTCCTCTAGGCACTCTTAACGTATTAACTTTAGCCTCATTTAAAACTCGGTCTTCAGCTCTACTTCCTAAAGCATCTTTGTATTGCAAAATACCTTTAGTATTTTTCGCGCCAACTACCCCTTCAACTATTTCATTTTCTGACTCATCTAAATCAACCACCTCTCCATTAGATAATACCAATTCGGCATGAGATGATCCTGGAGCAATTTTTATATCTTCAATAGGCTTAAGATTACTGCTTTTGTTGAACAATGTAAACACAGTCAACCCAACTACCAATGTAGCTGCTACAGCCGAAACCCATTTCATTCGACTCAATTTAATAACTTTATCTGTTTTTGCGGATGAAGAATCCATACGTTCTAAAAAAGACGCCCACTCCTCCACCGTGTCAATCGTTTTTAATTTATGCTGCCAATCTCTAAAAGAATAAGCATTAAGGATATCTTCTCTTAATTCTTTATTATTCCCTTGTTGCTCCCACTCCATCAAAAACTTCTTTTGCTCATCGGTTAGTGCATCCAAAACGCGACCGGCTAAAAGCTCTGAGTACTCAAATTGCTTATTTATTTCGTCCATATTATTCTAATTTCTAACAAACAGAAATGTCTTATAATATAATGACGCAGGATTTTTAAAAGGGAGTGACAGTTATGTTAAAAAAAAACTAAAAATATTCATAGAAATCCCCAAGAACTATCATAACAAACTGACTTCCAAGAACTTGACGAAGCCTATTATAAGCTCTTTTTTTTACAGTTTTAACAGAATTTATAGTAATTTCTAATTCGGAGGCAATATCTTGATTGCGATAGCCATTAAGAGTTAATCTAACTACCTGTTCTGCCTGTGGAGACAATTCATTGATAGCTTCATGTAGAAGTTTATAGGTTTCTTCTCGTAAAATTTCATTCAAAAAGGACTTCTCAACCACCGTAAGACCTTCATCTATAGATGTATTAAAAATATTTTTTTCTTTCCGAATCTGACTAATACAGGCATTTTTAACCAAAACATACAAATACGCTTGTAAAGCCTTTTCACTGGAAAATTCTTCAGAGTCTTTTTGCCAAAGTTTCACAAAAGCTTCTTGAGCAATATCCTTTCCTTTTTCCTGACTCTTCAAAATTCGAGAAGCCAGCATATACATTGATGGAAAAAGACGCTCAAAAATCTCATTGAACTCTTTACTATTATACTGAATCGTTTTACCTGAAACCCTCATTATTAAATAATTCCAACAATTTATAAAGCGTAAAAAATCTATTTCCTAGCAATTATCAAAAACAGACTAATACTTAATATTAACTAAGCATTAACGCGTTGTAAAATTATCGTAAGTTTTGCAAAGTTAGTTAGAATATTGTGACATTTTGTGAAGTTTATCTTAAAAGTATTACTATCAAAAAACACAACACACTCATTATCAATAGACAATAAACCTGTTTGTTTTCAAGAGTTTAAATTAAACATTAAAAAAACAGGATTAATCCTACGTATAAAACAGTAAACATGAATCTATTAACTAAAATTAATTCGTATTTTTATGAACATTACATCTAACATGTCAAAGTTAAAAGAAGAAAACTATGGCAGCATTTTTCATAAATATATTACGGTTATTAAAAATTCTTTATAAAGGAATTAAGAAGGATTCTGAATTCAGGTTTCTATTTATCTTCATCGTGTTATTGTTAACTGGAGCTACCCTTTTTTATAAACAAACTGAACATTGGTCTGTTTTAGATGCTCTGTATTTTTCTGTAATGACCATGGCAACCGTTGGCTATGGCGATTTAGTTCCTGTAACAGCATTGGGGAAAATTTTCACCATGGTATACACGTTTCTGGCGATAGGCACCTTTGTGGCGTTTACCGCGAAAATAGTAACCATCATGTTTTACAACAAAAGAAAACATAGAGACAAAACGAATCACAAGAGCACTTTCAAATAATATGAACCATTTAAAAAGTAACTCTAAAAGTGTTTTATGTTACTCCGCATTATATTTCTTAATGATAGAAAATCACAAAAAGCAAAGTGCATATATACCATTATGTACTAACAGCTCAATATTATTTTTTTTTACTATATTAGTAATAAGTCCTTTACAATAAACTGAACACTTAAATTAAAAATCATATGAAAAATTTTTACCGAATTTTATCGCTCACAGCTCTTTTTTTGAGTTCTTTAAACATGATGGCCCAGGACGACTCAGGGGCAGATGCATTGGCTAAACAGCTACAAAACCCGGTTGCCAATCTTATTAGCATACCTTTTCAAGCAAATTACGATTTTAATGTAGGTCCTTCTAATGGCACAAAATTCCTAACCAATGTTCAACCTGTTATTCCTATAAGTATTAGCGAAAACTGGAATTTAATCGGTCGTGCTATCATTCCTATCATTAAACAATGTGACGTTGGGTTAAACAGCGGAAAACAATCAGGACTAGGTGATATGGTGCTTAGTGGATTCTTCTCTCCAAAAGCACCTACTAAAGGCGGAATCATTTGGGGTGTAGGACCTGCTATATTAGTACCTACAGCAACTAAAGACGAATTAGGTTCTGAGAAATTTGGTTTAGGACCAACAGCTGTAGCTTTAAAACAAATGAATTCGGTTACCCTTGGATGTTTAGTGAACCATATTTGGTCTGTTGCAGGAAAAGATGATCGTGCCGATGTCAACGCAACCTTCTTTCAACCTTTTATCGCCAAAAACTTTGCAGGAGGTTATGCTTTAGCGTTTAATACTGAATTATCTCAAGACTGGGATCACGACTTAACTTCTGGAACATTTCACATTGTAGCCTCTAAGGTTGTATCCTTTGGCTCACAAATGACACAGATATTTGCAGGCCCTCGACTTCATTACGGAAATGGCAATCCTGCTGAATGGGGTATTCGTGGGGGTATAACCTTATTATTTCCAACAAAATCTTAATATATCCCTTTTTAAATAAAAAAAAGAAAGCACCGTATGATTCGGTGCTTTTTTATACTCTGTTTTTTTAAAATCGCATTTAAAACGACTTCGAAATTCCCAAACCTAAATTAATAGTATTGTAAGCATCCCATCTTAAATCATGACCTAAAGACACCTCAAACTCCCATGCTTTGGGCATTTCAATGGCATAAGCCACTTCTGTTCTTATTAAAAATAAATTTTCACCTTTAGCAAACTCTCCTCCTGCTCCCAGCAGATAACTAAAATGTTCTCCAGGTTTAAATACTACCATAACAGCTGGCGCTACCGGTTTCTCTCGTTCTAAAAATGTAGCTTCACCTTCTGAAGCAAAATTTTCTTCTACCACAAAATTTTCTATAATTACATCGGTATGCAAGCCTACCGCCCATTTGTCATTCAACCAATAATTATAATACAAGGTGAAAGAGGGCAAGGCCTTCCACTCCTTTTTACCATCAGAATATAAACTGGGGACATGAGAATGCCCTAATAAAAACCCAACCTGATGTTTAAAATGTTCTTCTGATTCAACTTCTTTAAAAGAGTCTTCTTGCGCAAAAACGTAAGTAGTTGTTAATAGGGCTAAACTTAAAAAAAGTAGTATTTCCTTCATCCTATTTCATTTTTTAAGAGGTTTAACTTCAAAAAGAAAAATAAACGTTTGCTTATTTTTGAGTTATAATGCTTTCAATATGCATTCCCTTACCAAAACTGTATAATCCAGACATGGCTTGTTTCATTGTAATTGGATAATAAGTAATCGAACCTTTTGGCACGTAACGAACCTCACCCGCATCGAGCCTGGGGGCATCAGGTATAAATAAGGTGATGAATTTCTCGCTACGCTCGGTTATAAAAGCAATGTTATAACGATCCTTTTCTTCTTCTAATATTATAGCGTCCCAGAATTCATTAATTACCGTTTCCTGATCGCCAATCATGCGATATTTTAAAATCTGAATAGACGGAAAATGCACAAAAAGTTTTTCTTCAATATTGGTACTCCATTTACTAAAAACACCTTTCTGAATAAAATATCCACTAATCACGCAAATCGCAATGATTATCAACACACATACAATTAAAACAGCCGCACCACCAAAGACAGAATGTAAACCAAAGGCTTCGGTGATTTTAACTGCCAACGGAGTTAACAAACCAATCGCTTTAGTACCTAATAAAATAATAAACAATACCGGAGTTAAGAAAAAAAGACCTCCTACAATAAGAGAGCTGGAAGGGGTTTTAAATTTTGCCATAGCGTGTTATTCAACTTACGTATTAATTTAATTAGCAATACATTATCACTAATAAATATACACAATAAATTACTTCTAAACACCTGAATATAAAATTTTTATTACACCTAAAAATGGAAACTTCTTTGGAAAACTCCATCAATTTTCGTATACTAGAAAGATTACTTAAATAGAAACACTATGGGAAAAGGCGATAAAAAAACGAAACGTGGCAAGATTAACCGAGGTACTTTTGGTGTGAGACGTCCACGCATAAAAAAGAAACCCTCGATAGAAACGAAAATTGATATTAACAAAAAAGCAATTGCAAAATAACCCTGCTAAACCTCAATTTCTGATAACACTTTGTTGGCTTCCTGCACAGTATTTCTATAAATACGACGGTTTGGAGTTGTCATATTTTGAGATTCATTAACAATGTCTTCCAGAATTTCTTTGGCCTCATCAGACTTTTGACGCTCGATTAACAACTTTGCCAGTTGCAAACGTTCGTTATAAAACGAATACCGAATATCAATCTGTTTTAAATTAACTTCAGCAGCTTCAAAATCGCCTAATTTGTCTTGTGCTAAACCAAATATAAATTGCGCTCTGGACTTATCGAATTCATGCTTATCCTTAATCATTTCGGCATATGCAATCACATTTTTATATTCTTCAATATTATAAAATGCTTCAATAAGCTTAGTAATGATATAAAAATGGTTTTGAGATTGATCTTTAATGGCTTCCTGATACTGCGTAATGGCACTCTGAAAATCTTTATTTTCCAGATAAGCATCAGCAAGATTTACTCGGTTTTGATAGGTTTCAGAAAATCGAAGTCGTTGCTCTAAATCTTTAATCTTTTTCGTAGGATTGATAATTGACACTATGCCATTCTGAATTTTCTCAGCATCGCGCTTATTGTAAACCTGTGTCAGCAAATAAATCACCGAACCCAACACCGGTAAAAACAGAATGACAAATACCCAATAGTATGCGTTTCCATTTTTAAACAAGTGATAAATACAATATGCCTGAAAGGCTAAAATGAGATAGTATAACATTGAAATAAAATAATAAGAAGAAATTTAAGTTCTGCTTAAAACCTTAAATTTCTTCTCTAAATTAAAAGATTATTTCAATATAAAAAAAGCTTTCGCCTGATATTGTTTATCTGATGAAGACTAAATCGGTTTCGGTAGACATGGCTTCACTAAAGCCGTAACCTTCATAATTAAATCCTTTTAAGTCATCTACGGTTTGCGCATTGGTTTCAACCACATAACGCGCCATGAGTCCTCGTGCTTCTTTAGCAAAAAACGAAATCACTTTATACTCTCCGTTTTTAAAATCTTTAAAGTTAGCCGTAATCACAGGTACTTTTAACGCTTTTACATCAACGGCTTTAAAATATTCATTACTTGCCAGATTTAAGAACAATTCGCCATCTTCTAGTTCTTCATTTAAAGCTTTGGTGATGTCTTTTTTCCAGAATTCGTAAAGATTCTTTTTAGTTCCTACCGGAAATTTAGTACCCATTTCAAGACGATACGGCTGAATTAAATCTAAAGGCTTTAACAAACCATATAACCCAGAAAGAATACGTACGGTATTTTGCAGACTATCTAATTGATCTTCTTTAATATTATAAGCATCCAGTCCTTTATACACATCGCCATTAAACGCATAAACCGCTGGTCTGGCATTGTCAGCATTAAATGGTAATTCCCAAGCCTGATTGCGTTCGTAGTTCAATTGACCTAAAGCATCAGAAATACTCATAAGCTGAGACAGGCTTTTAGCCGATTTCTTCTTTAAAAGCTTATTGATACGTTCTGATTGTTTTAAAAACTGAGCTTCTGAAGTTTTTGTTGTTGGTAATTGAGTTTCAAAATCAAGCGACTTGGCTGGAGATAAGACTAATTTCATCAGTTTAAATCTATTTTTTAATGACTTATAATTTCAATCCAAATTTACAACTACTGTCCAATATTTTAAAAGAGAAGCAACAATTATTTACGATACAACTATAGAGAGATATTATAGATATGCTACAATCAATTTAAAAATCTCTATTCGTCGGAATCAGTTTCTAATGATTGATGTTTAGAATACACACGCCACTTTTCAATACAATCTTCCATATCCTGCGGAATCGGAGTTTCAAATCGTAAAAACTCACCAGTACGCGGGTGCTCAAACCCCAAGGTCTTTGCATGTAGTGCTTGTCGTGGTAACACTTTAAAACAGTTATCAACAAACTGCCTGTACTTCGTGAATGTAGTTCCCTTTAGTATTTTCTCACCGCCATAGCGCTCGTCATTGAACAAAGTGTGCCCAATATGCTTCATATGTACACGTATTTGATGTGTACGACCTGTTTCAAGTTTACAGGAAACCACAGTAACATAACCCAAACGCTCTAACACTTTGTAATGTGTTACTGCTGGTTTTCCCTTATCTCCTTCATCATCCAAAAACACCGTATTTTGTAATCGGTTTTTAGGATGACGCCCAATATTTCCTTCCACAGTGCCTTCATCTTCTTCCATATTCCCCCAAACAATAGCCACATATTCGCGCTCACTGGTTTTTTCAGCAAACTGAGCCGCCAAGTGCGTCATAGCCTGTTCGGTTTTAGCAACTACTAAAAGTCCGCTGGTATCTTTATCTATACGATGCACCAATCCCGGACGATCGCTGGAATTGTTTGGCAGATTATCGAATCGGTAAATCAACGCATTAATTAAGGTTCCTGAGTAATTCCCGTGCCCCGGATGCACTACCATTCCAGCCGGTTTATTAACAACCAACACATCGTCATCTTCATAAACGATGTCTAAATCGATATCTTCACCTACCAATAAATTTTCGTAGGTGGGGTGCGCAAACATCACGCGAATGTTATCGCCTGGCTTGACTTTATAATTCGATTTTACAGCAACATCGTTAACAAAAATTCCGCCTTCTTTTGCTGCATCCTGAATTTTATTTCTGGTTGTGTTCTCTATAAAATTCATTAAATACTTATCGACACGAAGTGGTTTTTGTCCCTCCTTTACTGTGAAGGCAAAATGTTCATACATTTCGCTTTCTTCATCAAAATTCTCTGGTGTATAATCTTGCATAAACTATGGTCTGTTACCATTTCCTAAAACCAAATCAATTGTAGAGGTTTTAGGCAACTTATCTCCTGCATTCAAAATCTCGCCTTTGTGCTGCATTTTAAGAACCACATCTTTAGCTATGTTATCAACATAATTTAACTTCCCGACCTTAAACCCTAAGGCTTCTAAAGTTGGTTTAGCTTGCCTAAAAGTACGCTCCTTTAAATCTGGCACGACTATTTTTCGATAGCCTGAAGGATTAAGTGTAATGTATATTTTTCTATTTTCTTTAACCTTACTGCCTGCCGGTGGCTCCTGATCAATTACTGAAAATTTAGGATAATCGGGATTGTAATTGGCCGAATCCTGAATTTGCATCACTAAATGATTATCGTTAAGTTCCATTTCAGCAATACTAATCGATTTCCCCTTTAACTCCGGAACTGTTTCAAACTCGCCGTGATTGGTGGTTACATTCAACCATTTTAAAATGATATAAACCAAAACAAAAACAGCCACAACGGCTATTATTATTTGCTTTAAAAACGCTTTACTTGTTAGAAATTTAATGAGGCTCATTTATAAAATTTTCAATTAGGCAAATATATAAAAACAGAACTGTTTTTTCTTTTGCAATTTAAGTGATATTTTAGCTTTACTAATAATAGATACGTTTTATTATCCATTTTTAGACGCACACTTAACTATTTATACCTGAATGGAACACTCAATACCGTACTTTAATCGCAAAGTAAATAATTACTTGGTCTTCCATGTCACCTTAAAACACTAGTAAATATCAACGCATGAAAAAGAATATTGCCATTATTATGGGAGGCTATTCGAGTGAATATCAAATCTCATTAAAAAGTGGAAATGTAGTATATGATACATTAAACCCTGAAAAATACAATGCCTACCGAATTCACATTTTTAAAGACAAATGGGTTTATGTTGATGGCAATAATGAAGAATTCCCGGTTAACAAAAATGACTTTTCGGTTACCGTTAACAACACAAAAATCACCTTCGACTGTGTGTTTAATGCCATCCACGGCTCTCCCGGGGAAGACGGATTTATGCAAGGGTATTTTAAACTCCTTAATATTCCGCATACCAGTTGCGGCATGTATCAGGCCAGTTTAACCTTCAACAAACGGGACTGTTTAAGCGTACTTAAACCTTATGGTATAAAAACTGCGGATTCTTTTTATCTGAATCTAGGCGATGTTATTGATGAAGACGCGATTATTGCTAAAGTAGGTTTACCGTGTTTTGTGAAAGCCAATAAAGCTGGAAGTAGTTTTGGCGTAAGTAAAGCACATAAAAAAGAAGACTTACAAAACGCCATTGCTGTTGCTTTTAAAGAAGACGATGAAATTATTATCGAATCGTTTTTAGATGGCACAGAAGTTTCTGTTGGGGTGATTTCGTTTAAAGGCGAAACCAAAGTGCTACCAATTACAGAAATAGTAAGCGAAAATGACTTTTTCGATTATGAGGCCAAATATTTAGGAAAATCACAGGAAATAACACCTGCCCGACTGACTCCTGAAGAAGAAGCTCAAGTGACTACTGTTGCCAAAAAAGTTTATGAGATACTGAAAATGAAAGGTTTTAGCCGTAGCGAATACATCTTTAAAGATGGCGAGCCTCATCTTTTAGAGATGAACACCATTCCGGGATTAACACGCGAAAGTATCTTACCTCAGCAAGCTGCTGCAGCCGGGATTAGTTTGAGCGAATTATTCGATAATGCCATTGAAGAAGCTTTAAAATAATTTATAACTATCTTTATACAAAGTATTTAAAATGAGACGCGCTTTATTTCCTGGTTCTTTCGACCCCATTACTTTGGGGCACTTCGACATCATCAAACGAGGTGTTACCCTTTTTGATGAAGTTATTGTAGCTATTGGTGTGAATTCCGATAAAAAATATATGTTTTCAATAGAAGAACGCAAGGCCTTTATTGAACAAGCTTTTGCCGATGAACCCAAAGTAAAAGTGGTAACCTATACCGGGTTAACTGTTGATTTCTGTAATGACATCGGTGCCGAATTTATTTTGAGAGGTTTACGAAACCCAGCCGATTTCGAATTCGAAAAAGCTATTGCTCATGCTAACAGGCGTATGGCAACCATTGAAACGGTATTTTTACTAACCTCAGCCAAAACATCATTTATATCATCGTCAATTGTTCGAGATGTCATTAAAAACCATGGAGATTATACCAAGTTTGTTCCAGATAGTGTTCGCATTAATTAAAACAAGTATTCAAAAAAATGCCCAAAACACTTCTGCTTTTTGCTTTAATTTTAGGTTTTATTTCTTGTAAATCTCATATCGATTCTCATAATGATTTTACAACTCTCTTTGAAAAATCTAATGGCACAGAAACTCCGGAATACAAAGATGTTATCGCCTACTTCAAGGAATTAGCCAATGCTTATCCTGAAATTTCCGTTTTTGAAGTAGGCGAAACCGACTCTGGGAATCCTCTTCACGTTGCTGTTTACAACAGTTCGCCTATTTTGAAATTGGAAGATATTAAGTCTTCTTCTAAAAACAGGATACTTATTAACAATGGTATTCACCCCGGAGAATCAGATGGTATCGACGCCTCAATGATGTTATTAAGAGATATTGTTCAAAACGATTCTTTAAAAAAGGCTTATCAAAATTCTATTATAGCTTTCATTGCTGTTTATAATGTTGGCGGCGCCTTAAACAGAAATTCTCATACCAGAGCTAACCAAAACGGCCCAAAAAGTTATGGATTTAGAGGCAATGCCAGAAACTTTGACTTAAACCGTGACTTCATCAAACAGGATTCGAAAAACGCTGCAGCTTTTGCTGAAATTTTTCATAGTATCAACCCCGATGTTTTTATAGATAATCATGTTAGTAATGGTGCAGACTATCAATATGCAATTACCCATCTGTTCACGCAACACAATAAATTAGGCGGCAGTTTAGGTGATTATCTTGAACACAAGATGCGTCCTGAAATAGAGCATTCCTTGAATGATAAAGATATCATCATTACACCTTATGTAAATGTTTGGGGTAACACTCCGGAAGTTGGATTTTCTCAATTTTTCGATTCCCCAAGATATTCCACAGGTTACACCACGCTGTTTAACACCTTAGGTTTAATGGTAGAAACCCACATGCTTAAACCCTATGATATTCGTGTAAAACAAACCTATGAATTGATGCTTTCAACTTTTGATTTTACCGAAAAAAACTCAAAAACCATAAAATCATTACGTAAAAATGCGTTTCAAGATATTGTATCGCAAAAAACATATCCAATTAGTTTTAAAATAGACTCCACCCATTTTACAACTTTAAATTTTAAAGGTTACGAGGGCTACTACATAGAGAGTAATGTTACTAATGGGAAACGTTTATTTTATGACCAAAATCAACCCTATACCAAAACCATAAAGTATTACAACAACTTCTTACCTAGTCAAACTATAAGCATACCCAAAGCCTATATTTTAAAACAAGGCTGGCACGATATTATTGACCGACTAAAAAATAATCAAATTGAATTTTCAAAATTTAAAAACGACACAACATTAACAGTGGAAACAAACCACATTGCCGATTACAAAACGGTGTCAACACCTTTCGAAGGTCATTATTTACATCATAACACCTCGTTAACCAAAGCAACAAAATCGGTGACCTTTAAAAAAGGGGACCTTTATATTCCAACAAACCAAAATGGTGTTAGATATTTATTGGAAACATTAGAAGCCGAAGCGACGGATTCATTTTTTAACTGGAATTTTTTCGACACCATTCTTCAACAAAAGGAACATTTCTCGGCTTATGTTTTTGAAGACCTTGCAGAAAACTATTTAAAGGAATCTCCTCAGTTAAAAGCTGATTTTGAACAAAAACTAGCAACCGATGAAGCTTTTGCTAAAAGCCCGAATGCTCAATTAGAATTTATTTATAAAAATTCTCCGCATTACGAAGATGCTTATTTACAATTACCAATCTATAAAGTATTTTAAACATAAAAAGCACATCGTTTGAATGTGCTTTTTTTTTATTATTTTTTTCGATTTTAAAAAAACTTGTATTCAGATAAAGGCTTCGGAAATTCCTCTGGATTCTCGGCCAGATGATATCGCGGATCATCAACAGCTTCGACAATAACTTCCTTGAATTTCGGACTCGCTTTATACAACAACACTTTACAGTCTTCACTTAAATGTTTCAGCTTAATAATTTTACCCTCTGCTTCATATTTATTTACCAGATTAAAAATCGCTTCTAAAGCAGAATGGTCACTTACGCGCGATTCCACAAAATCGATAATCACTTCATCTGGATCGTTTTTAATATCGAACTTCTCGTTGAATGCCTGAATGGATCCAAAAAACAATGGCCCCCAAATCTCGTAGGTTTTTGTTTTACCATCTTCAGAATAACGCTTTCTGGCACGAATGCGTTTGGCATTTTCCCAGGCAAATACTAAAGCTGAAATAATAACACCTACAAATACTGCTATCGCTAAGTCATAAATTACGGTTACCGCCGAAACAATAACTAAAACCACAGCATCTGAAACAGGAATTTTTCTCATGATTCTAAAACTTGACCAAGCAAAGGTTTCAATCACCATCATAAACATCACTCCTACCAAAGCTGCGATTGGCACTTGTTCGATATATTTGTCGGTAAATAAGATAAAGGTTAACAAGGTTAAAGCCATCATAATTCCTGATAATCTTCCTCGACCTCCGGCATTAATATTAATAACAGTTTGCCCAATCATACCGCAACCACCTGTTCCTCCAAAGAGTCCGCTTACCATATTTCCAGCTCCCTGAGCAATACACTCACGATTTCCGTTACCTCTGGTTTCTGTTAATTCATCAACAAGGTTCATAGTCATTAATGACTCTATTAATCCAACTGAAGCCGCTAAAAAAGCATATGGTAAAATGAATTTTAAAGTATCGAGATTGAACGGTAGATTTTGCCACAACTCTAAATTAGGCGTTGGAAATTCCCCTTTTAAACCGTTTCCTCCTCCTTCAATAATATAAGATCCAACCGTACTTACGTCCAATCCCCCAAAAACAACCACACCTGTAGTCACTAAAATTGCTGTTAATGCAGCTGGAAGTTTAGTTGTAATTTTAGGCAACAACCAAATGATCCCCATAGTTAAAGCCACTAGAGCAATCATCGTCCAAAGCTCTCCGCCTTGCATGGGAATATTGATATATTCTTTTACACCTTCGGCAGTTAATTGCAATTGCTTATGTGAAAACATACGCACCTGCGCCATAAAAATGACAATAGCCAAACCGTTTACAAACCCAAGCATTACCGGATGGGGAATTAAACGCACAAAACGCCCTAACTTAAAAACACCGGCACAGATTTGAATAACTCCCATTAAAATAACCGCTGCCAAAAGATAGAAATACCCCATGTTTTCAACAGGCTGTTCAAACAACATGCCTTTCGTATGTCCTTCAGATATTAAATTTACAAAAATAACGGCCACAGCACCCGCTGCACCAGATATTAATCCTGGTCGACCACCAAAAACAGCTGTAATTAAACCAATGATAAACGCTCCCGAAAGGGCTACTAACGGATCTATTTGTGCCACAAAGGCAAAAGCTACCACTTCCGGAATCATAGCCAAAGAGACCGTAATTCCTGCCAATACATCATCTTTAGAATTGGGAGTGATTTTTCGAATAAAATCTGTCATGCTTATCAGTTTTTAAGGGTGCAAATTTACAGCTTAAATACAGATAAGCAACAGGATAATCTTTTAATTAAACGCTAAAGCACTATAACGTTTGAGTAAATTAACAGTGATTTAACCACAGTAAAGCAGCCTCTTGGGAACGAAACATTTTAGTATTCCACACATCCCTTTTATTAACATTCATAATAGTTTCAATAGACATTAATGCACTTGGAGAATATACTGCAAAAGCAATGGCTTCAATTTCTTTTAAACACACTATGTTTTTCTGAGCTTCAAACGTGTAGCTGTAAGAGCACTTCTTATTTACTAACAATTTAAATGGAGCTGCTAAATTAGTAAGCAGAAAATCGTGAAGTTCATCAACCTTGAGTTCACACATAATAACTCCTTCACCAATAATAATTTCAGCTAAATTATTCCGATGAATGATAATCTCTCCAAAAGACAACTTGTATCCTTTCATATAAATTTAAATTCGAGAGACTTTTATTAATGATAAACACTTGAAATAATAGCAATAATTTCTTAAAAAAACCAAGCCCAAATCTAATGAGTTTCTATCATCAACCCTAATAAATAAGAGGATTTTTAAAACTATTTAACTAAAGCCTGGATATTAGCATAGGAGTTTTGTAAGGCTTCATTCACTTCTTGAGAACCCAACCAAGCAACTTTGGTAATTCCCTCTTCTTCCTGAGCATATAAATTCCCTTTAAAACTGGTTTTCATTTCAAACCAATAGGTAATTTTAATTTTATAACGTCCGTTACGTTTAAAAATGTGATAGGTTGTTTCTAAGGGTTTTGTAATTTCTAAACCGGCAACACCGGTTTCTTCAGATACTTCTCGAATAGCTGTTTTTTCAATCGTTTCAGCTCCTTCCACCTTGCCTTTAGGCAAATCCCACTTATCATTTCTGTATATAAATAAAATGTCATTATCGTCGTTATACACTTTTCCGCCACCAGCAACCACATTAGGCAATTTCTTTAAGAACTTTTTCAAAAGCTTATCTTCTTTTTTATGTATCAAGCGAACTTCCTGTAAATTCGTGGTATTTAATTCCTTAATTACCTTTCTTATATTTACAGTATCAAGTAAATAATTTTTAAAGTTGGTTTCCTCCTCTATTTGAGTCGTTAAAATTATCGGTTTATCGCCAACAAAAACTTTATACATACTTTGCTTTAATGTGTTACTGTTGGTAAAAATATCATTTTTAGGCACAACCTATTACAATCCCGAAAAAATATTTTTCATTAGTATGATGGTAATCCTATAAAAAAATTAAATTTATCATTATTTTTGCAGCTATGATATTTAATAAACATACCGCTAAAAAAACGGCTGAAGTCTTATTGCAGGTTAATGCTATAAAGCTTAGTCCGAAAGAGCCTTTTACCTGGGCTTCTGGATGGAAATCACCTATTTACTGTGATAACCGTATTATTTTATCTTTTCCACCTATTCGCAATTACGTTCGCGAAACCATGGCTAAACAAATCGAAAAACAATATGGCAAACCCGATGCTATTGCAGGTGTCGCTACCGGAGCTATTGGTATAGGAATGCTTGTTGCCGAGTATTTGGGGCTTCCTTTTATTTATGTAAGACCTGATGCTAAAGGTCATGGTAGAAAAAACCAAATTGAAGGCTTTATAGAAAGCGGTCAAAACGTTGTTGTTGTCGAAGACCTTATTAGCACTGGAAAAAGCAGTTTAAATGCTGTAAAAGCATTACGAGATGCCGGTATTAATGTAAAAGGTATGATTGCCATTTTCACTTACGGTTTTGATGTAGCTTCTGAAAATTTTGAAAAAGAAGACGTGTTTTTACAAACACTTGGTAGCTACGAAGTGCTTCTAGAACAAGCCTTGGAAACCAATTACATTTCTGAAAAAGACTTAGCAACCCTTTCTGTATGGAATTCTAATCCTAGTGAGTGGAATGCAGAATAAGATTTTAAGCTTATTCAACAACAAGAAAATTAAAAACCTATGAATTTAGAATCTCCGAAAGTTAAAGTTGAAAAATCTCAGGAAGACATCTTTAACTTTTTAGAAAACATAAAAAATTTCGAATCGTTAATGCCTGAAAACATTAGTAAATTTGAACTTTTAAGCGATGACACCTTTCTTTTTGCTTTAAGTGGCATGCCTGAAATTACTCTAAAAAAAAAGGAGGTAATACCACCTAACAAAATTGTTTTAGGTGCAGCTGGAGGAAAAATCGACTTTGAACTTGTTGGAAACATCAATAAAATTGATGACGCTTCTAGTGAGGTGCAATTGGAGTTTAGTGGAGACTTTAACCCAATGATGGCCATGATGATTAAAGGCCCAATTAAAAAGTTTATTGAAACTCTGGCTACCAGTATTCCAAAATCAATTTAATACAATAACGTAATCGTTTTTAAATCGAATTCTTTTACAACGTCATCTTCTAGCAACACCTGAAGCATACCTGTATCGGACACCGATTTAATAATACCTAAAAACACAGAACCTTCAGCATCTTTAAATGTTGAAGGTTTATTTTTTCTAAACAGATAGTTTTCATATTCCGTTTTTAAAACCTGTAAATCAACTCGTTTTAAAATTTCAAAATAAACCTGTAGCTGCTCTATAATTCTATGAGCAATTTCATCTAAGTCAAAATCCTTTCCAGAAATTAATTTTAAGGATGATGCTTTGGGCAAATTATCAAATTGTGTTTGATTCACATTCAACCCCATACCAATCACCGTACTGGCATACTGTCCCTGCTTAATCGAATTTTCAATTAGAATACCGCAAATCTTTTTGCTCTCTGCCAAAATGTCGTTTGGCCATTTTATATTTAATTTCGGAATCGCAAACGATTCCAAAGCTTTTAAAACGGCTAACGAAACAACCATACTCACGTAAAAAGGATGCTCTAACTGAAATTCTAAAAGTCCTTTATACACACTAAAGGTAAGGTTTTTGGAAGATTCCGAATTCCATACGCCTCCCATTTGACCACGCCCTTTGGTTTGATGTTCTGTAATAACCGCCGTATAATCTTCAACAGGCATTTCGGCACAAAGTCTCTTCAAATAGGTATTTGTAGAATCGATGGCACTAAGTTTGATTATAGGCATGTAAGGGTTATTATTAGTAGATAAAATCTTAATACTTTTTTAAGGTATAAAGAAATAAAAAAATAATAACTTTGCATAAACTCAAAATAATTTAATGGCGAAAAAAAACATAAGCGCAGACCAATTGATATCAACAATAATTAGTGGTATTGAAGACGTAAAGGGACAAGGTATTAGTATCTTAGATTTAAGAGAAATTGAAAATACGGTTTGTGATTACTTTATAATTTGCGAAGGTACTTCAAATACGCAAGTAAACGCTATAGTAAATTCTGTTCAGAAAAAAGTAAGCAAAGAACTTAAAGACAACCCTTGGCATGTTGAAGGAGCAGACAATGCTGAATGGGTGTTAATTGATTACGTTAACATTGTTGTACATGTTTTCCAAAAACACATAAGACAGTATTACGACATTGAAAGTCTTTGGGGAGATGCAAAAACAACAGTTATAGAAACGAGTTACTAAAACGCATGGCAAACAACAAAAAAAATACTAAAGAAAATAAACCTAAATTCAGTCCGTACTGGATTTACGGGATTTTAATTGCTCTTTTTTTAGGGTTTCAATTATTTGGAAATAGTAGTTATCAAGAAATTAATCAAATAACTCCTTCCGATTTTTTTAAATATTTAGAAGATGGAGATGTTTCTAAAGTTGATATATACACAAACCGAAGATTGGCTAAAGTATATCTAACTGATGATGCCTTAGAAAAAGATATTCATAAAAGTTCAAAACCCACTAGCTTTATTCCTTCGGCAACAAAGTCACCTAATTACACCTTTAAATATGGTGACCTAAAGAAACTTGAAGAAGATATTGATGCTGCAAAGGAAGATTTAACAAAGAAACCTGTTGTTAAGTTCGAAGAGGAAGATAATACTTGGTCTAACCTTTTAATGGGTATTCTTCCGTTTATCTTATTGATTGCGGTTTGGGTATTTATTATGCGACGTATGTCTGGTGGTGCCGGTGGTGCTGCAGGTGGACAAATTTTCAACATCGGAAAATCGAAAGCGAAATTATTCGATCAGAATACTGAAGTTAAAACGACTTTTAAAGACGTTGCTGGTTTGGAAGGAGCGAAAGAAGAGGTACAAGAGATTGTAGATTTCTTAAAATTCCCAGAAAAATATACCACTTTAGGAGGAAAAATTCCAAAAGGTGCTCTATTGGTTGGACCTCCAGGAACAGGTAAAACCTTATTAGCTAAGGCTGTAGCAGGTGAAGCCAAAGTACCGTTCTTCTCATTATCAGGATCAGATTTCGTTGAAATGTTCGTTGGTGTTGGTGCTTCTCGTGTTAGAGATTTATTCAAACAAGCCAAAGAAAAATCACCATCAATTATCTTTATAGATGAGATCGACGCTATTGGTCGTGCCAGAGGTAAAAACGCGATGTCAGGTAGTAATGACGAGCGTGAAAATACCTTAAACCAGTTATTAACAGAAATGGATGGTTTTGGGACCAATACAAACGTTATTGTATTAGCTGCAACCAATCGTGCCGATATTCTTGATAAAGCCTTAATGCGTGCCGGTCGTTTCGACAGACAGATTTATGTTGACCTTCCTGATATTCGTGAGCGTAAAGAAATCTTTGAAGTGCATTTACGTCCGCTAAAAAAGGCACAGGATTTAGATTTAGATTTCTTATCAAAACAAACCCCAGGTTTTTCTGGTGCTGATATTGCAAATGTTTGTAACGAAGCAGCTTTAATTGCGGCGAGAAACGGTAAAAAATCGGTTGACAAACAAGATTTCTTAGATGCCGTTGATAGAATTATTGGTGGTTTAGAAAAGAAAAACAAAATCATTACCCCTAGTGAAAAACGTGCTGTAGCCTTCCACGAAGCTGGTCACGCTACCGTTAGTTGGATGTTAGAACACGCTGCGCCTCTTGTAAAAGTAACTATTGTACCACGTGGTCGCTCCTTAGGAGCTGCATGGTATTTACCTGAAGAACGCTTAATTGTTCGTCCGGAACAAATGCTAGATGAAATGTGTGCTGCCCTTGGTGGTCGTGCTGCTGAAAAAGTCATTTTCAACAAAATTTCAACAGGAGCGTTAAGTGATTTAGAAAAAGTAACCAAACAAGCCAGAGCCATGGTAACAATTTATGGTTTGAGTGACAAAGTTGGGAACTTAACTTATTACGATTCTTCTGGACAAAATGAGTATGGTTTCACGAAACCTTATAGTGAGCAAACGGCAGAATTAATTGATAAAGAGATTTCTGAAATTATAGAAACTCAATATCAACGTGCTATTAAATTACTAGAGGAAAATAAAGATAAACTTACCGAACTGGCAACAGTTCTTCTTGAAAAAGAGGTTATTTTTAAGGATAACCTTGAAAAGATATTCGGAGAGCGTCAGTTTGTTAAAGAAGAAATTGAAACTAAGCAAGACTAGGTCTTTTCCTTATTTTATAAACGTTTTAGCAAAAATCTTAAATTAACCGTACGGTTAATTTAAGATTTTTTATATTTGGTTGTCCTCAAAGAAAAATGTATTAATAGCAAGCTTACTAATGAGTCTTTTTAGAAAAATTTTTGGTTCAAAATCTAATCCGTCAGACGACGAACTAAGGTCTGAGGAAAGAGGCAAATACATGCCCGAAATAAAACTTCCTATAGATGAAAGGTTTACCATAAACTTTAAAGCTAATGGTGGCAAATTTCTGTATTGTGAGAACCTTAATGAAATTTTTCAAAACCTGCAAAGTATCCTTGAAGAGAATGCTTGGGAAGACAAAACGGCTTTGGTTGTCGACGAACATTTAGTCTCAAAATTTAAAAGTTTCAGCTTTAAAATGTCAAACAAAGTAAATGAGGCCACATTTTTCTTAACCACTTGCGAAAATTTAATTGCCAACGACGGCTCTTTATTGATTTCCTCTAAACAAATTTTCGAAAAGAAATTACCCGAATTGCCTGAAAACTTTGTTGTCTTTGCTACAACCAGCCAGATTGTCGAGAACATTGGTGAAGGTTTAAGAGGCATTAAAGCTAAAAACAAACAAAAAATACCAACCAATATTACGACCATCAAACATTTTAAATCGAGTCACGAAAAAGATTTTCTTAGCTACGGTAGTAGTGCAAAAAACTTATACTTACTCCTTTTAGAAGATTTATAGAATGAAAGAAATTCTAATTCGATCCCTTTCCGGCGTGCTTTACGTCCTGCTTTTGCTTGTCTGCTTGCAATACGAGCACTTACTTATTGGCTTATTCTTCATTTTTGGTTTAGTATGCCTTGGTGAATTTAAAAAACTTATTCAACTTAAAAGCTACATCCCTTATATCATATTTTTGATACTGTACACCGTTTTTGGGTACTGGCATTTAATCATTAATGCTAAAGGTCTTGATGAAGCAACACAAATACTTATGGTGCTGAGTATTTTTGTTAACTTGTTCTTGATTAAAGACTTGTTTTCAGAAAAAACCATCCCCTTATTCAGCTCAAAACGTTTTTTATTAACAACGTTTTACCTCTCCAGTGCGTTTGTGTTTTTAATACTCATTGCCGATTATCATGAGACGTATAATCCAAATATTTTATTGGGATCCTTTCTTTTAGTGTGGGTTAACGATTCTTTTGCTTATCTAGTTGGAAAGAATTTTGGAAAGCAAAAACTTTTTGAAAAAATATCACCTAAAAAAACTGTGGAAGGTTTTATGGGGGGACTCTTTTTTTCGTGCATAGCAAGTTATTTTATTAGTACCTTTGCGGAAACTTTAAACTTTACAAGCTGGTTAGTGTTAAGCATTATTATTAGTGTTTTTGGCACTTTAGGCGACTTAGTAGAGTCTAAATTTAAAAGACAAGCTAACGTTAAGGACAGCGGAGTTATTATGCCTGGACACGGAGGATTATTAGACCGATTAGATAGCATTATATTCACTGCGCCTTTTATATATTTATTTTTAAGATTGTTACAGTATGTTTCATAAAGAGGGCTATAAAATCATTATTGTTACGTTTATACTGGTAATTTCCAGTACGCTATTAGTGGATAATTTTGTAACCATAGATTGGTTGAGATTAGCGCTTAAGCTTATTCTTTTGGTGTTTTTAATACTTATTTTACAGTTTTTCAGAAACCCTAAAAGACACACAAAACCCAACGACAAACAGGTACTTTCGCCTGTAGATGGTAAAGTTGTGGTTATAGAAGAAGTGTTTGAAAAAGAATTCTTTAATGAAAAACGTCTTCAAGTAAGTGTTTTTATGTCGCCAATAAATGTGCACGTAACACGTTATCCTATTGGCGGTAAAGTTATTTTCAGCAAATATCATCCCGGAAAATACTTGGTAGCATGGCATCCTAAAGCTAGTGAGGAGAATGAACGCACAACCGTTGTAGTGGAGAACAAAACCTATGGTCAGGTACTTTACAGGCAAATTGCCGGAGCATTGGCTAAGCGTATTGTTAATTATGCTAAAGTCGACGATGCTGCGATACAAGGTGACGATTCAGGCTTTATTAAATTCGGATCGAGAGTAGATTTATTTTTACCTCTGGACACTAAAATTAAAGTAAAATTAAATCAAAAAGTAAAAGGTGGAGAAAGTATTATTGCAGAATCCAATGAGTAGTACAAAAGATTTAGATATAGAGTTTCAAGAAGCTGTAGATCGTGTAAATGCATATACTGATCCCTTTCCGGCCGACGTGCTTTTAAATCTTTATGCGTATTACAAAAAAGCGACTAATAACTACAGTAAACCTAAAGGTAAAAAAGCCATAATAAACGCCTTTAAAACCAATGCGTTGTTTCAGGTAAAAAACCTAAGTGAAGATGAAGCTAAGCGAAAATATATAGATTTGGCCAATCATTATTTCCTTTACGGAAAGTAAAACATAAAAAAAGTGCTTAAGCAATTAAGCACTTTTTTTATATCCTTTTGCATATACTACATACGTTCCGGAACTTGAATTCCTAATACACTAAATGCATTTTTAATCGTACTAGCAACTTGCTTAGAAAGCTGTACTCTGAATATTTTTTCATCTTCGTTGTCAGCACCTAAAATCGATACGTTTTGATAAAACGAGTTAAACTCTTTTACTAAATCATAGGTGTAGTTTGCAATTAACGCTGGACTATGTTGACTTGCTGCATTTTGAATCACTTCAGGGAATAACTCTAATTGCTTTAGTAATTCCTTCTCCTTATCGTGTAATGCTATTTCTGTAGTCGTTATATCTTTAGTATAATCAAAATCGGCTTTTCTTAAAATCGCCTGAATTCTGGCATAAGTATACTGAATGAAAGGTCCAGTATTTCCTTGAAAATCGATAGACTCTTTAGGATCGAATAAAATACGTTTCTTAGGATCTACTTTCAAGATGTAATATTTTAAAGCCCCTAAACCAATGGTTTTATACAACGCTTTCTTCTCCTCTTCAGTATAGCCATCCAGTTTCCCTAACTCTTCTGAAATCTCTTCCGCCGTTGCTGCCATTTCTTCTATTAAATCGTCGGCATCCACAACTGTTCCTTCTCTACTCTTCATTTTTCCGCTAGGTAAATCTACCATACCATAACTTAAATGATACAGATTTTTAGCCCAGTCGAAACCTAATTTCTTAAGGATAATGAACAATACCTGGAAGTGATAATCCTGTTCATTACCAACAGTATAAACCATACCACCAACATCAGGAAAATCTTTAATACGCTGAATCGCCGTACCAATATCCTGCGTCATATAAACAGCGGTTCCGTCGGCACGCTGTACGATTTTCTTATCTAATCCTTCTTCGGTTAAATCGCACCATACAGATCCATCATCTTCTTTAAAGAACACACCAGATTTTAATCCCTCAGCCACGAATTCTTTTCCTAATAAATAGGTATTACTTTCATAATATAAGGTATCAAAATCTACCCCCATGTTGGTATAGGTTTCGGCAAATCCGTCATAAACCCATCCGTTCATGGTTTTCCAAAGTGCAACTGTTTTCTCATCTCCAGCTTCCCACTTACGAAGCATATCCTGCGCTTCCAATAATAACAGCGTCTCCTTTTTAGCTTCCTCTTCTGTTTTTCCAGCAGCAACTAAAGTTTCTATTTCCTTTTTATATTCCTGATCGAATTTCACATAGTAATTACCTACCAACTTATCACCTTTCAATCCAGTACTTTCAGGTGTTTCTCCGTTACCGAATTTCTCCCAGGCCAACATACTTTTACAAATATGAATTCCGCGGTCGTTGATGATTTGTGTTTTATAAACTTTCTTTCCGGAAGCTTTTAAAATTTCAGATACACTATACCCTAGCAAGTTATTTCTAATGTGCCCTAAGTGCAATGGTTTATTGGTATTCGGTGAAGAATACTCGACCATAATGGCTTTCTCTTCCGGATTTGGAGTAACAAAACCGAAATCTACAGCATTTTTAATAGCATTGAAAAAATTCATATAATAACGATCGCTAATTTCAATGTTTAAAAAACCTTTTACCACATTAAAGGCTTTCACTTCGTCTACATGTTCTACCAAATAGTTTCCAATGGTTTCTCCTATTTGCACAGGATTCCCTTTTACATAGCGTAACATTGGGAAGATTACCACCGTAATATCTCCGGAAAATTCTTTTCTAGTAGCTTGAAATTCTACACTATCAATCGATACATCAAACGATGCTAAAACCGCTTGTTTTACTTGATTTTGTAAAGTCTGTTGAAGGCTCATTTATGGTCATTTTTTAGGTCAGCAAAGATAAAACTTTCTGAAAGGATTTTGACATAAATCGGCTTTAAAAATTAGATAGCGTAATTACTGAACAAAAATTTGAGTCATCAAAACAACAAAACCCGCAAAATACTCGTTTACAGATAATTATTAAAAAATAGTGGGAGACCCAATAAACACAGGTGCATTTCATCGACAAACATGTCGTTTTTCCATGATTTTTACCGTTCATCTATTCGTCGATATTTTCCAAAATAGCATGATGTCGGTTTATCTAAAATATTGGTATTAAAACAGAGAAATTAGATTATAACATAGCTTTTCCTAATTTTGTTATGTAAAGCTATTAATCCAAGTCCTATTTAGACTCTAAACAAAAACAAACATATTAACATTACAGCTTAATAAAGCAATCTTTAATTCCCTCAATAAAGATGACTTTTGTTACTGCTTTATTCATTTTTGTAACTTGAATATTGTATGAGGAGAATAATTACTTTAATTGTACTTACTATATCTACACTACTTGGTTTTTCGCAAACCCAGGAGTTAGATAGTCTTTCCATACAATTGGCTTTTGAAACTCAGGATTCTTTAAAAGTTGAAACCTCACTTAAAATTATTGAATTACTTTACAATAATAAAAACTACGACAAGGCCATAAAGTACATTATTGAAAGTGAAAAGCTATCCAACAATTTAAATTACGAAAAAGGTATCGCGACAAGCACCTATTACAAATCCCTAATTTACGCCCAAAAAGGTGATTATATTAATGCGGTTAATGGTTATAAGAAAGCAAAATCAATTTATCAGAATTTAAATGATACCACAGGAGTAGCAAAAGTGAATAACAGCATAGGACTTTTAGAAATTAAACGAGGGAATTATTCTGAAGGCTTACAATACTGTCTGGCAGCTATTAAAGAACTAGAACGTTTAAACCTGCAAAAGGACTTATCGCTCGCCTATACCAATTTAGCAGATGCTTACTATAACATAGGTGCGACCGATTATGCCATAAAATTTAATATTAAAGCGCTTGATGTTTTAGAACAGCTAATCGACAAAGCAGGTATTTTAAAAACCAATCTGCAATTAGCCGAATTATATTCGAGTAATAAAGAATACCGAAAATCCATAGAGTTCTATGAAACCGTCCTCAACCGGGCCGGTACTGACAATGATTCCTTACGTGGCAGGGTTTACCCCAAACTCGGTCGGGAATATTTGAAATTCAACGACTTCGACAAAGCTTCTCAATACCTCATTGAAGGTTTAACTTTAAATAGAGATTCTAACAATAAAGCCGGTTTACTACTGGCTTTAAATGGTTTAGGAGACCTTAATTTGCGTTTAAACCGTTTAAATCTGGCTGAACAGCAACTTTACGAAGCCGGAACACTTGCAAAAAGTATTGATAACAACGATGAGTTATTAACCTACTACAAACTCATGAAAGATCTGGATTCTACCAAACGTAGATTTGACAGAGCCTACGTTTGGCAACGTGAATATTATGATTTAAAAAATACACTCAATCAAACGGCATCAAATACTATTAAACCTCTAAAAGTATCCGATTTAGAATTCAATCCAGATTTCGACAAAGACATTTCAACACCCGTTCTGGAATCTGTTGATAACTTAAAAAATACAACTTCTGAAACCCAGCCAAGCCTTAATAAATTTAAAGTTGTTCTTTACGGTTTGTTAGCGGCACTTGCCATTGTATCTACTTTCCTGATTCTTATTTATGTGAAGCGTAACAGCAACATAAAATACACTCAGGAACTGGAAGAAAAAAACATTAAAATTCAATTGCAAAATGAAGCTTTTGCCGAACAAACGCAACATCTTGAAAGTGTTAATAATGTAAAAGATAAACTATTCTCAATTATTTCACATGATTTAAAAGACTCATTATCCTCTATTAATGGGTTTATCGATTTACTAAAAGAAGGTAGCTTAACCCGCGAAGAATTTGACAACTTAATACCAGAGTTAAGCGAAAATGCCAATAACGCCTCTTTACTTTTATTCAATTTGCTAAATTGGTCTAAGTCGCAAATGCAATCATTGGATCCGAAGCCATCACTATTTGATATTCAGGAAGTATTTGAATCTAAAATTAAATTAATCGAACAACGCATGGAAAGCAAAGGCATTGAATTGGTTGATCATTCATTACGTGATTTTGCTTATGCCGACAGAAGCATGATTGAAATCGTGATTCAAAATTTACTTGCCAACGCGATAAAATTCTGTAAAAATGGAGATACCATTACCATTTCTAATCATATTAGCAATGGCAGTTGTATTATTAGTGTTGCCGATACCGGTATTGGTATTTCTAAAGAGAACATGGATAAACTGTTTAAAAACAGTTCGTTCACAACTTTAGGAACCAATAATGAAAAAGGTACCGGACTAGGGCTTTCTATTTGTAAGGAATTAGTAGAGTTAAATGACGGTAAAATTTGGGTTGAAAGCACTCTAAATGTAGGAACGACATTCTATGTGCAATTACCAAAATCTAAACCGGCTTAAAAATTTTAGGCCTTCGGTAGAAAAACTTCAGCCATCATACAACGGGCACTTCCTCCTCCACAAGCTTCAATGGTATCAAGTGAGCTAGATAAAATTTTCGTATGTTTTTCAAGTCGCCTAATTTGTTGTTCTGTCAAAGATGCATAGGCCGCTTCACTCATGATTAAATAAAGTTCATCATTGGCTCCTTTCACCTGAAGCATATTGCCCGCGAAATTATTCACTTGTTCTTCGGTAATATCAATCACCTCCTTACCATCAGATTTTAGATGTGTTAAAAGATTTTTGCGTTCCTTTTTATCATCGATACAATTTAAACATACCACAGCGAAAGTTTCACCAAGACACATCATCACATTGGTATGATAAATGGCTTTTCTTTTACCATCTACTGTTTGATTTGCAGTAAAGATTACCGGGAAATATTCGAAATCTTCACAAAACTCAATAAACAAATCTTCATCTGCTCGCGGTGATAAAGCACAATAAGCTTTTCTGTTCACGCGATCCAACAGCAAACTTCCGGTCCCTTCTAAAAACACTCCTTCGTCTTCAGCCTCTGTATAATCCACTACATCGTTAATTACAAAACCTGCCGCTTCAACAGCCTCTAAAACTTCTTCTCGACGTTCTAAGCGTCTGTTTTCCGCAAACATGGGATACAAGGCTATCGTTCCGTTTTCATGAAAGGACACCCAGTTATTTGGAAAAATAGAGTCTGGTGTATCAAACTCTTCGGTATCATTTACAACAATAACATTTAGACCAATACCTCGTAATTTCTCAACATAAGCGTCGAACTCCATCTGTGCTTTGGCATTTACCGTTTGCGGTAATAGATTTTCAATTACCTTTTGATAATAATTATTCACAGCGGTTTGCTCATTCATCCTGAAATTAATTGGACGAATCATTAAAATAGTATTGGTTGTCTGTTGCATATCAATAAATTTCAATACAAAAGTATAATTATTTACAGGATAAAAACACATCTGTTTGGGGATTTAACAAAGAAGGTTCATGATTTTAGCTATAAAAAAATTACCTTCGTTATTCTAAATATTTCATTTAAGCCAAGCCTAGTACAGTCTGATGAGCAACGAACAAACCGCCATAAAAACCACTTATTTCAGCATTATAGGGAATACCTGTTTGGCCTTATTAAAGGGACTTGCTGGAGTTTTTGGTAATTCGTATGCTTTAATCGCCGATGCTATTGAATCGACTACTGATATTTTCTCTTCAGCTTTGGTTTTACTCGGCCTTAAATATGCAAAGAAACCTGCCGATGATAACCATCCCTATGGGCATGGAAAAATAGAACCACTCATCACTTTTATTGTCGTAGCTTTTTTAGTCACTTCAGCAACTATTATTGGCTACGAAAGTATTGAGCACATTCAAACACCTCACAAAACACCAAAACCCTGGACATTAATTGTTTTGGGCGCTATTATTATATGGAAAGAAGTTTCATTTCAAATCGTTATGAGAAAGAGCAAAGAAACTCACAGTTCCTCTTTGAAAGCTGATGCCTGGCATCATCGAAGTGACGCCATCACTTCAGTTATGGCCTTTGTAGGAATTTCAATTGCACTTATTTTTGGGGAAGGTTACGAAACTGCAGATGACTGGGCAGCTCTTCTTGCCTCAGGTTTCATTCTTTATAACAGTTATTTAATTTTCAGACCTGCTTTGGGTGAGATTATGGATGAACATCTTTACGACGATTTAATTCTTGATATCAGAGAAAAATCGCTTGAAGTTCCGGGTATTTTAGGTACGGAAAAGTGTTATATCAGAAAATCGGGGATGCGTTATCACGTGGATTTACACGCCATGGTGAATAGCTATATAACGGTAAAAGAAGGCCATGATTTATCGCATGAACTCAAAGACTATCTGCATAGCGAAATCACTAATTTAGGAAACATCTCTATACACATCGAGCCAAACGATTGCAGTTTGGATGACTGCAAACATATTATTCCCTAATTAAAGGCATTGTAGAACAACGTAATAAGCCTTCCTGTTTTGCAATTTCTGAATACGGTACTTCTTCAACAGTAAAACCTTCACTACGTAACCAATCGTTTAATCGAGTAAAACTCTTCTCTGAGATTACCACGTCTTCTGAAATAGAAAAGACGTTACTGTACATATTATACATTTCATCTTTTGTAATTTCAAATATATTTTCGACACCAAAAAAGTCCACCAACCATTGATACTCGCGCTCAATTAAAAATCCGTTTTTATGAAGTATCGCTTTCCCTTTTCCTAACGGCTGAAAACAACAATCTAAATGCAATGCGTTTTCTTTGGCATTAGTATTGGATTTCCTTAATTCGAAAGGTTTAACGGTTTTCTCAGGAAACAACTCCTGTAAAGCTATCACCGCATCCATGTTGGTGCGTGCTGTTATCAAATCTGGATAATTGTCTCCAGAATAAGTTCCAACGAAAATATAATCATCCCATAGCATAACATCACCACCTTCAACATGACATTCTTCAGGTAGAATGATTCGGTTTTCTTCTTCCACCTGATTCCAGATATAATCTATAGCTCGAACCTCCTTTTCTCGATTAGGCAAAATATTAGCTCGAATCAATTTATCTTCAATAACAAAAGCAATATCTCTAGAAAATATTTGATTACAATCCTTAATAACATCAGGCCGAAAAACCTGTACATCATACTTTTCAAAAACCTTAGCCAAAGCTTCCATTTCCAGAATCATATCTTCTTCTTTTGGATAGGTTCCAGCAAGTACATGCTCTATACTTTTAGGGTCGTAGCACTCCTCAACCTTTGGCGTAGGTCCGTTGCTTTCAGCTGTTCCTAATACTACAGCTTTTAGCTTAGAAATTTCGTTTTGTATATTTAGTTTTAGCATGCTGTAAATATAAAAAAAGGCTTTATAAGTAAATCTTATAAAGCCTTTCTTTTTCCACACTAATATGTCAAATATTATCTTTCGTCAACCGGAACAAATTTTCTTTCGGTTGCTCCAATATAAATTTGTCTTGGTCTACCAATTGGTTCTTTACGTAAACGCATTTCTCTCCATTGCGCAATCCAACCTGGTAAGCGTCCTAAAGCAAACATTACAGTAAACATATCAGTTGGGATTCCCATAGCTCTGTAAATAATTCCAGAATAGAAATCTACGTTTGGATATAATTTTCTATCAACGAAATACGCATCTTCTAAAGCTTCTTTTTCTAAACCTTTGGCGATATCTAAAATAGGATCTTGAACCCCTAAATCTCCTAATACCTCGTCTGCTGCTTTCTTAATAATTCTTGCTCTAGGATCAAAGTTTTTATAAACACGGTGTCCGAATCCCATTAAACGGAACGGATCGTTTTTATCTTTAGCTTTAGCCATGTATTTTTTAGTATCTCCACCGTCATTTTTAATAGCTTCAAGCATTTCTAAAACCGCCTGGTTAGCACCACCGTGAAGTGGCCCCCATAACGCAGAAATACCAGCAGACAAAGATGCGAATAAACCAGCATGCGAAGACCCTACAATTCTTACCGTAGATGTTGAACAGTTTTGCTCATGATCAGCATGTAAGATTAATAATTTATCTAAAGCATTTACTAATACTTTATTTTGAGTATACTCCTTGTTTGGCTTTTTGAACATCATCTTCAAGATGTTTTCAACATAACCTAAAGAATCATCACCGTAATCTAATGGTAAACCTTGTTTTTTACGTAATGTCCAAGCTACTAACACCGGGAATTTCCCTAATATTTTAACGATAGCTCTGTACATATCTTCTTCTGAATCTACATTTACAGAAGATGGGTTAAACGCAGTTAAAGCACTTGTTAAAGATGCAATAACCCCCATTGGGTGTGCCGATTTAGGAAACGATTCCACAATTTTCTTTACATCCTCGTCTACAACAGCTTCCGCTTTAATGTCTTCGTGGAATTTATCGTTTTGCTCTTTTGTAGGAAGTTCTCCAAAAATTAACAAATAAGCGACCTCTAGGAAATCGGCTTTTTCTGCTAACTCTTCAATGCTATAACCTCTGTACCTTAAAATTCCTTGCTCCCCGTCTAGAAAAGTAACCCCACTTTCGCAAGATCCAGTATTTTTATATCCCGGATCTATAGTTATTACTCCCTTTGTCGCTGTTCTTAAATTTGTAATATCTATTGCAACTTCTTTCTCTGTTCCTTCTATTAATGGAAATTCATGTTTCTCACCGTTGATTTCAATGGTAGCAGTATTAGCCATATGTATGTAATGATTGTTTAACTTAATTTTATTGGATTGCTAATTTAATAAATATCTATATACTTATGAAGGAGATCAAACCAAAGATTTCATCAATTAACATATTGTTTAGAATCTAAGTATAAAAAAAGGCGATTATTAAACAATAATCGCCTTTTAATAAAAATTACGTGACCGTTTTACTTCACTTTGAAAGCATTTTCTTGAGGAAAATAAGCTACATCACCTAATTCTTCTTCAATTCTAAGTAATTGGTTGTATTTAGCCATACGATCGCTTCGAGAAGCTGACCCTGTTTTGATTTGCCCACAGTTTAAAGCCACAGCTAAATCGGCAATCGTATTATCTTCAGTTTCTCCTGAACGGTGAGACATTACAGAAGTATATCCAGCATTTTTAGCCATGTTTACCGCTGCAATCGTTTCTGTTAAAGAACCTATTTGGTTTACTTTAATTAAGATTGAGTTAGCAATTCCGTTTTCGATACCTCTTGATAAACGCTCTACGTTAGTTACAAATAAATCGTCTCCTACTAACTGTACTTTATCGCCAACAAGCTCGGTTAAATAACTCCATCCTTCCCAGTCGTTTTCATCCATACCATCTTCAATAGAAATGATTGGGTATTTAGAAACTAATTCTGCTAAATATTCAGCTTGCTCTTTACTTGTTCTTACTACACCTGTATCTCCTTCGAATTTAGCGTAGTTATAAACACCATTTTCGTAAAATTCAGCTGAAGCACAATCTAAGGCAATTTTAATTTCTTCTCCAAACTTGTATCCTGCATTTTCAACAGCTTTAGCAATCGTTTCGATTGCATCTTCTGTTCCGTCTAAAGTTGGAGCAAAACCACCTTCATCACCTACAGCCGTACTTAAATTTCTATCGTGTAATACTTTCTTAAGGTTATGGAAAATTTCAGTTCCCATTTGCATAGCGTGTGTAAAGTTTTTCGCTTTAACAGGCATAATCATGAACTCTTGGAATGCGATAGGTGCATCACTGTGAGAACCTCCATTAATAATATTCATCATTGGAACTGGCAACGTGTTTGCTGAAACACCACCTACGTAACGGTATAATGGCAAACCTAATTCTCCGGCAGCAGCTTTAGCAACTGCTAAAGACACTCCTAAAATAGCATTAGCACCTAACTTAGATTTATTTTTAGTACCATCTAAATCAATCATAATTTGATCGATAAGGTTTTGTTCGAAAACTGAAACTCCTAATAATTCAGGAGCAATAATAGAGTTTACGTTCTCTACTGCTTTTAGAACACCTTTACCCATATATGCCTTACCTCCATCGCGTAACTCGACAGCTTCGTGCTCTCCTGTTGAGGCTCCTGACGGTACAGCAGCTCTTCCTAAAACATCATTTTCAGTAACTACATCTACTTCAACAGTAGGATTCCCTCGAGAATCAAGAATTTGTCTTGCGTGAATATTAATTATTACACTCATAATTGGTTATTTTTTAATCTTTTATTTATTCAAATTTACGTTTAAATCTTATTTCTTTTAAGATGTTTTTTAAGAAATATTTAAAATATTCCCTAAAACGTTTGAGTAAAAAAAATCCTCAAAAAAACTTAATGTTTTTTGAGGATTTCATACTATTTATTTTTAATATTTTTTATGAACTGATCGAAAAGGTACGAGGAATCATGTGGCCCCGGACTCGCTTCAGGATGGTATTGTACAGAGAATACATTTTTACTCTTCATAGCAATACCAGCTACAGTATTATCATTTAAATGAACGTGTGTAATTTCAATATCTGGATGCGCCTCAGTTTCTTCTCTATCCACGGCGAAACCGTGGTTTTGAGACGTTACTTCACCTTTACCTGTTACCATATTCTTAACAGGATGGTTAATCCCTCTGTGACCGTTATGCATTTTATATGTAGACACCCCATTTGCTAGTGCAATAACCTGGTGACCTAAACAGATACCAAATAAAGGTAAATTTCTTTTGATGATTTCTTTAGCAACTTCCTGAGCTTCTACTAATGGTTCTGGATCTCCAGGTCCGTTAGACAAGAAATACCCGTCTGGATTGAATGCTTCTAACTCCTCAAATTTAGAATTATATGGGAATACCTTAATGTAGCAATCACGTTTAGCTAAATTACGTAAGATGTTCTTTTTAATTCCGATATCTAAAGCTGCAATTTTATAAGTTGCATTTTCATTACCAAAATAGTAAGGCTCTTTTGTAGACACTTTAGAAGCCAACTCTAAACCTTCCATGTTTGGCACTTCAGCTAATTGTTGTTTTAAACCTTCGATATTGTCAACCTCAGTAGAAATCACAGCATTCATAGCGCCATTATCTCTAATGTAGCTAACCAAAGCTCTCGTGTCAACATCTGATATAGCTAGTAAATTATTTTTATCTAAAAACTCCTCTAAAGAACTATCTGCAGCATCTCTAGAAAATTCGTAGCTAAAGTTTTTAACTACAAGTCCAGCAATTTTAACTGAATCTGATTCTATTTCCTCTGCATTTGTTCCGTAGTTACCAATGTGCGCATTGGTAGTCACCATAATTTGTCCGAAATAAGAAGGATCTGTGAAAATCTCTTGGTACCCAGTCATACCTGTGTTAAAGCAAACTTCACCAAATGCTGTTCCTTGCTTATTCCCTACTGCCTTACCATAAAAAATGGTACCATCTGCTAAAAGAATGATGGCTTTTTGTCTTTTTTGATATTTCATGTATTCGCTAAAAAAGTTTTGCAAAATTGCGCAAAAAAAAGGATAAACTAAAATAGTTTATCCTTTAATATTTAAAATGCGTCTAATCATTTATTCTTCTTCGTTTGAAGCTTGAGTTTCTACAGCAGGAGCAGCAGCTGGTTTAGAACCACCTCTTCTACTTCTACGAGTTGTTTTCTTTTCTGGCTTACCAGCAGTATAAAGCTCGTTGTAATCTACAAGTTCAATCATAGCCATATCAGCGTTATCACCTAAACGATTACCTAGTTTAATAATTCTTGTGTAACCTCCTGGACGATCTGCAATCTTAGCTGCAACATCTCTGAACAATTCTGTTACTGCGTCTTTTTGTCTTAATCTAGACATAACAACACGTCTGTTGTGTGTTGTATCTTCTTTAGACTTAGTAATTAAAGGCTCAACAAATTGTTTTAAAGCTTTAGCTTTAGCAACAGTAGTGTTAATACGCTTGTGCTCGATTAATGAACAAGCCATATTAGCTAACATAGATTTTCTATGTGCAGTTTGTCTACCTAAGTGATTTACTTTTTTTCCGTGTCTCATGACTTTTGGTTTTAAACTCCATCTTGCTTCAACCCACTATTGAGGAGCAAAATATGAAGTAATTAATCTTTATCTAATTTGTATTTGCTTAAATCCATTCCGAAGTTTAAACCTTTAACATTAACAAGCTCTTCAAGCTCTGTTAAAGACTTCTTACCGAAGTTTCTGAATTTCATTAAATCGTTTTTGTTAAATGATACTAAGTCACCTAATGTATCAACTTCTGCTGCTTTTAAACAGTTAAGTGCACGTACCGATAAATCCATATCGATTAACTTAGTTTTAAGCAACTGTCTCATATGTAATGATTCTTCATCATATGTTTCAGTTTGTGCAATTTCATCAGCTTCTAATGTAATACGCTCATCAGAGAATAACATGAAGTGGTGAATTAACGTTTTAGCAGCCTCTGTTAATGCATCTTGAGGTGTGATAGAACCGTCTGTAATGATTTCGAACACTAACTTTTCGTAGTCAGTTTTTTGCTCAACACGGTAGTTCTCAATACTATATTTAACGTTTTTAATCGGTGTGTAAATTGAATCAGTAAAAATTGTTCCTATTGGTGCAGCAGCTTTTTTGTTTTCTTCTGCAGGTACATATCCTCTACCTTTTTCAATTGTGATTTCCATGTTGTAGTTTACTTTTGGATCTAAGTTACAGATTACTAACTCTGTATTTAATACTTGGAATCCTGAGATAAACTTTTGGAAATCTCCAGCAGTGATTTGTTCTTGACCAGAAATTGAAATTGATACAGACTCGTTGTCGATATCTTCAATTTGTCTTTTAAAACGAACTTGCTTTAAGTTTAAGATGATTTCTGTAACATCTTCTACTACACCAGCAATCGTTGAAAACTCATGATCTACACCTTCGATTCTTACAGAAGTAATTGCAAAACCTTCTAATGAAGAAAGAAGTACTCTTCTTAATGCGTTACCAACTGTTAAACCGTAACCAGGTTCTAAAGGACGAAATTCGAATTTCCCTTCAAAATCTGTTGAATCAATCATGATTACTTTGTCGGGCTTCTGAAAATTAAATACTGCCATGTTTTTGTTCTTCGTTTTAATTGTTATTAGGTTGCGCGGTTTATAAGTTTGAAGAAGTACGAATAAACCCTTTGGCCCAATACCAATGTGGTTATTAATTTATTTTTATTATTTAGAGTATAACTCGACGATGAATTGCTCGTTGATGTTCTCTGGAATTTGAATTCTAGCAGGAACAGAAACGTAAGTTCCTTGTTTAGTATCATCGTTCCAAGTAATCCACTCGTAAACTGTACTTGAGTTAGCTAAAGATTTCTCGATAACTTCTAAAGATTTAGATTTCTCTCTAACAGCTACAACATCTCCAGCTTTTAATTGGTAAGAAGGAATGTTTACTAACTCCCCATTTACAGTAATGTGTCTGTGAGAAACTAATTGTCTTGCACCACTTCTAGATGGAGCAATACCCATACGGTAAACAACGTTATCTAATCTAGACTCACAAAGTTGTAATAAAACCTCACCAGTAATACCTTGAGCAGCTCTTGCTTTCTTAAATAAACCTCTAAATTGTCTTTCTAAGATTCCGTAAGTGTACTTCGCTTTTTGCTTTTCACCTAACTGAATTGCGTACTCAGATTTTTTTCCACGCTTTCTAGCGTTTCCGTGTTGCCCTGGAGGGTAATTTCTTTTTTCAAAAGACTTATCGTCTCCGAAGATCGCTTCACCAAATTTACGAGCGATTTTAGTTTTTGGACCAGTATATCTTGCCATTTCTAATTAATTTTGAGAGTGATTATGGATTAAGGTCTAAATCTTATCCTCCGATAATCGTTAACCTCTCGTTAATACTTGATTTTTTTCGGTTTGCAAATATATAAAAAAAATTAATACCAGCTGTATATGAAGCTGATATTAATTTCTTTATAAAATATTTTGAGTATTAATTATACTCTTCTACGTTTTGGAGGTCTACATCCATTGTGTGGTAGTGGAGTAACATCGATGATTTCTGTCACTTCGATACCTGCATTATGGATAGAACGGATAGCAGATTCTCTACCGTTTCCTGGACCTTTAACATATACTTTTACTTTCTTTAAACCAGCCTCAGATGCTACAGCAGCAGCGTCCTCAGCAGCTAATTGAGCTGCATACGGCGTGTTTTTCTTAGAACCACGGAATCCCATTTTACCTGCAGATGACCAAGAAATTACGTCACCTTTTTTGTTTGTTAATGAGATGATAATGTTGTTGAAAGAAGCCGTAACGTGTGCTTCACCAACAGAATCTACTATAACTTTACGCTTTTTAGTAGTCTTTGTATTTGATTTTGCCATATTATTTTAGTTTCTAGTTGTTAGTTGTTAGTGATAGAATCCTAGACTTTTACATTTCAAACAGATTCATCTAACAGCTAAATACTAACTTGACTTTAATTATTTAGTTGCTTTTTTCTTGTTAGCAACAGTTTTTCTTCTACCTTTTCTTGTTCTAGAGTTATTCTTAGTACGTTGACCTCTTAATGGAAGTCCAGCTCTGTGACGAATTCCTCTATTACAACCGATATCCATTAAACGTTTAATGTTTAATTGAATCTCAGAACGTAATTCACCTTCGATAGTAAAAGATCCAACAGCTTCACGAATACCAGCGATTTGGTCGTCGTTCCAATCTTGAACTTTAATACTTTCGTCAACATTAGCTTGAGCTAATATTTCTTTTGCTCTACTTCTACCTATTCCGTAGATATAAGTTAAAGAGATAACTCCTCTTTTGTTTTTTGGTATGTCTACACCTGCAATTCTTGCCATATTGTTTTTAGTTTCTAGTTGCTAGTTTTTAGTTGTTAGAATCCTAAACATTTCTATTTCAAACAGATTCTCATCTAACTTCTAAGCCCTAATAACTCATGTACAATTTAACCTTGTCTTTGTTTAAATCTAGGATTCTTTTTGTTTATCACGTAAAGTCTACCTTTTCTACGCACGATTTTACAATCTGCACTTCTTTTTTTAACGGATGCTCTAACTTTCATCGTATTCGTATTAGTATCTATAAGTTATGCGAGCCTTAGATAAATCGTAAGGACTCATTTCTAATTTTACTTTATCTCCCGGTAAAAGTTTAATGTAGTGCATACGCATTTTACCAGAGATATGTGCTGTCACAATGTGACCATTTTCTAATTCAACACGGAACATGGCATTTGATAATGCTTCAATAATTGTTCCGTCTTGTTCTATTGCTGCCTGTTTTGCCATAGTATAATATTTAAGCTACTGCTTTTCTATTTTTACCTGTTTTCATCAAGCCATCATAATGTCTATTTAACAAGTAAGAGTTTACCTGTTGCATAGTATCTATAGCAACACCAACTAAAATGATTAGCGAGGTACCACCAAAGAATAATGCCCAACCTTGCTGTACACCCATTAACTTAACAATGAAAGCTGGAAATATAGCTATAAGTGCTAAGAATAATGAACCTGGTAAGGTAATTTGAGACATAATCTTATCTAGATATTCTGAGGTTTCTGAACCAGGACGAATACCTGGAATAAAACCTCCACTGCGTTTTAAATCGTCAGCCATTTTGTTTGTAGGTACTGTAATTGCCGTATAAAAGTATGTGAATACTATGATTAATAAAGCAAACACAACGTTGTACCACAATCCAAATATATCTGCAAAGTTTGTTTGTAACCATATTCCTGTAGCAGTTTCTTTCAAGAAAGAAGATCCACCAATTAAACTAGGAACAAACATGATTGCTTGTGCAAATATGATAGGCATTACTCCAGAAGCGTTAAGCTTTAATGGAATATACTGTCTAGACCCTACAGCGCTTTTTTCGTAGCCACCGCTTGCTGTTCTTCTTGCATATTCTACAGCTATTTTTCTAACAGCCATAACAAGCATGATAGCACCTAAGATAATTGCGAACCAAATAACTAGTTCGAAAAGAATTAACATCACGTTATTTCCTTCTAATCTAGTCGCTGCGTTTTGAAGAAACGATGCTGGTAGACGAGCAATGATACCCACCATAATTAATAATGAAATACCATTGCCTATACCTTTATCTGTAATTTTTTCTCCTAACCACATCGCAAAGATACACCCGGTTACTAAGATAGAAACTGATGAGAAATAGAATAATGGTCCTGTACCTAATAAAAATGCACTTGTAGGAATCCCTAATGCCGGTAAACTTGCCAGATAACCTGGAGCCTGTAATAAACATATAGCAATAGTTAACCAACGTGTAATTTGATTAATTTTCTTTTGACCACTTGCGCCTTCTTTTTGTAATTTCTGTAAATAAGGAATAGCAATTCCCATTAACTGAACCACAATAGAAGCAGAAATGTATGGCATGATACCCAAAGCAAATACTGAAGCATTTGCAAATGCACCTCCTGTAAAGGCATTAAGTAAGCCTAATAAACCTCCGTCTGTACTGTCACTCAATCCTTCCAATTGAGCGGCATCAATACCCGGAAGTACAACTTGAGCACCAAAACGATAAACTAATAACAAACCAAGTGTAACTGTAATTCTGTTTCTTAGTTCTTCTATTTTCCAAACATTCTTTAACGATTCTATAAACTTCATACTTGTAATAAGGTCTTATAATGTTACAACTTCACCTCCTGCAGCTTCGATAGCAGCCTTTGCTGAAGCAGTAAATTTATGTGCAGATACTTTTAATTTCGCTTTTAACTCTCCTCTACCTAAAATTTTAACTAGATCATTTTTTCCAGCTAAACGGTTAGTGAATAAAGTTTCAAAATCTACTGTGTCTGTAACTTTGTTATCATCTACTAACTGTTGTAAAGTATCTAAGTTAATACCTTGATATTCTACGCGGTTAATATTAGTAAAACCAAACTTAGGAACACGTCTTTGAATTGGCATTTGCCCTCCTTCAAATCCTACTTTCTTAGAGTATCCAGAACGTGACTTAGCTCCTTTGTGACCACGTGTAGCAGTACCACCTTTACCAGAACCTTGTCCGCGACCTACTCTTTTCCCTTGGTTTTTTACTGAACCTTCTGCAGGTTTTAAATTACTTAAATCCATTTTCAGTTTATATTTTTAAGCTTCTTCTACAGAAACTAAATGTGAAACTTTAGCAACCATACCAAGAATATTTGGCGTGGTTTCATGCTCTACTACTTGACCAATCTTTCTTAATCCAAGAGACTCAAGTACTCTTTTTTGTCTAAGCGGCTTGTTAATAGCGCTTTTAACTTTTGTAACTTTAATTTTTGCCATCTCTTTAAATTTTTAAGCTTTAAAAACTTGTTCAAGTGAAATACCTCTATCTCTAGCAATCGTGTTAGCATCTCTTAACTGTAATAAAGCATCAAAAGTTGCTTTTACTACGTTATGAGGGTTAGATGATCCTTGAGATTTAGATAATACATCGTGTACACCAACTGCTTCAAGCACTGTTCTTACAGCACCACCAGCAATTACACCGGTACCTTCTGCCGCAGGCATAATGTTTACTCTAGCTCCTCCGAATTTACCTTTTTGCTCGTGAGGTAATGTTTTTCCTTTTAATGGAATTCTCACTAAGTTTTTCTTAGCATCTTCTACAGCTTTAGCGATTGCCGTTGCTACGTCTTTAGATTTCCCTAAACCTTGACCTACAACCCCGTGCTCATCACCTACAACTACGATTGCTGAAAAACCGAATGCTCTACCTCCTTTTGTTACTTTGGTAACTCTTTGTACACCAACTAAACGATCTTTAAGATCTAATCCACCTGGTTTTACTAACTCTGCGCTTTTATATTTTTGAAACATAATTTTTAGAATTTAAGTCCTGCTTCTCTAGCTCCTTCAGCTAACGATTTTACTCTACCATGGTATAAATATCCACCTCTATCAAAAGCGATAGTCTCTACACCAGCTTTCATAGCTTTCTCAGCAACTGTTTTACCTACTAACTTAGCTAATTCTATTTTAGTAGTTTTCACAGAACTAATCTCTTTGTCTCTTGAAGATGCAGCACTGATAGTTTTACCAGTTACGTCATCTACAATTTGAGCATAAATTTCTTTATTACTTCTAAAAACAGTTAATCTTGGTCTTGCTTCTGTTCCAGAAACAATCTTACGAATTCTGCTTTTAATTCTTATTCTTCTTTCGTATTTTGTCAATGCCATAACTTACTTATTAAGCTGATTTACCTGCTTTTCTTCTTAAAACTTCACCAACAAACTTAATACCTTTACCTTTGTATGGCTCTGGTCTTCTAAATCCGCGAATTTTCGCAGCTACTTGTCCAACAAGTTGTTTGTCATGAGATGTTAGTTTTACAATTGGGTTTTTACCTTTTTCAGATACTGTTTCAACTTTAACTTCAGCAGCTAAATCTAATACAATATTATGAGAAAAACCTAAAGCTAACTCAAGTTTGTTTCCTTGGTTGCTAGCTCTGTAACCTACACCAACTAATTCTAATTCTTTCGTCCAACCTTCAGAAACACCTTTTATCATGTTGTTTACTAAAGCTCTGTAAAGACCGTGCTTAGCTTTTTGGTCTTTAGTATCAGAAGAACGTGTTACTAAAACATTAGCATCTTCAACTTTAATTTCTACAGATTCGAAAGGTTGAGTTAACTCACCTAATTTTCCTTTTACTGTAATTAAGTTGTCTTTTACATCAACTGTAACTCCGTTTGGAATTACTACTGGGTTATTACCTATTCTTGACATATCTTATATTTTTAGTAAACGTAACATAAAACTTCACCACCTACATTGTCTCTTTTGGCTTGTTTACCTGTCATTACTCCGTGAGAAGTAGAAACGATGGCAATACCAAGACCGTTAAGAACTCTAGGAAGTTCTTTCGAACTTGCATACTTACGTAAACCTGGTTTACTTACTCTTTCAATCTTCTTGATTACAGGCTCTTTAGTTTCTTTATTGTACTTAAGAGCTATTTTAATAGTTCCTTGTACTGTAGAATCATCAAACTTGTAACTTAAAATATATCCTTGCTCGAATAATATTTTAGTGATGTCTTTCTTTAAATTAGACGCAGGTATTTCAACCACTCTGTGGTTAGCACGTACTGCATTTCTAATTCTTGTCAAAAAATCCGCTATTGGATCTGTGTACATAATGAATTGATTTTGTGATTTCGGTTTTCGGCGTTGGCAGCCGAACCTTAAATCTGATTATTTAAAATAATATTACCAACTTGCTTTTTTAACACCAGGGATAAGACCTTGGTTAGCCATTTCTCTAAATGTTACACGTGAGATACCGAAAGTTCTCATATAACCTCTAGGTCTTCCTGTTAATTTACATCTATTATGCTGACGAACTGGAGAAGCATTTTTAGGTAACTTTTGTAATGCTTCGTAATCTCCAGCTTCTTTTAAAGCTTTACGTTTCTCAGCATATTTAGCTACAGTTTTTGCTCTTTTTACCTCGCGGGCTTTCATTGATTCTTTAGCCATAACTTAGTTCTTTTTAAAAGGTAATCCTAATTCGGTTAATAATGATTTTGCTTCCTTATCGGTTTCAGCTGATGTTACAAATGTAATATCCATTCCTGAGATTCTATTAACTTTGTCAATATTAATCTCTGGGAAGATGATTTGCTCAGTGATTCCTAAGTTGTAGTTCCCACGTCCGTCAAATCCAGTTGCTTTAATACCGTTAAAATCTCTTACTCGAGGTAAGGCAGAAGTTACTAAACGATCTAAAAACTCGTACATTCTCTCTCCGCGTAAAGTTACTTTAGCACCAATTGGCATCCCTTTACGTAATTTAAAAGTTGCAACGTCTTTTTTAGATAAAGTTGCTACCGCTTTTTGTCCAGATATAGTTGTTAATTCTTCTACTGCGTAGTCAATTAACTTTTTGTCTGCAACTGCAGCTCCAACACCTTTAGAAATTACAATCTTTTCTAGTTTTGGAACTTGCATTACATTATTATATCCAAATTCTTCTGTAAGAGCAGCAATTATTTTGCTTTTATACTCTTCTTTAAGTCTAGGTGAATATGCCATAACTATAATACTTCATTAGATTTTTTAGAAAATCTTACTTTTTTATCGCCTTCTACTCTATAACCTACTCTTGTTGTTTCACCTTTTGCGGTTAACAATGCTAAGTTTGAAATGTGAATAGGAGCTTCCTTTTCAACGATACCACCTTGAGGGTTTTGGGCACTTGGTTTAGTGTGTTTCTTAACCAAGTTAACCCCCTCAACGATCGCTTTGTTCTTTTCTATTAATACCTTTTGTACTTTACCTTCAGAACCTTTATGGTCTCCAGCAATTACTTTAACAGTATCTCCAGTTTTTATTTTAAGCTTTGTCATCTTAATTTTAATGTATTAAAGCACTTCTGGTGCTAATGATACAATTTTCATGAATTGTTTATCACGTAGCTCTCTAGCAACAGGACCAAATACACGTGTTCCTCTCATCTCACCCGCTGGGTTTAATAATACACAAGCGTTATCGTCGAATCTAATATAAGATCCGTCTGGTCTTCTTACTTCTTTTACAGTACGTACAACAACTGCAGTAGAAACTGCTTTCTTCTTTACGTTTCCGTTAGGCGTAGCATCTTTTACAGACACAACGATTTTATCTCCAACAGAAGCATATCTTCTTTTTGTACCACCTAGAACACGGATTACTAAAACTTCTTTAGCTCCAGTGTTGTCTGCTACCTTTAATCTTGATTCTTGCTGTACCATAATTATTTAGCTCTTTCTATGATTTCAACTAATCTCCAACATTTAGATTTACTTAAAGGTCGTGTTTCCATGATTCTTACAGTATCTCCAATGTTACAATCGTTTGTTTCGTCGTGTGCAACGTATTTTTTAGTTTTTAACACGAACTTACCATACATAGGGTGCTTTACTTTTTTAACTTCAGAAACCACAATTGACTTCTGCATTTTGTTACTAGTAACAACTCCTATACGTTCTTTTCTTAAATTTCTTGTTTCCATCTTTTAGCAGAATTATTGTAATTCTCTTTTAGTTAATTCTGTCGCAATTCTAGCTACGGTTCTTCTTAATGAACGTAATTGAATTGGATTCTCTAAAGGAGATATTGCATGAGCTAATGTTAGGTCTGAATAACTCTTTTTTGTTTCACCAAGTTTCTCTTGTAACTCGGCTACTGATAATTCTTTAATTTCTGATTGTTTCATAATATCAAATAAATTATGCTTCGTAATCGCGAGCGATTAAAAACTTAGTTTTTACTGGAAGTTTTTGAGCTGCTAAACGTAATGCTTCTTGAGCTACGTCTAATGGCACACCTCCAATTTCAAATAATACTCTTCCTGGTTTAACTACTGCTACCCAATATTCTACAGCACCTTTACCTTTACCCATACGTACCTCAAGAGGCTTTTTAGTGATAGGCTTGTCTGGAAATATTTTAATCCAAAGTTGCCCCTCTCTCTTCATGTAACGAGTAGCAGCAATACGTGCAGCTTCTATTTGACGAGACGTGATAAACACAGAGTCTAATGCTTTTATTCCAAAAGTTCCGTTTGAAAGTTGGTGTCCTCTTTGAGAAAGACCTTTCATACGTCCTTTTTGTTGCTTACGAAATTTTGTTCTTTTAGGCTGTAACATTTTTCTTTACTTTATAAAAAATTACTTTCTACGACGAGGTTTTGAATTTCCACCACGTCCTGGCGCTCCACCTTTTCCTTGCTTCTTAGATAATCCAACAAGCGGAGAAAGCTCTCTTTTACCATATACTTCACCTTTCATGATCCATACTTTAACACCTAATCTACCATAAGTAGTGTGTGCCTCAACTAAAGCATAATCAATATCGGCTCTAAAGGTTGATAAAGGAATACGACCTTCTTTGTAGTGCTCAGAACGTGCCATCTCAGCTCCGTTTAAACGACCACTAATCTCGATTTTAATTCCTTCAGCGTTCATACGCATTGTAGCAGCGATAGCCATCTTGATTGCACGACGGTATGAAATTCTGTTTTCAATTTGACGAGCAATACTAGATCCTACTAAAAATGCGTCAAGTTCAGGTCTTTTAATTTCAAAGATGTTAATCTGAACTTCTTTTCCAGTAATTTTCTTAAGCTCTTCTTTTAACTTGTCTACCTCTTGTCCACCTTTACCGATAATAATACCAGGTCTAGCAGTAGTGATAGTAACGGTTACAAGTTTTAGAGTACGCTCGATAATTACTCTACTTACACTAGCTTTAGATAAACGCGCGTGAACGTATTTTCTAATTTTATCGTCTTCGGCAAGCTTATCTCCATAATCATTACCTCCGTACCAGTTAGATTCCCATCCTCTGATAATACCTAAGCGATTTCCGATTGGATTTGTTTTTTGTCCCATACTTCTATCTTAGCTTTGTGTGTTATTGTTAGCTCCAACAACGATAGTTACGTGGTTAGAACGTTTTCTTATTCTGTGTGCACGACCTTGAGGAGCTGGACGTAATCTCTTTAACATAGATCCACCATCTACTCTAATCTCTTTTACAAATAATTCAGCGTCTTCGATGCTTGCATCTTCGTTTTTAGATTGCCAGTTTGCGATTGCAGACAATAACAATTTCTCTAAACGTCCTGAAGCTTCTTTTTGGCTAAATTTTAATATGTTTAGTGCTTTCTCAACTTTTTCACCTCTTACTAAATCGGCTACTAAGCGCATTTTTCTTGGTGACGTAGGACAATTATTAAGCTTAGCAAAAGCAACTTGCTTTTTCTCTTCCTTAATAGCGTCTGCCATTTGTTTTTTACGACTTCCCATAGCTTACTACTTTTTACCTTTGTTTTTAGCACCTGCATGTCCACGGAATGAACGTGTTGGTGAAAATTCTCCTAATTTATGACCTACCATGTTTTCAGTAACATATACTGGCACGAATTGACGGCCATTGTGCACTGCAATTGTTTGACCAACGAAATCTGGAGTAATCATACTAGCACGAGACCAAGTTTTGATTACTGTTTTTTTGCCAGTTTCAACATTAGCAGCTACTTTTTTCTCTAATTTATAATGAACGTAAGGTCCTTTTTTTAATGATCTTGCCATGTCTTATTTCTTTCTACGTTCTACAATATACTTATTTGTTGGGTTCTTTTTAGAACGTGTTCTGTAACCCTTAGCTGGAACGCCGTTTCTAGAACGTGGGTGTCCACCTGAAGCACGTCCTTCACCACCACCCATTGGGTGATCAACCGGGTTCATAACTACTGGTCTAGTACGTGGTCTTCTACCCAACCATCTTGTTCTACCAGCTTTACCTGATACTAACAATTGGTGATCTGAGTTAGACACGGCTCCAACAGTTGCTAAACAGTTTACTAAAACTAATCTTGTTTCGCCTGAAGGTAATTTTACAGTTGCAAATTTACCATCTCTTGCCATTAACTGAGCAAAAGCACCAGCACTACGAGCCATAACAGCTCCTTGACCAGGACGTAACTCAACACAAGAAATAATTGTTCCTAAAGGAATTTGACTTAAAGGCATTGCATTTCCAATTTCTGGAGCGATGTTCTCTCCTGAAACTACAGTTTGACCTACTTGTAAACCGTTTTGAGCAATGATATATCTCTTCTCGCCATCTTGATAATTCAATAATGCGATAAAAGCGGTTCTGTTTGGATCGTACTCGATAGACTTAACTTCAGCAGGGATTCCAGCTTTGTTACGTTTGAAATCGATAATACGATACTTCTTTTTATGACCACCACCGATATAACGCATGGTCATTTTTCCTTGACTGTTTCTACCACCAGACCTTTTTTTCGGAGCTAATAAACTTTTCTCCGGCTTATCAGTAGTAATGGCGTCATAACCATTAACTACTCTAAAACGCTGCCCTGGTGTGATTGGTTTTAATTTTCTTACTGACATTTGTCTTTAATTACATGTTACTGTATAAATCAATCATTTCACCTTCCGCCAGTTGTACAATTGCTTTTTTAACAGCATTTGTTTTACCATGTTGAAGACCTGTTTTTGTATAACGCGTTCTTCTTTCTGGACGGACATTTATAGTACGAACTTTTTCAACAGAAACACCGTAAGCAGCTTCTACCGCTTTCTTGATTTCTATCTTGTTCGCCTTAGTGTTCACTGCGAAAGTATAGCAGTTTCTTAACTCGCTATCTGCAGTCGCTTTCTCTGTGATTATAGGTTTAATTAAGATACTCATGGTTTCTATTTACTTAAATTTGTTTCAATTCCTTCTAAAGCGCCTTCTAAAACAACTACCTGACTTGCATTTAAAATCTTGTAAGTGTTTAATTCTGAAGCAGTTATAACTTCAGACCCTTGTAAATTGCGTGACGACAAATATACATTATTATTTGACGCACCCAACACGAATAAAGATTTTTTATTCTCTAAGTTTAAGGCTTTTAGCACCGCTGTGAAGTTCTTAGTTTTTGGAGTTTCAAAGTTGAAATCTTCTAACACAACTATTGATTGCTCTCCTGCTTTAATACTTAACGCTGATTTACGTGCTAAACGTTTAACGTTTTTGTTAAGTTTGAAGCTATAGTTTCTTGGTCTTGGACCAAACATACGTCCACCACCTTTAAACACTCCAGACTTAATGCTACCCGCTCTAGCAGTACCTGTTCCTTTTTGCTTTTTAATCTTGCGAGTACTTCCAGAAATCTCAGCTCTTTCTTTAGATTTGTGAGTTCCTTGTCTTTGGTTTGCTAAATATTGTTTAACATCCAAATATACTGCATGATTATTAGGCTCAATAGCAAATACTTCATTAGAAAGGTTCGCCTTTCTTCCAGTATCTTTTCCGTTTATATCTAAAACTGCTACTTCCATTACTTTCTAATAATTACATAAGCGTTTTTGTGTCCAGGAACACATCCTTTAACCACAAGTAGGTTCTTTTCTGGAACTACTTTTAAAACTCTTAAATTTTCAACTTTCACTTGATCATTACCCATTCTTCCGGCCATTTTCATTCCTTTAAATACTCTTGCAGGATATGAAGCCGCACCAATAGAACCTGGAGCTCTTAAACGGTTGTGCTGACCGTGAGTCGCTTGACCTACACCACCAAAACCGTGACGTTTTACAACCCCTTGGAATCCTTTACCTTTAGAAGTTCCTGAAATATCAACGAACTCTCCTTCAACAAAATGATCTACAGTGATTGCATCACCTAATTTGTACTCCTCACCAAAACCTTTGAACTCAACAGTTTTACGCTTTACAGAAGTTCCAGCCTTTTTAGCATGACCTAAGTCAGCTTTAGTTGCGCTTTTTTCTGTCGCGTCATCGAAACCTAATTGAATAGCTTCATAGCCGTCAACTTCAGTGGTTCTGACTTGGGTAACGATACATGGACCTGCTTCGATTACTGTACAAGGAATGTTTTTCCCATTTTCATCGAAAATGCTGGTCATACCGATTTTTTTTCCAATTAACCCAGACATATTAAATTATTTATTAATTATTACTATTTGTTATTAAAAAAACTCAAGGCCAAAAATACGTTTCAGCCTTGAATTGTATTTTTCCGTTTTTCCTTAACCAGTCGTTAAGGACATGTCGATTGTTCTACTTAAACTTTAATCTCTACTTCAACGCCACTTGGTAATTCAAGCTTCATTAAAGCATCAATTGTTTTAGAAGACGAAGAGTAGATATCCATTAATCTCTTGTAAGAACTTAATTGGAACTGCTCTCTAGACTTCTTGTTTACGTGTGGAGAACGTAAAACAGTAAAGATTTTTTTGTTAGTAGGTAATGGAATTGGTCCAGTAACTACAGCGCCAGTATTTTTTACTGTCTTTACAATCTTATCAGCAGACTTGTCTACTAAATTGTGATCGTACGATTTTAATTTTATTCTAATTTTTTGACTCATTTTCTTAGATTTTAAGCTTCAACGCCTTTAGCTGCTTTAATTACCTCTTCAGATATGTTTGAAGGAGTTTCAGCGTAGTGTGAAAATTCCATAGTTGATGTTGCACGACCAGAAGATAATGTTCTTAATGTAGTTACATAACCAAACATTTCTGATAATGGTACAGTAGCTTTTACAGTTTTTGCACCAGCTCTATCCCCCATGTCACTTACTTGACCTCTTCTTCTATTTAAATCTCCTACAATGTCACCCATGTTTTCTTCAGGAGTAATTACCTCAAGTTTCATGATTGGCTCCATGATTACAGCTTTAGCAGCTTTAGCAGCAGCTTTAAATCCTAACTTAGCAGCTAATTCGAATGATAACTGATCCGAATCCACATCGTGGTAAGAACCATCTGTTAATGTTACTTTCATAGCATCAACTTCGTATCCTGCTAATGGACCATTTACCATAGCCATTTTGAATCCTTTCTCGATTGAAGGGATAAATTCTTTAGGAACGTTACCACCCTTAATTTCTGAAACGAATTCTAAACCAATTTTACCTTCTTCAGCTGGCTCAAGTGTAAATACGATATCAGCAAATTTACCACGTCCACCAGATTGTTTCTTGTAAACTTCTCTGTGTTCTGCACGTTTAGTAATAGCCTCTTTGTACTCTACTTGTGGCTGACCTTGATTCACTTCAACTTTAAACTCACGTTTAAGACGGTCAACAATAATATCTAAGTGAAGCTCACCCATTCCAGAAATAATAGTCTGTCCTGAAGCTTCATCAGTTCTTACTGTAAATGTTGGATCTTCTTCAGCTAATTTAGATAAAGCCATACCTAATTTATCTACGTCAGCCTTAGTTTTAGGCTCAACCGCGATACCGATTACCGGATCAGGGAAGTTCATAGATTCTAAAACGATAGGATGTTTCTCATCAGACATAGTATCACCAGTCTTGATATCTTTAAATCCTACAGCTGCACCAATATCTCCAGCTTCGATAAACTCGATTGGATTTTGTTTATTAGAGTGCATTTGGTAAATACGAGAGATACGCTCTTTTTTACCAGAACGGTTGTTTAAGATATAAGAACCTGCATCTAAACGACCTGAATAAGCACGGAAGAATGCTAAACGACCTACGAAAGGATCTGTAGCAATTTTAAATGCTAAGGCAGCAAATGGCTCATCTACAGAAGGCTTACGTCTCTCTTCTTTGTCTGTTTCAGGATTTGTTCCTACTACACTATCTCTATCTAATGGAGAAGGTAAATAACGACATACAGCATCTAATAAAAACTGTACTCCTTTATTTTTGAATGAAGAACCACAGATCATTGGAATGATAGCCATATCCATTACAGCAGCTCTAAGTGCAGCGTGCACTTCTTCTTCTGTAATAGAATCTTCATCTTCCATGAATTTCTCTAATAAGTTCTCATCGTATGAAGCTACCTCTTCGATTAAAAGCGCGCGGTATTTACGTGCTTCTTCTTTCATATCTTCTGGAATGTCGATAACATCAAAAGTTGCCCCTTGAGTTTCGTCATGCCATACAATAGCTCTATTCTTAACTAAATCAACTATACCTTTAAAATCTGCTTCGTCACCAATGTTTAATACGATTGGCACCGCGTTAGATTTTAACATGTCTTTCACTTGTTGACATACTGCTAAGAAGTTAGATCCTTGACGGTCCATCTTGTTAACGAAACCAATACGTGGTACTTTATAGTTATCAGCAAGTCTCCAGTTAGTTTCAGATTGTGGCTCAACACCATCAACCGCACTAAATAAGAATACTAAACCATCTAATACACGTAAAGAACGATTTACCTCTACAGTAAAGTCAACGTGACCTGGAGTATCGATAATATTAAAGTGGTAACCTTTAGTTTCATCCGTTGGCTGACCATTCTCTAATGGGAAGTTCCATGTACAGGTTGTAGCAGCAGATGTGATAGTAATACCACGCTCTTGCTCTTGCTCCATCCAGTCCATAGTTGCAGCACCATCGTGCACCTCACCTATCTTGTGAGAAACTCCAGTATAATAAAGTATACGCTCAGTTGTTGTTGTTTTACCAGCATCAATGTGAGCAGCAATACCAATATTTCTTGTGAATTTTAAATCTCTTGCCATTTCTTATTAAAATCTAAAGTGAGAGAATGCTTTGTTAGCTTCCGCCATTTTGTGAGTATCAACTCTTTTCTTAACCGCCGCTCCTTCTTCTTTAGCTGCCGCTAAGATTTCTGAAGCTAAACGCTGCGCCATAGATTTTTCGTTTCTCTTGCGAGAATAACTAATTAACCATTTCATCGCAGTTGATACTTTACGATCTGGACGAATTTGCATTGGAATTTGGAATGTTGCACCACCAACACGACGGCTACGTACTTCTACGTGAGGCATCACATTAGATAAAGCATCTTTCCAAGTCTCTAAAGCTGTTTTTTCTTCGTCAGTTTTTTTAGACTCTACAATATCAATAGCATCATAGAACACTTTAAAAGCTACAGACTTCTTTCCATCCCACATCATCATGTTAACAAAACGCGTTACTAACTGATCGTTAAAACGTGGATCTGGTAAAAGCGGTCTTTTTTTCGCTTGTCTTTTTCTCATGTCTTCTTCTTAAAGTTTTAAATTACTTCTTAGGGCGTTTTGCACCATACTTAGATCTACGTTGCGTTCTACCTTGCACACCTGCTGTGTCTAAAGCACCACGAACGATGTGATATCTAACTCCTGGTAAATCTTTTACCCTTCCACCTCTAACCAATACTATCGAGTGCTCTTGTAGATTGTGACCTTCACCTGGGATGTAAGCATTTACTTCATTACCGTTAGTTAACCTTACCCTTGCAACTTTACGCATTGCTGAGTTTGGTTTCTTAGGCGTTGTAGTATAAACACGCGTACAAACCCCACGTCTCTGTGGACACGAATCTAAAGCAGCCGATTTACTCTTCTTGGTTATTTTGGCTCTTCCTATTCGTACTAATTGTTGAATTGTTGGCATATAAATATTATATAAATTTTTCAATCCTCTTTTAAGAGGGCTGCAAAGGTAGAAATTAAATTTTAAAATTCAAATCCTAAATCATTAATTTTCAACAGAATTTAAAAAAATATAGCATCTTAATTTTTATATGTGGCATTTCAATTAGATTTACATAAAAAATTCGCTTTCTTTAATTGTGATAAAAAAAATTATCATTCTACTTCTTTTTAACCTTGTTTTAGCTACTAAACTGATTAGCCAAAACTTACACCTAACTATTACAGGGAGTAGCGAAAAAGAAACCACAACTATAGATTCATTAAACTACATAAAAACACATCCTAACTTTTTATCGGTAAAAAAAGAAATTGACAGCCTTCAAAACCAACTTTACAAACTCGGGTACATCGAAAATAAGTATGAGGATATTCTAAAATTAAACGACTCAACCTTCTCTACGATTTTCAATTTAAAAACACAGTATAAATCTATATACCTAAATTATAAGGACACAACTATTGATTCAGAGATTCTCAAATCACTATCCAAAACAATAACACCTGAATATTTTAAAATTGAATTCTCAAACATTGAACAAACTTTAAATTACATCAACACCAAACAAGTCGAAAAAGGCTTCCCTTTTGCGCAACTACAACTTTCCAACATAAGAATAACTGACAAACACAGTTTAAGAGGAAGATTACTATCTACTTCTGAAAATCAAAAAAGAGAAATTAACAATATTATCATTAAAGGTTACGATAAGTTTCCTCAATCCTATTTAAAATATTATCTAAAAATAAAAGCAGGACAAACATTTAATTTAAACGAAACCAAAGAAAAAACTGCTCGACTAAACAATTTAAGATTTGCCTCTGAAAGCAAATCTCCGGAAGTACTATTTTCTAAAGACTCCACAACCTTATACCTGTACTTAGAAAAAACCAAAAGCAATGCGTTTGATGGATTTTTAGGCTTTGGTACAAACGAAGACACCAACCAGTTGCAATTTGACGGATACTTAAACCTGAATCTAACTAACAATCTAAACTACGGGGAAACTTTAAGACTATTATATAAGAGTGATGAAAACGAACAAAAAACATTTGAAGTAAACACCTCGTTACCTTATTTATTTAAAACACCCATTGGTTTAGATGTGTTATTAAGAATTTTCAAAAAAGATTCATCATTCACCACCGTAAATCAATCTGCCAAATTACATTACCAAATCAATCCTAAACATAAAATTTATACTGGTGTTACTTTTACAGAATCTAACAACTTGCTTTCTGAAAACACCTCTATCTCACTAACCGATTACAAAACCAACTACCACAATATAGCTTATGAGTTTATGAGCTACCAAACTGAAGATCCGCTTTTTCCGATTAACACAAAATTTTACTTGGAAACAAACTTCGGTCGTCGCGAACACAACAACACAAAAACTCACCAATCTCTCTTTAACATTGAAGCCTTTAAAATTTTAAACATCAACTTTAAAAACAGCCTGTTCTTTAAATTAACAAGCAGTATTCTAAACTCTGACACCTACCTAGATAACGAACTGATGCGATTTGGAGGCATCAATTCCATTAGAGGTTTTGAAGAAAACAGTATTTACGCTAATCTATTCAATGTGATAAATACAGAATACCGCTATAAAGTTAGCAATGCAATTTACATTCATTCTATTACCGATTTCGCTTACTACCAAAACCAAATCACAAACACCAAAGAAAAACTCTACGGATTCGGATTCGGATTCGGTTTTCTTACAAAAGCAGGACTTTTAAAATTAAATTACGCCAACGGCAAAAATGAGAATACCGTATTTAAAATCTCAAATTCTAAGATACACATAAGTTTAGTAGCTACTTTTTAAGAAAACAATAACCCCTCAAAACTCCTCGTCAAAAAAATTCTGAAAACTACAGTAATAAGAGTACAAGCAACACTTTTTACGTTATTGATAATTAACTAATTTTTATTGTTTTATTAACTTTTATTTATCACTTTTACCACCGACTAATTCAAATAATTATAAAATGAAAACAAAGTTTAGTGGAATTCTAACGCTATTACTAGCGTTTGTCGTGCACTTAAGTTATGCACAAGAAAAAACAATTTCAGGTATTGTCTCTGACGATTCTGGATTAGCGCTCCCAGGAGCCACAGTTGTTGTTAAAGGAACAACTTCAGGTACATCAACAGACTTTGATGGAAAATATGCCATTAAAGCTAACCAAGGCAGCGTACTGGTCTTTAGCTTTGTTGGATACACCACCCAAGAAATTACAGTTGGAGCATCTAATAGCATTAACGTTACAATGAAGGAAGATGCTGCGGCCTTAGAGGAAGTTGTTGTAGTCGCTTTCGGAACAACTACAAAAGAAGCTTTTACCGGATCGGCAAGTGTTGTAGAAGCTGAAAGTTTAGAGCTTAGACCACTTACGTCTCCGATTGCTGCCATAGAAGGTAATGCTACAGGGGTTCAATTTTTATCAGGTTCCGGTTCCCCAGGATCATCTCCAAGTATCGTTATTAGAGGTGTTGGTACTTTAAATGGAGATACAGACCCTCTTTTCATCGTTGATGGTGTTTCATTTCAAGGAGGACTGAGTACTTTAAATCAGGATGACATCGAATCTATCACAGTTTTAAAAGATGCTGCTTCTACATCATTGTACGGTTCACGTGCAGCTAATGGTGTTGTTATTATCACAACTAAAAAAGGCAAAAAATCATCTGGAATAACAGTAAATGCTACAAGTCAATTTGGTGTTATCACCAAAGCCATTGACGAATACGATACAGTTTCTCCTGGTGAATATTATGAATTAATGTGGCAATCTTACAAAAACTCTTTAGGAGGTGATGCAGCCGCTGCAACTCAGGCTTCAGCTACCATTTTCAACCGATTAGGAAGAAATCCATTTGATGTACCAAACGATCAAATTGTAGGCACTGATGGTAAATTAAATCCAAATGCCAATCTAATTGCAAGAGATCTTAATTGGTATGATGCTCTTGAGCGTACTGGAAGCAGACAAAACCACTCTATTAATGTTTCTGGTGGCGGAGAAAATCATTCAGTATTTTTCTCTGCTTCTAACCTTAGCGAAAAAGGTTATGTTATTGAAAGTGGGTATGATAGAACAACAGGTCGTTTAAGTGGTTCATTCAATGCGACTAAATGGTTATCTATGGGCGGTAATATTAATTTCTCTAGTGAGAAATTCAAAGGTTCGCCTTCTAGAGGTAGCTCAATTGCAAACGTTTTTGGATTTGCCAAAAATATGGGATCTATCTACTCTCCTTACTTACTAGACCCGTCAACAGGAGATTACATTAGAGATGAAGCAGGTAACATTAGATGGGATCGCGGCGAAAGTATTTCTTCCCTTGGAATTTCTTCAAGACCTACAAGCGTAGGACGTAATGCTTTAGAAGAAGCAATCCTAAATGAAGAATTAACGAAAAGAAATAACTATGGCTTTAGATATAATGCTGACTTCACCATCATTGAAGGCTTAAAAGTAAGCTTAATTTACGGTCAAGACATTCAGGATAGCTACAACAAAAGTTATGAAAATGCGGAAGTTGGTGATGGCGCACCTAACGCTCGTTTTGAAGATACTAGATTCAGAAGAACTGTTGAAAACTTTAACCAGTTAATCACTTACAACAAATCTTTTGGAAACCACAACTTTGACTTAACTTTAGGTCACGAGAATTTCGATAGAAATTATACTGAAAATAGCGCTTTTAAAAGTACAGAAACCATTTCCGGAATCTACGAGTTAGACAACTTCTCTGTAGTACTTGATGCTAGCGGAAGTAGTACAGATTATAAACTTGAAGGTTTTTTAGGTCGACTTAACTATAACTTTAACAACAAGTATTACCTAAGCGCTTCAGCTAGAAGAGACGGCTCTTCTGTGTTTACAAATAACAAGTGGGGGACTTTCTACTCTTTAGGAGGATCATGGAGAATTAGCCAAGAAGGGTTTATGAAAGATGTTTCATTTATAAACAACTTAAAACTTCGTGGCTCTTATGGTGAGGTTGGTAACGATCAATTAGGCAACTATTACATTTCTCAACCATTATATGCAATTTATCCTAACGCAGGTACTCCTGGACTTAGATGGGACACTACCGGTAATGCCGAACTACAATGGGAAACATCCTCTAGCTGGGACATTGCTTTAGAATTTGGTTTGTTTAACAACCGTTTAACAGGTGCTTTTGAATTCTACAAAAAAGTATCTTCAGATTTATTATATAATGTACCTATTCCTCCTTCAGAAGGACAAGTTGAAGCTCCTGACAACGTAGGAGACTTATACAACCAAGGTTTTGAAATTGGATTAAATGGTCTAATTGTAGATTCTAAAAACTTTGAATGGAACCTAGGAATCAATGCTTCAACACTTAAAAATGAAATCACATATCTTCCTAGCCCATTCATTGACGGGTCTAAACGTTGGGAAGAAGGACGTTCTCGATTTGATTTCTTCTTATATGACTATGCGGGAGTTGACCCTAGCAACGGTGATGCTTTATACTATAAGTACGAAGAAATAGATGGTAAAGTAGGTATCCCTGTTCTAAACGAAAACGGAACGCATGCAACAACCAACAGTTGGTCTGAAGCAGGTAAAGGTTATGTGGGAGCAAGTGCTGTTCCTGACTTAATTGGTTCTATTACAAACAACTTCTCATTTGGAAATATAGATCTTAACTTCTTATTTACTTACCAAATTGGAGGTGATATTTTAGATTATGGATATGCAGATATGATGCATGAGGGAGCATACGGAGAATCACTTCACCCTGATGCTTTAAATGCCTGGAAAAACCCAGGAGATATTACTAACGTTCCAAGAATGGAAAATAGTAATACCAACTTAGCACAAAGATTATCTTCGAGATGGTTAACTGATGCTTCTTACTTAGCTTTAAGAAATGTAAATTTAGCTTACAACTTAAGTTCATCAACAGCTGAACAAATAGGTGTAGATAAATTAAGATTATTCGTTACCGGAGAAAACTTACTAATGTTTGCCAAAAGAACAGGTTTAAACCCTCAGTATAACTTAGCGGGTACACCAGAAGGGAATGATTACAACCCTAATAGAGTTATTTCTATAGGCGTTAATGTGGCATTTTAATTTTAAATTTTATAATAAAACATACAAACATGATACGTAATAAAAAATATATATACCTGCTTGCCTTTGTAGCCATGGTTTTTGTGGGCTGTACAGAGGAGTATCTAGAAACCGCACCAACAGATTCAATCTCTGAATCTACAGCACTTTCTAATGAAGACAACATGTACCTTGTTGTTAATGGACTGCATAGGATGATGTATGGACAAAATCAACTCACAGGGGGTGAATCCAGCCGATCGGGAGAAAGTCACTTTATACCAATGTTTGATGCTGTTGGAGGAAACATTATTCACTCTTCACCGGGTAATGGATGGATGAGATCAGATTTACAATGGATTTCTCATGTGAACCCTAACGCAACAACTAACTTCAATCTTTGGTTCCAACGTTACCATTTTATAGAAGTTTCTAACGCAATTATCAATAGAGTTTCTGGTGGTAATTTCATAGAAACGGCAAAACTTAATAATGTTGTAGGTCAAGCTTATGCATACCGTGCTTGGTCTTATTGGAGATTAGTTACTACTTTTTCTAAAGGATATTTGGTTGGAGACCCAAGCACAGATCCTGGTGTACCACTAATACTCAACGAAGGTGCGCCTTACGAAGGTGCCCCTAGAGGAACCGTTGAAGATGTATACACTCAAATTTATACTGACATAGACATGGCTATTAATCATTTAAAAAATGCTAGTGCACCTGAGGACAAATCTCATATTTCTTTAAATGCTGCTTATGGAATAAAAGCCCGAATTGCTTTATCAAAAGGAGATTGGAAAGTAGCTGCTGATAATGCTGCATTAGCCAGAAGTGGTTACCCGCTTTTAGACGAGAGTGGATGGATGTCTGGTTTTAACACTGTTGATTTATCTGAAGTAATTTGGGGAGCTCAAGTGATCGATACCGAATCTAATTTCTTCCAGTCTTACTTTTACTATGTTGCCTTTTCTTTTAATGGAAGCCAGAACAGAAGTAACCCTAAATTAATCAGTAAAGAATTGTACGACAGAATTCCTGCTACCGATTATAGAAACAAAGCCTGGCTACCACTGGCTCCCAACACAAATCCTGCCGCGTCAAACGATCAGGGAGGCAGTTACGAAACAGACCCTAATTATGACAATGCTGCTGATTTTGCCGCTGCCAAAGCCGCTATCATAGCGGAGTACGGAGCAACGTCTGCTCACAACACACATCCTTACATGAATGTGAAATTCCAATTAAAAAACCCTGGATCAACAGATCCAGATGATGTTATTTACATGCGTTCTTCTGAAATGGTTTTAATTGAAGCTGAAGCCAAAGCTATGTTAAACGACATTAATGGAGCACAAAACGCATTGGATATCTTAGGTTCTGCTAGGGACTCTGGTTTCGATAAAACAGCCTTTTCAACACAAACTTCACTTATGGATGAAATTAAATGGCAAAGACGTGTAGAGTTATGGGGAGAAGGATTTAGCTACCACGATAACATTAGATGGGATGAAGGTTTAGACCAGTCAAATTCAGGGGCTGCACAAGTATTGTATCAAGATGGTTTTATGCAAGCTAAACCATCTGTTAATGACAATTGGATTTTTAAAATTCCTCAAAAAGAACTTGATGCAAATCCATTTCTAACTGAGGCAGACCAAAACTAAGGTTTAACTAATACAAAAGAAATATGAAAAAGGGTTAATTTAATGATTAACCCTTTTTTTTTGTATAATTAACCAAATAATCAATATAGACATCCTAAAACTATCAAAAATCTAAACAACAACAAACCAACTACCAATACAACTACCTGTTCTTTATATTGACAAGCACTCTTCTAAACTCTAACACCTAGCTAGCTTGAAAACGAGCTCATGCGATTTGGATTTATCAATTCCATTAGAGGTTTTGAAGAAAACAGTATTTATGCTAGTCTATTCAATGTGATAAATACAGAATACCGCTATCAATTTAGCAATGCAATTTACATTCATTCTATTACAGATTTCACTCACTACCAAAACCAAATCACAAACACCAAAGAAAAACTCTACGGATTCGGATTCGGTATTCTTACATAAGAAGGACTTTTAAATTAAATTAAGCCAATGGCAAAAATGAGAATACCGTATTTAAAATCTCAAATTCTAAGATACACCTAAGTTTACAAGCCCTCTTTTAACCATAAAAAGCTAAAAAACAATCGATTATATTGCATTTCAGACAATTTTATTTGCTTTTTTAAGAAAATTTTAAGAAATTACACTTGACTAATTCAAATAATATTATTATGAAAACAAAGTTCAGTGGAATCCTAACGCTACTGATAGCGTTTATTGTGCAATTAACATTTGCACAAGAAAAAACAATTTCAGGTAAAATAACAGACCCTACAGGAATGCCTTTACCAGGAGCAACAGTCCTAATTAAAGGCACCTCAACAGGTACTTCCTCAGATTTTGATGGTAACTATTCCATAACAGCTAACCAAGGTCAAACCTTGGTTTTTAGTTATGTTGGATATTCAAATCAGGAATTGAAAATTGGAACATCAAACACTATTGATGTCAAATTATCTGAATCTGCAGAATCTCTTGAAGAAGTAGTTGTTACCGCCTTGGGAATATCTAGAGAGAAAAAATCTCTAGGCTATGCCATACAGGAAGTTAACTCTGAAGAGCTCAATAAGTCGCAACAAACAGATGTCGTTAGCTCACTTGCTGGTCGTGTATCAGGTGTTCAACTTACATCCTCTTCAAACATGGGTGGTTCCAAAAGAATAGTCATCCGCGGAGCCAGCTCTTTCTTTGGTGAAAACCAACCACTTATTGTATTAGACGGACTTCCGTTAGACAATTCTAACTTCAATGATGATGCTACTCAAGAAGGCAGTGGAGGATTTGATTATGGTAACACTTTAAATGATATAAACCCAGATGACATTGAAAGCATTTCCGTTCTTAAAGGTACAGCGGCCGCACTTTATGGTTCAAGAGCAGCAAATGGTGTCATCATTATTAATACTAAGAAAGGTAAAGCCGGTATTGATTCTTTCAACATTAACATTAGTTCATCTGTAAATTTTGAAAGTGTTTACCTTATGCCCGATTTACAAAACAAATACGGTGGTGGAGCAGTTATTAGCGATGCAAATGGAGGAGTTGATGGCTTTGAAGTCGCAAATATAAATGGCACAGATTATAAAGTTGTCCAATATGGGGTTGATGAAAGTTGGGGACCTAGATATAATCCCAACATTTCTGTATTACACTGGGACGCATTTAGCGAGGATTACCCTGAAGATTATTTAAAGCCTCGTCCATGGGTAGCGCCTAAACACGGTGTTCGTGATTTTTTTGAGACTGGGGTATCTACTGTAAACTCTCTTTCTATAACAAAAACAAATTCTAATTCTGGTTTGAGGTTTAGTTATACAAATACAAAAACGGAAGGTGTAACACCAAATTCAGAAATCCTAAAAAATAATATTTCCCTGAATGGTAATACCAAAATATCCAACAAATTAACTGTAGTTGGATCAATGAATTACGCAAGAACAAGCGCGTTAGGTAGACCTTTGCTAGGATACCCTGCAAGCAACCAACCATACGGTAGCCCACTAGGACAAACCCTATTCCAATGGACCCAAAGACAAATAGACTATCATCGATCACGTAAATATTTAAATAGTGACGGTTCACAACGCTCATGGAATAGAAATTCTTGGGACGACCCAACACCTCACTATTCAGACAATCATCATTGGGCTGCATATGAAAGTTATAGTGACGATGAAAGAGATCGATTGTTTGGTAACTTCAGCTTGAGTTATGAATTAACAGAAGGATTAACTTTAGGAGGTAGAGTTAGTGGAGACGTATATACATTCTACAATAGAGAACGTGTTGCAGTTGGCTCACAGGCTCAATCTTATTTTTCTGAAACTGTAAGAAATAATTACGAATACAATTTTGAAACCACATTAAATTTCGACAAGAAGTTAAGTGAAACTTTTCATATGACAGCCTTATTTGGAGTAAACAAACTAAAACAAAGACTACATATGAACAAAGGAGAAACCTCAGGAGGCCTAGTCGTTGCTGGATTATATAATTTATTAAATTCCGCTGGAAACGTATTAGTGGATGATGAAACAACAAAAAAAAACATCAACAGTATTTTTGGAAGTGCAAGTTTAGGATTTAAAAATATGCTATTTCTAGATTTAACTGCTCGAAACGATTGGTCTTCCGCTTTACCTAATGATAATAATTCCTATTTTTACCCATCAGTATCTTTAAGCTTTTTATTTTCTGAACCCTTAAACGTCTCTTGGTTAAATTATGGAAAAATAAGAGCTGGATGGGCTAGTATAGCCAAAGATACAGATCCTTACAACGTTATTTCAACTTATCGATTCAACACTGATGGAACCTTCCAAGGTACTCCAAGAATCTTTACCCCTGAAGACTTACTTAATAGCGAATTAAAGCCTGAAAGAACTGAAACTTGGGAGGTTGGTATCGAAACTAAAATGTTTAAAAACCGACTTGGCATAGATTTCACTTACTTCAACAACATTACTACAGATCAAATTATCCCATTAGAAGTCTCGAAAGCATCAGGATACAATGGTAAATTTATCAACGCAGGTGAAATTACAAATAATGGTATTGAAATATCATTAAATGGCACGCCTTTAAAAACAGAAAACTTTAGCTGGGATGTTAACATAAACTACACAAAAATAAATAACGAGGTTAAAGAAATTTTAGAGGGAATCGACGCAATGGACCTTGGAAGCGCTCCCTTCGATGGGGTAACATTAAGAGCAAGTGTAGGTGAACCTTATGGTCAACTTTGGGGGTACGATTTTCTTTACGATGACAGTGGAAATAAACTAGTTGGTGATAATGGATATTGGTTAAGAACACCAAATCTTGTACCCCTTGGATCTGTAATTCCTGATTACAACATGGGTATAAGAAACTCATTTAAATACAAAAATTTAGATTTAACATTTCTATTTGATATACAGAAAGGTGGTAAATTCTATTCTGTTTCTCATATGTGGGGGCACTATGCAGGTATCTGGGCGCCTACTGCAGCTGTAAATGATAAAGGCAACGAAATTCGAGATCCAGTAAGCGAAGATGGAGGTATTCGTTTGAATGGAGTTACAGGCGATGTTACGTTTAATAACGATGGTACCTATACCGTATCCAATACAGCTCCAAATGAAAAATATGTTTCCGGACAAGGATGGGCCGCAAGGCATTATCATGGTTTCGGAATGCCCAGTGCACAAAGTGTGTTTGATGCAGATTACATAAAACTAAGAGAGCTAGCCCTAGGCTACGAGCTTAATGTTAGTAAATTAAAACATATTAAATCATTACGTTTTTCATTATACGGAAGAAACTTATGGACATTTGGTTTAGACTACAAAGGCTTAGATCCTGAAGTTACCGTTAATGGTTCTGGTAATGTACAAGGAATTGAAGGTAGTTTTATACCAACAACTAGAACTTATGGATTTAAAGTACAAATAGGAATTTAAAAACAGAAAATCATGAAAAATATAGATATAAAAAATTTCTCCATAATCACTCTACTAGTTTTGTTATTTGCTTGTGATGTTGATTATGAAAACAATCCGAACGAAATTGTTGATCCACCAACATCAGGACTACTTAATGATGCCGTAAAAAAAATGATGGACGATCTCTATGATGAATGGTTTATGGGAAGATTCACCCAAGTAGGGGTTCAATATTGGACTCAGACCGCCTACGCTGATGAAGACAGATATGTATATCGTGAATCTCAAAGAGAAACATGGGAAGACTTCTATAGAAATTTAGAAAATATTAGAAAGGTCATTCAACTAAATACAGACGAAAATTCTAAAGATGTCAATAGTATATATGGTTCAAACAATAACCAAATAGCTGTGGCCAGGATACTTCTTTCTTTTAGTTTTAATATTATGGCGGATACATGGGGAGATATACCCTACTATTCCTACGGAAGTGATGATCCTGATTTCCAAGCCCTTAATTTAGCAGATTCGAACGAAGAAATTTTATCCCCTAAATATGCAGAACAATCAAAAATTTATGCAGATATTTTAAAAGAGTTGCAAGAAGCAGAAGCAATGATAGAAATAAATGAATTAGGAGTCAAAGGAGACAACATTTACAATGGAGATATGGAACTTTGGAAAAAATTTGCAAACTCTTTAAGATTGCGTGTCGCAATCAAAATTAGAGGCATTGATCCATCAACCGCTAACAACCATATAAATGATGCAGTAAACAAAGGAGTTTTCACTTCAAATTCAGACAATGCTGGTTTTCAATACGAAGCAACCGATGTAAATGCAGCACCATTCTACATAGCATTTAATGTTAGTAACCGTTCTGATTTTGCAATGTCTCACCCTTTCACACAACTATTACTTGGCAATAATCTAGTTGACCATTCCGGGAACGACATCACCGACAATCCTTTTTATGGCATGCAAGACCCAAGATTAAAAATATTTGCAAAAACCAACAACAATGGAGATTATGTAGGAATGCCCATTTCTGATAATTCTGCAGATGCAGGAGTTTACAGCTACGAAAGCCCTCCTGGAGCAGCAATAATAGACACTCCTGACTACACACAATACCTAATGGAGTTTGCCGAAGTATCATTTATACTAAGCGAAATAAACAACTGGGATCAAATACATTACGAGAATGGAATCAAAGCCTCAATGCTTAAGTGGGGAATATCTGAAACAGATATAAATAATTATATGTCTAGTTTACCCGCGGCAAGCGAAGCATCAGTATTGACCCAAAAATATATTGCATTGTACATGGACGCCCAAACTGCATGGCAAGAATACAGAAGGACAGGTTACCCGATGACAATTCTGAAGCCAGGAACTGAATTTAGTGTAACTCCCATTCAAGGTACAACCTTAGACTATACCTTCACATCTCTAGTTGAGGGAGTAACAGATTTACCATATAGGTTACAATATCCAGATTTTGAAAGAACCCTTAATGGCGAAAACAGATCAGAAGCTGTTTCTCGTCTCAGCAATGGAGACGCTATTAACTCGAAACTATATTGGGATGTCAATTAAGCAATCTATTTAAGATTTCTATAACTTAAATACGAAAATTAAAAGACCAAGAAGCATATAATTCTTGGTCTTTTATTTTTTAGAAAAAAATAAAAAAAACTGTTCAAAAAAATACTTTAGTAAAAACCATCACTTCATAGAATAATTGATACAACAAACTTTTAAATTCCTCATTGTAAATTAAAATTTTAACCTAAAATTATTGTTTAATTAACTTTTTATTTTGATTTTTGGCGTTGACTAATTCAAATAATTTAAAAATGAAAACAAAGTTTAGTGGAATTTTGGCACTACTACTAGTGCTTATTGTGCAGTTAACTTACGCACAAGAAAAGACAATTTCAGGAACGGTATCAGACGAAACTGGTCTACCTTTACCTGGAACTACAGTCTTAGTTAAAGGTACTTCTTCTGGAGTTTCTTCCGATTTTGATGGTAATTACAGTATTAAAGCAAGCCAAGGCGCTACCTTAGTGTTTAGCTTTGTTGGTTACACAACTCAGGAAGTTATTGTAGGCACTTCAAACACAGTTAATGTTACTATGTTAGAAGATGCTGCAAAATTAGAAGAAGTAGTAATTGTTGGTTATGGTACTTCTACCAAGCAGTCTTTTGCGGGTACAGCGCAGACTGTAAAAAGTGAGAACCTTGAAATAAAAAACGTATCAAACGTAAGTCAGGCACTTGCGGGTGAGGTTGCCGGTGTTACCGTTATTAATACCTCGGGGCAACCAGGTACAACTTCCACAATACGAATTAGAGGTTATGGATCTGTTAACGGAAACAGAGATCCTCTTTATGTAGTAGATGGTGTGCCTTACAATGGAGGTTTAAACTCCATTAATCCAGCTGATATTAAAAGCACAACGGTTTTAAAAGATGCAACCGCTACAGCCATCTACGGTTCTCGTGGAGCTAACGGTGTAATTCTTATTACTACAAAAACAGGATCGGCAAACGATTCTTATATTGAATTAGATGTAAAGTCAGGAATTAACACGCAAATTATACCTAGATACGATGTTATTAAATCCCCTGAAGAGTATATTGGTTATGTTTGGGAGGGTATTTACAACAGAGGTGACATTACAGGATCTGCAGACCCTGTAGCTTATGCTAACAGCAGATTATTCACTAATAACTATGTAGCTCCTGGTTATAACATGTGGAATGTTGCCAATGGAGGTGAATTAATCGACCCTGCTACACATATGGTTAGAGACGGTGTTACAAGAAAATACACGCCTAGATTATACGCAGATGAAGCTTTCGATTCTGCGTTTAGAAATGAAGGAAGCTTACGTATGGGAGGTGGAAACGATAAATCTAAATACTTCTTCTCTCTAGGTTTCTTAAATGATGATGGATATGCTAAAAACACAAGTTACGACCGTTACACTTCAAGATTAAACTTGACTTCAGACGTAAAAGAATGGTTAGAAGTTGGGGCGAACATGGGATATTCATATTCTGAAAGTTTAAACAATGGACAAACAGTAGGCTCTGAAAACGTTTTTGAATTCGCTGATAAAATGGCTCCTATTTTCCCTGTGTATCTAAGAGATGACAATGGTAATCTTGTTCCTGATCCTATTTTTGGTGGTAACCAATTTGATTATGGTACAGTATCTGGTTTTAGAGATCGCCCTAACGCCAACAACTTAAACCCTATTGCTTCATCTATTTACGACTATGTAGGTTTTAAAAGACATGATTTTAATGGAAACGTGAATATGAATATTAAATTCACAGACCACTTGACGCTTGAAACTCGCTACGGAACACAATACTCTATGGAGCGCTACAAAAACTATAGCAATCCGTTTTACGGAACAGCTACAGGAGACGGTGGTAACTTATTTACAAGGGACCGTGAGCGTTTAAGTTCTAACTTCCTACAATTATTACGTTACAAAAATGATTTTGGAAATCACTCTTTAGAAGTGCTAGCTGCTCACGAAAATAATGAATATACATTCAGAGAATCTACTCAATACAAAGGAAAGGTTGTTTTAGACGGTTTATTAGAATTAGATAATTTTATTTCTAACCTGTCACCTCCAACAGGCTTTAATGAAGGTGCTACTATAGAATCTTATTTTGGTCAGGTAAACTACGACTATAATGATAAATATTATTTAACAGGTTCTATCCGTCGTGACGGTTCATCTAGATTCGTTAACGATAAATGGGGTACTTTTGGTTCTGTAGGAGCTGCCTGGGTTATCTCTAACGAAGATTTCCTTGATAGTAATTTATTCACGTTCTTAAAACTTAAAGCCTCTTATGGTATTACTGGAGACCAAGCTGGAGTTGATTACTATTCTGGTTACGACACGTTTAACAGTGGTATATTAGGTGGAGAGATCTCTATTTCAGCTGCCGACAACGGTAACCCTGATCTTACCTGGGAAACATCAAAAATGTTCCAAACAGGCGTTGAATTTACCTTGGGAACTTTCTTAGATGGATCCATTGATTACTACAACAAATTAACAGACAACTTAATCTTTGAAAGACGTGTTGGTCCTTCACAAGGTATTGCAATCATTACGGTTAATGATGGTGAGCTTAAAAACCAGGGTATAGAGTTCGATTTCACTGGTCATATCTTCAATAAAAACAACTTTAAATTAGATGTTGGTGTTAATGGAGAAATCATTAAAAACGAAATAGCAATGATGCCTATCGAGCCTTCAACTGGTTTACCTAGAATTCTTGATACATCTCCTGGAGATTATGCGTATTCAAAAGGAAGCTCTATTTACGACTTTTACTTACGTGAATGGGCTGGTGTAGATCCTGCAGATGGAGCTCCAATGTGGTATCAATACTTTAACGATTCTAACGATAACGGTATATTAGACAGTGGTGAAGAATCAATCACAACACTTACTCCTTATTTAAGTGAAAACCCTGATGCTAATATTGCTAAACGAGTAACTAGAACGTATTCTCAAGCTACTGATAAATATGTAGGTAAATCAGGTATTCCTGATGTTAGAGGTGCATTCAGAATTGGTGGTGAGTTAGGTAACTTCAATTTCTCTACTCAATTCACATACAGCATTGGTGGTTATGCCATTGATTACCAGTACGGAGAATTGATGAGTGATCGATTTGGTGCTGTTGGTAACAACTACCATAGAGACATAGCGGGAAGATGGACAATGCCCGGAGACATTACAAATATTCCTAGATTAGCCGATGGTATCGACCAAAATAGCACATCTACTTCAACTCGTTTCTTAACAAAAACAGATTATTTAGCTCTAAACAATGCTATGATTGGTTATACATTACCTTCTAAATTTTTAGAGAACACTCCTATTAGCTATGTAAACTTATGGGCTTCTGGAGACAATTTATTCATCAAAACTGCTCGCGACGGATTTAACCCAACGGTTACCGAAGATGGAAGTTCTACTCGTAGAATTTATGCGCCATTAACAACGTTCACTTTAGGTGTTAGAGTTAAATTTTAAAAAAATTGAAAATGAAAAATATTTTAAAATATACAATTATTGCAGCAAGCACAATATTTACGTTTAGCTGCGGTGAAGATTATCTAGAAAAGACTCCTTCTGAAGTTTTAACAACTGCTCAAATTGGAGATGCGGCCTCTAGAAACCCTGCAGTTATAGCAGGTACAATGAATGGAATTTATGCATTAATGTTTGAAGTAGAAACAGGTGGTACTACAGGTGCTGACGATTTCGGTCACAAAGGTTACGATATATTTGCTGATATGCTTTCCAGTGATGTTGCTTTATCAGTTAGTACTTATGGCTGGTATAGAGCCAGTATAACTGAATTTCAGTGTACAGAAGATTTTACATTTACTGATAACTACCAAGTATGGAGATATTACTATCGTATTATCAGATCTGCTAATACAGTTATAGATGCTCTAGGAGGAAATGATGTTACTCCTGAATTAGACGAAAATAAATACATAATGGGTCAGGCTAAAGCAATCCGTGCCCACTCCTATTTTTATTTAGCTCAGTATTTCCAAAAAACATATAACCCTACTGAAGAGATATTACCTTTATATGATGATTTATTAGATCAAAACGGGCCAAAAGTTCCTGCCTCTGAGATTTACGCTTTAATTGAAAGTGATTTAACTGCTGCCATTTCTTTATTAAATGGTTTTACAAGATCTGCTAAAAGCCAGATTAACCAGGATGTTGCTAAAGGTATTTTGGCTTACGTTTATGGTGCCATGGGAAGAGACTCGGATGTTAAAACATTAACCTCGCAAGTTATAAGTACAGGTGCATATCCAATTATGAATGAAGAAGAAGTTTTGGGTGGATTTAATGACGTTAATACACCTGGATGGATGTGGGGAGTTGATTTAACTTCTGATAATGAAATTAGTTTACATTCATGGTGGGGACAAATGGATTATTTCTCTTACAGTTATGCTGGCTATGGTGATTCTAAAGCTATCGATTCTGATCTTTATGCTTTAATCCCAGCCGATGACGTAAGAAAAGAACAATTCGAATCAGATCCAGCTGCTGGAAATCAATATTTACAGCCTTTAAATAAGTTCTATGAAGCAGCTAGAGTTCCTAGAGGTTCCAGTACTACAATTACTTCAGATTTAATTTATATGAGAATTGCTGAAATGTATATTTTAAATGCTGAAGCTGCTGCTAAAACTTCAGATGAAGCAACAGCGAAATCTAGTTTAAAAGCTCTTGTGTCTAAACGTGTACCAGACGCTTCATATATTGATGCTTTAACAGGACAAGCATTACTAAATGAAATTTACTTACAATCACGTATTGAGTTATGGGGTGAAGGAAAAACATACTTAGCTATGAAAAGAAATAAACGCACTATTAAAAGAGGAGATAATCACCTATCTTTTGTTGGTGAAGAAATCTCTTATGATGATGAGCGTATGACCTTTGAAATCCCGGAAGCTGAGATTTTATACAATCCGTTCATCAGTACTCAAAACGACTAATTATCATCAATAATAATTAAAAATCATATTTTATGAAAAAAATAGCACATATATTATTGATGCTGGTAACCATGGCATCATTACAAAATTGTGAAGACACATATTTACCACCTGAGTTGAATTATATCACTTTAGACGAATCATCTATGAATATAGTCGTAAATGAAAACTCGTCACTTGGTACAGAACTAAAAATCTATACTTCAACTAATATGAAGTCAGACACCACAGTAGAATTAAATATTACTACAACTATGGCGTCTGAAAATTATACGGTTCCTACATCTGTAACCATTCCGGCTAACTCAAATGAAGCTACAATTCCTTTAACAATTGCCGATAACAGTTTAAGCAGATCTGGAGAAACAATGTCTATCGCTTTTGACGCGCCAGAAGGTTATTACACAGGTACTTCTAAAGTAGATTTAAACATTAGCGTATTATGTCCTTCTGATTTAGCTGGAAGCTGGACTTATACCTCTGGAAATGGAAAAACAGTAACTATCACTGAAACAGGAGACGGAACATATACCGTTAGCGCAGACAATGCTTTCACTACAAGTTATTCTTTTAACATAACTGACTCTTGTAGTAATTTAATCGTTACAGGCGGTTATCTAGAAGATGAATTTGATATTCCTGTCAGTGGAACTGGAACTGTTTCTGAAGACAAAAACACTATTACTCTATCATACACTGTGGATGGTTATTTTACAGACAGATCTATGATTTTAACCAAAAACTAACTTTATTTCAATTAAAGTAAATTTAAAACCACTTCAAATTTGAAGTGGTTTTTTTATACCTTTGCCTCATGCAAGAACAAACACAAATTTTTGGAATTAGAGCCATTTTAGAGGCTATTAACGCAGGAGAAACTATCGATAAAGTATTTCTTCAAAAGGGTTTAAAAGGAGACTTATTTTCCGAGTTAGAATTCGCCCTACGTCAACATTCTATTAATTCATCGTATGTTCCTGTTGAAAAACTTAACCGTTTAACTAGAGGAAATCACCAAGGTGCAGTTGCTCAAATCTCCCCTATTGCATTTTATGATTTGGAAGATTTAGTATCTCAAGTAATGGAATCTGGTAAAACCCCTTTATTCCTTTTACTTGATCAGTTAAGCGATGTTCGTAATTTCGGTGCTATCATTCGTACGGCTGAATGTACCGGCGTTGATGGTATTATCATTCAGAAAAAAGGTGGTGCTCCTGTAAATGGAGATACCATTAAAACAAGTGCTGGTGCCGTATTTAAAATTCCAATCTGTAAAGTCGACCACATTAAGGACGCCGTATTTTACATGCAGGCTTCAGGTGTTAAAGTCGTTGCAGCTACCGAGAAAACAGATGATACACTTTACGATATAGATTTCACAGAACCCTGTGCCATTATTATGGGATCGGAAGACCGTGGTATTAACCCTTCGACTTTAAAAGTGGTTGATGCCAAAGCTAAACTTCCTTTACTTGGAGAAATAGGGTCTTTAAATGTTTCTGTGGCTTGTGGAGCGTTTTTGTACGAAGCCGTTAGACAGCGTTTAAAATAAGCTAATCTTCTTCTTTTTTACGCTCTTTGTATGAGTATCGGATAATGATTGGTTCTTGCTCCTCCTCGACTTCTGGTTCAAGGTGTTCTATAAAGTTTCCATTCTCATCGAAGTGTTTTAGAAACGGGTCGTCATCTTCATTATAATCGGGTTGTTCCCAAACATATTTTTTAGGTTTAGCTATAGACTTTTTAAAGATGAAAGCAAACAACAATCCTGTGATTAAACCGGAAAGATGTCCTTCCCACGAAATACCCTTTTCTATTGGCATGGTATACCAAATCATACTTCCGTAAAGAAAAACGACTAAAAGCGATAAGGCGATTAATCGGTAATGTTTAGCAAAAACACCTTTAAAGAAAATAAAACTTACTAAAACATAAATGAGCCCGCTGGCCCCAATATGATAAGATGGTCGCCCGATACACCAGGTTAACAATCCGGATAACAGAATGCCATACCCTAAAACTTTCCAAGCAATAGGTCGATAAAAATAAAACAATGCCGTACTAAGCACAAGCAAAGGCACCGAATTACTAGCCAAATGTTTGAGGCTTGCATGAATAAACGGACTCAACACAATACCTCGTAACCCTTTTAAAGTCTGCGGATAAATTCCAAATTTACTCAAGCGCAAGCCAAAACGCACATCAGCCCAAAATACCACCCAAATGAGAAGCACAAAAAAAATGGGGTACGCAATGACGCCTGTTGAAAAATGAAAATGCTTGTGTGTCTTCATAAGCCTAAATATAGCAAATAACTAACCAATGTCATCTTAAATGCTAAATTGGCAGACAATTTGGGTGAGGTATTAAAGCGACATCCTTTTTAATTTTATTAAAAAGATACAGCTGAAAGACCGACCTTGCTTTTTTGCAATGGCACACCTAAAACTTAAAAAATTCACGTAATTTTACAAACATGAATGAACCATTAGCAGAGCGTTTAAGACCGAAAACTTTAGAGGACTATATTAGCCAGACCCATCTGGTTGGCGAAAGCGGCGTGTTAACCAACCAAATTAAACAAGGGCTGATTCCTTCTATGATTTTTTGGGGACCTCCGGGTATTGGTAAAACGACACTCGCTAACATTATTGCAACGGAATCGGGTCGACCGTTTTATACACTTAGTGCCATTAGTTCAGGAGTAAAAGACGTTCGCGAGGTAATTGATAAAGCGAAACAAAGTGGTGGTTTATTTACTACGAAAAACCCCATTTTGTTTATTGATGAGATTCATCGTTTTAGTAAATCGCAACAGGATTCTTTACTCCAGGCTGTTGAAAAAGGCTGGGTAACTTTAATTGGTGCTACAACCGAAAATCCGAGTTTCGAGGTGATTTCAGCACTGCTTTCACGTTGTCAGGTATATATTTTAAAACCTTTTGAAAAAGCCGATTTAGAAATGCTTTTGCAACGTGCCATTAGGGAGGATGTATATCTATCAGAAAAAAACATTACCCTTAAAGAGACGAATGCCCTTTTAAAGTTATCTGGTGGCGATGCTAGAAAACTGCTTAATATTTTTGAACTGATTGTCAACTCGGAAGAATCTAACAATGTTGTGATTACCGATGATGACGTATTACAAAAAATTCAAAACAATACGGTTCGTTATGATAAAACCGGCGATCAGCACTATGATATTATTTCTGCATTTATTAAATCGATTCGCGGCAGTGACCCTAACGGTGCTGTGTATTGGTTAGCGCGAATGATTGAAGGGGGTGAAGATGTGAAATTTATTGCTCGTAGGTTATTAATTTCCGCAAGTGAAGATATCGGTAATGCCAACCCTACGGCTTTAGTCATTGCGAATAATACCTTTCAGGCGGTATCGACCATTGGCTATCCGGAATCGCGCATCGTTTTAAGTCAGTGTGCAACGTATTTAGCCTGTTCTCCAAAAAGTAATGCGGCTTATACAGCCATTGGTAAGGCCCAGCAACTGGTGAAACAAACTGGTGATTTATCGGTACCATTAGATATTAGAAATGCACCTACCAAACTGATGAAAGAGTTAGGTTACGGCGATAACTATATGTACGCTCATAATTATGAAAATAACTTTGCTCCTCAGGAGTTTTTACCTGATGAAATAAAAAACACAAAACTTTACGAGCCTGGTAATAATGCTCGAGAAAATGCTCATCGCGACTTTTTAAAACAACGCTGGAAAGACAAATATGGATATTAATAGAAATAAAAAAGGGAACCTGTTGGTTCCCTTTTTTATTATTTAAAACTTGATGTTTAGCTCTTTTTGTTTAGTGCCTTCTGATGTGTTGTATTCAATCAGCCAAGTATCTCCCTTTTTATAAATGATAGCGTTTTCGCCATTTACCATATATAAATTAGGCTGTGCTGTTTTTGTAATTCTGTAAACGACTTTAGGTGTTGCATCAACCAACTGATAACCATTTTCTATTTCCTGTGCATATAACACACTATTCATAACCTCTTTTACTTCAGCCTCAACAACCGCTTCGTCTTTAACTACTGCTACTTTTTCAGTAGTAACCACAGGAACTACAGTAGCTGCTGCTGTTTGTTCTGCTTCCTTAGCTTTTAAAGCCTCAAGCTCTTGTTTTAACTGTTGGATTTCCTGTTCTGTATTTGTTGCTGCCACAGTAGTTGATGCTATAACAGCTTCTCTTGGTTCATATTTATAATTCAATGCTTCAATATCAGTAAAAGCATCTCTTAAGGCTTCATTATAGGCTCTATAAAAATCCTTTTCACGACTCTCTCCTAACTTTGTTGTAAACACCACAGCATCATTGCAATCCTTTAATTCTACAGATAACCTTGTTTTAAATAATCCTGAATCTTTTAATGCATCAGATTTTAACGCCAAACAACGATTTTTTACCAAATCATCTGGGTAAGCTTCTCCTTCTTTTAAAGCTGTAAATCCATATTTTTCAAATAAGAACTTGGTTAAGGAATTTAATTGGTACTGATCTTTTTCTTTTAGAAAGTCATATTTATTAGGAACAATAACATACTTGTAGGCATTTAAATTGGTTTGAGCAAATACACTACTGGCAACTAAGAATGTTATTAAAAATGATAAAAATTTAGTTTTCATTGTTGTAATATGTAATTATATTGAAATTTTAAATTCTGTGAGTATTGAATAGTAAATATACGTTTTGTTATTTATTTCTAATTTCTGAAACATAAAAAATATTGAAATCGCATGTGTTGAAATTTACAAATACTTTTTCAAGTCCAAAAGGTTATTAACATGTTTTATGCTGGCTTCAACATCCTGATTAAATTCATTGAAATAAATGACATCCATGCCAATACTCATGGCACCAAGGATATCGGCTTCAAAACCATCTCCAATCATGATGCTTTTTTCTATGGACGTATTTGCCTTCTCGATAGCATGATGGAATATTCTAGGGTTCGGTTTCTTCACTCCTACACTCTCACCATTCGTAACCGTTTTAAAATAATGATTGATATTCGATTTGATTAACTTCTTAGTCTGAACTTCTTCAAAACCATTAGACAGGATATGCAAATTATAATTGTCCGACAAATATTCCAAAACCTCAATAGTATGATTGAATAAATAATTATGATCGGTCAGATAAGTAATATAATCTTCTGCCAACTGATGAATAATCGACTCGGCCACCGTTTTATTCAATGCCGTAAAAGTGTCCTTTAATCGCCCGAATCGCATCAAGGCTTTATCTACTTTCTCATCACGATACCATTTCCAGTATTGTAAATTGATGGCTTTATAATGTGTTAAAAACTCTTGTAAATCGACCTCTACATTGTTCAACTTCAAAATTTTGTCGAATGCTAACTCCGAATTTCTGTCGAAATCCCATAAGGTATGATCTAAATCAAAAAATATATCTGTAATTCCGTTAATTTTCATTTGGTGAATCTAAAACAATATTAAATAATTCTTTAAAGCCTTTCCACCGCTCGACATCGCTAAAAGTATAATTGTGAAATACTGGTATAAATTCGCCATTAACCTGCTTCACCTGCTTTATAATTTCGTTTAAAGCTTTCTTTTTATCTAATAACGAATGTACTTTCAATAAGGTATAATCCATCATATGATATGAATTAATTTTCAAAGGTGTCTGCACTTCGTAATCTAGGTCGTAGAACAAAAATGGCGTACAGGTTCCGGCGCGAAAGCCCATATAATTCACATAACCCATCGTGTAGTCTTCCAGAATTTCATGCTCTATTAAATTTCGGTAAGATTCTGGAAGGTTTAATTTGGAAAAGGACTGACGCGATGCTTTTAAGGGGGCGTTTATAATATCTTCCAAACGCATTTTTTCTTTCTTCAACACTTCTGAGCTTTCCAAAGCAAAATAAGAGGCTTTTAATCCTACGTAACAGTAATCAGCAACGTGTTTTATGAGCGACACGAAATGTTTACTGTTAGGATTGGTGCCTTTATCGTAAGTTGAAAAATCGCCCAACAAAAAGAAAAATAAAAACTTATACTGACTTTGCTTTTGCTTGTTAATGATGTACTTGAAAGTATCATACGGATCATGCTGCAACCCAAAAATCACCATAAACCTGTTATAAAGTGTTTTGAACTTCAGCTGAAACAATTCTTTTAAAGTCCCTCCGATACCACGCATGACTCCCTTAAGCTTAAAATGGTACGCTGTTGGCACGTCAATAATGGGTTTAATGCTATACTTACGTTCTGGAAACTGAAACTCTTCATACTGTTGCTGAAGGGCATCCCGAAATTTATAAGCCCAGATGTCTACAACAGGTTGTTCTAAAAATCCGTTTTTGTAGGCTATACTTTCGGTGGCTAAAAAGCGACCGTATTGATCCTTTACGTGTGGTAAATACTCCTCGTAACGTGATAATAAATAAAAGGAAGCTGCAAAAACATCAAAGGGCATAGCACTTTTCTCTCCCGCAGAAAACAAACCCTTGGTATCTTCCCAAGACTGCACATTGATTTCGATATCACTCAATCCCTGTTCAAATAAAATATCATGACTACGAACAAAAAATTCATTACCTAATTGCTGCTTGGTATACGACATTTTTAAACTATCATGCGCAATAAAGCTTTCTATCTGAGTCGTAAAATCGACCTCAACCCCCAAAATTCTGGTGCATATATGCTTAAAAACATATTTTAAACGCGGAGATATTTTATGTGTGTAAACTAACAGCATATGTTATTTGTGCAGTACTTTTGCTAAATTATAGAATTCCTTCGTCTGCGAAACTAAAGTATGCATTTTCTGTTATAATCAAATGATCAAGCACTTTAATATCTAAACTTTGTGCAGCCGTTTTTAACTTTTCTGTGATTTGTTTATCGGCTTCACTGGGCTTTAGAGTTCCTGAAGGATGATTGTGTGATAAAATAAGTCCGGTAGCACCAACCTCCAAAGCGGTTTTTAACACCAAACGCACGTCGACTAAAGTTCCGGTAATACCACCTTTACTCAATTGATTCTTCTGAATGACCTTATTTGAATTATTTAGATAGATAATCCAGAATTCTTCATGTTGCAATTCACCAATAACGGGCTGCATCACTTCGAAAACTGACCGACTGGAAGTAATTTGCTTTTTCTCCAGAGCTTCTTCGCCTCGTCGACGTCGACCTAATTCCAGAGCTGCTGCGATGGTAATGGCTTTAGCTTCTCCAATGCCTTTAAATTGCATCAACTGTTTAACCGATAGCTTTCCTAAAGCACTTAAATTATTATCAACACTTGCCAATATGCGTTTGCATAAGGCTACGGCACTTTCTTCCCGATTACCCGAACCAATTAAAATCGCTACCAATTCGGCATCACTTAAAGTCGACTTTCCTTTGTATAACAACTTCTCACGAGGCTGATCGTCCTGACTCCAGTTCTTAATTGAAAACGATGTTGATTTTTCTTGCATACAGTAAATATAAATATTGTAATTTTATATTTCAACATTTAAAAGATTAAAATACACTGAATATCAACACCTAATACCTCATCAAAATGAAACCACTAAAGAAAGAAGATATTAATCAAGAAGTATTCGACTTATACGATGAGTACGCTCATAATAAAATAAACCGTCGCCAGTTTGTTGAAAAACTATCGGTATTTGCGGTTGGAGGTATCACCGTATCATCATTACTCAGTTTCATAAGTCCTAATTATGTTGATACCTTAATGGTCGACCCTAAAGACCCTAAACTCGATTCTAAATATATTACTTACGACTCTCCTAAGGGAGGTGGTTCTATTAAAGGCTTATTATCAAAACCTAAAAAATCTAAAGGTAAATTACCGGGCATTATCGTGGTTCACGAAAATCGAGGGCTAAATCCTTATATTGAAGATGTGGGGAGACGTGCGGCCATGGAAGGTTTTATATCTTTAGCCCCCGATGCTTTAACACCGCTTGGTGGTTATCCTGGTAATGACGATGAGGGTCGTGAATTGCAACGTCAACGCGACCGTAATGACATGCTGGAGGATTTTATTGCTGGTTACAACTATTTAAAAAACCATAAAGACTGTAGTGGAAAAATAGGCGTTGTAGGATTCTGTTTTGGTGGCTGGATTGCCAATATGATGGCCGTAAAACTGCCAACACTTTCGGCTGCGGTTCCTTTTTATGGCGGACAACCATCGGCAGAGGACACGGCGCAAATTAAAGCGCCTCTACTTATTCAGTATGCCGGATTAGATACTCGGGTGAATGCCGGATGGGAAGCTTACGAAACAGCATTAAAAGCCAATAATATAGAATACACCACTTACATTTATCCTGAAGTCAATCATGGGTTTCATAACAACACCACTCCAAGATACGATGAAGCGGCAGCTACCCTTGCTTGGAAAAGAACTATAGACTTCTTTAATGATAAATTAAAGTAATTCATCTGTACTTAACCTGTTTATAAGTTCAAAATCATATCATTTATTAATTTTTTATGCATAAATTTATAGCAAAGGTTAACTATAAATTTATGCATTTTACTTCATATTCGGTTTCGCTTAAAACCTTTATACTCTCAACTGTTTTAGTCTGTTTCAGTATGAGTTTCACACAGGCTCAAGAATCTGAAACCGGAATAGACTCATCTGTTGTCGCGGCGCCTAAGGCTATTCCATTAACGGCCATCATTCAAAATATTCAAAAAACAAATGAGGATTTAAAACTGATTGAACGAAAGTTGGAAGCGAATAAAGCTGTTCATAAAATCGATTCGCTATACCCAACCTACGCCTCCCATATTGAAAAACAGCAGGAACAAACCCATAAGATTTTAGCCGCTAATCCTAACCGACAAAAAATTGAAAACCTTTATACCAAGTGGAATGGAAACCGGATTTATTTAACCGGTATTGAAGATGACGTGAACAACTTTGTATCTCGCAATACCCGCTTACTTGAATCTGTAGATTTGCATCACAGGACGTGGGATTTAACGCTGGAAAAAGCAAAAAACGAAGAGGCTCCTAAAGAAATTCTAACGCGAATTACCGAATTAATTAAAGATATTGAAGGTATTGACAAAGCCATTGTTGAAGAAAACAACACAGCTTTAAAACTCGAATCGAAAATCAATTTTAAAGTGGAATTGATTAACGAAATTATGGAGGAAATTTTAACGCTTAAAAATTCTGAAACCTATGATATTTTTCATTTGCGCCATGATCCGTTGTGGAAGATTTCATTTTCTAAATCTAAAAAATCCAGCAACACCTCGGTATGGGAAGCCGCTTCCGATAGTTTCAAAGAATTAATCAGTTTTATCAAAAACAATAAAAGCTCGTTTTACCTTTATTTTACACTCATTCTTTTTTTATTTGGAATTGTTTATTTCCTGAAACGTGGTTTCGAAAAATATGAATTCGTATCAGACGACCATAACCTGAATATTTCTAAAGATGTCATTCTAAAACATCCTTTGGCTTCCTTTATTTTCCTGTCTCTGCTTATTGGAAATATATTTTTCACCGGTACACCAAAACTATTTGAAAGCATTTTAATTCTGGGATTAATTGTAGCGTCTTCTTACGTTGTTAAACCTCAAATTAAAGAGCAATTTAAAAACATCTACTACATTATTACATTCTTCTATATTATTGATTCTCTGAAGACCTACTTATGGTTTCATCCAGGCATCTATAGAATCTATTTGTTACTGGAAGCTATACTAATTGGTGTTGCAGTTTACTTATTACTTAAAAAACTCTACAAAACCAGTAATCCAACAATTAATCCACTGAGTAAATTCTTAATTCAGTTAAGTCCGGCAATTTATGTTTTGGTGTTTATTGCCATAATGTCTAATATTTTAGGATATACGAATTTAACCGATATCACACTTAAAATATGTACACATATTGGTGTGATAACTGTTATTTTCTATAGTTTATTATTAATTCTTGAAGGCATTTCGACCAGTTTAATTCATAGGCATTTTAGTTCAAAATCAAATGTTGACTTCATTAAAAAATTAGCTTTAGAAATCAAGCTGATAAAAATTTTAAGGGTCGTTGTACTTATGTTTTGGTTTCTGTTTTTTCTGAATATGATTGAACTATACAGACCTTTAAGAGATTATTTAACCGATGTGCTTTCTGAACCTTATAAGCTGGGCACCATATCCATAACTATTGGTTCTATTTTATCATTTATCATTATTCTCGCATCTTCTTTTATTATTACAAGTATAATCTCCTTTGTGATTGATGATGGCGATGGCGAAGGTATTTTAAAAAACCTGCGTTTACCAAAAGGTATACCTGCAGCGATTTCACTTGTTATTCGCTATTTTATTGTGGCCTTCGGATTTGTTTTTGCTCTATCGTCTTTAGGAATGGATTTAAGTAAATTTAATCTGCTTGCCGGTGCACTGGGCATTGGTATTGGTTTTGGTTTGCAAACCATAATATCCAACTTTGTATCGGGGTTAATTTTAGTGTTTGAAAGACCTATCTTACAAGGGGATACCGTTGAAGTAGATAATCTTTTAGGTCGGGTTCATAAAATTGGTGTGCGTTCTTCCAAAATCAGAACGTTTGATGGAGCTGAAGTAATTGTACCCAATTACAACCTGATGTCGAACAACTTGATCAATTGGACTTTATCCGATAACACAAAACGAATTGATATTTTTATAGGTGCAAGCTACGATGCTGACCCTAATGAAGTTTTAGAAATCCTTACTAAAGCAGGCACATCACACCCATTAATTTTAAAAACACCTCCTCCGCGAGCGCTATTCCTTGAATTTGGTGATAACTCCCTTAATTTCGTTTTACAATGCTGGGTGCATTACGAAGTTAGTTTAGTAACTAAAAGCGAGGTTTCGGTAGCCGTGTATAATGCTTTCAAGGAAGCGGGTATAGAAATACCTTTTCCCCAAAGAGATATTTATATTAAAAACATGCCAAACAGTATACCAAATGGAAGTGACTCTTAAAGGAAAAGTGAAATAATTTATTTTATTAAAGTTTTCACCTCATCAAAATTAAGTCCACCATAATTACCAGAACTCATTAGTAACAAAGCTTTGTTTTCTAAATTTTGAGCAAGTAAAAAGTTTTTAAAATCGTCTGGATTGGTATAAATAATTAAATCGTCACGTTCAAAAGCCTGGGCTATTTGTTCGTGAGAAACGGCATCCAACTTTTTAATTTCAACCGCATGAGGCGAATAAAACACAACAGCTGTATCGGCAGCATCTAAAGCACCTTTATATTCTTTTAAAAAATCTGCGTTTAAACTACTGTAGGTATGAAGTTCTAAACAGGCGACTAATGTCCTATCGCTATATTGTTCTTTAACAGCCTTAGTCGTTGCCTCTACTTTACTAGGCGAGTGGGCAAAATCTTTATAAGCCACACTGGTTTTACCTTCAGCAATTTTTTCCAGACGCTTACTTGCACCTTTAAAGGTTGAAATGGCCTCATAAAAATCATCTTCGTCAATCCCCATGTGCTGACAAATCCACTTGGCACCTGCCAGATTATTCAGGTTGTGCTTTCCGAAGACTTCTATTGGCATTGGGCCTTCGGGAGTTTCTAAATAGGTTTCACCGTCTTCAACTGTATATTCTGGTGTATGATAAGCTATTTTACGGATTGGATTTTCTGATGCTCCTACAACACGTTTTACCTCGGCATCTTCTTCATTATAATTGATACTTCCGCCTTTTACAATCGAATCTACAAAAATCTTGAATTGCTCTACATAGTTTTCATAAGTTGGAAACACATTGATATGATCCCAGGCAATACCGCTTAACAAGGCTATATTAGGTTTATATAAATGAAATTTCGGGCGTCTGTCTATTGGCGAACTTAAATATTCATCACCTTCTAAAACAATAAAGTCATTCGCTTCGGTTAACTTTACCATAACATCAAAGCCTTCCAGCTGTGCACCAACCATATAATCCACATCGCGATCGTGATAATGCATAACGTGAAGAATCATAGACGTAATTGTTGTTTTACCATGACTTCCTCCAATAACCACACGGGTTTTGTTTTTTGATTGCTCGAACAAAAACTCCGGATAACTGTATATTTTAAGTCCTAACTCCTGTGCTTTTAATAACTCGGGATTATCAGCTTTCGCATGCATGCCTAAAACAACAGCATCTAAATTATCAGTAATTTTTTCAGGAAACCAACCAAATGTATCTGGTAATAATCCTTTTGCATTTAATCGTGATTTTGACGGTTCGAAAATCTCATCGTCACTTCCTGTTACCTGATATCCTTTGTTATGTAAAGCTAAAGCTAGGTTGTGCATTGCCGCACCTCCAATGGCTATAAAATGTACGTTCATAAGTTATTTTTGTAGATGGTAAAGATACGGATTGCATATTTTTCTGCCGTAATTCAAGTTCGATAAATTTTACAAATTGTCTTTTTTAATGGCTTCTATTTGGAGTAACAAATCGGCGTCCTGATGTTTTTTATAAGCGGCTTTAAGATTTCTAATAGCTTTTTCAGGTTCGTCCTGTGCAATATAAAACTTCGTTAATTTATCGTAACACACTAAAGAACCACCTTCTATTATTGCCAATTTATAATATTTCTCAGCCAACTCTGGTTCCTTGTCTGTTTCATAAATAAACCCCTTCGCCAGATACCCATCAACTTTTGAAAGATTTTCCAAAGTATTTGCATATGGCAGCGCACTTGAAATTCCGCCACCTAAAAAACTTGGCAATTTCATATAATATTCCACCAAAGCCCAGCGCGCATCAATATGATTAGCATCCAACTCGGTTGCTTTAATAAAAGCTGCTTCGACATCATCAATAATCGTTAAGGCTCTAATTTTGCTAACTGACAAAGCCTTCATACCTAAAACGCCACCATATTTATAATGATAATTAGCATTCTTATCATCATAATGAATTAACGATTGGTAACTAATAATAGCTTCATCCCATTTTTTTTGATGACCATAAGTATCACCTAACAACTCTAAGGCTTGTATATCGTTAGGGTGACTTTTTAAGTATTGCTTTAAATAAGCTTCAGCTTTTATAAATTTTTCTTGGTTGAAAAGTTCTTGAATCGCCTTTGCTTCAACCTGAGCCATTGTTAATAAAGGAAAGCATAGTAAAAACAAAAATCGCACCATTACATTTATATTAAAAGACAAAGTTAAACTTTTTGAACTTCATAAAATTACTTAACTTGATTAAACAAAATTTTAGCCCATTTATTGTTTTTGGAATGACTTTTGAAAGTCATTTCTTATCAAATATCACACTATGAAAAATGCTTTTCCTGTTTTGCTTATTATGATCTTTACAAGTTTTAATTACGCCCAGACACCAAGTTATGACGACTTATGGACTAAGGTTGACCTTTTAGAAGCCGAGGGATTACCTAAATCGGCTTTAAAAATTATTGAAACTATAAAACTGAAAGCAGAAAAAGACAATAACGATGCTCAGTTTATAAAAACCATGCTATTTAAAAGCAAGTTTGCTTTGATTTTAGAGGAAGATGCTCAACTTAATATTATAAACGATTTTAAAGCTGAAATTACTCAGCGTGAATTTCCAACTAAAAATATACTGGAAAGCCTATTAGCGAATATGTACTGGCAATATTTTAAGCAAAATCGCTATCAGCTTTACAGACGCACCAAAACCGAAGACAAGGTCGATACTACCGATTTTAGAACCTGGGATTTACAAACCTTGTTTTATGAAATTCATGTACATTTTCAGAAGTCATTGGAAAACGGATTGATGCTACAACTGGAAGATTTAAACAAATACAACGCTCTATTAACACAGCAGAAAGATTCGAAACTATTCCGTCCCACGCTATTCGATTTTTTAAATCATCTGGCACTTGACTTTTATAAAACCAATGAAACTCATATCACCAAACCTGCTTATCAGTTTGAAATCGATAACCCTGAATATTTAGCAAATGTCACGACGTTTTCCCAGTTGAACATCACGTCCAAAGATTCCACCTCACTTCAGTTACAGACTTTAAAAATTTATCAGGATCTTATTCAGTTTCACTTAAAAGATAAAACACCTCAAGCTTTAGCCGTTGTAGATATTGAACGTTTAAAATTTGTAGAACAACATGCTACGTTTCCCAATAAAACATCGACTTTATTACATTCTTTACAGTACGAAAGTGAACGCTTAAAACATCTCGACGCTTCCGGATTATATCAATTTCAAATCGCTTCTATTTATTACGAGCAAAGTCAGCAATATCAACCAAAAACAAATGAAGACAACCGCTGGAAAGCGAAAGACGCCATGGGTATTTGCAACGACATCTTGTCTAAATTCCCAAATAGTAAAGCCGCCGAACAAGCCGAAATTTTAAAAAACAACATCTTACAACCGACTTTACAAATTACCTGCGAACGGTTTGTTCCGATAAAAAAAGCTAGCCGTTTGTTGATTAATTATAAAAACATAGATAATCTAACTTTTAACATTATAAAAGTAAGCGAACACGATTTCAGAACCATTAATGTGTTATTTGATAAAGATGAAAAACAGGCCTACATAAAAAAAATAAAAACAACCAAAAGCTGGAAAAGCATCTTAAGAAATGACCAGGACTACCAAGCTCATAGCACCGAAATTATTGTTCCTGAATTAGACAACGGCCGCTATGTGATTTATGCAACCACTGCTAAAAAAGACGATTTATTCGCCTACAGCGAATTTCAAGTAACCAATCTGGCTTTGGTTGAATCTGAAAATAACGATTATAAAATCTTTCAACTTATTAACAGAAACAATGGGCAACCGATTAATAATACAACTATCGATTTTCAATTTGACAAACATGGAAGCAATAAAAACATAAAAAAACAACAAACTACAAATACTTTTGGTGAGGTATTTTTGAAAAAAGATAAGGAAACTTATTACACTATTGAGGCTAAAGCTAACTACAACAACGACATTGCCTATTTTGGAGATTATCACATTAATAGATACTACAAAAACAATACCAATCAGGACGAAGATTACAAAGCCTTTGTATTTACCGATCGCAGCATTTATCGTCCTGGGCAAACCGTATTTTTTAAAGCCATTGCCATAAATACAAATACAAATACAAATAAGCCAGGTGTTTTAGCAAACGAAAGCGTCTATGCTACGCTTTACAATACCAACCATGAAGAACTTAGCGAACTAGATTTAGTGACTAATGAATTTGGTTCGGTTTCTGGTGAATTTATTTTACCTAACAACGGACTTACCGGTGACTACTATATTGAATTTGAGGGTAATGATAAGGACTTTTATGTGGAACAGCATTTTTCGGTTGAGGAATACAAACGCCCAAAGTTTGAAACAAAATTTAATCCGATTACCGAAACATTTAAACTCAACGATTCTATTACAGCAAAAGGGGCTGCTTTGGCTTATGCCGGCAGCACCATTACCGATGCTAAAGTGGCGTATCGTGTTCATCGCACAGTTCAGTTTCCTCGATGGTATTTCTGGTATCGCCCAATGTTTTACAGCGAATCACAGGAAATCACGCACGGCGAAAGCCTCACTAACGATAAGGGAGAGTTTGAAATTACTTTTAAAGCCATCCCGGGCATCAGTGTAGACAAAACCAATCTTCCGGTTTTCCATTATGAAATCACAGCCGATGTTACCGATATTAACGGAGAAACCCGAAGCGCAACCACTATTGTTAAAGTTGGCTATCATGCCCTTCTAGCAAACATGACTTTAGATAATATACTCGATAAAAACCGAAAAGACTACAGTATTGCCATTGATACCAGAAACCTGAACGGTGAATTTACGCCGGCAAGCGGAAGCATTAAAATTTACAAATTAAAAGCACCCGACAAGGTTTTAAGAAACCGCCCTTGGGAAGCTCCAGATTATCAAGACATTTCAAAAGAAGAATTTAAAACCTTGTTTCCTAATGACGCGTATGCCAATGAACACGATGCTAATCATTGGAAAAAAGACGAACTGTTATTCGATAAATCGTTCAACACAGCCGATGCTAAAAGTTTAAGTCTTGGAAACATAAAAAAATGGCCTTCCGGACAATATCTTGTAACTCTGGAAACTACAGATAAATTTGGACAGACCGTTAAAGATGAATTAAAAACAGTTATCTACAGCGACAAAGACAAAACCATTGCCGATAACAAACTGTTTAGCATCACTACCGACAAAACCAGCTATCAACCCGGAGAAACAGCCATCATAACGTTAGCATCGGCAGTCAGCCCAGTTTATGTCACCCTTCAAATTGAAAAAAATCATGACATTGTAAAAACCGAAATCATAACCCTTGAAAACAACAAAAAAAGTATTAGCATTCCAGTTACCGAAAAAGATCTGGGTGGTTTTTCAATTAACTATAGTTTCGCTGCGTTCAATAGTTACCAGGCAAGTTCTGTAATTATTGGTGTTCCATACCCAAAACGCGATTTAAATATTGAAACCACATCCTTTAGAGATAAATTACAACCGGGCACCGATGAAAGCTGGAGTTTTAATATTAAAGGTCCGAAAGGTGATAAAGTAAGTGCCGAGCTATTAACGAGTATGTATGATGCTTCGTTAGATCAGTTTAAACCACATCAATGGACTTTCAAGCCTTTATTTCAACCTTACTATTACACGCAAAGGCACAACCAAAGTCACCAAAGTTTTGGCATCAAAAATTTTAGAATTTATAATGAAATTAACCATTTCACTTACCCAAGACAGTACTATGATCGATTAAACTGGTTTGGGTTTAGCTTTAATTTTAACAAATGGCAACACGATAATTACATCAAATCTCTTAAAAGAAATAAATTAGAATATGATAACTCTATAAAAGAGGGTATTATCACAGGAACCGTGTTTGATGAAGATGGATTAGCTATACCTGGTGTTAACATTATAATTGAAGGCACTACCAGAGGAACAGTTACTGACTTCGATGGGAATTTCAGCATAGAAGCTGAAGCTAGTAATACTCTAATATTTAACTTTATTGGATTTGTAGAACAATCTATTAGGGTTGGCAAATACAACAAATTAAAATTATACTTATTTGAAAGCAGCGAACATTTAGATGAAGTCGTTGTTGTTGGATATGGTGTTCAAAAGAAAGCTAGCTTAACAGGAGCTTTATCTATGGTTCAGGCTGAAGCATTAGATGCTGAAGAGGACCTTACAGAAGTTGCATTTGCAAAAGTACATAATGCAGAAAGTCCTGCTAAAAACTCTAAGAAAACCCCAAACTTTGATGCTATTCAAATCCGTAAAAACCTTCAAGAAACCGCCTTTTTCTTTCCAGATTTACAAACCGACAAAGACGGAAACATTAGCTTTAGCTTTACCACACCCGAAGCTTTAACCCAATGGAAACTGCAACTGCTAGCCCATACTAAAACTTTAGAGCATGCCACTAAAACACTAACAGCCGTTACGCAAAAAGAGTTAATGGTAATTCCTAATGCACCTCGTTTTTTACGTCAGGGCGACACCATTTCAATTAGTGCAAAAATTGCCAATATCACCGATGAGAACGTATCGGGTCAGGCCATATTAATACTTACCGATGCCATAACTGGAAACGACATCAATAGCTATTTAAGCAATTCTGAAAACACGAAATCTTTCACAGTAGACGCCAAAGGCAATACCAATGTATCCTGGCTATTACATATTCCGGACACAGTTGATGTCGTGCAGTATAAAATCATCGCAAAATCAGAAACCTTTAGCGATGGCGAACAAAATGCCTTGCCGGTTTTAAGTAATCGTATGTTAGTTACAGAAACCTTACCTATGTGGGTACGCAGTAACGAAACCCGTACCTTTACCTTAGATAAACTAAAAACAAATACTTCAAAAACGCTTAAAAACCATAAATTAACTTTAGAAATCACTTCTAATCCTGCGTGGTATGCCGTTCAGGCCCTTCCTTATTTAATGGAATATCCTTACGAATGTAACGAGCAAACCTTTAGCCGCTTTTATGCCAATGCACTAGCGAGCCATATTGCAAATAGCAACCCAAGAATACAAGATGTATTTAATCAATGGAAAACTCAAGATGTGTTATTGAGTAATCTTGAAAAAAATGAAGCATTAAAATCCATTTTAATTCAGGAAACCCCATGGTTGCGCGATGCTCAGAGTGAAACCGAGCAGAAAAAACGCTTGGGATTACTGTTCGACCTCAACAAAATGAATAACGAATTAGGATCGGCTATTCGCAAACTGAAACAAAACCAAATGCCCTCGGGTGCCTGGCCGTGGTTTAATGGCGGTCGAGACAGTCGTTATATTACCCAACACATCATTACCGGATTCGGACATTTAAAACAACTTGGTGTTACAACCAATCCTGATAATGACCACATGATAAAAAAGGCCATCGATTATTTAGATGCGCAATTTATTCAGGAATATAAAGACATTAGAAAATACGACTCGAAAGCCGATTTAAACAATGACCATTTAAGCTACACCCAACTACATTATTTGTACATGCGCAGCTTTTTTCCTGAAATTCAAAAATCGAAAAACGTTAAGGAAGTTATAGACTATTACCAAACACAAATTCAAAAGTACTGGTTAAATCGCTCCCTATATGCTAAAGGATTAATGGCACTAATTTCGTTCCGTTCGAATGACAAAACAACTGCTGATAAAATTTTAAAATCACTAAAAGAAAACAGTATTACCACTGACGAACTGGGCATGTATTGGAAAACCAATACCAATTCTTGGTTCTGGTATCAGGCGCCCATAGAAACCCAATCGTTATTAATTGAAGCGTTTACCGAAATTGAAAACGACACCAAAACCATAGACAATTTAAAAATATGGCTGCTTAAAAACAAACAGACTAACCGTTGGAAAACAACCAAAGCTACCACCGATGCCGTTTATGCGCTTCTTCTTCAAGGAAGTGATTGGTTGAGTGTTACCGATATGGTAGATGTGACTGTAAGTGGCAATAAAATTGAACCATCTCAATTAGAAAATCTTACCTTAGAAGCCGGAACAGGATATTACGAAACCTCGTGGGATTCCTCTGAAATCAAACCCGAAATGGCTGAAGTTACTCTTACAAAAAAAGGAAACGGTATAGCCTGGGGTGGTCTATACTGGCAATATTTTGAAGATTTAGACAAGGTTACTTCGGCTGAAACACCTCTTCAACTGAAGAAAAAATTATTCTTAAAAACCAATACCGACACTGGCGAACAACTTTCTGAAATTACTGAACATACCCATTTAAAGGTTGGAGATTTGGTGCGCGTTCGTATTGAATTGCGTAGTGACCGCACCATGGAATTTGTTCATATGAAAGATATGCGTGCTGCCGGATTAGAACCCGTAAATGTATTATCGCAATATAAATGGCAAGACGGATTAGGCTATTACGAAGCAACTAAAGATGCCTTAACCAATTTCTTTTTCGACTATCTTCCGAAAGGTGTTTACGTTTTTGAATACGACCTACGCGTAAATAACGCTGGAAATATGAGTAATGGCATTACTACCATTCAAAGCATGTATGCCCCGGAGTTTAGCAGCCATAGTAACGGCGTGAGAATACATATTAATTAGAAATAAAAAAGAGGCTTTAAAAGCCTCTTTTTTATTTTATGTTATTTACTTGGCGGCATACTTGGGCGCACCTCAATTTTACTGGGTAAGGTTCTCGGATTCAATTTAAGTAAATCCACAACAATTTCACCTAAATCTTCAATTTGAATTTTCCAGGCATCACTGTCATCTGGCGTATTACCATTAAAATAGGTCGATACCGATCCTGGCATAATAGTGCTCACTTTGATTCCATATTCCCTTAAATCCAACATCACAGATTGTGTGAATCCGGTTAATCCAAACTTGCTCGCATTGTAAGCAGACCCTTTAGCAAAGAAATTGGTTCCGGCTAAACTGGAAATCGTAATAAAATATCCTTGCGATTGCTTTAAGGCTTCTACACTTGACTTGATGGAATAAAATACCCCTGTTAAATTTGTATCGATGGTTTCCTGCCACTGCTCAACGGTTAAATCTTCAATACTTCCAAAATGTCCGATACCGGCATTAGCAACAACAACATCTATTTTGTTGAATACTTCTAAAACAGATTGAATCGCTTTCTGCTGACTTTCATAACTCCTTACATCGGCTTGAATGCCTATCGCTTTTGCGCCTTGCTTAGAATTAGAATTTAATGCATCAGCAGCTTTTTGAGCTGTTGCTAAATCTCTTCCGGTAATAGCAACATTAACGCCTTCATTTAATAGCGATTGTGCGATGCCATAACCTATGCCTTTGGTACCTCCGGTTATAAAGGCCACTTTATTTTTTAATGAACTCATAACTATTTTAATTTTATTCGATAATCGAAATTTAAATACTTCCAGAGCCGCTTCGAAATCAAATATTTGTTTCAAAACAAACTCCTAAACTTTCTCTAAAGTTGTTTCCGTAAAGCTACAAAACGAAAAATCAATTCAGGAATTTAAAATGTTATGATAATTATAAAACTATGGTTTTGGAGGAAATTCAGATAAAATTTTTATTGCCATAGCTTTTAAAAGCGTCTCGCGACTTTCGGGAGTTTCATTAGCTTTAAACGTCGTTTCACTAACCGCCTGCCAAAATAGTTGCTTTTTATTTTCATCGACAAACTCAACAGTTATTTGTCGGTTAATATTAGACTGACCAACTGGGACACCAATAGATATTCCACCACCTACGTTTCTACCCGTACCGCCCATACCTATACCGAAAGAACTTCGGCTAGGTGCTTCATATTCCTTACTGCTTACATCTATAAAAAAGTCTGGCTCTTTAGAAAGTGTATACCCTTGTTGAGATAATTGCGCATCAAGCGCATCCAAAAAACGCTTAGTATCTAACTCACTCAACCCCGTATTCATATCGGCGTAGTAATTGTAAGTTTTATATTGGTTGAAATTAACTTCTCTATCATAATCGTGAGTTACACGAACAGAGGAGCAAGAAATCAAAAAAAGTGCCATTAAAACTGAAAGTAGCGTTTTCATTATAGACTAGATTTAGACCTATAAATTTAATCAAAAAATTACTTTTCGCCTTTTCTATCCATAGATTTTGTAAGTGCTGAAGAAATAATTGCTGTTGGAATTGCAATGATGCCGAGGCCAATCATTAAAATAAAAAAGGTAAACACACGTCCGCCAATAGTTATGGGATACACATCACCATATCCTACCGTAGTCAAGGTGATGACTGCCCACCATAAACTATCAAATACAGATGAAAAATATTCTGGTTGTGCTTCGTGCTCGAAATAATAAATTCCGACAGCAGAAAAAAACATAAGAATAAGCGTAACGAATATAAACAATAAGATTTCTTCCTTCGCCGACCTTATTGCACGTGTAAAATGATGTATTGCTCTATTGTAGCGCATCAACTTTAATATTCTGAATACACTCAAAAAACGAAAAGCTCTTAAAGATCTTAAATCAACCCCAATAGATAAATAAAAAGGAAGAATAGCCAGCAAATCGACAATTCCGAAAAAGCTAAAAATAAATTTCAGTTTTCGTTTAGACAGAGAAATTCTTAAGATATACTCAATAGTAAAAACAATTACAATGAACAAATCTACCCGTCTTAAAAGCACTCTGGTGTGAGGTTCTAAATCGGGAATGGTTTCAATAGAAAAAATGATAATCGATATAAAAATTAACAGTTGAATAAACATCGCGAAGAATTTACTTCTCTTCGTGTTATTTACTTCAACCATATTTTTTATATGATGCATCACAGGCTATCCATTACTGATTCAACATTTTCCAAAGTTTGTCTTTTAGCTCCTGAATGCCTTGCTGGGCTACCGACGAAATGAACATGTAAGGTATTGGCAATTCGTTATCTAATTCTTCTTTTAATTCTGCTTTAAGTTCGTCATCCAGCATATCACATTTAGATATCGCAATAATGCGTTCCTTATCCAGCATTTCAGGATTATAACGACGTAATTCGTCTAACAGAATATCGTACTGTTTTCTAATATCTTCGGCATCGGCAGGGATTAAAAATAGTAGAATAGAGTTACGCTCGATGTGACGTAAAAAGTAATGTCCTAATCCACGACCTTCGGCTGCACCTTCAATAATTCCCGGAATATCGGCCATTACAAAAGTTTGAAAATCGCGATACTTTACAATTCCTAAATTCGGTTTTAAAGTGGTAAATTCGTAATCGGCAATTTTAGGTTTTGCTGAAGTCACAACAGAAAGTAAGGTTGATTTACCAGCATTTGGGAATCCTACCAAGCCTACATCGGCTAGTACCTTAAGCTCCATAGTTACATACTTTTCTTCTAAAGGTAATCCAGGTTGAGCATATCGCGGTGTCTGGTTGGTTGCTGTTTTAAAATGCCAGTTTCCTAACCCCCCTTTACCACCTTGAGCCAAGATTTGTTCTTGTCCTTCCTCGGTAATTTCAAACAGAATTTCATTCGTTTCTGTATCGCGAACAACTGTTCCTAATGGAACATCTACATAAACATCTTCTCCATCGGCACCAAAACTTCTACCGCTACTACCGTGTTCACCATGACCGGCACGAATATGTTTTTTAAACTTTAAATGCAAAAGGGTCCATAAGTTTGATTGACCGCGAACGATAACGTGACCGCCACGACCACCATCTCCTCCATCGGGTCCTCCTTTTGCTATATATTTTTCGCGATGTAAGTGTGCAGATCCTTTCCCCCCATTTCCCGAGCTTACATACATTTTCACGTAATCAACGAAATTTCCTTCTGTCATTGTTGTTTATTTTTGTCTTCCACAAAAGTGGATGTTCTATTAAATACTACTTTTATTTTAAAAAAACCATATCCTTAATACTTTAAAGATATGGTTTTTATTGCTTTAATTCCTTACGGATTAAGATTTTATAAATTGTCTATAACGCTGCTTAAACGCACAGTAATCTCTTCGATAGATCCTACACCATCCACACCAAAGTATTTATTTTGAGCCGAATAGTAATCTTTTAAGATCGCTGTTTTGTTATAGTATTCTGTAATTCTGTTTCTAATAATAGACTCGTCGGCATCATCAGCTCTTCCACTGGTTTCACCTCTTTTTATTAATCGCTCTACTAAAATTTCATCATCTACTTCTAAAGCAACCATAGCGCTAATCGCAGAATCTTTACTTTCCATTAACTTATCTAAGGCATCAGCCTGTGCACTTGTGCGAGGGAACCCATCAAAGATAAATCCGTTAGCATCTGTATTTTTTTCAACTTCAGCTTCAAGCATATCAATCGTTACCTGATCTGGAACTAACTCGCCTTTGTCAATGTATGATTTTGCTAACATTCCTAAAGCCGTTTCGTTTTTAATATTGTATCTAAAAACGTCACCTGTAGAAATATGCACTAACTTATATTTCTCTTTTAAAAATTCTGCCTGTGTTCCTTTACCTGCACCTGGAGGGCCAAATAGCACTAAATTTGTCATGTATTGTGTTTGTTTTATTTGATATATCTCAGGTAAGTTTCTTCCCAGTCCATCGTAATCTAAACCATAGCCTACAATAAATTTATTAGGAATCTCTATACCAACATAATGAAGTTTGAAATCTTTTTTATAAGCTTCAGGTTTGTAAAATAACGTGGCTATTTTTAACGATTTTACATTTTCATTTTTGAAAATGCGGTGTACTTCTGCCAGCGTATTACCGGTATCGATAATATCTTCCAGAATAACCACCGTACGTCCAGATAAATCTTGTGTTAAGCCAATAAGTCTTTGAATGTCTTCTGTAGACTTTACACCTTCATAAGAGGCTAACTTAATAAACGTTACTTCACATGGTTTTTGATATTTCTTTACAAAATCGCTTACTACCATAAACGATCCATTTAAAATACCTACAAACACAGGAATTTCATCTCCAATATCTTTTGCTATCTCGCTCGCCATTCGCGTCATAGCCCGATCTATTTCTTCGGCAGAAATAAACGGTTTAAAAAATTTGTCGTGTAGCTTTACCACTGAAACTTATTTTTAATAAAGGTGCAAAGATAATCAATAGATTAAGGAATCACCATTTTTTGATTTATGATTTAGATACTAATTAATATTTAAGTGTATTTTTGCATCATATTTTGTCGGTTAGACAATTTAATTTCATTTTTAAAGATAAACAATGAACTATTTTTCTTCAAATTTTAAATTAGGTATTCTTGGTGGCGGTCAATTAGGTAAAATGTTGCTTAACGATACCAGAAAGTTTGACATATACACTTGTGTGTTAGACGCAAGTAACGAAGCGCCTTGTAAAATTGCAAGTAACGAATTTCATTTAGGTGATTTAATGGATTATGATGCTGTTTACAATTTTGGTAAACAGGTGGATGTATTAACTTTTGAAATTGAAAACGTAAATGTTGATGCTTTAGAAGCGCTTGAAAAAGAAGGAGTAAAAGTATATCCTGCATCACAAACCTTGCGTACCATTCAAAATAAAGCGAGACAAAAATTGTTTTACCGAGACAACAATTTACCTACATCTCCTTTCACCCGTTTTGCTTATACTTCTGAAGTTAAAGAAGCTATCGAGCACGGTAGTTTAACAATTCCTTTCGTTTGGAAATCGGCACAGTTTGGTTACGACGGACAAGGCGTTAAAATTGTAAAATCCGTTTCCGATTTAGAAGGTTTACCAAATGTAGAATGTATTGCTGAAGAATTAGTACCATTTAAAAATGAGTTGGCTGTAATCGTAGCCCGCACACCATCAGGTGAGAGCAAAAATTTCCCAGTGGTTGAAATGGAATTCCACCCGGAAGCTAACCAGGTTGAATACGTAATTTGCCCGGCTAGAATTCCGGAAGACGTTGCACAAAAAGCAATTGACGTCGCTTTAAAAACTTCGGAAGCCTTTAACCATGTTGGTTTATTAGCTGTTGAAATGTTCCAGACGCAAAACGACGAAATTTTAATTAACGAAGTTGCCCCACGACCTCACAACTCTGGTCACCAATCTATCGAAGCGAGTTATACATCGCAATTCGAACAGCACTTAAGAGCTATTTTAAATTTACCTCTTGGACGTACCGACAGTAAAGTTGGTGGCGTAATGGTAAACTTAGTGGGCTCTGAAGGTTACAGCGGCAATGTGGTTTACGAAAACATCTCAAACATTATGGGTCTTGATGGTGTTACACCTCATATCTATGGTAAAAAACAAACGCGTCCGTTTAGAAAAATGGGACATGTTACCATTGTAGACCAAGACATCAATATGGCTAGAAAAATTGCCGAAGAAGTAAAATCGACCATAAAAGTGATTAGCGAATAAAAGCTGATTCAATAAAAGCAAAAAACACAAAAACAATTATAGATGAATAAAGTAGGAATCATCATGGGAAGCAAAAGCGATTTGCCTGTAATGCAAGACGCTATAGACATTTTAAAAGATTTCAATATTGAAGTTGAAGTAGATATCGTGTCTGCTCACAGAACTCCTGAAAAATTATTCGATTATGGTAAAAATGCACATACGCGTGGTATTGGCGTTATTATAGCTGGTGCCGGTGGTGCTGCGCATTTACCTGGTATGATTGCCTCATTATCACCACTGCCTGTTATTGGTGTTCCTGTAAAAAGCAGCAACTCTATAGATGGTTGGGATTCTGTATTATCCATTCTACAAATGCCTGGAGGTGTCCCTGTAGCAACTGTAGCTTTAAACGGTGCAAAGAATGCGGGAATCTTAGCTGCACAAATTATTGGCTCTGCAGACGAAGTCGTTTTAAACAAAATAATTGACTACAAAGAAAGCTTAAAGCAAAAGGTATACGAGTCGGCTAAAGGATTATAAATCAAAAAACCCCGAAGTGATTCGGGGTTTAGTGCTATTAAGAATAATTCATTTGAGTTAGTCACTCTTTCAATTGAACTGCGTCAAATCTACAAAAAATATACTATGTATGCATAATATATTTTTTGTTTTAACATATTTATTACCAAAATGATAAACATCTTATTAAAAAAATTTCAAACTCCTTTTAATACTGCGCCATTTTCACAAATTAATAATAGTGATTTTCTGCCTGCTATAAAACAAGGTATTGAAGACGCTAAAGCTGAAATTGACGCTATTACCAACAATCCGGAAGCTCCAACTTTTCAAAATACGATTGAAGCTTTAGATTTTTCTGGTGAACAATTAGATCGCGTATCGAGCATATTTTTCAATTTGAATTCAGCTGAGACTAACGATGAAATTCAAAAAATAGCACAAGAGGTATCTCCTCTCTTATCTGAATTCAGTAACGATATCACCTTAAACGAAGCACTTTTTAAACGCGTTAAAACCGTTTACGATGCTAAAGATTCGTTAGATTTAACTACCGAACAAGCCACTCTTTTAGATAAAAAATATAAAAGCTTTTCAAGAAACGGAGCAAACCTAGCGGAAGATAAAAAACAACAACTTCGTGAGATTGACAAAGAATTAAGTAAGCTGAAATTAAAATTCGGTGAGAACGTTTTAGCTGAAACCAATAAATACGAACTTCACATTACAAATGAAGATGATTTAGCTGGTTTACCGGAAGGCGCTATAGAAGCTGCTGCCCAATTAGCAGAAAACAAAGGCAAAGACGGTTGGTTAATTACTTTAGATTACCCAAGCTATATTCCGTTTATGACCTATGTCGATAATCGTGAATTACGCAAAACTTTAGCGATTGCGTTTGGTGCAAAATCGTTCCAGAATGATGAGTTAGACAATCAGGAAATTGTTTTAAACATCGTAAAATTGCGTCACCAGCGCGCGAATCTTTTAGGATATAAAACTCATGCCGATTTCGTTCTCGAAGAACGTATGGCTAAAAATCCGAAAACTGTTCAAACCTTCTTAAACGATATTCTTGAAAAAGCTAAACCTGCTGCTCAAAAAGAGTTCAAAAACCTTGAACAATTCGCCAAAGATTTAGACGGTATTGATCAGCTTCAAAAGTGGGATTCGGCATATTATTCAGAAAAATTGAAACAGAAATTATTCAATTTAGATGATGAAAAACTAAAACCTTATTTCAAACTAGAAAATGTTATTAACGGAGCATTTACTGTTGCCGAAAAACTTTTCGGTTTACAATTTGAAGAAATAAATACCATCGACAAATATCACGACGATGTATTAACTTATAAAGTTACTAACATCAACGGTGATTACATTTCCATTCTTTACGCCGACTTTTTCCCAAGACCTGGAAAGCGTAACGGTGCCTGGATGACCTCTTATAAACCACAATATGTAAAAGATGGCGAAAACAGCCGTCCGCATATTTCTATCGTTTGTAATTTCACGAAACCAACCAAGAGCAAACCGTCGTTATTAACCTTTAACGAGGTGACTACTTTTTTCCACGAATTCGGTCATGCGCTACATGGTATGTTGGCTAACACCACCTACCCTAGCCTTTCCGGAACCAGCGTATTTTGGGATTTTGTAGAATTGCCAAGTCAGGTTATGGAAAACTGGTGTTACGAAAAAGAAGCTTTAGAACTGTTCGCTACACACTACGAAACCGGTGAAGTAATTCCTATGGAATTGGTTGAAAAAATTAAAGAATCGGCAACCTTCCATGAAGGCATGCAAACCTTACGTCAGTTGAGTTTTGGTTTATTAGATATGAGCTGGCACGGTGGCGATTCTCCAGAAAACATCACTTCGGTGAAAGATTTCGAAACTCAAGCTTTCGAAAACACCAAACTATATCCTGATGTTCCCGAAAACTGCATGAGCACATCGTTCTCTCACATTTTTCAAGGCGGATACAGCTCGGGATATTACAGTTACAAATGGGCTGAAGTTTTAGATGCCGATGCTTTCGAGTACTTTAAAGAAGAAGGCATTTTTAATCCTGAAGTCGCCAAGAAATTTAAAGACCATGTATTGTCGCAAGGTGGTACCGAAGATCCAATGATCTTATACAAACGCTTCCGCGGAAAAGAACCGCAGCCAGAAGCTTTATTAAGACGTGCAGGATTAATAAAAAATTAGAACAAATGAAAAGCCGATTGTAATACATCGGCTTTTTTATTCTATTTTTGAAAGGTATCTATAAACAGCCTAACCAATGTCTAACCACGAAATTAATCCGAATAGGTGGATCGATTTATATTCCGATTATCTCTATAATTACACTATTTCTCGTGTTAACGACAGAGAAATAGCTCAGGACTTAGTTCAAGACACATTTTTTGCCGGGTTAAAATCAATGAAAAACTTTAAAGGTGAATCTAGCGAGCGCACGTGGCTGATTTCTATTTTAAAACGTAAAATCATTGATTATTACCGTAAGATTAATTCTAATAAAGGACAGGCCGAAGTACGTGTAAACTTCAATACTGATGAAGACGAAGGCGACTGGCTGGAAGAACGTGTGGCAGATCCGTTCGACAAAACAGCCGAAGATGCTATGGAAAACACCGAACTTGGAGATGCTATTTATAATTGCTTGGGTAAACTTCCTGAAAAACAAGCCCAGGTGTTTAGAATGAAAACTATTGAGGGACAAGACACTGAAATTATTTGTAATGAACTCAATATCACTGCGTCTAACCTTTGGGTTATTATTCACAGAGCACGTACGGCAATGGCTGAATGTTTAAAAGAAAACTGGTTTTAATTATGAGTGATAAAAATAACATTACAACACCTTGTAATAAAGCAAATCATGTTTGCGATAAGGCGCAATACAAAGAAGCTTCCCTTTGGGAACAATTAAGATTAAATATTCACTTAATGTTATGCCCCTGTTGCAGAGACTACACGAAAAACAATAAAAAACTTACGGAAGCTATAAAATCTTCTAACCTTAAATGTATGGACAAACAGTGTAAAGAAGCACTGAAAGCTAAATTTGAAAAAGCTTTAAAAGAGCAGGAAATCAGTTAAAAATCAACAATAATAACAACCATAAAATCGGTAATCCTTCAACCCAAAACGAAGAATAATACTGCCCCTGTTTAACCTCGGCATGCTTCACGAAATATAAGGTTACAGCACTTATTAAGAACATAACGAGCAAACTCCCTGAAACCATATTATCCTTAAAAAATTCTAAAGCGTAAAAAATACCCAATAATACCATACCCATAACTTTGGTTTGCTGCACCCCCATTTTCTGAGGAATGGTTGCCAGTCTCAGACTATCATAACTCAGGTCTCGAATTTCAAAAGGCAACATAATTACAATAATGAAAATCAAGCGTTGAATGGCAGTTAAAATCACATCTGCATCAATGCTATAATGACTATTAATCACAGGTAAAAACACAGTAACCCCAGACCATACTAACGCAATTAAGTAGACCTTCAAACCTCCTATATTCCTTAAATTTTGTTTACTATCCAGATAAAATCGCTTAGGCAAAAACGGAATCGCATAAAAGAACGTAACAACCCCACAACCGACAATAAACAAAAGGGTTTCCAACTTCAGTTTCATTAGGTAATAACACATGAAAACAAAACAGAAAAACGACAGGATTTGTATAGCTTTCAACCAACTGGATAAACTACGATGATGAAACTTAGCAATACCAAAATACTTCACAAAATTATAGCCCGTAACCGAGGCAAAAAATACAAATGTGAGTAGATATTTATCAAAAGATATATGAAATTCCAACAACGTAATCCATGTTAAAGCTACCACCGCAAAGGCTACATGCAAACTACTATTGATATAAAAATTCAGGAGCTGTTTAAAAATTTTCATAACACAAATGTAAACAAAGTGTTAAAGTTAATAGCCTGTGAATAAAATCCCCCCCTTTTAGACAAGAAAACACACTTAATATTATGTACTTTTGCGGAATATTTAACAAAATTCAATTTTAATGAATACAAACGCTTTCGCATTGCGTCACATTGGACCTAGAGAAGAGGAACAAAACCAAATGTTACAAACTATTGGTGTAGACTCTTTAGACCAGTTGATTTACGAAACTTTACCTGATGATATTAAGTTAAAAAATGATTTAGACTTAGATGAACCAATGTCTGAATATGAGTATGCTGCTCATATCATGGAATTAGGTAAAAAGAACAAAGTTTTCAAATCGTATATCGGTTTAGGGTACCACCCTACTATCGTTCCTGCTGCAATTCAAAGAAACATCTTTGAAAATCCAGGATGGTACACGGCTTACACGCCATACCAGGCTGAGATTGCTCAAGGACGTTTAGAGGCTATCTTAAACTTCCAAACTGTAGTTACAGAACTTTCAGGAATGGAAATTGCAAATGCTTCGTTACTTGACGAAGGAACTGCAGCTGCAGAAGCTATGTCATTATTGTTCGATGTTAGAACACGTGATCAAAAGAAAAATAACGTGAATAAATTCTTCGTTTCTGAAGAAATTTTACCCCAAACTCTATCTATATTACAAACACGCTCTACTCCAGTTGGAATTGAATTGGTTGTTGGAAACCACGAAACTTTCGATTTCTCTTACGAATTCTTTGGAGCTATCCTTCAATATCCTGGTAAATACGGACAAGTAAACGACTATAGTGCCTTTATGGCTAAAGCTGCAGAAAACGACATTAAAGTAGCTGTTGCGGCTGATATTTTATCGTTAGCTACGTTAACGTCTCCAGGAGAAATGGGAGCTGCTGTTGTTGTTGGTACTACACAACGTTTTGGTGTACCAATGGGTTACGGAGGTCCTCACGCTGCTTACTTTGCTACTAAAGAAGAATACAAACGTTCAATGCCAGGTCGTATCATCGGTGTTTCTATCGATGCTAATGGAAACCGTGCATTACGTATGGCTTTAGGAACTCGTGAGCAACACATCAAACGTGAAAAAGCAACTTCAAACATCTGTACTGCTCAAGTATTATTAGCAGTTATGGCTGGTATGTATGCTGTTTACCACGGTCCAAAAGGATTACAATACATCGCAAACAAAGTTCACGCTTCGGCTGTAACAACTGCTGATGCTTTAAATAAATTAGGTGTTTTCCAAACGAACACTGCATATTTTGATACAATTTTAGTAAAAGCTGACGCTCAAAAAGTAAAAGCTGTTGCTGAAAGAAACGAAGTTAACTTCTTCTATGTAAATGCAGAAACTATTTCTATCTCATTCAACGAAACAACTTCTATCAACGATATCAACCAAATCATCGCGATTTTTGCTGAAGCTATAGGTAAAGAGGCTTTCACAGTTGCTGAATTATCAACGGCTAGTCAATTACCTGCTTCTTTAGAAAGAACCTCTTCTTTCTTAACGCACGATGTATTCAATAACCATCACTCTGAAAGCCAGTTGATGCGTTACATCAAAAAATTAGAGCGTAAAGATTTATCATTAAACCATTCTATGATTTCTTTAGGTTCTTGTACAATGAAGTTAAATGCTGCTTCTGAAATGTTGCCATTATCAATGCCAAACTGGAACAGCATTCACCCATTCGCTCCAGTTGAGCAAGCAGAAGGATACATCACCATGCTTAAAAAATTAGAGCAACAATTAAACGTAATCACTGGATTTGCTGGTACAACGTTACAACCAAACTCAGGAGCTCAAGGAGAGTATGCTGGTTTAATGGCAATCCGTGCTTACCATATGTCACGTGGTGAAGGACACCGTAACGTATGTTTAATTCCATCTTCAGCTCACGGAACAAATCCTGCTTCTGCTGCTATGGCTGGAATGAAGATTATCGTTACTAAAACAACTCCAGAAGGAAACATCGATGTGGAGGATTTGAGAGCAAAAGCTATCGAGCACAAAGATGACTTATCTTGTTTAATGGTAACGTATCCTTCAACTCACGGAGTTTACGAATCATCTATCATTGAAATCACGCAATTAATCCACGATAACGGAGGATTAGTATATATGGATGGTGCTAACATGAATGCTCAGGTAGGTTTAACAAACCCTGCAACAATTGGAGCCGACGTTTGTCACTTAAACTTACATAAAACATTCGCCATCCCTCACGGTGGTGGTGGACCTGGTGTTGGACCAATCTGTGTGAACGAAAAATTAGTTCCATTCTTACCAACTAACCCAATCTTAAACGTTGGTGGTGATCAGGCAATTACTGCTATTTCATCTGCGCCTTATGGATCTGCTTTAGTATGCTTAATTTCTTATGGCTATATCACTATGATGGGTGCTAAAGGATTGAAAAGTGCTACTGAAAACGCTATCTTGAATGCGAACTATATGAAAGCTCGTTTTGAAGGACACTACCCGATTCTTTATACTGGAGAATGTGGAAGAGCTGCACACGAAATGATTGTTGACTGTCGTGCATTCAAAGAAAAAGGCATTGAAGTTGGAGATATCGCTAAGCGTTTAATGGACTACGGTTTCCATGCGCCAACAGTATCTTTCCCAGTTGCTGGAACTTTAATGATTGAACCTACTGAATCTGAAGATTTAGCGGAGTTAGACCGTTTCTGTGATGCCATGATTTCAATCAGAAAAGAAATCGAAGCTGCTACTGCAGAAGATAAAAACAACGTATTAAAAAATGCTCCTCATACATTAGCCATGTTGACAGCTGATACTTGGGACTTACCATACACTCGAGAAACCGCAGCTTATCCACTAGATTATATCGCTGATAATAAATTCTGGCCAAGTGTTAGACGTGTAGACGATGCCTTTGGAGATAGAAATTTAGTGTGTTCTTGTGCGCCTATTGAAGCTTACATTGAAGCTTAAAACAGGCGTTGAACATCGTAAAATAGTTCAATAATAAAATTGCCTTTTATTTAAAGCTAGTATATTCGTATACAGCTAAAAATAAAAGGCAATTTCTTTTTATGAATATAAAAATTACAGGATCAGGCAGCTACATCCCTGATACTATAGAAAAAAACGATGCATTCCACCAGCATCAATTTCTTAACACAGACGGATCGGTTATCAACCATCCCAATGAACTGATTATCGAAAAGTTTAAAGCCATAACAGGTATTGCTGAACGTCGTTATGCCAAACCTCATTTAAACTCTTCAGATTTAGGTTTTTTTGCTGCCGAATGTGCCATTGCTGATGCAAAGATAGACCCTGAAACTTTAGATTATATCATAGTAGCTCACAACTTTGGTGATGTAAAACACAGCACCATACAAAGTGATGTACTACCTTCTCTGGCTGCCCGTATTAAACATAGTTTACGAATTAAAAACCCAAAATGCATCGCTTACGATATTCTTTTTGGATGTCCTGGTTGGATAGAAGGTGTTATTCAAGCGCAAGCGTTCATAAAAGCCGGTATGGCGAAACGCTGTTTGGTGATCGGATCGGAAACCTTATCGCGTGTTGTGGATAAACACGATCGAGATTCCATGATTTTTTCTGATGGTGCCGGAGCAACAATTATTGAAGCAACCAATGACGAAGGTGGTATTTTAGCCCATGAAACAGCAAGCTTCACTTATGATGAGGCCTACTTCCTCTACTTTGGAAATTCAAACAATCAAGCCTTAGATAAAGACACCCGTTACATTAAAATGGATGGTCGTAAAATTTACGAATTCGCCCTGACTAATGTTCCTAAAGCTATGCAAAGCTGTCTAGATGCCAGTGGTGTCGACATTAAAGACGTTAAGAAAATTTTTATCCATCAAGCCAATGAAAAAATGGATGAGGCGATTTTAAAACGCTTTTATCGATTATATCGTACCGAAATTCCGGAACATATTATGCCTATGAGTATACAAACTTTAGGTAATAGTTCAGTGGCTACGGTTCCTACACTTTTCGATTTGGTTAAGAATAATAAATTGGAAAACCATAGCCTTAACAAAGGTGATGTTATTATATTTGCAAGTGTTGGTGCAGGAATGCACATTAATGCTATTGTTTACAAATATTAATATCGCCGCTAAAGCGAAAATGCCCAAATGTACGAAAACACATTTCCTAACAAACGCTTTAAACATACACTTGAATTTCTAAGAAAACATGTATCACCCTCTGAAACTATTCTAGATTTAGGGGTTGTTAATCCGTTTTCTGAAATTATGTTACAACAAGGTTACACTGTTGAAAACACTAAAGGTGAAGATTTAGATATCGATACCTCAACCATTCAAAATTCTTCTGCAGATGTCGTGACCGCTTTCGAAATTTTCGAGCATCTCTTATCCCCGTTTACGGTTTTAAAATCTATTCAAACGGATAAATTAGTGGCTAGCGTTCCGCTTAAATTATGGTTTTCTTCAGCATATAGAAGTAAAACCGATATGCTGGACAGACATTACCATGAATTTGAAGACTGGCAATTCGACTGGTTACTGGAAAAAGCCGGTTGGAAAATTTTAGACCGTAAAAAATGGACAAATCCAACTAAAAAATTAGGTATCCGTCCAATTTTACGCTGGTTTACCCCTCGATATTATATTGTTTACGCTGAAAGAGTTTAACTTTGAAACTTAAAACTTCAATTTTGAATTTCTACATCATCATACCGGCTCATAACGAAGAAGATTCTATTGGTCTTACGTTAGAATCGTTAACGAAACAAACCTTACTACCAAAACGTCTTGTAATTGTTAATGATAATTCTACCGACAATACCCAGACTATCGTTGAATCTTATATTTCAAAACACAATTGGATTCAGCTAGTAAATTCAAAATCCTCAGACAAACATTTACCAGGTTCTAAAATCATCAGTGCTTTTTATAAAGGTTATGAGGTTTTAGATGATGATTACGACATCATTTGTAAGTTCGATGCCGACCTGATTTTTCCCGAAAACTATTTAGAACAAATTGCCAATCATTTTAAAAACAACCCAAAACTGGGTATGGCAGCCGGATTCTGTTATATTGAAAAAAATAGCGATTGGGTTTTAGAAAACTTAACCAACAAAGACCATATTCGTGGGGCTTTAAAAGCTTATACTAAAGATTGTTTTTTACAAATCGGCAAATTAAAACCTTCAATGGGTTGGGATACGGTTGATGAACTTTTGGCTAAATATTATGGTTGGTCTATTTTAACCGACGAATCACTACATGTTAAACATTTAAAACCTACCGGAATCAGCTACAATAAAGCCTCGAAATACTTACAAGGTGAAGCCATGTACAAAATGCGTTACGGTTTTACCATTACCTTAATTTCGGCGTTAAAATTAGCTTATAAAAAGAAAAGTGTTTCTTTATTCAAAGATTATATGGCGGGTTATTTTAAAGCCAAAAGAAATAAGATAGAACCATTAGTTTCCGTTGAAGAAGGTCAGTTTATTCGCAATTTACGTTGGAAAGGCATGCTGAATAAATTCAGTTCGAATTAAATTCTTTGGTTATTCTTCAAAAAATATGTAATTTGAATCCGTATTTAAAGCCTCTTCTAACACAATGAAAATACTGGTGTTTTTACTACTTTGCAGCATTGGCATCTTCTTTATTACAAAAGAGGATTCTACCCCAGCGATTATTGAAGTTGGCAAAAATGAAGGTCAACAAAACTGTGTTGCTCCTAATAACTCAACTGATGATTCCCATCAACATAAAGGCTGCTGTATCAGCTCTGGACGAGCGACTTATATTCTGGGACAGCAAACTGAACCTCTTCAGCCTTAAAAACTCCAATCTTTATAACTACTTGAGGCTTCCAATTTATTTTCAATAGCATCATCTAACTCCGGAAAGAAATCGATTTTGGTTAGTTTTTCAATAGAATCTACCGAAACCACAAAATCGTATAAAGGTCTGTTAGAATCTTTATGAGGCATTAAAAACGCAATCATTTTAGGTTGTCCAGAATTCATATCGATTAACACTTTGTAAAACTGATTTGGCACAGCTACGTGTTCACTTCCAATAGTTTTTAAACCTTGTTGAAGTACGCCCCCGGTAACCACAAAAACGCCATCGTATTTTCTGGCCCAGTAACGCACTTTCTGTTCCAGGGTGTTCCAAATACCTGCATTAAACTGATGTTCCTGCGGACTAATATTACTGGTTAAAAACGTTTCATCGTGAGCTGCCTGACTATAACGTCTATCACCTGCCGGGCATAAATGTCCTTTATCGTACCCTGAGTTTTTATAATTACGCCAATGTGCTGCTCCGCTTTTTACAGCTTCATCTATTTCAAAATAAGGGCGCTTAAAATTAGTTTGCGATAAATGCGACTTTTTTAATTCGTAAGCCACCCATTCGGCTTGTTCAAAAGCTTCATTATAACTTAACGAATAACCTTCGTGATGCACTATTTGCCCCGTTGTACTTGTTGGCAGAAAATATTCGTTAGTTTCAGACTTTTCTGCTTTACCTTGCTCAACTCTTTCGGTCTTCTCTTCAACTTTTAAAAAGTGTTCGTAACCATAAACCCCTAAAACAAGTACAACGGCTAATAGTGTATATATTTTTTTATTTCTCAAATTACTCTAAAACAAATTCTAAAGGTTGACCAATAATGGCTCCATTCGGGAAACTAATATCTAAAAGCGCTGATACCGTTGGAGCAATATCGGTAATTTCTGTTTTTTCAAAAGTCTGTCCGTGCTTAATACCTTTTCCGAAGAATAATAACGGCACATGTGTATCGTAATCAAATCCAGATCCATGCGTAGATCCTTTTCTTCCATAAGAAATATAGGCGGCATTGTATTCAAAAATAACATCTCCGGAACGCTTTTGGTTATAACCTTTTTGTAGTAAAGCCTCGAGACCTATAGGAAAAGACGTTGTACTCATTGTTGTTGCCGAAAACGCTTTATAAATATTCTCGTAACTAATGATTTCGTTCACTAAAGCGCCCTGAACATCTTCTAACTCTAAGTTCATTTCTGCAATTTTAGTACGATTTAAAAACACCTGATTGTTACTGATATTCTCTATAAAATTTGCTCCGTATTTTTTCTGTAAAAAGGTCTCCATTTGCACTCTTTCTTCTTTGGCTTTTACGTAACCCGCAGGAATTTTTACACTCTGCAAATATGCTGGCACATCAACAGCAGCGTGATCGGCAGTTAAAAACACGGTGTAATTTCCTTTACCTACTTTTTCATCTAAAGCTTTAAAGAAACGCTCTAAATCTATATCTAAACGAATATAAGTATCTTCAATTTCCTTTGAATTTACACCGAAATTATGGCCAACATAATCGGTACTTGAAAAACTAACCGTTAACACATCGGTATGTTCATCTTGTCCTAATTGTTCTCCCGTTAAAGCCGCAATAGCAAAATCGGCGACTATACTATTTCCGTAAGCCGTTCCTTTTATAATATCGAATCCTCCATTTTTGTCTTTTAAACTGCCTAAATCATATGGAAATGTTGCTGTTTCCTTTCCTTTAAAACCTTCTTCAAAATCATTTAAATCGGTTCCACTTTCGGTATACGTTTCAATATCGTAATAAGTTTCCCAAGGTTTTAAATACGAGTCGGCAACATCTGAATCGTTAAAATCCTGAACCCATTGAGGTAAAGTATTCATGTAATATGTACTGGTAATAAAATCACCCTGATCTTTTCCATAGAACCAATATGCTGCATTTGCTGAATGCCCAGCAGGCAAAATCGCTCCACGATCTTTTACAGAAATCCCTATAGATTTTCCACGCATTTGCGTGAATAATCTATTTTCATCTGCAAACGTTGTGGTGGTCATACGGTGCGGTGACATTTTACCTGCATTACTAGTTGTTCCCACAGGATTCACACTTTCATCTCCAGCACAATACACTGATTTTTTCAAATCTTTGTCATACCAATCATTAGCTATAATACCATGATATTTTGGCGTAGTTCCAGAAAATACCGAAGCATGACCTGGCGCTGTTTTGGTTGGCACGTAATTAAAGTGATTGTTTTTACAGTTAAACCCTTCATTCATCATACGTTTAAATCCACCTTCACCATACTTTGTATAAAAGCGCGTTAAATAATCATAACGCATTTGATCTACTATAATACCTACGACTAATTTAGGTTTATGATTAAAATAATAAGACGATGCTTCTTTAGTTTGCGACACCCGAGGTTGCTCCTGCGCTTTACACGCTAAAGCAAATATTGCTACTGATAAAAGAGTGGAAATTTTTTTCATGCTAAAATTTTTTATAAAGATGCCAAAAATACTTATTATATGAAATCATAATTTAAATTTAACGTTAATTACCTGTTACTTTTTTTTACTTTAGCACTATTAATTTTTCATATGACTTATCTACATAATATTGGCGCATACTCCTTGATGATTGTTAATATGTTTCGCAAACCAACAAAGTGGTCGGTAATGAAAACATTAATACTTAAAGATATTGATGATTTAGTTATAGGCTCGATAGGTATTGTTGCCTTTATCTCATTTTTTGTTGGTGGGGTTATTACCATTCAAACAGCTTTAAATATAGACAATCCTTTAATTCCTAAATACTTGGTTGGTTTTGCTACTAGACAATCAATTATACTAGAATTTGCCCCTACGTTCACCTCCATTATTATGGCCGGAAAAGTAGGATCGTTCATAACATCAAGTATAGGAACCATGCGTGTTACCGAACAAATAGATGCTTTAGAAGTTATGGGAATCAACTCTTTAAACTACCTTATCCTCCCTAAAACAGTTGCCTTAATGCTTTATCCTTTTGTTATTGCAATTGGTATGTTTTTAGGTATTTTAGGGGGAATAGCTGCAGGTGTTTTAGGGGGTTTTACCTCATTTGAAGATTACATCTTGGGTATTCAAACCGATTTCACTCCATTTCACGTTACTTATGCCTTTGTAAAAACCTTTGTTTTTGCTTTTGTTTTAGCAACAATGCCTTCATTTTATGGTTACTATATGAAAGGCGGGGCTCTTGAAGTAGGTAAAGCCAGTACCACATCGTTTGTTTGGACCAGTGTGGTTATTATTTTATTAAACTATCTACTAACCCAAATGCTATTAAGTTAATGATTGAAGTTAAAGATTTGCATAAATCGTTTGGAGGAACGGAAATTCTCAAAGGAATAACAACAAACTTTGAAAAAGGTAAAACCAATCTTATCATCGGGCAAAGTGGTTCTGGTAAAACGGTGTTTTTAAAATGTTTACTTGGCCTTTTCAATTACGAGCAGGGTTCTATAGCTTATGATGGAAAAGTATTTTCTAAGTTATCTGAAAATGAAAAACGTAATTTACGCTCCGAAATAGGTATGGTATTTCAAGGCAGTGCATTGTTTGATAGTATGACTATCGCTCAAAATGTTATGTTTCCTTTAAAAATGTTTACAAAGCAAAGTAAAAGCGAAATGGAAGACCGTGTAAACTTTGTTTTGAAACGTGTAAACCTTGAAAATGCGCACCATAAAATGCCTAGTGAAGCTTCAGGGGGTATGCAAAAACGTGTGGCTATTGCCCGTGCAATTGTAAATAACCCGAAGTATTTATTTTGTGACGAACCTAATTCTGGTTTAGACCCGAAAACATCTATCGTTATCGATAATTTAATTCAGGAAATTACTGAAGAGTATCAAATTATTACGGTTATCAATTCGCATGATATGAACTCGGTTATGGAAATTGGACAAAAAATTGTTTTCCTTAAAAATGGTTATAAAGAATGGGAAGGCTCGAAAGACACCATCTTTAAAACCGACAATGCATCAGTAACTGACTTCGTTTACTCATCAAACTTATTCAAAAAAGTAAGACGCATGTATCTTGAGGAAAATCAGTAAACCTTAAATAGTAATAGCCAACATTCCAATTTACTGTCGGGTTACCACAAGGCTATCCAATTTATACTTTTGTCTCAACCATTTTTCAAGTTTCTCTTGCTGGCTGGCAATGTCTTTTTCATTTATTTTCTTAGTATCCCACTTCGCCGTAATAACCGATAGGGTATCCGTTTTATTAAAGTTAGACGTAATAACACTTGAATACGATAATTTATTAATGCCTTCGTAAAGAATCTTCACTTCTTTGGTTAAGTCATCAAAAGGAATTTGAAGGCGTTCTAATTTCTCCAAACTCTTCAGTTTACTTTCAAGGAATACAATCTTCTGAGATTGAGATAACAAATCAATAGAATCTCTGTAACGAATTTGTTCCATGTATTTTAAATTGTCCAGATTTTTGTTCTTATTCTGATTAAAGATTAAAACAGCACTTTTTAAGGCGTCATATTTTAGCATTCTATCCTGAAGTAAAGCGATAGTAGATTCAGGAACTTCGTCTAAACCAAATGTATTTAATTCTATTGTTGAAGGCACTTTTTTGTCTTCAGAAAACTTATAAGATGCATTCTTTTTTATGTACTCGGAATGCGGTAATGAAGTCAGTTCTCTTTTTACAAAATTACTAGCATCTACTTCAAATCGACTTTGTTTTAATACGTTAACAAACGTCCATAAAGCCGGAATCATAACAACAATAGCCAAAGTCATCGCAAATCGGCTAATGCGTCTGCGTCTGGCCGAATTCGCATATTTCAGCATCGGGAATTTTAATACTTTAAGTACTAAAAAGGTTGCTAAAGCAATAAAAATGGTATTGATAATGAATAGATAAAGTGCTCCCAAAGCATAACGGCCTCCCTTAGCAAAATCTTGTTCGAAAGCCACAGATAACCCGTAACCTACGGTACATAGTGGCGGCATTAAGGCTGTAGCAATAGCCACACCAAAAATTACTGAAGCTATGGTTCCTTTTTTTGTTCTGGCAATAATTAAAGCCGAACCACCAAAAAAAGCAATAAGCACATCTCGGATATCGGGCTGAGTACGTGCTAATAATTCCGAAGATTCTTCACTTAACGGAAAAAACCAGAAAAACAAAAAGGCAGTAATAACACTTAGAACAATCATTACTCCAAAATTGACTAAGGATTTTCTAAGTGTATCAATATCGTTTATAGACACCGATAACCCAATACCTAAAATTGGCCCCATTAGCGGAGATATTAACATGGCACCGATAACAACCGCAGTAGAATTTGCATTCAGTCCGATAGAGGCTACGAAGATGGAACACACCAAAATCCAAGCAGTAGCACCTTTAAAAGGAATATCATTCTTTATTGCCTGAATGGTTGCTTCGCGGTCAGTATCGTCACGAAAATCGAGCAATTCACTAAAAAAACGCTTAATGCTTAAAAGTAGCCCCTGAGCATCCTTTTTAACCGCTTCTTTTGTTTCATCAACAATCTGTTCCTTTTTTTTCTCTTCTTCAGCAAAATTGAACTTATTTTCTTCCATTGGTGTGAGATTACTTGTTGTATACTAAGATAAAAAATAAATGGTTCAGTTTTAATCTTTTCAATTAAAAACCAAACCATTAAAATCTAGTGTTTTTTTATGCTATCCGTACTGCTCTCCAAAGGTATCCTTCACCTTTTTCAGCACTTGCTTAATGTCTTGCTCTTTTGCTTTCGGATATATTAACAAGACATCTTCTTTATCAACAATAATATAATCTTCTAAACCATCAAGAACAACAATTTTATTGCTTTTAGTTCGAATCATATTCCCTGAAGCATCTTCGGTTAGCGTTCTCGCATTTACAACGGCATTATTATCGGAATCCTTTCCTAACTTATCGTATAAACTACCCCAGGTTCCTAAATCATTCCAGTCAAATTCAGCAGCAATAACAAATACATTTTTAGAGGTTTCCATTACCGCATAATCCACTGAAATATTTTCTGCTAACGGATAATTCTCGGAAATAAAAGCATTTTCTGCGTCGGTATTATAAGCTTCAATTCCTTTTTCGAAATGCGCATATAAGCCTGGCTGATTATTTTTAAACGCTTCGACAACACTCTTTACGCTCCACATAAAAATTCCTGCATTCCACAAGAAATTTCCTTGTTCAATAAAGCCTTTTGCTGTTTCGTAATCTGGTTTTTCTCTAAATTGGTTTACCGATTTAATAACCTCATTTGACGATTTATCAAATTCAATATATCCATAACCCGTATTCGGAAACGTTGGCTGAATACCCAAAGTCATCAAGGCATCATGCTTTTCACAATAGCTAAAGGCCTGCTCTACGTTTTTAGTAAAAGCAACTTCATCTTCAATCCAGTGGTCACTTGGCGCAACTATCATCACCGCATCCGGATTTTCCTTTTGAATCTTTAACGACGCGTATAAAATACAAGGTGCCGTGTTTCGCATGGCTGGTTCTAAAACCACCTGACGTTGATTAACTTCTGGTAACTGTTCCAACACCAAATCGTTATAGCGCTCGTTGGTTAAAATGAAAATATTCTCTTTAGGAATTAATCTTGATAGGCGTTGAAATGTTTTTTGAATAAGAGTATCGCCTGTTCCAAGCATATCGTGAAACTGCTTCGGAAATTCTTCTGTACTTACAGGCCAAAACCTCGACCCGACACCTCCTGCCATTAAAATGGCATAATAATTTTTATTCATTTATGTCGTTTTTTGCTTAAAGTTGATGTGCTTTCAGCAATTCTTTAACTTTAAACTAATTATTAGTTACTAATTCTACTTCGGCATTTGGATTAAACAAATACATTCTACCTGTTTTAACCTCAACGCATTCGAAGCGCTTGATTCGCTTTCCTGCCATTTTAAAAACACGACCGTTATATAATTTAAAATCACTTCCCAAAGGCACTTCAAATATATAGGTTTTGTCATTAGGTGCATCGAACTGTTTTAATGCTAATGCTAAATTAACATCGGTATCACTTGATGCCTTCGGATTTTTAAAATGCCTTGCCAACAAAGGCAAAAGTGACTCTGGAAAAACACTCGGATTTAAAAATGGAAGCATTAGATGCTGAAAAGTGCGTTTCCATTCTACACCATGCGGCTTAATTACTCTTCCGTAAGTTCGATAAGCTTCAAAATGAGCAATCTCATGAATAAGCGTGATTAAAAATCGATATTCATTTAAATTGGAATTGACTGTAATTTGATGCTTTCCGTTTGATAATCCTATGTAATCACCATGGCGCGTTTTACGCTCTTTTTTGACTTTGACGACTAAATTATCGTGATCTAAAAAACTTTTAACTTGTGATATAGCATTAATCGGAATATAATCTTGAAGCTTTTCATGCATATAGACAAAAATAAGGGTTTTATTTTAAACCTCTTTTTATTAGAAATTAAATCATTTCGAGTAATTCATCCATACTACCAAATGTCTTGGTTGCCAAACCTTCCAGATCTTTATAATAATCATGTTCTGTATAACCATAAACATCGAAACCACCATTTTTAGCGCCTTGAACACCTAACTTACTATCTTCAATCACTAAACAATCTTCAGGTTTGAACCCCATTGTTTTGGCTGCTAACAAAAACACATCGGGCTCTGGCTTCCATTTTCCAATGGTATAACAACTGAATATTTTCCCTTCAAACTCCTTCAACAGTCCGACCAAACCTAAATTCAAACGAATTTTTTCAATCGTTCCACTGGAAGCGACACAAAACGGAATATCTAATTGGTTAATAACTTTTTTAATTCCTTTTATAGGCTCAACTGATTCTCTAAATTGTCGGTCTAATTCTGTTCTGTAATCTTTTTCAAAAGACTCTGGAACTGGTTTAGGCACCAATGTTTTTATAAGATTAAGACAATGCCCAAAATGACTGCCTTTAAAGTACTTCATAGCATAATCTAAATCGATGTTCGCTCCATACTCATTGGCCATATCGACCAGTAACTGATTGCTTATTACTTCGGTATCTACCAAAACGCCATCGCAATCAAAAATAATGCACTTGTATTTTTTCATAGGAATTTTTAAGGTGTAGAATTTGATACCTGCAGTAGTTTACCGTTATAATACTTCTGTCCTGTTAATGAAAAACTGAAAATATATTCAGCCATTTCTAAAGCCGATGTTGAGGCCTGATACCCTGGAAAAGCTTCTTCCAACATTTCGGTTTGCACAGCTCCTAAGGCTAAAACGTTAAATGAAATCCCAGATTCCTTATACTCTTCAGCTAATAATTCTGTTAATGTTATAACAGCAGCTTTACTGGAACTATAGGCTGCTAACCCTGGGAATTTCATACTACCTTGAACACCACCCATAGAGCTTATGGTTACGACATGACTACCAGCTTTCATAAAGGGTAAAACCACTTTGGTTAATTCGGCAACACCAAACACATTCGTTTTATAAACCGCTTCGAAATCATCCATAGTAATCTCTGAAAACGGTTTATTAACCAACATTCCAGCGTTATTAATTAACACATCTACCTGTTGCCAATGGGTATTTATAAAATTTCCCACCTGTTTATAATCTTCAGCATCGCTTAAATCAAAAGAAAAAGCCGTTACATTTTCTAAATTTAAACTAGCTATTGGCATTTCATTCCGCGAAAGCGCCAATACGCGATGACCAGCTTTAGCAAATAATTTTACCAACTCAAACCCAATTCCTCTACTCGTTCCGGTAATAATAATATTTTTTTGCATTCCGTGTAATTTGAGCCTAAAGATAAAAAAGTTCGATACCGTAGTAAAATTAAAATCGTATTAATTCCTAATCGTGCATCAAGTCGATTATAATTGTATAAACCATTAAAAATCATTAATTTGAATAAAAATTTTAAATCATGCCTATATTTATGGATCGCCACGATGTATCGGAAAGCGTTTCTGCAGAACTATTGGCAGAGATACATCAAGAAGACTTAAAAATTGAACACGAGTATGGTTGTCGTGGGTTCACTTATTGGTTTGACAGTAAACGTAAAAATGCTTTCTGCTTGATTGAAGCTCCCAATAAGGAAGCTATCACGCGTATGCACAAACACGCGCACGGCGATGTACCGAACACTATTATCGAAGTAGAATCCAATATTGTAGAATCTTTTCTAGGGCGAATTACTGATCCGGAAAAAACCAGAAACACTCCCCTAAATATTATTAACGATTCTGCTTACCGAGTATTAATGTTTATTAACATAACTAATTCCCAAGATAATCTTGTCAATATTACACTTAAAACTAAAGAAATAGATGAAGCGATTATCAATCTTTTAAAAGCACAAAATGGGAACATTGTAAAAAAGGATAATTCCAGTTATTTAGTCTCGTTTAAATCTGTAACTAATGCCATTTCTAGTGCTGTAAAGATTGAATTAGAGATAAAACCCAAACTTAACGAGTTTTTTAAAACCTTAAAAGTTGGTATCGCATCGGGAGAACCTGTAACTAACAAATCTCAAATTTTTGAGGAAACCATTTCTTTAATCAATCGCATGTGTGATATTATTCATGGCGAAATCGTTGTTTCTTATGAAGTGAAAACATTGTATGAAAGTGAACAACATCTGCCAATTTCTAAACATAAATATATTCGAGTTTTAAATCCGGCCCAAGAAAAATTTCTTATTCATTTAATGGATGAAGTTGAAATTTCCTGGCAGAATCCAGAATTCAACCTCGATACTTTCAGTGAAAATTTAGGTTACAGCAAATCACAGCTCTACAGAAAAATTAAAGGCTTAACCAATAAATCACCTAACACTTTTATAAGAGATTATCGTTTAAATCGCGCTTTAAAACTTATGAACAATCAACACGGTAATATTTCTGAAATAGCTTTCGAAACAGGATTTAACAGTCTGGCCTACTTCTCCAAATGTTTCAAAGCCAAATACCATACCCTACCATCAAAATACAATCAAGCCCAAAAGCCGTCAATATATTAAAAATCAATGATTTAAAATTTATATCTTTTGAATTATTTGTGTAACTAAGTTTGGTAATCTGTTTCTAATTTTAAGGTGTAACCAATTTTGTTGAACCTAAAACCAAACATTATGAAACCTTTCAAATTAGTTTTAGTCTTAGCCCTGACCCTTACTTCACTACAATTATTTGCGCAGGAAAAATCAATTCCGGATGCTTTACGCGAGAAAACGACATTAAAAAGTCAAAGTATGTATGTTATTGAACGAGAAATCCCTAACTTAGAGTCATGGTCTGAGAAAGATCTTAAAACAGCCTCACAAACCTCGTGTGGTGTACTTAAACAAATGGGGCCAAAAATCAAATGGCTTCATAGCTATGTTACAGGAGATAAAATGTATTGTGTTTATCTTGCTCAAAACGAAGATTTAGTTAAGGAACATGCCGAAAAAGGTGGTTTTCCTGTTAATTCAGTAGCCAAAGTCGCTACTGTAATAGATCCAAGTACTTCCGGGTACACCAATTGATTATATTTCAATTTGTAAGCAGACCTAAATCTACCTCAATTTGACTCAATTGTCCCTACACTGTCGTGAATTGTGTTCTACTTTTAAATAATAACCAATACACAAACATTATGTCAAAATCACTTTACGAAAGATTGGGAGAAGATACAGGTATTACTTCTATAGTAAGACGAGCCATTAATATTCATATGGAAAACCCGAATATTAATGCGCGTTTTCTACCCTACAAAGAACGCCCTGAATATTTTGAGACGGTTGTGCAGCACAGCATCAATTTTTTCAATTCAGGAAGTGGCGGACCTGCCATTTATGAAGGCAGAGACATGGAAACGGCTCATAAGGGCATGAATATAAGTCCTGCCGAGTATATGTATGCCATTGATGATATTTTTGAATCCTTGAATGAACATAACATTGACGACGACACTAAAAAAGACGTACTCGCTATTTTATGGTCGCTTAAAGGGATGATTATTGCAAAATAAAACTATTAAACCATTTTAAATTATGCCAAAATATGTAATAGAAAGAGAAATACCTGGAGCAGGTAAACTTTCTGCAGAAGACTTAAAATCCATTTCACAAACCTCTTGCAAGGTACTTCAAAATCTGGGACCGGAAATAAACTGGGTTCAAAGCTATGTTACCGAAAACAAAATTTACTGTGTATACATCGCGCCGAATAAAGAACTGGTTCAAGAACATGCGAAACAGGGCGGTTTCCCAGCTAACATGATTAGTACTGTTTCAACCATTATCGATCCTGTAACTTCAGAACAACCTTCACAATAGATTCATTAAAATTAAAAAGCCTAATTCAATTTGAATTAGGCTTTTTTTTTAAAATATTATATAACTAAATCCCGAATTAAATTATTCAGAATAAGGATTACACTAACATTGTCACAGGGTTCTCAATATAACCTTTTAATGTTTGAAGGAATTGAGCACCTGTTGCACCATCGATAGTTCTGTGATCACACGCTAATGATAATTTCATAGTGTGCCCAACAACTATCTGACCATTTTTAACTACTGGCTTTTCAACAATATTACCTACAGAAAGAATTGCCGAGTTTGGTTGGTTGATGATTGATGTAAACGTATCAATACCAAACATACCTAAGTTAGAAACTGTAAACGTACTACCTTCCATTTCGGCTGGCGTTAATTTTTTGTTTCTAGCTTTTCCTGCTAATTCTTTAACCGCAGCACCAATTTGCGGTAAGGTTTGCTCGTTAGCAAATTTTACTACTGGTACAACTAATCCGTCTGGCACAGCTACTGCAACACCAATATGAACATGGTTATTTAAACGCATCTTATCTGCAAACCACTGAGAGTTTACCTGAGGATGTTGTTTTAATGCTAAAGCACAAGCTTTAACAACCATATCGTTGAATGATATTTTAGTATCTGGAATGGTGTTAAATTGGGTACGGAACGCCATAGCATTTTCCATATCGAATTCTACACTTAGGTAATAATGTGGTGCAGAGAATTTAGAATTTGTTAATGCCTTAGCGATTGCTTTACGCATTTGCGAGTTAGGCACATCTTCAAAATCTTCCTGACCTGCTGGCACAAACTTACCAACAGCAGCAGCACCCTGAGCCGGTTCGTAATTCTCTACGTCATATTTTACAATACGTCCGTTTTCACCAGTACCTTGTATTTTTGTAAGGTTGATACCTTTTTCTTCAGCTATCTTTTTCGCTAATGGAGATACAAACACACGTCCATTTTCGGTAACAGGAGTCGCTGCTCTTTTAGCAGGTTTCTCTGCTACAGGAGTCGGTGCCGGAGCAGCTTTAGGCGCTTCTGTTTTAACTTCAGCTTTGGGAGCCTCTTCCTCCTTTGCTGCAGGCGCAGCCGTTGTAAAATTAGCAGCAACACCAGAAACATCAGTTCCTGCAGGGCCGATAATAGCTAATAATGAATCTACTTTCGCTGATTCACCTTCTTGTAACCCTATATGTAATAATGTACCTGACTGAAACGATTCGAACTCCATAGTCGCCTTATCTGTTTCAATTTCAGCTAAAATATCACCTTCAGAAACCTCATCACCTACTTTCTTTAACCAAGTGGCTACGGTTCCTTCTTCCATTGTATCACTTAAACGTGGCATGGTTACCACGATAACACCTTCTGGCAAAGCAACAGCTTCAGTAGCTTCTTCTTTAACTTCAGTAGGAGCAGCTGGAGCCTCTTGTTTTGCTGGAGCAGAACCACCACCACTTAAAAGCGCAGAAATATCTTCACCTTCTTCTCCTATAATTGCTAAAAGCTCGTCTACTTTGGTAGTTTCACCTTCTTGAACCCCAATATGAAGTAATGTACCTTCATTAAAAGATTCAAATTCCATAGTGGCTTTATCTGTTTCAATTTCAGCTAAAATATCACCTTCCTCAACCTTGTCTCCAACTTTCTTTAACCAAGTTGCGACAGTTCCTTCTTCCATTGTATCGCTTAAACGCGGCATATTTACTACTATAGCCATATCTTATAATTTATGTTGAATAAATGGATAATCTTCTTGTTCGTAAACTACGTCGTACATTACGTTCTTTTCTGGCCATGGAGACTCTTCTGCGAATTTCTCACATTCTGAAACACGCTCTTTAACACGCTTATCAATAACCTTGATTTCTTCTTCGGTAGCGTATCCTTCAGCAAGGATAACATCTAAAACCTGAGTAATTGGGTCAATTTTCTTGTACTCTTCTACTTCTTCCTTAGTTCTGTAATGCTGAGCATCACTCATCGAGTGTCCTCTGTAACGATAGGTTTTAAGCTCTAAGAATGTTGGTCCACCACCTTTACGTGCACGTTGAATAGCCTCATCAAATGCTTCGGCTACTTTTACTGGATTCATCCCATCAACTGGTGCGCTTGGCATTTCGTAACCTAAACCTAATTTCCATACGTCTGTGTGGTTAGCTGTACGCTCAACAGAAGTCCCCATAGCATATCCATTGTTTTCACAAACGAATACTACCGGTAGGTTCCAAAGCATAGCTAAGTTGAAGGTTTCGTGAAGTGATCCCTGACGAGCAGCACCATCACCAAAACAACAAAGAGTTACAGCGTCACTTCCGTGATACTTATCTCCAAAAGCGATACCTGCTCCTAATGGAATTTGCCCCCCTACGATACCATGACCACCATAAAAACGGTGTTCTTTAGAAAATATGTGCATAGAACCTCCTAAACCTTGAGATGTTCCGGTTCCTTTACCATATAACTCTGCCATAACACGCTTTGGGTCTACCCCCATACCAATTGGTTGCACGTGATTTCTATAAGCAGTAATCATTTTATCTTTTGTCAAGTCCATGGCGTGTAAAGCTCCTGCTAACACTGCTTCTTGACCATTGTATAAGTGAAGAAATCCTCTTACTTTTTGTTGTATGTAAACTGCAGCTAGTTTGTCTTCAAACTTTCTCCAAAACAACATGTCTTCATACCATTTGAGGTAAACCTCTTTTGTGATTTTTTGCATCGACTAATTTCTAGGTTTTACTTAAGCGAGATACAAAAGTAATACATTGACAGCTATTGCAAAAACAGAAACTAATTAAAGTAAAAAAAATGTCAAAAAAAAAACGCTTGATCCTCAACTTTGTCATTTTTTCAAGATTTTACAAAAAATGCTATGTTTTTTAAAATTTCAAACGTTTAACCAAACAGATTATTTACACTTTTTAGAATATTAAAGTGCTGATTTATCAAAAATAAAAGGCAATAAATTTTCAAGCGATTTAGACATTGCGACTTTACCGGTTTCGCCCATAAAGTAAATTTCTATGGGTTTGTTTTGTTTGACTTCATACTCAGCAATAGCCTGCCTGCAAGCCCCGCAGGGTGGAATTGGACTCAATGTAGGTTTGTTTTGAGATGTTGCCGATATAGCCATTTTAAGCAAAGCTGTCTCCGGATAATTAGCACCTGCATAATAAATGGCAGTTCGTTCTGCACAAAGCCCTGAAGGATACGATGCATTCTCCTGATTACTTCCTGAAACAATGACACCATTATCAAGTAATAACGCAGCTCCGACATTAAACTTCGAATACGGTGCATAGGCGTTTCTTCTTGATTCAACAGCCTTCAGCATTAAATCTTGTACATCTCTAGGTAGTTCATCAACCGTGTCATAAACCTGTAGTACCGTTTCAATTTTAATTTCCTTCATAAGTTTTATTTCATCTTCCAATAGGCTTAAACGAAAACCTGTCTCTATAAAGTTAGTAAACTATCGCAAACAAAAAAACTATTGCGTTATGCAATAGTTTTTCTTTATTAAAAATCTTATTACTGTCTTAATATTCCATATACTCTCCTGAACCAATATTAAATGTAAGAGAGAAACGTAAAGTACCTTCTAAAGGACTTTGAACTTTTGCTGTTGAAAACAAATATGATAAATCGATATTCACCACGTTAGCTTTGAAACCTGCACCTAAAGCCATAAACTTTCTCGCTCCTTTTTCTTCACTTTCGTTGAAATACCCCGCTCTTAAAGCAAAAGAATCCTGATACATATACTCGGCACCTAACGCCCAAGTAAACTCCTTTAATTCCTCACTAAAACCACCCGGAGCATCTCCAAAGGACTGGAAAATTCCTGATAAGAAATTAACATCTTGTGATTTTCCTTTATAAATAACATTCTCTTCTATTGGTGTATCCTCTCTATCATCAATACCTTCATCGTACATTCCGTTACCATTATTGTCAGTGTAATTGTAAACATCTCCTAAAACTGGAGGCGTTGGCACCAATAATTTAGCAACTTCTAAAGTCACTCCTAACTTGTTATACTGATCGAAAATAAAATCGAAACCACCACCTAAACGTAAGTTTGTTGGCTGAAAGTTGTCTGCCCCGCCATCATCATACTTAAATTTTGGTCCGATATTTTGAATCGCCCATCCCGCTCTCCAACGTCCATTGAAATCAGCGTAAACTTCTTCTTCACTTTGATAATACCCAGAAATATCAACACCGAACGAACTTGCCGCACTGGCATCATTATTATCATAATTCAATCTTAAATCAGATAATAAATAACGCATCGCAACCGACATAGCATACTGATCGCTTAAACGTAACGCATAAGACACATCAAAAGCCAATTCGTTGGGTTTTTGAATAACCGGCTGATCAAATTCATTATTCACAAATTCAATCTCCCCTAACCCAAAATACTTAAAACTAGCCGCAAAAGCACTACGCTCATCCAAACGATTAAAATAAGTTAAATAGGCTATTCCCATATCGTTTACTAATTTCTTCAAATAAGGTGTGTAACTTAATGAAAGTCCCGATTTTGTTTCTGAAAACACATATTTAGACGAGTTCCATTGTTGAGAAAATGCATCTACCGAAGTTGCCACCCCCATGTCCCCCATACCTGCAGCACGTGCATCGGGAGCAATTAAGGTAAACGGCATACCAGTTGTTATTACTCTGGAATCGTTTGGATTTGGAATTATAGTTGTTTGGGCACTAATGCTTATAAAACACATTAGTGTAAAAAGAAGTAATAATTGGTTTTTCATGGATTAGTTTTAATTCAACAAATATATTTCATTAAAGTATTACAAGTTTCTCTATTTTTTCAACTTTTTTATTCAAAACTTCTGACTGTACAGTCAATTTATAAATATAAACACCCTTTCCTATTCTATCACCAAAGTCGTCGCGTCCATCCCAGACAATATCTCTGGAAAGTGTGCTATTTACAATTCCTCCTCCTGAAGTTTGTCCGTTTAAGGTTCTCACCAACTTTCCGGAAACGGTGAATATCTGTATAGAAACGTTTAAAGGTGCCGAACTATTGTGATTAAACCAAAATTCAGTGTAATTTACAAACGGATTTGGATAATTCAATACATTATCAATTACCAACTCCTGATCTTGATCATAAACTATGAATTGAATTTCAGCAATTGAAGAGTTATTATAAACATCCCAAGCCTTCAGGGTTAAAGTATGTAATCCTGGTTCTAAATCACGAAACGGAAAAGTCACCACACCATTGGTATATACATCCAACTCGGTTTGGTAATAATCATTTAAAATATAAGGATTGGTTTCATCACCATCAATAATAGCGACAATATCATGTCCTATTCCACTAGCAGTATTGATCCCATTTGCATCTTCTAACTTTGCTAATAAGGTTGGTGATTCATTAGTTATCCCTCCTGAAACAAATGTTTCATCATTCATATACAGGGTAATCACTGGACCAATATTATCTTCTTCCGCATTTTCATTCAGTCCTCCTATTTTCACAGTTTCTGCACTAGCCCCGGTTTGATCTTCTAACAACGCAACGTCCTCAGCATAAAAACTCACTTTTCCAAAACCAACAGGAATACCAATATCTTTAGGCACAATAAAATCGAATTCAAATTGTCCATTCTGTACAGATGCCTGTCCTCGAAAAATAACTTCTCCTAAAGTTTTAAAATCCAGTTTAACTAATTGTCCATTCAGCCGGGTTCCATCATTTGCTAAAGTTTGTCTATCTATGTCCTTATCATATATTGTTGCTGAAAGGACACCATTGTAATTCGAAAGCATATTTCCTGATAAATCGTTCACCTCTCCAGCCAATTTCACATAACTCAAGGCTTTTAGAGTATCAGTTGCTTGAGTAATTGGTACATCATTTATTTTTGTTAAACGTACATTAGGTTTTGCAAAAGCTAATTTCATAGCCGGATCACCAATAAAAAAGATCAAGCGTCTTTGACTTTGTCCCGATAGTGTCGGGTCATTTTTAGTTAAACGTAAGGCTTCCGCCATTGATGGATATTCAAAATCACTATAAGTATCGTTATCACTAAATGAAAAAAGATATTCCCCTAAAACATTATTAAAAGCTATAGCAAAACTAACAAATATCTGCCTCGTAGTTGTGATCAAACCAATAGCTCCTGCTTCTTTATTCCAATAGGTAAATTCCCCTGCTGTTTGCCTGTAAGGATTATCGAACTTTGTAAACTCACAAGTTACTGTTACAAAACAATTCAGTTTATTGTAATTCCTGAACGATTCTATATTTGGTTTAGTTAAAATACGTTCCTGAGCTAGACCATCTTCACCACCATGCCCAAAATAATTAATCACCAGAGCTCCATTATCGATGGCATTTAGAAACTCGGTGCTTGCCTGCGGATAACGCTCACCTCCAGCCGATGTTTCCTGCTTAAAGGCATCACTGTGAATTTTAATCACATTCATAAAAGGTTTTGCCTCGGTTACCATATTACCAAGATTATCGGTAGTTGACTGTAAAATGCCTTCCCAATCTTGATCGACATCATCTGAAACCACCACAAAATTGTTTCGCCAGCTTCCGTAAGCTTCTTTCGAGTAATACGATTCAATTTTATCAACAAGTTCTTTCGCTTGCTGCGGATTATCAGCAATAATTCTTCCGACAGCTATATCGAGCTTATCACTTGTTAACATCGTTCCTTCATTTTCATCCATCATACCGTAAAAATCATCTGAGATGTATGAATTGGTCAAGTTAAAACTATTATACGAATGCCATGACGGTACGATATTGGTGTTATTCGGAATTCTATCCTTATAATCGAAAGAACCATCACCAAACAAACAAAGATATTTTATGCGATTCTCAGGTGTACTGGCATTATCATAAACATACTTAACGAGATTTCTAATCGCTCCAATATCCTGATTTCCTGTGCTGAATTCATTATAAATCTCATTCAAACCAAACACTTTTACATTGAGCCCATATTGATTTGCATTAATCTGTGCTAAACGATTAGCCTGACTCAACATATTATCTGGTGAAATAATTATATAATCGACATCCTGAAACTCTCCCAGACTATTCTGAAAGACACTTCCTTTTATGTTTTGATTACTAACAGTGGTGTTCTCATCGTATTTAGGTTCATAAAAATCTCTTGATGTTACTGCTACATAATTTCTCAATTCACCTAATGTACTTTTAAAACTCAACGTCGAAGCTTGATTAATATTTTCATAATTCGTTACATTATATATATCGGTAACATCCCAAATTTCAGAGATCTCAGAGGCATCGGCTATTTGATATTCACCAATTCCAGAAGCAGATGTGACTATATCGTTTTTAAACTGAAATTGTTTATTATAAAATTTCAGGATTCGAGTTGCTTCAACAGAAATATAATCTAAATACCCCACGGCACTTGGGTTACCGAGATTATTATAATTAAGACCTACATTAATAGTTGATGCATTCACATTAATATTATTAAAATACGATGCGCCGCTGGCTAAACTAGGCGAACTCGCTCCGCTTAAATTCATTGTAGTTACCAACGCCCCGTTTACCGTTAATCCCATAGAACTTGCTGAAGCTGACGCCGCAGCTACATAAACCTTTAGTGTCACTGGCTCAGTAGTTACTAAATCAGGAAATTCAAACGAATAACTTCTGTTATTATCTATATCGAAACGATCTCCAAACCATCGTCTACCCAAAAAGGCAATATTATGCTCATCCTTCTCATAAAATTGGTAATCCTGAAACGTGTTGATTACCAAATCAGCCGTACCTGATGGTTGATTAAAAGGTCGAATACGTTTTCCTGAACCTGAACTTACATTAATATAGTAATAGGTTTTATCGGTATAACAATTAATATTGGTATTACTTTCCGAATTATACTCATTAGGTCCCTGAGCGTAAAACAAAATATAATCGCTATTATCAAACACACCATCTTCTTCTCCAACAAACTTTATGGCATTTTGTTGAACATCGAACGGATAGGCTTCTGCATTTGAATACGGAATCATTCTTCCGCCGTTACCATACAATTTAATAGTTCTGGGATCGATGCTATTCACATTAACACCCAAACGCTGTAAAAATCCTTTCGATAATTTAAATACTCCGGTGGTATCAACATAAAACCGATACCATTCCCCACTGCTTAGCACCGAATTTCTAACAGCTTTAGTCGCATACGTTTTACTAGTTACATTACTTTTTGAAACTGTAGCTCCTAAAGTGTAATTAATTTGAAACGACATGACCTTTTTATATGAACCATTAGTTTCCTTAATAATAGGTGATATTTGAAAAAGTGCATAGCGTTTATCCCGAGCTATCGCATTTTTTAAACTGAATTTTAGCTTAGATGGAATTGTTGAAACATCTAAATCCTTTAATTCCTGCTTAGATATTGGGGAGTAAACAACATTACTAACAGCAACAGAATTTTCATTTATCAAACTTGAAATTTCCCATTGCGACACAAATTGCAGGCCTTCTGAAAAATCATAACTGAAATTCTCATCATTAAAACCAGGTATTTCCAGAGCATAACTATCACTGGCAATCTTCTTAGAAGACTCCCAGGAGAGATTAAACTTTTTTTGCTGCCCGAAAGCAAGCGCACAAACAAAAAATAAGATGAGTAAAATTTTCTCTTTCATTGCTAAAAATAACGTGAATTACCTCTGTATAGTATCACTATAGCATACTATTTTAAAAACTGAATCAAAAATACAATAATAATTTAGCAAAACACACGTTAATAAAACACAAAATAAGATCGAAAAACCTCAAAAACATCGATGTAAGAACCAAAAAATAGGTTGAAATGCACATTTTTTTGGGTAAAATGTAAAAAAGAGCTTGCATTGTTAGGTTTAATTCTTATATTGCATCACCAAAAATATTATTAGCTTACTTAAACGTATGAATATGAAAAAAGTAGTAGCATTCAAGGTTTTACTAGTTTTATCCCTAACCGCGACCATAACTAGTTGTAAAAAATCATCGAGCTCGAAGAACACTTCTAGAGCTACCGGATGGCAAATCAACTCACGTGAAGGAGGTTTTCAATACAATACAGACTTTAAAGAACAGGAAACTTCTCCTGGTTTAGTTTTTATTGAAGGAGGTACCTTTACCAAAGGACGAGTACAGGACGACGTAATGCACGATTGGAACAATACGCCTAACCAGCAACACGTTCAATCGTTCTATATGGATGAAACTGAAGTTACTAACGCCATGTATATGGAATACTTAGATTGGATTAAACGTGTTTATCCACCTTCAGATGAGAACTTCAGAGCTATTTACCATGGCGCTTTACCAGACACCTTGGTTTGGAGGAACCGTTTAGGCTATAACGAAGTTATGACCGACAACTATTTACGTCACCCTGCTTATGGTGAATATCCTGTAGTTGGTGTTAGCTGGATTCAAGCTGTTGAGTTCGCTAACTGGCGTACAGACCGTGTTAACGAGTACACATTAGAACGTGAAGGCTACTTAAAACGTGATGCTAAAATTACCGATGTAGGTGCCGACGCAACATTTAACACAGATACTTACATCAATGCTCCAACGTTAACGTATGGTGGTAATGAGGAAGTAATCAACCCAGAACGAGGGAACAACAGATTTGTTAGAACTGATGCTGAAGGCAACGAATCTAACATCTATGCAACAAGAGAAACCGGACTTATTACACCGAAGTATAGACTCCCTACTGAAACAGAGTGGGAATATGCTGCTTTAGGTTTAAGTGAAATTAGAAGCTATAACTTATATCGTGGACGTAAAAAATATCCATGGGACGGACAATACACTCGTAACGGTAAACGTAAATACCGTGGTGATCAGTTAGCTAACTTCAAACAAGGAAAAGGTGATTACGGTGGAATCGCAGGATGGTCTGATGACCGTGCAGATATCACTAACGCTGTGAAATCTTACGAACCTAACGATTACGGTTTATATGATATGGCTGGTAACGTAGCCGAGTGGGTTGCCGATGTTTACCGCCCTATCGTTGATGACGAATTCAACGATTTCAATTACTACCGTGGTAACGTGTATACCAAAAATGCTTTAAACGACGATGGTACTGTAAAAGTGGTTACTCCTGAAGATATTGTTTACGATACGCTTTCCAACGGAAAAATTGTAGCTAGAAACCTTCCTGGTGAAATTTTACAAGTTCCTGTTGATGAAAACGAAACGTATTTACGTACGAACTTCGATAAGAGTAATCAAGTAAACTACAGAGACGGTGATAGAAGATCTTCTCGTTATTTTGAAAGCTTCAACGATGAAGAAGGTGAAGAAAACCCAGATGCTCTTACAAGAAAAATGTATAACTCTCCTAAAAATGTTGTGACAAGAGATTCTTTAGGAAACATCGTTAGACAATATGATAAATCTAACAACAGAACCTCTTTAATCAACGACGAGGTTAGAGTTTACAAAGGTGGTTCTTGGAAAGACAGAGAGTACTGGTTAGACCCTGCACAACGTCGCTACTATCCACAAGATATGGCAACAGATTACATCGGATTCAGATGTGCAATGTCGAGAGTAGGTTCTAAATCTCAACAAAAATTTAAAACCAAAAACTAATTAAGTAACTTGTTGAAATAATATTAAAAGTCCTAACCTACCGTTAGGACTTTTTTAATACTTTTAGTTTCCAATTTAAAACAAAGTCTACAGTTGAAAATAGCACAAATACACAGCTTGTTTTTAGAATGTCATGCCGCAAGTACCGACACACGTAAAATCAAAGAAAACGACATGTTTTTTGCCTTAAAAGGTGAGAATTTTAACGGCAACAAATACGCTGAACAGGCTCTACAAAACGGCGCGAAATATTGTGTTATTGACGAAGAAGAATTCAACACTTCGTCGCAAACCATTCTTGTCGACAACGTTCTTGATACGCTTCAACAATTAGCAACTTATCATAGAAACTATTTAAAACTTCCTATTATTGCCCTAACTGGAAGTAACGGTAAAACCACCACGAAAGAATTAATCAATGCAACCCTTTCTAAGAAGTATAAAACTACAGCTACTATTGGTAATTTAAACAACCATATTGGTGTCCCCCTCACCTTGTTATCCATGACTAAAAACACCGAAATTGGTATTGTAGAAATGGGTGCAAATCACTTAAAAGAAATTGAAGCTCTTTGTAAAATCGCTCAACCCGACTTCGGCTATATCACAAACTTTGGAAAAGCACATTTAGAAGGTTTTGGCAGTGTTGAAGGCGTGATAAAAGGGAAAAGTGAAATGTACGACTATTTAATTACTAACAACAAAACCCTTTTTGTTAACGGTTCTGATGCTATTCAATTAGAGAAAACTGCAAATACCAACAGAATTGTATTTGGTGACACTGAAGGTTTCGATATTACTATACAGTTTGTTGAAGCGCAGCCAAATGTTAAATTAAACTATAACCATCTAACGATTCAAAGTCAGTTAATCGGCGCCTATAACTTCAACAACATCGCGGCTGCAATAACTATGGCAAATCATTTTAGGGTAGATGATAACGATATTAAAATCGCTATTGAAGACTACTCACCAACCAATAATCGTTCACAGGTTATTAACAAAGGTACTTGCAAAATCATTTTAGATGCTTACAACGCCAACCCGACAAGTATGAAGGCAGCACTTTCTAATTTCGACAAGCTAAACGATAACAACAAGATAGCAATTATTGGTGACATGTTTGAGCTAGGAAAAGAAGCTAAAGAAGAGCATGAAAACATAATAAAGTTATCAACATCACTTAACATAAATAAAGTCATTGTTATAGGTGAGAATTTCTTCAATACCCAAACAACTGTTGATAACCTGTTAAAATTCCAATCCTTTGATGATTTTAAAGCGAACTTCAACATTGAAGGTTTAAACCATAGCACATTATTAATTAAAGGATCCAGAGGCATGGCTATGGAGCGTATACTCGATTTAGTATAGTTTAAGAATAAAAAGTGCCTGAAATAACTGAATATTAACAGGCACATATTTACTTAACTCTCCCTAAGAATTAATTAATAGCTTAACAAAGGTTGCACTTTATCGAGTGTTTAGCAATACTCAATTTGAGTATTTTCTTTAATTTCTATGTTAAATTTGGGTTTTAAATGATGCTATTATTCATTTTTATAATTCCAATCAATTCTCCTGTAGAGGAAATATTAAATTTTTTAAGAATATTTCGCCTGTGTGTATCTACGGTATTCGAGCTGATATTCAGCTTTTCAGCAATATCTTTACTTGAATAATTAAGAACCAACAATCGAATAATATCACGTTCTCTATTGCTAACAACGTCGTTAAGCAACTTCTGTGAAAAGTTATTAAAATATACCGTTTCGTATTCATTTTGATTATTTAACAACTTTGCCGTTGCACAGATACTCATTTTAATCTCAGGTGCCATTACGGTATAATGAGCCAGGCCAATTATAGGCTTGTTGGCAATATCAAACTCAATAGGTGTTGTATTTTGTACAATATTCACATAAACACCATCAGCATTCATTAAGCGATAATTCCAGGTATAACTCATTCGGTTTCTATTCTCTATACTAATTTCACTTAGCGTGAACTTCATAAGTTCATTTAAAGCCTGTAACCACTGCTCAACATCATCTGGATGCATTCTACCCCAAAAATAGCGCATGCCCTGAGTTTCGAACAAGCTTTTATCCAAGCCCAGACAAGCAGTCATGTTCTTGCTTACATACTCAAATGTTAAATCTCTGGTGTTGGTAATACAAAAAAATGTTGAACTGTAAGGCAGATAATCATCTAACTCAATAATTTTTTGAATGTGCTCATCTAAAGAAGGATGCTCGTAACATTTAAACACCTCTTTATAAATTCCTTTAATCTCATTTAAATCCATAATAGCAACTTATGTATCTTAAAAGTATTAAAAAAAGTGGAATTGTAAGATAAAACCAACCATAAAGAAGAAATAGCATAGAAACAAAAAATCCTAAAGCAAATAATACTTTAGGATTTTTTCTGTGGGCGCGAAGGGATTCGAACCCCTGACCCCTTGGGTGTAAACCAAGTGCTCTGAACCAACTGAGCTACGCGCCCTTCAATTAGGTGTGCAAATATAAGCTAGTTTTTGATTCTACAAAAACATTTTTCGCAAAAATTTAAATTATTTCTGCCACAACAAAAGTACTTCCGCCAATAAATACAAAATCATTAGTGTTCGCATTTTTCAAAGCCGAATGATATGCCTCATTCACAGACTCATAGGATTCACCGCGCAAATCATGTTCTGCAAAAACCTGCTTTAACGTGTCTGCATCTAGCCCACGAGGAATATCAGGTTTGCAAAAATAATAGGTCGCTTTTTGAGGTAATAAATCGATAATAGAACTAATATCTTTATCATTTACCACTCCAAAAACAATATGCAAAGCATCAAAAGTTTCTTTTGATAGTTGTTTCATCACATAAGTAAGTCCGTCACGATTATGTCCGGTATCGCAAACGACTTTAGGCTGTGTCTGCAGAGTCTGCCAACGTCCTAACAAGCCTGTGTTATCAACAACATGTTTGAAACCTTCAGTAATATGAGTTTCTGAAATATTAAATCCTTTCATTTGCAATTGTTTTATCGCCTGTTGAACGGTTATAATATTCTTTGTTTGATAATCGCCTATTAAATCGGAAACGTACGACTTTGAAGATTGCTGATCGGCAAATATAATATCGGCTCCTCTTTCTTCTGCCAATCGTTGAAATACCGGACTGGTTTCTATTTGGGTTTCACCAATCACGACAGGTACATTTGACTTTATAATACCTCCTTTTTCGAAAGCAATAGCATCGAGTGTATTGCCTAAAAACTGCGTATGATCTAATCCTATGTTAGTAATTACTGAAACTTCCGGGGTAATCACATTGGTGGAGTCTAATCTACCTCCCATACCCACTTCAACAACAGCAATGTCCACCTGTTCTTTAGAAAAATAATCGAAAGCCATACCAACAGTCATCTCAAAAAAAGACAACTGATTTGCTTCTAAAAACGTCTTATTATACTCGATAAAATCGACAACAAAGTTATCACTAACCACATCTCCATTAATTTTAATACGTTCTCTAAAGTCCTTTAGATGCGGCGAGGTATACAAACCAACCTTATAACCTGCTTCCTGTAAAATGGAAGCCAGCATATGGCTTGTAGAACCTTTTCCATTGGTTCCAGCAACATGAATGGATTTAAAATTACGTTCCGGATGATGAAGATGTTCGACCAATTTAATGGTATTCGATAAGTCCTTTTTAAAAGCCGACTGGCCCTGGCGTTGATACATTGGTAGTTGATTAAACATCCAATTGATTGTATCCTGATATGTCATGATGCTACTGACCTAATTTGAAGTTCACTTTTACATACCCTATTTGTCTGGTAGGCGCATTAGGATCTGCCTGCCATTTATGAGATAAGGCTATTTTTTTTGCTGGTTCTAATAAACAAGCTGCAGTATTGGTCGTTCCTCTTGCACCTGGTTTTGCTTCAATAACATTACCATTTTGGTTAACAACAATTTCAACGATGACCATCCCCGATTCATTACAATCTTGTGTAAATGTTTTAAAACTAGCTTTTCCTCTACCGTTTAATCCATAACCTACGCCTCCACTTCCTGAACCTCCGGATCCGAAATAACTTGGTGCATAGGGATCACCGTCTAACTGACCTTTATCACCTGCTTTATTATCATCGCCTTCTCCTCCGGTTGCTGTACCTTCCGATTTACTAACCCCACCGATTAACGCATCCAGTTTCTTCTTCTTTTCTTCCTGTTCGCGCTTTTCTTTGGCTATACGCTCTGCTTCCGCTTTAGCTTTAGCATCTGCTTCGGCCTTAGCCTTAGCTTCGGCTTCCTTCTGCTTTTTAATAGCAATTTCTTCAGCGTTATCTGCCGTTAAAACTTCTTCTTTAGCTTCAGCAGCTTTCGTTGGTTCGGTTTTGGTTACTTCTGGTTCGGTAGGACGGTTGATTTCGTTTGGTTCAGACTTAATCGGTTTTAAAGGCTGAACCGTTCCTGAACCAAAATCGGTAGTTCCAAAATTAACTGCAACGCCATATTCTACAGGTGGATCCATATATGGTGCACCAACAACAAACAACAATAACAACAAAATTACAGTGATTAAAGCTGTTAACTTTGCTGAGTCTTTTTCGTGCTTGGTTTCGAAATATTTCATCAGTTAATATTTATTTCCCTTTTTGACAGATAAAAAAGAAATGTCTACGAGTTGAAGTCTACAAAACATAGACATTTCTTTATACATTCACCTCGACAATGAAGTCTTATCGAGTTTTAGAAACACTAGTTATTAGGCCTAACAGCTAAAATAACTTTAAACTTGTTTCTATTAGCAATATCCATAACCTTTACTACATTTTCCACCGGAACTGATTTTTCAGCTCGCAAAACAATGGTTGGCTTATCTTCTGTTGAAAGCAAGGCTAACAATTCGTTTTCCAAAACACTTTCGCCAACACGTTTTTGGTCGATGTAATAGGTTAAATCTTTCTTGATACTAACAGCTATTGATTTTTTATTCTCCGTTTTACCACTAGCTTTAGGCAATAAAATATCAATAGCGTTAGTTGTTACTAATGTAGAAGCCAACATGAAGAAAATCAATAACAGGAATACAATATCTGTCATCGATGCCATACTGAACTCTGGCGTAACTTTATTTCTTCCTTTTAAATTCATTAAATAGGCTCATTTAAATGATCTAAAAACTCTACCGAGTGCGCCTCCATTTGGTACACTACTTTATCGGTTTTAACTACCAGGTGATTGTACGCCATATATGCTACAATACCCACAATTAAACCGGCTACTGTAGTGGTCATCGCGGTATATAAACCATCGGCCAATAGTTTAATATCGATTTGTCCTCCTGAGTTTGCAATCTCGAATATCGATAAGATCATACCAATAACCGTACCTAAGAAACCAATCATTGGTGCTGCTCCTGAAATGGTTGCCAACACACTAACGTTTTTCTCTAAACTGTAAACCTCTAAACGCCCTGCGTTTTCAATAGCCGTATTAATGTCGGCTAAGGGTTTTCCAATTCTGGAAATACCTTTATTGATTAATCTTGATACCGGTGAATTGGCCTGAGCGCACAATAGTTGTGCTGAATCGATTTTACCGTGTGTTACATGGTCTTTAATCTGATTCATAAAATTTGCATCTATTTTAGCTGCCGCTTTAATAGCAAACAAACGCTCGAAATAAATGTAAATCGCTGCAACAAGCAACACAAACAAAAGTAGGATAATTACTTGACCAGCCACTCCACCACTACTGATTAGCTCAATAATAGAAAGTGTTTTTTCAACAGGAACCTCGTCGGTTAATAACTCAGCGCCTTCTTGAGTGTTTTGTAATAAAGTGTTAAGCATATAATTAAGTTTTTGGGCAATTGTATAACGTTGGTTTTCTTATTAAAGTATGTTAGAACAATGTTCTGGTTACCATAAATGCAGCTGCACCTACTAAGAACCCTACCAAGGCTAACCAAGAAATCTTTTTAAAGTACCAGAAAAAGTCAATTTTTTCCATTCCCATAGCAACAACTCCAGCAGCTGAACCTATGATTAACATACTTCCCCCAGTTCCGGCAGAGTATGCAATAAAGTGCCAAAGCTCATTATCCATCGGCTCATGGAACATCCCTAAAGATGCAGCAACTAATGGTACGTTGTCAATAACTGCAGAACCTACTCCTAATAATAATACCACTAAATCAGAAACGCCTTCGCCTACATGAATTTCGGTTCCTAACATAGGCATAGTATCCTGTAATGCCCCAGCAAAATTGAATAGAATTCCTAAAGATTCTAAAGCTGCTACTGCCATTAATATACCTAAGAAGAATAAGATACTTGGCAACTCGATTTTAGATAATGAATGATGAACCGGACTGTGGTGTGCATGTGCATCACTTTCTTCAGCACCGTATTCCGTCATACTGAATTTTGAACTGCTGTAGATTTCAGCAAAAACAGCTACAATACCTAAAGATAACATCATCCCTACATAAGGAGGTAAATGTGTTCCCATTTTAAAGATTGGCACGAATACAATAGCACCTAATCCTAAATATAACATGGTTGCGCTGTATTTCGATTTAGGCTTATCATCACCGCTTTCTTCAATATCTAATTCCCCTTTGAAAACCGGTAAGAATGAAGCAATAAATGAAGGCACTGCCATACATAAAAATGATGGTACAAATAAATATCCTACTAAGTGATCAGTTGACACTTTTTTACCAATCCATAACATAGTTGTGGTAACATCACCAATTGGAGACCAGGCTCCTCCAGCATTTGCTGCAATAATAATTAAACCAGCATACCAAATACGAATATCTCTGTCTTTAACAATTTTTTGAAGAATTGAAATTAATACAATGGTTGCTGTTAAGTTATCGATGATTGCAGATAAAACGAACGCTAAAATTGAGAAAATCCACAATATTTTAGTCTTTTTCTTAGTCTTAACAAAACTCTTAATTGTTGCAAAACCATCAAAATAATCAATAATTTCAACAATAGTCATCGCTCCTAAAAGGAATACTAATATCTCTGCAGTTTTACCTAAGTGGTGTAATAACGTTTCTTCCATCAGATGTAGCTTCTCTTCATGTTCAAAAGCGCCAAAACCCTCTAACAAAGCATGTTTGGCAGAATCGAACCAGTTTGGAAAGCTATCTAAACCTAAAGAGATTAAAGCCCAACAAAGTGCCATCATGACTAATGCCGGGATAAGTTTATCTATTTTTAAGTTATGTTCAAGAGTAATGGCCAAATAGCCTAATACAAATACTAAAATAATCGCTGTTTCCATAAAAATTTAAAAATTATACAAGTTGGCTGAGTGCAATCTCATATGCTGTGGCACTCACGCCCGTTTTATGCTGGTTTTTATTATATACGTTTTCTATTGCTTCTTTAATTTTATTTGATGTATCGTTAAATATTGCATCATCGGTCATTTGTACACGGCGTTCCATAAAATACGCAAACACACGTGCCATACCGCAGTTTGAAATAAAATCTGGAATTAAACTCACTTTGTTATCGGTATGCTCCATAATTGGCCCGAAGAAGATTTCCTTATCTGCAAAAGGCACATTGGCACCACACGATATAACCTCAAGACCACTGTCGATTAACTGATTAATCTGACTTTCTGTGATTAAACGGGAGGCTGCACATGGTGCAAAAATCTCAGCTTGAATACCCCAAATTTTTTCGTTGATTTCTTCAAAGGGAATTAAATTATCGCTTTCTAAAGTATTGCCTTTTTTTGCGAGAAATAAGGCTTTAATCTCCTCAAACGTAAATCCTTCCTCATTAATTAAACCGCCCGCAATATCGATAATTCCAACCACTTTTGCACCCATTTGGGACAAATAATATGCTGCAGCGGCTCCTACATTTCCAAATCCCTGAATTACAGCTCGTTTTCCTTGTACTGACCCGCCGTAAATATTATAGAAATGTCTTACAGCTTCAGCCACTCCAAATCCTGTAATCATATCTGCCACAGTATATTTTCTTAACACATCAGGAGAATATTGTGCATTTTCAATCACTTTGATTACTCCTTGTCGTAACTGACCAATACGATTAATCTTGTCGGCCTCTGTAGGTTTAAAATGCCCGTTAAATACACCTTCCTGCGGATGCCAAACCCCACTTTCTTCAGTAATAGGAATTACTTCATGAATTTCATCCACATTTAAATCACCTCCTGTTCCGTAATAACTTTTTAGTAAAGGCGAAACCACCTTATACCAACGCTCTAACACGCCTTTTTTTCTCGGGTCTTTAGGATCGAAATTGATTCCCGATTTCGCACCACCAATGGCAGGACCTGATACAGTAAACTTAATTTCCATGGTTTTTGCCAAAGATAACACTTCGTTTACATCAAGACCTAGACGCATTCTGGTTCCTCCCCCTGCAGCTCCACCGCGAAGTGAATTAATCACTACCCAGCCTTCAGCTTCGGTTTCAGAATCTTTCCAGTTGAATATAATTTCGGGAGTTTTGTTTTCGTATTTTTTTAATAATTCTTTCATGTTTGATATTTAAAAATTGATTCGTTGTAGCTAAGTTTTGTTGTTGTTTGTTCCGTGGATAATAAATTAAAGCATAGCTATAATTGCGTCATTTTTAAATGATTTAAAATTATTAATCCACAAATATAAAAAACTAAAAATCCTAAAAGATTAATTTTAGATTATTTTTACGGAAGGTATATCTTGCCGGAACTGTGGTCTTTATTCGCCCCAGTTACACTTTGCAGGCAATTAATTTCATCACGAAGTTTAAGCACTCCTAAGAAACCAAAAATTAAAGCTTCCTTGAATTCTACTATCGAATTTTCAGGTATTATAATAGTGTTTCTAGTGTAGGTCTTTAATCGTTCTATGAGATAGGTATTGTAAACTCCTCCTCCGGTTATATACACCGAAGCCTGTTCCTTTTTATTAATTTCGGCTGCCAACTGCGTAGCGATATGCTCCACAAACGTGCATAACACATCATTTATTTCGAGTTTAAAATCATCTACTAAGGGTAAAATATTTGTTCTCACCCATTCTAATCCGAGTGATTTTGGATACGGTGATTTATAAAATTCTAATGCATTTAATTGATTTAATAAATCCGCATTGATATTTCCTGTTCCAGCTATTTCTCCCCCCCTATCATAATCTAGCCCTAACGGTTTGACATAATGATTCAAAACAATATTCACCGGACAAATATCATAAGCAATTCGGTTACCGTCAATATCGGTTGAAATGTTGGCGAAACCACCCAGATTCAAACAAAAATCATAATCAGCAAACAGCAACTTATCGCCTATGGGCACCAACGGTGCACCTTGCCCTCCATATTCCACATCCTGAACTCTAAAATCACACACGACGCGTTCACCAATCAACTCAGCTATTTTTGGCAAATTTCCTATTTGATAAGTTAATCCCTTTTCCGGTTGATGCAAAGCAGTATGACCATGCGAACAAACCGCATCAATATCATTTAAATTATATTTCGAAATGAAGCTTTTAATAACCTCAGCCTGAAAATTAGTATACTCAACATCAATCACTTTAAGATCTTCCAACGTGCAACCGACCAAACCTCTCAAGGTTTCAACACATTCCTCTGAATATGCCACCGTTTCAGCATGGATTATGTTAAAATCCCAATGCTCCTTTTTTTCAAAACTCACATAAACAAGATCGATACCATCTAAAGAGGTCCCCGACATCACACCAACTATGTTGTATTTATTTTTTATCATACCCGACAAAAATAAGAATGGTTTTTAATAAATTATCATTAAAACGCTATATTTGTGTATATTTTTTACCAAATAAACAAAATAACTAAGAATTATGAATTTCAATCTTTCCGAAGAACATAAAATGATACGCGATGCCGCTCGCGATTTCGCCCAAAACGAATTACTTCCCGGCGTTATTGATCGTGATGAAAATCAACACTTTCCTGCAGAACTGGTTAAAAAAATGGGAGATCTTGGCTTTCTTGGTATTATGGTAGACCCAAAATATGGCGGAAGCGGCATGGATACCATTTCGTATGTATTAATTATGGAAGAACTATCGAAAATCGATGCTTCTGCCTCGGTAATTGTATCGGTGAATAATTCATTAGTTTGTTATGGTTTGGAGGCCTATGGCACCGAAGAACAAAAACAAAAATATTTAACCAAGCTGGCTACTGGTGAATTTATTGGTGCCTTTTGTTTGAGTGAACCAGAAGCCGGAAGTGATGCAACTTCGCAAAAAACAACGGCCATCGATAAAGGCGATCATTACTTATTAAACGGCACCAAAAACTGGATTACCAACGGTGGCCGTGCCGATGTATACCTGGTTATGGCACAAACCGACCGAGATAAAGGATCTCATGGCATTAATGCGTTTATTGTTGAAAAAGGTATGAACGGCTTTCATGTGGGGCCGAAAGAAAATAAATTAGGCATCCGTGGAAGCGACACACACACACTTCAGTTTAACGACGTAAAAGTTCCGAAAGAAAATCGTATTGGAGAGGATGGTTCCGGGTTTAGGTTCGCTATGAAAACCTTATCTGGCGGACGTATTGGTATCGCATCGCAAGCTCTTGGTATTGCATCTGGCGCATACGAATTAGCCTTAAAATATTCGAAAGAACGCAAAGCCTTCGGTACAGAAATTTGCAATCATCAGGCGATTGCTTTTAAGCTAGCCGACATGTACGCCGACATTGAAGCCGCTCGCTATTTGGTGATGCGAGCTGCCTGGGATAAAGATCAAGGTAAAAATTACGATGTGTCGAGTGCCGTTGCCAAATTACAAGCCTCGAAAGTCGCTATGCAACATACCGTTGAAGCTGTACAGATTTTCGGTGGTAACGGTTTTGTAAAAGACTATCATGTGGAACGCTTAATGCGTGATGCAAAAATCACGCAGATTTACGAAGGGACTTCAGAAATTCAAAAAGTAGTCATTTCAAGAAGTATTACCAAAACTTAAATTCCACTTTTCAATTTCTAGATCAAAAACGGCAACGTTTTAAGTCCATTAGTTTCACTTATGAATAATGGACTTTTTTTGTTAAGAATCTTAAAACCTTTCGACTTTACCATCATAGATTTCTATCTTTAAACCAAAAACTTCATGCAAAAAACATATTACGACCCGGCCGATTTGAAAAAATTCGGAAAAATATCAGAGTGGAACGAAGAACTAGGTGCTAAATTTTTCGAATACTACGGAAAAGTTTTTGAAGAAGGCGCTTTAACCGAACGCGAAAAATCGCTCATTGCTTTAGCCGTTTCTCACACTATTCAATGTCCATATTGTATTGACGCCTATACCGGCGACGGCTTGCAACGCGGCATCACTAAAGCAGAAATGATGGAAGCTTTACACGTGGCCGCAGCCATTCGCGGTGGTGCTTCATTAGTTCACGGCGTTCAAATGATGAATAAAGTGAACAAATTAGATATGTAAAAAATCTCCCGAATCTAAAGTTAACCGGATACTCATGATAAAATCACTTCATAAACGCCAAAGTGAATTGGCAAATGCTAAAAGACAATTGGATATTCTTTCCAATGGTATTTTTCAAGCTGGTGAATTACCCACTTTTAAAGCCAAAATTTCAGAAAGCAATCAATTTCCGTTGAAAGCCAAAAAGCTGGAAATTTTACAAATTAATTTGGGTTATATGTGCAACCAAACCTGTAAACATTGTCATGTGGATGCGGGCCCAGACCGTAAAGAAATTATGGGCAAGGAAACCATGCTACAATGTTTGGAAGTGATTAAAAATACAGGAGCACATACTTTGGATTTAACCGGTGGTGCCCCGGAGATGAACCCGAATTTCAGATGGTTTGTTGATGAAGCTTCAAAAGCGGGCATTAAAGATTTTATTGTGCGATCGAATCTTACCATTATCACCGCCAACAAAAAATATCACGATTTACCGGAATTCTTTAAAGCGCACAATATACATGTGGTAAGTTCGATGCCTCACTGGACTAAAGGCAAAACCGACAACCAACGTGGCGATGGTGTTTTCGATGCCTCACTTAAAGCCTTAAAGATGCTTAACGCTATTGGTTATGGCATGCCGGATAGCAAACTGAAATTAGATTTGGTATATAATCCATCCGGTGCTTTTTTACCGGCTAATCAATCGGCGATGGAAAAAGATTTTAAAAAGGCACTCCTAGAAGAATTTGATATTCATTTTCATAATCTATTCGCTCTAACCAATTTACCGGTGAGTCGTTTTCTAGACTATTTAATCGCTTCAGAAAATTACGAAGATTATATGTATAACCTAGTGGAAGCCTTTAATCCGAATGCTGTAGGTAATGTGATGTGCACCAATACGCTTTCAGTGAGTTGGAATGGCTATTTATACGATTGTGATTTCAATCAAATGCTCGAACTTCCTGTAAATAGCAAAGCCAAGCACATTTCAGAATACAATGAAAGGCTTTTAGAAGGTCGGGATATTGTCATTTCACAACACTGTTACGGCTGTACTGCCGGCGCCGGTAGTAGTTGCCAAGGCACAGTAGCCTAATTCATTTAAAATCTTATGGGACTTATTAACACCAAAGGAGATGAAAACGATAACGACATGACTTTTGATCTTCATTTTCCAACTTCAAAAAATGCCTTAATCATCTTTACCCGCAACCCTGAATTAGGACAATGTAAAACACGTTTGGCAAAAACTATTGGAAATGAACCTGCTCTAAATATTTACAAACATCTATTAAAACATACAGCAAGGATTTCGGAACCTGTAAATGCAGATAAATTCGTTTTTTATTCTAAGAACATCATTAAAAATGACATTTGGAATCCGGATATCTTTAAAAAGAAATTACAAAAAGGGAACGATTTAGGGGAGCGCATGGAACAGGCTTTCATCGAACTTTTTGGTTTAGGATACCATAAAATCCTGATTATTGGCAGCGATTTACTAGACTTAAATGAAAACATTATAAACCATGCTTTTCAGCAACTCAATACTAACGATTTTGTTATTGGACCAGCAAAAGATGGCGGCTACTACCTTTTAGGCATGAATGCCCTAAATTCAATGTTATTTAAAGACAAAGCCTGGGGAACCGAAACCGTATTAACGGATACTTTAAAAAATTTACAAAACAACAACGTTTACTTACTACAAGAATTAAACGATATTGATACCTTTGAAGATATGCAAGATTTTCAAGAATTAAAACCATATTACACCAAACATGATTAAGATAATAAATGAAACTACAGATTACCTAAAAAGTAAAGGTTTTGATAATCCAGAAATAGGTATTATTCTAGGTACTGGCCTTGGTCAGTTAGTTAACGAAATTGAAATTCTACACGAAGTCAGCTATAACCATATCCCGAATTTCCCAACGGCAACCGTAGAATTTCACAAAGGAAAATTAATCTACGGCATTTTAGATGGTAAAAAAGTTATGGTGATGCAGGGGCGTTTTCATTTATATGAAGGCTACACGTTGCAGGATGTTACTTTCCCAGTTCGCATTATGGAAAAACTAGGCATTAACACCTTATTAGTATCTAATGCTGCCGGAGCAATTAACACCAACTTTAAAAAAGGTGAATTAATGCTACTTGATGACCATATCAATTTACAAGGCGATTCTCCTTTAGCCTTCAAGGGTGTTGAACATTTAGGAGAACGCTTTGTCGATATGAGTGCACCATACGATGCCGAAATCAACACGAAGTTTAAATCTATCGCTAAACATCATAAAATCACCTTACATGAAGGTGTTTATGCCAGTGTTTTAGGTCCGCAACTGGAAACGCGTGCAGAATATCGCATGTTAAAAATTATTGGTGCTGATGCTGTTGGTATGAGTACGGTGCCTGAAGTGATTGTGGCAAACCACTTGAAACTTAAAGTTGCAGCTGTTTCTGTGCTAACCGATGAATGTGATCCCGATAATTTACAACCGGTGGATATTACTGAAATTATTGAAATGGCTAAAAAAGCCGAACCTAATATGATTACTTTATTCCGCGATCTTATCAAATCGTTATAAATCATTTTAATACCATCATAAAATATAAAGAAAGGCTTAGTAAAAACTAAGCCTTTCTTTTTTATATCATTTTATAATTAGTAACAGGTACAATCTTCAATCTTGAAAATAATCCCCAAACTGTGTTGCCAGTGTTTGGTTAAGTAATCTTCAAACGAATGCTTATAAGTGGTTTCCCAGCTTAAACCAATGGTTTCAGAAAACCAGTATTTTAATCCTACTGACGCGTTTATCGTTGCTGCTCCTACTAAATCATCAGTTCCATTAGCCGCTGAAAGCATATTATAAGTTCCTTCCTGAATCCAGGTGTATCCTAAACCTGCTCCAACAAAAGGTTCAAAATTTTCTGATTCAAATAAATTATTAATGTTCGTGTTAATCATGGCATCGAACCCTAAATAGGTTAATTTATCTACTTCCACTCTTGGATCATCAGTGAACTCTCCCCATTTTCTTAGCTTATTGAATGAAGCTCTAACACTTAAAAACACATCGTCATTTATGTATCTTGCGACCTTAACCGTTGGCAATCCAATATTCCAGTGGTCGGTAACATTGAAGAACTCATCTAAAAACGGGCCTTGAGGTGCATCTTCTCCCACCGAATAGACATTTACAGCATTAAAACCAGCTTCAAAGACCCACGGGCTTCCTCCAAAACTCTGGGCAAATGCAGATAATCCGAACACTATGGAACATAAACTCAAAAAAACTTTTCTCATACTTTTCAGTTAATTATTAATAAATTTAGGGCTGGCCGAAATTAGCAATTTTAGGTTATTTACAACGTCTTCATTCAAATTCATATTGCTTTTCATAAGAAGTATTCGACGAATAACACCAAATTGCAAACCCGACCTTGTATTTACGAGTCGTTCAAAAAAAAAGATGTTCGTGAAAAGAATTTTAATGAACTTCATAAGAAAACAACTTCTAACCTGTTATTTTTACAATGACGTCTCGACTCAGTTTTTATAAATCACACCTTATGAGTTACCTTGAAACAACCCACAATGTTTACAAAGAAGCTGCACTAACTCCTGCTATAGGTTTATGTTGCACCACAAATCCCATTTGGGAGTTACCCGGATTAAAAATTCCGAAAATCATGCAGGAGATGAATTATGGTTGTGGCAGCACGGTACATGCTCGCGACTTGACCAACAATCCTAAAATGCTTTATGTTGGCGTAGGCGGCGGCATGGAACTCTTACAGTTTTCCTATTTTAATCGTCAAAAAGATGGGGTTATTGGTATTGATGTAGTTGATGAAATGTTAGAAGCTTCAAGAAAAAACTTTATCGAAGCCGAAGCTCTAAACCCATGGTTTAAAAGTGAGTTTGTAGACCTAAAAAAGGGAGATGCACTAAATTTGCCCGTTGAAGACAATACCATTGATGTTGCTGCGCAAAATTGCCTGTTTAATATTTTTAAAGCCGATGATTTAAAACAAGCCATTGCTGAAATGTATCGCGTGTTAAAACCTCACGGGCGTCTGGTAATGAGTGACCCAACCTGTGAACAACCTATAAATGACATCCTTCGCAACGACGAACGATTACGCGCATTGTGTTTGAGTGGAAGCCTGCCGATTAACGATTACGTTAAAATGCTAACCGATGCCGGATTTGGAACCATTGAAATTCGCGCAAGAAAACCTTACCGTATTCTCGACCCTAAACATTACCCAACAGATGAATTAATTTACATTGAATCTATTGAAGTGGCTGCCATAAAAGACCCCATATCAGAAGACGGCCCATGTGTTTTTACAGGTAAAGCAGTGATTTATTTTGGTGAAAACAATTATTTCGATGACCATAAAGGCCATATCCTTCTAAAAAATCAACCTTTAGCTATTTGTGATAAAACAGCCAATGCTTTAGCTTCTTTAAACCGAGATGATATTTTCATAAGCGAATCCACGTACCATTACGATGGAGGCGGATGCTGCTAATTCAAATTTCTCAAATTAAAATTTAAAAAGATGACTCATCGTCCATGCCGGGCCAATTAATAAAAACTGTAAATCTTTTAAAAAGGAAGGCTTCTTCCCTTCATGATAGTGTCCTATAAATTGAAATACCCAGGCAATAGCGAAAATCAACAACATCTTTAACCATAAAGGTGCTAAACTTAGACGATCAATTAATTCAATTCCGAGAAGTATTAACACTGAAAAAACAAACATTACTAAAAACAGTCTGAAAGACAATTTTAAATAATATAACAACACCAAAAAGATACCTAAAGTTCCAACATGTAAATAGGGTTGTAACCATTCGGGATTAAAATCAGCAAACAAATTTCCGACGGGTATACAAGCCAACAATCCTACAATGGAAAAGAAAATGGCAGGCACACATACATAATGAATACGCTTGTTATATGTGGTTTGGTGACTTTCGGAATACTCGGCCAATAAGCTATCTAATGTCCTCATAATATCTTATTTTTACCTTAAGTTTAGTTCATTATGAATAAATATATAGAAATAATACAAAAATCGTACACTGGTTACTGGAATTACTTGAAACACGAGTTCATTACCATTAATCACTGGGACAATTATTTCTATGGGCTCATTTTTATCTCACTTGCAGTTTGGCTTTTGGAAATTATATTCCCCTGGAGAAAACAACAATCCATTTTTAGAAAGGACTTTTGGCTGGACACCTTCTATATGTTCTTCAATTTTTTTCTTCTAAATTTAATCGTATTGATTGCCTTATCAAACACAGCAGCACAGTTTTTTAACGATATCCTTGGTGTTTTCGGCTTAAGTGTTTCCAACTTTCAACTCTTCGATGTTGATGCTCTTCCAAAAGTTTTAGGCTTATTCATATTTTTTATTGTCGGAGATTTTATTCAGTGGAATACTCACAGACTTTTACATCGTGTCCCGCTACTCTGGAATTTCCATAAAGTACACCATTCAGTGAAAGAAATGGGCTTTGCTGCACATTTACGTTACCACTGGATGGAACCTGTGGTTTACAAATCGCTATTATACATTCCTATGGCGATTATTGGTGGTTTTGATGCACAGGATGTAGCAATCATTCACTTTTTCAATATTACTATCGGACATTTAAACCACGCCAATCTGGGATGGAATTATGGGCCATTAAAATACCTTTTAAACAATCCTAAAATGCACATATGGCATCATGTAAAAGATTTACCGAAACAAGCTAAATTCGGAATAAACTATGGCATTACCTTGAGTGTTTGGGACTACCTTTTTAAAACGGCTCATATTCCTTATAACGGTCGCGATATTGAACTCGGTTTTGAAGGCGACGAAAACTTCCCAAAGGATTTTATTAGTCAGGAATTATACCCCCTGAATAAAAAATAATCGCTTGATTGTTACAATATAAAGGGTGAATCTTCTATTTTTATAGTAAAGCAAAATACTATGAAACGTACCTACACCTTCTTTTTTTGCATGGCATATTTAAGCTTTTCCGTATCTGCCCAGGAAACTCTTAAAGCTACCATTTTAGATTCTTTATCACAAAAACCAGTGCCCTTTGCAACCATATCAACCTCTAATAATTTTGGAGTAATAAGTAACGAAAATGGCGAATTCCAAATCAACCTAAATAATAAAAACGATATCAGTTTAACCATACAATGTTTAGGTTATGAGAACAAAAGCATTTCAGCTTCTAAGTTTAAAGATAGCCTAATTATATTACGTCCTAAATCCATTGAACTGGATGAAATTCTGGTATCGAACAAACATTATACGGCTGAAGAAATTATTGAAAAAGTAAAAGAAAACCTGCTGCAAAACTACAGTACCGAAGTCACTAAAAGTACTTTGTTTTCAAGAACTTCTTTTAATACCAAAATGCAGAAGCAGGTTATTGATATTGAAAAGAGCAGTATTCCGGAACTTAATCAAGCGTTTATTGATAGTGTCATTCATTCGCTTCCTAAAAGCAACGATTACCACATTGAACTTTTAGCGAATCTTTACACAAACAACACCTCCCATTCCGAGAAACTAGACGTTATTAAAGCCTCGAAACTGTATAACAAAGACACCGAAATCAATTTAAAAAGTTTTGAAACCAAGCTAAGAGACATAGCGCAAAAGCACATTAAGCGTGATTCGTATTTGAAAATAAAATCCGGCTGGTTTGGCACTAAAGAAAGTATTGATTCCTCATTTTTTGAAACCGAAGAAGCTAAACAATCAAAATCCCTGTTAGATGAACAGGAAACAGACGAAAACACACGGAAAGAACTTTTTTTAATGAGTAATAAACAGGCGATTTCCAATTTAATTAACGAAAGTTTTATTTCAGAAAAAAGCGACCTCAACTTTATTCATAAATCCAATAAATATGAATACCAACTGTTAGACTATGCCTTTCTAAACGATGATTTTGTCTATAAAGTAAGTTTCACGCCAAAACGCAGTGCCGATTATCAAGGCATTTTATACATTAATACCGATGATTTTGCGGTGGTTCGCGTCGATTACAGAAATGTAAAAGACTTAAGAAGTTTTAGTTTGCTCGGGTTTTCATTTAAAGCATTTCAAAAAGAAGGCACCTTAATCTATGGAAAAAACGAAGACCGCAGCTACTCCCTCCGATTTGCCGAAAATACTCAGGGCAGCAATATTGGTATTAAACGGCCTTTAAAAATTGTTGAAAAAAATAAAAACACACAAGGCCGAAGAAAACAAAATGAACTGGTTTCTGATATTCATTTTATTTTATCGAGTTTTTCAAAACAAGTATTGGTTGTTTTTGAAACCGATATGATTTCTGAAAGTGAATTCAATAATTTCAAGGAAAACCCGAGGATTAAACCCACATATCTACCAAAATACGATCCAAACTTCTGGGCGGGTTACAATGTTATTGAGCCCAATCAGGCAATTAAGGATTTTAAAATTATGGAATAGTTAGCTTCTGTTTCTTCCTCTTTCGTTTGGATACAAATCTTTAACCACATCGCTTTGCACATAAGCTTTGGTATCGACATTCATAGCGGTTAATCGACCATAAAACGCAGCTCCGGTATCGACATTCCAAACATTAGCCGCATGCATAGGCTCAAACGAATTGAAATTAATCGTCGGTGTATGTCCGATAAAAATTTCCTTGTAATGCTTTAATCGATTTGGATATTTCTCTGAATCTTTGGCAAGCGATTCATCTAAAGCCAAAACCATTTCCCAAAGGGTTCTGTCCGTTGAAAAACTACTTTCCATAACTTCCTTACTCACGCCGTGCATCGATGTAAAACCGGCATGAATAAACAATCTGTTTTCATCATCTATATGATACCAAGGCATGACATTAAAAAACGTATGATGCGCTAACTTTTCTTCCTTTGAAAAAGCAGCATAACTTTCCATGGTTTCCCTACCACCGTGGATATACCATGTTGGATTCACGTAATCAGACTTTAACCAGTCTTCACACCACACATCGTGATTCCCTTTAATAAAAATACAGTTTATCTTTTCAGACAAATCTATTAAAAAAGTAACTGTTTGTGCCGACTCACTCCATCCATCTACATAATCACCCATAAAAATCAAAGTATCTTCATCTTTAACTTCCAACTTATTTAAGACCTGAATTAAGGCTTTAAATCCTCCGTGAATATCGCCAATGGCATATGTACTCATGCTTACTTTTTTTTATACAAAGCTAAAGGTTTAGCATAAAATGAGACGTCTAAACGTTATTTTTAAATTAAAATTGAAGATTTAATTACTAAATAAATTTCCCCTTGAAAAATTAATAACGAGCGTACCAATCTCTCACCAAAATCTCAACCGGTTTGTTTTGTGGCGTAAACATAAAATTCTGTTTGCCTCCCGAAGTTTCATATTTATGGTGCCATTTCCATAGAAAACCACCAGCAAACCAATGTTCTCCCCAAAAAGTTTCCAGTAGGGCCTGAGTCGCATTTAACTGAGCTTCTAAATTCACTGCATTCATCTTCCTATCGGAATCCCAAGGTCGTTTCCCAGAATAATCAACACTGCGATACCCAAACTCAGTAAACAAAATAGGCTTATTTATATTTTCTGAAAATAATTTCAAAACAGGTTTATACTTCGCCCAACCCTTTTTACAATCGTCAACGGTTGGAGTTTGCATATCACTCACCGGAAAGTAGGCATCAATACCAATATAATCCAGTTGATTCCAAAACGGCGTTCGGTTATATTCATTCCAATTAGCCGCATAAGTTAATTTTCCGGAGTACACTTTTCGTATGCGATTAATCAATTCCAACCAAAACTCAGGTCGGTGATCGACGAAGGTTTCCAATTCAGTACCTAAACAAAATAATTCTACCTGAGTTTCCTCAGCAACTCTTGCAAAATCTAAAATAAAATTAGAATACGTTTCTTCTAATTCCTGCCAGGCTTCTTCTGAATTCATTTTAATTTTTCCGGTGAATTCACCACGACTCACCCAAATTTGAGGTTTAATCATCACCCGTATTTGTTGGCTTTGAAACGCATTTGCATACTGCTTGACTCCGCCTTCAGTTTCACCAAACCATTGTCTATTTGAATTGTACGTAATCCGGGGGTGCTCTAAATTACGTATAAATCCAAAGGGCATGATAGCAACATAATTTGCCTGAAGGTTAATAATCGGGTTTACATGCGCGCTATTTATAGAATCTCTGGAGGCGACAAAACTAACACCATTAATTTTGCTTGGCGCAGAAGTCGACATTGCACAGGAATTCAATAAAAAAACAGCAAACCCAATTAAAAATAATCGCATACCAAAAATTTATTTTAAATTTAAACAAATTGTATCGGGTTTTTAAGTATTTCGTAGAAGGTTCGACAAACATTTAACAAAAACACCTTAATGGAACATATTGTTATTATTGGCAACGGCATCTCCGGAATTACGGCGGCAAGACACATTAGAAAGCTTTCCGACAAAAAAATCACGGTGATTTCAGCCGAATCGGAATATTTCTTTTCGCGTACGGCACTTATGTATGTCTATATGGGCCATATGACATTTTCACACACACAACCTTACGAAAACTGGTTTTGGACAAAGAACAACATCACTCTGAAAAAAGCCTACGTTCAGGCTGTTGATACCGATAACAAGACCCTCCATTTTTCTGATGATTCTCCACTACGCTACGATAAACTCATTATAGCATCAGGAAGCAAACCTAACAAATTTGGTTGGCCGGGAGAACATTTAAAAGGCGTTCAAGGGTTATACAGTAAGCCGGATTTAGAACTTCTTGAGATCAATGCACCTAACAACAAAATTTGCAAACGCGCCGTGATTGTTGGTGGCGGATTAATTGGTATTGAATTAGCTGAAATGTTAAGTTCAAGACAAATCCCTGTAACTTTCTTAGTGCGAGAATCTAGTTTTTGGAATAATGTCTTACCTGAGAACGACAGTCAACTTGTTACTGAGCATATCAAAAATCATCATATCGATTTGCGTTTATCTTCTAATCTAAAAGAGATCAAATCTGATGACCACGGAAAAGTAAAATCGATTGTCATTGAAGAAACAGGCGAAGAAATCCCCTGTAATTTTGTCGGACTCACAGCAGGCGTATCACCGAATATCAACTTTTTAAAATCCTCAAAAATCAACACCAATAAAGGTGTTGTGGTTAACCGATTTTTAGAGACCAATATTGAAGATGTTTATGCTATTGGTGATTGTGCCGAACAATTGGAACCAATAGGAAACCGTCGCTCTATTGAAGCCGTTTGGTATACAGGAAGGATGATGGGCGAAGTTATCGCGCAAACCATTTGCATTCAAAAAATGCCATATCAGCCTAGCCATTGGTTCAATTCTGCTAAGTTTTTCGACATCGAATACCAAACCTACGGGTGGGTTAACAATGAAAAAAACAAACCTGAATGCGAAAGTCATTTTCATTGGAAAGATAAAGACCATTTAAAATGTATCACCATTGCTTACAATAAAAACACCAATGCTTTTTTAGGTATAAATGCTTTTGGTATTCGCTTGCGTCATGAAACCTTTGAGACCTGGCTCAACGAAGGACGCGATGTCGATTATGTGATCAATCATTTAGAAGAAGCTAATTTCGACCCTGAATTTTCTAAGACCTATCACCCCAAAATTCAGAATGCTTATAACCGTCAATTACAACACGAATTATGAGTACCGAAAAACAGATAAGCATGTCTTTAGCAAAACCAGAGTCAACAGGTTTATCATTAACACAGAAAGTCGCATTAGGTCTTGGTCTGGCTGGACTTTTTATTCTGATGCTAGCTGGCTTCAATACCTACTTTCCAAACAAAGGTTTATTTCTAACACTGAGCTTAGTTTGCATCGCTACTGGAACCATAATATTTTCCAATGCTTTGTATTTAAACAAATCAAAAGGTATAAAAAACGATGGCGTTTGGTTTAAATCCATTTCTTCTCGAGGTACTTTAGGCTGGATTACCGGAGTCTTTCTTACTGGATTTTACATTATACTTTATTTCTATCCGGAATATTTAGGGCTTGGAATAAGTGGAAACTCTAACTCCGGATTAATAGCCCTGTTCGACCCATTAAGCAAATTATTAAATGGCAATCCTGCTAGCCAATGGTTTGTTTATGGTACACTTTACACGTTAGCCATTTTAATTTTTGGCTACAAATTCATTTTAAAATACAGACATAATCGTTATCAACAGTTACGAACTATATCGGTGATGTTTTTCCAACTAGGCTTTGCGTTTTTAATTCCTGAGTTCATGTCTCGATTAAACCAAAGTACGGAGTACAACTTACCTTATTACGATTTAAAAAGTATGTGGCCACTAAACTATTACTTGTTCGATAGCTGGTCGGTCAACGGTTTACTATCCTCAGGAAATTTAGGTTTGGCCATGCTCATTTTTGGAATATTGTCCATTTTTGTTATTTCCCCCATTCTGACATACAAATATGGGAAACGTTGGTATTGTTCGTGGGTTTGTGGTTGCGGTGGCTTGGCGGAAACTGTTGGCGATCCGTTCAGACAGTTAAGTAGTAAAAAACAATCGGCGTGGAAAATCGAACGTTGGTTAATCCATACCGTTTTGGTCTTTTCTGTGATTATGACCATTGCAGTCATCTATTCTTATTTAGATAAAAACCCGAGCAACTATTGGTTATCAAGCAAGGCTTTTTTAATGGGTTCAGGTCTATTATTAACACTGCTTTTTTCTGTAGTCATACTATTCAAACGTCATGAATTAGGCAAAGACGCTCGATACGGCGCTATTGACTACTTCATCATTATTTTAAGCTTATTCATTTTATATGTTACCGGAACATCTGAACAGATTTTCTTAATAAAACCAAGTAGCCTCCGTTCGGCTTATGGTTTTTACATTGGATCTATCTTTTCCGGGGTAATTGGCACAGGTTTCTACCCGATTTTAGGAAATCGTGTGTGGTGTCGATTTGGTTGCCCTATGGCAGCCGTACTTGGATTTCAACAGCGATTATTTTCTAAATTCAGAATAACCACAAATGGCGGACAATGTATATCCTGCGGAAATTGCTCAACCTATTGTGAAATGGGTATCGATGTTCGTGCTTATGCTCAAAAAGGAGAAAACATTGTACGCTCCAGTTGTGTGGGTTGCGGTATATGCTCTGCCGTTTGTCCTAGAGGGGTTTTGAAATTAGAAAACAGCAGCATGAAAGGACGCATCAATGCCAATGAAATTTTGCTTGGCAACGATGTAAATTTAATTGATTTATTAACCAAAAAATAGAACTCAAAAACAGTTTACTTTTTGAAACAACAACTTAATGCCCAAAATTAATGTTATCATTCCTGCTTATAATGAAGCAGATTCTATTGCGAAAGTCATTAACGACATCCCGGATATTGTCGAAGAAATTATTGTCGTTAGTAACAACTCAACCGATGATACCGAACGAAATGCGAAACAGGCAGGTGCCACCGTATTGACCGAAAACAATAGGGGTTACGGCTACGCTTGCTTAAAAGGCATGCAATACATTGAAAATAAGGATGAAAAACCAAATATTATTGTATTTTTGGATGGAGACTATAGCGATTACCCTGAAGAATTAACCAAACTAGTGCAGCCTATTATCGAAAATAATATAGACTTTGTTATTGGTTCTCGCGTAAAAAATCTACGTGAACCCGGGTCCATGACAGGACCTCAAATCTTTGGCAACTGGCTGGCCACAAATTTGATGGCGCTGTTCTTCTCTGCAACATATACCGATCTGGGACCATTTCGCGCTATAAAATATGATAAACTACTGAATTTAAACATGGTAGACAAAACCTATGGCTGGACCATAGAGATGCAATTAAAGGCCTTAAAGCAAAAATTATCTTACACAGAAATACCTGTAAATTATCGAAATAGAATTGGTGTCTCAAAAGTTTCAGGAACCATAAAAGGTAGTATATTTGCAGGCATTAAAATCTTAGGTTGGATTTTTAAATATAGTATTAAGAAATGATTTTAGAAACAACAGTTATCATTATTTATAGTGTTGCACTTCTGCTTATTTTCATGTATGCATTAGCGCAATTAAATCTTCTTTTCAATTATCTGTCATCAAAACGATGCAAAGAGAATTGTGAGACATTCGATTTATCGAATTCAGACGAAGTACCTTTCGTCACCATACAGTTACCGGTTTATAACGAAATGTACGTTATGGAGCGTTTGTTAGATAATATTGCTAAAATCGATTATCCAAAAGACAAACTTGAGATTCAGGTTCTTGACGATTCCACCGATGAAACAGTAGAGTCTACTCGTGAGCATGTAAAAAAACTACAAGCCACAGGTTTAGACATTCAGCACATTACCAGAACCAACAGAACTGGTTTTAAAGCCGGTGCTTTAAAAGAAGGATTAACGATTGCTAAAGGTGAGTTTATCGCCATTTTCGATTCTGATTTCCTTCCGGAAGAAGACTGGTTAAAACGTACCATTCCATTTTTTAAAGACAAAAATATTGGTGTGGTTCAAACCCGTTGGGGACACTTAAACCGCAACTACTCGTTACTTACCAAAATTCAGGCCTTTGCTTTAGATGCCCACTTTACGTTAGAACAGGTTGGAAGAAACTCAAAAGGTCACTTCATTAACTTTAATGGCACTGCCGGAATCTGGCGTAAAACCTGTATTCTCGACGCAGGAAACTGGGAAGGTGATACCCTAACCGAAGATTTAGATTTGAGTTACCGTGCGCAGTTAAAAAACTGGAAATTTAAATATTTAGAAGATGTTAAAACCCCAGCAGAATTACCAATAGTAATTAGTGCTGCACGTTCACAACAATTCAGATGGAATAAAGGGGGAGCAGAAAACTTCAGAAAAATGCTTTGGCGTGTTTTAAAAAGTGAAAATATATCAGCTAAAACTAAAGTTCACGGCTTATTACACTTATTAAACAGTACCATGTTCTTAAACGTATTAATTGTCGGTATTTTAAGTATTCCGATGTTATACATCAAGAATGAGTACACACACTTAAAACCATATTTTTACGTTATGAGTTTCTTCGTAATTAGTACTATCATCTTCTTTGTATGTTATTGGTTTATGTATAAGAACACCTATGGAGGTGGTATTAAAAACTTCATCAGATATATAGGGATGTTCTTCGTATTCTTCTCTATTGCTATGGGCTTCTCTTTACACAACTCGATTGCCGTATTAGAAGGTCACTGGGGTAAGAAAAGTGAATTTGTACGCACACCTAAATTCAATATTAACACATTAAAAGATAGTTGGAAGAAAAACAAATACCTTAAGAAAACAGTTTCCATTCACGTTATTTTTGAAGGTTTATTAATGCTGTATTTCGGATTTGGAATGTACAGTGCTTTCGTTGTTGGAAACCAAGGAGGAGACTTCGGATTATTCCCATTCCACTTAATGCTATTCTCTGGTTTTGGTTATGTTTTCATTAAATCTTTAACCTCTAAAGTTTAATACAAAGTCACGTTTAAATATCAAAAAAGGCTCGCTAATCTGCGAGCCTTTTTCTTTCTATACAACAACATGGAAATCAATCTTCATCCATTTCCATAATTAAATTAGCAATTAAAGCGGTCCAGCCAGTTTGGTGAGATGCTCCTAAGCCTTTACCATTATCACCATCAAAAAACTCATAAAATAAATGTTCATTTTTAAAATGTTCGTCTTTGGTAAACATATGAGAATCATCATCTGAATGATATTGAAATTTCCCTTCTTTATTTGGTTCAAAAAGTTTCACCAAACGTTTAGTTAACTCATTAGAAATCTGTTTTAAATTCAATTTATTTCCTGAACCGGTCGGATATTCATAAGTATAGGTATCGCCGTAATAACTGTAATATTTTCGAAGCGAACGAATAATGATATAGTTCAAAGGCATCCAGATCGGGCCGCGCCAGTTTGAATTTCCTCCAAACATATTCGTTCTACTCTCGCCGGATTCATATTGGATTTGATGACGCCCGTAATGTTCAAACACAAACGGATGCTTTTCATGATACTTCGATAAGGAACGAATCCCGTAATCGGACAAAAATTCTTCTTCATCCAGCATACGTTTTAATAAATGCTCCAATCGGAAACCGCGCATAATGGAAAATAAATGATAACCGTCTTTATTAATTTTCTCAATATTTGATATTAATGAAGCTAAATCTGGACGCGTTCTAACAATTTCAGCAGCTCGAATTTTAAACTCTTTCAGCTCTTCGAATAAATCTCTATGAATAATTTCAACGGCAAATAAAGGAATGATTCCAACCAGCGATCGCACCTTTAAACGTTCGGTGGCACCAGATTCCATTTCAACCACATCATAATAGAAATTATCTTCATCATCCCAGAGTGAAATATCTTTTTGACCAATATGATGCATAGCCCAGGCAATGTTTAAAAAGTGTCTAAAAAACTTCGCTGCAACCTCCTCATAAATCTTATTGGTTTTAGCCAATTCTAAAGACATGCGCAGCATATTAATGGTAAACAGTGCCATCCAACTAGTCGCATCGGCCTGCTGCATTCTGGTAATGCCCGGCGGCATGTGGTTACGGTCGAACACCCCGATATTATCTAAACCTAAAAATCCGCCTTCAAACAAATCGATGCCGTTTTTGTCTTTTTGGTTTACCCACCAGGTGAAATTAATGAGTAACTTTTGAAACACCTTTTCTAAAAAAGCCGTATCTCCTACTCCTGTATATTCTTTATCTTTTTCATAAACATTCCATACCGCCCAGGAATGTACCGGTGGATTCACATCACTAAAGTTCCACTCGTAAGCAGGTATTTGTCCGTTAGGATGCATGTAACTTTCCTGAAGCACCAATAAAAGCTGCTCCTTTGCGAAATACGGATCAATCTCTACAAATGATACCATGTGAAAAGCCAAATCCCAGGCGGCATACCACGGATATTCCCATTTGTCTGGCATAGAAATAACGTGCCTATTGGTTAAATGCTGCCAACTGTAGTTTCTTAAATTCACGCGATTGGGCTTCGCTTCTCCGGGTCCGCCAAACAACCATTTAAACACATCATAATAATAAAACTGTTTAGTCCATAACAAGCCTGAAAATGCTGCTTTAGCCACCTTTTGATGCGACTCCGGAACATCAGACTCAATAGTTTCACTATAAAAAGCTTCACATTCCTGTTGTCTTAAATTGAAAACGTCATCAAAATCAACAAAAGGCGATTCAATTTTGTTCTTGCTCAATCGAACCCTTACACTTCGCTCCTCTCCCGGTTTTAATTTAAATTGATACCAAATTGCCAGTTTCGATCCTGTTTTATCTGGGTTCACAGAAGCTTCTCCTTCTATCACATGATTATTAATACCATCTTTAACGTAAGGCACGTCGTTTGGCACATTGTAAATGCGTGTATTATTAGTTTCATTTTCACAAAACAACTGCTCTCCACCTTCATGATAAAAATAATAACGCCCGTTACGGATGCTTCTTGCCAAAACCGCATTCTCCTGCGAGCCTTGTTTCATACTGGGACGTTCAAAACGTTTGTTGTGCTTCCAGAAATTACGATACCATAAATGTGGTAACACATGGATATCGGCGGATTTACTTCCACGATTAACCACAGTCACTTTAAGTAGAATATCATCTACATCAGCCTTTGCATATTCAATATAGCAATCGAAATACGCATTATCCTTAAAGCATCCGGTATCCAGTAATTCATATTCCGAATCGTCCCGGCTACGTCGATTTCGCTCTACCAAATCGCTGTACGGAAATGCATTCTGTGGGTATTTATAAAGGTATTTGCAATAAGAATGTGTAGGTGTTGACACCTGATGAAAATAGAGTTCTTTTACATCTTCACCATGATTACCCTGATTGTTGGTTAAACCAAATAAGCGTTCTTTTAAAATCGTATCATTACCATTCCAGAAAGCCGGAGCTAAACATAAAATTTCTCGAGAATCACAAAAGCCACCGATGCCTTCTTCTCCCCAGCGAAACGCATTACTACGCGCTTTATCATGATCGATAAATTCCCAAGATTCACCATATAGACTATAATCTTCTCTTACAGTTCCCCATTGCCTTTCTGCTAAATAAGGCCCCCATTTTTTCCAGTTTCTATAAGCATCTCCTACATCTAATCGCTTTGCTTCAGGACCTTTTTGTTTCATATAAATTTGTACTTTTTATTAGATATAAACCTGTATATCAATTGGTAATTTCTCAATAAAGGCATACTTAAATTTAAGTCTTTTATTCAAAAAAATCAGATAACGCCAAAGAATTAGCTAATTGACTTTATTTAGGGGATTCTTTTATTATCTCGACAAAAAACAGAAGTAAAAAATTAAGGAAGTCTAATTCATTTAAATTCATATGTGTTTAAAAATGATGCTATATTTGAATTATGCAAGATCGAAAACCGTTTACAAAATATCAGAATACAGGAATTATTTTGACCCTAGCCTGTTTGTTACTGTATTTTGTTTTCGCATACTATTTGGCCCGGACAGATTACACAACACTAATTATTCTGTATAGCATTTTATTCTTGCTTTTTTATAAACTTGTTAACATTTTTAAAACCAACACCAGGTTATTAACAGGTTTTGCTTTTGCCTTTCGGGCTATGTTTATTCTCGCCATTCCCAATTTGTCTCAGGACTTCTATCGGTTTATATGGGATGGCAGGCTGCTTTTAGAAGGCTACAATCCTTATTTATTTACAGTAGATTCTTTTATCTCCAAAGGTGAACATCCTGTTGCGCAAGCTGAAACATTGTTTAAAGGTATGGGCGAACTTAACGCAAGCCATTTTACCAATTATCCACCGTTAAACCAATTGTGTTTTCTTATTGCCGCTCTGTTTGCTAAAACCAGTATTTTAGGTTCTGTAATCGTGATGCGGCTACTTATTATCGCCGCCGATTTTGGCACACTTTACTTCGGAAAACGACTTTTAAAACTTATCAACACACCTGTTTATAACCTGTTTTGGTATATTTTAAATCCGTTTATCATCATTGAATTAACAGGAAATCTTCATTTTGAAGGCGTCATGATTTTCTTTTTAATCTGGAGTTTATATTTACTTTCTAAAGGCAAATGGATTTTAGCTGCTGTTATTTTTTCGTTTTCAGTTTCTATAAAACTGATTCCATTGATATTTTTACCTCTCATTTTCAAATGGTTTACAAATAGACATTCAACAAAAACTTTAGGATTTGTCAAACTTCTGAGTTTTTATGGTATTGTTGGCTTGGTTTCTGTCTTGCTTTTTTCACCTTTCTTGTCTACAAATTTTGTTAATAACTACACGCAAACCGTAGGCTTATGGTTTCAACGTTTTGAATTCAATGCTAGTTTATATTATATCGCTCGTGCCATTGGATACACCTTTAGAGGTTATAACGAAATCGCCATCATAGGGAAATATATTCCGGTTTTAGTTATTGGATTTGTTCTATTCATGACTTTTTTCAGGAAAAACCAAACCCTACCACAACTAATATCCAGTATGTTATTGGTCCTGAGTTTTTACTATTTTACAGCTACAACGGTGCATCCTTGGTACATTGCTACACTTTTAATACTATCAGTCTTTACAAACTATAAATTCCCTTTGGTGTGGAGTTTCGCTATTATTTTAAGTTATTTAGCCTATGTCAATACAAATAACATTGAAAACTTATGGATTATAGGACTGGAATACCTGATTGTTTATAGCGTATTTATATGGGAGGCGATTTTAAAGAAACCTTTAGGACAAAAAAAGTCTGCCATTAATGAAATAGCAGACTTATAATCTTTTGAATTTATTTACAAAGTTGTATTAAAGTGGTTTTAAACTTTCAATTCTGTAAATACTGATTTCTTCATCATCATCTTCAAAATCTTCAACAAAAGTTATTCTAAACTCCTGATCAATATAACTTTTATCGTTTTTTAAATCGTATTGTTTTAGCACTCTTGGATGTACTTCTTCGAACACCAATTCCTCTCCATTTTCAAACCAAAAAGTATAATACCCTTTTTTGTAAGACTTAAAAACAGCTGTTCTCATTTTACACTACAATTGATTAATCGTTATCATCGTCATCTTCCTCGTCGTCGTCAGCTACATCATTAGTAGCTTCGTCATCATCGTCGTCGTCATCAGCATCGGCATCCTCAACTTTCACACCTTCAAAATCTACATCAGAATCACCAGCTGTATCAGTATCATCATCACCAAAGTCTTCCATTGCTTGTACAAGACGTTTACCAACTTTTACTAAATAAATAGTATCATCGGTACGTACCTCAACCGCCTCAATAATTTCATTTTGAGCATTTCTAAATGAAATTACATCGGTGTCATCATATCCATCAGGAAATTTCTCAACAAGAAGATTTAAGATATCCTGATTCAACTTTTTGTAATCTACAATTTTACGTAACATTTTATTTTTTAAGGGTTGGTTATATTATTGATCTAACAAATATGCAAAAATTAACGGTGCAACAATAGTTGCATCACTTTCTATTATAAACTTAGGCGTATCGATATCTAATTTACCCCAAGTAATTTTTTCGTTTGGCACAGCTCCTGAGTACGATCCGTAACTTGTGGTCGAATCACTAATCTGGCAGAAATAACTCCAAAACGGAATGTTATGCATTTCCATATCTTGATATAACATAGGCACCACACAGATTGGAAAATCTCCGGCTATACCTCCACCAATCTGGAAGAATCCTACGCCTTTACCTGAAGAATTTTTTGGATACCAATCGGCTAACCACATCATGTATTCTATACCACTCTTCATGGTCGTAGCTTTAAATTCTCCTTTAATACAATATGAAGCAAAAATATTACCCATAGTACTGTCTTCCCATCCCGGAACTACTATTGGTAGGTTTTTCTCGGCAGCAGCAATCATCCAAGAATCTTTAGGGTCAATCTCATAATATTGCTCTAAAACTCCTGAGTTTAACATTTGATACATGAATTCATGTGGAAAATAACGCTCGCCAGATTTATCGGCTTTATTCCAGATATCGTATAAATGTGATTGTAATCTTCTGAATGCTTCTTCTTCAGGAATACAAGTATCTGTTACGCGATTATAATGATTCTCTAATAAATCCCATTCCTCCTGTGGTGATAAATCGCGGTAGTTTGGCACACGTTTGTATGAATTGTGAGCCACTAAATTCATAATATCTTCTTCAAGATTTGCTCCAGTACATGATATAATATGCACTTTATCCTGACGAATCATTTCTGCTAACGATTTACCTAATTCGGCAGTACTCATCGCACCAGCCAACGTCACCATCATTTTTCCACCTTCCAGCAAGTGTGTTTCATAACCTTTTGCTGCATCTACTAAAGCAGCTGCGTTAAAGTGTAAATAATTCTTTTCTATAAATTGCGATATAGGTCCTTTAGTACTCATCGTCCTCGTTAAATTTTGATATATTATTTTTTTGTTTCGAATTGTCGTAAGTGTTATCGTAATCATCACCTACTTCTTCATCCATAAATTTATAACTTAACATCTTATAATACAATTTTGCTGCTAAGAAATCTGATGCTTTTTGTTGTGGGTTCGGGCACAGTTCTACTATATCGAATCCTACCACATTTTTTTCAGCAAATACCTGCTTTAAAAACTCTAAGGTTTCATACCAGAATAAACCTCCTGGCATTGGTGAAGCGGTATTGGGCATTATGGAAATATCTAATGCATTTAAGTTGAAATTAATAAATACATTATCGGTCATTTGATCAATAGCTGAATCGGTCCATGAATCATCTATCGCCATTTCATGTGCGAAATAGATTTTTTCTTCGTCTACTACCGTCTTTTCAGTCACACTCATAGAACGTACACCCACTTGAATTAAATTGGTAAACTGACTCGCTTCATAAACCGCACAAGCCTTGTTTAAAACACTTCCGTTGTTACTTTTACGCACATTGGCATGAGCGCCTAAATGTAAAACCGTTAAACTCGGATACATCTCGTTAAATGCTCGTATAGCCCCTATAGATGTAGTGTGTTCGCCTCCAAAAAGCGTTACAAATTTATTTTTTTTGATGTATTTTTTAACATTTTGATGAACAGCCTCTACCATCGCTTCTGCTAAATCATCTGAAATGGTTTCTGTTAAATGTATCCCTTGCTGATATACTTCTGTATTAGTTTCAATATCGTAAAGCTCCATGTGTCCAGAAGCAGCTAAAAAGGCTTCGAATCCATAAGCACTTCCTTTTTGCACTGTATTTGAATCTTCAAAAGACACAGGTACTAAAACTATTTTAGCACTGTCTAACTTCCCTAAATCTTCAGAGATATTAGCATAAGTGTTAGTTTTCATAACCTAATATTTTAAGTAAGTCTTCACTTTTTTGTTGTTCACTAAATAATGACGTTGTAATATTACCATCTTCATCTCTGTCGATCAAAATATGCTTTGGTGACGGAATTAAACAGTGTTGTAAACCGCCAAAACCACCAATAGTTTCCTGATAAGCTCCGGTATTAAAGAAACCTAAATACAACGGCTTTTCCTTGTTATATTTTGGCAGATAAATAGCATTCATATGCTGTTCACTGTTGTAATAATCGTCGCTATCGCAGGTTAAACCACCTAATAATACACGTTCGTAACTATCGTGCCAACGGTTAATTGGCAATAATATAAAACGTTTATTAATTGCCCAAGTATCTGGTAAGGTTGTAATAAACGATGAATTAATCATGTTCCACTTCTCACGGTCGTTTTGTTGTTTTTGGTATAGGACTTCGTAAATAGCTCCACCACTTTCACCTACTGTAAAGCTTCCAAATTCTGTAAAAATGTGTGGTACTGGCACCTCTTCATCTTCACAAGCCAATTTAATCTGGTTAATGATTTCATCAACCATATATTCGTAATCAAAATCGAATGCTAAAGAATTCTTGATTGGGAATCCTCCTCCAATATTTAAACTGTCTAACGACGGACAAATCTTTTTAAGACTTGTGTATACTTTTAAACATTTATGTAACTCATTCCAATAATACGCATTATCGCGAATACCTGTATTAATAAAAAAGTGTAACATTTTAAGTTTTACTTTTTTATTCCCTTGAATTTGATTTTTGTAAAATGGTACAATGTTTTTGTATCCAATACCCAATCTTGAGGTATAAAACTCGAATTTTGGTTCTTCCTCTGATGCAATACGAATCCCTACGTTAAATTTACCTTCAATCTCCTGAGATAGTAAATCTAACTCCTCGTAGTTATCAATAATTGGAATGGCATTTTTATGACCATTGTTAATAAGTCTCGCAATATTGGTTACATACTGCGAACGCTTAAATCCGTTACTAATTACATAAGTCTCGTCGGTAATTTTACCTTCTTTCTTAAGGTTTTCTACAATATCAATATCGAAAGCCGAAGAGGTTTCAATATGAATATCGTTCTTTAATGCTTCGTTTAATACGTGCTTAAAGTGCGAGCTTTTTGTACAATAGCAGTAGTGGTATTTACCTTTATACTTATTGTTCTTTAACGCTTTTTTAAACCAGCCTTTTGCCTTGTTAATATTATTTGAAATTTGAGGCAAATAGGTAAATTTTAAAGGCGCGCCGTATTCCTCTACTAACGCCATTAAATCTATATCGTGAAACTGTAATTGTTTTTCTTCCAGTTTAAACTCTTCTTGTGGAAAATCGAATGTTTGACTGATTAAATCGATGTACTTGGTATTCATTATTTTATTTTAAATATTTTAAAAATGAGAATTATAATATAATTCATTATTAAGTCAATATCAAATAAAATATATCAAACCTGCAGTTGAGGATGAGTCGTAGGAATAAAGCCAAACAAATGTTGACTTAAAAAAATGTAACACGCGGAAGCTAGCTCTAAAATTCGGTTACTTAATCTATAAGCTGCTCTTGAAAATGACTCCCTCTTGTTCAAAAGCCCGAACGTAAAAACAGATTTCAATTGTTCAGCTAAATAAGTTACAAATGAAATACAAAAAAATGAATTTCAAACTCTTTTGAATATTTTTTTTGAATATTTTTTTAGTCAGCAAATACGGGGTATTCCACGCGTATCGTGCTTTCAGCCGCTTTTTATGTTTTAAATTTCAACACAAAGAACCATCTGTTTTGATCAAAAAAAGACCAGCAAATTAATATTTACTGGTCTGTTATTCTTTTATACTGGTTTTTAAACCCTTACAGCATTTTTAAACTATTGAGTTCCTGCTCGGTTAAATGTTTCCAGTGTCCTCTTGGAATATCCTTTTTGGTTAAGTGTGCAATGGCAACACAATCTAAACTTACGATATCGTAATTTAGATGTTCAAAAATAGTTCGGATAATGGTATTTCCGGTATTCTTAATTTTCAAACCGATTTCCTTTTTTGAAGCCCCATCGATATAACTAATCTCTTCAACAGCGACTAATTTATCTTCGATTTTAAACCCAGCCTGAATCTTTTTTAAATCTTCTAGCTTTAAGTTTTTACTTAATTCAATATGAAATAAACGCGGCACACCATTTTTAGAATTGGTAAATTTGTTCATAATGGCCTCGTCGTTGGTAAATAAAATCAACCCTTTTGAATTTCTACCTAAACGACCAATGGGTTTTATTCTAGAACTGGTCGCATTAGCCACTAAATCCATTACCGTTCTACCTTTACCTTCACTCGTTGTCGTTGCAAAACCTTTTGGCTTATTTAACAACACATAAGCTTTTTTCTCCGGATTAATACGCGAACCATCGTAACGCACTTCGTCTCCTGGCTTCACCTTATAACCCATTTCGGTAACTACTACTCCATTTACAGTTACCAATCCGGTTGCGATATGAACATCGGCTTCTCTTCGAGAACACATCCCCGAATTAGCCACATACTTATTTAAACGAATTTCATCTGAATTCGATACTTTTTGATTCGAGCTTGTCTTTTTTACAGGCGCATTTCCTCTGGCAAAGCTTTTGGTTTTAGAATTCGATGTCCCTCGACTTGCATTCTTTTTTACTCCACTTTGCTGCCCTCTTCCTGAAGGTTTTCCTTTTTTATTTGTCCCTTGTTGTCTGCTCATTACTACTTATTATTTTGTGCAAAGATAATCTATAATTCTTTGCCTATCGCATTAATGCAATTTTATTCAAAACCAAAGAAATGTCTATTAGCGGAATACTAAAAACACCGGCCAGAATGATAAATTTTATAATATTATGAAGAATTAAATACTGAAGTTTACTATTCGACTTCCACAGTAAAAACTGAAATACGATGAGCAATAAGATGCTGGCATAAAAGAAATAACTCATTTTCCCGACATGAAATTTGTTTATTAATAAATATGCTGGAATTACGGTTAACACACCAAGAATAGTGAGCATAATTTTTGATGCCGTCTCGCCATAAACAATGGGAATGGTTTTATAATCCTGGGCTAAATCGCCCTTAATATTTTCCAAATCCTTGGTAAGTTCGCGCATTGAAATCATCAAAAACAAAAACATGGCATGTACAAAAATAACATGCTCGAAGTTTTTATAATAAATAAATATGATGAAAAACGGTGTTATCGTAAGAATCGCCGACGTTAAATTTCCAATAAATGGTAACTTTTTCAACTTATGTGAATAAAACCAAATTCCAAAAATATATACTGAAAAGAACACTACAGCGCGAAACGACACATAACTTGCTAAAATAACTGCCAAAAAATTCAACACAAAATAGAATGACAATTTGGTATTCTGACTTACCAAACGATCTAACATCGATTTTTGCGGCCGGTTGATTAAATCTTTTTCAGAATCATAAAAATTATTGATGATGTAACCTCCTGCAATCGTCATGGCACTCGCCATCACTAACATGAATAAATTTAAGTCGAAAACCACTTCTTTCAAAGCCAAATGATTCCCTAGAATGTAGATACTTGCCAAATACTGAGCGATAACAACAATAAGAATATTGTAGCCACGAACCACGGAAAACATACCAAAAAATTTAATTAATATATGTTTCTGTCTTCGGTTAAGCATAGCATCATAAATGTTTATGAGATTCTGAAGAACGTTTCAGAATGACAGAAATTTTAGAAATTGTAAACCACTTCCAGTTTGTAATCAGAAAGGGCCGATTTGGCTTTTTCAATATCTTCGGTAAATCCTAGAATATAGCCACCACCACCTGAACCACAAAGTTTCAAGTAGTAATCATTAGTCTCTAATCCTTTTTTCCAAAGTTCATGAAATTGTTTTGGAATCATTGGCTTAAAGTTGCTTAATACTACTTTAGACAATTGCTTTGTATTTTGAAATAGCGACTTTATATCGCCTTTTAAAAAATCGTCCACACAGGCATCGGTATGTTTTATAAACTGATCTTTAAGCATACTACGGAAACCTTCCTGCTTCATATTTTCCATAAAAATACTAATCATTGGAGCGGTTTCTCCAACAATACCACTATCTAATAAAAACACAGCGCCTTTACCATCTAATTTTTGAGAGGGAATCCCTGTGGCTTCAATATTATCTTTTGAGTTGATTAAAATTGGAATGCTTAAATAACTGTTTAAAGGATCTAAACCTGATGATTTTCCATGAAAAAACGACTCCATTTCAGAGAAAATTGTTTTTAATTGCAATAGTTTCTCTCGGGTTAAATTTTCTAAAACCGTGATTTTTTCCTGAGCGTAATTGTAATAAATTGCAGCAACTAAAGCACCACTACTTCCAACGCCATACCCTTGCGGAATAGACGAATCGAAATACATACCTTCTTCAACGTCTTTCTTTAAAGCAGTAATATCGAACGTTACTAACTCCGGATTTATGGTTTCTAAATAATCGGCAAATCGCTTTAAGCTTTTATTGGATTGAATAGCCTCATCAGAAGGATTCTCTGAAACTTTAAGAGCCCCGTTATAAAAATTATAAGGAATGGATAATCCTTTAGAATCTTTGATGATACCATACTCACCAAAAAGTAAAATTTTCGAGTAAAAAAGAGGTCCTTTCATAAGTTATCTTCAATTAGCTATACGCTTAAAACCAATATTTTAAGCAAATATACGAATATTATTGCACTTGTTTTGCACCAAAACCTATCTGGTCGCAAATATATTGTTCGTTTTGACAATATACAACTAACTCGTTTTTAATAAAATCTAAGATTTCTTCTGATTCTTGCTTCGGATATAATACGTGTACATTCGCTCCAGCATCTAAAGTAAATCCAATATGCAATCCTGTCTCTTTTCTAAACGCCCAGATTTTATTGATGATTTCTAAAGTGTTTGGTTTCATCAAAATAAAATACGGCATGCTGGTCATCATCATGGCGTGGAGCGTTAAAGCTTCACTTTCAATCAAACTAATAAACGCATCCAAATCTCCAGACGCCAAAACAGGCTTTAATTTTCCTAAATTATCATGCGCCTGAGCAAATCGGTTTTGTGCATACGGATGATTAAACATTAAGTTATGCCCTACCGTACTGCTTACTTGTTTTTCACCCTTATCAACCAACAAAATCGTGTCCTGATACTCTTTAAAGTTCTCATGAACCACATAAGGATATTTTACTCCGAACAAATCACTACTTCCTTCAACGACTTCATTTGCTCCCCAAACAATTAAGTCTCCTTCAATACTTCGACAAGCACTCCCTGAACCCAAACGAGCTAAAAACGAGGCTTTTTGATTGAAATATTTTTCTGAAAGCTCTTCGGAAGTCAACTGTTTTTCAATACTCATTAAGCACAAAGCCATCGCACTCATACCACTTGCTGATGATGCAATCCCAGAACTATGAGGAAAGGTATTTCGGGTTTCAACAACAAATTTATAATCTTTCAAAAACGGCAGATAAGCTTCTACTCGCTTAAAAAACGTTTCAATTTTCGGTTTAAAATCATTCTTTTTTTCACCATCTAAATACACTTCAAAATCAAAATCAGAGGTGTCTTCCTTTTTTGCGTAAGTTAAAGTTGTGATAGTTTTACAATTATTCAAAGTAAAACTAATAGATGGATTTTCCGGAATTTGATCCTTCTTCTTTCCCCAGTATTTCACCAAAGCAATATTACTTGGCGATTCCCAGGTTACCTTACCTTGATCTAATGTTTTTGTGTATGCTTGAGGAATAAATTGTGCTTCGGTCATGTCTTAATATTCTGCCGACAAAGATAATAACTTTAGCATAGTATTGTAATTTCTTGCTGTGGCAATTACCTTTAATTTACGCTCGAAAAAATTATTATTAAACTTGGTTTTACCATATCCGTTTACACTATAAAAATAGATACAATCATCTGTGATTTTGAATTGTTCTTCGGAAGTATTTAATTGCAGAAGACCTTCAACCAAGTCCCTTTTCGGCTTATCAAACAACAACATGAAATAGCTTTTCTTTAATGCTTCTTCTGAAAACGGACTCGCCCCAAAAATTGTTTTAAAAGCTTCAGGTGTTTTAACCAAAACGGAAACCTCAAAACCGAATTGTTTAAAAATCGCTTTTGAAATACGTTCAGCAATTATCTTTTCTTCTTTTAAAGACGTTTTAAAAACCACATTACCACTTTGAATATAAGTTTGAACACCTTTAAATCCTGCTTCAGTTAGCGAAGCTCTTAACTCGGCCATTGGAATTTTATTTTGTCCGCTAAAGTTTATTCCTCGAAGTAATGCGATGTACGTTATCATTTTGAAATAGCTTTTGAAGCTATATAAGCCCCTGTCCAGGCATTCTGGAAGTTAAATCCGCCCGTCACCGCATCAATATTCAATACTTCTCCTGCAAAAAACAGATTTTCATGAAATCTACTTTCAAAGGTTTTAAAATTGATTTCCTTTAAATCTACTCCACCAGCCGTAACAAACTCGTCTTTAAAGGTACTTTTACCGTCTACATCGAAAACCGCTTTTGTTAACTGACCTGACAAAGCTTCCAATTGCTGCTTATTTAAATCGGCCCAACGGGTTTGTTCGTCCATATTTGACGCTAATACCAACTGATGCCACAAGCGTTTTGGTAAATCGAATTGCGTCGACTTAAACACCGTTTTCTTAGCTAAATCCTGTTTAAATACTTTTAATTCATCCAGACAATCTTCAAACGACTGCCTGATAAAATTGATTTGTATTTGAAACTTATAATTCAGTTTTGCCAGCTCTACCGCACCAAAAGCAGACAGCTTTAAAATAGAAGGCGCACTCATACCCCAATGTGTTATTAATAATGGCCCTTCGCTATATAAATTGGTTCCTAGCACAGTTACTTCCACATGCGAAACCACAACTCCGGGAATATCTTTTATTCGGCTATCACTAATATTAAAGGTGAATAATGATGGTACAGGCTGAGAAATAGTATGCCCTAAATTTTCGAGAAGCTTCCAAAATTTCACACTACTTCCTGTAGCGATTAACAGGGTTTTACACTGAAAATTTTTATCTTTGGTTTGCACATGAAAACCTTCATCTGAAGATTGAATATCAGAAACATTCTGACTGTACAACACCTCAACACTATATTTTTTGGCTTCATTCAGGAAGCAATCTATAATAGTTTGCGAAGTATTCGACTCCGGAAACATGCGCCCGTCGTCTTCAATTTTTAAAGGCACTCCGCGTTTTTCGAACCACTCGATGGTGTCACCTGTCATAAACTGATGGAAAGGCCCCAAAAGTTCCTTTTCACCTCGCGGATAATTCTTTATCAATTCCTGTGGAATAAACTCGGCGTGGGTTACGTTACAACGTCCGCCACCAGATATTTTCACCTTTTGAAGTCCATCTTTAGCCTTTTCTAGAATCACGACTTTTAACTCCGGATTTTGTTCTGCGATGTTGATTGCCGCAAAAAAACCAGCTGCACCACCACCAACTATAATAACATCGTATTGCTTCATATTCTATCTGGATAGTCAGAAATGATACCATCTACGCCATAACTTTTCATTCTGGCAATAGTTTCTGCATCGTTAACCGTCCACGTGTTTACTTTATACCCTTTTTGTTGGGCAAAATTAACGTTATCGCGAGTTAATAAAGCAAAATTAGGATGAATAATTTTTGAATTAATGGTTTCAGCAAATTCAATAGCCTCAGCAACATTGGCTTTCGTTAAAACGGCTAACGGTATTTCTTTATTCAATTTATAAACATCTTCCAGTTCATGATGTTGAAAACTAGACACGATAAAATCGGAATAGCTCCAACCGTTTTCATTTACATATCTTTCAATAACCTCACAAGTTTTGGTTGCAGTATGTTTTCCTTTTAACTCAATATTCAATAAACAGGCTTTGTCAATCAAATTCAAGACTTCTTCTAACGTTGGAATTTTATAATGCTCATCAACATTGAGCGCTTTAAGTTCTTTTAACGTACGTTTCCCTATTTCTCCGGTACCGTTAGTCATGCGATCTAACGTAAAATCATGAAACACAACCAACTCACCCGAAGCACACTCATGCACATCGATTTCTATACCATCCACATTAAAACTCAATGCTTTTTGTATCGACTCGATGGTATTTTCTGCCACATATGCCAAAGCCCCACGATGCCCCATTTTTAACCCTTTATAATTCATTACTTCTTTTTAATTGGTCGCATTAAACCTTCCTGAGTTACAGATGCCACAAGTTTCCCTTCACGGGTAAAAATATTACCTCGCGCAAAACCTCTAGCGCTCGAGGTGTTTGGTGACTCAATAGAATACAACATCCAATCATCGAAATCGAAATCACGAAAATACCACATCGAGTGGTCTAAACTTGCAGTTTGCGTATTACCGTAATGGGCTTTGCTGGCATGTCGATTCATAGCCGCCGCCAGAATATTATAATCTGAAATATAGGTTAGAATTTGTTGCTTAGTCGCGTGATCTAAAGTTGATGTATCTCCATTCAACTTGAACCACACATGTGTGAAGGACGGCAAATCCTCTTTGTTAAACGGATTCACCACTTCTACAGGTTTAAACTCTATTGGACGATCAACCTCAATAAAACTTTTAGTTCGTGACGGAATGGCATCACCAAACTGATTCAACATATCTGTCCAACTCAATAATTCTTCCGGTTGCTTTATACCTTCAGGCATATCGATTTGATGATTATAACCTTCTTCTTCCTTATGAAACGATGCCGACAAAATAAAAATCGTGTTTCCATTTTGAGATGCGGTTACCCGACGCACAGAAAAACTTCCGCCGTCGCGAACAATACTCACATTATACACAATAGGCTGTGTTAAATCGCCTGCTTCTAAAAAATAAGCATGCATCGAATGTAAAATGCGATCCTTCACATCGGTTCTGCTTGCCGCATTTATAGCCTGTGCTAAAACCTGACCACCAAACACATGGGGACTTCCAATAGTCACACTATTCCCCACAAAAATGGTATCTCCCGTTTTACCTAGCTTTATTAGATCTATTAATTGATTAACCGTTGTCATGCGCTCTATTTCTAATGATTCTATAAATCTAATAAATGAAAATAAGGCGACCATATTTTTTAAATACTTAATTTTGCCAAAAAATTATTGTCTATGCCCTTAAAAATTCAACACTACCTTATTATCTGTATATTTCTTGTTTCCTGCAATACAGGTAAATTACATGTTGTTGCTGATATCCCAAACGACTTAAAAGAAGTTTCGGGTAATGAAATCACTACCAATTCCGATTTAATATGGGTGATTGAAGATGCTGGAAATCGCAACAATGTTTACGGATTAAACGACAAAGGTTATATTGTAAAAGACATTGATATTAAGAACGCCAATAATATGGATTGGGAGGATTTAACTACCGACAAAGAAGGCAATCTTTATGTTGGTGATATTGGTAATAATGATAAAAACCGAAAATGGCTGAGTATCCTAAAAATATCAAATCCTGAAAATATTGATGATGAAACCACCGCTGAAGTGATTCGGTTTAAACTACCCAAAGGCGAAAGCCCAAAAGACTTTGAAGCCTTCTTTTTACGCAACGATTTCTTCTATTTGTTTAGTAAAGAACCGGGAAAATCTATTCTAATTAAGGTACCAAACGTGATTGGAAAACATACTGCCGAAATTCTTTCGGAATTCAACCTTAACGGAAAACATAACCATATAACATCCGCCGATATTAGTGATGATGGCAAAACCGTCGTTTTATTAAACCATGAAAAAGTCTGGACGCTAACCAATTTCACCGATGATAATTTCTTCAATGGAAAACTAACAAAGCTTCCTTTTGAACACGATTCACAAAAAGAAGGCGTTTGCTTTATAGACAATAACACCATTTTAATCACCGATGAGAGCAACGACGATTTCGGTAGCAATATTTATAGTTTTAAACTAAACAATTAAGAAATACCTAAAATTTCATTCCGAAGCCAAATGAAAAACGCATGCCATCTTCGCCGTTAAACAGGTTGAAAGTGGCCGAAACAGTTTCGGCTGCTGCCACCCAAAAACCACCACCGTAATCGTTATGCCATTTATCGGAATCATCTCCTCGCAACCATACGCGACCAACATCGCCACCTCCAAACACACCGATTTGCAGGGGCACGAATGCAGTTTTAAACGATTTGAAACTGTAACGCAAATCGGCGCTACCTATAAACGAATTTCTTCCGGTAAACCGCTGTGTACGGTACCCCCTAAATCCATTTTCGCCTCCAATATTCGCTGCCTGATAAAATATTAAATCATCTCCAAATCGTAACTGAGTTCGAACATCGGTTTTTAAAACCCATTTTTTATTCACCGATAACGCATTGTAAAACCCTAAACTGGAATTGATGTAGCCATAAGTAAACGTCGATTCTTTAAGTTCGGTTTTCCCTCCTACTTCTGTTAAAAAGGTCATGCCTCGCGACGGATTTAATTTTTTATCGAAGCTCTTGTAATTGTAATTGACTTCGGCACCAACAAAAAAACGACGCTCATAAAAATCAATATTTATTAACGGTTCAAATTCTGAGATAAATCGGTTTGGAGTATCCTGTATTTCGATGCCTTCAAACATTAATTTGGTTCCAAAAGCACTTCCGTAATTTGTAGTTTTCAACAAACCAATATCAAATCCGTAAATTCCGGTTTTTACACGATTATAATCCAAACCTAAATCATCATCAATATTCTTGGTTTCGTTACCATAGCCAAAGAAATTGTTTGTAAAATTTTCACTGGCAAATACACCTCCAACAGCAAGGTTCCATTCTCCAAATACATTTGCAAACTCTCCGTTATAACGAATATCATAACCTTCGGTAGCGAAATAATACCCACCTCGAAAACGATGTTGCGTTGAAAACGGATTGCGTTTAAATCCTTTAGTCGTTCGGGTAAAAGATACGCCTAATTTCATACCATCATCGGGATTATACCCCATACCCGGCGCAATCAAATTGGTTTTGGTGATGCCTTTTTCAAAGTCGAAAAGATTCAGATTGTAAATATCGGTGAAATTGATTCCGGCGCCTTTATTTTCTTCTGCAGTATTCTTCTTACTCTTATGGTCGTAAACTTTAATCCCTTTTCCATTTCTAACGATATAAGTATCGTTATTTTGTCCGCCGATTAATCGGGTAAGGATTTCATGTTTTCCATCACCTGAAACCTCAAAAACATCTTTATCGTCCAAACCATAAATCCATAGTTCTTTGGTGATATCTCTATCAAACGTTCTATCAACTAAAACCTCTCCCTTTTCTCCCTTTTTAATTCTAGAAATTACCACTCGGGTTTTTCCCTTTTCGGTACGCTGAACTTCAATGTAATCGTCTTTATCGGTTGCGGTAATAACAACCAACTCATTTAAATACTTATAATAACGACCTGCGATATCCTTTAAATTTCCGCGTCGTCCAATGAGCTTAGATTTTATATCCTGAAGTTGTTCGTTTTTCACTTCGTTCGGCACACTTTCAAAAGCTTTTTCTATGACTTCATTGGTGATATTCTTCTGAAGAAATTCAGCTTGTTCTAACCACAAATCTTCTTTTGCATTCCGAATAAGCACACGATCTAATCGAATACCTGCATTATTCACCCATTTAATATCTTTTAACTCTGCATCGTAAACCTGAAGCTGTTTTACCGGATTACTGATTTTTTTAAGCAATGTCAGTAAACCCCCATCGAAATTTGAAAACGCCTGATCGCGATCTCTTGGAATTGGTCGATACAGCTTATCGCCATTTTCCTGATTAAACTGTGCCCAACGCCACTGATCCTGATGTCTGTCCCAGTCACCAATAAGCATATCAAACAACCGAGCTCTTATATACGCTTCTTCATCAATTTTATACTTTTCGTCCTTTCGGATTTTGGCAATAATATCGTGAGAACTTTCAATATCATCAGCATAACCAAAATTCTGCTTATATGCCTGATTTTCCTCAGGACGTTCTTCAATTAAATATAGCTCATCACCATATTCATCATTAAAATCGCCTAAATATTTATGTTTTGGAATATAATATAACTCCGGCTCGGTATGATATACTTTTGCTGCTTTTGAAAGCTCCGGAATAATTTCAAAGACATAGGGATGTGCTGCTGTGTAAAAATCGAGAATAAGTTCTTCTACTTCGGTTTGTTTAAAATCGTTTTCTATGTAAATATCTTTAAACAACACGGCTTGTAAATACTGTGTTGCGCTTTTTCGGAGTGCTCGCATATTAAATTGCTGCCCATCTTTTGTTTTCAACCGTAATGAACGTGTTTGGTGTCCACCACCTTTTCTAACAATTTCCAATCCACCGTAAAGGGTATCTAAGGTTGCTACGCGAGCTTTAATTTTTGTACTGTACAAATCGCGGTAATGCTTTCCCCAAAAAGTTTCAAACGATTTTGATCGATCGGTTTCTTCATCACTGTAAATTGACACATCAAGCGTTTGAGGAAAATGCTCTTCTAAATCTGACACATCGAATGGCTTATACGATTCATAAACTTCCTTTTGATATAATAATTTTGGCATCCCATTCTCTACACTGTAAAACGACACAAAGGAACTTCCGTCTTTATAAACGGTATATTCAGCAAACCCTTGTTTTCCGTAAGAAAACAATCCATCATCCCCTAAAGCCGCATAAGAATCTTTCGAACCTGCTCCTGAAACAATTTGTTTTATTCCTTCATGCTCTATATACTGTAAAGTATGCTCGTGACCGGACACAAACACAATTTTACCGTTGTTTACAGACATGGTTTCTATGCGCTGCATTAATTCGTTATATCGCTTGTTGTAACGATCTTGTGGCGACACACCGCCCTGGGCTCGAAGTTGTACGACTAATGATGCCAAACCTGGAAGCGGAATAGGTTTTTGAGTTGGAAACAAATGCTTGGCTGCAGCGAACTGACCACCATGGGATCCGTTAGTAAACATAGGATGATGCATCGCAACCACAACCGTTTTACCTTGTCCTTTTTTTATTTCACCTTCTAACTCATCAAAAAAACGCTCTTCAGTTTTAATTTCGCAATCGTCATTTATAGTTGGATTTTTGTTCCAGTTTTCCAAATACCACTGTGTATCGACAATCACTAATTGCACTTTATCACTTACGTCAATACTTTCAAGCGGGCAACCATTTTCGGGTAAAAAGGAATCCTTTCCTAAGGTATTTTCTATGAACTTCTCCTCTTCTTTTAACCCTACCAATCGATTCGCGTACCAATCGTGATTTCCAGGAATAAAAATAGCTTTTCCCTGAAAACCTTCAACAGATTGTAATTGCACTTTTAAACTTTGTTCGGCTTTTGCTCTTCCTTTTTCTTCTTTCTCAGGCATTCCAGCCGGATATATATTATCTCCTAAAAACAGAACGTAATCTCCTTTTGTTTGCTTATTTTTTATAAACGTTTGGAATGCTTTTATACCGTTTGAAGCTTCATTATCGTACACCAAACCACCATCGCCAATTAAATAAAACGTTGTTTCTACTTCTTTATCGGGAAAGGTTACTTGTCCTGAACTCTCAACTTTATACTGCGCTTTTTTGGTTGCACAAGCTGTTAAAATTGTAAAACTCGCTAAAACTGAAATGGTTTTAATGTATAACTTCATTAAAGGCTATTTTTAAATTATAAAGGTACAAATTAGACCCGCATTACGTTATAAATTGCGCAAAAACACTGTACATTAAAGATAATTAAAATAGTGTCTCTTTTAGTTAAATTTAGTAATTTGTACCCATATAATCCCGATTGTATTTATGTCGCAATTAATAGAAAACACCGAAGCGTTTGTATTTAATTTGTTTAAATCGCAATTAGATCAAACCTTTCTATACCATAACCTTACACACACAGAACGTGTTTTAAGAAGCTTAAGAGAAATTATCGAGCATTCTAATATTAAACCTGAAGATGCTGAAATACTTGAATTAGCAGCGTTGCTTCACGACACGGGATACACAAAAACAACGGCAGGTCATGAAGAAGAAAGTGTGAAAATAGCAACCGAATTTTTAACCAAAAATAAGGTAGATCAATCGACTATTGATGCTATTAACAACTGTATTCTGGCAACCAAGTTTGAAGGTACACCAACTACCGAATTAGAAAAAATAATACGAGATGCCGATTCATCTCACTTTGGAAAACCATATTTCGATGAAGCAAGCGAATTTTTAAGAAAAGAACTTGAAATTCAAGGCATTAAAAACCATTCAACTTCAGAATGGCTTGATGAGAACATTAAAGTACTTACAAAAAAACACGAGTTTTACACCGATTACGCTTTAAAAAACTGGCAAAAACAAAAAGAAGAAAACCTAGCCAAACTGATTAAACAAAAGAAAAAACTTAAAGAGCAATTAAATAAAGAAAAACTTAAAGCGAAATATAAAGCACAATATAAAAGTGAGAGCCCGGAACGAGGTATTCAAACGTTTTATCGTGTGGCTTTAAGAAACCATATTAAACTAAGTGACATAGCCGATACAAAAGCCAATATTTTACTTTCGGTTAACGCGATAATTATTTCGTTGGTTTTATCTAATTTGTTTTCAAAGTTAGATAACCCGAGCAACGCTTATTTAATTATTCCTACCGCCATTTTCACTACTTCGAGTGTTATTTCAATGGTTTTATCAATTATCGCAACGCGACCAAATGTAACACGTGGGCAGTTTTCAAAAGAAGATGTGTCTAACAAAAATGTAAACCTAGCCTTCTTTGGAAATTTTCATAAAATGGAATTAAACGAGTTTGAATGGGCGATTACTGAGCTTTTAAAAGACAAAGATTACCTTTACTCTGCTCTCACCAAAGACCTGTACTTTTTAGGAAAAGTGCTTGACCGCAAATACCGTATTTTGCGTATAACTTACTCTTGCTTTATGATTGGTATTATCGTTTCGGTACTCGCTTTTGCGATTTCTTTTAAATTAATGAATTAAATAATTGTTGTTTCACTAAGCTTTGATCGTTTTCATTAAATCGTCGTAAGTGTAAAACTCTTTATTGTTTTCCTCTTGTTGGTACAAAATACCAACACGAATAGCTTTTACCCCGGTTACACCCTGTAAATCTTCAAGCTCAACAATTTCAACATCATCGTTAAGTGCTTTTTTATGCTGAAGAAATTTAATGTATTCTAAATACTCGATTTCGTCTTCTTTTTGCGAATAAATAATAGTGATTTTTCCTTTTTCGGTAACCCGTTGTTCGGTGCCTTTAATCACCGCTTTATCCACACGCTTTTTAACCACTTCGTAACGCGCATTATAAGTTCCATCAACATCAAATTGCTTTTCATCCATTCTGAAACTAATGGTTAATGGCTGATTGAATACCAAAATCATGGATGCCACATCTAACGACACCGGATACTTATGACGATTCTGATAGTACTCATTCTCCATTTCGCACATAACCTGCAATTGCCACAACCTTAAATTATACAAATAAATGCAATTAAAACTATCCTCTTTGGTTATCGCTTCTCCAATGTACATATTATGCTCCACTCCATCGGTTTTAAAACGTTCAAAGTAGTGCGGATACATAGCTTGGGCATCTTTCTGCTTTTCGTCAAGCACAGAGGCCATATTTTTATTGATAAGCGCAATGGTTTTATCGAAGTCTTTTCGATAATGGTAAACCACATTTAAATTTGGGTCTATCTTGCTAAAATAATCTTCAATAGTCGCTCGATACATTTCCTTTTTAACCATAAAAAACCTAAATAGTGGCTCAATTTCCTGCTTTAAAAAATTAGCTATTTGTTGCTCACTATCTACCTTAAAATCGTCTTTAAGTAGTTTTCTATAGCTATCTATTTGAAATTTCAATTGAGCATAAATAGGCAATGTTTCTTCCTCTAGAACATCATGAATTATACTATTCACAAGTGTTAACTGAAGTTCTAAATCGCGTTTGGTTGCGAGATTTCTAACTTCTGAAGACCCCTTTACGTCTATTTGTCCAAAAAGTGGATAAACATTTTCAAAACTAATTTTACTGAATACTGCATTATTACCCAACTCTTGTTTATCTTTTAAAAATTGACGTGCAGCATTTTCAAACTTCCATGAAACACTTGGATGGATTGAAGTACATTCTTGCTGAATAATCGCCTCGATTAAGTTTTCGTATTCACGTTTAGAACGCTTCACAGCCGATAAAATAAACGGCATCACATCGGCCAGTTTATTGGCATTAACACTATTTAAAATTTTAGGGGTTTTTGAAACAATTTCCAGAATACCCAACAGTTCATTTTCATCCGAAATAGGCGCAAAAATTGCACTTTTAATGCCCTGTTCTTTTAATATTCTAAACTGAGCGACTTTGCCTTCAGACATCTCGTAATACTTATCGACATCTGAAATAGAATGAGATGTATTTTTATTGATTAAAGCTTTATAAGTAGCCTCACACAATACCGTTTTACAAGGTGATTCTTCAATATTGTTCAACAAAAAACTCTGTATACCCTGCTCATGAACACAGTCGAAACTATCTTCGGTTTTATTATAAATAGAAAAACCAACCTGTAAGTCTTTAATACCAAATAAGGACTGAAATATGGACTGGAAATCCCCCATGTTTTCCTTTCTTTGAGTCTTGTTCTCGGCTATGAAGGTCGACTTCATATTTGATATCGACTGATCATCGGTTACATCAAACATATTAGAAATCACAAAACCTTTAAACAGATAACTTTTTGGTGGAAATTTAGTTTTCCACAATTCAATGTCATTAAAATTATCGATTAATTCATTAAAATCTTTCTCAGTAATTTTTGGTGCATTGGCGCTTGGAATGATTTCTATAAAATCGGCATTATAAGCAACTTTATAGTAACGCATTACCCCTTGAGCATCTGGTATTTCGTATAAAATAGGACGTTTAAAATTAAGTTTAAATCCGTAACACGTATTCAAAACAACGGCACATGCCATGATATAGATATCATCCTCTGCCATATTCTTCATTTTCAACTCAAACCCTTCGCCTGCCTCTGCGATAATCGATCTGAATCGGGCCGAGGTATTAAACACCACATCACGAAAAGGCAAAGACGCCGTTTTAATTTCGTTATTGGTTAACACTTCGCTGAACGAATCCTGTAAAATGAGTTTGATTTCGTTTTTATAGGTTTCAAAATATACAGGATCACTAAAACCATCTCTTAAAATCGGACAAGGTTGTTGTACCTCTAAAACCCTACGAGCCTTGGCCGCTATAAAATCGTTTTCGTTTTTAGACAAACGTTCATAATGCTCAATAAGTTTATTGAAGCTAATTTTTATATCGAATGGCGATTGTATATTTTGGTTGATATCTATCATAGTATTTAAAGGTGCCGCAAAGTTACAAAATTAAGAGCTACAGGATAACATGGAACAACCAACTTTGTGCCTAGCCCACTCTGGTCTTTTTGCAAACCACTTTTCTTTTTCAGGTTGTTCGGCATAGGGCTGTTTTAATAACTGAAACAATTCATCAATTACAGTGTAATCGCCATTATCGGCAGCATCGATAGCCAATTGTGCCATATAATTGCGAAGCACATACTTCGGATTGAAAGTATTCATTTTTTTCTTTCGACTTTCGTCGGAAATACTTTCCTGCCTTAATCTATCGGCATAACGTTGAAACCACGCCTGCCATTTATTAATCACTTCACCCGTTAATTCTTTAGTATCGTAAAAGGCATCTTGAACTATCTGAGTGCCTTCTAAATAATCTTCCTTTTTAAACTGACTTAAATTTCTAAAGAAAATCGTCATATCCGTTTCAATAAGCAACAAATTATCCTCCAAATCCTGTATCAATGATCTATCAAAAACATCTTCGGTTTCTAAACCGAGTTTAGCACGCATCATTTCTAAGGATTTTTTATCAAAATCTGTTTTGTAAGCATCTAAAATGGATTCCAAAGGTTCTGCTTCTTCAATTAACGGATATAGCGCATTTGCCAATTTAAATAAATTCCAAAGTCCGATATTAGGTTGATTTCCGTAGCGATAACGTCGGTGTTCTCTGTCGGTTGTATTAGGCGTCCAACCGTAATCGAAACCTTCAAGCCAACCGTAAGGTCCATAATCTATTGTTAAGCCTAAAATGGACATATTATCGGTATTCATAACCCCGTGAACAAAACCAACACGCTGCCAATGGATAATCATATCCAACGTACGATTGGTGACTTCTTTAAAAAACGCCAAATAGGCTTCTTTACTCGGCTCACCCAATTCGGGATAATGTTCTTTAATAGTAAAATCAACCAGTTTTTTTAAGTTATTTACATCTTGTCGGGAAGCCAAAATTTCATAATTCCCAAAACGCAAAAAACTAGGTGCTACTCGAGTTACGATCGCTCCTTTTTCGTAAGCTGCATTGCCATTATACAGCATATCCCTAAGCACCCGATCACCAGATAACGCCAAAGATAAGGCTCGTGTCGTACGCACACCCAAATAGTGCATGGCTTCGCTACACAAATATTCACGAATAGAAGAACGCAACACAGCTAGACCATCAGCCGTTCTTGAATAGGGAGTTTCACCAGCGCCTTTTAACTGAACCACCCAACGTTTATTGTTATGATTAACTTCAAACAGATTGATCGCCCGACCATCACCTAATTGCCCTGCCCAATTGCCAAACTGATGTCCACCATAACACATCGCGTATGGTTTTGTACCCTGATACACTTCATTTCCTGTAAACACATTCAAAAACATACCGCTTTTGCTATCGGCTTTTGTTAAACCTAAATTACCCAGCATATCCTCTGATATATGAAGTAATTCGGGTTTTGCCGTTTGTTTAGGCCTGACAAAAGAATAACAAGCTTGTTCTACCTGACGCCTGGAATTTTCCTGAACAGCATCGGCTGGCAAACTATCTATGAATGTATTTTCTATATTCAGTTTCATTTTATTTTAATTTTTCGGCATGCATTTTTCTCAGCTTCGCCAATTTTGGAGTTATTACTGCGCTGCAATACATTTGTGTTTGATTGTTAGCGTAGTAATTTTGATGGTAATCTTCAGCTTCATAAAAAACACCTAACGGACTTATTTCTGTTACAATAGAATTATAATAGTAAGGCCCCATTTCTTCAACGACAACATTCGCAATTTCCTTTTGGAGATCATTGTGATAATAAATCACCGAACGATATTGCGTTCCAACATCGGCGCCTTGTCGGTTTAACGTCGTTGGATCGTGACTTGTCATAAAAACAAGCAATAAATCTTCATACGATACCACATTCGCATCAAATGTTATTTGAACCACTTCGGCGTGCCCTGTTAATCCGGAACATACCTCTCTATAGGTTGGCTTTCCTGGAGCTGTCCCTCCAGTATAACCTGACACGACTTTTTCAACCCCGTTTATTTCAGTAAAAACAGCTTCGACACACCAGAAGCAACCTCCACCCACAGTCATTAATTGTAATGCTTTATTTCCCATTAATTTGATTCTTCTACGGTTTGTAATGTTAACGATTCCGAATTAACGCAATAACGTAATCCGCTTGGTTCTGGTCCGTCAGGGAACACATGACCTAAATGCGCATCGCAGGTATTACACATAATTTCTACGCGAACCATTCCGAATGAAACATCCTTATCATACTTCACTGCATTGGGTTTAATAGGCTGTGTAAAACTAGGCCATCCTGTACCTGAACTAAATTTTATAGTCGAATCGAACAAAGGTGTATCACAGCAAATACAATTATATTTACCTTCTTCATACGAAGAACACAACGCTCCGGTGTGTGGTGCCTCCGTTCCTTTATGTCGCGTAATTCGAAATTGTTCCTGGGTTAATTGCTCCTTCCATTCTTCTTCTGTTTTTTCAATTCTAGTATCTGGTTCTGGATTACCGTTAACCGCAAAATTTATTATGTCTTTCCAAGTCAACATAGGCTTGTTTCTTTCTTTTATATTAATTCTTAGCAAAGTTAAAGAATAGTCGATAGAACATAGAAATCCTTTCAACTATTCACTCTATACAATTTAGTGATAAAAGAAAACATTCTCTCTCAACAAGATGTTAAACTATAAAAAACAAAAAACCACTGAGAATAAACTCTCAGTGGTTTTTAACGCTTTAAAGATTCGAAAAAATTAGAATCCTTTGTTTATTACGTAAGCTGCATCGTTCCAACGCAACTCTTGTTTAAATCTATATAAATCGGTTTTCTCATCGATTAATAAGAATTCGATATCCATAATATCTGCGTAATCTTCTAAAGACTCTGCAGAAATATTCTGGCTATAACACGTGTGGTGCGCACCACCAGCGTGAATCCAAGCAGCAGCAGCCGTTTGTAAATCTGGTTTCGCATCCCAAAGTACACGAGCTACCGGTAAGTTAGGCATATCGTCTTTAATTTCAACAGCTTCCACTTTGTTTACTAACATTCTAAAACGGTTACCCATATCTACTACAGAGGCATTTAAAGCTTTACCAGCTGCACTGTTAAATACTAAACGCACAGGATCTTCTTTTCCTCCGATTCCTAACGGATGAATTTCACAAGACACATCGCCTTTAGCAATTGTAGGACAGATTTCTAACATGTGAGATCCTAAACAAGTAGTATTTTCAGGATCGAAGTGGTATGTGTAATCTTCCATAAAACTGTTTCCACCTTCTAAGCCAGCACCCATAACTTTCATAGTACGCACTAAAGCAGACGTTTTCCAGTCTCCTTCACCACCAAAACCGTAACCACTAGCCATTAAACGCTGCGTTGCGATACCTGGTAATTGTTTCATACCGTGTAAATCTTCAAAGGTATCAGTAAATGCAGAGTAACCTCCATTTTCTAAGAAAGCACGCATACCTAACTCAATTTTCGCCGCATCTCTTAACGATTGACGCATAGCACCATCGGCTTTAATCTTTTGAGCCATTACATAAGTATCGTCATACTCTTGAACTAAACGATCTACTTGTGCATCGGTAATTTGATCAACGAAATCAACTAAGTCACCAATTCCGTAACCATTAACTTCGTAACCAAATTTAATTTGAGCCGATACTTTATTTCCATCGGTTACAGCAACCTGACGCATATTATCACCAAAGCGAGCAACTTTCATACGGCGACTATCTGCTACAGCATTAGCTACACGACACCAGTCTGCTACTTGTTTGATAACCCTTTCGTTTTTCCAATGTCCAACAACCACTTTACGATTTTTACGTAAACGTGACACCAAGAACCCGAACTCACGACCACCATGTGCCGATTGGTTTAAGTTCATAAAGTCCATATCGATAGTTCCCCAAGGAATATCTCTATTGAACTGCGTATGTAAGTGTAAAAATGGTTTTTGTAAAGCTGTTAATCCTGCAATCCACATTTTTGCCGGAGAGAACGTATGCATCCAAGTAATAATACCAATACAGTTATCATCGTTATTTGCAGCCTTGCAAATCGCATGAATCTCATCTGCCGTCTTAACTGTTGGCTTGAAAACTACATTTACCGGAATCACAGAATTTTCTGTATAGGCATTTGCAATTTCTTTTGAATGTTCGGCAACCTGTTTTAAGGTTTCAGGTCCGTAAAGGTGTTGACTACCTGTTACAAACCAAACTTCACCTTGTTTAAAATTAATCATTATTTATAAAAAATAGTTTTTGTTAATTGTTATGAAAGATAAATATAAAGTGCTACCACAGCCGCTACAACAGCAAAACCAACTGGTTTTAAATATTGCCAAGGCGTAATATCGACTTGTTTTGTATACTCTTGATTGTAATCTGTTTCTCTTGGTACTACTGAACTTACCACAAACATGATAATAACTGTTAATACAAACAGAATACCCATTAAGTGTAAGAAACTAATATCTGGCTTAATAACATATAAGGTTGTTAAGTAGGTTACCACACTAAATAAAATAGAAATATTTGCTGCTTTAGCAGATACACGCTTAGAAAAGATCCCAACTAAAATGATTGCTAAAATCGGCACACTGTGCGTTCCGTTTAACTCTTGTAAATACGTAAAGATTCCACCTTCTACACCGTATAATAAAGGTGCAATAGCCATAGAGAATATAGCTAATACGATACCAAATATTTTACCGGCTTTCACCACTTGTCTTTCCGATGCTTCATGGTTGATATATTCTTTGTAGAAATCTAAACCAAATAAAGTTACCGAACTGTTTAGGGCACTATTGAATGAACTTAAAATCGCACCGAAAAGTACGGCTGCAAAAAATCCGATAAATGCTACTGGCAACACCGCTTTTACAACCATTGGATAGGCCTCATCAGCATTAGCTAAATCACCATTGAATAAATAGAAGGCAATGATACCTGGAAGTACTACAATAAATGGACCTAAGATTTTAATGAAAGCAGCCAGTAATAAACCTTTTTGTCCTTCTTTTAAGTTTTTAGCCCCTAATGCTCTTTGAATAATAGCCTGGTTCGTTCCCCAATAGTAGAAGTTTACGATTAACATTCCTGTAAACAATGTTGCAAATGGCACATCAGAATCCGGACCTCCAATAATATTAAATTTCTCAGGCAAGGTTGTTGTTAAGGTTTTTAAGCCACGAAATACATTGCCATCACCAATTTTCATTAAACCAAAAATAGGAATTAACGAACCTCCAATGATTAAACCTACTGCATTAATAGAATCGGAAACCGCTACCGCTTTTAACCCCCCGAAAATCGCATAGATACTACCAATAATACCAATAGCCCAAACGGTAACCCATAAGGCTGGCTCTGGCTCCATGCCTAACATTTCAGGAATATCGAACATGGTATTAATTGCTAATGCCCCAGAGTATAATACAGTTGGAAGCATAGAAATGGCGTATCCTAATAAGAATAATAATGAAACTATTGTTTTTGTGCTTTTACCATAACGGTTTTCTAAAAACTGAGGAATGGTTGCAATACCACTTTTAAGGTATTTAGGTAATAAAACAAATGCTGTAAACACCATAGCTATTGCTGCTACAACCTCGTAAGCCATAATTGGAATACCATCTCTAAAAGATACTCCATTCATTCCCACAATTTGTTCTGTTGATAAGTTGGTAAGTAATAAAGACCCAGCAATTACTGGCCCTGTAAGACTTCTACCCCCTAAGAAATACCCATCAGACGAATTCTCATCTGTTTTTCTTGTTGACCACCATGCAATTACAGCAACCAACAAAGTAAAAGCGACAAAAGATAAAATACTCATAATTGTTTATTTAGTTTTAGTTAATATTTGCTCCCTAGCACCCTTGACCGTAATATGCATCTTTTCCGTGTTTACGCTCGAAATGTTTCTTCTTTAATGCATCTTTTAAAATTGCTGCATTTGGGTTAATTTGTAACGTTAAGTATGCCATTCTAGCTACTTCCTCACAAACTGCGCTATTGTAAACTGCTTTTGCAGCTGTAGCTCCCCAAGTAAACGGCGCGTGATTACCAACGAGTATCATACCTACTTCGTTGTAATCTAAATTACGTTCGTTAATACAATCTATAATTTGATACCCGGTCATGTGCTCATAATCGCCCGCAATATACTCATCTTTCATTGGCGGTGCGCAAGGAATATCAGAAATTAGATGATCGGCGTGTGTGGTTCCGAAAATAGGAATATCATTGATAGCTTGCGCCCATGCTGTTCCGTAAGTTGAGTGCGTATGAACAACACCTCCTATTTTATCCCATTCTCTGTATAAAACCGCATGTGTTTTGGTATCTGAAGACGGACGCATGGATCCTTCAACAATCTTAGCATCGAAATCACAAATCACCATATCTTCAGCTTTTAATTCTGAATACGGCACACCACTTGGTTTAATGGCAAACACGCCTTTATCGCGGTCTACAGCACTGGCATTACCAAACGTAAAAAGTACCAAACCTAATTCAGGAAGCTGCATATTTGCTTCGTAAGCTTCTTCTTTCAATGATTTATAACTACTCATAATCTTATTTTTTCATAATGTGATTTTCCATAGCAACGCAAAGTTCACTATAGTCGTTATATACTCTTTTATAAGCCTCTACATTTTCTTTGATAGGCTCATATACTTTTTCAAACGGACTTGCCATAGCATCCATAGCTACTTCTGTATTGGCATGAACACCTGCTGCAACTGCTCCAAAAATCGAAGCTCCTAAAGCACAAGCCTGTTCAGATTTCGCCACTTTAATTGGCGCATCTAATACGTCAGCCATGATTTGCATGACTAAATCTGATTTTTTAGATATGCCTCCAATAGCAATAACACCATTAATAGCGATACCTTCTTCAATAAAACGATCAGCGATTTTCTTAGCTCCAAAACAGGATGCTTCCACTAATGCTCTAAATACTTTAGGTGACGTACTTCCCAAATTAATTCCTGAAATTACTCCTTTTAAATTCTGATTCGCATCCGGTGTTCTTCTACCGTTCATCCAGTCTAAAGCCAACTCTCCTGAAGCACCAATTGGTTCCTTAGCCGCAGCCTCACTTAATTTCGGTAAAATATTTCCTAAAGCTTCTTCAACTAATTGCGCTTTAACGTCTTCTGAAATTAAATTCGTTCCTCCGATAAGTTCTTTAATCGGCCAGGCGATTAAACGCTCGTACCAGGCATAGATATCTCCAAAAGCCGACTGACCTGCCTCAAGCCCCAACATACCCGGAATTACAGAACCATCTACTTGTCCACAAATACCTTTCACCAAATGTTCTTCGTCCTGCATTGGTGTTACTACAATATCACAGGTTGAAGTACCCATAACTTTTGTTAAGTGATACGGCTCAATATTAACCCCAACAGCACCCATGTGGCAATCGAAAGCTCCAACAGCCACTTCTACATTTTCTGGCAGCCCTAAACGTGTTGCCCACTCCTCTGAAAGCGTTCCAACAGACACATCAGACGTATACGTTTCTTTGAACAACCTATCAGTTAATCCGTCTAAAACAGGATCTAAAGCAACAAAGAAGTCGTTTGGTGGTAAACCACCAAATGACTCATGCCACAATGCTTTATGCCCTGCAGCACAACGACTACGTTTCATTTGTTTTACATCGTTTCCTCCTGTTAATAAAAACGGCACCCAGTCACAGTGCTCTACCCAAGAGTAAGCTGCTTCCTGCACCGATTTATCAGCTCTTGAAACGTGTAATATTTTTGACCAGAACCACTCTGAAGAATAAATTCCACCTTCGTACTTAGTATAATCGATATCCCATTTTGCACAAAGCGCATTAATTTCGTCTGCTTCTTTAATTCCGGTGTGGTCTTTCCATAACACAAACATTGCATTTGGGTTTTCTTCAAAACCTTCCAACAAGGCTAAAGGTGTTCCTGTTTTGTCAACAGCAACAGGCGTAGACCCGGTGGTATCAACACCGATACCAACAATATTATCAACAACCTCTTTACTCACCTGCGACACTACCGATTTAATGGTAGCCTCTATACCTTCAACATAATCTAAAGGGTGTTGTCTAAATTTACTTTCCGATGGATTACAATATTTACCTTCTTTCCATCGCACATAGTAATGAACTGCTGTAGCCATTTCCTCCCCAGTAGCCGTGTTAACAATTAACGCTCTTACCGAGTCTGACCCGAAGTCCATTCCAATGGTGTATTTTACGTTATTCATAATATGAATATATCAATTTTAATTTTTCTTCTTTTTTAAGAAATTAGTGTTGCAATATAACATTTATTTTACAAGTGTAACACTCACACTTGTAAAAATTAAGTCAAAAAAAATAACTCGTTAAAGTTATTTTTTCTGTAGTTATAAATTGAAATTCAATTCCTTTTTATAAAGTTCTTCGTCAAAAGTATAGAAATAAGCGCCCTTTCTGGATTCAGACATGTCCTTTTCTTCTAATCTAACTAAGTAGTTCATTTGAGATACTTTCCTTCTAAAGTTTCGTTTATCTAAGGTTTCACTTAAAATGCCCTCGTACAACATTTGCAACTGTGGCAGAGTAAACTTAGCCGGTAATAAATTAAACGCTATCGGGAAGTTTCTAACACGACGTCGTAGTCGTCGAACTGCAGAACCTACCATTTCATCATGGTCGAAAATAAGCTCTGGCAATTCATCTAAAGGAAACCACTTGGCATCGTATTTACCAACACGCTCTTCGTTGTACTCTGACTTTAAAATCATTGCACTGTAGGTTGTTGATACCACTCGCCCAGAAGAATCTCTATCTGCTTTACCAAAAGTTCTTACCTGTTCCATATAAATGTTCTCTAAACCAGATAAATCATACAGAACTCTATTAGCGGCATCATCTAGATCTTCATCGTTACCAACGAAACCACCAATTAAAGACCATTTACCCTTTTCGGGTTCAAAACCTCTGTGAATTAAAAGTAATTCCAGTCTGTTATTATTGAACCCGAAAATGATACAATCAACAGCTAGCTTAATTTGTTGTTTTTGTTCCGATGTCTTATTCACAACAAATTAGTCTAAAATTATTGATTTCCCTTTTTATAATCTTCTAAGAACTTCGCTAAACCGATATCTGTTAATGGGTGTTTTAATAATCCAGTAATAGAAGATAAAGGTCCTGTCATCACATCACTACCAATTTTAGCACAATCAATTACGTGCATGGTGTGACGAATTGAAGCTGATAAAATTTGTGTTTCGAAAGCGTAGTTATCATAAATCTGTCTTATTTCAGCAATAAGGTTTAAACCGTCAGTTGAAATATCATCTAAACGACCTAAGAACGGAGACACATAAGTTGCTCCAGCTTTAGCAGCCAATAATGCTTGACCAGCAGAGAATACTAAGGTTACATTGGTTCTGATACCTTTATCTGAGAAATATTTACATGCTTTAATACCATCAGCAATTAAAGGTAATTTAACCACGATTTGTGGGTGAAGTGCAGCTAAAGCCTCTCCTTCTTTTACCATACCTTCAAAGTCTGTAGAAATTACTTCTGCACTAACATCACCATCAACGATTTCACATATCTTTTGATAGTGCGCTAAAATATTTGCTTCACCGGTAATTCCTTCCTTCGCCATTAAAGATGGGTTAGTTGTTACACCATCTAATACTCCTAAAGCTTGTGCTTCTGCAATTTCGTCTAGGTTCGCTGTATCAATAAAAAATTTCATTTTATATCCTATTTTATTAGTTGTTATATGCTTTTAAATACTCTAAAACCTGTTGGCTTACTTGTGGCCCTGTAAATCCGAACTTCTCATCAAGAACTCCTGCAGGCGCAGAATATCCGAAGTGATCTAATCCGAATACTTTACCAGCATCACCAACTAAACCTTCTAAGTTTACTGGCAAACCAGCTGTTAAACCAAATAATGGTTTGTTTTTAGGAATCACGCTGTTTTGGTAGTCTTTAGGTTGTAATCTGAATACACCTTCTGAGATTACTGAAGCAATATTCACTTTCAATCCGTTTTCTTTTTCCAAAATTTCAGCAGCTTCAACTAAAGTTGATACTTCCGATCCGTTGGCGATTAACACCACGTCTGGATTTTCAACTTCTTTCACTAAATAACCACCTTTTTCAGCAGCTAAAGCTTCGTTATATCTTGAATCGCCTTGCGCAGGGACATCTTTAATATTTTGTCTAGATAAGATTAAACCTGAAGGGGTAGAGGTATTTTCTAAAGCCATTTTCCAAGCAACTGAAGTCTCTGCAGCATCAGCAGGACGTAAGGCTAAGAAACTTGGTTTTCCGCTGTGGTTTTTAAGCTTTTCTAATAAACGAATTTGAGCTTCCTGCTCGATTGGCTGGTGTGTTGGACCATCTTCTCCTACACGGAAAGCATCGTGTGTCCAAACATACTTAACTGGTAATTCTTGAATACCACTTAAACGAATCGCAGGTTTCATATAATCTGAGAACACGAAGAAGGTTGCAACCACCGGAATAATACCTCCGTGTAATGCAATACCGTTAGCGATAGAAGCCATAGTTAACTCAGCAACACCCGCTTGTAAGAATCCTCCTGAGAAATCCCCTTTCTTAAGTGCGTGTGATTTTTTTAAGAAACCATCAGTTTTATCTGAATTCGATAAATCGGCAGATGATACTATCATGTTTTCAACATTCTCAGCTAAGTAACCTAAAACTGTTGAAGAAGCAACACGTGAAGCTACTCCTGGCTTTTGCTCGATAGCAGAGAAATCTAATTCTGGTAACTGACCTGAGAAGAAGAAATCCATTTTATCAGCTAATGCAGGATTTTCAGATCTCCAAGCGTTAATTTCAGCTTTTTTCTCCGCGGCCTGTGCTGTTTTTTGAGCAAGAATATCTTTGTAGAATGCTTCTACTTCCGGATAAATATCAAACGGATTTTCTGTATTAGCACCTAGGTTTTCCATTGTTTTAGCGTAATCTGCTCCTGTGTGTCCGATTGGTTGACCGTGTAATTCACAGTGTCCTTCGAACATACTACCATCGGCAGTTACACATCCTTTACCCATAATCGTTTTACCGATAATTAAGGTTGGTTTTTCAGTTTCGTTGTTTGCATCTTGTAATGCTTTACGAATTTCGTCGTGATTATGCCCGTCGATTGTAACAACTTTCCATCCCCAAGACTCATACTTCATTGCTGTATCTTCGGTAGTTACCTCATCTGTAGATGTTGACAACTGGATATCGTTAGAATCGAAGAACATAATGAAATTGCTTAATCCTAAGTGTCCAGCAATACGACCAGCTCCTTGAGAGATCTCTTCCTGAATACCTCCATCTGAAATGAATCCGTAGATTTTGTGATTCATCCAATCTCCAAAACGCGCCTGTAAAAATTTAGCAGCGATTGCAGCTCCAACTCCCATAGTGTGTCCCTGACCTAGTGGACCAGACGTATTTTCAATACCTCTTTTAACATCTACTTCTGGGTGACCCGGTGTAATAGAACCCCATTGTCTAAAATTAGCTACATCATCCTTTGCATAATTCCCTAATAGATAATACTGAGCATACATTAATGTAGATAAGTGCCCTGCATCCATGAAAAAGCGGTCTCTAAACGGCCACTCCATATCGGTTGGATCGAAGTTAAAGAACTCTGAGTAAAGAATGTGCATAAAATCTGCACCTCCCATTGGCCCTCCAGGGTGTCCTGAATTTGCTTTTTCTACCATCGCTACAGCCAATGCCCTAATATTATCTGCTGCCTGCTGATCTAATTTTTTGTTCATTTTAATTTAGTTAATTTAATAGTCAACGTTTTAGTATGTTGAACGCATTTAAAATAATTTTGCAAAAATATAAAAACATTTTACCCGAGCCTATTTTAAATGCATTAGTCTTGTGATATTCACAAATATATAACATTATTTTACAAGTGTACAATAAACACTTGTAAATTTTTCAAAGACTATTTAAAAAAACTAAAATTTTATTTGAAACTTTTTAATCCAATAATGCTGTCAAAGCCTGAAAATACTATCGAGAAGAATCCATTTTTCCCCAGGTCGAGCCATAGGTAATTCTTGTTGAAATTTCCACATAAAATTTTCCCATTCCTGAACTTTTGGATTGTTAGCATCCATTTCGGTTTTCCTTTCGAAAGAAAATGTATCATTTACTTCCATAATCATGAACAACCTATTACCAATGTTAAAGATTTCCATGTCTTCTATTCCAGATTCCTTTATACTTTCTAAGATTTCTGGCCAAACCTTTTGATGTAGTTGTATGTATTCGGCAATTAATTCCGGATTATCCTTTAAGTCACAAGCTAAACAATATCTTGTTAATCCCATAAATAAATTTTAAAAGATTAAAATTATTCTGTCAACAAGGAACGATCCAAATGCACATAACCACCATCAACAAAAATGAATTGTCCCGTTGTATGAGACGAACGATCTGAAATTGTAAATAAACAAGTATCTGCAATTTCTTCGGGTGTTGTCATTCGATGTTCTAAAGGAATCTTTTTAACTATAGACTGTAATTTTTCCTCTCCGTTTTCAAGAGTTTTAATCCAAGTATCGTAAGCAGGTGTCCAGCTTTCTGCAATAATAATGGCATTTACACGAATACCTTCTTTAATTAAATCGACTGCCCACTCACGTGTTAAACCAAGCACACCTCCTTTTGAAGCTGCATACCCTGATGTTCCACCTTGACCTGTCATACCTACTTTAGATCCTATATTTAAAATGTTTCCTTTGGAAGCTTTAATATATGGTAAGCAATATTTTGTCATGGCGAAGAAGCTTACCAAATTCAATTTAAGTGACCACATAAAATCATCAATTGAGGCATCTAGCCCTGCTCCATCATTAACCCCAACATTATTAATTAAAGCATCTATACGACCATACTTTTCAGCAATGGTTTTTACCGCCGCTTCAATTTGAACAGGATCGGTTAAATCAGTTTTCACAAAAATAGAATCGATCCCGCGTTCCTGTAATTCCTTTTCGTAAGCATAACCACGATCGTTTCTACAAACAACCACAGGTATTGCGCCTTCATCAGCTAAACGTTGAACAATAGTTTCACCAATACTCCCTTTTACCCCGGCAGCACCAGTTACCACAACTACTTTATCTTTTAAATGTAAGTCCATGTCTTATAGTTTATAAAATTTCATTGCATTTATACCCATGATTTGCTGTTGCTCATCGGCACTTAAAGCTGCAATAAAATTGGTTGTTAATTCTTTTACTTTTGTATAGTTACCTGCTACCAGACATACCGGCCAGTCTGAACCAAACATCACGCGATTCGGACCAAAAACCTCTAAAACAAGTTCCATATACGGCTGAATCTGTTCTGGTGTCCAAGTATTATAATCGGCTTCGGTTACGATACCAGACATTTTACAATACACATTTTCGTACTTCGCAATTTCTTTCATTAAAACCGCCCAGCCATCGTAAAAACCATCTTTAATATAAGGTTTCGCAATATGATCGATGACAAAATTCATGTTTGGAAAACGCTTTACAAAGTCTAAAGTAGCACCTAACTGATGAGGAAAAATTAAAATGTCGTAGGTGTAACCATTATTCTCCAATACCTCAATACCTCTCAAAAAATTCGGACGTAACAAAAAGTTATGGTCCGGCTCTCCCTGAACCACATGTCTGAATCCTTTTAATTTATCTACTTCACTATATTTCTCAAGTGTTGCTTCTAAATTATTAGCTCTTAAATCTACCCAACCCACAACGCCTTTAATAAAACTATTTTCATTTGAAAGTTGCAATAGAAAATCGGTTTCTTCAAGGGTTTGATCGGCTTGCACCGCTACACATCCGTCAATACCATTTTCCTGATAAACAGACTGTAAATCGGAAGGCATAAAGTCCTTACGAATTACAACCATGTTATCATCTATCCATGAATGCTTTACGGGTTCGTATTTCCAAAAATGCTGATGACTATCTATTATCATTTTCCTGGGTAAGCGATAACATTTTGTTTTGACACTCCTAAACCTTCGATACCTAATTCCATAACATCTCCTGGTTTTAAGTATAATGGTGGTGTTAATCCTAAACCAACTCCGAATGGTGTTCCGGTTGAAATAACATCACCAGGTAGTAAGGTCATAAACTGACTGATATAACTGATAGATTCCTGAATATTGAAAATAAAATCTGAAGTTGAACTATCCTGCATCATTTTTCCGTTTAACTTTAGCCATAAGTGTAAGTTGTTCGGATCTTTAATTTCGTCTTTTGTTGCCATAAATGGTCCAAGAGGCGCGAACGTATCACAACCTTTTCCTTTACACCATTGCCCTTCTTTTTCGATTTGAAAAGCACGCTCACTAACATCATTATGCAATACGTAACCCGCAATATGATCCATAACCTCATCTTGTGAAATGTAAGACGCTTTTTTTCCAATAACCACAGCTAACTCAACCTCCCAGTCGGTTTTTTCACTGCCTTTAGGAATGACAACATCGTCGTTAGGCCCTACAATTGCTGTTGTTGATTTGAAAAACAATACAGGTTCACTTGGTATTTTCATGCCTGCTTCAGCGGCATGTTTTGCGTAATTTAATCCTATACAAACTAATTTTGACGGACGGCAGATTGGAGATCCTAATCTTACATCTTCTCCAACTACTTCACATTTTGACTGATTAATTTTCAACCATTCCTCTAAACGTTCCAGTCCGTTGGTTTCAAAAAAGCGTTCTGTATAATCTTCAGCAAAAGCTGATACATCTATTTTAGTTCCGTCTGGTAATTGTATTCCTGGTTTTTCATTACCAGCTTCTCCAAATCTTATAAGTTTCATCTTAATCGTTTATTTATTTTTTTACTTTTAAATATTCTCGTTTTTAAATCTCTTATTCTATTGGTATAAAAATACTAAAAGATTCATCACCTTGTTTAGCCGCAAGGCCCAACACCTTTGGAATTCCATTTTCATGATATATAAATGGTCGTTCTAAACGATCTGGTATTAGCTTGGTTCCATCTTCTTGTTTCACCTCTTTAGGCATCAACTCATAATTCTGAGCTTTTTCCCAATGTAAACCATCTGCAGAGGTCACCATACCTATAAATCCATGAGCATGAAACACACCATAAAAACGATCTCTAATTTCGTCATACCACATAGACATATCTTCAGTGTCTATATAATCGATAACAGGTTTTTCCTGAATTACGAAAGGACCTATTGGTGATTTAGAAATGGCCATAGCCTGGTTTCTGATAAAACGCTTTTCGTTAGGCTTATCACCTTTTACTATTAAGTAATAATTTCCGTCCTTAGCTTTCGTTATCGCTGGATTTACCGTAATCGTTGTAATAGGACCTGAGGGCTCTATTAATGGCGTATCAAAACGTTTCCATGGTCCGTTTATAGAATTAGCAACTGCTACGCCAACACGTTGATTTGGTCTTAAAATTTTCCAATTCGCATGACCATAACCCGTATGAGCCGTTTCTATCAATTCTTCTTCTGTAAAGTTCTTATCACCTAAATTAGTACCTACGTAATACAGATAATATTTCCCATCAAAATATTTGATTTTAGGATTATGTGCTGTAATCGCATCCCATCTATTCTCCCGGGCTCCTTGTAAGACAGTTTCTTTATATGTCCACGGTCCAGCAGGACTTTTTGATGTCGCATGTGCTATTTCAGAATGTGTTAACCACCCATAGAAACCATATTCTTTTTTCCAACGGGAATAAAACATATGATACTTACCGTCATCAGTTTTTAAAATTGATGTTCCCCAATTATAATAACCTTCTGTTTTAAAAATATTGTCTGCTGTAATAGGCTTAAAACTGTCCTTCAAACTTAAATCATCGTTTGTGCTTTGAGCACTAACCAAAGTATAAGTAAAAGACATCAATACTATAATTAAAGAACGAATCTGCTTAAGCATATTAACCGTTTAATTTTATAAATCCGCCATCTATTGGAAAATCTGTACCTGTAATGAATGAGGCTTCATCTGAACATAAAAATAGTGCTAAATCGGCAATTTCCTGAGGTTTCCCCATACGACCGATAGGTTGTGTTTGTGATAATTTTTCAAACATTTCAGCTTCTTTTCCTGGATAATTGTTTTTTAAGAATCCATCTACAAATGGCGTGTGTACACGCGCCGGAGAAATACAGTTACAACGAATACCATCGTTGATATAATCTTTAGCTACAGAATAGGTCATCGTTAGAGCCGCACCTTTAGACATCGAATATGCAAACCGATCATTAAGCCCTACAGAAGATGCAATTGATGCCATATTGATAATTACTCCGCTTTGCTTTACTTTCATATGAGGAACCGTTGCAAAAATACAGTTGTAAACCCCTTTTACATTCACACTATACACGCGGTCTAAATCGGCTTCTGGCGTGTTTTCAACATTACCAATATGTGCGATTCCTGCATTATTAATTAAAATATCAACACCATTTTTTTCTGCAATCACATTAATAACGTCAACCACTTCAGTTTGATTTACCACATTACATTGGTGTACTTCAGCCTTTCCTCCGTCTAATTCAATTTCAGATTTTGTACCTTCAGCATTATCAACATTCAATTCTAAAATGTGAACATAAGCACCTTGACCTGCTAAAGTTTTAGAAATCGCTTTACCAATTCCACTACCACCGCCTGTAACAATAGCTGTTTTATTTTCTAGACTAAATTTCATCTTATTATATTTTTCTTAATATTTATGAATATACTTTTTTACTCTGCACTAAAATTAACCATAGCCTTAATGACTCCGTTTTTCGGATCTAACCAAGAGTCGAAATTCGCAATCATTTCTGTATAAGGGACCTTATGAGTTACAAATTTATCTGTTGGGAATTGCTTTAGGTTATCAATAACAAACTGAAAATCTTCTAAAGTTGCATTTCTACTACACATAATAGTTGATTCTTTAGCGTGAATTCCCGGATGACTGAACACCAAATCGCCTTTTGAAAGCCCCACTAACACATAGCGCCCACCGTGTGACATATAAGCGATCCCGCCTTCAAGCGCACGCTTGTTTCCTGTACAATCGAAAACCGCAGTTGCTAAATCGCCGTTAGTAATTTTAGATACTTCTTCGGCTGCCGTTTCTGAAACTTTAACCACGTGTTTCACCCCAATTTCGTTTTTCACAAACTCTAAACGCGATTCGTCGACATCTATACCAATCACTTCGGCTCCTTTAATTTGTGCCAGTTTCATTAAACCTATTCCTATTGGTCCACAACCAACAACCACAATAAACTCTCCAGCTTCAATAGTAGCTCTTCGGATGGCGTGTGCACCAATGGCTAAAGGCTCTACAATTGCCATTTCTTCGTAAGACAGGGTATTGGCAGGAATTAATAAATCGGTTCTCACCGCAACAACTTCCTGCATACCTCCATCGGCATGAACTCCTAAAACCTTGATATTACTACAACAGTTGGTTTTTCCTTTTCGACAGGCAATACACTCACCACAGCTTACATAAGGCATCACGATAACCTTGTCGCCTACTTTTAAATTCTGATTGTTTTCTCCAACCTCTAAAACTTCAGCAGCCAGCTCGTGACCTAAAATTCTTGGGTAAGTGAAAAATGCCTGATTTCCGGAATAGGCATGTAAATCGGTACCACAAATTCCAACACGGTGGATTTTTATTAAGGCTTGATTCGCCTCGAGAACCGGTTGCTCTTTTTGTTTTAATGCGAATTTTGTTGGTTCTTCGCAAACTATATAGTTCATTATTTTAAAACTAAATTATACTAACTCTCCTATTTCTACAACGACATGCCTCGTTTCCAAGGAATGAAATCGTTCTGTTCTAATTTTCTGGCTTTTACCTGTTTTCCACTCGCTACTTCGATTACGTAATCTAGTAATAATTCACCCGTTTCTTCAATAGTGGCTTCCCCATCAATAACCCCTCCTGTATTAAAGTCTATGATGTCGTTCATTCTGTTGAATAGTTTTGTGTTTGATGACACTTTTATTACCGGTGTAATCGGGTTTCCTGTTGGCGTTCCTAAACCTGTGGTGAATAAAATAATATTGGTCCCTGAACCTGCTAAACCGGTAGTAGACTCAACATCGTTACCTGGTGTGCACAATAAATTAAGTCCTGGTTTAACTACTTGTTCGGTATAATCTAAAACATCTTCTACCGGTGATGTTCCTCCTTTTTTAGCAGCTCCTGCCGATTTGATAGCATCGGTAATTAGTCCATCTTTTATATTTCCTGGTGAAGGATTTGCTGAAAACCCACCGCCTAATAAACTTGCTTTTTCATTATAAACCGCCATGATATTTGAAAACTTATCAGCTTTCTCTTTCGACTGACATCTGTTTATTAACTCCTGCTCTACACCATTCAATTCCGGAAACTCTGCTAATACCGTAGCTCCTCCTAAACCAACTAATAAATCGGACACATAACCCAAAACAGGATTCGCTGAAATTCCTGAAAACCCATCGGAGCCTCCACATTCTAATCCGATAACCAACTTATCTAAAGTTGCCGGTTGTCGTTCAATTTTATTAGCTTCCATTAAACCAATAAAAGTTTTCTTTACCGCTTCAGCTAATAACTCTTTTTCAGAATTCATGTTTTGCTGCTCTAAAAAAAACACCGGCTTGTCGTTATGAGGAGCCATTTTACTTAAAGCATCCTTCAAAATTTTCGATTGCGCATGCTGACAACCTAAACTTAATACCGTAGCACCTGCTACGTTCGGGTTATTAATATAACCCGCCAGTAAATGACATAAAGTAATGGCATCGGATGTTGAGCCACCACAACCGCCGTCGTGTGTTAAAAAACGAATACCATCAACATTTGGAAATAATGGATTTTTAGAAACATCATCTGCTTCCCTTAAAATATCTTGCTCTAAAATAGCTTCGGCAGATTCACCTGCCTTATAAGATTCAATTAACCTTTCAACATTTAAACCTAAGTGTTGTTGTTTACCAAACCCTAATTTATCGACCAAGGCATTTTTTAACACCTCAACGTTTCTGTTCTGACAAAACACCAAAGGAATGATTAACCAGTTATTCTCGGTTCCTACTCTTCCGTTAGTTCTGTGATACCCTAAAAACGTTTTATTCTTAAACTTTGATACATCTGGTGCCTGCCACTGTACTTTTTCATTAACATGGTCAGCACTATAATGCTCGGTGTCGTGCTCTAAATTTTCCGTAGTGATAAGTCCGCCTTTTACAATCTCTGTTTTAGCTCTTCCTACCAAAACCCCGTACATATAAATCGGATCTCCGGTTTTGAAATTTTCGGTTGCAAACTTATGTTTGGCGGGAATTGTATCTGCCAAAACATATGATTGATCCTCATACGAAAGTGTTGTGCCTTTTGCTAAATCGGTTAAAGCCACCAGTACATTATCTTTCGAATGTATTTTTAGTATTTCCTGTCTATTTCCTATCATTTATGAATAAGATTAATAATTGCAATACTATAAATATAAAATCATCAAATCTTCCTAAATCATGACTAAATATGATACTTTTTTTGCCAAAAAATACAATTAACTAATTTAAAAGCAAAAAACATACTTTAAAAACCTATCGCCCTTGATATGAATTAACGTGTTGTTTGATATACTCTGAAGGATTACACCCCATTATCATTTTAAACTGACGATTAAAATTTGAAATATTATTAAACCCAACTTCATAGCAAACCTGAGAAATATTCACCTTTTGTTCCAGCAACAATTTACAAGCATAACCAATTCGAATTTCGGCTACATAACGGGAAAACGGTTTACCATTAACCCGTTTAAACAATCGGCTGAATGCGGTTGCATTCATATTTGCAATCTTCGCAACTTCTTCTAAAGATAGATTTTTGTTGAAGTTTTTAAAGATATATGCATACACCTTATCAAGCGTTTTGTTCGTTTTCACTTTAAACGATTTCATATAGCCCGAACTCGCCAGCAACTTAAAATCTTTATGTGCAGAAAGCGTATTGAGAATATTTAAAAATGTAATAGTTTTATGAAATCCGTCTAAACTTAACATGTTTTGAACAGTTATTAACAACTCTTCTTTAAGATTTAAAAACTTAATTCCAAAACGGGCTCTATCGAATAACTCAGACACATGCTGCATCTCAGGAGTTTCAAAAAACTTATCGCCTAAAAATTCCTTTTTGAAATGAATAGCTACAGATTTAGCGATCAGTTCAGAAGCTTCATCAAAATAAGCTTCATGATTCAGCCACATATGTGGCGTGTTCTTACCAATCAAGAACACATCACCAACTTCAAACTTTTCAATACCATCCCCAACAAAACAATTGCCGTCGCTTTTTAAAATAACAACCAGTTCGAGTTCGGGATGGTAATGCCAGAGTTTCAAAAAATTAGAACCTTCATGTACTTTAGCAGTAAACGACGTATCGCTTGGTGTACTCCTATCGATTAAATGAAGTTTCATCGGTTTGTTTATTTTTTATTCTACTTCAATTTGAATGGTCGCTGCAATCAAGCCTTTTGAAGATGCTTTGAACTGAATATTTTCGGCTTTACCATTCGATTGAATGATTACCACACATTTTCCGTTATACGCTTTACGCTTGTTAGCCTTAAACGATTCTAAACTCGCCTGATATCCGTTATCTACACCAACAATTTTTCCGCCACCTTTAACTTCAAAATGAATTAAGTTATCGGCTCTTGGCGATAAATTACCCTGGTCGTCATTCACTTCTACAGTTACATAAACCAAATCGTAGTTATCTTTTTTAATTGTTGACTTATCAGCTTCCAATACTAATTTTGAAGCTACACCTGCCGTATGCACTTCTTTTTCTAAAACCACTTGTCCTACTTTTCGAGACACGACTTTAATGGTTCCCGGCTCGTACTTTACCTTCCAGGACACATGTAAATCTTCGCCTTTCTTAGACTTTACCCCTAGGGAGTTTCCGTTTACAAAAAGCTCGATCTCATCGGCATTATTATAATACGCCCAAACGTCTACTTCCTGACCTAGACTCCAATTCCAATGTGGTAATACGTGCAATACGTTGGTATCACTCCACTCGCTTTGATACATGTAATACACATCCTTTGGTAATCCTGCCAAATCAACAATTCCAAAGTACGAACTACGTGCCGGGTACGGATAAGGAATAGGCTCGCCGATATAATCGAAACCTGTCCAGATAAATGTTCCTGCTATATAATCCAGTTTCTTAACGGTTTTCCAGTTTTCTTCATGCGTTGTTCCCCAATATGCTGCTACATTATCGTAAGCTGAAACTGTAAAATCGTCATTACCATCAAAAGGTTCATTATGTGCTGGTGGCCAGAATTTAATATCCGACGATGTTACATCATAGTGTCCACGTGTTTCTAATGCAGATACACTTTCGGAAGCTATTATTTTTTGACCTTTAAAATTCTCTGGAAAAGTCCCATAATCTTCATGCTTATAATTAAACCCTAAAAGGTCTAAAGCTCCTGACTGATAGATGAAGTTTTTCTCAGGTACGTTTTCTGTCAACGCACAGGTTACTGGTCTGGTCTGATCTAAACTTTTTACGATTTTCACTAAATCTTTAGTCATTGCAATTCCTGTACTATCAAATTGCTCACGAATTTCGTTACCAATACTCCACATCATTACCGAAGGGTTATTTCTATCTCGACGAATTAAATCCTGCAAGTCGCGTTTATACCATTCATCCCACTCAAGATTATAATCATTCTTTACCTTACGCTTTTTCCAAACATCAAAAGCTTCTACCTGAACAATTAATCCCATTTCATCACACAACTGCAACAATTCTAAAGACGACGGATTATGCGCTACACGAATGGCATTCACCCCCATGTCTTTCATGATTTGAAGTTTTCTTTTTATAGCATGTTTATTAGCCACAGCACCCAAAGCGCCGTTATCATGATGCAGACAAACACCATGAATTTTAGTTGGCACACCATTTAATGAAAAACCTTTTTTAGCATTGAAGCTGAAATAACGAATACCCAGTGGCGTTTCGTAATTATCAACCAAAGTTTCACCTTCATAAATCTTGGTTTTTACCGTATACAAATACGGATTTTCAACACTCCACAATACAGGATTTAACACTTCCATTTGTTGTCTGGTGACATAAGATGTATTAGGTTGAATTGTATCTATTTTCTCTGAAACCACAACTTCTAAATCATCGGAATCTAAAATAGTATTCACTAATTTAAATACACGTTTTCCAGTACTATCGTTTTTAATAGTTGTTTCGAAAGCAACCGTCGCCTTATCCTTTAACACCTTGGGCGTTGTGACATAAATCCCCCAATGGTCTACATATAGATTTTCAGTAGCCACTAAACGCACATTTCTATAAATCCCTGATCCGGTATACCAGCGCGAATTAGGCTGTAACGAATTATCTACTTTTACAGCAATCACATTTTCCTGAGTTCCAAAATGCACATAATCGGTCAGGTTATAAGCGAAAGAAATGTAACCGTAGGGACGCTTACCCAAATAATGTCCGTTTATCCAAACTTCACTATTTCTGTATGCACCATCAAACTCCACTGAAACCGACTTACCATTCCAATCTGCTGGCAAAGTAAAGGTTTTTCTATACCAACCTATTCCTGCAGGTAAGGCTCCACCTTCAGGTTTTGTTGGGTGTTCTTCACTAAAATCACCTTCAATACTCCAATCGTGCGGCAGGTTAAGTATTCGCCAATCGGTTGTAGTAAAATTAGATTGAATCGCCTCAGGAAAATCGCCTAATTTAAAATTCCAATTGAAATTAAAATCTTCAACTATACGCACATCTTTTTCAACAACGTCTTCTGTTTTATTACATGCTAAGAATAAGCTGACCAGCAGCAACAGGCTAAAGATTTTAGTTTGATTTAATGTCTTGTTCATTATGTGTACTCGTAATTAATAATCGCTTTTATTGAAATTCGAACGGCTCTATTCGAAGTCCTTTCATGTTGTCTGATTCTAACCGAATCTTATAGGTTCCGGCATTGATATATCCTCCGGAAGTAGTATTTAATATTTTCCACTTTTCATTCTGAATCGGGAATTCGATATCGTCATTTCTTAATAAAATACCGTTAGCATCTTCAATTTTTAATCTCACCTTCAAGGGCGCGTCAGTTAAATTCATATACCTGAAACGCATTAAATAAATATTAGCAACTCCAGGCGTAACGGTAAAAGTAATACTGTTTTTTGTGTTTTCGGCAAACCCAACGTAATCACTTTTCTTAAAAAAGCCATTTTTAACGCCCGAACCTATTTTTTTCGACTGCTTCAGTTTCTAATTGAACAATATAACTTTAATTAAAGTTACTTTAAATACTTCACCAAACTCGGCGCTTTCTTTTTTAATTCTGAAACAGCCAGTTTAGCAACCTCATTAGCACCTAAATTAGACAAATGCGTGTCATCGTGTTTACCATCTTTGTAATACGAATGTTCTCCTGGTTCAAAATGAAGATGTAGTTTTTTAGAACCTTCCACACCGTAAGATTCCTCTAAATATTCCGTGAAATATTGTAAATCTACAAACGGAACATCGTATTCTAAAGCCACTAAACGGGTTTCTAAAGGATACTCGCCATGCGTATCGATTAACGTTCCAAATTCATTAAAGTTTCGTCTTACAATAGAAGAAAACAAGATTGGAGTTGCGCCTTTAACTCTAGTTTCTTCTATAAACTTGATTAAATTATGGCGGTAGGTTGTATGCGGATTTGTATATCGGTCTGGCGATTTAAACTTCTGATCGTTGTGCCCAAACTGAATAAACACAAAATCACCCGCTTTTAAAGTTTCCAACACCGAATCCCATCGGCCTTCTCCAATAAAACTACGACTGCTTCTACCATTTACCGCTCGGTTATCTATAGTAATATCTTCGGTTACATAATTCGGTAAAACTTGTCCCCAGCCATGCTCAGGATTTGTTTCCGGATTCGTTTTATTTGCCATAGTGGAATCGCCAATCATGTAAATTGTGGTTTGCGCCATGCAACTCGACATAATTAATAATAGCGTGATGAGATGTAATTTTAAAATACGTTTTATATTCATTTTTAACGCATTTATAAGTTTCGATACCATGTAGTTGTTGATTTTAAAATATTTTCTTTTGTGTATTTCTTTGCTTGTGATTTCTTAAGTTGATGTGACCAAGACACACGTCTTTCCGGCTGATATCCTTCTCCTGAACAATTGTATTCCGCATAAAAAGATAATGTTTCGGCTTCCGGTTTTTTCCAGTTGTGCCAGCCTTCAGGTTTGATATGTTTACCCATTTTGCAATTGATAAAAACCGTTTTAGCATAAAATCGCCATGGTCTTCCTAAGTAGACTTCGGTCACATTACTATCAGCGGTAAGGTTACAATTTTTAAACACATAACCATAAGCCTGACTTTTCGGCGTAGAAGCTGCAGTGATATATGAATTCGATTTGTTGTAAATTTCACAACCTTCAAAAAGTATCGTGGCTTCCCCGAAAATAAAATCGGTAGTCCCTTCAATATAGCAGTTTTTAAAATACTGTTTAAAGCCCTCGCCTGCTGTATAAACCGTATCCTGATTTCCTATGAAGGCACAATTTTCAAAATAACAGCGATTTGCATTTACCGAAAGTGCAATAGCCTGTCCTACGGGTCCGGCCATATTTTTGACCGTAATATTTTTAGCAATAAAATCGTCACCTTCCACTAACAACGTTGATGTATGAAATGTACTATTTCGTCCTAAACCAATCTTTTTAAAATAATCATCGAAAGTGATTATAGTACCTTCTTTACTTTCCCCAATTAAAGACACATTCGTATTCCATGAATAAACATGCACCTTTTCATTATAAACTCCATTTTTAACATTAATAACAACTCGCTCATATGGAAAGGACTTTGCCGCATATATAGCATCCTGAATCGTGGTAAAATCGCCAGTACCATCTTGAGCAACCACCATATTATAAAGATTTAGATTATCTTTTTCCTTTATTTGGAATCCATAAGAAGGGTTTATAAAAGTTATCAATATCACAAAAAGAAACGTAACACGCTTTAGAAAATTATTCTCATTATAATTCAGACACATATATTAAAATTTAAACTAGACTATTATATACTTCACCATGAAAATTAGTTTATTGACTTTTAAATATAATAAAACCTAAACAGAACAAATATACCTATTGATATCGTAAATTATGCAATCGATTATCTTATTTTATAAATTACAATTCATAAATCATCTGAGCTATCTTATTAAAAATTGCTTCAAGCAATTTAAGCCAAAAAAGAGATTTATATATGGAACTAGTCAATAAATCCTTCTGTAATATTTATTAGGTTTAAAAATTTCAAACTTTTAAACAATTAAAAACCTATCTTATTAAATCCATTAAAATAAATACACTACAAATCACACACCTATTCGTTAAAAGCCCAACAATAATTTGCTGAAAAAAAAATAATAATTATATTTGGGACAATCGATTACATAGAGTGCTAATTGTATAACAAAAATTTCTTTAAGAAATCTAATAATCAAGCTGCATATTCTAACTTTTTTCTAACCCAAAAAAGGTAATCAAAAAGACAACTAACAACTAACATATACTAATTATGCCCAACGGATACCATCCAATCTTTCTCTATTGTAAACAAAATACTCGCTATACAAACAATTAAACAAACTATCTATGACAAACTATTCAATTTTTGAACATCAATTTTTCTTACTCAAAGTGAGAAAAAAAACACCCCCACAAAAAAAAGCTGGTCTGGCTTTGTTTATGGGTATTTTTTTACTTTTTACCGGAGTCATATATGCTCAATCTGTCACGGTTAATGGAACTGTAACTGATGGAGGTGAATTTGGAGGCCCTCTTCCTGGTGTTACGGTAATTGTAAAAGGAACCAGTAACGGAACATCAACAGACTTTGATGGCAATTACTCTTTAACTGTTGAAAACCCGAACGCCACACTTATCTTTTCATACGTTGGTTACGAAAAGCAAGAGGTTAATTTAAATAATAAAAAAACGATTAATGTTACCCTGCAACCAAGTTTAGAATCTTTAGATGAAGTTGTTGTTGTTGGTTATGGAACCGCGAAAAAATCTGATTTAACAGGTTCTGTAGTTACTATTGGTGGTGAGACATTAGAAAAGCAACCTATAGCAAGTGTCGCTGAAGCTTTAACCGGTAGATTAGCCGGTGTTCAAGTTACCTCTTCTGAAGGTTCTCCTGATGCAGAAGTTAACATTAGAGTTCGTGGAGGGGGATCTATAACTCAAGACAGTTCACCTTTAATAATTGTTGATGGCTTTCCGGTAAACAGTATGAGTGATGTATCATCCTCTGACATTGAGAATATCACTGTTTTAAAAGATGCATCTTCAACTGCAATTTATGGTTCGCGTGGGGCTAATGGAGTTGTTATTATTACTACAAAAAGTGGTAAAGACGGTAAAATTTCAGCCAACTTTAATATGTTCTATGGTGTAAAAAAACTAGCTAAGACTATTGATGTACTTTCTCCTGAAGATTTTGTTAAATGGCAATATGAATATGCTCTTTTAAGAAACAGCGGAAGTGATGACCCAACAGAATCCTACGAAGAATATTTTGGGAATTGGCAAGATTATGACCAATACATAGGCATGAAGGGTAATAACTGGCAAAAGCAAATTTATGGACAAATGGGAGAAGTTCAAAGCAGAAACTTAGCTGTCCGTGGTGGTACAGAAAAACTAAACTTTAACTTCAGCTACACACTTTACGACGAAAAAGCAATTATGTTAGGTTCAGATTTCAAAAGAAACAACCTAGCACTTTCTTTAAAAAGTCAACCGAACGACAAAGTAGATTTAACCTTCACCTTACGTTACTCAGATACCGAAATTAATGGTGGCGGTGCTAACGAACAAGATGAAATTTCATCTGCAGATGCCCGACTTAGACACAGTGTTGGTTATTCTCCAATTCCTCTTCCTGGATTAACAACAGACAACACAGATGAGGCTTTATCCAGCTATTTGGTTAATCCTTTTGTGGCAGTAGATGATAACCAAAGACAAAAACTTAGAAAAAACTTCAATATGGTAGGAAGTTTTGGCTGGGAAATTATAGACAACCTTAAATACAAAATGGATTTAGGTTTAGATAACAGAAACGATCTGGATTATAGATTCTTTGGACGTTCAACCTATTACGCTAACAACAGACCCTCTGCAGAAAACCAAGGTCTACCTTCTTTAATGTGGGAAGACGAAAAACAAGTTAGATTTAGAAATGCCAACACTTTAAATTATGATTTTAAAAAAGTATTAAGCGAAGATCATAGCTTAAAACTTTTGGTTGGTGAAGAAATGATTTTTACAGAAAGCAACACACTGACTAACGAAGTGCAAGGCTTCCCTGATTTTTTTGATTTTGAAACTACTAAAAAATTAACCTCACAGGGAACTCCTATTTTTGTAGACAATTACTACTCTCCTGACGATAAATTACTTTCGTTCTTCGGGCGTTTAAATTACGACTATAAAAACCGTTATTTATTTACAGCGACCTACCGTGCCGATGGTTCAAGTAAATTTTTAGGAAATAACCGTTGGGGGTATTTCCCATCTGCTGCCTTTGCATGGAAAATTTCTGAAGAAAACTTTTTAAAAAATACTGATTGGATTAATACACTTAAAATTAGACTAAGTTATGGTGAAGCTGGTAACAACCGAATTCCTGCGGGACAAACCATACAAACGTTCCAATCATCAAACACAACATACATCAATAACGTATCAAACTACTGGAGGACATCTAATACTTTAGCTAACCCAGGTTTAAAATGGGAAACTACTGTTACACAAAATTTAGGTCTTGATTTTAGTTTATTCAGAAGTCGTTTAACAGGTTCATTCGAAGTTTACAAAAATGTAACTAAAGATTTATTAATTAATTTCCCTGTTCCTGGTACTGGATATGAATCTCAATATAGAAACATGGGAGAAACTCAAAATACAGGTTTTGAAGGATCTTTAAATGTAATTGCCATAGACAAACCTAATTTTGGCTTAGACTTCTCTATTAATGGTGGCATGAATAAAAACAAAATTAATTCCTTAGGCGTTATGGATGATTTTGGAATAAATACCAATTGGGCATCAACTCAAATAGGTAACGATTATGTTATTAATGTTGGAAAATCTCTAGGCGCCATGTACGGCTTCAAAAATGACGGACGCTATGAAGTTTCAGACTTCGATTATGATAGCGCTTCTGGAGAATACACTTTAAAAACAGGAGTAACATCAACATCTTGGTTAGGTGAAGCAGTTCCTGGTATGATGAAATTAAAAGATATTAATGGTGATGGTGATGTAACGGCAGATGACCAAATTATTATTGGAGATGCCTTACCAGATTTTACTGGTGGTTTTACTCTTAATGCACGAGCTTATGGCTTCGATCTGTCGGCAGCCTTTAACTTTAGTGTTGGAAACGATGTTTACAATGCAAATAAAATTGAGTTTACCACGGCTAATCAAAATAACCAATACAGAAACTTAAGCACGATTATGGCAGATGGGAAACGATGGACCAATTTAAATACTGAAACAGGTCAGTTAGTTACCAATCCTGTAGAACTCGAAGCTCTTAATGCGAACACCACCATGTGGTCTCCTTATATGTCTAGATATGTATTTAGTGATTGGGCTGTTGAGGACGCTTCATTCTTAAGGTTAAACACCTTAACATTAGGATATACAGTTCCAGACAAATATATGTCTCAAATAGGCATATCTAACTTAAGATTTTATGCTACGGCTAATAACGTTTTTGTTATTACAAACTATTCAGGGTTAGACCCAGAGGTTTCAACAAGAAGAAGGACACCTTTAACTCCGGGTGTAGACTATTCTCCATATCCGAGAAGCAGACAATTTGTTTTCGGATTAAACCTTAATTTTTAATTAAAAATTGTTTAGAAAAATGAAATATATCACAATATTACTTGGAATAATAGTAGCCGGAGTATCATATTCTTGTCAGGAAATTGAATCTGATTTTTTAGATGCACCGGCACAATCAACCATAGACGAATCTCTGATTTTTTCAAATGCAGGATTAGCCCGTGGTGCAATAGATGGAATTTTAGAACCCATGGGGCAAACCAACTCCTACAGAGGTCGTCACATCCCGTTTTATGGCTTCAATACAGATACAGAATGGAATTATAGTTCTGATGAAGTTGGTAGCGATCAAGGTGCTCTTATGATTTACGATGCTCAACCGAATAATACTCAAATGAACCGAGATAATAGTTCTTGGGCCATGATGTATACGGGTATTGAACGTGCTAATATTTGCATTCGTGGTATTCGTACCTATGGCAATCCAGAACCTGGAACAGAATTAGGCCAACTTTTAGGTGAAGCACTTACTTTGAGAGCCGTTTATTATGCCGATTTAATCAAAGCATGGGGAGATGTTCCTGCTCGCTTTGAACCAATCAACTCAGAAACTATCTACTTAGCTAAATCAAGTAGAGACGTTATTTACAAACAATTAATTGCCGACTTAGGTGAAGCTGCTACTTTAGTACCTTGGCCTAATGAATCTTCAACCACATCAAGTGTTGAAAACGTAAACAAGGCTTTTATTAAAGGACTTAGAGCGCGTTTAGCATTAGCTGCCAGTGGTTTCCAACAATATCCTAATGATGGTGTTAGACGAAGCACAGATGCAGATTTATCAGTTTCTAAAATGTATCGTTTAGCTTTAAACGAATGTAATGATATCATTAACAGTGGAACTGTAAAATTAGAATCTTCGTTTGAAACCGTTTGGAGAAAACTTAATGAAGAAGATATAGCCGCAGGTGGCGAAGCTTTGTGGCAAATACCGTTTGCAGATGGCCGTGGCCGTGTACTTTTTTCATTTGCTGTAAGACATCGCAGTGTCGATCAATATACAGGTCAAGCCAGAGGAGGAATTGCAGGCCCACTACCTACAATTTTTTACGATTTTGACGAAGCCGATACACGCAGAGATATTACCTGCGTACCTTATCAATGGGGAACCGCTGTTAATAGTGTTTCTCAACAAGAATTAGTAGGATTGGACACCTGGTACTTTGGAAAATACCGTTACGAATGGATGAATCGTTATGTAACATCTACTAACGACGATGGTGTAAACTTCATGTACATGCGTTATGCCGAAATTCTTTTAATGGCAGCAGAGGCTGCTAATGAATTAGACGGACCATCAGCTGCTGCGCCCTACCTTAAAGAACTACGTACACGAGCTTTTGACACTGCAGATCAAACAGAAAAAGTAAATACTTATGTTAACAACTTAACAACAAAACAAGCTATGTTTGATGCCATAGTAGACGAGCATTTATTTGAATTTACAGGAGAAATGCAACGCAAACAAGCGCTTATCCGTTGGGGATTACTTGGTGACAAGCTAAGAGAAGCTAAAACCAAAATGACCGATTTACAACTAAGACAAGGTGATTACGCCGATGTACCAACCACCTTATACTATAAATACCAAGACGATAACGAGACATTAGATATCTATGGTTTAAATAGAGGAGAAACTACAAATCCCGGAAGTGAATATTCTTCTAAAGCTTGGGATAGCGGTTTAGACGACGATGAGATTAATTCATTATTTAAAGAAGGTATCGACCCAGATGAAAGACAATTCTGGCCAATATGGCAAATCTTTATAGATAACAGTAATGGTCAATTAGTTAATGATTACAACTATTAGATTTTTACAAAAACATTTAAGAATTATGAAAAACATACATATAATAAAATCATTTATGATTACTTTGTTTGTTACCCTTACCGTCTACAACTGTGGGTACAACGAAGATGTAATCGAAGACCTGGATGTAAATAGAGAATTTTCTCCTGTTGCCTTAACTGCAAGAGTTAGAAATCAAACTACGGTAGAATTAAATTGGACTACAGACGACCATGTAGATCATTACATTGTAGAGTTTAGTGCCGATGATCCTAATTTCAATACCATTTTTAAAAGTCAGAATGTTTCTACCGAAGAACTTCCGGTCCAAATAAGACTGGAAGGCGAAACTGTTTACACAATACGTGTAAAAGCAGTAAGTGGTAGAGGTCTACAAGATTCTAAATGGACACTAACCGAGGCAACTACACTAACAGAACAAATCATGTTAGCTCCTGAAGCTGGTGATATAGAAGCACTTCAAGCGACCTTACGCTGGGAAGCAGGATTAAATGTTACTCATTTTATTCTCCAGCCAGGAGATATCAGATATGATATTTCTTCCGAAGAAAAAATAAACGGAGTAGCCACTATTACAGGACTAACTGCTGAGACAGATTATTCAGCAACCTTGTACAATAATGAAAAGATTAGAGGCACATCAACGTTTACAACTGGTATTGATATTGGAGACAACACTTTAGTTACCCCTGAAGATGACTTATTTCTGATGATTGAAAATGCTGTCCCAGGTGATATTTTATTATTAGAGCAAGGTGATTACACGTCCCAAATAGGAACCATAACTTTAGACAAGTCAATTACTATTCAAGGTTTGAGAACAGATTTTAAACCGCAGTTAAAAGTAAGCTTCTCTATAGTTACAGGAGCCTCCGATGTCAATTTAATTGATTTAGACTTAACTGGAGATACTGCTACAGAATTAACAGATGTTGTTCGCTACACTAAAGATGGCAACTACAATTCCCTATTAGTTAGTGGGTGCATTATTCATGACTATGACCGTTCGTTTATTGCTGGAAATGTCACCGACGCAATTGTTCAATCCATAACAGTTGAAAATTGTATTGTTACTAACATACTTACCAGTGGGGGCGATTTCATAGATTTTAGAAATTCTGATGTTTTCAACGTTTCTGTTAGAACTAGCACATTTAATAACTGTGCTCCAGGAAGAGACTTTTTCAGGCTTGATGATGCGGGAACATCTACACAAAAAGGGTTGGTTTGTAACGTACTACTTGAAAGTTGTACATTATATGCTTGTTCAAACACTAATGACAGAATCATGTATGTTAGATTTCAAACCAATGAAATCTCAGCTAAAAATAACTTGTTTGCAGAAACCTCTGCTTACTATTCAAATCAGAGTAGAACTGATGCAACTCCTGAGTTTGATAATAACAATTATTTTAATGCGCCTAGTTTTTATGATGTTGCCCAAACCATTTACGACAGCACTACATTTTATACAACTTTAGATCCTGGTTTTGTTAATGCAGCTTCCGGAGATTTCACAGTTACCAACCAAACCTTATTAGATAATCAGGTTGGAGACCCTAGATGGAGACAGTAATATTATGATAATAATTACGTTTAATATAAAAGAGGTATGTTTTTGCGTACCTCTTTTTGTTAAAACTAATCAATATGTGTCATTTAGAATTAATTTATAAACCTTAAAAACATGTTTAACAAAAACAATATATTTCTTTCATTAATATTTCTCATAGCACTTATAAGCCATGCTCAGCAGTTAGCCTTCCCTAGCGCCGAAGGCTTTGGCAGGTTTGCTACTGGTGGTAAAGGCGGACTAGTGTATACCGTTTCCAATTTGAATGATGATGGAGAAGGTAGCTTAAGAAAAGGTATTCTTAAAAAAGGACCGCGAATTATTGTATTTGCCGTTTCCGGAACAATAGAATTACAATCTAACCTAGATGTTAATCGCGGAGACTTAAGTATTTTAGGACAAACAGCTCCCGGTGATGGCATTACCCTAAAAGGCTATCCTTTTACCATCAAAGCTGATAATGTCATAGTACGTTACTTAAGGTTTAGAATGGGAGATATTCATAAAGTTGAAGGTGATGCTTTGGGGTGTCGAAATGCCGATAACGTCATTATAGACCATTGTTCAGTAAGCTGGGCTACCGACGAAAATGCCTCGTTCTATAACAACTCTAATTTCACTTTACAATATTGTATTATATCTGAAGCCTTAAATAATTCTGTTCATCATAAAGGCGCACATGGATATGGCGGAATCTGGGGAGGAGTTAATGTTTCCTTTCATCATAATCTGATTGCATCAAACAACAGTAGAAACCCAAGATTTAGTGGCTCTTCAACCACAGAAAACTCAAAAAACGAATTTGTAGATTTCAGAAACAATGTCATTTATAACTGGGGAATGAACAGCATTTACGGAGGTGAAAAAGGCACATACAATGTTGTTAATAACTACTTTAAATCAGGACCTGCAACTCCAAAATCGAAACAAGACCGCATCATTAATCCTTCCGAACCTTACGGCGAATTTTTTGTTGATGGAAATTATGTTGAAGGCTTCGATAATATTACAAAGAACAACTGGATTGGCGGTGTGCAATGCGATAACCCACTAGCCACAAAACGAGATACAGAAATTAATATTTCAAACAACATTGCAACACAAAGTGCTATTGAGGCATACGAAAAAGTTTTAAAAGAAGCTGGCTCCAGTATTTCAAGAGATGCTGTCGACGTCAGAATTGTGCACAACACGCGTGAAGGTGGTTCCAATTACAAAAATGGCATTATAGATTCGCAAGACAATGTTGGAGGATGGCCTACTCTAAAATCAGGCACTCAAAAAACGGACACCGATGAAGATGGTATGCCCGATGATTGGGAAAAAGAGAACCAATTAAACCCTAACAGAAACGACAGCAATTTAAAAACTCTCGACAAGCAGTACACAAATATTGAAGTTTATACAAATTCATTAGTTGATGGACTTGCAAAAAAAAAATCTAATTGATAGTGTATTCTATCACTTTGTAGTAGACAATAGCGGAACTGGTGATTTCACTTCTGTTCAGGAAGCCATAAATGCTGTACCCGATTTCAGAAAAAATGAGACTAAAATTTTCATAAAAAACGGAATTTACAAAGAAAAACTCGTTTTACCGGCTTCAAAAAACAACGTAACACTTGTGGGTGAAGATAAGTTTAAAACCATTTTAACTTATGATGATTTCGCTCAAAAGCACAATGTCTTTGGAGAAGAAATGGGTACGACAGGTTCAAGCTCATTTTTTATTTTTGGTGATAATTTTAAAGCTGAAAACATCACATTTGAAAATAGTGCCGGAGCTGTGGGGCAAGCTGTAGCGGTTCGCGTTGATGGAGATAAAATTATTTTCAACAACTGCAGATTCATAGGAAATCAGGACACGCTATATTGCCATGGAGATAGTAGCCGACAATATTATAAAACCTGCTATATCGAAGGTACGGTTGATTTCATTTTCGGATGGTCTACCGCTTATTTTGAAAATTGCGAAATCTATTGTAAAAACTCTGGTTATGTTACGGCAGCCTCAACCAATAGAGACACAGCTTATGGTTTTGTATTCAAAAACTGTAAGATAACAGGAAGTGCACAAGAAAACTCCTTCTATTTAGGGAGACCTTGGCGTGATTATGCCAAAACCGTTTGGATTGACTGTTACATGGATAGCCTCATTAAATCCGAGGGATGGCATAACTGGGGAAAACCAGAGGCTGAACAAACGACCTTTTATGCCGAATATGGTTCAACAGGACCGGGAGCATCAAAGCAACGTGTAATATGGGCTAAAACATTGTCTAAAAAAGAAGCTGAAGCGTTTACCTTAAATTCTGTTTTAAGCGGATACGACAACTGGAATCCTAAATTATAACACCTTCAACAACAAAAAATTACTAGTTTTAACACTTTATAATACAAGATAAATTATGCTAAAAAGGACTTCTTTAGTATTTTTAGCAATCGATTACAACTAAATTAAATCCATATGAAAATATTACCTAATCAACTTAGGCGTTTTGCTTTAATCTCGTTTTCACTAGTTGCTTTAACGTTTAACTCGTGCAAAGAAAAAGCAAAACAGGAAGAACAAACACAATCTGATGCCTTTGCTGCTGCCGACAAAATTATCGAAAGCATTAAAGTATTGAATTTTCCTGATCGCATATTCAATATTGTCGATTTTGGAGCGGTTGCCGACGGAACAACACTAAATTCTGAAGCCATAAAAACAGCAATCGACAGTTGTAGTCAATTAGGTGGTGGAAAAGTAATTATCCCTTCAGGAAACTTTTTAACCGGACCTATTGTTTTAAAGAGTAATGTTAATTTACATTTAGAAGAAGGGGCAAACGTTCTATTTTCCACCAATCACGACGATTATCTTCCGATGGTGCACACCTCTTATGAAGGAGTTGAACTTATGAACTACTCCCCTCTTATTCGTGCATACAAACAAAATAATATTGCTGTTACCGGAAAAGGAACCCTTAACGGGCAAGCCAGTAATACTAATTGGTGGCCTTGGTGCGGTAAGGGTTCATATGGCTGGGTTGAAGGCGCCCCAAAACAACACGACTCTATCAATTTACCAACCTTACGCGACATGAACGAGAAACAAATTCCGGTGTCTGAACGTGTATTTGGCAAAGGGCATCACATACGCCCTACGTTTTTCGAACCTTTCGAATGTGAAAATGTCTTACTCGAAGGCGTTACCATTACAAATGCTCCATTTTGGGTTATTCACCCTTTAAAATGTAATTATGTACGCATTGATGGTGTTACTGTTAGCAGTCATGGTCCAAATAACGATGGTTGTGATCCTGAATATTCTAAAAATATTCACATCACCAATTGTACTTTCGATACCGGTGATGATTGTATTGCCATTAAAGCCGGAAGAAACAATGATGGACGCCGTGTTAATATTCCTAGTGAAAATATTGTTATTGAAAATTGCAATATGAAAGATGGTCACGGTGGTGTGGTTTTAGGTAGTGAAATTTCTGCTGGTGTTCGAAATGTGTATGCCAGAAACTGTAAAATGGATAGCCCGAATTTAGATCGTGCCGTTCGTATAAAAACCAATACATTACGCGGTGGTTTTGTTGAAAACCTGTTCGTTAAAGACATTCAGGTAGGCCAAGTGAAAGAAGCCTTATTACGTATTAACCTTCATTATGCGATTTATGCGAATCAGGAAGGTGAATTTATGCCAAAAGTAAGTAATGTACATTTAGAAAATATAAACGTTGAAAACAGCGGCAAGTACGGAATTCTAATAAAAGGGCGAGAAGAAGAAATGGCTATTAAAAATGTGTCTCTTAAAAATGTTCACATTAAGAATGCAAAAACGCCGCTTTCGGTTGAATTTTCAGAACCTGTTATTTTTGAAAACTCAACCATTAACGGTAAACCATATTAAATCATTCAAACAACTTTTCAATCATGAAACAAATAGCAATTTTACCAATTGTCTTATTAAGTCTAATCTCTTGTAAAGAGAAAAAATCTCAACAAATAACTGAAAGTGAAGTCGTAGCTGAAGTAAAGGAGACACCAAAAACATATGCTGAAATTTCTATTGCTGAAGGCGGAAAATGGGTTGACGGCCCAAAAGGACATATGGAGTATAGCGGCGGAACATCATTTAAAAACGTAAATGAGCTTCAAGTTCCAAAAGAACACACCGATCATTCCTGGTACATACGCTACGAAGGTCCGGGTTGGGAAAATGCGGAGGTTGGCTACCGCTTGTATTTAGACTGGCGAAATGCTATCGATATTTATGGAAAAAAAGTTGATTCTTTAGTCTTACCATACGTAGGACAGGATGGTTTCGACTCTTATCATGAAGATGCTCCTTGGGGTCAGGATATTTTAAAAGCCGGAAAATCTATGGGACTTGGTGGTTACGGTCGTGTTGTTGCTGACACTATGGTACACTTCCAAAGAGTTAAAGACACCTATGCAAAGGTAAACAACACCGAATCGAGTTCATCAATCTATATCACTTATACGGGTTGGGAAACAGGAAACGATATCATCGATTTAAAATCTAAACTAACTATTTATCCTCAAGATCGCTATACAAAAGCTGAATTAACATCTTCTAAAGCCATTGAAGGATTATGTACTGGAATCGTAGACCATGGTGTGGCATTTCATAAAAAAGAGGGTGAAACATGGGCTTATATTGCGACTTATGGTGTACAGACTTTAGCGCATCCAGCCGATAACTTAGGCATGGCCTTATTTTATAAATTAGATGAAGTTGCCGAACAGAAAAAAGGCGACTACGAACACTTAGTCATCTTTAAACCAACTACTGAAACTGTAACCTATTACTTTTTAGCAGCTTGGGAGCAAGAACTTAATGGCATTAAAACCGAAGCAGATTTCGTAAAAGATTTAGACACAAAATTATCTACCTTAAACTCAACAAATTCGATTAAATAAGCATCATGAAAACAACAAAATATTTTACCGTTTTTACATTAGCCTTAGGCTTATCGGTCTCCTCTTGTAAAGATGCAAAAAAAGAAAACACCCAAGAGGAACAACCTACTACAACCGTTGAAAAAGTGGTTCCTGAAAATTTAAAATGGTCAGAGCGTATGATGCTTTCTGAAATTCAACGTTTTCCAGAAGCTACCAAATTAGACTTTGCCACGCGTGCACGCTGGACGTATACACCTGGATTGGTTTTAAGTGCCTGTGCTCGTGTTTATGAAGATACAAAAAAACAAGAATACTTCGATTACATTTACGACTATGCCGATACTTTAATCGACAGCACAGGAACCATCGACACTTATAGTCTTGAAAAACAAAACTTAGACATGATTAAGTCTGGAGATGTTTTACTGTTCTTATACCCTATAACCAAAGAAGAGCGTTTCTTAAAAGCAATGCAAACTTTAGATAGCCAGTTAGAATCGCAACCAACAACCTCCGATGGTGGGTACTGGCATAAAAAAATCTATCCGTACCAAATGTGGTTAGACGGGCTTTATATGGCTGAACCTTTCCATACAAAATACGCTAACGATTACATCCAGGATGAAGCTAAAAAAGAAGACATCTACAACCATGTTGTCCTTCAATTCGATTTAATTCAAAAGCACAGTCGTGATCAAAAAACCGGACTTTTATACCACGGTTGGGATGAAAGTAAAGAACAAAAATGGGCTAATAAAAAAACAGGTAATTCTCAGCATTTCTGGTCTCGCGGTATGGGATGGTACGGTATGGCTATGGTTGATGTATTAGACTTTTTACCTGAAAATCACCCTGGACGTGAAAAAATCATCACATACTTAAATCAATATGCTGAAGCCATTACTAAGGTACAGGATGAATCCGGCTTATGGTGGCAAGTGCTTGATCAAGGCAACAGAGAAGGTAACTATCTGGAAGCAACAGGAACTTCTATGTTTACCTATACATTCGCTAAAGGTGTGAAAAAAGGTTATTTACCTGAAAAGTATTTAGAAGTAGCTAATAAAGCCTACGACGGACTTTTAGAAAAATTAGTTACGGTTGAAGAAAACGGTGTGGTTAATTTAAATCAATGTTGTGCCGTAGCCGGATTAGGTGGAAATCCTTACCGCGATGGTTCTTATGAATACTACATCGGTGAAAAAATCCGTTCTAACGATCCAAAAGGAACCGGACCATTTATTATGGCTAGCTTAGAACTAAACAAATAAAACACCCAACTAATTTAAATGAAACTATCAATAATTGCAGTTTCTTTAATTTGCTCATCACTATTGGTTGCACAAACCGAAAAACCATATGTATCTGAGGTTTGGGTTGCCGATAATGGTGATGGCTCGTATAAAAATCCAATTATATATTCTGATTATTCAGATCCTGATGTGGTAAGAGTTGGAGACGATTATTATATGACCGCCTCCAGCTTTAACGCCACACCGGGTTTACCTATTTTGCATTCCAAAGACATGGTAAACTGGAAATTAATAAACCATGCCTTACCCCTTCAAGTGCCTTTAGAAACTTTTAACATTCCACAGCATGGTAACGGTGTTTGGGCGCCTGCTATCCGCTATCACAAAGGTGAAATTTATATTTATTGGGGAGATCCTGATTTTGGAATTTACATGGTTAAAACCAAAGATCCTTATGGAGTATGGGACGAACCGGTATTGGTTATGGAAGGCAAAGGGTTAATAGACCCTTGTCCCCTATTCGACGACAATGGAGATGCGTATCTCGTACACGCTTACGCGGGAAGTCGCGCCGGTGTGAAAAGTTTGTTGTCGGTAAACAAAATAAACCCGGAAGGCACAAAAGTGTTAGACCCGGGAATTCACGTTTTCGATGGTCACGAAAACCATCCTACGGTTGAAGGCTCTAAATTTTATAAACGTAACGGCTATTACTATATTTTTGCGCCAGCTGGTGGAGTCACTACCGGATGGCAATTAGTTCTGCGTTCAAAAAATATTTATGGTCCCTATGAAGAAAAAGTCGTATTAGAACAAGGGAAAACAAAAATTAACGGACCGCATCAAGGGGCTTGGGTCGACACTCTCGATGGCGAATCCTGGTTCTACCATTTTCAAGATGTTGGTCCTATTGGTCGTATTGTTCACCTGCAACCTATGATCTGGGAAAACGACTGGCCTGTTATGGGTAAAGATTTAGACGGCAATGGTATCGGTGAACCTGTAATGTCTCATAAAAAACCTAATGTAGGTGAAATCTACCCTATTGAGACCCCTGTTGAAACAGATGATTTCACTGGATTCAATATCGGCTTGCAATGGCAATGGAATGCAAACAATAATGTGGTTTGGCATGCTAAATTACCAGGGAATGATTATTTACGATTGTTCTCCATTAAAGTGCCCGAAAACGAACCCAACTTATGGATGGTTCCTAATCTATTGCTTCAAAAATTTCCCGCTCCAAATTTCACGGCCGAAACCAAAATTACGCTACAACCGGAAGAAGCCGAAAGTGGAAAAACAGCAGGTTTAATTATTATGGGAATGGATTATGCCACGCTGAGTATTTCGCACGACGAAAAAGGATTTTTCATAAAACAAACCGAAGCTATCGATGCTATTAAAGGCACAGAGGAAAAGGTAAACGACCAAAATCGTATCAAATCCAATTCTGCATATTTTAAAGTGGAAGTATCAGGACCACATAGCATATGTCAATTTTATTATTCTGAAAACGGTAAAAAATTCAGAAAAATTGGAAAACCGTTTAAAGCTAGAGAAGGTAAATGGATAGGCGCTAAAATCGGCCTTTTTAGTGTAAGTACCCAAGAAGCAAAACGCGGTGGCTATGCAGATATCGATTATTTCAATATTTTAAAATAATGATATAATTTTAAACAGCTAAAAAAGGGTTAATTTGTTAACCCTTTTTTATGTTAAGTTTTTTAGTTATAATCTAATAAATTAGTTTAACAAAAAATATCACAAACCCATCAAAACGAAACAACCGAATAAAAATAATTGAAATGAAAAAAAGAATATTTTTTTATAGTGTTTTATTAATGAGTTGCATAATTTATGCTCAAGACAGTATGAATTTATGGCCAAAAGGCAACATGCCAAACTCTAAAAAAATATCCTTAGAACATATAGAGGAACATGAACGTATTACCCAAATTTCCGAACCTAAATTGCTGATGTTTTTCCCCCCAAAGGAAGAACAAAACGGAACCAGCATTTTAATTTTACCATCTGGTGGTTATCAAAAACTAACGTATAACCTAGGAGGCATTCAATTAGCAAAATGGTACAACACACAAGGCATCACAGCTTTTGTTTTACTCTATCGTTTACCAAATTCACCCGACTTAATTGTCAGTGAACAAGGTCCGGTACAAGATGCACAACGCGCCATGAAAATTATTCGTCATAATGCTAAAGCATGGAATTTAGATAAAGATAAAGTGGGGATTTATGGGGCATCAGCTGGAGGACATCTAGCCTCAACTATTGCGACACATATTACCGATTTTTCGATGATTGGCGACGACTTAGACAACGAACGATTCATTCCGAATTTTATGGTGTTGGTATCACCTGTCATTAGTCTAGGCAAATTCACACACGAAGGCAGTAAAACCAACTTTCTAGGAAAACATTGCAGCTGGGAAAATATTCACTATTACTCCAACGAACATCAGGTAACGGCTAACACACCTCCAACGATTTTATTTCACGCACAAAATGACGAAACTGTAAACCCTATGAACAGTATACTGTTTTACGAAGCCATGCTAAAACATAATGTAAAAGGTTCGCTCCATATTTTCCCTAAAGGCGAACATAAGATAGGTATTTATAATGCTTCCGATTTAACTGATGAATGGAAAACCATTTCAACTAAATGGCTTAAGGAAATGGAATTTATTAAATAATTGACAAAATGAATAAGTCTCTTTTATCCATATTACTGTTTCTTTTTTCGTTAAAAACTTTTTATGGTCAAAAAAAAGAAGACTATAAACCCTATACCATTGAAAACACCTTTAAAAAGCTTAAAAAGGATTATCCTCTAATTTCGGCTATAACACCTTTAGCTTCCGATAGCATCATTTACTTTCAAGACATCACCTATAAAAAAACGAAGTCTTCCAAATTAAAATTAGACATTTACCAACCAAAATCATCAAACAAAAAAGATACTTATCCCGCGATATTACTAATTCATGGTGGCGGTTGGTTAGTAGGAAGCAAAGAAAATCAGCGTGTTATGGGGCAGAATTTGGCACTGCATGGATACGTAGGCATTCCTGTATCGTATAGACTAGGTTTTGAAGCGACCTATCCGGCTGCTGTTAACGATTTAAAAGATGCTATTATCTGGATAAAAAAGCATGCGAAAAAGTATCGCATTAACCCTAACAAAATTGTTATTTTAGGTGCTTCAGCTGGAGCTCATTTGGCTACGCTTGTTGGGGTAACGCCTAATTCATCATTATATTCTACTAATTCTAAAATTTCAAACGAAGTACAGGCCATTGTTAATATTGATGGTGTTGTTTCATTAATACATCCTGAAGCTGCTGCAGAATCAAAACCCGGTAAAACTTCAATGGCGGGTATCTGGTTAAATGGTGAAAAGGATGAAAATTTAAAACTATGGAAAGAAGCTTCTCCTTTAGAATATGTAGGATTGAATACACCTCCTATGCTTTTCATTAACAGCTCGCATGCCCGATTTCATACAGGAAGGGATGACATGCTAGACATTTTAAACCATTACAATATTTATAACCAAACCCATACATTACCAAATAGTCCACATTCCTTTTGGCTAGTAAATCCCTGGTTTGAAACCACACTAAACCATACCGTTAACTTTTTGAAGAATGTGTTTAAATAAAACATTCTATAACCTGAATCTGTAGGAATAAGTCTTTTCATAATTAAGAGACTCACGTCTAAACTATTAATTCATTTATATTATTTAAAAACACTACTTAAAAATTTGTCAAAATCATAATTTTTTATAAATTTATGCAATCGATTACAAGTAAATAAAAAACTTATCAACATATTAACAAGAGTGTTCTTACTTAATTGACAAACTAAATTAATTTTTACCAACAAACCACTAACTAAACCAAATGAGACATGAAACAAAAACTATCCTTTATTTTTGTTATTTCATTGCTTTGTGCAGCCTTTGTGGCTCATGGGCAAATTACAAATGCCGTCACTTACGACTTTACTGATGGGACTATTATTACCAACCAAGCCAGTGCTGATGGAAAACTTACTTTAGGCGGAACTTATATCTATCATGGTACGTCCTACGGTTTAAATTTAAAATTAGGTAATGAAATCAATATTAATGTAGATGGAAGTTGTACCATTCGCTTTTTAGGCTCTCAGTATTCAGGCCTTAACATGGTGGGAACCGCGACAACCACGGGAGACTTAGGCGAACAAATAACTAAAGTTGTTAACGATAAAGTAGATACTTATGATTTTGTTTACTCAGGAACGGCTACAACCTTAAATTTCAAAACAGTTTCAGGAACAGGTAACGACACCTATTTACCTAGTATTGAAGTGATTCCTGTACAACTTGGAAAAGACTTTAGTGCCGCCGAAAAAAACATTGCTTATAAATTTGATTTAAGAGATCAAAGCATTGTTCCTGCAAGTCCATCTAATCATATTGAAGCTGGTCTATTTGTCATCGATGCCGGATGCTGCAATGGCCTTGGCCTTAACGGTTCTCAGCATGGTATTACTTTTAAAGATGGAAACTCCATAACACTTCAGATAGCAGGAAATAGCTACATCAGAGTAGCTGCAGATCAATATTCTGGCGGGAATATAGATGTTTCAAGCACTTCAGGAGCTTTTGACATTGCTTCACAAAGTAACAATACCGGAGCAACATATAGTGATGGCAATCCTTTGTTTGTTGATTTTTTATATGCCGGTGATGCTGGAACTGTAGTTTTAGAACATACTGGAGGCGGAACAACTTACATTCCGTATATAGAAATTTCACCTATTCCTTTTGAAGTGAATTTAACACCATGGGTACAGAAATCTGGTACAGTAACCATCAACGGAACTGAAATCACTTTTACTTCAGGAGCTGATGCCAGTAGCAATGCATCCATTACCGTAAATGAAGGCACTGTTATAAGCGCGACCAATGAAGCGGGCTCCATTTTAATTGATTTAGGAGGTCAAGCCCTTTCAACATATACCCCAATCGTAACAGGCGATATCGCCTCAGCTACAATCTCTGGAAATGTTTTAACTATCACGTTTTCTGATACAACCAGCAACCCAAATTCATTCCCAATTACTATAGCAGATAACAGTTCTACTGTTACTGCCGAACCCGGAACACTATACACCTACAATTTTGCAGATGGTTCTGAAATACCACAAACTTCATATTCATCATTAAGATATTCGACCTTTATAACCAGTGATGGTATTGTAACTATTAACAGCAATACAACAACTGATAGTGTTAAATTTGGATTTCATGATGCAACACATGGATTGGTTGCTTTCCCCGGAAACTCATTCGATATGGTTGTTGCCGGTAATGCAACAATCAGTTTTATCGTAGATATATATGGAAGTGCTACCGATGCTGTTTTTGAATTTACAGATGCCAACTCGAATGTTTTAGGGACTATAGCCGCCCAAAACATTGGTATTTCGGATGCTTTTGCTTCAAGCTTTTCGTACACAGGACCAGCCGGAGTCATTACAGCAACTCTAAAAAGTGCAAACTTTCCAACGGCCGAAGTATATCTTCACGGTTTAACAATTGAAAATGCTGCAGCTATAACACCTTCAAACGGCCTACCAGATGTATGGGATTTTGGGGCTGTTCAACTAGATGACACACAATACAATAATAAACTTACCGAAGACGATATTAATGCTTGGTATGGTGCTTCTATTAGCCCAGGAACTGCTGGCGTAACATTGCCTTCATTTACAGCTGGTGTACTAAGCTGGGTTGGGGGATCTTCAGACCGCCTAAGAACCTCTAACACAAATTTAAGTCGATATGATGAAAACCTATCTGGCGTTACCGAATATACTGGAAGAATTTACGTCAATGCCACAGGGGCTACTGGTCGCTATTTAAGTATTGCTCTTAGTGAAGACGATGAACTCACCATTTGGGGACTATCGCAAAACGGCAGTGGAAAACTTCACTTTGAATATGTTCCAGATCCTTCTGCTCAAAACGATATTGTAGACTTACCTGGAACTCTTACTGAAATTAAATTTGTTGCCAAATCTGCCGGAACTTATCACCTTTATGATGCTACAGATAAACCTAGCTACTACCATATTGTTAGAAAAGATGCGACTTATCTATCTCTTACGGGAACAGTTGACACTTCTATGGCTACAGATATACCATCTGGATACAGCATTCAATTTACTAACGAGGCTGGGAAAACATGGGAAACAACAGTAAATAGTGGTAATTATCAAATTGATTTACCTATTGGATACACTTACAATATGAATTTAACTAATGCCAATGGATATATTATTTCTAATGGTACCAGTTTAAGTATTGACGAATCTACAACCACTTATAATATTGCTATTCAAAAAGTAGATCTATACAATGTTTCTGGATCTATTACAGGTTTAGATTCAAACATAGCTAATCTAAGTTTGATGTTTACTCCAGACCCAAATTCGAATACTGTTTTTACTCCTCAAGTAACTTTAGATTCTAACACAGGAACCTATACTGTACAACTGGAAGCAAATTTAGAATATACGATAAGTGCTGAAGGTGTTAATGATTATTTTATTCCTTCAAACACTGTTACAATTCCAGCCAGTGATACTACACAAAATATAACTTTTGAAACCAAAGCAACATATGCTGTAAACATTGACACTCCGGGTTTAAATGCCGAACAAAAAGCAAAACTTTCAATCACTTTTACAAACCTGAATGAAGCAGGATACAGCTATACGTTTAACGATGTAACTACAGTAGTCTTGAGGAATGGTGTTTATGCCATTACAACCTCTGGTTTAGACGAATACCCTATTGAATTGGCTTTAACATCGAATTTAGAAATTAACGATGCTATACAAACAAAAACGCTAACCTTTAACACTGTTACCAATTGGCCATTTAATGATGCCGACATAACTTCAAGTACATTATTTTACAAAGGCATATCATTTACAGGTACTGCCGGAGCTATTAAAAATGAAAGAGCTAAAGGACATTTAGCTTGTGCTACAGGTGGAGAAATTAATATACCTCTGCAACCGGGAGAGAAAATGATTGTAACCTATTACTATGCTGCTAACTTTTCTATTGACGGAGGCACGGCAATAACCACGAATAGTGGCAGCACCTCTCAATTCGAATCTGTTGAATATAAATATGCAGGAACCTCCGTTGGCACCGCAACTATAACAATTAATGCATCTACCTATATTACCAATATTCAGGTAGTACCTGTTGTAGATTATAAACCAGAATTACGAGTTGGTGTTGATAAAGATTATCAAACTATAAATGGCGCCTTAAATGCCATTTCCAGAATGGATCGACCAAACAACGAACGCGTTACCGTATTAATTGACGCCGGTAATTACGAAGAAATGGTAGTTATCGACAACCCTAATATCACGCTTAAAAATACATCTCCAGAACCAAGTATTGCTTTAAAAAATAAAGGTGTTGATATTGATGATCATGCTGTTCGTATTACATCATATTACGGGTATGGTTACAACTACTTTAGTCAAGGAACCGACAACAAATGGAACCCCGAAGCTCTAGCTGTTAATAAAGCTAATGGCTATCAGTTATACACCAATGTTTCCGGTACAACCAATGCCTCTTACTGGAATGCAACTTTAGTCGTAAAAAGCACTGGATTTATTGCTGAAGATATTATTATTGAAAACTCTTTCAACCAATACATTTCTAAAAAAGAATCTGAAGATATTGTTGAATTAGGAAACGGAAACAAAGGTACAAGACCAACAGATTACGGAAATACCAGTGTTCAGGATCGTAGTTTTGTTGAACGTGCCGCTGCCATAGGTATTGCCAACGGTGCTGATCAAGTTATCTTAAATAAATGTCGTATTGTTGGTAGACAAGATTCGTTCTACGGTGGTTCTAACGCGAGAGTCGTAGCTTACAAAGGTGCCTATATGGGTGCTGTAGATTATATTTTTGGAGGCATGACGGCTGTATTCTATCAATCTGACTTTGTATTAAACACAAGCGATGTAAGTAGCGATGCCGCATACATTACCGCAGCACAACAAGGAAGTGGAAGAGGATTTTTAATGTACGAATGTAATGTAATTTCAACTATCCCAGGTGTAAACACGGCTTCTTCGCAAGGCGCTAAACCAGGGTACTTTGGCAGACCTTGGCAAGCAACAACCAGCGAAGTTGTTTTTTACAAAACCAATATCGATGTTTCAACCTTTAACGGTTACGAAGGAAAATCATTAATCGATGCTGAAGGCTGGAGAAATACCTTAGGAGGTGAATCGGCGTTAATGTATGAATTTGGTAGTATTGAAAAATCTGGAGAAAATAATAGTGCTAATCGTGCGTCGTGGTCCACAGTGTTAAGTACTCCTACCTTAACCGATGGTACCGAAATAACCACTTTTAATTTCACAAAAGGAAATGATGACTGGGATCCGATTCCAACTTTAATAGAAAATGAAGATACCGATAACGATGGAATTTCCGATGCTACAGATAATTGTATTGACACTTACAATCCAGACCAAGCCGACATGGACAATGATGGTATTGGCGATGTTTGTGACGATAGTGACGGTGATGGTTTAATGGATAATGAAGATAGCTGTCCTAATTCAACAGTGGGTGCTACCATAGATGTTTTTGGTTGCGAAGTATTTGAACTTCCTGCCGATAATTATAGTATTGTCACAACAGCTTCAACTTGTAATGGTGGAAATAACGGGTCAATAAGTGTAAGTGCAGATAATAACGACTATACCTATAATGTGAATATTTCCGGATCAAGTACAAACTATACATTAACGCTTTCTTCTACTAACGAATTCTCTGATAGAGTATCGGAATTAGCAAGTGGCACCTATACTATTTGCATTACAATAGAAGGCAAAGATGATTACGAGCAGTGCTTTAATGTGACATTAAATGGGCCAGAGCCACTTACAACATATTCGGTTGTTAATCACGATAACAACACCATAACTTTAACTATGTCTGGTGCTTCAGTTTACCATGTTGAACACAATGGAAAAACAACAACCACTAGCAAATCTGAAATTGTTATTGATTTAACAGGAGGTTCAAACACTATTGTGGTAACCACAGATGAAGTTTGTCAAGGAAAATTCTTCGAACAAATATTTGTTTCTGAAAGTATTTCAGCCTACCCTAACCCAACAAAAGGTTTTGTTCAAATTTATGTTGGTGGAACAGACGACTCAATTAACGTTGGACTGTTCGACGTTACCGGAAGAAACCTTATGTCTAAATCTGAAAATGTTCCTTCTAATAGGGTTATAGAACTCAATATTTCAATGATGAAATCAGGATCTTACGTTCTGTCATTAGATGGTAAAACCGTTAGAAAATCAGTTAAAATCATTAAAGAATAATCGACTATGAAATGAGCCATAACAAGATGTTGATACCAACCAAAACAATTATGGCGAATAGCATCTGACCGATAAAAAACAATAAAACTTAAACAGATGAAAAGCTTAAGAAATATATTTAGTTTTAAAACATTACTGGTTTTAACAACCATCAGCGTGCTAACCTCCTGTTCCGATGACGAGGTTAACAAAACCTACAAAAATACTCCTGGTGAAGCCTCCTTATCACTTCCATTAAACAATCAGGAATGTGAAGTTGGTGCAGTTTTAGATGACAAAGCCGACGTGACTTTTAGTTGGGAACCTTCTGATTATACAGAAAAATACAACCTAACCATTACCAATTTAATTACGCGAAACACTACGCTTAATGTTGGCTTAACTGAAACCTCAACTACAGTAAAATTATTACGAGGCTATCCTTATGTTTGGCAAGTGACTTCCCGAAACTCAGGAAATACAGTTACTGAATCTGAAGTCTGGAAATTTTATTTAGCTGCAGATGGAGAGGAAAACAACGTACCTATCCCAGCGACTTTGGTTAGTCCGTTTTCCGGAGCCACAGTTAAACCCGTAGAAGGAAAAGTTACCCTTACTTGGGAAAGTCCAACAACAGACACCGATGGCGATGACTTAACTTTCACTGTATATGCAGATATTGTTGACGGAAAGCAAGAACCTCTTGAAGCCTGGAAAAATATCACAGAAACTTCATTAGATATAGCCGTTGAACAAGACAAAATTTACTATTGGCATGTTGAGGTAAGCGATGGAATAAACACATCTATAAGTACAACTTACACCTTTAAAACAGGTGATGCCGATTCGAATGCATTAGATGGAACCATCGTAAGTACAGCTCAGGAACTTTTGGATGCCATTGCATCAGCTGCTCCCGGACAGAAAATATATGTTCACGGAGGAGATTATTCATTTAGTTCAACAATAGAACTTTCAAATAGTGGAAGCTACGGTAACGAAATCTCTCTGTTAGCACATCCAGATGATACAACCCGTCCTAAATTTGACTTCTCTGCGATGTCCGAAAGCTCATCAAACCGAGGCATACAACTTAGTGGTTCGTTCTGGCACATATATGGTGTCGATATTTATAAAGCTGGAGATAACGGCATGTTTATAGAAGGAAATAATAACCTTATCGAATTCTGTACCTTCAGTGAAAACGCCGATACCGGATTACAATTAGGTAACGGTGCGTCAAACAACACGATTTTAAATTGTGACTCTTTCTATAATGCTGATTCTACTTTAGAAAATGCCGATGGTTTCGCCTGTAAATTAGATGCTGGGACAGCAAATAAATTTATTGGTTGTCGTGCCTGGCAAAACCTTGATGATGGCTGGGATGGCTATTTAAGAGGAAACGACAATATCACAACCACTTACATCAACTGTTGGGCTTTTAAAAACGGCGTTTTAAAAGATGGATCTGTTGGTGCCGGCGACGGTAACGGCTTTAAAACAGGCGGTAGTGATGATAAATTACTAAAACACAATGCAATCTACAAAAACTGTATAGCTGTTGGAAACATTGTTGATGGATTTGACCACAACAGCAACCGAGGAGATATTACGTTGTATAACTGTTCGGCTTACAGCAATGGTAGAAACATCAGTTTTAGTAGCACGAATATTGCCAATTCTCTAACTATTAAAAACACCATCAGTTTAGATGGAACAAATAGCGATAGCCTAAACGCTACAACAACAGACATTACAAACAACAGTTGGCAAAATGGAATTACAGCAGATGCTTCAGATTTTGTTAACCTTAATATTGATTTATTGGCAACTGCAAGAAATGCTGATGGCAGCTTACCAAATATCGACTTTATGAAGCTTGTTTCTGGCAGTGATTTAATCGATGCAGGAGTGGATGTGGGATTAGAGTTTACAGGTAGCAATCCAGATATAGGTGCTTTTGAAAAGTAACCAATAATTAAAATGTGTTAATCAAAAAAAGGAAGGGTTGAAACCCTTCCTTTTTTTATCTCTATTTCAAATTACCAACTAATACATAGAATTCGACCCTTACTATTTTTACATTCCATCTTTTGGAAATCCAGGGTTTTCAATGGTATTTCCGTCATAACCAGCACACATTAATGCTATCACTATAGCCCTACTCCGATTGCGTTCCAAATAGCACTCCGTTTTGATAAAACCCAGGAAACGATTGAAATCCCTTAACATCCACTGTAAAAGAAAACTCGCCATTCCCCACATTTAAAGATATAAAGTATCGACTTCTGCAATATTAACATTATGTCGTGTCACAACCTTTTTTCGATTAATTTTGTCTATAGATTTTCTTTACTTAAAAACCCATAGTAATGAGAATTATCATAAATTTATGTCTTCCCCCTATTCACACATTATAAAACCATTCGATTTACCCAAAGTAAACTCCACTATTCCAATTTGTAAACGCAATCTTGCAAATCAATATTTTCTGTATTTTCTAACAAAACATGCTCACCGCCATCAGCTAAAATCTTTACGTTGTTAATATTCCAGTTGGAACTATAACTTATTTTCCCGGCCTTTTCGGCCTGGATATAAACATAATTTAAAGTCACATTATCAATTATTGATTGTTCTAAACCATTAACATTAATGGCTGTTTCAGCGCCTTTCACCTGAATATTGTTTAAGGTAATATTTCTAAATGTTGGAATACCTTTCTCTGGTAAAACACGTTCCAACATCTTCTTCCAATGTATAGGAATAGAATCTTTATTAAAGCCTTCCGGTAATTTTGAATAGCTGTAATTCGGGTTCCAGTTCATCCCAACCTGCATGAAGGCACGAACGCTATCCATTTTAATATTCTCTAGATAAATATCTTCTACCGTTCCGCCTCGATTGGTTGCCGATTTAATATTCAGTCCGTTTTTGGTGCCTATCCCTTTAATGTTTGAGACATAAACATGACGAATACTTCCTGAAGTTTCACTACCTAATGTAAATAATCCGGCGCCTTGTCTTGCAATACAATCTTTAATCACGACGTATTCTGTTGGTTTATTAACGCGTTGCCCATCCCAGTCACGACCTGCTTTTAAGCAGAAATTATCATCATTACAGTCGATATCGCAATTTTGAACTAAAATCCACTTTGAGGAATCGATATCAACCCCATCGGTGCTTGGTCCGTGACCGCCAATATTGTTTCTGATTTTTAAACCATCTACAGTAATATATTCGGAATATAACACCTGAACCGTCCAGAATCCGGCGCGTTGCAGATTTAAATCAGTGACAAAAACGTTTTTAGAATTTTGAACTAAAACCGTTCTCGGGCGCTTTGCATCATAATCGACAATCCAGCGTAAACCTCGAGGTTCATAATCGTTTTTTCGCAAATCCCAATAGTAATCCCAAAATACTTTTCCTTGTCCGTCAATAACACCTTCTCCGCCTAAAACCACATTATTCTGATTCTCTATGTTGATTAAAGCTGCCGGCCAAACCATCTCGATACCAGCTACACGAGTATCAATTTCTTTATAATCTTTTATATTTTCACTTCCTTTTAAAATCACACCTTTAGGAACTATAAAATTAACGCCACTTTTAATAAAAATGGAACCAGAAAGATACTCTCCTGATTTAAAAGTTACCGTTCCACCACCTCCTTCTACACAGGCATCAATAGTTTTTTGAATAGCTTTTGTATTTAATGTTTTCCCATCATTAACAGCTCCAAAATCATTAACATAAAAGGTGTCTTTTGGAGTTTCAAAAGCTTTGGCACCCACCTTTCTTACCCATTCGGGGCTGAAGGCTTCAGGTCTATTTGATAATTGTGCTTTTGGTTCTTTATTTTCTTTACAAGAAGTCATAAAAATGCCTATAAAAATAAGCGTAATCAGTTTGAAATATGTCATAGTTTAGTTGCAATGTGAAACGTAAATTTAACGGATTCTAAAAAAGAACGTATCCTGTACTTACACGATATTACTTATAGAACGATTTCTATTTAAAGCAAACTCAATTTTACGAGGCTTTCAATTTTGAAAAGCAAACCGTTAGAAATCCCTAAAAAACCCGGCAGAACCTTACTTCAATTGTATTTTTATGCTAATTTTGCTAGATACCCTAACAAAAGAGATTTAAACAATAGCAAATCAATTTTATGGCTCAACAAATTGAAATTAAAATAAACGAATCGTCGCGTGTTCCTAAATACAAACAAATTGTCGATTCCATTATTAATGATATTTCGAAAGGCAAATTAAAAGTTGGCGAAAAGATTCCTTCTATAAACGAATTAAGCGAATCCTGCTATCTGTCTCGAGACACGGTTGAGAAAGCTTACAAACAGCTTAAAGAACAAAAAGTCATTGTCTCTGTAAAAGGTAAAGGGTATTATACCGCGAAAACCGATTTGATTTCTAAAATTCAAATCTTCTTCATGATTAACAAATTAAGCTCTTACAAAATGCTGATTTACAACTCGTTTGTAAACAGTTTAGGCATTAATAGTTTAGTGACTTTATCGGTTTACCATTGTGAAGAATCCATCTTTACTAAAACCTTAGAACGCAACTTAGGAGCTTACGACTACTACGTGATTATGCCTCATTTTAAAACAGACGACTCTAACCATATTAGTACAACACATATGGTCCAGGAGGTTTTAAACAAAATTCCAAAAGATAAACTCATTATTCTTGACAATAACAAATTAGAAATTAAAGGGAATTACGGTGCAGTTTATCAGGATTTTCAGGAAGATATTTATGAGGCCTTGAAAAAAGGTGTTGATAAATTAAAAAAATACGACAAACTCGTCTTGGTTTATCCGTCTAAATCTGTATACCCTTACCCCCAGCGCATTGTTCACGGATTTAGAAAATTTTGCTCAAAATACAATTTCGACTTTGAAATATTAAATGAGATTTATGATGACATGGATCTGGATAGTAAAGACACCTATATTATCATTGAAGAACACGACTTGGTAAATCTGGTACGCCAAGTTCGGGCAAAAGACTTAACTTTGGGAAAAGATATAGGTATTATATCATATAACGACACTCCTTTAAAAGACTTATTGGGTATTAATGTGGTAAGCACCCATTTTAAAGCTATGGGAGAAACAGCCGCCTACCTGGTTCTAAATAATAAAAAGGAAAAAGTTAAAAACGTTTTTGAATACATTGAAAGAAATTCGGTGTAAAAAAAAAATTCTGTTTCAGAATAGTACAGGATGGTTCTTTTTTGTATTACTCATATTTTAGTAAAAAATACATTTTATGATTCATCACAAAAGCAGCCTTTTTGCATGTTTATTTTTAGTAGCTTCACTTTATGGTACAGCCCAAACTAAACATAATCAATATTTTGACTTCGGAACAAAAAACACTGCTTCTAACGCTACACACATTTCTGAAGCCTTGGTTTATGACGAAAATAAAGGCTATGGTTTCGATTTCAATACAGCTAGCAATGTAAAATTTAGTAAAAAGGCCTTAATTACTACAAATTCAGTTTATTTTTCAGTTAGTTTACCTGAAGGATTTTACAAAGTCGATTTAGTTTTAGGAGACAAAAAATATTCTGAAACTACCATCAAAGCAGAATCCAGACGACTAATGCTTAAAGAACTAAAAGTCGATAAAAAAGACAGCAGACACGTTTCTTTCACTGTTAATGTTAGATCCACTAAAATAGACGTGAACAACTATATTCGAATAAAAGATCGTGATAAAAATCAACTCAATTGGGATGATAAATTAACCATAGAATTCTCAGGAACGCCAGCTATTCAAAGCCTTAGCATTACCCCTACTTCAAACATTACAACCATTTTCCTTGCAGGAGATTCCACTGTAACCGACCAAGACGTGGAACCCTGGGCTTCATGGGGACAATTTTTCACTAATTATTTGACAGATGAAGCTGTAGTAGCCAACTATGCCGAGTCTGGATCTTCTTTAAGTGCATTTAAAGCTGTAAAACGTTTAGACAAAATTTTATCGATAATGAAACCAGGCGATTACCTGTTTATTGAATTTGCGCATAACGACGAAAAGCAAAAAGGTGAAGGTATTGGGCCTTGGGAATCTTACACCAAATACTTAAAAGAATACATTACAAAGGCTCTTGATAAAGGTGGCATACCTGTTTTATGTACGCCAACCCAACGCCGAGCGTTCAATGCAAATGGCTCTCTAAAAGAAACTCATGGTGACTTCCCTGATGCAATGCGAAAAGTGGCTAAAGACTTAAATGTGCCTCTAATTGACATCACCAAAATGACAACAGACATGTACGAAAGCTGGGGTGATGAACCATCAAGACTGGCCTTTGTTCAATATCCGGCAAATACATTTCCAGGGCAAACCGAAAAATTAGAAGACAATACGCATTTTAATAGTTTTGGAGCAAATGAAATTGCGAAATGTGTGGTTCAGGGTATTAAAGATTTAAACTTAGGTTTAGCGAAGTATCTTAGACCCAATATTCCTCAGTACAATCCTAAAAACCCGGATAAAATTGGTGACTGGACCCTACCTATGAGTACACGATTTGAAATTAAAAAGCCTGATGGCAATTAAATTTAAAACTCAATAAACTCTTATTTCAAAACATGATACCACAGGATAGTTGTCATAAATGTATAAAGTACATTTACATGTTGTGACTATTTAATATTCACAAAAATCAACGCCACTAAATACAAATGAGACTAAATACGTTAAAAATACTTTTCGCTTTATTAGCCATTACTTTTTTAAGTCATGCGCAGGATACAAAAAAAATCTATCTTTCGGGAAAAGATTTTAAACACCCCGTAGCCTGGGAATTTATGTGTACCGATGGGCATAATAGCAACAAATGGGCTACCATAAATGTACCTTCTAACTGGGAGTTAGAAGGGTTTGGAGAATACACCTACGGACGTTGGTATAAAGAATTAGAACAAGATGAACCTAGCAAGGAAGAAGGATTTTACAAACATAAATTCAATATTCCTGAAACTTATAAAAATCAGAATGTAACCATTGTCTTTGGTGGTGCGATGACCGATACCGAAGTTAAAATAAACGGTAAATTGGCAGGTCCCATCCATCAAGGTGGGTTTTATGAATTCAAATACGATATTACTTCTCTTGTAAATTATGGTGAAGATAATTTGTTAGAAGTTCACGTTTCTAAACACTCCAGTAATAATTCGGTAAATAATGCCGAACGCAAAACCGATTGGTGGTTATTTGGTGGTATTTACAGACCGGTATGGTTAGAAGTTTCGCCAAAATCCTACATAGAGCATGTAGCTGTCAATGCCAAAATGGATGGTTCGCTTACCGCGGATTTAGACCTTGTTAACCTTCCGAAAAATGCGAGTATTGAAGCAAGTATATCTCCTATAGGAAACAACGATAATTTCAAAACCATTTCCATTCCTTTAGATAACAAAAATAATCATCAAACGATTTCAGCAAAATGGAATGGTATTAAAGATTGGAATCCGGAATCACCAAACCTATACACCCTAACCTTAGAGTTAAAAGATGGAAACAAAACCCTTCATACATCTAAAACTAAAATCGGATTCAGGACTATAGAGTTTCTTAAAAAAGACGGTATTTATGTGAATGGTAAAAAGATTATTATGAAAGGGATTAACAGACATACCATTTGGCCAGAGTCTGGACGAAGTACCGACAAAGCCATTAGTATTCTAGATGTAAACCTTATTAAAGACATGAACATGAATGCCGTTCGCGGGCATTATCCGCCAGACACACATTTCCTTGAAGCTTGTGATTCCCTTGGATTATTCGTTTTAAATGAAGTTGCAGGTTGGCAAAATGGTTATGATACAAAAACAGGAACACAGCTCATCAAAGAAACGGTTCAACGTGATGTTAATCACCCTTCCGTCATTATCTGGGATCACGGAAATGAAGGAGGATGGAACAATGAGATAGACCATGTATTTCATGAGTACGATCCACAAAAACGCATCGTTATCCACCCGTGGTCAGATTTCGATGGTTGGGATACACACCACTACCCAACCTATTTAACAGGAATGCATAGATTCAATAATGGTGAAAATGTATTCTTTCCTACCGAATTTATGCACGGGACTTATGACAACGGTATTGGTGCGGGACTTGAAGATTTCTGGTCGCGATATAAACAAAGTCCACTATTCGCCGGCGGTTTTATGTGGGCCATGCTTGATGAGGCTGTTTTACGCTCAGACTGGACAGGAGAACAAAAATATGATTCAAAAGGTAATCTGGCAGCCGATGGTGTTTTAGGTCCGCATAGAGAAAAAGAAGGCAGTTTCTTTACTGTAAAGGAGGTATGGTCTCCTATTCAATTTGCACCAAAACACATCACGCAAAAATTCGATGGGTCATTCTTAGTAACTAACGATTACATCTATACAGATTTAAACATATGTAAACTAGAATATCGCGTTTTAAAAGCTGCCGATAATATTTTATATACAAATCATCAATCTGAAATTATTGCTTCAAATCCTATAAATATTGAAAGTATTGAACCGGGTGAAACCAGAACCATTCATTTTGATATACCAACAAACTTTTTTGAAGGCGATTGGTTAGAAATTACTGCAACCGATAAATACGGTCGTGAGATTTACTCCTGGTCTTGGCCTATTCATAAAGCATCATATCTAGCCAATAAACTTATTGCGAGAAGCGATGTAAAAAAAGAACCTAAAGCTGAAAAAACAGACAGCGAAATCACATTATTAAGTAAAACTCTTACTTTAAAATTAGATACTAAAACTGGCAAAATTATTAATATTCAAAATAAAAAGGGAGATATTCCTTTTACAAACGGTCCGAGACCAATAGGTATGAAAGCTGAAGTTGAAAACGTTTCAATTGAACAAACCGAAGATGCGGCTATTTGTGTTTTTAAATATGCAGGTGGTATCGAAACGGCAACCTGGACATTGTTTAGCGACGGACGCTTAAAGTTAGAATTAATTTTCCTTAAAAATGCGGGAAGAAACAGTGGTTTCGACGGCGCATTCTTCGAAGGTGCTATCGATCAGTTTGGTGTATCATTCGATTTTCCTGAAGACGGTGTTGAAAGCATGAAATGGTTAGGCAATGGCCCTTATCACGTTTGGAAAAACCGAATTAAAGGAACTACCATGGGACTTTGGGAAAAAGAGTATAATACCACCGTTACCGGTGAAAGTTTTGAAAATCTCGTATATCCTGAATTTAAAGGTTACCATGCGAATTTTATTGGAGGAAACCTTAAAACCAATCATGGTGATTATAAATTCTTCAGTGAAAATGATAAGCTTTTCTTCAGGTTATTCACCCCCGACGAACCTAAACATGCCGTTTCAAAAGTATTTCCTCAACCGAAATTCCCAGAAGGGAATATTTCTTTTATGTATGAAATTCCTGGAATGCGTGCGTTTAAACCCTTAGAGCATCAGGGCCCTGAAAGTCAACCAACCAACATTAGAATTAAAAGTGGGGACGAAGGAATTCCAATGACCCTTTGGTTTGATTTTAGATCCGACAACTAAATATTTACATATTGATGAAAAGAATGAAGTTATTAACACTATTGTGTCTTTGTATTTCTTTAACAGCTTGTGCACAACAAAACAACACAAAACCAACAGTATACACTGTTGGAGATTCAACTGTAAAAAATGGTCGGGGCGATGGTTCAGGTGGACTTTGGGGCTGGGGCGATTTTATCGGTCAGTTTTTAGACAGCACAAAAGTTAACGTTGAAAACCATGCTTTAGGGGGCACAAGTAGTCGTACCTATCAAAATTTAGGCTTATGGGATTCAGTTCAAAAGCAATTGAAGCGTGGTGATTATGTGATGATTCAGTTTGGACATAATGATAACGGTCCCGTTAATGATACTATTAGAGCACGCGGCACGATTAAAGGTATTGGTAACGAAACGGAAGAAATAATCAATATGATAACTGGAGAACATGAAATTGTCCACTCCTATGGTTGGTATATTGAAAAGGTAGTTAAAGAAACCCAGGCTAAGGGAGCGATTCCTATTATCATGTCACCAATTCCTAGAAACGACTGGCATAATGGTAAAGTACCTAGAAACGATAATTCTTATGGTTTATGGGCTAAAAAAATTGCCGAAAAAACAGGAGCCACTTTTATCAATCTAAACGAAAAGATGGCTGCGAAGCTAGAGAGCTTTGGAGAAGATAAAGTAACCGGCACTTATTTCTACAAACGTGACCACACGCATACTTCGGCTAGAGGAGCCGCGATGGCTGCTTCATTAATTATAAATGAACTAAAACAAACCGATAATTCTATAAAAAATTATATCCTCAACGATGTTAAAGTTGTCCTTCCAAAAAAGAAAAACATCTTCTTAATTGGTGATTCTACCATGGCAAGCAGCAGTAACCCAAACACCATTGGCTGGGGTGTACCCTTTCCGCAGTTTTGCGATACCACTCAAGTAAACGTAATTAACAAAGCGCGAGGTGGAAGAAGCACCAGAACATTTATCTACGAAGGCTTATGGGATACCGCTAAAAGCGAATTTAAAGAAGGAGATTATGTTGTTATTCAATTCGGACATAATGACGCAGGAAATATTGACAAAAAGAAATATAGGGGCTCTTTAAAAGGCATTGGAGACGAAATCCAGGAAGTGATGCGAGACAGCACGGGATTAGAAACCGTTCATACTTATGGCTGGTATCTAAAAAAGATGATTAATGATACTAAAGAAAAAGGTGCAAAACCAATTATTTTGAGTTTAACACCACGTAACGAATGGCCTAACGGAAAAGCTGAAAGACGCACCGATAGCTATGTAAAATGGGCTAAAGAAGTTGCTGAAGCTGAAGATGTACCGTTTTTTGATATAAATGATATTGTTGCCACAAAGTATGAAGCTTTAGGAAAAGATTATGTAAAAGCATTCTTCCCACAGGATCATACGCACACCAATTTACAAGGCGCCACGTTTACAGCTAAAACCGTCGCTGAACTATTCAAAAAATCAAAAACACTTGGGTTGAGAAGTTATATCTATTTTGATTAGTTATAATCCGTTTAACATCAATAAAAATGCTTTGATTCACTCGAAGCATTTTTATTTTATATAATTGAACGTGACCTACAAAAGCAGCATAAATTCTTCATCCTTTTGATTATGGAATAACCGATTTTAAAGTAATTTGTCCCATTTTCAATCCTTTACCACTTACTTTTAACTGAATGTCTCCAGCTTCCTTTGTGGTTTGGACCAAGACCACTAATTGACCACTAAAGAGCTTCATGGTTGGTAAATGAAACAATTCTAAAGATGTTGCATCTCCATTACATGCGGCGCGATAGGTTCCATTTCCTGCTACTTTAAATTGTAGTTGATTGGTTGCTGTTGAGCATGGGTTTCCTTTTTTATCGACTACCGAAACCCTAACAAAAGCCAAATCTTCTCCGTTCGCTTTTAATTCCTGTTTTTCTTGTTCCAAAATGATTCTATGAGGTTTTCCTGCAGTGCGAATTTCCTGTTCTTCAACAGAATTTCCATCATCATCGTAAGCAACGACTTTAAGTGTACCGGGTTCATATTTCACATCCATCCACATTAAACGATAACGATTTTGTGGTGTATCATGATTCTTTTTCTTAATCCCCATACTTTTTCCGTTAACAAACAATTCGGTACTGTTATAACTGGTATACACAAAAACAGGAGTCGTTTCTCCTTCCCGTCCTTCCCAATTCCAGTGTGGTAATATATGAAGCGTTTCATCTTGTGTATTCCATCGGCTGCGGTATAAATAAAAGCGATCCTTAGGCAGTCCTGCCAAGTCATTTATTCCGAAATACGAACTACGTGATGGCCATTTATCATCATAAGGTGTAGGTTCACCTAAATAATCAAAACCAGTCCAGACAAATTCCCCGATTACCCATGGTTTATCATCCTGAAGCACAAAATCATCATCCGGCAAATTAGACCAGCTACAATACTCTAAATCGTAAGAAGAACATTGAAAATCGTCGTATTGTTTCATACTAGCCTTTTCAACCGGAAACTTATAAATTCCCCTTGAACTTACCGTCGAAGCTGTTTCAGACCCGAGAATAAATCCTTGCGGAAATTTTTCAAAAGCCTCTTCATATAAATGCACACGATAATTTAATCCGGGCACATCCAACAAAGCTCCAAAACCTGATTTCATGGTTTGTGCTACACGATCCATACCAACCGTTACAGGGCGTGTTGGGTCTTCACGATGAAAAATATCCTGTAATCGCTTAGCACGTTTTACACCTTCGGCACCAAACTGATCAGGCACCTCGTTACCAGAACTCCACATCACAATGCATGGGTGATTGCGAGTGGCATGTATAAGGTTCACTAAATCCTTTTCAACATCAGCTTCAAAAAACTGATGATAGCCATTTTTAACCTTTGCTTTAGCCCATTCATCAAAACTTTCGGCTAAAAACATAAAGCCCATTTCGTCACACAATTCCAATTGTTCTAACGAAGGCATATTGTGTGAACTTCGAATGGCATCAACTCCCATATCTTTTAATATTCGCAGTTGTCTACGCAAAGCGGAAGTGTTTACAGCGGCTCCAATAGGTCCCAGATCGTGATGCAAACACACGCCTTTAAACTTTCTTACTTCACCATTTAAACTAAAGCCCTTATTAGCTTCATAAGCAATAGTGCGAATACCAAATTTTGTAAATATCTCATCGATTAATTTATCTTCTTTATACAACTTTAAAACCGCTGTGTACAAATATGGAGACTCCGGACTCCATAAATTTGGATTACTTACCAGAATGTTTTGATCGAATTGATTATCGAACAAGGTAGTTGTTCCGTTCGAAGCGACTTCTTTTCCATCAGCATCTAAAATTGTTGTAATCAGCTCTAAATTATTACCTGTAACGTTAGTTTTTACATTCACCTTGGCAACATCTTCTGAAACCAGTGGTGTGGTGATAAAGGTTCCCCAATGGTCTATACTCTCCTTATTTTTTACAATCAGTTGAACTTTTCTGTACAAACCTGCTCCAGGGTACCAACGTGAGGACTCACCTTGATTTGTCAAATGCACAGCTAACACATTGTCTTTTTCGAGAACATTGGTGATATCGAAATAAAAATAATTATAGCCGTAATTCCATTCACCAACTTTCTTCCCATTCACATAAACCTTTGGCTGACTCATAGCACTATCAAATGTTAATAACACTTTTTGATATGCCTTAACATCCGAAAGTTTGAAGGACTTACGATACCATCCATCGCCAATGTAAGGCAAAGCGCCTGTCCGTCCAGTTTTCTCAGTCGCTTCCATTTCACCGTTTTGTTCAATGGCTACGGTCTGCTTATCGATTTCTTTATCAAAAGGCCCGTAAATGGCCCAATCGTGAGGAACACTTACCACTTGCCATTTTGTATCGTCAAACCCTTTCTCGTAGGCAGATTGAATGTTTTCTTTTGAAAACTTCCAGCCTTCTTTTAAATCTATTACCTGTCTTGATTGCCCTGATAATTGAAAGGTGGATAATACAACTACTAGAACAATAAAATATGAAAAACGCATAAGCTGATAATTAAAACTACTAATCTAAATGAAAAACTTCTTTTAATGGCATGGCCACAGGAGAATGATCTGGATTTGTATCCATAATATCGGCCATATAAGTCCACCATTTTTTAACAATCGGGTGGTTTGGAAGTAAATCGTGATTAAAATCTTCACTAATTTTTTGAACCGCAAATAGGGTTAAAGTTTCTTCATCTAAAAAAATACTGTAATCCTGAATTCCGGTATCTGAAAGTAATTCTAAAAGTTCCGGCCAGATCTCGTCATGACGCTTTTTATATTCGGCTTCAAAACCTGGTTTTAATTTCATTTTAAAGGCGTTTCTAATAGTATTCTTTTTCATTTTAATTAGTATTTAAGTTTATATAAACAGGTGCATTACGATCGCAAACTATTTCACCATTCACACATTTTAATTCGGCGACCTGAATACATGTTTTTCTGGTTTTGTAAGCATCTTTTCCTTTGTTTTCTTGCGTTCGCCCTGGATGTGTAAAATAAAACACATAGGCTTTATCTCTATTAACTACAATATCGGGATGCCCTCCTTTTACTCTATCGCCTTCCCCAGTTCCTGGAATTTCCAGAATATTTTTTTCTTGTCGGTTCCAGTGTTCAAAATCATCAGACCAATATACACCTAATCCGCGCCAAGCATCGTTAACCATCCAGTTTTTGCCTTTCCAATGGAAAACATTTGGACCTTCACCTCGGTCTTTAACGACTTTTTTTCCACTATCTACCCAGTTATACAAATCTTTACTATCGGCATAATAAATAGATTTACCATCATTTTCATTATTATAATACATGCGCCAAGTTCCGTTTGGTAGTCTAAATACATCAGCATCGATACAGCGTTCTGAAGCCAATTCTAACTTAGATTGAAACACCCAATCCACCATATTTTTACTGGTTAAATGCACAATATAACGTGGATGATACCAGTCTTCAAAAATGCCCGGAACAATGGTTAAATACATATGATAAATACCATCATACTCTAAAACATCGGGAGCCCAATGAGTAACGTTCTCAATGTCATAATCGATATTACAAGTACCTTTGTACGTCCAGTGTGCTCCATCTTTAGATTCGGCTATTCCGATTTTTGTTCCATGAACCCAGGCTACACCGCTTAAAGTCGTGTCTTTTGCCCGTCGATTGGTATAATACATATACCAAACCTTGTCTATTTTATTCCAAAGAATTGACGGATCGGCAGCACCATCAAAAACGGGATCTCGAAATAAAGGTTTATCGGCTATACCTGCTTGAGTTGATTTTGGTTTTTGAGCACCACATATTGAACATATAATCAGCAATAGGATTAAACAAAGTAATTTGAATTTCATTTAACTTTGAATCTATTTTAATTCAACATTTACCGTTTTATCATCTTTTTCAAACTGATTTTGAAGCAACTCTTTTATCTTTTCTGCCACCTTCGGTTGTTCGTCAATCATATTATGTTTTTCTTCCGGATCGTTTTCAATGTTATATAATTGATACAGTGCAGGTGAACCATCTTTATGACGATTTCTTATAATTTTCCATGGCTTATGAATCAAACTTTCCTGAATATGCCCTCGTACGTAAATATCGTGATTGGTTTCTACTTTACTATTTTCAATAGATGACCAAACATTTACCCCCTCAACATTTTTTGGAATGTCTTCACCTATTAAACTTAAAATAGTCGGCATCACATCGCTTATTGCCATGTAATTCGAATTCTCTTCCGGTTGTAATTTACCTTTCCAATAAACAATCGCTGGCACTCGAATAGCACCCTCGTAATTAGAGGTTTTCCAGTCGCGCAACGGAAAATTACTTCCTAAAACCTGATTTGCTTTAAATTTACCATCATATTGATACGTTGGATACCAGTTTTCCATAGCGCCATTATCACTAATAAAAAGCACCAACGTATTTTCATCGAGATGCTGTTCTTTTAAAGTTTTAAGCACTTTACCTATAGCATGATCCATATGAGTCATTGCTGCCGCAAAATCAACTCGGCTACTGTCTTTTATGGTTTTATAGTATTGTTTCTTCCATTTTTCTTCTTCCTGTAGGGGAAAATGCGGTGCACTATAAGCCAGTTGTACGTAGAAATTCTTAGCTGTATCTCGTTTTTTGGTCAACCACTCTATTGCCTCCTTTGTCACTAAATCGGTAGTGTGCCCTTCTTCTTCAATCATTTTATCATTCCTGTACCAACTAGCATCTCCGTTTTTATAACGGTGCGTATACTGATCGATTTGCCCATGTAAAAACCCATAAGAATAATCAAAACCAAAAGCGTTTGGTCCGTTGTAAATATCTAAACCTAAATGCCATTTTCCAAACAAAGCATTTTGATAATTTTTCTTTTTTAAAGCCTGAGGTAATGTGGTAATCGAATCGGGCAAGGTTTTATTACTCTTTCCGCTAATAGGTGCAACAACTCCAATACGACTGGAAGGCATACCTGTTAATAACGATACCCGTGAAGGTGAACAGGTGGGATTAGCATAAAATCTGTTAAGTTTTACTCCGTTATTTGCCAGACTATTAATATTGGGTGTACTGATTTCAGAACCATTATAACCTACATCATTCCATCCGGCATCATCAGCAATAATAACTAAAACGTTAAGTCCTTGATTTGCTTTTTTGACAGCTTCCTTTTGATTTGAAGTATTTTTACATGCTGCAAACAAAAGAAACAAAAAATAAAGTGAAGTGGATGGTAAAAACCTAATACTCATGAATATTAATTATGTTTTAAAAAGTTAGTTGGAAGATAAAGATATCTGTTTGATTATGGAATAGTATCCTGTGGTATGCTGCAATATTTCATTCCTTTCGCAAAAATCAACCTTTCACATCTCGTATTCCCAACAAAAACAGGACGCTACAGGATACTATTTATAAACGTAAAAAATACTTTTACTATCCAATTAAACAAATAACCATTATTAATGACCAAAATCGCTTACGTCTATTTAATAGCCTCTGTTTTCCTTTTTACTTCATGTAGAGAGCAAACTTACCCTGTACAAACTTCTAAAATCGAAGTAGAAGCTCCTTTTAAAATGCCTGCAATTACAGTTCCTGACTTTAACAAATGTGAACAATTTGACATCACCAATTTTGGAGCTGTTAAGGGCAATAAAGAACTAAACTCGAAAGCTATTTCAGACGCTATTAGTGAAGCTAATAAAATTGGCGGTGGTATTGTGGTTATCCCTGAAGGCGAATGGATTACAAAAACCATTCATCTAAAAAGCAATGTTAATCTACATTTAAATAAAGGTTCTGTTTTATTATTTTCTGAAGCTCCTGAAGATTATCTACCAGCTGTAAACACAACTTGGGAAGGCATGGAATGCTACAATTACTCTCCGCTTATTTATGCCTATCAATGTAAAAATATAGCCATCACTGGCCAAGGTAAATTAAAAGCCAAAATGGATGTTTGGGAAACCTGGTTTCCGCGTCCAGAGCCTCATATGAATAGCTTAAAGCGCCTTTACAATTTGGCATCCTATAATAAGCCTGTTGAAGAACGTCAAATGGTAAACGACTCAGCTCATTTTCGTCCGCAGTTTATTCAGTTCAACAGAAGTCGAAACATTTTATTAGAAGGTATTTCTATTGAAAACAGTCCGTTTTGGACCATTCACCCCTACCTTTCAAAAGATGTTGTGATTAGAAATTTGAATGTGTATGCTCACGGACATAACAACGATGGTGTTGACCCCGAAATGAGTGAAAACGTATTGATTGAAAACTGCGTTTTCGACCAAGGTGACGATGCCATTGCCATAAAATCTGGCAGAAATCAGGATGCCTGGCGCTTAAATACGCCTTCAAAAAACATTGTCATGCGAAATTGCACAATGAAAAACGGTCATCAATTGGTGGCTATTGGCAGTGAACTTTCAGGGGGTATAGAAAATGTTTTTGTAGACAACTGTAATGTGATTGAAGGGGCGAAAATGTTTCATCTGGTATTTATAAAAACTAACGAACGTCGTGGCGGTTATGTCAAGAACATTTTTGTTGAAAACATAAAAGCAGGTAAAATCGCCAATGGTGTTTTAGGTATAGAAACCGATGTAGTTTACCAATGGAGGGATTTAGTACCGACTATTGAAAGAAGACTAACACCGATTAGTGATGTTTACCTAAAAAATGTATCGGCAACAGAAACCGAATATCTATCAAAAATATTTGGTCAGGCAGAGCTTCCTATCGAGAATGTTTTTCTCAAAAATGTATCAGTAGACAACATCCTAAAGGAAAAACATATCCATGAAAACGTAATTAATTTTATGGAAAATTAATAATTGATTTAATTACAAATGAAAACATAAAACCAACTCCTTCAACTAAAACTAAACCAATGAGACCTTTAAATATTCTATTAACAGGGTTATTACTTCTGCATTTTTCATGCAAGAGCAATACCTCCGAAAACAAAACATCAAAAGATTTAACGACCAGCACTTTTCCTTTAATGGAAACTGGTAAGGAAAGTTCATTAGCCAAAGTTTGGATCGATTCTACTACTGGTCATAAAGTTGAAAAACTAGTCGACAGACCCGGAGACAACCGTAGCTTTTACTTTCATAATAACCCGTTTTTAAAATCGGAAGACGGAACTGAAGATTTAATGATTTTTTCTGGTTCTTCTGAAACAGGAAATCAATTTTTCACTGTGAATCTAAACACAAAAAAAGTTCTTCAAATTACTGATAAACCTGGAAATAAACGCGGAGAAATTATCGGACCGAGATCGAGAAAAGTCTTTTATATGATTAAAGACAGTGTATTTACTACCCATATCGACACCCAAAAAACCGAATTCATCTATAAATTTAATGATGATGTTATTGGTTCTGTAACCACTTTAAATGCAGATGAAACCTTACTCGGCAGTGCTTTAATTACCAAAGAAGAAAACGAAATCTTTAAAAAGAACCCTAAAAAATCCAGTTATTTTGATAAGGTTTACGAAGCAAAATTAGAACGAAGCCTTATTACCATTAATGTAAACACTAAAGAATTTAAGGATATATACTCTGAAAATGCCTGGTTAAACCATATTCAGTTTTCACCAACTAACCCAGATTTGTTAATGTATTGTCACGAAGGCCCATGGCATAAGGTTGACCGCATCTGGAACATCAACATAAAAACGAAAGACACCACATTAATACACAAAAGAACCGTGGAACGAGAAATTGCGGGTCATGAATTTTTCAGCCCTGACGGAAACACCATTTGGTTTGATTTACAAATTCCGCGAAGCGTTACTTTTTATCTCTCTGGAAAAAATCTAGAAACAGATAAAGAAACACGCTACGCACTAAAAAGAGATGAATGGTCTATTCATTACAACATTTCACCTGACCAAAAAACATTTACCGGTGATGGTGGTGATCCAGGTCAGGTAGCACGTGCTAAAGACGGAATGTGGTTATATCATTTCACTCCAAAAGGAGACAGTCTAGTTTCTGAAAAACTGGTTAATATGAAACATCACAACTACGATTTAGAGCCTAATGTGCATTTTTCTCCTAACGGAAAACAAATTATCTTTAGAGCTAACTTTGAAGGAAGTTCTCAAATTTACGCAGTCGATATCGCCAAAACATCAACATTAAACTAAACCTATATTTTACAAGTTTCCATGAAAATTCAATCGACATATATCCTCCTATTTTTGACGTACTTTACGCTACTTAATTGTAATAATAAAACCACAAACTACGAATCACCCTGGCCTGAACAAACCAATACGACCAAACCCTGGACGCGTTGGTGGTGGATGGGAAGTGCAGTCGATAAACCAAACATTAAATCACATTTAATTGCTTTTGAAAAAGCAGGATTAGGCGGTGTTGAAATCACCCCGATTTATGGTGTTAAAGGTGAAGAAGAAAACTTTATCGACTTCTTGTCCCCTAAATACATGGATATTCTGGATTATACAATTCATATTGCCGACAGTCTGAATATGGGTGTCGATATGGTTTTAGGAACAGGCTGGCCTTATGGAGGACCGCAAGTAACACCCGAGCATGCCGCTACCCAATTATTAATAGAAAAATATGTTGTTAAAGAGGGTACAGTTTTTAATAATAAAATAGAATTCAAAGATAAAAAACAGCTGGGTTTAGCAAAATTATTACATGTTGTGGCTTTTGATAAGGATGGAAATACTCGAGAAATAAGACCCATATTAAACCAGCAAGTACTGGATACTGATGTCACAATTTATGCTGTATTTAGCGGAAAAACACGTCAGCAAGTAAAACGTGCAGCGCCAGGTGGCAGCGGTTATACCTTAGACCACTACTCTACCGATGCTTTAAATGAATACGTCGTACCTTTCAATGAAGCTTTAACTGGATTCGACGGAAAAATCCGTGCTATTTTCAATGATAGTTACGAAGTGTATGATACCACATTTACACCTGAGTTTTTTGAAGCTTTTAAAACACGTCGAGGTTATGATGTATTGCCGTATTTACAACAACTTTTAGATACGACCAATAGTGATATTAGCAACCGAATTAAAAGTGATTACCGAGAAACCTTATCAGATTTATTACTGAATCAATTTGATATACCGTGGACTGAATGGGCAAACTCAAAACAATTCAAAACAAAATTACAAGCGCATGGCTCGCCTGGAAACCTTATAGATTTATATGCTTCGGCTGATATTCCGGAATGTGAAACTTTTGGTTCTATGCCTTATGACATTCCTGGGTTTAGACGTGAATTAGACGATATTCGTGAAGGTGATGCCGACCCGGTGATGTTAAAATTCTCGTCTTCGGCAGCCCATATTGCCGGCAAACCCTTAACCTCATCGGAAACCTTTACCTGGCTACGCGACCACTTTAAAACCGCTTTATCACAATGTAAACCTGAGGTAGAAGATTTAATGCTTAACGGCATTAACCACGTATTTTTGCATGGTTCCACCTACTCGCCAGAACGCGCGGCTTGGCCGGGATGGAAATTCTATGCATCGGTTAATTTCAACCCGAATAACACTATTTGGGAAGACGTGCCATCGCTGTTTTCATATATTTCAAATTGTCAATCCATGCTTCAATCCGGGCAACCGGACAACGAAACTTTGCTGTACTGGCCTATCTACGATACTTGGGGGAAAAACTTAAACAACACTTTATTCTTTCAGTTTAAAATTCACTCTTTAGACGAATGGCTTCACGACACACCATTTTATAAAACATGTAAAAGTTTAATGAGAAAAGGCTATAACGCTGATTTTATTTCAGATGAATTTATTGCTAAATCTTCTGTTAAAGATGGACTTATTGTTTTACCGGGCGGAACTTACAAATCCTTAGTCGTTCCCGATTCTGAATTTATGCCACTTGAAACCTTAAGGAAGTTAATGGAATTAAAACAGTCTGGTGCACATATTATTTTTGAAGGTCTTCCGGAATCGGTTCCAGGGTTTAATAACTATGAAAATCAAAATAAAGAGCTATCAGATTTAATTTCAAATAATGAAAACGTATTTCAACCAACAACAAATTTATTCATCGATTTAAAAGCGGCGAATGTAAACCCAGAAACTTTAGTTGAAACCGGCTTGAAATTCATTAGAAGAGATAGTAATGGTGAAAAAATATACTATATTGTTAATCATACATCTAAAACTATAGACGACTTTGTTCCTATTGCTATTGGCTATAAAGAAGTTATTATTTTAGATCCGTTAACGCGCAACGTTGGAAATGCCATTGTTAAAAAAGAAGAAAACAGAACCCTAGTAAAACTTCAAATTGAACCCGGCAAATCTTATATTTTAAAAACTGAAAACAGCAAGTCTCAAAAAGACTGGAATTATTTTGAAGCTTCCGCGGAAGCGATTCCATTAACAGGAACCTGGAACATCAATTTTGAAAAAGGCGGTCCACAACTTCCTGCCTCAGCAACAATAGATTCATTACAATCATGGACCAATTTAAATCCTGAGGCCGAAGGTTTTTCTGGATCGGCTTCTTATTCCATCCAATTCGATACTCCAAAAATTGATGCCGATAACTGGAAACTCAACTTAGGCGATGTTAGAGAAAGTGCTAAGGTTTGGCTGAATGGCACCTTAATTGGTGATGTCTGGTCAGCTCCTTTCAACATTCAATTAGGTGAACTAAAAAAAGGAACAAACGAATTAAAAATAGAGGTTACCAATTTACCTGCAAACCGTATTCGTGCTAAAGAATTAAGAGGCGAAGAATGGAAAATCTTTTACGAAATTAACATGGTTAATAAAGATTATCAAAAATTCGACGCCACCCTTTGGAGCCCGATACCTTCAGGACTTTTAGGCCCAGTAACCTTAACTCCTTTAAAAAAGACAATATACTAATAAACGTACCATATGAAAAAGTATTTTTTATCACTCAGCTTAGGACTTTTAATTTCAGGATTAAGTTTGGCTCAGCAACCATTCAACAAAAAAGAAGTCTTAGAAGACATGCAACTTGCCAACAAATATTTTATGGAAAAATGGCAAGACGTGGGCAAAACGATTATCACAAATAAAGAACGTCCAAGTAACATTTGGACGCGTGGCGTGTATTATGAAGGGCTCATGGCATTGTATGAAATTTATCCAGATGAAGCTTACTACAACTATGCTTATGATTGGGCAGAATTTCATAACTGGGGTTTTAGAAACGGCAATGCCAATAGAAATGCAGACGATTATTGTGCGGCTCAAACCTATATCGACTTATACAATTTAGAGCCTGATTCCAAAAAACTAAGAAACACAAAGGCTTGTATAAACATGTTATTAAACACACCTCAATTAGATGACTGGTCGTGGATTGATGCCATTCAAATGGGGATGCCTGTATTTGCCAAATTAGGCGTTTTAGAAAACGATAATCGCTACTTCGAAAAAATGTACGAGATGTATATGTATACCAGAGATAAACATGGCGACAACGGACTTTACAATCCTAAAGATGGTCTATGGTGGCGCGATGCCGATTTCGATCCGCCTTACACAGAACCTAATGGAGAAGATTGTTACTGGAGTCGTGGTAACGGCTGGGTTATTGGTGCCTTGGCAAAGGTGTTATCAATTATTCCTGAAGACGCACCACACCGCGATCAATATATTAAAGATTTAAAAGCTATGGCCGAAGCCTTAGTACCTATTCAGCGTAATGATGGGTTTTGGAACGTAAGCTTACACGATGCTTCGCATTTTGGTGGCAAAGAAACTTCTGGGACGGCTTTATTTATTTACGGAATGGCTTACGGCATTAATAATGGGTTTTTAAGTAAAGACAAATACCTCCCGGTTATTGAAAAAGGCTGGAATGGCATTATTCACGAAGCATTGAACGACAACGGATTCCTTGGTTATTTACAATCTACAGGAAAAGAACCTAAAGATGGTATGCCTTTATCATACACCAAAGTTCCGGATTTCGAAGATTATGGTTTAGGATGTTTTCTTTTAGCCGGTGCTGAAATTTATAGAATGAAGTAATTAAGTTTCCCCTTTCTTATGTTGAAAATTGAATTTATTACTATTAAAAAACTTTTAAGTTCATCAATCTTATTGATGAACTTAATTGTATATGCCCAGTTCAAAAACATTAAAAACGATACCTTTTGGAACACCGTTGACGGAAAACCTATTTATAGTCAGGGTGGTGGTATTTTCATCTTCCCCAATCCGAAAACCGGCGAAGACACTTACTATTGGTATGGTGCATATTACAAAGAAGCCGAATTATACCGCAAAGACCCATCATACACACAACCTAAAGACAATTTTGTTGCTGTCACCTGTTACAGTTCTAAAGATTTAGTCAACTGGACATTTGAAAATAGCGTATTGGAGAAAGCCGAAGCCTTATCATATGATAAAAACACGCGTTGGATGGGGAGATTGGGTGTTGTTTATGTTCCTGAAATGAAACAATATGCTTTGTTTATTCAGCATAATGCAGGTGTTTTAATTGCATTATCCGATGTGCCTAACGGAAACTTTAAATGGCACCGACGTCTAGATATGACAGAAATGATTGGCACATCAAATACCGGCGACCAAACCGTTTTCACTGATTACGACACCGGAAAATCGTATCTGGTATATTCTTACGGACGCGGACGTAACAAAATATACATTTCAGAAATTGGCATAAAAAACGGAAAAGTAGACTTACTGGATTGCACTCAAATTTACAAAGGCAAAGGACGTGAGGGTAACTGCATGTTTAAATACAATAACAAGTATTATGTATTTGCATCAAATCTTTATGGCTGGGATTCATCATATGCCTATTATCTGGTTGCCGAAAACATTAAAGGTCCCTACACCCCAACTAACGAAATGTTGGTCACACCAGGCTGTATGGACGACTTTGCGCATATTACACAAACCGGATTTTTTATAAACGTAAAAGGAAGCAAACAGGAAACTGTAGTTTATTGTGGCGATCGCTGGGCTAATTTTGCAGGCAATGGGTTGGGTTATAACCAATGGATGCCTTTGTCTTTTGAAGATGACACCCCTGTTTTCAACTCACTAAATTCATGGAACTTAAATGCATCTACCGGTGAATGGCAGATTGCCAGCGATAATAATTATGTTAAAAACTCAAGTTTTGAAGCCGACAGAAGAGCTATTCCTTCTCCAGAAAAACCTATTCAGGAACATATTACCGGATGGATAACGCAAGTATATCAGGGGAATGCTATTCTAGTTGGAGATTCCGAATCACCTCAAATTAATTATTTCAACACTCAAGAAGATCGTAAACATGTTATTGGTGAAAAAAGTCTGAATATTGAAGATAAAGTTGATTTTAAACGTAACGTATTTCAATTTATAGAATCTACTCCCACTGTTGAATTACCTGATGGAGTCTATACCTTAACTGCGAAAATAAAAACCAATGGCAATTTCAAAATATTAAATATGTATGCTGAAAGTGGTGGGTTTGAGAAACATGTTTCTATTACCAACAAAACGGGAAACTGGTCAACCATTACTCTTAACAATATTGAAGTAAAAAATGGAAAAGTAGAAATCGGCTTTTATGCCGATGGCCAAGCGGGTGCAAATTGCCAGATTGACGATATTTCATTCATGAAAACCCATTAAAATGAACATTCAATTAAAAGTTTCTAAAAACATGAAGAAGTAATAATAACTCTTGATTACTTTCTCTCAAAAAATTAATCGAAAATCACACAATTCCTTAAATTGAAAACCCAAAATCATTTACTAAAAATTATATAAAATGAAAACTATAAACCGCATATCATTTCTATTTGTTGGATTAATTTTAGGATTTACCATTAATAGTTTCGCACAACATGATGAAATGCTGCTTTGGCAGACAATTCCGGAAGCCATAGAAAATAAAAATTATAAAGAGGAATTCCGATTAGACTCCAATGGGACACCTAATGCTATTCGACAAGTATCTATTCCTACTCTTAAACCTTTTTTGGTTGAAAGTACGACCCCCAAAACCCCTGCTGTTGTGGTTTGTCCTGGAGGGGGTTACAGTGTGTTGTCACACATCAAAGAAGGTGATAAAATAGCAGAATGGTTAAATTCCCTTGGTATTTCTGCTTTTGTCTTAAAATACCGACTCCCAAGCGACGCCATTATGAAAGATAAAGCCATTGGTCCATTACAGGATGCACAAGAAGCTATTAGAACCTTACGTCGAAATGCAGATAAATGGCATCTTGATGTTAACAAAATTGGAATTATTGGGTTTTCAGCTGGTGGTCATTTAGCGTCAACAGCTTCCACACATTATAACGATAAAGTTTATAAAGCTGATAATATTAGTGCTAGACCAGATTTTTCAATGCTTATTTATCCAGTGATTTCCATGGAAGACGGTATTACTCATAATGGATCTAAAGTGAGCTTGTTGGGGAAAAATGCATCAAAAGAATTGATTAAAAAATATTCAAACGAAAAGCAAGTCAATGAAAACACACCGCAAACCATTTTAATTCACTCTACCGACGACCATGCTGTTCCGGTTGAAAACAGTATCAACTACTACTTAGCCTTAAAAAAGCTTAAAGTTCCGGCAGAAATACATATTTATAAAGATGGTGGTCATGGTTTTGGTTTAGGTAGAAAAGGCACACATACCCAATGGTCTGAAGCCTGTGAAAACTGGCTAAGAGATAATAAAATTATTTCCGAAAAACCAGTTTACATGTTTTCGTATTTTAAAGGTAATGGTGAAGACGGTTTACATTTAGCGTATAGTGAAGATGGCTATAAATGGACCTCTCTCAAAAACGACTCGTCTTTTTTAAGACCTGAAGTTGGCAAGGATAAATTGATGCGTGACCCTTGTATTATTAAAGGAGGCAATGGACTTTACCACATGGTTTGGACCGTTAGTTGGACAGATAAAGGGATTGGTTATGCATCTTCAAAGGATTTAATTAACTGGTCTAAGCAAAAATTCATTCCGGTTATGGCTCACGAAGAAGGCGCAAGAAACACTTGGGCTCCCGAGATTACTTACAATAATAAAACTGGTGAATACATGATTTATTGGGCAACAACTATTATTGGAAAATTTCCAGAAACACAAACGGTTGAAGACGCAGGATACAACCATAGAATGTACTACACTAAAACCAAAGATTTTGAAACCTTTACACCTACAAAACTATTTTACGAACCAGGGTTTAATGTTATAGATGCAACCATTAAGCAATATGACACTAACAAATACGTGATGTTTTTAAAGGATGAAACTAAAAAGCCCGTTCAGAAAAACTTAAAAGTTGCTTTTAGTGACGAGATTGACGGTCCTTATTCTGAGGCTAGTGCTCCTATCACAGGAAAATTCTGGGCAGAAGGACCAACAGCCATTAAAATGAATGGAAAATGGATTGTATATTTCGATAAATATACCGATCATAAATATGGCGCAGTTCAATCAACCGATTTAAAACACTGGGAAGATATCTCTAATAAAATTGAATTTCCCTCAGGAACAAGACACGGAACTATATTTACCATTTCTCAAGAAGAGTTTCAAAAACTAAAAAACCAATAGGTAAATACAAAAACTCTGAAAAACAATATATTATACAGGTAAGTACAGGATACCTTTCTCTTAATTAGGATTTACTTTAGAATAAAATTTAATAAATGTAAAAATTACACTAATTAAATTTTAACAACTAAACAAAAAACCACTAAACTAATTATGAGAAAAACTTTACTCAAAAAAGGTTTTACAACCTTTTTCGGGCTTATAATGGCCTCTACTTCCCTAAACTTTTTAAACGCACAGAACAATTGGCAAGGTGATATTAGTTCCGATTTTTATGATGTTAATAACTGGAGCGATAACACCATAGACTTTGCTAATGCAGGATCTCAAACCCTTGTAATTGGAGCTGGCAATCCTAATAACCCAGTTCAAATTGGTGGAAGTAATAGTATTGGAGCAAGACCAGACTATTTAAACACTATTTCTGGAGCTAATGCAACCTTTAACGGCACGCTATACCCATGGAATAGCGATATGCTCAATGGAACCATTACATTAAACACCCCTGCTTTACTTAGTATTAGAAATGTTATTTATATAGGTAAAGCAGATGAAGGAATTGTTAATATTACAGGAGGTTCATTATATAGTAGATACCAAACAATTATTGGATATAACACTGGCGGCAATGGAACCATTAATGTTTCCGGAGGAACGCTATATGTTGGCAACTATCTGGAAATAGGAACTAGCCCAGGAGGCACAAACCCTTCAGGCACCTTAAATATTTCAGGGGGAGTTGTAGATGTAACAACAGCTGTCAACATTGGCTCTAATGGTAATATTGTGATTTCCAGCATAGGCGCTTTAATCGTAACTGGCGACCATAAAATAACCCTAGAAAATTATATTTTAAACGGAAAAATATCAGCGCTCAATGGTGAAAATTTAGTAGTAAACTTTGATGGTTCGAGAACAACGGTTTCCATTGCTCAGGACCCAAATAGAATGATTGAAGAATTTGCTTCTTACATCATCCTAAAAAATGGTGTTTTAGAAGCCAAAATTGAAAAATCAACCAGTAATATTCAGTCTTTAAAAGTCAATGGTGTAGAAACCTTAGCAACTTATAATGCCTCAAACAACAGCAGAATTGGAACTTACTACGATTTTACAGGATCTTATGGTTTTGATAAAATTTCAGGAACGGTATTTTCAATTAAAGAAGAAACAGAAGATTATATCGATGTTTCCTTTAAACGAACCTACTCCGATGGAAATTTTTTAGCACCTTGTGATGCCGATATTCATTATGTACTAAAAAAGGATGACACAGGAATTTATACCTATTCCATTTTAACCCATAAAGCAGAATATCCCGCTTTCGATTTAGGCTCATGGCGACAAGTTGTTTGGATTGGTAATGATGGTACTGATTATCTTGCAGAAAAAATATACGTTACTGAACAAAAAAGTTGGGAAATGCCATCAGTTTACGACTTTAGTCAAGCTTCAGCTACAGCTATTCCTGAAATTGTTAAATTAAATACTGGCATTAGAGCAGGTAAATACGATGGTAAATACGAATATTGTGAAAATTTAATAGACATCCCAGCCTACGGACATGCTAGTGACAAAAATAGTATAGGTTCATGGGCTGTATTTGGAAGTCATGAGTTTTTTAATGCAGGCCCTACAAACCATGACTTAAATGCTGCCGCGGGAATTATTCATATCGATATGAATACCGTACACTATAACTGTCGTGGTTTTTCAATTCCACAAGGTGAAGAATGGTCTAAAATTTATGGTCCTTATCTTATTTATACTTCACAAGAATCTACTGCTGCTGCCAATTGGGAAGATGCCAAATCCAGAGCTGCACAGGACAAAGGCGAATGGCCTTTTTCCTGGCTTACCAACACTCCTGAGTACCCTTTAGCAAATGGCCGCGGAAATATTACCGGAAACTTTTCAATTACCGACTCTGAAAAACCAGATTTAGATGGCAGTAATGCATGGATAGGCGTTACCCAATTAACAGCTGCCTCAGATGGTCATTGGCAATTTGAAGATAAAAACTATCAGTATTGGGTAAAAACTGATGCTTCTGGAAATTTCGATATTAAACATGTGCGTCCTGGCACCTATACACTATTCGCTTTTAAAAATGGGGCAGTAAACGAATACCGCATGGAAAACGTAACTGTTAACGCCGGTGGTACAACAAATCTGGGTAATATTAATTGGAATATTCCACGAAACAATGGAAAACTATTATGGGAAATTGGTATTCCCAACAGAACAGCTGCAGAATATAAGTTTGGAGATTTCGACTATTGCGAAGGTTTTGTTGAAAATAAATTTGAAACCACTTTTCCTAATCCCATTGAATATAACATAGAAGATAACAATTGGGCTACAGTTTTACCGTATGTACATACCAAATACATAAAATCGGACGGTAGTCGAGATACCTGGAACTGGAATATTAACTTTAGTGTTACCGGAACCATTCCAACTACAGGTAACGCCAAACTTACAGTCGCATTTGCCAGTGTAGACCATGCGCAGTTTTGGTTATACCTAAATGGTAATAATATTTATCTTAGTTATCCGACTGTACCTTCCGGAGGTAATGCATGGATAAGACAATCCAACAGAAGTAAATACGGTATACAAACCTTTGATATTCCATATAGTAGTTTGGTACAAGGCGAAAACACATTAACATTTTTAATGCCATCTAACCAGTCGAACAGCCATATTATGTATGATTACATAAGTTTTGAAGGAAATAATATAACGGTTCAGAATTCACTACTTTCTACAGAAGAGTTTGACTCTAAAAATGGTATAAAACTATATCCAAATCCAACAAATGGGAAAGTTAACATCAAGCTTCCTAAGTCAACAGATGACATAATAATTGAATTATATACTATAAATGGAGGTTTGATCTCTAGACAAATTTATCAAAACAACCAAAACAGTTTAGAATTAGATATTTCAAACAAACCTATGGGCGTCTACTTTATAAAAATCCTTTCGGAAACTCCAACAACTTTAAAAATTGTTAAAAAGCAATAAAATATGATATTTAATAATTATCGGCGATATTAAATTTAATATCGCTGATAATTTTCTACAATAAAAAACATTTAAATTAAATAAAATCTGCAATCGATTACATAAAAATTAAAAAAAATGTATATATTGCAGTATAATCAGCTAATTAACTAAACAACATGACGACTCTTAAACATAACTCATAAAAAGAACATATTTTTAACATTTTCTGGTCAAATTACAAGAATATTCTTAAATATTATATTCATTAAACCATACACCGGTACTTCTGCAAATCAAAATCACCACACACACTATTATTTAGTGTATTTTTACCAACTCAACCAAAATAAGTGCATGAAGAAAAAGACAACCATTTACGATATTGCAAAAAGGCTCAATATCACCGCCGCTACGGTATCAAGAGCTTTAAATGGAAATTCTAAAATAAGCGAAGCAACTCGCAAATTAGTTAGCGAAACAGCAAAAGAAATGAACTACGAGCAAAACAAACTTGCTCAAGCTCTTAAAAGTGGAAAAAGCTATAATGTCGGGGTTATTGTTCCGCGTATAGACAGTAACTTTTTCGCTTCGGTTATTCGAGGTATTGAAGAAGAATTATATCCGCATGGGTACCACGTAATCATTTGTCAAACACACGATCAAAAAACTTTAGAAACCGAGAACATTAATTCTTTATTAAATGCACAGGTTGATGGTGTTTTAATGTCTATTTCGAATGCCCAAAACGGAAATGATGACAGTTTTAACGCACTTATCAAGAAAAATGTTCCGTTAATATTTTTCGATAGAAAAAAAGACATTAAAGGAATAAGTTCTGTTACTATCGATGACTTTAAAGGTGCCTACGACGCAACCAAACATTTAATCGATCAGGGCTATAAACGTATTGCACATTTATCTAACGACCGCTCTATTCTTATCTTTAAAAATCGTTATTTAGGCTATAAACAAGCCATTTTAGATAGCGGACTGGAATTTGATGAGAGTTTGGTTATCGAAACCCATAGTAAGGTTTTAGAAGGTAGAAAAACCATGAAAAAGTTATTAGAGATGAAACATCGTCCGGATGCTGTTTTCTCTTCGAGTGATTTTACGGCTTTAGGAGCCATTCAGGAAATAAAAGAGTCTGGATTGAGAATCCCTGAAGATATAAGTGTGGTAGGATTTAGTAACGAGCCTTTCACGCGCTTTATGGAATTATCAATTACTTCGGTTGACCAATCGCCTATTGAAATGGGGAAATTAGCTGCTCAGGTATTTCTGGAGGAAGTTAATAATGACAAACGCGTAAAATCTGAAAAACAAGTCGTTTTAACACCAGAACTTATCATTAGAAAGTCATCTCTTAGAACACCTATTACCGATAAAGTCTAACGCCAATTTTAAAATAATAAAAAAGCCAAGAATTAACATCTTGGCTTTTTTTTTTATATATTCATAGGATATACTGATTATAACGACACCCCCCTACGCCATGGAATAAAATCGTTTTGATTTAATAACTTGGCTTTGGTTTGAATTCTTCCACTTGCAACTTCAATAATGAATTCCAGCATGTCTTCGGCCATTTCTTCAATGGTTTTCTCTCCACGGATTACCGCACCGGTTTCAATATCAATAATATCCGGCATTTTTGCCATTAACTCGGTATTAGACGATACTTTAATGATAGGCGCAATCGGGTTACCTGTCGGAGTTCCTAATCCTGTTGTGAATAACACGACGTTTGCTCCTGAGCCCACTAGACCAGTTGTACTCTCAACATCATTACCAGGCGTACATAGTAAGTTTAAGCCAGGTTTTGTAATATATTCACCGTAATCTAAAACATCTTTTACAGGCGATGTACCTCCTTTTTTAGCTGCACCGGCTGATTTCATGGCGTCTGTAATTAAACCGTCTTTAATGTTACCTGGAGACGGATTCATATCGAAACCAGAACCAGCATCAACTACCGATTTCTCGTAAGCTTTCATTAAGTCTAGGAACTTTTCTCCATCGGCGTCATCAACACAACGGTTAACTAACTCCTGCTCTACTCCACATAATTCAGGGAATTCGGCCAAAATAGCAGTTCCGTTAAGAGCTACTAATAAATCTGAAACCGCTCCTAAAGTCGGGTTTGCAGAAATACCTGAAAATCCATCTGAACCACCGCACTCTAAACCAACTCTTAGTTTTGATAATGGAGCCGGTTTACGTTCTGCTTTGTTCGCTTCTTTGATAGCCTCAAAAGAATCTTTAACAATGGCTGTTAACATCTCATCTACCGTACCCATTTGTTGCTGTTCGTAAATTAAAACAGGCTTATTTAAGTCCGGATTAATATTATGCAACGCTTCTTTAAATACACTAATTTGAAGATTCTGACACCCTAAACTCAGTACCGTACAACCAGCAACGTTAGGATTATTAACATACCCTGCTAATAACTTCGCTAAACTTTCTGAATCCTGACGAATACCACCACAACCTCCCGGGTGCGTGATAAATTTCACATCGATATTATCAAAAAAATCAGCTGTTTGTTCTACAACTTCGGTTTCATTTTGCCCACTAACCAAGGAACGTAATAACATTTGGTGCGGATTCACCTTTTGTTTTAATAACTCTCGCTCGAAAATATCTTTTAAAATTTCGATATTACGGTTTTCACAAAATACTAACGGGAAAAACAACCATACGTTTTCGGTACCAACCTGACCGTCTGGTCTGTGGTATCCCATAAAGGTTTTATCTTTCCATTTATCTACGTTTGGTGCAGTCCACTGTACGGTTTCAGTTCTTCCAGAAACCTTTTCACTTTGGTGTTTTACGTTTTCGGTCGTTAATACATCTCCCTTTTCAATGGTTCCGTTTGCCGAGCCAACTAAAACACTGTACATGATAATACGATCACCATCTTCAAATTTTTGTAAGGCGATTTTATGCTTTGATTTAGTGTCTGAAAGCACTTTAATATCCTCACCTTCAAAAGAAATAACTTCTCCTGCCTTTAAATCCACCAACGCCACAGCAACGTTATCCGGAGCATTTACTTTTATGATTTTCTTTTGCATGTTAATTTGTTTTAAGTTGTATGTAATACTTAAAGTTTAGCGCTGTAATTCGCGTAACCCACTTCAATACCATTTACTTCAATCTCTTCAAGAGCCAAAGCAACTGCATCTGTTAAATTCTCAACTTGTGTTAAATCAGTTCCCCAATACTCTACCACAGATAACGCTTGTTGAGCAATTTCTGAGTAATCGTTGGACTTCCATATCTCAGCAAATTTAGCTACGATTTCGGCGCTATCCTGAACTGGTAATTCCTCTCCATTCCAAGTACCTTTATAGAAACGGATTAAAGCTGCAAATGCAAAGGTTAAGTTTGTTGGCACTTTACCATGAACCTCAGCATAGCCTAGTAAACTTGGTAATACACGTACTGTAAATTTAGAAATTGAATTTAAAGCAATGCTAGATAAGTTGTGGATAATGAATGGGTTTCTGAAACGATCGAAGATCTCTTCTGCGAAACTATTTAACTCATCGCGGTCCATTTCTAAGGTGTCGATAATTTCGTTGAATACCGCTTTATTAATGAACTCGCCTGTAAAGTCGTTGTCTACAGATTGTTTTACTGTTCTGTTTCCGTAAAGGTAAGAGAACGGTACCATTGCGGTATGCGCCCCATTTAAGATACGCACTTTACGGGTGCGGTAAGGTTGCATATCATCAACAATCTTAACATCCAATTTTGTTTTATGAAACGGTAATTTCGCTTTTAAGTCTTCGCCTCCTTCAATAACCCATAATAAGAACACCTCTGCGGCAACAATTAAATTATCTGAATAATCTAACTGTGCGTTATACGCCTCGATTTCATCTTTTGGATATCCTGGCACAATTCTATCTACTAATGTACTATGGAAGGCATTGTGCTCTAAAATCCAGTTTTTAAAGTCATCTCCTAAATTCCAATCGATTACATACTTTAATATAATTTCTTTTAAGGTTTCTGAATTATGATTAATTAACTCACAAGGGATGATAGTTAATCCTTTACCAGCATCACCATTAAAGTGTTTAAATCTTTCGTATAAAAGCACTGTTAACTTCGCAGGGAAAGAGCTTGGTGGCTGCATATTTGCAGTGTCACTTTCAACATAGGCAATCCCAGCTTCTGTGGTATTAGATATGATGAACTCTAAGGTTTCCTCTTTTGCTAAGCTTAAATACTCTGCAAAATTCGCATAAGGATCCACGCCTTTTACGATATTATCGATTAATTCAACTTCCTGAATTTCTTCACCTTTTTTAATACCTTTCATAAAAAGTGTATATAAACCATCCTGATCGTTTAGCATGTTTACTAAACCTCTATCAATAGGTTGTACTACGGCAATTCCGGCATTAAAATCTGCTTCTTTATTTAACTCTTGGATGGCGTAACCAATGAAAGCTCTTAAAAAGTTTCCTTCACCAAATTGTACAATTTTAATTGGACGTTTCGCTTCTAATCCAACATTTGCTCTATTTAATTTTTTCATTATAACTTATAATTAAACACTTTTTACTCTATTAATCCGAATACTCTAGGCAACCATAAACTTAGCTCAGCAAAATACGTTACTAAGAACAGCGCTACCACCATAGCCAAGAATAATGGCACTAATGGTTTTATAACTTTTTCTATTGATGTTTTGGCAACGCCAACACCAACGAATAATACCGATCCTACCGGCGGTGTACACAGGCCGATACATAGATTTAATACCATGATGATACCGAAATGAATTGGGTTCATTCCCAACTCAGTAACAACCGGTAAAAATATTGGGGTAAAAATTAACACAGCTGGCGTCATATCCATAAAAATACCAACGAACAATAACAGCAGGTTAATAATTAATAAGATAACAATTTTGTTTTCACTAATACCTAATAATACTTCACTGATGCTTTGTGGAATGTTTTCGTAGGACATCACCCAAGACATACTCATCGATGCACCAATTAACAACATTACAATCGCTGTTGTTGCCGAAGAATCTAACAAGATTTGAGGTAAAGATTTAAACGTGATCTCTTTATACACAAACCCTAAAACTAAGGTATATAATACGGCTATGGCTGAAGCTTCGGTTGCAGTAAAGATTCCTGAAACAATACCCCCGATTACTACTACTAACAAGAATAAACTTGGTACCGCATCGATAAAGGTTTTAATAACATCTTTAAGTTTACTGCGCTCTCCTAATTTGTATTTTTTCTTCTTTGCCCAGAACATCGCCACTAACATCAATAACAATCCGGTTAAAATACCCGGAATGTAACCTGCCAAGAATAAAGCAGCAATAGATACCCCTCCACTGGCTAATGAATATACGATAAGTACGTTACTAGGCGGAATAACTAAACCGATGGTTGAAGATGTAATATTTACAGCCGCTCCAAACTCTTTTGAATAGCCTTCTTTTTCCATTTCTGGTCCTAAGATACTTCCCATCGCTGAAGCCGATGCCATTGCCGATCCTGCAATCGCACCCATTAACATCGCTCCGATCACATTGATTAAGGCTAAACCTCCAGGAAGCGATCCTACTAATGTTTTCGCAAAGGCAATGAGTCTGTGTGCGATACCTCCCTTATTCATAAGCTGCCCGGAGAGGACGAAAAAAGGTATGGCGAGTAAAGCGAAACTATCGAGTCCTGTTCCCATACGTTGGGCAACCGTTGTAAATGCTGCTAAAGGTGAAATACTAACTAACATGGTTAATACCGCCGAAATGGCAATACTCCATGCAACCGGGGTGCCTATTCCTAATAAAAATAAGAAACTAATAACTAATACAAGGATTGGTATATACTCCATAATAATTTATTTTTTTAAAAAATCTGAGGTTTTGTAATAGATGATTAAAATGCCACTAATAGGAATAACCAAATACACCAGTGCCATTGGAATTTGAAGTGCTGCTGATGTTTGTCCTAATAGATAACTGATATATACCAACCTAAATCCACCGACTACTAATGCTAAAAATGAAAAGATGATGATGATAACGTACACTAACTTTAAAATTTTCCTTTGTGTAGGCCCACTAGCTCTCGAGGGCAATACATCAATTGCGACGTGCATGTTACGTCCAGATACATAAGCTGCACCTAAAACACCTATCCAAATCATTAAATATCTCGCTAACTCGTCGGTAAAGGAACTTGGCGTTCCCATGATAAACCTTGTAAAGACCTGCCATAGTACGTTAACGACCATGACCGCCATAATAATCACAAGGAGCTGCCCAAGTATTTTATCTATTTTTTCTCGAAATTTCATGTAATGTAATTTAATGGTATTAAAGAAGATTGCCCCACTTACGCCGAACAAAACTCCTCTTAATTATTTTAGTTGTTGGATGTCTTCAATAAGTTTACTCACAACGGCATCACTTTTATAACCGTCGTAAACAGTTTTCACCTTCTCCTGGAATAAAGTTTTATCTGGTCTAATGACTTCAACACCTGCTTTTTGAACTTCATTTAAAGCTTCCTCTTCGGCATCTGCCCATAACTTTCTTTGATAAGCTACGGATTTATCAACCGATGCCTGCAACCATTCCTGTTCTTGTTTAGATAGCTTATTCCAGGTACTGGTTCCAATGACTAAAACATCAGGTAAAACAGTGTGCTCGTCTAAAGTATAATATTTACAAACCTCATAATGACGTGATAAATAGAAACTCGGCGGATTGTTTTCTGCGCCATCAACAACACCTTGCTGTAACGATGTGTATAACTCTCCCCATGAAATTGGTGTTGGCGAACCGCCTAAGGCTTTAACCATTTCGATAGCCGTTACACTTTCCATAACACGAAGTTTCAAACCTTTTAAATCTTCTGGAGTGTTCACTGGTCTATCTTTAGTATAAAAACTACGGCTTCCAGCATCGTAATACGCCAATCCTTTTAACCAGTACTTTTCTCCATCATCAAGAATTTCTTTTCCGATGTCACTATCTAGAACATGAAACGCGTGTTCTCGGTCTCTAAACAAGAAAGGTATACCAAAAACCTTCATCTTAGGTGCAAAATTTTCCATGACACCAACCGATACTTTGGTCATATCTAAACTTCCTATTTGTAAAAGCTCTAAGTTTTCGCGCTCTGTACCTAATTGCTGACTTGGGTAAATTTCGAGTTTCATTTTTCCGCCCGAACGTTTTTCTAAATCTTTACCCATTTCAACCATCGCTTGATGCACCGAATGTTTGGTGTCCAGACCATGCGCAATTTTTATGGTTCTTGTGTGACTTATTTCGCCGCAGCCTGCCAGCAAAACAACTAGCAATAGCGAAACAATCTTTAGGTTTCTTATCATCTTATTTTTTATATATTGAGTTTAGTGGTAACATGCTCTTCTTAGAACGACCGCAGCCTTCTAACTTCATTTTAAAAACAAATCTATTAACCCTAAAACAGGGTTAACAGATTTGCTGCTTAAGTTTTAAATTAAAACTTAAAATATTCTTTAGCGTTGAAATAACTAATATCCGCAACCATTTTACCAATCCATTCCATATCGTTTGGTAATTCACCACGTTGTATTTCATCACCTAAAAGATTACATAAAATACGTCTGAAATATTCGTGTCTTGGGAATGACAAGAAACTTCTGGAGTCTGTTAGCATTCCAACAAAACAACTAATTAATCCCATGTTAGACAACGCATTTAACTGTTTGGTCATCCCGTCTTTCTGGTCTAAAAACCACCATCCGGATCCAAACTGTACTTTACCTTTTACGCTACCGTCGTTGAAGTTACCAATCATGGTTGCCATAACTTCGTTATCTGCAGGGTTTAAGTTATATATAATCGTTTTAGTTAATTTATCTTTACTATCTAATGCATTTAAAAATGCAGATAATTTTTGTGCCTGTGGATAATCGCCAATAGAATCCCAACCCGTATCCGGACCTAAAATGCGGTGCATACGCGCGTTGTTATTTCTCAAGGCCCCTAAGTGAAATTGTTGCACCCATCCGAATTCGTGATAGGTTTCACATAAGTACACTAACACAGCACTTTGGAATTTTAACGCTTCTTCGTTAGACACATGTTTGCCTTCACGCTTTTTAGCGAAAATGGCTTTAACTTCACTTTCGGTATAATTCTCAAAATAAATTTGATCTAATCCGTGGTCACATAAGGTACAACCATTGGCATTGAAATACTCGATGCGCTTTCTTAAAGCTCCAAGTAAATCTTCATACGAATTGATTTCAACTTCAGCAGATGCTCCTAAAGCATTTACGTATTCATTATAACCGTTAGCATTGATTAAAATCGCTTTATCAGGACGGAATGAGGTACTAACCTTCACGTTGTAATCAGACTTTGCTAAAGCTTGGTGATGCTCTAAAGTATCTGTAGGATCTTCGGTAGTACAAACCACTTCAGCATTTACTTTGTTCAATAACTGTCGGCAGCTATAGGCTCCAGAGGTTAACTGCTCCTGAGTTTGTTCCCAGATGTTTTCAGCTGTTTTCTCACTTAATAAATCTGTTATTCCGAAGTATCTTGTCAACTCTAAATGTGTCCAGTGGTACAACGGATTACGCATAGTATATGGTACAGTTTTAGCCCAGTTAAAAAACTTATCTTTATCGGAACCATCACCGGTAATAAACTTCTCGTTTACTCCTAAAGTACGCATCGCTCTCCACTTATAGTGATCACCGTTAATCCAAACATTTGTAATATTACCAAATGTTTTATCTTCAGCAATTTGTTGTGGAGGCAAGTGATTATGGTAATCTATAATAGGCTGATTTTTTGAATAGGTATGATATAATTCCTCAGCGTATTTATTCTCTAAAAGAAAATTGTCGTGAATAAAATTTGTACTCATTTTATACTTGTAAAATATTAATCTTCATTTGCTGGTTTACCAATAGTCGCCAAAATACCACCATCGACATAAACCACTTGTCCGTTTACAAAATCACTGGCTTTAGATGCTAAGAAGATGGCTGCTCCTGCTAAATCTTCAGGATCTCCCCAACGCGCAGCAGGTGTTCTGTTTATAATAAATTCGTTAAATGGATGACCATCCACACGGATAGGCGCTGTTTGACTGGTTGCAAAATACCCCGGCCCAATACCATTAACTTGTATATTGTGCTTAGCCCACTCGGTTGCCAAGTTCTGGGTTAACATTTTTAATCCGCCTTTCGCAGCAGCGTAAGCCGAAACACTATTTCGACCAAGCTCACTCATCATTGAACAGATGTTTATAATCTTTCCTTCTTTACGTGCAATCATTTGTTTAGCAACCAACTGAGACATAATGAAGGGACCAACTAAATCGACATCAATAACACGTCTGAAATCGTCAACCGGCATGGTAATCGCCAATTCTCTTTTAATGATTCCGGCATTGTTAACTAAAATATGAATATCTCCAAGTTCGTTAGCAATAATATCCATATGCTTTTTAGCATCTTCTTCATTGGTAACATCAAATAAATATCCTGTAGCAGTAAACCCTTGCTCTCTGTAATACTTAAGAGCTTCTTCCATTTTTGAAGGTGTGGTACCAGTGATAACAAGTTCTGCACCCGCACCTGCAAGTCCTTCTGCCATAGCCATTCCTAAACCGTGAGTCCCTCCTGTAATAAGTGCTCTTTTTCCTTTTAAGCTGAATAAATTCATTGTCTTTTTTTAATTTGTTTTTATTAGTAAAATACTTATAAAAGTAAATTTTAATACTCTAAAAAACAAAGCCTTTAAGTATAGTTAAACGTTTAAGCGAAATACTCTAAAGTAATCGATTACGCAAAAATAATTAATTTGGAGCTTTCTCAACAGCCAAATTAACATTATCACTAAAAAAAAGCATTATTTTCAAAGATTAGCTTGTAAATATATAAATAATTAAGTGATTTGTTAATCTCATCATATAAATTGTAAATTGGGCTCTAAAAATACCAAAGTTCAATACACAAAACTCAACACATCAGCATAATTAACACAGATCTAAACACCTACTAGATACCATACCGATTCTCACTTAATCTCAATAAAAAAAGGTTGTCGATAAAACCAATTATTTTGATTTTGATTAGACAACCTTTCAAAGATATTAAAAGCCTTTTACTTTCTTTTATAAGTTTGACTTTTACTCGATTTTATAACTATTAATTCCAAGTAAATCCCAACCTTTTTTAATTTCAGCTAATGCTAACTTAAAACTTTCAAAGTCCTTATTCTCTAGGGTTGTCCAGCCAACCTCGGCATATGCCGCAATTCTAGGAAAGGTTTGAAATTCCACATCTTTGTTGGTTGGTGTCCACTCGCTCCACATTTGACAACCTAATCCGTAAACATTTTTATGATACTTTTCATCCAACCCGTCAGGAATCGGATTGAAACGATAAGCCTTCTCTAGGGGGGTTCCTTTGTACTTGTAATCTAAATAGGTAAATTTATGCCAAGAATTAACAATTCCATACCCTTTACTTGCTGCCTCGGTTAAAAGATTTATATCTCCTTTCCAGAAATGTACAATAACATTTTTTGCCAATTCGGTTTCTGCTTCCTCATCATCCTTTTTTTCTTCGAAATCAAAGTGAAGCTTTTTACCCATAATTTCATTCCAACCCATCATTCTTCTTCCATGATCCTGCATGAATAATGATATTTTATTTACAAAATCGATTTGCAAATCAGCTGGTGTTTTTATACCATGTTCAGCCATATATTTTTGAACTCTAGGAGACTTTTCCCAAACCTCATAAGGTACTTCATCACCTCCAATATGAATCACATCTGATGGAAATAGATCAAATAATTCTAACAAAACATCTTTAACAAACTGAATGGTCTCAGGCTTAGTAACATCGTAATTATCATAATGACGCCCAAATTTAACTGGAACATCAATATCTATATCCGCAGTTCCTAGCCATGTATAAGCTGCAATAGCTGCACTACTATGTCCAGGCATTTCAAATTCTGGAACGATTTTGATATTTCTTTCTGCCGCATAAGCTACAATATCCTTTATTTGCTCCTGCGTGTAAAACCCCCCATGAGGTTCGCCCGAGGTTTTACCGCTTTTCCATGTTCCTATTTCGCTATCGGTTCTAAATGCTCCCACCTCGGTTAACAAAGGATATTTTTTTATTTCAATGCGCCAGCCAGCATCATCTACTAAATGCCAGTGAAATACATTCATTTTTAAAGCTGCCATTTGATCTAGCATCTGTTTCACAAAATCTTCTCCATGAAAGTAACGGGCTTCATCTAACATATAGGCGCGCCATTTAAAACGAGGTGCATCATTAATTTCTATAGAAGGAACCAACCATTTTGATTGATTTTGATTAACATTATTATCTTCTGATAACAATTGATTTAAAGTCTGAACCGCGTAAAATGCACCCGCTCGACTATTCGATTTAATAGTAATATTATCCGGAGTGACTAATAATGTATAAGCCTCATCTTCTAGAGTTTCATCGGTTTTAAATTGAATATCCGCTCGTCCACTTTCAACTAAGCTTAATTGATTTCCTGTTTTTGCTTCTAATAGTTTAACTAAATAGCTAGCTGTTTGTTTTTGATCTTCATTTTCAAAAGAAATGTGTTTGCCATTTTTAACTAAAAATGAAGCCTCTCCTAAAGTGATCTCTTCAGGCTTAGGCAATAATTTTATTTCAGAAGCTGTAAAGGTTTTATTTGCTACAGAACAACTGAAAAATGGAATAAAAAGTAAACAAAATAAATAACGCATTGATTATCAGTTTTAAATGTTTTAATAATGTGTTCGAGCACAAACTTAACTAAAATATACAAATGTTTATAAATTTCTACAAGAAAACTTAGGATTAATAAATTCTAAAAAAATAAAGACTAAAAATTGAATTTAAAAACTTATTAAATCAAAAACAAAAGGATATAAAAATAAAAAAGCTCCTCAAGAATTTGAGAAGCTTACCCTTTGTTGTGCGGGCGGGGAGACTCGAACTCCCACACCTCGCGGCACTAGATCCTAAGTTTAGTCTACTCATTTTTAAAATCTTAAATTATTGATTATCAATTAGTTATAAATAAAAAAATTGTCTAAAAACACCTATTTATACCGTATTTCATACCGTTTCAATACTTATTTAAAATACTGATTTTCAGACATTTAAGTATTGTAAAAATAACAAAATCACATTAAAAAAACGTAGTTTTTCATGAAAAACAGCTAAAAGTAGCATTTTACTTTAATAATTTTTCTACAATTTCACTTTTTGATTTATTCAATTTTAAAAGTGGCTTTAATGATTTATCTACATAGTTATCTGAAAGCAAATTACTATTCCCTGAAGAAGTATAATAAACTGGCGTACGCACCCCTCTTGGATAATACTTACCATCCTGAACGTGTTTTATAGACCTTGTATCTTCACTACAAATAACCCTACATTTTGTTGCGATTACGATTGCTGGTAAATGAGGGTCGTCAAAATCATTATCCTCTCGCAAAGCTTCAATTTTTTCCTGTAAAGCATCAATGCTAGCTGAATCTCCTACGTAAACCTTACCTACATCTTTTAACATTCTTATTATCGGTAAATAAGCATGTAACTTTTTTAACTCACCCATATATTTACTTCCACCATAAACCATTAATCCTTTTCCTTTGATTATCCAGTCTTTTACAGGTTTAAATTCTTGATGATTTAATGATTTTCTAGAAAAAACATTAGGGATGCAATTAACATCTACTATTACTGCCATGAATTAAATTAAATTTCTAACAACTTAAGTTCCTCATCTATAAAAAAGTCTCTGTAGCTAGCAGGAACGTCACTAGCATAACTTCCATCATTATTGATTTCAATAACAGTAATACAATTACCATCCATTTTTCTTTCAAAAAAGAGAACTTTCGATTTAAAATCAACATTAGACTTACTAGAATGTAGTTTATACCTTAAACGATTTATTGTAAAATCACTGTGGGTTTCAATAATAAATTTATTTCGATCATTTTTTACTGCGTTAAATAAAAAACTACCAAACGCAGACTGAGCTTTAGGGTGAAGATGAACTTCTGGTTGCTGAATTGAAAAGCAAGTACCTTTTGAAGATAAAATTTCTATAATCAATGGTAAAGATTGAGAAACTCCATAACCTACATTTGGAAGCTTAATTTCTAAATCTTTATATTTAACAATAATCTCAAAGGGCGAGCTATTTTTTTTACCCAATTCTCTAATCTCTATTTTATCAAATAGATTACTCCCCTTACCAAATTGTTCCAAGGCGTTAATAATTCTATTCTTTTCTTTAGTAGATTTACTAGCTAAAATTTGTCGAAGTATAGAAGGAATATGATCACCTTCTGGTGAAAACTTTATTTTATATGATTCGTAAGTTCGTTTAGCTTTAGCTCTTATAGGCGCTAACCATTTGTAATTTTTATAAAGCATTGAATTACTAATACCTCTTCTTTTCACAACTCCATCACTTGATTCAGAAAGTTCATTTCCAAGAAAATGACGCAACAAATAAACCGGCATATTTAAGGTAGAGAAAACTAAAACTTTATAAGCCTTAGGAAAATCAAAATCATTAACCCAATCTTCATATTGAATATTATTTTGAGGTTTGATTCGATAACTAATTTGTTTTCTAGTAAATTTTACTAGTACATCAAATTTATCAATATTCAACTTAACTAATTTTAGTACTGGAACCGATTTCAATTCTTGAAACTCAAAAAGTATTCTAAAATTAGCCTTTTCATTATCATCAAGGAAATCTTCTTCCTTTTCTATTCCTAATCTAAAAAACTTTTCCTCTGACCTTTTATCAATTATTTCTTCAAAATACCCTAATTCAACTTCATTATTATTGAACTCATAATCATACCAAAATTCAGGACTGGACAATAAATTTACTATCTTAAGAAATGAAGTCTTTCCTGTGCTATTTTCTCCAACAAGAAAATTAATATCATCCAAACTAATTATTTGGTGTTTGAACCCTTTATAATTCTTTAAAAATATTTTTTCCATTTGCAGTCTTACAGAATGTAGTTTAAAAAATAAATCAATAGAAAACTGATTCACTGAACCAAATATAAGATAATTCTTAAACTACCGCTTAATTTTCATAAAAAGTGAGTCACTAGACAAAAAATCTAGTTACGCAACACAAAAATCTAGCGTATTTATTAAAAATTGAACTTTTTTGAAAAAATAAGAATTTTAAACTTTTGATTACCAGTATTTTAGCACAAATCTTAAAGTTGAGTTATACCGTTTTATGCGCCTAAACAGATAAATTTTAGTGAATTTTAAGCAAAAAAAAACCGACTTAAAAGTCGGCTATCCCTTTAATACTGTGGGTTGTGCGGGCGGGGAGACTCGAACTCCCACACATTGCTGCACTAGATCCTAAGTCTAGCGTGTCTACCAATTCCACCACGCCCGCAAAGAGGTTGCAAATATAAACAAGATTTTGAAATTGCAAACACCTATCTCAAAAAAAAACATTCTTTTTTTTATACTTTTGTATCAAAATTTGCATAACTCAATGAAAAACACCACGTCTTACATAGAAAAAAATAAAGACAGATTTTTATCTGAACTTATAGAACTATTAAAAATCCCATCCATTAGTGCCGATTCAGCCTATAAAAATGAGGTTTTGAAAACTGCTGAAGCTGTAAAAGATAGCCTTGAAAAAGCAGGTTGCGATACTGTTGAAATTTGCCCAACGGCAGGATATCCTATTGTATATGGTGAAAAAATAATAGATAAAAATCTACCTACCGTTTTAGTTTACGGACATTACGATGTACAACCAGCTGATCCTCTAGAATTATGGGACTCTGCGCCTTTTGAGCCAGTTATTAAAACCACTGAACTACACCCTGAAGGTGCTATTTTTGCTCGTGGTGCCTGTGACGATAAAGGACAAATGTACATGCACGTAAAGGCTTTAGAGTTTATGACCTCTACCGACCAATTACCGTGTAATGTGAAATTCATGATTGAAGGCGAAGAAGAAGTTGGAAGTGTTAACTTATCAACATTCGTAAAAGAAAACCGTGAAAAACTAAGCAACGACGTGATTCTTATTTCAGACACTGGAATGATTGCTAAAGATACGCCATCTATAACTACAGGTTTACGCGGATTAAGCTACGTAGAAGTGGAAGTAACCGGTCCTAACCGCGATTTACATTCAGGGTTATATGGTGGTGCTGTTGCTAACCCAATTAATGTATTAACCAAAATGATTGCTTCGCTTCACGACGAAAACAATCATATTACCATTCCTGGATTTTATGATAAGGTTGAAGAACTTTCTCAGGAAGAACGTGCCGAGATGGCAAAAGCGCCTTTTAGCTTAGACGACTACAAACAAGCATTAGATATTGACGATGTTTATGGTGAAGCAGGTTACACCACTAACGAGCGTAACTCCATCCGTCCAACCTTAGACGTTAATGGTATTTGGGGTGGATATACCGGAGAAGGTGCCAAAACGGTAATTGCCAGTAAAGCTTACGCTAAAATATCTATGCGTTTAGTACCAGGACAAGAATGGGAAGAAATCACAGAATTGTTCAAAAAACATTTCGAAAATATTGCTCCTAAATCTGTAAAGGTAAAAGTAAAACCACATCACGGAGGTCAGGGTTATGTGACCCCAACTGACAATATTGGTTACCAGGCAGCTGCAAAAGCATATACAGATACCTTTGGAAAAGCTCCAATTCCGCAACGTGGTGGAGGAAGTATTCCAATTGTAGCTCTTTTCGAAAAAGAATTAGACAGTAAAATCATACTAATGGGCTTCGGCTTAGATAGCGATGCCATCCACTCGCCTAACGAGCATTTCGGTGTGTTTAATTACCTTAAAGGCATTGAAACCATTCCATTATTCTATAAATATTTCACAGAATTATCTAAATAATATTTAGGGTGTTTCCCTGCGGTGTTTTTAATAAAACGCCACAGGGTCGCGCTTTACTCACTACACGGTAGTTAGCTTCAATCGCTAACACAGTAATCACTACCACATGAAAAACCAACACTCTAACCACCTTATTCAACTTACTTTAGCCACCTTCTTTATTAGTACATCGGGAGCTTTAGGTAAGTATATCGATTTACCTATTCCGATAATCATTTGGTGGCGCTGTATTATAGCGGGTGTTGCTTTATTTGCATTTTGTAACTATAAAAAATTCAACCTTAAATTAAACTCTAAATCCGATATTGCTACCGTTACTATTAGTGCATTACTCATGGGAGGGCACTGGATTACTTATTTTCTGGCTTTAAAACTATCTAATGTCGCACTGGGCATGCTATCACTATTCACATTCCCCATACTCACAGCCTTTTTAGAGCCTTTGTTGATCAAAACCAAATTCGATCCATTTTACATTCTACTAGGTATTTTAGTATTGTTCGGGCTATACATATTGGCTCCTGAATTCAACTTAGAAAGTTCTCAGTTAAAAGGTGTACTATTCGGATTATTATCGGCCGTATTTTATGCCCTACGTAACATTTTATCTAAAAAATTAACCGCGAAGTATAATGGTTCCAGCGTTATGTTTTATCAATCATTAGTTGTTGCATTAGTTTTGTCGCCTGCTTTATTCTTTTTAGATAGCAACGGACTAAAAGAGCAATTTCCGTACATTATATTCCTTGGATTAATTACAACTGCTATCGGTCACACCATGCTTGTAAACAGTCTGAAACACTTTACGGTAAGCACCGCGAGTATTATAAATAGTGTTCAGCCTATTTTCGGAATTATTCTGGCTTTCTTTTTCCTAAATGAAATTCCAAATCTCAATACGTTTATCGGTGGATCACTTATTCTGGCCACTGTAATTATAGAAAGTGTTCGTTCCAGAAACAGGTAATACTGAATAAAACAAAAACGCCACTTCGAATAATTAACAAACCATTATTTCGAAATGACGTTCCTTCAAACAAATCAATTAATCACAGTGTCTTATGGAAGATATGATAGCCCTCTTTTTGTTTTCCATAAAAAGTATTTTTCAAATAAAACTTTATTAAAATCATATAACACATTAGGAATCATAATGGCAAATTTTCGTGGTTTAAATAGTGAATTACTTAAAATAATCACCTCTTTTTTGCCGGCATCCATAATACAAATTCCTGGAATTTTACCCCATGCTTTTTTCTTAAGTTCTGTTTTACCCTCGGTAACTCTAATAATGTTTTCGGCTACAATTTTACCAGTTTCATCGCTTGGATAGCCTGTTTTAGGACCTGAAAATGGCACTTTACCGGGTTTAAAAGGCAACTTCACATCTACAGCAATACCTGCAGCCCAGACATTTGGAATTTCCGTATGTCTGTAATCATCGGTTACAGGAATATATCCGGCAGCCGTTGCTTTTAAATCTGGTGAATTTCGCACAAAATCTACCCCGATAAACGGTGGCATAAGCATCGTAAAACGACTTGGTAGTTCCTCACCGCTAGTTAACACCACTTTATCGCTAGTGACTTCATGAACACCCACTTCTGTTCTAAAGTGAATATTAAACATTTTCATAAATGATTTTAACATGGTTTCACCACCGGTAATACCATCAATTCCAAAATGACCTAAAAAAGTTTCAGGGGTAATCCAGTATAAATCGACTTTTTTACGAATATTTTGCTCACGAAGCCATTTTTCGATATTGAATAAGAACTCGTAAGCAGCTCCCATACATCCGGCATTTTGCGTTGCTCCAATCACGATTGGACCAGGGTTTCGTTTAAATTCTTCTAAGGCCGTTCTGATTTTCATCGCTCCATTGGGCGTTCCCACGTAATGCGCATATTCTTCAACACCCGGAGCCACATCGTATTTTACTTTTGGCCCTGTAGCGATGACTAAATGGTCGTACTTAACGATACCCTTATTGGTATGTACTTCCTGCTTTTTAGTATCTACTTTTAAAGCTTCAGCAACTAATAAATCGACACCTTTCTTTTTAAGGATTTCATCTTTTCTAAAAGAAATATCTTTGATGTCTCGTCTTCCGAAAGGCACCCAAATTAAAGATGGAATGAATAAAAACAAAGGAGATTTATCTATCATAATAACTTTATGCTGATCTTTTCCTTTACGTTTTATCTCAAGGGCTGCAGTCATCCCTGCAAAGTTCCCCCCAATAACTACTGAAGTTGTCATAATTTCTAGGTTTTTAATCTACATTAAAATTACAACCTTAAAACCATGCGTACAGCAACTTATGTTACATACAAGCCATTAAAAAACCAACAATTAAACACTTAAACTTGTAACATTTTTAAAATTTCAACGTTTTATAGTCTATCAATCAAAATCATCAATCATTATGTTAAAGCAATTTTTTATTATCTGCTCGGGTGCCGACACCGATATTTTAAATTCCTGCTCAAAAGGTGAGCAAAACAAATATGCAGGAATTGGTGCCACTGTATTCTTTACGGCACTTATGGCTTTTATTGCGGCGAGCTACGCCCTTAATACCGTATTCGACAACTATTTTACCGCTGTGTTTTTCGGACTCATTTGGGGTTTACTCATTTTTAATCTTGATCGTTATATTGTTTCGACCATTAAAAAGACGGGGAATTTTGCAGATGAAGTCATTCAGGCATCTCCAAGAATTCTTCTGGCCGTTATCATTGCTGTAGTGATTTCGAAACCTTTAGAACTAAAGATTTTTGAAAAGGAAATTGATCGCGTGCTATTAGAGCAGAAGAATGAATTTACACTCACTAATAAAAATCAAATTGCCGAACAATATACCCCGCAAATTCAGAAATTAGAGCAATCTGTTACCGATTTACAAAATGACATTACCGTCAAAGAAACTGAAGTAAACGCTCTTTACGACACCTACATTTCTGAAGCCGAAGGTACAGCTGGGACAAAACGACTAGGTAAAGGTCCTGTCTACAAAGAAAAACGCGATAAGCATGATGCTGCTTTAGCCGAATTACAACAACTTAAAATCGATAATGCCGAAAAAATTAAAACCATTCAAGCTGAAATAGCCACTTTAAAAAACAATTACGACATTCAGGTCGCAACATCGCAACCGATTATTAATAATTTCGACGGATTAATGGCTCGTGTAGACGCTCTAGGTCAACTGCCATGGTTACCATCGTTGTTTATTTTCCTGCTCTTTTTAGCTATTGAGACCTCGCCAATTTTTGCCAAGTTACTTTCTCCTAAAAGTGCTTACGATTTTAAACTGGAAAATGAAGAGACCGCCATTAAAACCAATGTCCTTCAAAATAAAAATCAAAGAGAAGCTTTATTAAAAGCCGAATTTGCCATTAACGATCGTGTGTACAAAGACATTGAAACCGAAAACGAGCTTTATAACTACAAGCGCAAAAAAGCAAGGGAGCTATTGCAATTGCAAGCCGATGCCTTCTTCAACCATCAAAAGAATATATTATAGTTAACTGCTTATTTTAAGTGAGTTTGCTTATTTTTACAACATCTCCCAAAGAAGCACAACTATTAAATTATGAAAAAACTTATTCTTTTCCTATGTCTAATATGCACTTTTTCAGTGTTTTCTCAAAACAATGAAGAAAAAGACAAGGAGGCTATTCAGGCCGTTTTAAAGGAACAGCGCTTAGCCTGGTCTAAAAACAATATCGAGAAATACATGGAAGGTTACTGGAAAAGCGACTCACTAAAATTCTACGGAAGTAATGGTGTAACTTATGGCTGGGAGAACACTTTACAACGCTACAAAAAAGCTTACCCTAGTAAAGAACACACGGGCAAACTAAGCTTTAAAATTAATGATATTTCTAAAATTACCGATGGCGCTTATTTTGTATTGGGTGAATTTCACTTAAAACGCGACGTTGGTAATGCCACAGGAATTTTTATGTTGGTATTTAAGAAGATAAACGGCGAATGGAAAATTATCGCCGATACCTCAGCTTAAAATTTGATACATTAGGTTTTCTTAACGTACTTCGTAATGATTACGATTTGCTGTCCGTCAACCTTACCTTCAATATATTCAGCATTGTCGCGATCTAAACGAATGTTTCTCACAGTCGTTCCTTGTTTTGCAACCATGCTTGATCCTTTTACTTTCAAGTCTTTTACTAAGACAACCGAATCGCCGTTTTCTAAAATAACGCCGTTAACATCACGATGTACCACCTTTTCACTATCGTCTTTATCTTCCCCTGTTGCACGTGCTAATGCTAAAGCTTCATCATCTAAATACATCATATCTAGTAAATCCTTAGGCCATCCTTCGCCTCTTAAACGTTGTAACATACGCCAGGACATGATTTGCACTGCAACGAACTCACTCCACATGCTATCATTTAAACAACGCCAGTGATTAGCATCCATTTCCACTTCACCTTCAATCTGACTTAAACAAGTACCACAAACCAGCAAACTATTATCTACACTTTCATTTAACGAGGGCGGTAAAGTATATTGTTTTAAATCCTTTTCCGACTTACATAATTCGCAAGTGTTATTGCTTCTGTCTTTTAGTGTTTGTAGTATACTCATTATTTATATTTTTGTTTTGCAATAATACGCCTAAATTCAAGTTTCTACAAGCTGAATAAAAAAGAAAAAGGCATCTAAAAACAGACACCTTTTCCCCACTAATTAAGCTACCTATTTTGATAACTCTGCTACTAACTTATATACGGCATCACCATGTTCTGGTGTGAAATATTTACCCATTTTTTTACCGCGCGCCTCGCGATCTGCTTCGTTTGGCCATTTTTTCTTAGCTATTTCTGAGAAACCATCAAACATTTTATCTAAATCTGCTAAAGAATCCAAGAAGTAAGCTTCTATCATTTCTGAAGAATCATTTCCCCAGGCATGACGGTGCGGGTAATACCCTTTAACTAGGGGATTATCCTTAATAAATACATCAAAGTTATCGGTCATTAACTTTTTTATTTCATCACCATCATAATCTTTTGGGAATGCCCAATGATTGGTTCTTACATAAAGAATTAAATCTTTGGTGTTATTTTCGGGAACATGCTTTACTAACGGCATAGTGTAATAAATTTCATCAGAGTGTATCGGCGAATAATACGCGCGTTGTTTGTCGAAAAAGGCATTTCTGGCAGTTTCATCAGGCCAGGCTGCTTCGGCTAATTCATCGTCTTTCTCATTGGCTTTAACAATATCTTCCCAGGTATTGTAAACATTAACAAAAAGGATTTCACTGTTACTAGGACTCATTTGATGTAAATACACAGAATGTCCCACGCGTAAATCATTCTTCTTAATAACTTTTTCCAGATATTCCTTTTCCACAGCTTTCCATGTATCCATATCAAAGTCCTCATAATCCATATTCCAATGGGCTTTGGTTACCGTAATATACATTGGGCGATTAGAATCGTCCTGTGCTAAGGCCGAAGGCATGTTGAATAATAATAGCAAAGTTAGCATTGCTGCAAATAGTTGACTAGTTGTTTTCATAATTGTAATTAATTAAGGTTAGTATATTAGTTTATAACGTTTGATACTAAATCTTTAATTAGGGGCAATAGAAAACCTGGGGATACTATAAATTTGGGGAAGTAAAAACTCGTCTTTTTTGCTATTATTATTTCCGAGAGGGTAGTGAAATAACAACACTAATTTACGAAAATTAATTTACTAAAAATCAAATATTTAATTTAATTGATCCCTTAATTTTTTCGGCATACCTTTTACAACCATATCGTAAGAATGATCGATTAAAGCCATTAAAAGTGATGATGTTATTTCGCTGTCGTGAAGTTTAACTGTGTTCCAGTGGGTTTTACTCATGTGATATCCTGCATCAATATTATCATATTCAGCACGGAGTTCTAAAGCGTAATCCGGGTCGCATTTTAAGTTTATGGCCTTTTCTCCGATTTCCCACTTATCTAAAGCTACTAACGCAAACATTTTACCCAAAACTTTGAATACTAAAGTATCTGGATTAAATGGAAAATCTTCGGTTGTGCCTTTCTTTTTTAAGCAGTAGTCTCGTATTTGTTCGATATTCATTCTAAAGCTTTCTTTTCAGTTGGTGTTTCAATCTTTAACGCGTTATAATCTAAACTCCAACCTATAGTTTGTACGATATTTTCAATAAGCGAAATGGCTTCTAAAGCTTCCTGTTGGGCGACATTAAACAATCCGCTTTCCGGAATTTTATCCATAATATGCTTCTTGGCATCGTTATGAAGACCTGTTAAATCGGAAGCAGCAAATTTGTTAAACATACCATCCTTTTTGTCATAGTAATTTAGGTTGGTTTCAATGCTTAACACTTCTGGCTGCGGAAACTTATGAATAATAATAGTTTTGCTTTTCGTATCGGCTTCTAAAATAACCTTTGAAAAATCGAAGCCCACATGCGCCTTAGCATTCACGATGACCAAGGCTTTCTTGGTGCTGGAAATGAGTTTTAAAAAACGCTCTTTCACATCTTCATAATGATAGATCTCAGCAAAATCACCTTCAACGGTAATAAACTTATAGACTTTTTTAATTTTATCCAGTAAAATAACCGACTGCGAATTGACACGCTTTTTCTGTGCCTTAATTTTTAAATAAGTTACTACGGCCAACGTGATAAGTCCGCCTAATATTAAGCCAAACAGAATATCCATTACTCTATAATTTTATATAAAACCGGTTTACTTGGTGTCGCATCGTTTTCAAATGATGCTATTTGTAAATTTAATATATACTGGCCATCTTTCACCTTATTAGGCACATAAATAAATTCGGTAATAGTTGCATCCAGCCTTAATTTACCTTGGGTGTTCCAAAACGCATTATGTGCTAACAACTTGCCTTCATCACGTTCTTTATCGACACTTGGTAAATCGATAAGCAAATGCTTAATGCCTTTCTCACGAAGATATACCGCTGCCTCTTCTAATAAATAGGTTGGATTTGTTTTTGAATAGCGCTTAGTTAGTTTATCTTTTGTATTAGGCATGGTACGTATCACTACGGCATCACGTTTTTTATTTCCCAAAGCGAACTGAATTTGCTTTTTAGAAATCACAAAATCATCATCTAACTTTTCGGGTGCTACCGTAATCACCTCCGCTAAAAAGAAAAACTGTTTTAAATTTTTATTGATAGAATGCACCTTTTCAGTAATATGACCAACACATTCAGTATGCGTGCCATGTGCATGCGGATTAAACGATATATTATTAAAATTTACTGCCGAACCTTTCACCACGCTTCCCACCCAATCTTCTTCTTCAATAACTACAGGTTCTATTTCAGGGTCTCCTATATACCAGGCATTCACGTTGGATTGCCCTGACTGAATCGCTATGGAAATGTCTAGCGGTTGAGTTAAATCGATTTGTAATTTTTTTGAATTGTACTGAATGGTTGCGAACATGTTTTAGTCTATTTTAAATAAATCTGACGCGATACCGTCGCTTAAAAACTTTCCTATTTTGGTGACGATAAGCTTATCATCTTCAATATACAATAATTGTTGATTTCTGTACTTTTCAGATTGCTCTAAAAGATACGTTTTATAATCTAGACCAAAATCCTGAACCACCTTTTCTAAGGACACGCCCCAAATGGTTCTCAAACCTGTCATTACATATTCGTTATATTGATCGCTTTTCGTTAAAACTTCCATTTCTCTTGGCAATTCACCTTTTTGCATGCTCTGAATGTATTTTGAATTGTTTCTAACATTCCAACTTCTCGATGTTCCATCAAACGAATGTGCCGACGGACCAATACCTATATAGCGTTTTCCTTGCCAGTAAGCTGTATTATTTTTACTAAAAAACTCAGGCTTCCCGAAATTAGATAACTCGTAATGCACAAAACCAGCGGTTTCCAATTTTTCAATTAATATATGAAATTGTTCTTGAGCTACAGCATCGTCTGGCGCCTGAACTTTTCCCTTTTCAATAAAGACATCAAGAGCAGTTTTAGGTTCTACCGTTAATGCATAGCTGGAAATATGAGGTATGTTAAAGGATAAGGCCGTTTCTATATTTTGAAGCCAAGCCTCATGACTCAATCCTGGAATACCATAAATTAAATCGAGTGAAATATTATCGAAATATTGTGTAGCAACTTCTAAACAGGCTTTAGCTTCCTCGGCGTTATGTGCGCGATTCATCAGCTTTAAATCCTTTTCAAAAAACGACTGAATGCCTATAGACAGTCTGTTAATACCAATCGCTCTGTAACTTTCAAAAACAGCATGCATATCGCCATTTTCAGTAGTTAAATCATCCGGATTAGCTTCTAAAGTCATTTCCGGATTGCTAACCACTTTATAATTTGCGTAAACTGACTGAATAATCGATTTTAATTCATCACTATTGAGTAATGACGGTGTGCCTCCTCCAAAATAAATGGTTTGAACCACCTGATCCTCAAACTCTCCTTTACGTAGCTCCAATTCTTTAATCAAAGCTGAAACCAATTCCGGTTTCTTCTTCAAAGATGTTGAAAAGTGGAAATCACAGTAATGACAAGCCTGCTTACAAAATGGTATGTGAATGTATATTCCTGCGATGACTTCTAATTTTAATATTACACAATGTTTTCAGAAAATCTGTAAAGTGTTTGAAACCCTATTTTTTTACGCGATTTTCGTTTTGTTTTACAAAACTTGCCCAACCCGAATAACTCTTACCAATCTCAACACGACCTTCGTTATAAAAATGACAAACCGCAGCCGCCAAACCATCAGTAGCGTCTAAATTTTTAGGCAAGGTTTTCAAGCCTAAAAGACTTTGAAGCATTTTGGCTACCTGCTCCTTTGTAGCATTACCATTACCTGTAATCGCCATTTTAATTTTTTTAGGTGAATATTCTGTTATGGGCACTTCACGACTCAGTCCAGCTGCCATAGCAACCCCTTGAGCACGCCCAAGCTTCAACATACTTTGAACGTTTTTTCCAAAGAATGGTGCTTCAATAGCAATTTCATCAGGGTGATGCGTATCAATCAGTTCTATAGTACGTTCAAAAATTAATTTCAGCTTTAAATAATGATCGTCGTATTTTTTTAAATCTAATTCATTTAACTGAAGGAAAGACATGGTTTTTCCAACAACTTTTATCAATCCGAATCCCATAATGGTTGTTCCTGGGTCAATTCCTAAAATGATTTTTTCCTTCGCCATATTAGTTACAGTAATAGCAGCCACTTAAAGATAACGAAAGTCCAACGGTAAATGTTAATACATTACCATTAAATGATCCGTAACCATCTGAAATCGGATTAAATTCCTTTGCAAACCCATGAATATAAGAGGCATCAAAATACAACGACATGGTATCTGAAAGTCCGTAATGAAACTCCAAACCGGCCATCGCATTTAGGTATGATATTTTATTTTCTCCGTAATTATTTAATGGCTTCACCATCGAAAAACCCGGCCCGGCATGCACAAACATTCCGGTTCTGTTGGAGATAAAAATAATATTAGACAGATTATAAACCCCTTGCAAATTAATTCGTGAATAATTCAATTTGAACTCCTGCGCGTTACTATCGTTCGCCATTCGGCTAAATCCGTAATCTAGCTTTGCTCCTAAATTTGGATTAAACATATACTGCAAGCCTAAGTTTACGGTTGGAAAATTTAACGGTTGCCCTTCGAATCCGGAAACAAAACCATCACTTGAGGGATTATTAACGCCTAATGCGATCTGTGCTTTTAAAGTGCTTGCATCGTTTTGAGCAAACCCAAAAAACACACAAAAAAGTAAAGTAAAACATAGAGAAAAACGCTTATTACAGCTTAAAAATGAAATCATACGCGATTATTGATTTAATTTGCAACATATGTACGCGTTGCCATACAAAACTAAACAAATCTTTTTTGTGCTTATTAAATTAAGCCTTGTAATTGCTGTATTTTGTTTTATACACTTCAAGCTGAGTGATACCAAAGAATTACCATTAGCCGATTTTTTAGAGTTGACATTCAAACATGGTGTGTTCTCTCTTACAAATGTAATTTCACTTCTTTTATTAACAATCTTCAACTGGTTTTTTGAAATTTTAAAGTGGCAAGCACTGGTAAAACCCATAAAACAAATTCGTTTTTTCGAAACCATAGAACAATGCTTGGGTAGTTTAACGGTTTCTTTATTTACACCAAACAGAATTGGTGAATATGGTGCGAAAGCCTTGTTTTATAGCAAAACACAAATCCCTAAAATTGTTTCCATTAACGGTTTACACAATATATTACAATTGAGTGTTACACTTATTTTTGGAACTATCGGATTACTATGCTTCACATCGATTTACCCAACAAACCTTAATATCACTAAACCTAGTTTGGGATTTCTAATTTTAATTGGTCTTGGGATTCCAGGTTATCTTATTGTCTTTATAAAAAAGCAGAACTGGTTAAACGAATTATTAGATTTCATAAAAAACTATCCAAAAATTACCATTGCCTGCGGATTTGGTTTCTCGGCGATTCGCTACCTGATTTTTTCATTTCAATTTTATTACTTATTACTGATTTTCGGAGTTTCCATCGATTACCTAGACGCTATGATGGTAATTTCCTCTTTGTATTTATTAGCTTCTGCAGTACCTTTTATGGCCATTTTTGACTTTGTTATTAAAGGCAGTATTGCAGTGTATTTATTTTCCTTTTTACAAATTGAAGCCATAACCATTATTTGTATTACAACCTTAATGTGGCTACTCAATTTCGCTTTACCAAGTCTAGTAGGGAGTTACTTTGTTCTTAATTTTAAAACGCCTAAATCCCCCGTATCGGCATGATGCTAATTTCTTTTTTTATTATTTTAAGTTATGTGATTTTAATCGGAAGTTTTGCTTTTGGATTCAACAAAGTTCATCCTTTTAAGGATAAAAACATCATACCGAAAACAAGATTTTCTGTTATTATTCCTTTCAGGAATGAAGCCAAAAACCTGCCTCAACTTCTTGAATCCATAAACCAATTACAATATCCAAAGGACTTATTTGAAATCCTTTTAATTAACGATGCCTCAGAAGATGATTCAGCAGACCTAATCAACAATTTCATAACATCATCTGCTGTTTTTGTAAAACTTTTAAACAATAAAAGAGTGAGCGCATCGCCAAAAAAAGATGCTATTACAACAGCTATTGCCGAAGCTAAAAATGAATGGATTATCACCACCGATGCCGATTGTATCCTACCCGATTTATGGCTAAACACTTTTGATGTGTTTATTCAGGAAAACCAAGTAGAATGCATTGTGGCACCTGTAAAGTATACTGCTCAAAATAATTTTTTAAACACCTTTCAAATTTTAGATTTACTAAGTTTACAAGGCGCTACCATTGGTGGTTTTGGTATCGATAAACCCTTTTTGTGCAATGGCGCTAATTTCGGCTATAAAAAAGATTTATTTAAAACCTTGAATGGGTTTGATGGCAACACTGAAACGACAAGCGGTGACGATATTTTCCTACTGGAAAAAGCCGTGAAATTGAATCCAAAAACTGTAAGCTATTTAAAAAGTGACACTGCCATTGTAAACACTAAAGCTCAACCTACCTGGAAAACCTTAATCTCCCAACGTATACGCTGGGCGGCTAAAACAAGCCGATACAATAACTGGTTCGGGAAACTTACGGGAAGCATCGTTTTATTTGCCAATTTACTCATAGTCTTGGCGTTTATTTTTACGCTTTTGGAAACTATGACTACTAAAAACCTAATTTATTTACTGATGATTAAATTCAGTATCGATTTATATCTGATTAATAAGAGCGCTCAGTTTTTTAATCAGAAGGATGTTATGAAGTTTTATCTTTTTGGTTTTCTGATTTATCCGTTTTTTAGTGTTTATGTCGCTATTGCTTCTCTGTTTTCCGGCTACGAATGGAAGGGGCGCAAGTTTAAAAAATAGTTTATTCTACATTAATGATAATAGGTAGATTGAATGCAGTTTTTACCTGTTGCCCATGTTTACTAGCTGGAAATATTTTAGGTAGCGAATCTAAACTTTGACTAATTAACTCCTGTAAATTAGGTATTTCGGCCATGGTTAAACTATCAATTTTAGCCTCAACTAAAGTTAGCACGCCTTGTTCAGATAATTTAAATTCTAAGTTAATCGTGTCATTGACATCTTTAGTAACAATAATCATTTCGTGCTGTAAAAACCCTAAAATATGAGACGTGAGGACTTCTGAAAAACACGCTTGCTTTTCCTTGCTATCAATCAAAGAATCGCATACCGAAAACGATGGATACTCATCTACATCATTCCAGTTAAAGGTTTTTAACTCCTCTTTTAAAATAGCTTCAGAAGATGTTTTTTTTACATTAAAATAGTCGCAGGATGCGATCAATGAAAAAATTAAAAATACACCAATTAGCCTCATAGGTTTTACTCGATTATCGAGATTTAATACTTCGAAATCAAACTTTTGTTATTTTAATGCCTCGTGTGCATTTCACCGAGGATTTTTATTAAAACTGAAATGTACAATTTTTTTGGTTTTTAAGCACTTAAAACTAAAAAAACCGAAGTTTTCACTTCGGTTTTGAGTCTTGTGTAATTTATATTCTTATTCTTTATCTGCTACCTGAAATACAATGGGTAAAGAATACGGCACGGTCACTACATATCCTTTTTGTTTACCTGGCTGCATCTTAGGCAGTAATTGAATAACACGCTTTGCTTCCTCCTCTAAGCCTGGATGAGGCGCTCGTGCTCTTACATCTACTACATCTCCTTCTTCATTTATTTTAAAAATTGTATTAATACGTTGTCTGCCCTCTAAACCTAAACTATTAGCGATATCGGTATTAAAATTTTCATTTACAAATTTCGCTATAGACTGAGACATACAGTTTTTACGTTCTTCATTAGACTCTAAAGATTCACATCCTGGAAAAACAGGGGCATGTTCAACATGAGCAAAAGGGACTTCTATATTTTCATGATATTCATCTGCTCTAACCTCAATAACCTTACTTCCGTTAACTCTGTATACAGGAACTTCATTTTTAAGGACTTTATCAAGCACAGAATCAATGTTTACCTCTGAAATAAAACTTACCGAACTCCCTACAAACTCACCTTTTTCATTTAACTTGTAGACAGGAACCCCATTTGTAAAAATTAAATAGGAATCATCCCCAAAAATCATTGCATGTTTAGAAAAATTACTTGGCACTTCATCTTCAATAGGATGTATACTAAATTTAACCTCTTTGCTTCCCTTGTTAATATCCGCCCAACCAACATATTCATTATTTTGAATCAAAAATTCATGTAGTCTGTTTAATTTAAGTTCATCTTCTTGAGATGTTTTTGTACCTAGTTCCATAGTAAAACTAAATTCCCCTAAATCAGTTCCCTCCGAATAATTTTCACCCTGTTTTTCACAAGACGTATACACCAATATGGCAATAACCGCCGGAATTAGAAAAGCATACTTTAGTAACTTAATGTGTTTTGATTTCGATTTTTGTAACATAACGATTCGTTTTTTGATTAATGTTTGATTAAAAAATGGATTGATGAATGAAATGCTCTTGGTTTGAAATACCTGAGCTAATAAACTTTGATAATATTGTTGTTTACTTTGATACTTTACAGCTTCGGCATCGGCCAGATACTCATGTAATTCGGTGATTCGGTTTTGATACATATATACCAACGGATTAAACCAAAAGACCACGCGAAGCACTTCGAAAAACAATAAATCTAAACTGTGATATTGCTTTACGTGTACCATCTCATGACTTAAAATAATAGCCTTTTCATCATCCTTTAAAAACTCGCCTAAAAACACATACTTAAAAAATGAAAATGCCGAATTACTATTTATTAGTTTAATAATAACCAGTCTTTCTGAACTGGTCTTGGGACTGTTTAAAATTAATTTTAGTATTTTAAATAACTTAAACCCAAAAGTCATAATTGCTATAGCAAGACCTAAATAAAACAACAGATATACATACGATACCGGATTTGAAGCCAAAGTCGTATTAACCTGATTTGCTCCTTCAACAACATCGCTAGATACCTCCCCTATAATCACTGCCGGAAGTTGAATAACATACTCCTTAGGGATAACCTCTTTAAATACTTCTAACTTTACAAATGGCAATAGTACAGACAAAATCATAGTACCTATTAAATACATTCTGTTCCAGTTAAAGAAGGTTTCTCTTTTTAAAAACACATCGTAAATCAATAAAAAGAATAACTGAAAGGCTATGGTTTGTATCACGTAGTGTATCATTGCTCTTCGCTTTTGTTAATATCTTTTAATACCGATTCTAACTCATTCAGGCTGATGTCATTTTTCTTCATAAAAAAGGACACCATATTTTTAAACGAGCCCTGAAAATACCCATCAACCAATTTATTAATAGATTGGTTACTGTATTCGTTTTTAGCAATTACGGGAAAATAAATATGTCCTTTTCCTTCCTTTTCGTAATCTACAAACCCTTTATTTTCTAAAATTCTAACAATGGTCGATACCGTGTTATAGGCCGGTTTTGGTTCAGGCAATTCTTTTATTATAGATTTTACATTAGCTTTTTCCAGGCTCCAAAGAATTTGCATGATATCCTCTTCTGCTTTTGTTAATTGTTTCATTTTAAAGGATTTTTAAATTACACTTCTATTCAAACTAAAAATTTAGTTCAAAACAAATATAACTAAAATTTTAGTTTTAACTAAATTTTTAGTTGTAAATTTAATTAGGAAAGTTATAATAAAGAAGAAGCCCTATGGGTCTCTCACCTCCATAGGGCCTGTAAATTGCTATTATCAACAAAAAAATTGAGGGATTAATTAATTTTTTGAAGTGTTGATGGAACAAATTTAAGTATTACTTTTTATTTCAAACTGCGGTTTTCCCGCATTTAACATTCAAAACATTGCATAATGCATGAAACGACAAGGGTTTCAACAGGTTAAAAAAAAATGACTTTAATCGAATTTTAACATATGTTAATTTAATTTAAAATCCTTTTCTTACACAAAACCTCGTTTACGTGCTTCTTCTATTAATGTTTCGTCCTGTCCATCTTGGACATCGAAGATTTCCCGAAGTTGTTTTTTACGTTTTTCAACAGCACTTAACGAAATATCTAAATGTGGTGCCAGATTTTTAGTTTTCACGCCTTGCGACAAAAGGTGAAGTATTTTTCGGTTTTTCTCATCGATTACAATATCACTGGAATCTACCTTTCTGATGTAGCTATTTACCGTACCACTGTAAAAGGGAGGATTATGAAGCACAGCCTGAAACGCACTGGCCAATTCACTGGATGTTAAATCACTTTTTATTAAAAACCCTTCCGGATTAATAGTTTTTATAATGTTATGAATTCTGAACGATTCATTAAACATGGTTAAAATAATAATTTTAGCTTTTGGTAAAATCTCTCTTGCATAAGATGCTAAATCTTCACCACTGGTCATTTTACCATCAGACGAAGCAGGCAAACTAATGTCAACAAATAATAAATTATAAGGATTGTCCTGTTGAATGGATTTATCCATTAGGTTTACTGCTTCATCACAATTGTTGGCTATATCAATGTTTAACTCCTGATGTTCTTTTTTAGTAAAAAGAATGGTGTTCTGATACCCTTCAATAATCATTGGGTGATCATCAATCATTAATATTTTAATCTTCTCGGTATTCATTTAATTTTAGGTAATTGGGACTTCAATAATAACTTTGGTTCCTTTATTTTTTTCTGATGTAATCTGAATGGTTCCGTTAATATCCAGAATTCTGGACTTCATATTTTTTAATCCGATACCAGATCTCAACTTATTAACATCGAATCCTGACCCATCGTCTTTAATGATTAGGCAAATTACATCATTTTTTAATTTAAAACTAATATCTACATGTGTGGCATTTGCATGCTTATGAATATTGTGAAGTGACTCCTGAATGATTCTGTAAATATGAATTTTAGTTTTATTAGATAATTCATCCCAGTTGATGACACTATCGTGATCCAAATTATAATCCAGTTTATATAAAATCGTCTGGGTTTCAACCAAGGTTTTAATAATGTCTATAAAACCGGCTCCGGACACAAAATCCGTATTTAATTCGTGAGACACCTTCCTGATATCCTGCTCAATATGTTTTAATTCTTCAATATATTGCCCTCGTGTTTGCACTGCCCCAGGAGAAGTATTAAAGTTCAAACTATCCAAACTTAAACGGGTACCAAATAAGCGTCCTAAAACACCATCGTGTAATTCCTGAGAAATACGTTTTTTCTCCAGAGTTCTCGCCTCTTCGATCTTCTCATTTTGAGAAAGCATCAAATTATAGATTTCTTCATTAGCTTCCTGTTGCCTTTGAATTAATTGCAGACGTCTGTTCTTATTTCGCTGAGTAATGACTAGATACAATAAAAAAGATGTTAATATAAGCGTCACCGACGTCACAAACAACCACATCCGCTCTTTGGCAATTTGAATATTTTCACGCTCAATTTGTTCCGTTTCAAACTGGATTCTTGCAAATTTATTTCTTAAACCTCTCTCGTTTTTCTGTAAACTATCACTCAACCTGATATACGACTGTAAATACTTTACAGCATTTTCTCCAGTTTCAATTTTAGAAAGCAATAATAAAGAACTTAATAATTCATCATTATGATACTGTTCCGCAATATTTTTAGCCTGATAGGCATAATACTTAGCCAAATCCATGCTATTTTTATTCTTATAAAATTCAGCTAGATGCTGGTTGATAACTATAGAATTATACCCTTTTGGGTTAACACTGTCTGTAATATGCAGGGCTTCAAAGTATAAATCTGGAAGTTCTGTATACTCTTTAGACAAATACAAGGTATGTGCGTAATTATCTGTAACTAACGCATAAAAATCGGGTTTAATAGTAAATAAATTTTTATTACTTAAAATTTCCCTGTATAGATTTAGAGCTAAATTATACTGACCTGATTTTTTATAAGACAATGCTAAATTATTCTTTGAAAAATATATGCTTAACCTGTAGTCTCCTTTTAAATCCTCTTTTAACTCTATTGCCTTTTTATAATAATATATAGATTCTTCATATTGTTCTAGCTCTCCAAAAACTAAACCTAAACAGTTATACAAAAATGAGCGTGTTTCCTTAATGTCATTTGTTTGTTTTAATGATTCCAATATGCTAATAGCTTGTATTGAAATCAATTCACTAGCTGTTAAATCCTTTTCATTTTTTAAAACAACAGCAAGCCCATACAAGGTTTTTGCCAATTTGTAATTTTCATTTTGCTTTTGAAAAATTTTTTGAGCTTTGTGATAATGATAATAAGCACTGTCACCAATAAAACTGTACCTATATAGCTCTCCTATATTATAATGAGCATTAGCTATGGCTGTTGAGTCTTGATCCTTAAAATCTGCAACACTTTGTTTTATAGAATCTATTAAATGTAAGTTATTCTTATTCTGCCCATAAGACGATAGAAAACAGAATGACAAAAATATTTTGAATATGTGTTTCAAAAACAGAAGGTTTAGCTAGGTATTATATCAAATGTATTTATAATTTCTAAATTTATTCAAATAAAAAACTCTTTACAAATTGTAAAGAGTTCTTTTTATACATATAATTATTAAAAAATTAATCATCTACTCCACCTCCTGTAATAGGCATTTCAATTGTTCTATCTTTTGAAGCATCTATTAACATATCATCTTCATTTAAATCTTGCTTAGTACATGATGTTAAAGTTGCGAAAATTGCTGCTGCGATAAGTGTAATTCTAAGGGCTTTCATAATATTTGATTTTAAGGTTAATTATTTTATTATTTCTCTGAAATTTTAAATACAAAACATGAACCATAATTTCGAACAATTCGAAATTCTAGCTGAGGGAATAATGGAATAATTAATTCAAAATCAAAAGGGTACAATAGCCCACTGACTTCATATATTTTTTTTTGAGGGAATATTGACTTTTAAAAGTCAACTTAAAAATGGATTAATTAAGCACTTTGTAAATCTGAGGGGATTAATGATTTACGCGCTTTAACAAAATTATGAGAAAGGTTATCTACAAACCTAAGATAATCGATAAAAAGCAAATATCATCGACAAAATACCTTTTTGTAAGAAAAATAAATGTTTTTAAACGGTAGATTTGCTCTTTACAATGCTAGTTTTCACAATAATAGTCTTAACATCTTCTTCTAAAGACTTGTTTTGAAGCCTATTAATTAATAATTGCGCAGCATTAGCACCAATTTCTTTAGCATGCTGTCTAATAGTAGTTAATCTAGGAAAGGTTAAATTAGAGTCTGCCTTACTTGAAAAACCAATAACTGAAATATCCTTAGGTACTTTCAATCCAAGTTTAATGGCTGCATTAATCGCTATAACCCCAGATGCACTGTCGGCAGCTACAACGGCGTCTATTTCAGGATTCTTCTTTAAAAAAGAGTATATCTTCTTTTGATTATCATCCTTCTTTTTAATTTTTAACACCAATGGTTTAGCTGTTTGCTGTTCTAAAATCGCCTTATTATAACCACGTTCTCGAAGTTTTCCAACACTCAAACTATCTATACTACTAATAAAAGCAATATGTTTACGCTTTTTTGCCTGTAAATTTTTAGTAGCATTATAAATCGCTTCAAAATCATCAACAATAACCTTATCACACATCACATCGTGTGCCACGCGATCGAACATTACAATTGGTAAGCCCTGAGCCATAATTTTCTTAAAATGTTCGACTTCATTCTTCATTTGGGTCTCTTCTGCCAAAGAAAGAATAAAGCCATCTACACTACCATTAGCCAAGAAATGCATACTTTCCTTTTCCTTATCTAAAGATTCATTAGAAATACAGGTAATAATATTATAACCATACTTAGAGGCCTCACGCTCAATACCAAAAAGAACCTTAGCCAAAAAATGGTTCAAAATATCTGGAATAATAACACCAATGGTTTTAGTCTTATTCTGCTTAAGACTTAAAGCCACTTTATTTGGCTTATAGTTATATAATTCGGCGAGTTCTTTAACACGTCTTACAGTTTCTTCACCAATTTCTTCACTGTTATTTAATGCTTTAGAAACTGTTGAAATTGAAACATTCAACTCCTTTGCTAATTGTTTTAATGTTACCATAGGGTGTGTTAAAGAATATAATTTAGTTAACGCAATTTACAAAAATAGATTTTGCAAAATACAGATTCAAAAAAAATAGATTTCACAAAAACCTTCCAAAAATACAGAGTTTAATGCTTAATTAACATATTAAAATTTAAATAATTGTATTTTTGCCCTTTAAAATTAACTATGAATTTATCTAAAGTAAAATTGGTAGTGTCTGATATGGATGGCACTTTATTGAACCCGGAAAACCAAGTTAGCAATCGCTTTTTCAATCAGTTTAACGAACTTAAAAAGCAAAACATTCATTTTGTTGCAGCCAGTGGTCGACAATATCAAAGTATTTTAGATAAACTACATCTGATAAAAGACGATATTTCTATTATTGCTGAAAATGGTGGTATCATGAAACACAACAGCGAGGAGCATATTTTACTTCAGCTTACTCCAAATGATATCAATACAGCTGTTGCACTTTTACGCCAAGTTGACGGCGCCAACATTGTTCTATGCGGAAGAAAAGCAGCATATATTGAAACCTCAGACCCTAAATTCATATCAAAATTTGAAGCCTATTACGCCGAATACCAAATTGTTGAAGATTTAACAACAGTTTCGGACGATGTTTTCCTGAAAATCGCAGTGTATCACAACGAATCATCTGAGCATTTTATTCTTCCTGAAGCTACAAAATTAAGTGACCACCTTCAGGTTATTGTTTCTGGCCAAAACTGGTTAGACATCTCTCATATTGAAGCCAACAAGGCCTATGCATTAAAAATTCTTCAACAACAATTAGGCATCACCGAAGCAGAAACTATGGTTTTTGGTGATTATAACAACGACTTACAAATGCTGGGACTTGCTTATTTCAGCTATGCCATGCAAAATGCCCATAGTGACGTTAAAAGAATATCGCGTTTTCAAACAAAAAGTAATTCAGAAGAAGGCGTAGAAACCGTTATTGATGAATTGTTAAGCAGCAAACAACTTTAAATATTTTTTTGTAAAAAAAATAAAGGTTACTCTTATTGAGCAACCCTTATTAACCATTAAACTAACCAAAAAATATTAAATATGAAAAACTGTAATTAGTCCTTTTTATAGTGCTTTGACCTAATTACATAACAAAGATACACTCGCTTTATAGATTGTTTTACGACATATCATGTCAGGAAAAACCTTATTTACACTTTCTACAAAAGAAAAGAGCAGCACTTTCGTACTGCTCCTTTGAAGAATCAATTTAAACTTGCTATTAATCAATCCCCGTAAAACATAATATGTTTTAGTACAAGTTTTTGTCGATCCGTGAGTTTACTACCGTTCACATCTTCTAAAACTTCAACCAAGCTTTCAAAAGAAAATTCCGGTAGAATTTCATTTTTATGATCAATTCTTAAAAACAGCATTTTTAAAGCAACCACAGCCTCCTTCATTTTTTGATCAGGCTGTACTTGTTTTTCAAAATCACATTCTAATTCTTTCAACTTAAAAAGCAACATATTTCTTAAATCCTATTTCTTAACAAAAATACATACGGTACTCGTTTTAGAATACGACACGAGATGTCTTACAACCCATCATTTTTAATTATATTTACCTTATAACGAAGCTATAAGCATGAAAAAATACAATTCTATTGGTGAACTTTTCACAGACTACCGAGAGTTTAACAATCTTTCACAATCTGATTTTGCCGCTGAATTGAATGTCGATTTAAGAACTATTCAACGTTGGGAAAAAGACTTAACATTGATTAAATCTGAAAAAGAAGAAGATATTGTATTGAGCACACTTATGCCCTATCAGCTTATTCATAATTTAAATGCAGCGGTTCCCATTCCAACCTTTTACGACTTTAATACAAGAAAATATTCTTTGTCATCTCAGTCTAACACACTACCAAAATTAGAATGGTATTTAGACCAGATTGATTTGGAGTCTAACAATTTAAGAACCATAGATTTTGATTTCGACATTAAACATCTGGAACATTTTATTGATTCACAGAAAAAGGATAACACTTATGTAAATCATGATTTAATAAAAGAAGCCATACGACTACTCCCAGAACTTAATTTTGTATTTACCGGAAAAAGCGGATACTATGCCGGACATTGTATTGTGCTTCCTTTAAAAGAAGAGGCTTATTTAAAATTAAAAAACAGAGAGATTACCAATAAACATCTTAGAGCAAGTGATTTAATAAATTACAAACTTTCAGATCGTCCTATTTTTTACAGATATGACATAACGGGTGATTGTAACGATTCGATCTTTTATGTTATGGCCAAGTTTTTTAGGTTTTTCAGAACTATTGAAAACAAAAACTACTTGATGGTATCTTACACCGAACGCGACGACAACTACGATTTGAATTTACAAATAGGATTACATATTGTTTGGGAAGATAAAGCGTTACAGGAAGAATTGCACCTCGATTATCCGCCACGATTCCTTGAAGGTAATTTTGAAGCTTTTTTATCTAAAATCGAATAACATATCATGTATGCAAAAAAAGAAAGGCTACGATAGTACCCTTCTATACTTTACCGTAACCTTTTACTAACCAAACCAACTATGAAAAAAACTTTTTACTGCTTTTTACATTACAAAGATACATCTGAAATCCACTTGAATTTACGACACCCAATGTCATCATGATTTCAGTTAATAATATTTAACTAGATAACAAAAAAAGCTCCTGTTTCTTGGAGCCTTTCTTAAACAATTACTTTTTTTTTTTAATTATTCTGAATAACCTGAGGCTACCCATTGCTTAAGCATGGCTATTTCTTTTGGAGTCAATGCGGGCTTTTTACTTTTAAATGGCATATATTTTTTCTCGGTTACCGGCAATTCAACACGGGCAATAATATCTTCAATATTATTTTTAACGGCTCCGTAAGTATCTAAAAACTTCTTTTTTCCATTTTCAGGAAAGTGGCAAGGCGCGCAGCTGCGTTCCATAACCGGAGCGATATGTTTAGTGTAAGTTACAGCTGGCTCTTCCTTTTTAACCGTAGTTTCTTTAGAAGATTTACAATATTGTAATGTAGAAATGGTAAATACCAGCGTAATCAGTAATAACACCTTTTTAATAATAGATTTTATTTTCATGGGTCGTTTGTTTGAATATTTACAGCCTAAGATATAAAATAAAAATACTATTATAATAAAAAAGCTACAGTGAAAGCACCCTAATTTCGCTTACCTGTAGCTTTTAACTAACCAAACCAACTTATGAAAAAACTTTTTACCCGATAATCGGGATTTGTAAACTCGGGAGTTATACCCGAAATTTAACTTGTACCTTTAATATCTCTTGTGTTTACTCTAAGGCTATTTACACCTTTTTTACACTACAAATTTACGTCAGAAATCCATGTGCGTTTACGACAGACAATGTCATAATATATTTCATCAACAATTGTGCTCGATTTAGAGCATAAAAAAAGCCCTTATTCCTAAGGGCTTTTGCAATGTTGCGGTCTGGACGGGACTCGAACCCGCGACCTTCGCCGTGACAGGGCGACATTCTAACCAACTGAACTA
>NZ_JACVXC010000001.1:0-368682 GCF_014596935.1 Aestuariibaculum suncheonense | reverse complement strand
TGCAATGTTGCGGTCTGGACGGGACTCGAACCCGCGACCTTCGCCGTGACAGGGCGACATTCTAACCAACTGAACTACCAGACCGTTGCGTATTGCGGGTGCAAATATACAATACTTTTTAATATATAATAATATTTTTTGTTTTTTTTTTAAAGAACAATAATTAAAACACTTAATGTGATAAAAAATAAAAGACCTTTCAAATTCATAACACGAGTAAATAACAGTTATATAACAGATACTTGGTTAATCCGTTTGTTATTAAGAACAGCCTGTTTTATCAAGATCTAAACTTTAAAAGGAGTTCCTTACAATTATAAATGAAGAATTTATTCAAAATATTATTATATTACATTATACTCCTAATCCTGTTTTTCTCTATAGGAATATTATTTGCTGTAATAATCTCTAAATGGACTAATAATGCCTTTTCTATTATATTTGAAAACATAATACATCCAATAATCTTGATATATTCTCCAATATTCATTTACTTATGTTTAGCTAAAAAATATAAAAAGAAATTAAAAGCCTGGAAATATTTGCTCTAAAAACAAAAAAGCATCCCGATTTTCTGTTAAGAAAAAAGGAAAGCCTTTCATTGGAACACCAAAAAACTTTGGTAATCACTACTACTCCCAATTTGCATTGGGACAACACAACTTCTTTATAGTGCCAAAAAAAGCCCTAATCTCTTAGAGCTTCTCTGCAATGTTGCGGTCTGGACGGGACTCGAACCCGCGACCTTCGCCGTGACAGGGCGACATTCTAACCAACTGAACTACCAGACCGTTGCTGTATTGCGGTTGCAAATATACAAGCCTTTTTGTTTACCGCAAACATTTTTTTTATTTTTTTTCAATTTTCCACCTAAGCAAACTTCTTTCGTTCGACCATATAGGTCATGAGTACATTATTAAAGTCTGCATTCACATCGACCTCAACATATTTAATATTGTATTTCAAACAATTATACTGTACCTCTTTAAAAAATGCACTCACGGCATCGTTATAATTATGCTTTATTGTATCGGCATATAAATTTATAAATTCACCGGTTTCAACATCTACAAAACGCTTAGGTTTATTATCGAAATTAAACAACAACTCCTTTTCCTTATCGAACACATGAAATAAAATCACTTCATGCTTATTGTATTTTAAATGTCGCAGCGCTTCAAATAACTTATTAGGGTCTTCCATAGCCTGAAACATATCGGTAAATAAAAATATTAAAGAGCGTCTGTGTATTTTTTCGGCTATTTGATGCAAATAGGTATAGGTATCTGTTTTTCGGTTTACTGGCTTTTGAGTTACCATTGCCGACAACTGATTTAATAACATTTGATGATGACGTTCACTTCCTTTTTCTGGCGCATAATAATCGTAAGCATCACTATAAATACTCAAACCGACCGCATCGCGTTGTTTTTTTAAAATTCCCATTAAGGATGCAGATGCCAAAGCGGAAAATGCAATTTTATTTAAATGATGAATAGAAAAGTTTGTCATACTTGGATAATGCATCGAGCTACTATTATCTATAATAATATGACAGCGTAAATTCGTTTCATCGTCGTAACGCTTAGTGTATAACTTATCAGTTTTAGCAAACAACTTCCAGTCGATATGTCGTGTGCTTTCGCCTTGATTGTAAATTTTATGCTCGGCAAACTCTGCAGAAAACCCATGAAACGGACTTTTATGCATTCCGGCAATAAATCCTTCTACAACCTGTTTAGCCAGTAATTCTAAGTTTTTAAAACCTTCTGCTTTATTAAGTTCGTTTTGTAAATTCATTTGTTTTTAGCGCATCATTTTAAAAGATTTACCTAAAATAAAAAAGGTTTGCCATTACTAGCAAACCTTTTTGTATAATCTTTATGTATTATAGACTATAAAAGCGAATCAATCGCATCAGTATATGCATTTTTAGGCGCTACACCAACTTGTCTTCCTACTACTTCTCCGTTTTGGAATACTAATACTGTTGGAATGTTACGCACTCCATATTTAGCAGCAAATTCTTGGTTAGCATCAACATCAACTTTTCCTACTACCGCTTTACCTTCGTACTCTTCGCTAATTTGTTCGATGATTGGCCCTACCATTCTACAAGGTCCACACCAAGCAGCCCAAAAATCAACCATAACTGGTTTATCGCTTTTTAATACCGTTTCTTCAAACGTTGCATCTGTTATTTCTAATGCCATAATATTTATGTTTTAATTTGTATACTATTTTAATACTACAAAATTAGTTAAAAAAACCACTATAGCTTGCAAACTAACAATTTGTTTTACTTATAGCTGAATTGTTTAAGGCTATTTTAACATTTTATCCTATAGCATTTACCCTATAAAAAAGTCTCTAATTCAACTTAAACCTTACATGTTCGCTTTCAAGCTCGCTGATTAATTCCTGACACACTTTTACTTTTTGGCGTCGGCTTGCCATATGTAATTTTATTTTTTCATTATTATCGTAAACCACAAAATTCAAAGTTTGATTTCCGGGATGCATATCGATTAATTCTTTAAGCCTCAAAATAGTACTCTCTTTTAAATCACCAATCTCTAATTGTATGGAAAGCTTTTTAGCATAACTCTCCATTACATCATGAAGCAACTGGAAATTATTGAACTGTAATCGCGGTTCACTTTTCTTTCCGGTATCTTTATTAACCCAACCTTCGCGAATAAACGTCTTTACAAACACAAAGTTATTATGCATTAAGAAGTGCCTAAATTTTAGATACTCTTCACCAAAAATTCTAAACTCAAAACTATCAGTATAATCTTCAACCGTAAACATCGCCCAGCCTTTACCTTGTTTACTTACACGGTGTTGCACATCGGTAACAACGCCGCCAAACACCAATTCCCGATTAACGTAAGGCTCTAAAGTATTAAAGAAACTCAAATTGGCATTACAGAAAGTGTTTAACTCAATTCTGAAATCATCCAGTGGATGCCCGGAAATATAAATACCAACCACCTCTCTCTCTTTCGCCAGTTTCTCCATTGTGCCCCACTCTTCGCAAGGGGGCACTTGAGGTTCTTCTATCTGTACTTCACTGGCTTCGCCAAATAAACTTACCTGCGCTGAATTTTCATTTTCCTGATGTTTACTACCATAACGAATCGCTTTTTCTAAAAAGGTAATACCGTCGCCTTCATCGTGAAAATACTGTGCTCGATGTGTGTTTTTAAAACAATCAAATCCTCCGGCTAATGCCAAGTTTTCAAAAGCTTTTTTATTAGCTGCTCGTAAATCGATTCGTTTCGCAAAATCGAAAATAGATTTAAAATGTCCGTCCTTTTTACGGTTTTCAACAATAGTTAAAACCGCTCCCTGACCAACACCTTTAATCGCTCCCATACCAAAACGCACTGCATTATCTTTATTTACCGAGAACTTGTAGAACGACTCGTTTACATCAGGTCCCAATACATCCAGTTTCATACGCTTACACTCTTCCATGAAAAAAGTAACCTGTTTAATATCGTTCATATTGTTAGAAAGCACGGCTGCCATATATTCCGCCGGGTAATGTGCTTTTAAATACGCCGTTTGGTAAGCAATCCAAGCATAACATGTCGAGTGCGATTTATTGAAGGCATAACTTGCGAAAGCTTCCCAGTCTTTCCAAACCTTTTCCAGAACCTTTGCATCATGACCATTGGCACTCGCCTGATCGATAAACTTAGGTTTCATTTTATCCAGTACGGCAATCTGCTTTTTACCCATCGCCTTGCGAAGCATATCGGCCTCACCCTTGGTAAAGTCGGCTAACTTTTGAGACAGAAGCATTACCTGCTCCTGATACACGGTAATACCATACGTTTCCTTTAGGTATTCTTCCATGGCTGGTAAATCGTACTCGATTTCTTCATCACCGTGCTTCCTTCGAACGAACGATGGAATATATTCCATTGGACCTGGACGATACAAGGCGTTCATCGCAATTAAATCTTCAAAAACCGTTGGTTTTAAATCACGAAGGTGTTTTTGCATTCCGGGTGACTCGTATTGGAATACCCCAACCGTTTCTCCTCTTTGGAACAGCGCGTAGGTTTCTTCATCATCTAACGGAAAATTCTCCGGATCGAGCAAAATGCCATGCTTCGCTTTTACAATCTTAACGGTATCTTTAATCAGGGTTAATGTTTTTAACCCCAAGAAGTCCATTTTTAGAAGCCCCGCCTCCTCAACTACCGAGTTATCGAACTGGGTAACATATAAATCGGAGTCTTTCGCTACCGAAACAGGAACGAACTTCGTAATATCGTCAGGTGTTATAATTACACCACAGGCGTGAATACCTGTATTACGCACAGAACCTTCAAGCACTCTTGCCAGATTTACGGTTTCAGAATCGAGACCTTCCCCATCGGCTATATTTAAAAGTTCGTTGACTTTTTCTAATTCTTCAGCTCTAAATTTTTCAGCCAATCCTTTTTCATCTAAAGCAAAAATTTTATTCAGCTTAGACATATTCGGAATTAACTTGGCAATCCTATCAGCATCAAATAACGGTAAATCCAGTACACGTGCCGTATCACGAATGGAGGACTTCGCCGCCATAGTACCGTAAGTAATAATTTGCGCTACCTGATTGGCTCCGTATTTCTTGATTACATAATCCATAACACGACTTCGTCCTTCATCATCGAAGTCGATATCGATATCGGGCATACTAATACGATCAGGATTTAAGAAACGCTCAAAAAGCAAATCGTACTTCATTGGGTCGATATTGGTAATCCATAAGCAGTAGGCTACCACCGAACCAGCAGCCGAACCACGGCCTGGCCCAACCGACACGTCCATATTTCGGGCTTCACGAATAAAATCTTCTACAATCAAGAAGTAGCCCGGATATCCTGTATTTTCAATTACGGCTAACTCGAAGTCTAAACGCTCGATAACTTCTTCACTTAACGGGTCTCCATAACGCTTTTTAGCTCCTTCGTAAGTTAAATGACGTAGATAGGCATTCTCACCGCGTTTACCACCATCAACTAAATCTTCATCATGTTTAAATTCATCAGGAATCCCAAAGGCCGGAAGCAAGACATCACGAGCTAATTCAAAAGATTCTACTTTATCAATCACCTCTTGAATATTGCTAATTGCTTCAGGCACATCTTTAAACAAAGTCTTCATCTCTTCCGAGGACTTAAAGTAGTATTCCTGATTAGGTAATCCATATCGATACCCACGGCCACGACCAATCGGTGTCCCCTGCTTTTCACCATCTTTTACACACAATAAAATATCGTGCGCATTGGCATCGCCTTTTTCACAGTAATAGGTATTATTGGTAGCAATTAATTTAACATCATGCTTTTTAGCAAAGTCGATTAATACCGTATTTACTCGGTTTTCATCTTCCTGATTATGACGCATGATTTCGATATACAAATCGTCGCCAAACTGCTCTTTCCACCAAAGCAATGCTTCCTCCGCTTGATTTTCACCAACATTCAACACCTTACTTGGCACCTCACCATACAAGTTACCGGTAAGCACCATAATATCTTCCTTGTACTGCTCTATTAGCTTTTTATCAATACGTGGCACATAGTAAAATCCGTCAACAAAGGCATGCGATGATAACTTAGCCATGTTATGATATCCATTTTTATTTTTAGCCAGTAAAACCACCTGATACCCGTTATCTTTTCGGGTCTTATCTTTATGATCTTCACAAACAAAAAACTCACAACCAATAATAGGTTTAATCTCTTTAACATTGGTAGTTTCACCTTTCTCCTGTGCTTCAGCAATTTTAGCCTGAGCCGACTTGTTATGGGCACTGACCGCTTTAACAAAGTGGAACGCCCCCATCATATTTCCATGATCGGTTAAGGCTACCGCCGGCATATTGTGCTTTGCTGCTTCGGCTACCAAGGCCGGAATACTAATAGTTGACTGTAAAATAGAAAATTGCGAATGGTTATGTAAATGTGCAAACTCAACATCCTTTAAATCGGAAATATTTTGCTTGATCTCTTCGGAAGAAATCTGAGTTCCTTCAGCTTTTTTTAAACGCTCACGAATCTTAGCACTTTCCTGTTTCAGGTTAATATGCTTTAATCCGATAAGTTCTATCTCTTTCGGATTGGTTTCTTTAAAATTCTGAAAGTAATCCTCCTCAACATCTAACTCCTCCCTTGTAAATTCTTCTAAACGAATTAACTCTAAGAAACAACGTGTGGTTGCCTCAACATCGGCTGTTGCGTTATGCGCTTCGGCAAAAGGCTGCTTGAATAAAAATTCGTGTAACTCGGTAAGTGTTGGTAACTTAAATTTACCTCCACGACCTCCGGGAATCTGACACAATTCAGCGGTGTGTTCAGTACAGGTATCTAACACAGGAAGTTCCTGCAATATGTTTGCCATATCGCCACGAACAAATTCGGCTCCCATAATATTCAAGTCGAACTTTACGTTTTGTCCGACAATGAATTTGGTCTTACCCAGTACCTCATTAAACTTTTCAAGAACTTCCACTAAAGGCACACCTTGCTCCTGAGCCAATTCGGTAGAAATACCATGAACTTTCTCTGCATCATAGGGAATATTGAATCCTTCTGGTTGCACCAGATAATCCTGATGATCAATACAATTTCCCATACCATCATGTAACTGCCATGCAATTTGTATACAACGTGGCCAATTATCGGTATCAGTTATGGGTGCATCCCATCGTTTTGGTAAACCTGTGGTTTCTGTATCGAAAATTAAGTACATCCTGAAAGTTTATTTTATTGTGAATAAACCGATTATAAAAACCAGTCTTAGTGGATAAAAATACATAGAAATTCATCTAAAATAAAGTGAATTTATCACGAGTTGTAAACAACAAAATCTTTAATAGTGTATCTTATTTATTTTCATTTGAATAAACTCAATTTAAACCCTATTTTTGAAATAAAAACACCTCGAATATGAAACTAACTTTTAGTCTACTTTTTATCCTTTTTCAGGTTACTTTAAGCTTTTCTCAAAACATAGACATGTATCTGGGTACCTTTACCGATGGTAAGAGCGAAGGCATTTATAAACTTCAATTCGACACCATCCAAGGAACTTTAAGCGACTCAAAATTAATTACTAAAGCTGAAAGCCCTTCTTTTCTGGCCTTTTCTCCTAACAGAAATTATCTATATGCTACTTGTCGAGAAGGTGACGGTATTGTTTCTGCATTCAGAATTAAAAACGATAACTATTTACAACTTATAAACAGCGTCGACAGCCACGGTGCAAGTCCTTGCCACGTCGCTGTTAACAGTGAAGGAACAAAACTTGTCGTTTCTAACTATGGCGGTGGAACCATAGCTTTGTACGACATTAACTCAGACGGGAGCCTTACTGAAGCCTTACAGGTTTTTAAGCAAAGTACAGATGAAGCCGTATCGCATGCGCATTCCGCACAGTTTATTGACAACCATTTATTTGTCGCCGATTTAGGAAGAAATTCGGTTTTTAAGTATCAAAAAAATGACATTGGAGATGGTTATAAACTAAAAACAGAATCTATTGTTAGCATGCAACCCAATGCAGGTCCAAGGCATTTTACAGTGACTAAAGACCATAAATTCTTCTACATTATTAATGAGTTAAACAGCAGTATTACAGTAGCAAAACACACTAATAAAGGCTTCAAACTCGTAGAACATATTTCTACTTTAGATGATGACTTTAAAGGCGAAAGTTATTGCGCCGATATCCACTTAAGTCCTGACGAGCAATTTTTATACGGCTCTAACCGTGGAGAAAACTCCATTGTTGTATTCAAAAGACATCACACTACTGGAAAACTTAAAAAAATTCAAAACATTTCGGTGGAAGGCGACTGGCCAAGAAATTTCACCATAGATCCTACCGGGAATTTTCTTTTAGTAGGTAACAGACGCACAAATAACATTAGTATTTTTAATATCAATAAAAAGAACGGCAAACTTAAATTTTCAAATTCATTTAATGCGCCAAGCCCCGTTTGCTTATTATTCTAAAAACCTTCTGAAAAACAACTATTTAAAAAACAACATAAAGTGTTGCTTAATCAAAAAATATAGTATCTTTGCACCCTCATTAATAACCGAGGTCGAGAACCTCAAATAATTAATTATTATGCCAGTAAAAATTAGATTACAAAGACACGGTAAAAAAGGAAAACCTTTTTATTGGATCGTAGCCGCTGATTCGCGTGCTAAAAGAGATGGTAAATACTTAGAAAAATTAGGTACTTACAATCCAAACACTAACCCTGCATCTATTGATTTAAATGTAGACGGTGCTGTAACTTGGTTACAAAACGGTGCTCAACCAACTGATACTGCTAAAGCTATCTTATCTTACAAAGGTGCTTTATTAAAGAATCACTTAGTTGGCGGTGTTAGAAAAGGTGCTTTAACTGAAGAGCAAGCAGAAGCTAAGTTCCAAGCTTGGGTTGACGCTAAAGCTGCTAAGGTTGGTGCTAAAACTGACGGTTTAGCTCAAGCTGAAGCTGACGCTAAAGCTAAAGCATTAGAAGCTGAAAAAGCTGCAAACGAAGCTCGTATTGCTGCCAAAGCTCCTGTTGTTGAAGAAGCTCCAGCTGAAGAAGTAGAAGCTTCAAACGAAGAAGAATAAAAAACTATTTTTTTATACTTTTAAACTCCGATAGCTTCTATCGGAGTTTTTTATGCAAAAAAGTGTTCTCTTATAACACTTAACATCTCAAAAAAATGAAAAAAGAAGACTGCTTTTATTTAGGTAAAATTGTAAAAAAATACAGTTTTAAAGGCGAATTATTAATCAAACTAGACACCGATCAACCGGATTTATACGAAAATTTAGACGCCATGTTTCTGGATATAAACCACACGTTAATTCCGTTTTTTGTAGAAAGCTCTCAGCTTCATAAATCCGATTTACTACGTGTACAGTTTGAAGATGTTGAAACCGAAGCCGATGCCGATGCTTTAGTGAAAACTGAAGTGTATTTACCGCTTGATTTACTACCAAAACTGGAAGGTAATAAATTCTATTTTCATGAGGTTATAGGATTTACAATGCAAGACAAACATTATGGAACCGTTGGGAAAATAGTTGCCATAAACGATTCTACTGCCCAGTCTCTTTTTGAAGTTGAAAATAACGGTAAAGATATTTTAATCCCGATGAATGATGAATTCATTGTAAAAGTAGATCGCGACAATAAAACCATTATTGTAGATACCCCTGAAGGATTAATCGATTTATACTTAGAATAACACTCTTAAAAACATAAAAAAGCGCGACTAAATTTTATTTAGTCGCGCTTTTTTAATTAAAACTACTTAACTACATTTAGTAAACTAAAGTAAGATCGCGTTTCATCATGTTCATTGCGGCTTGAATACTGTCACGTTGCTTTCCTAAAAGTTTACAAACCGACAAAGGTAAATTTGGCTCCATAAGCAATTGATTATACATTTCAATACTTACTTCCTTTAAACGGTAAACTTCATTTAACAAACCGTTTTCGTTATCCATTAAGACTAAGTTTCTAAAATTTCTCCAAATCTCGTAGAAATTTGTACTTAATCCGGCCGATTGCTGAGACTTCTCTTCAATACTTTCCATCTCTGCTTTTAAATCTTTTGTAAACTGATTTCTTTCAAAAGCGCGTTCATTAAAAAATGCTTTTAAATCTTCATTTTTAACAGAATCATAAGCTTCTAAATACACTTTTTCAACGCCACTATTAAAAATCAACAGCTCATTAACTTTATAAAAAACTCTTCCTGAATTCATAACAATCTTTTCTTTTTCATTATAAACACCCCTTAAAAAAACAAGTGTGTCTATTCTTCACATAGCAGACAAAATTACCACTTAAATAAAAATTAGCTTATTATTTTAACACAGTTTAGTATTTTTGGCTGCATTTTATCCGATTTTAATCACGTACTTCTTAATTTTTTTAACATTTTAAGCATGTCTAACAAGCCTTTTACTTTTAAAGAATTTACCATTCACCAAGACCAATGTGCCATGAAGGTTGGCACCGACGGTGTCCTTTTAGGCGCCTGGGCTTCAATTGAAAACAATCCGTTTTCAATTTTAGATATTGGTGCCGGTACCGGCGTTATTGGGCTGATGCTTGCCCAAAGAAGTTCTGCCGAAATTATTGATGCCTTAGAAATTGATGATGCCGCTTATGAACAATGTGTTGACAATTTTGAACAATCACCTTGGGGAGATCGTCTGTTTTGCTATCATGCTTCCTTAGAAGAATTTGCCGATGAAATTGAAGATAAATACGACTTGATCCTTTCAAACCCGCCTTTCTATTCCGAAGATTATAAATCTGAAAACGAACAGCGCGATCTAGCACGGTTTAGTGATGCGATGCCTTTCGAACATTTGATTGAAAGCGTTTCTAAATTACTATCGGAAACCGGAGAGTTTTGTGTTATCATTCCTTATAAAGAAGAAAACTCATTTATCGACTTAGCTTCTAACTACAATTTATATCCTACCAAAATACTTAACGTCAAAGGCAATCCTGAAACAGAATTTAAACGCAGTCTTCTAAACTTTTCATTTGCTGAAAATCATGCTGAAAACATAGAAAAAATAGAATTAATCATCGAAACCGAACGTCATCAATACACCGAAGCCTACATCAATCTTACCAAAGATTTCTACTTAAAAATGTAGTTATCTAAATAAGATTTATTTAAATTTGAGAACATAAAATGATGATTTCATAAAAAAAGAAGGATATCATTGAAAATTTTCTTTTGAAAATCTTTTAAAACTCAAATTTGATGAAACCAGATGTATTTGAAGCTCCCGATTATTACAATTTAGACGAGCTGTTAAGTAATGAACATAAATTAGTTCGCGATGCGGCTCGGGCCTGGGTAAAACGCGACGTTTCTCCTATAATTGAAGATTACGCTCAAAAAGCCGAATTCCCTAAACAAATTATTACTGGTTTAGCTGAAATTGGGGCTTTCGGCCCTTATATTCCGGTTGAATATGGCGGTGCTGGGTTAGATCAGATTTCGTATGGTTTAATCATGCAGGAAATAGAACGAGGAGATTCTGGTGTTCGCAGTACAGCTTCCGTTCAATCAAGTTTGGTTATGTATCCCATCTGGAAATATGGTAACGAGGCACAACGTCAAAAATACTTACCTAAATTAGCAAGTGGCGAATGGATGGGGTGCTTTGGTTTAACCGAACCCGACCATGGCAGTAATCCTGGAGGTATGGTTACCAATTTTAAAGATATGGGAGACCACTACTTGCTTAACGGTGCCAAAATGTGGATTAGCAATGCCCCATTTGCACAAGTGGCTGTCGTTTGGGCTAAAGATGAAGACGACCGTATTCATGGCTTAATTGTAGAACGTGGCATGGAAGGTTTTTCTACTCCAGAAACTCATAATAAATGGTCGCTTCGTGCCAGTGCTACTGGTGAGCTTATTTTTGATAATGTAAAAGTTCCTAAAGAAAATTTGCTACCTAATAAATCAGGATTAGGTGCTCCGCTAGGTTGTTTAGATTCCGCTCGCTACGGTATTGCATGGGGAGCTATTGGAGCTGCTATGGATTGCTATGATACCGCCTTACGATACAGCAAAGAACGCATTCAGTTTGGCAAACCTATTGGTCAGTTTCAATTACAACAAAAAAAACTAGCCGAAATGATTACCGAAATTACCAAAGCTCAACTCTTAACCTGGCGCTTGGGTGTATTAAAAAATGAAGGTAAAGCTACCTCAGCACAAATATCAATGGCCAAACGCAATAATGTGGAAATGGCTATTAATATTGCTCGCGAAGCCCGACAAATGTTAGGCGGTATGGGCATTACTGGCGAATATTCTATTATGAGACATTCTATGAACCTTGAAAGTGTCATCACTTACGAAGGCACCCATGACATTCATTTACTCATTACCGGATTAGATATTACCGGATTAAATGCTTTTAAATAGACTTACGGTAATCAAAATTTGAATAAATCATATCTTTAATTTGTTTACATTTACTACAATGTTTTCAACAAAAAAAAGATTAGATAATGCCCATAATACTGCTAAAATCATCAGCTTTGATGATAGCAGTAAATTTATTCTTTTTAGTGACTGCCACCGTGGCGATAATAGCTTTGCCGACGACTTCGCCAATAACCGCAACATTTACTTTCACGCGCTAAAACATTATTATGCTGAAGGCTTTCAGTATTGCGAGCTTGGTGATGGCGATGAACTTTGGGAAAACCTGTCTTTCTCCTCTATTTTCGAAGCACACAAAAATGTGTACATGCTCATGAAACAGTTTCATCAGCAACAACGTTTACACATGATTTGGGGCAACCACGATATGGTCTATAGAAATCCGAATTATGTTAAAAAACATTTGGAAACCTATTTTGATACAGAAGCAGGACAAGACAAAACCTTACTTAATGATTTAAAATATCATGAAGGTATTATTTTAAAACACAGCAAAACAGGACAAGAATTGTTTCTTACCCACGGCCATCAAGCCGATCCGTGGAATTATACCTTTTGGAAGTGGAGTCGCTTTTTGGTTCGTATCCTTTGGAAACCGTTAAACGTCATGGGGATATCAGACCCTACCCGTCCGGCTAAAAACAATAAGGAGCTTATTAAAGTAGAACGTCGAACCAAAACATGGATAACCGAAAACAACAATCGTATTACTATTGCCGGACATACGCACCGACCTAGATTTCCTGAACCTGGAGACATCCCGTTTTTTAACGACGGTAGCTGCGTACACCCCAGATGTATAACCGGGATTGAAATTGAAAATGGAAATATAACCTTAATAAAATGGCTTATCGAAACCAATGAAAATGGTTTTCTTCAAATTGTAAGAGTTGTTCTTGAAGGCCCGAGAAAACTAACAGACTACTCACCTAACTAACTCATTTACAACAAACAAAAATTACCACTTTGTGATTCTTTTAATTATCGTATTGTTAAATTCATTAACTTTACTATAATCACCAACCAACTAATACTCTATGAAATCTAAAATTTTACTACTCACCGTAGTGAGCATACTCGCTTACTCCTGTAACTCTCAAACTGAGAAGAAAACAACAGAAAAAGAAATAGAAATGGTAGAACAAGAACCTATCAATCTTGTTGAACGTGGTGAATACCTTGTAGATTTGGGAGGCTGTCACCATTGTCATTCACCTAAAATCATGACGGATCATGGTCCCGTTCCTGATTCTAATCGTCTACTTTCGGGACATCCTGCTGATGAAGTTTTGCCTCCGTACGACAAAGAAACAGCCAAAGGTTACGCTCTATTCTCTATGGGCTTTACAGCTTTTACCGGTCCCTGGGGCACTTCGTTTGCAGCTAACCTCACTCCAGATGATAGTGGTATTGGAGCTTGGACAGAAACTCAGTTTGTAAAATCGATTAGGGAAGGCAAACTAAAAGGACAAGACGGTGGCAGAATGCTATTACCTCCCATGCCTTGGCAAGATTTTGCTAAACTTACCAACGAAGACCTTAGTGCCATTTTTGCCTATTTAAAAAGTTTACCATCAGTAGACAATGTGGTTCCTGCACCAATTCCTCCAGTAATGTAAACCTATCCAACATAAAAAACGCTCCTTTTGTTGGAGCGTTTTTTTTCAAATATTTAATTCTTATTCCGTTGGAATTCTTTCATCTATCATTTTTAATGGCATACCTTCCATTAAACCAAAAATATCTAAAATACTTCTAAAATTATCTTCTTCTTCAGCTTGCTCTGAAATAAACCATTGTAAAAATACTTCGGTAATAAAATCATCAGCTTTTCTAGCTGCTTTAAAAATTTTAAATATTGATTGAGTAACACTTATTTCTTGCTCTAAAGCAGTTTCGTAAATAGAAAGTAAACTTTCAAAATCATTATTTACATTGGTAACATTAGGGGAAATCGCGGCCCCGCCGTTATCATTAATAAATTCGAAAATCTTCATTGCGTGTTCTCTTTCCTCTTCTGCCTGTTTGTAAAAAAGAGCCTTACTATTTAACAATTCGCGTTGGTCACACCAAGAAGCCATAGCAAGGTATGAAGCCGAAGCTTTCATTTCCATCGCTATTTGATTATTTAATAAGTCCATCACATCTGGATGAATAGACATTTGTTTTCTAACTATTGTGTTCATAATTGCGCTTTTACACAAAGTTACAATAAAATAAAACTGTTAAAGCGAATGTATAGAATTTAAAAAAAGTCTAAATAAGCTTAAAATTTCACACGAAAAGTGAAACAGGTGTATGAAAAAGCAAATCTATTTCTTCTTTTAAAACTAATAATTGAGGAATTTCTAAGAAGATTAAATGCTCTTTATCGGCCACAAAAAGCAACACAAAATTATCGTTATTAACAATGTTAGTTAAAGAACTATAGCTTGTTAATTCATTAATTTTACGACGTAGCTCAAGCATTTGAGGAAAGCTTAAAGCAATTGTTTTATTAGGAGTTTTTAAAGCATACTTACAAAAGGTAAGATGCTTAATCTGATAGCCAATATTTGTATCCATTTCTAAATTCACGATGGCAAATATAAGACTTATTTAGAATAAATAAAAATTAACTTTCAGGAGCTAATTCAACTTCAAGACCATCCATATCCGGTGTCATTTGAATCTGACATCCTAAACGACTATTATCTTTTACATCGAAGGCTTCAGATAACATCGCTTCTTCGTCATCACTCATTTCCGGCAATTCGGTATCACTTAACACATAACATTGACAAGAGGCACACATAGCCATACCCCCACAAATTCCAATGGTTCCCTCTGGAGCCAATTCGTAGCTACGTACCACTTCCATTAAATTCATGGCCATATCTGTTGGCGCCACTACATCGTGTGTTACACCATCTCTATCTGTTATCTTTATATTAATGTCACTCATGTTATCTTTGTGTATAAATCAAAAATTCTCAGCAAATTTAATGCTAAAAATGAATCTACAAATCTTTTCCTATTGAATTACTAGGAAAAACAAAAAAAATAAAGAATCACTAAAATTCTTTATTTTTTTCTATTCCTTTTTTATAAAATTCCGGTTTTAATTGAATGCTTTAAAGTAAAAACTTCGATTAAACCGCAATATTAACCACTTTTTCGATCTGCGGCGCATGCTTTTTGATAGTCATCTCCACACCCGACTTTAAAGTCATTTGGTTTACGCTACAGCCCACACAAGCACCCTGTAACTGAACTTTTACAAGGGTATCGTTATCTTCAATAGACAACAATGAAATATCGCCACCATCACTTTGTAAAAATGGACGAATTTCGTCTAACGCTTTTTCGACATTAAGTCTAACTTCTTCTGATGTCATTTATTTAGTTTTAACTGCTGAACATCCAGCCATCGTTGTTATTTTAATTGCTTCAGTAGGAGGTAAATCTTCATTACGTCTTACTACTTCCTGAACCACATTTTGTGTAATCTTTTCAAAGGCCTTCTCTAATGGTGTCGCCGTTTGTAATGCTGCCGGACGACCAACATCGCCTGCTTCACGAATACTTTGCACCAATGGTAATTCACCTAAAAACGGCACGTCTAAGTCCGTTGCTAAATTTTTTGCCCCTTCCTTACCAAAAATATAGTATTTATTATTTGGCAATTCTTCTGGTGTAAAATAAGCCATATTTTCAATGATTCCTAATACTGGCACACTAATACTATCCTGTTGGAACATAGCCACACCTTTTTTAGCATCGGCTAAAGCCACATTTTGAGGTGTACTCACCACAACGGCTCCTGTAATTGGAAGCGATTGCATGATACTTAAGTGGATATCTCCAGTTCCCGGAGGCAAGTCTAATAATAAGAAATCTAATTCGCCCCAATGAGCATCAAAAATCATTTGATTTAATGCTTTTGCAGCCATAGGCCCACGCCATACTACCGCTTGATTAGGCTGCGTAAAGAACCCGATGGACAAGACTTTAACGCCGTAGTTTTCAATCGGCTTCATTTTCGATTTTCCATCTACGTTAACCGCTAAAGGTCTTCCAGCTTCAACATCGAACATAATTGGAATGGATGGCCCGTAAATATCGGCATCTAAAACACCAACTTTAAAGCCCATTTTAGCAAGGGTTACCGCTAAATTGGCTGTCACCGTAGATTTCCCTACACCACCTTTACCCGAAGCTACGGCTATTATATTCTGAATTCCCGGAATCGGGTTTCCTTTAATAACGTTCGCTTTCGGTTTTTCAGGTGCATCTACCTTTACATTCACCTTAATTTTAGCTTTTTCGTAAACCAAGTCGTGAATCGTTTTTAAAATATCCACCTCGGTACGTTTTTTAGCTTGTAAACTCGGATTTTTTATTGTGATATCTACAACTACCTCATCGCCAAAAACAACCACGTTGGTTACGGCTCCGCTTTCAACCATGTTTTGTCCTTCACCTGGTACTGTTATAGATTCCAGTGCTTTAAGTATGTCTTTTTTATTAAGCTTCATGCGCTATTTAGATTTATTCTAAGGCTACAAATATACTGTGAATTGTTCAGATTATAAAGCCCTAGCCATTGAAATGATTTATTGCTGAATTATATTTAACGATAATTTATGAATACTATAAACCGTTTTTATAATTCTTCTGAAGGATTCCAGAAAACACTTTCGAAATCCTGAATTTGATTGTCCACTACTTTTATACCTTCACTCTCTAAAAGCTGTTGCATTAAATTAGTACCATCGAAATGTTGCTTTCCCGTTAACAGTCCTTTTCTATTCACCACACGATGCGCTGGAACATCCTTTCCTGAAGAACCATTCATGGCATAACCTACCATTCGCGAACTTTTGGCAGCACCAAGATAGGTAGCTATAGCTCCGTAACTGGTTACTCTACCAAATGGAATTTGCTTGGCAACCTCGTAAACTTTATCGAAAAAATTCAAGGTTTCCGGTTTCATATTACAGTTCTTTAATGATGTTTACCAAAGTAACTATAGAAATGACTCCTGTAATACTACCAATTAGGTAGTTCATACTTTTTTGAGAGGTTATCGGTTTGTCTTTAATTTTATCGAAGAAAAACATGTAGATGTACAGCATAACAAAAGTTCCCATAGCTGTACCCATTACGTAAGTCAAAATATCAATCTGATCGAACGTTAACCAACCAATGGATGCTAAAGTTATCGTCATATAGGCCTGATATGGAATCGGAAATACATTGATAACCGACATAAACATACCTTGAAAAAAGCGACTGCGCTTGCTGCGCATTTCAAACTCTGCGACTTCTTTAGGATCCTTCTTGGCGACGAATAAAAAGTAAATCGTTATCAACACGAAGATGACAAACGCCACCCGTTGAAGAATATCGACCACTTCGGTATTCATACTTAAATACCTTGCAAATACCGAAGCTATATAGGTTTGCACCAATACGATGACACAAACTCCAACCGAAAACATAATACCTCGTGTATGCCCTTCTTTAAGGCTAATTTTGGCAGCTGTCATATTTAACAACCCTGGCGGAATTACGCCCACCAACGAAATAATTAAGCCCAAAAAAAAGATAACCGTAATATTCACAACTACTTAATTTTAAATCGAATATACGTAATTGCTTTGTTTTGTTCTAAATATTGCGATTCGTAAAACGTTTGAATACTGGTAACTTCTTCAGGGCTTCCTTCTTGTTTATACACATTGTGATTAGCATATAAAACTTCATGACCAGCACCATGCAACAAACCTAATGTATAACCGTGCATAAATTCGCTATCGGTTTTTAAATTTACCACACCATCTTCCTTTAAAATTTTCTTGTAACGTGCTAAAAACTCAGCATTCGTCATACGGTGTTTGGTGCGCTTATATTTAATTTGCGGATCTGGGAAAGTAATCCAGATTTCATCAACTTCATTTGCACCAAAAGCATGGTCGATAAGCTCTATCTGGGTACGTAAAAAAGCAACATTAGGAATATTTTCTTCCACAGCAGTTTTAGCTCCACGCCAAAAACGAGCTCCTTTTATGTCAATGCCGATAAAATTTTTATTCGGATAACGTTGTGCTAAAGCCACCGAATATTCCCCTTTTCCACAACCTAACTCTAAAACCAGTGGGTTATCATTTTTAAAAACATTTTTATTCCAGTTGCCCTTAAACTCATACTCCTCATTCACCAATTCGTCACGTGTTGGTTGATACACATTTGAAAACGTTTCGTTCTCTCTAAAACGTCTTAGTTTGTTCTTGCTTCCCACAGATAATTACTATTTTTAGTGTTGTTAATATCCTTCAATTAAGAAGAAAATAAATATTTGGTAAAATTAAGGAAATATACGAGAGCGTTTATATACATACCTTTGATTTTAATGAAAAAACGAATTTTAGTCGCGCCCTTAAATTGGGGCTTGGGTCATGCCACAAGATGCATCCCTATTATAAAGGCGTTATCTGCTAATGGTTTTGAAACCATTATTGCGAGTGATGGCGTTGCGCTTTCACTGTTAAAAAAAGAATTCCCAAAGCTTACACATGTTGAATTACCTCCATACAACGTGACTTATGCTAAAAACGGAAAGTTCTTCAAATTAAAACTTCTGAAAGATTCACCGCGCTTACTACAAGCTATTTATAACGAAAAAAAAGCGATTGAAAGTATTGTAAAAACTTATGACATTTCGGGAATTATCTCAGACAACAGATTAGGGGTTTACAACAAAGCAGTGCCTTCTGTTTTCATTACACATCAACTAAAAGTATTAAGTGGTTCTACAACATGGCTTAGCACAAAAATACATGAAAAATTTATTAAAAAATTCAATGTATGCTGGGTACCAGATACAAGTGACAAGGTTAATTTAAGCGGAAAGCTAGGCCACGTAGACACTTTTGAGATACCAACCGAATATATTGGGCCGTTAAGCCGATTTGAAAAAAAAGAAGTCCCGTTTAAAAACGATTTAATGGTTTTACTGTCGGGACCAGAACCACAACGTACCTTACTGGAAGACAAATTACTTTATGAACTGAAAAATTTCAATGGTAAGGTGGTTTTCGTAAAAGGTTTGATGCAACCCAAACAAACCAAAAAACAATTCAATAACATAACGGTTTACAACTTTATGACTTCGGAATTGCTAGAAAAAACCATAAACGAAAGTGCTTTAGTTATATCACGATCAGGTTACACAACGGTTATGGATTTAGCTAAACTGAACAAAAAAGCTTTTTTTATTCCAACACCCGGACAATTTGAACAGGAATATTTAGCGACGCGTTTAACAGAAGAAGGTTTGGTACCTAGTTGTCAACAGGAAAAATTTACTATTGATAAATTAGAAACAATTGCCAACTTCAAAGGCTTAACAGCTTTCGACTTTGAAGTCGAATTTAAAAGTTTATTTAACCTTTTCTAATGTGAATGAAAACTCACTTCCTACGCCAAATTCGCTTTCTACATAGATTTTTTCGTCATGGGCTTCTATGATATGTTTCACTATGGAAAGTCCTAAACCAGAACCTCCTTCTTTACGTGACCCACTTTTATCGACGCGATAAAAACGCTCAAACAAACGCGGTAAGTGCATTTTCGCAATACCTTCTCCGTTGTCGGTTACACGAACGATCACTTTATTTTTTATCAGGTTTTCAACACTAATTTCGGTTGTCCCTTTTTCGTTTCCGTATTTAATGGAATTTACAACCAAATTAATGAGCACCTGTTGAATACGTTCCTTATCGGCTCTAACATAAATAGGTTCGGTGTAAACACGATCGAAGGTTAAAGTTATTTTCTTCTTAGAAGCTTTCATCTCTAACATATCGAAGACACTTTTTACCAATTCAACAATATCGAACACCTCAACATTTAAACTTAAATCACCAACCTCAAGTTTAGTAATCATATCTAAATCTTTAATGATATAACCTAAACGTTCTACGCCTTTACTGGCTCGTTCCAGATATTTTTCACGTAGGTTTTTATCTTCCATAGCCCCATCCAATAAGGTTAAAATATAACCCTGAACTGTAAACAAAGGCGTTTTTAACTCATGCGACACATTTCCTAAAAACTCTTTTCGGTAATTCTCTCGCACCTTAAGCGATTCGATTTCTATTTTCTTATCACGAGCAAACTTATCAATTTCTTCGGTTAAGGTTTGCATATCGGTTGTGATTGTGCGCTTGGTTAAACTTGTGGATTCTAGCAGAGTTAAGTCGTCGTATATTTTCTTAACTCGTTTATAGATGAAACGTTCTAAACGCGACTGAATCATTACAAAAGCAAATACATAAGTACCTAAGGCTAAAAGCAAGATATACCAAAAGCTGAAAGAATAATAAATATATAAAAAAACACTCGTTAAGAGCGTTATAAATCCTGTTATATATAGCGATGTAATTACCGCAAATTTATATGATTTTTTAAATTTTGGTTGCATTAATCTACAAACTTATAACCAACGCCTTTAATGGTTTTAAAACTATCGTCTCCAATTTTTTCACGAAGTTTACGAATATGAACATCAATGGTTCTACCACCAACAACAACTTCATTTCCCCAAACGGTATCTAAAATTTCATCGCGTTTAAAAACCTTTCCTGGCTTTGATGCTAGTAAAGATAATAATTCGAATTCTTTTCTTGGTAAGATAATCTCTTTCCCTTTTGATGTAATTTTGTATTCGTCTCTGTTTATTGTTAAGCTTCCTAATTTTACCATATCGGCAGCTTCTTCATCTTTAAATCGACGTAATAGAGCTTTCACTTTACTTACTAAAACCTTTGGTTTAATAGGTTTTGTTATATAATCATCGGCACCGGCATCAAAACCTGCAACTTGCGAATAATCTTCTCCTCTGGCAGTTAAAAACACCACTAAAGTATTTTGTAAATCGGGATGTTTCCTAATAAGTTCACAAGCTTCAATTCCATCCATTTCCGGCATCATAACATCTAAAATGATTAGGTGAGGTAATTCCTTTTTAGCCTTCTTTACACCCTCCTGACCATTCTCGGCAGTTATCACTTGATAGCCTTCACTTGTTAAGTTATATCCAACAATTTCCAAGATATCCGGTTCGTCGTCTACAAGTAATATTTTGATGTCTTTTTTATTCATATTTATACAGTATGTGGGATACTTTTTTGATTTCTGAGTCAAAGATAAAACTAATACCAGAACTGATAACTAAACCTAAATTTAATAACACTAAGATAACAAATAGATTACATATTCTTAAAGTTTTCGACCAAAAGCGGGTTTCTTTAACTAATTTTTGGCATCACTTTTGCGATAATTTCTTAAATTTACAATGTTGAATGGCACCTATGAAAAAAAACTACGTTTTAATTTTACTATTTTCTTTAGCATTGTTTACCAGTCAGTCAAACTGGGGACAAAATAAAGCTATTGGGAATCCTATTCAACAAACTATAGAGAACTTATCTATTTACCCAAATCCGGTTAGCAGCGGCAAAACCTACATTTACATCACTACAAAACAAAACCTGACTAAAAAAATTGAATTTTTTGATGTTTTAGGAAAGCGTATTTACACCACTATGCTTACCGGAAAAGAATTAAATATCTCAAATTTAAACAAAGGGGTTTACATTTTAAAAGTTACCGAAAACAACATTAGCGAAACTCGTAAATTAGTAATTAGGTAAACAAATTGTTATATCTCGGTTAAAAAAATAATTTTAACACGCTGCTTTACAGGTTTTTATAAATTAATACGTAATTTTAGTACATCTTATTGTATAATTAATCTTACGTAACATGAAAAAACTTTACTTTTTATTTTTTACACTTTTGGTTACTTCCCTTTCTTTTGGGCAAAACCTAATTGTTAATGGTGATTTTGAAAGTTGGACTGGAGGAATTTTAGACACTTGGAACTCTGAATCTGGCACAACAATTACTCAAGAAACGACAACAATTGCTGAAGGAACTTACTCGGCAAAATTTGAAATAACCACTACAGATCAAGGCATAACTGATTTCAGACAAAGTGTTAACGTTATTGCAGGAACAACATATACTGTTTCTGTTCAAATATACCAAGTTGATGCCCTTAGTAGAGCTAGAATTTACGCTGAAACATATCAAAATTATTCAAACGAAACATTAGTTGGCGAATGGCAAACAGTCTCTTATGAATATATTGCTACAAGTACATCTAGTGTTGAATTTGGATTAAGATTTTACGATAATACTGGCTTTACTAATTCCTCTACAATTATAGTGGATAACTTCAGAGTTGTTGCCAAGGCTTCTCCTAGTATAGTTATTACTTCGCCAACTACATCTAGTTTAATTAATTCTCAAAATATAGATATTGATTTTAGCGTGCAGAACTTCAATGTTGCCAATAGCTCTGGGGACGGTTACATAAAATACTCTTTAGACGCCGGCAGCTTAATTGACAAGTATGACACAAACACGATATCTTTAACTAATTTAAGTTATGGTGTTCATACTATAAACATGGAACTTGTAGACAACAATGGAGATGCTTTAAGTTCACCTGCCACATCATCAATTACATTTACAACATACGAAGTTCAGACTTTACCCTATATAGATCATTTTGATTACACTGTCGATGAAGCCCTCGGAGCACAAACATCTTGGACCAATTATTTTACAGGTGATGATGTAATAATTCAATCCGGAAGTTTATCTTACGCCTCCTTAAATGGCACAGGAAACTCTATAACATTTGATGGAAGCGGAACAGATCCCGTATTAGATTATACTCCTACATCATCCGGAAGGATTTATGCTGCTTTTATGCTAAAAGTAACAGCATTTGATGCTTCTTCTATTGACGGTTATTTTGCAGTACTAAGAACAAATGGTGGCGATTATGAATCTCGTCTTTGGATTTCTCCAACAAGCAGTTCATCGTACAGAATAGGAATTAGTAATGGTGCTACTCTAAGCCAAATCAACACCCCTACAACCGATTATACGCTAGACGAAACTATATTTGTCGTTTTTAATTATGATATAGATAACAACACAGTAAATGCATGGATTAACCCTAGCTTAGGAGAAACTGAGCCTACACCTGATATAAGTGAAGCTTCAAATTCATCAGGAAATACCTTTACTCAATTTTTAATTAGACAGGATTCTAGTACAAAAACCCCTAGCATTGTAATGGATGAATTAATTATCACAACTTCTTGGACAGCGGCTACTCCATTAGCTCTTTCAAACAAATACTTCAACATCGAAGGTTTCAACATGTTCCCTAACCCAACATCATTAGGGTATGTAAATGTTACCTCGAAAATCACTTCTAACATGAATATTGAGGTATTCGACTTATTAGGCAAGCAAGTCCTTAAACAAGCTGTTAATAATAATAAACTTTATGTTTCAGAATTAAAAGCCGGGGTATACATCATGAAAGTCAGTCAAGATGGCGCCACCTCAACAAAAAAATTAGTTATTAAATAATTTCCTTTTTATAAATTTTAGAGCGCTACCATTTGGTGGCGCTTTTTTATTTTATCTACTTTTGTTTCGGTAATTTAGATATGATAGACACGACCTCCATTTTCAATATTAAGAACGACCAGGAGTTTGAAAACGTTGCCTTGCAGGTTTTCAGGCATCAGTTCGAAAACAATCGGGTATACCGATCGTTTTGCGATTTACTATACATTCATCCAGGTGATGTAAAAACCATAAACGACATTCCTTTTTTACCCATTCAGTTTTTTAAATCCCATGAGATTTTAAGCTCTGAAGACAAAATTAAAACTACATTCACCAGTTCAGGGACAACAGGAAGTTTAACCAGTAAACATCTGGTTACCGATTTAAATATTTATGAAAATAGTTTCTTTAAAGGTTTTGAATCGTTTTACGGCAAGGTTGAAGATTATGTGGTTTTAGCGTTATTACCGTCTTATCTGGAACGTGAAGGATCTTCGTTAATCTATATGGTCAATGCCATGATTAAGCAATCTAAACATGCTGAAAGCGGATTTTATCTCAATAACCTTTCGGAATTAAAAGACACCTTAATTAACTTAGATGCTTCCGGGAAAAAGATTTTACTTATCGGAGTTTCATTTGCTCTTCTCGATCTTGTCGAAGCACATCAGTTTCAACTGAAAAATACCATTGTTATGGAAACCGGGGGTATGAAAGGCCGTCGAAAAGAATTAATTCGCGCAGAACTTCATTATATTTTAAAACAAGGATTGGGCGTTGATGCCATTCATAGTGAATATGGCATGACCGAATTATTAAGTCAGGGCTATTCGAAAGGACATGGCGTTTTTAATTGCCCGAAGTGGATGCGGATTTTAACGCGAGATACCGAAGATGCCCTAACCATTTTACCAAAAGGCAAAGCCGGCGGTATTAATGTGATTGATTTAGCTAATATTAATTCCTGTTCGTTTATTGCGACACAGGATTTAGGTAAAGTTTACAAGGATAATTCTTTTGAGGTTATTGGCCGTTTTGACAATTCTGATATTCGCGGATGCAACCTTATGGTTTTATAAAGCATAATGTAAGTTTTATTTAAAATATACGACCAACTTCTTGCTGAGAAAGCAAAACTAAAAGATTAATTATTTTTAGGTTGGTTAATTAAAAAGCCTGATGTTTGACATCAGGCTTTTTCTTTTATACGATACTTAATACAAAGTAATTCTTCTTACCTCGTTGCAACAGCACAAACTTATCGTTTATTAAGTCCTCTACGGTGATACTATAATCTTCTTTAACTTTTTCCTTATTTACCGAAATAGAGTTTTCTTTTAAAGCTCGTCTGGCTTCACTATTCGATTTTAAAAAACCGCCTTTTTCTGCTAATGCACCGATAATATCTAATCCGTTTTCAATGTCTTCTCGTGAAATTTCAGTTAATGGCACCCCTTCAAAAACTTCTAAAAAGGTTTTCGCATTTAAGCCTTTTAAATCGTCACCTGTAGACTGCCCGAATAAGATTTCACTTGCTTTAATGGCATTATCTAATTCTTCTTTAGAATGCACCATAATAGTAATTTCCTCCGCTAAACGTCTTTGTAACACACGTAAATGTGGAGCTTCCTTATGCTCTTCTATTAAACCTTCAATCTCTTCACGCGTTAAGAAGGTGAAAATTTTAATGTATTTTTCAGCATCAACATCACTGGTATTTAACCAGTACTGATAGAATTTATAAGGCGATGTTCTTTCTGCATCTAACCAAATGTTTCCGCCTTCGGTTTTACCAAATTTAGTTCCGTCAGCTTTTGTAATTAACGGCCAAGTTAAGGCATAACCCTTTCCTGAATCTACACGACGAATTAACTCGGTACCTGTTGTAATGTTACCCCATTGGTCGCTTCCTCCCATTTGTAAAGTACAGTTCTTTTCGCGGAATAAGTGTAAAAAGTCGTACCCCTGAACTAACTGATACGTAAACTCAGTAAAACTCATCCCCACTGAAGATTCAGACGATAAACGCTTCTTAACGGAATCTTTAGCCATCATATAGTTTACCGTAATATGCTTACCAACATCGCGAATAAATTCTAAAAATGAAAACTCTTTCATCCAGTCGTAGTTATTCACAATAACCGCAGCATTTTCAGCATCACTATCAAAATCTAAAAAGCGTGACAACTGCTCTTTAATCGCATTCTGATTGTGCCTTAAGGTTTCTTCGTTCAATAAATTACGCTCAGCAGACTTCCCTGATGGGTCACCAATCATTCCGGTTGCTCCTCCTACAAGCGCCACTGGTTTGTGTCCTGATAATTGAAAATGTTTAAGTCCCATAACACCTACCAAATGCCCAATATGCAACGAGTCTGCAGTTGGATCAATCCCAACATATGCCAAACGCATAGCTTCCATTAAGTGCTCTTCGGTACCTGGCATACTATCCTGGATCATGCCGCGCCAAGTTAATTCTTCAACAAAATTCTTTATCATTACGTATTCATTTATTGTATAAGTAGGGCAAAGATAAAAATCAATGTAGAATTACTTTAGAATAATGAATAATTCTTTACATTAGATGCATGATTTTAGTAACAGGAGGCACTGGTTTAGTTGGTTCACACTTGCTTTATAAACTGGTAAGTAACAACGAAAAAGTACGAGCAATTTATAGAACTGAAGCAAAATTAGCTCAGGTAAACGCTGTGTTTGCTAATTACACCGAGTCGTATGAAAATCTTTTTAATGCTATTGAATGGATAAAAGCCGATTTATTAGATATTCCGGCTTTAGAAGATGCCTTTACCGGTATTGACTACGTTTATCACTGTGCTGCCTTTGTTTCTTTTGAACCCGACAAATATCAATTACTTCGAAAAACTAATATTGAAGGTACTGCCAATATCGTAAATATTTGCCTTGCTAAAAACATCAAGAAGCTGTGCTATGTCAGTTCTATTGCTGCTTTAGGTAAACCGATAAATAACGCTACTATTGATGAAGAAACCGCATGGAATCCGGAAGACGATAATAATGTTTACGCGATTACTAAGTATGGTGCCGAAATCGAAGTCTGGCGCGGAACTCAAGAGGGTTTGAATGCTGTGATTGTGAATCCCGGAGTTATCCTTGGTGCCGGCATCTGGAAATACGGTTCTGGTAGTCTATTTAAAAGAGCTTACAAAGGAATTAAATATTATACCTCCGGAACAATTGGTTTAGTCGATGTGAAAGACGTCACAAACATATTGATTCAACTGATGGCGAGCAACATCAACAATGAACGCTTTGTTTTGGTTGCTGAAACCTGGCATTACAAAAATTTTCTTCAAAGTTTAGCAACATCGGTTAATGCTAAAATTCCTAAAAAATTAGCTTCTAAAAAACTATTGAACCTTGCCTGGCGTTTAGACTGGGTAAAACATAAACTAACTGGCAAACGAAGACAGTTAACGAAACATTTAACTACGACCTTAACATCTAATAAGACATACAGTAACACTAAAATAAAAACAGCCCTAAACTACGAGTTTAAAGCTGTTAGTGATTCAATTACCGAGGTAGGGTATCTTTTTCTAAAAGAGGTTTAGCCAAAATGCCATCCTCCTTTTCCACCTCGTTATTTAGTTTCCTTTTATCTAAATTAATTAAAGAGTCTTTTAATTTCTCTATCTTTCTTACAGAGTCTAACTCCTTACGCCTTCTTATTTTTTGTTCTTCCTCTTGTTTCTTTTCCAGAACTCCTTTTAAACGTTCAAGGCTATCAATGGCTTTATCGAAAATATCCTGATACTGCTTAATGTGATAGGTATAATAATCATTACTTTCTGCAAATTGCAAACTATCGATGCCATGCTTTTCAAAAACATAATTTTTCAAATCATAACCTTTATCTTCTAAAAGACGCTTGTTAGTACCGTTAACAGAACCCACTAAACGCGCATCAATTAAAATATTGACCATCTTATCCCTCGGAATTAAATTTTCAGGTTTTTTAGGTCCGTTTAAATTACCACAGGAGGTCGCTATAACTACAATACAAAAATATGTTATGAATTGCTTCAACATTATCTATTAAAAGTTAATCGTTTAGCTGCTTTCACCTTGCTAAACTTAGCATTCTGATATACCAGACTTCCGTTTACAAACGTATGTGTAATTCTCGACCTGAAGGTTGTTCCTTCAAACGGAGACCATCCGCATTTGTATAAGATATTCTCTTTCTTTACCGTCCACGGATTGTTTAAATCAACTAGTACTAAATCGGCAAAATACCCTTCTTTAATATAGCCTCGCTTTTCAATTTCAAATAAAATCGCCGGATTGTGACACATTTTCTCAACCACTTTTTCAATTGAAATTTTACCACGGTGGTACATTTCCAACATCGCCGGCAAGGCATGCTGTACTAACGGTCCACCTGAAGGCGCACTGGTATAAACGTTTTTCTTCTCTTCTATAGTATGTGGCGCATGGTCTGTGGCAATCACATCAATACGATCGTCTAATAAAGCTTCCCATAACTGGTCACGGTCTTCTTTAGTTTTTACCGCTGGATTCCACTTGATTAAAGTGCCTTTTTTATCATAATCTTCATCAGAGAACCACAAGTGATGTACGCAAACTTCAGCCGTAATCTTTTTATCTTTTAACGGAATTTTATTACTGAATAACTTCGTTTCTTTTCCTGTTGATAAGTGAAACACATGCAAACGTGCTCCTGTTTTCTTTGCTAATTCAATCGCTTTAGATGACGAAATATAACAGGCATCTTCACTTCTGATAATCGGGTGACATTTCACAGGAATATCTTCTCCATACTTATCTAAATGTTCCTGAAAATTCTTTTTGATAGTGGCTTCATCTTCACAGTGCACGGAAATGACCATATTGGTACTTTTAAAAATTTTCTCAAGTACTTCTGGGTTATCCACCAGCATATTTCCTGTTGAAGATCCTAAAAACAGTTTTAACCCGGCAACACTTTTCGGATCTACTTTTAAAATTTCGTCCAAGTTATCGTTAGTTCCACCAAACATAAACGAATAATTTGCCGAAGATGTTTCGGCTGCTATGGCAAACTTTTCTTCTAACTTTTCAACCGTTGTGGTTTGCGGATTGGTATTTGGCATTTCTACAAACGACGTGATTCCTCCAGCAATAGCTGCTTTCGATTCGGTTTCAATGTTTGCCTTATGCGTTAAACCAGGCTCTCTAAAATGCACCTGATCGTCGATAGCCCCTGGCAGCAAGTATTTCCCTTCGGCATCGATAACGTGCACGTCTGATGATTTTGCACTTATAGAGTCACTTATTTCCTTAATATATTCGCCCTCTATCAGTATATCACCATTAAAAACGGTTCCTTCGTTTACAATGTGAGCGTTTTTTATTAACGTTTGTTTCATTTTCATTATTTATCTACTTCTTAAATAAGCTTTTCAATTTCATTGAGATGACTCCAAAGATCGCTTCAGAAATTATGCCAGAACTTAATTTCGACTCGCCTAGGGTTCTATCGGTAAAAATGACAGGTACTTCTGTTATTTTAAAACCTTTTAAATGAGCTTTAAACTTCATTTCAATTTGAAATGCGTATCCTATAAATTTGATATTATTCAAATCTATAATCTCCAGTACCTGACGTTTGTAACATACAAAACCTGCTGTGGTATCATGTATTTTCATACCGGTTATAAAACGCACATATTTTGATGCAAAATACGACATTAATACGCGACTCATAGGCCAGTTTACCACATTCACTCCAGTGGCATAACGCGAGCCAATGGCTAAATCGGCGCCTTCTTCATGACAAGCCTGATACAATCGTACCAAATCGTCAGGGTTATGCGAAAAGTCGGCGTCCATTTCAAAGATATACTCGTATGTTCTTTCTAAACACCATTTAAACCCATGAATGTAGGCCGTACCCAGTCCGGATTTTTCCATACGCTCTTCTAAAAAAAGACGATTTGGAAATTCGGCTTGAAGCGTCTTAACTTTTAAAGCGGTTAAATCTGGGGAATTGTCATCAACAATAAGAACATGAACACCATTAGATTGAGAAAACACCGCTTTTATTATCGCTTCGATATTTTCTATTTCGTTGTAAGTAGGAATGATTACAATAGCGTTTGTCATTCTTTGGTGTTAAATGAGACTTTAAATTTAATTTCAGCAAATGTACACTATTACAGGTTTATTTATTTTAAATATTCCTTAATAATTACCTTTTCTTATAAAATTTTTATAATAATTTTACAACATGCTTAGAGAAACGCTATCTAACGATTTATTCACTATTTTTATTATCATTGGCCTGATAACAGTAGCCATAACAAAGCTTATTGCTCCTAAACGTTTTAATGATTTTACCTATGTAATAGGCAACTCTAAGTATCTGAAGATTTATGCTCGAGAGCAAAAATTTCTAGATAAATTTGAAGCCTTACTGTTCTTTAATCTGATACTTTCGGTTTCAGTTTTTGTATACATCATACATCTTAAAACGACAAATACTACAACAATTTACCCCGATGCTATTGTAAAACTAGCTACAGGAATTGCTGTTTTCATATTAATTAAAGTTCTTATTGAACGTTTGGTAGCCAGTATTTTTGAAATTGAAAAATTAACCGACCTTTATCTCTTTCAAAAAATTACCTACAAAAACTATTTGGGCTTACTATTACTGCCTATAAATGCTATTTTGCTTTATAGTTTCACGCCAAGTTTAAATTTCATTTATATTATAATTATCTTTTTATTAATTATCAATATAGTGGGACTAATTACTTCGTTTAAAGCCCATCAAAGTTTAATAAAACCCAACTTGTTTTATTTTATTTTGTATCTTTGCACACTTGAAATCGCACCTTATATTATTTTATTCAAGGTGTTTATTTTTAAATGACAACCTAACAACTTGCGCCCATGAAAGTGAAAACCATTTTAGTATCTCAACCAGAACCTAAAATAGAAAACTCGCCTTACTTCGATTTAATAGAAAAACAAAAAGTAAAAATAGACTTTCGCCCGTTCATACATGTTGAAGGAGTTCCTGCGAAGGAAGTTAGACAACAAAAAGTTGATTTAAGCAAATACACTGCTATTATATTAACCAGTAGAAACGCCGTAGACCATTTCTTTAGAGTAGCTGACGAAATGCGTTTTAAAGTGCCTGATACGATGAAATATTTTTGCCAGTCTGAAGCTGTTGCTTTTTATCTTCAAAAATATGTTGTTTACAGAAAGCGTAAAATCTATGTAGGGAAACGCACTTTCTCAGAACTTTCTCCTTTAATTAAAAAGTATAAAGACGAAAAATTTTTATTACCTAACACAGACAAAGTAAAAGACGAAGTACCTGATACATTAAATGCTTTAGGCGTAGACTGGAAACAAGCTATTTTTTACAAAACAGTAATTAGTGACCTTTCTGATTTAGAAGATGTAACTTACGATGTTTTAGTATTCTTTAGTCCCTCTGGTATTGAGTCTTTATTTCATAATTTCCCAGACTTCAAGCAAAATGATACCCGTATTGCTGTCTTTGGAAATACAACCATTCAAGCTGTAGAAGAAAAAGGCTTACGTGTAGATATCGCTGCACCAACACCAGAAACCCCTTCTATGACAATGGCTTTAGAAAAATACATCGAAAAAGTAAACAAAGGAAAATAATACACGTTCCTTAAAAAACATAAAAAAAGGCTGATTTTATTAAAAATCAGCCTTTTTTTGGTATTTAGTTTAGTTGATAAAGTTAAAATGCATAGCGTTGTGGACCTCCACGACGGATTTCTTCACTACAGTGAGCTTCAAATTTTTTGAAGTTTTCACGGAAAGCGTTACTTAATTTAAACGCCGTTGTATAATATTTCTCATCATCATTCCAGGTTGCTCTCGGACTTAATACTGATGATGGCACACCTGGACATTCTCTAGGTTGTGCTACTCCAAATACAGAGTGGATATGATAGTTATCATAATTATACAATCCTAAATCACCATTAAGCACTGCATTAATCATAGCACGAGTGTACTTTAATTTCATACGCGTACCCACACCGTAAGGACCACCAGTCCAACCCGTGTTTACCAACCATACATTCACACCTGATTCCGTCATTTTAGCACTTAACATCTCTGCATACTTTGCTGGATGTAAAGGCATAAACGGCGCTCCAAAACATGCAGAAAATGATGGCACGGGCTCTACTACACCAGCTTCAGTTCCTGCTACTTTTGCCGTATAACCAGAAATGAAATGATAAGCTGCCTGAGCAGGGGTTAACTTAGATATTGGAGGCAATACTCCAAAGGCATCAGCGGTTAAAAAGAAAATATTCTTAGGATTTTTTCCGATAGACGGTACCTGAATATTTTCAATATGGTTTAACGGGTAGCTCACCCTAGTATTTTGAGTAATTGACGTATCTTCAAAAATCACATTCTTATCGGCGTCAAGAATCACGTTTTCAAGAATCGCTCCTTTTTTAATCGCATCGTAAATTTCAGGCTCGTTTTCTCTCGATAGGTTAATTACCTTTGCATAACAACCGCCTTCAAAATTAAACACGGTATTTTCAGCCGTCCAACCATGCTCATCGTCACCAATTAAACTTCTGTTAGGATCGGTAGACAAGGTGGTTTTCCCTGTCCCTGATAACCCGAAGAATATAGCTGTATCCCCATCCTCACCAATATTAGCACTACAATGCATTGGTAAGGTATTTTTGAATACCGGTAGAATAAAGTTTAAAGCAGAGAATATTCCTTTTTTAATTTCTCCAGTATAACCTGTTCCTCCAATAAGCGCTATTTTTCTTGTGAAATTTAAAATAGCAAAATTATGTTGTCTTGTCCCATCTTCTTCTGGATTCGCCATAAAACCAGGCGCATTGACTATGGTCCATTCCGGGTCAAAGCCCACCAATTCTTCTTCAGTAGGTCTTAAAAACATGTTGTAAGCAAACTGGTTACTCCAAGGGTACTCGTTAATAACACGAATGTTCAACTTGTAATGCTCGTCTGCACAAGCATAACTATCTCTAACAAATACCTCTTTGTTTGATAAATAATTGGTTACCTTATTGTATAAGGCATCAAACTTATCAGCGTCGAATGGAATGTTGATATCACCCCACCAAACACGGTCGCGAGTAACATCGTCTTTAACTATAAATCTGTCCTTAGGTGAGCGTCCTGTAAACTCTCCGGTATTAACAGCCAAAGCCCCTGAAGAAGCCTCGACAGCCTGCCCTTTTTCAATAGCTATCTGGTGCAGCTCGTCTGGCGTTAACTGATACCTTACATCGGCATTTTTAATTCCATATTTTTCTAACGAAATCGTTTTCGTAATTTGACTATAGTTTTCCATAGTTTCGTTTAAAAATTATATACTTGACAAAACTAATACAATATTTTTTATCTAATATTAATTTTAACTTGTTTTAATATTTATTTTTTACGAAATTAATAATCAAAAACACCCAAGAACTTATTAAAAACAAACCACCTATTGGCGTTACAAAACCAATGGTTTTAAAATCGAAAGTTGTTAACACATTTGTAGCTAAAGCGTAAATAGAACCTGAAAACAAAATAACCCCGGTAAGCACCAGGTAAAACAGGACTTTTTTTGCTTTTTCCTGCACATTTGGAACAACGCCTATAAACAATAGTAAAAATGCATGATACATTTGATAACGCACACCGGTTTCAAAAGTATTTATGGCTTCTGACTCTATTAAGGATTTTAATCCGTGGGCACCAAAAGCACCTAACATCACACTTATTGCTCCTAAAATGGCACCGGCAATTAATAATCGCTTGTTCATATCAATATTCTATTTTTTAAATAAATACGTTTTGTATTTACTAAATTAGTACATACAAAATTACTCAACTAAACTCATTATGCGAAACATATTAGTCATTGGTTTAGGTAAATCTACCACTTACCTGCTAAAATATTTACTCGATAAATCTCAAAGCGAACATCTCCACATTACTATTGGCGATATAAACACCGAACAGGCAAAAAAACTAGTTGGTTCTCATAAAGCGGTTGACATTATTGAGTTAGATGTTTTTAATGATGAAGCTCGCAAAACTGCCATACAAAAAGCAGATATTGTGATTTCAATGCTTCCGGCACGTTTTCATATTGAAGTTGCTAAAGACTGTATCGCCTTTAACAAAAACATGGTAACCGCATCTTATATCAGTCCGGAAATGCAAGCTTTAGATGAAGAAGCCAAACAGAAAGGCTTGATTTTTATGAATGAAATTGGCGTTGATCCCGGCATTGATCACATGAGCGCCATGCAAGTAATTGACCGTATCCGTACCAAAGGCGGAAAAATGATTTTATTTGAATCCTTCACTGGTGGTTTAGTTGCTCCGGAAAGTGACAACAACCTGTGGAATTATAAATTCACCTGGAATCCGAGAAATGTAGTGACCGCAGGACAAGGTGGTGCCGCAAAATTTCTTCAGGAAGGCACTTACAAATACATTCCTTATAATCGCTTATTCCGTCGCACCGAATTTATTGATATTGAAAACTACGGGCGATTTGAAGTTTACGCCAACCGCGACTCTTTAAAATACCAAAGTGTCTATGGCTTAAACGATATTAAAACCTTATACCGCGGTACGATTCGTCGTGTTGGATTTAGTCGTGCCTGGAATATTTTTGTAGCTCTTGGCATGACTGATGACAGCTACACTATAGATGATAGCGAACATATGAGTTATCGCGATTTTATCAATTCCTTTTTACCCTACAGCCCAACCGATTCCGTGGAACTGAAATTGCGCCATCAATTAAAAATCGATCAGGATGATATTATGTGGGATAAACTTTTGGAACTCGACCTTTTCAGTAACACTAAACAAGTGGAATTAAAGAAGGCCACACCGGCACAAATTCTTCAAAAAATATTGATGGATAGCTGGACATTAGATGAAAAGGATAAAGACATGATTGTTATGTATCATAAATTCGGCTACGAATTAAACGGAGAAATGTATCAAATAGATTCGAGTATGGTTGTCTTGGGAGATAATCAAACCTATACCGCTATGTCTAAAACCGTTGGTTTACCTGTCGCTATGGCGACTTTGGCTATTTTGAATGGTAAAATAAAAACTCCTGGTGTTCAAATTCCAATTACAAAAGAAGTCTATACACCTATCTTAAAAGAACTTGAAACTTACGGCATTAAATTTAAAGAAGAAGACGTTCCTTATTTCGGTTATAATCCTTTAAACATATAGCTGCATATTTATTTCAATTTAAAACGAAATAATTACATTTATGTTCTAAACTGAAATGAATGAAAGCAAAACCCAAAACGATTACTATTGATGGTATCGATAAAAAAATACTGAGAGCCTTAACTACCGATGCCCGTACCCCTATTTTAGAAATTGCCCGTAATGTTGGAATATCGGGAGCAGCTATTCATCAACGTTTACGAAAGCTTGAAAAATCGAAGCTCATTTCGGGCTCGAAGTTTATCCTTAACTCAAAAGTGTTAGGATACAACACTATGGCATTTGTTGGCATTTATTTAGATCATGCTACAAATAATGAATCTATTGTAAAAGCTTTAAAACGCATTCCGGAAGTTCTCGAGTGCCATTATACAACGGGGACTTACAACATATTTATCAAATTACTTTGTTTAGATAACGCCCACCTTATGCATTTACTAAACAACGACATACAAACTATTCCCGGGGTATTGCGAACCGAGTCAATGATTTCCCTTGATCAGCAAATCGACCGACAAATACAGATATAAAAAAATCCCGAGCAAGCTCGGGATTTTTGTTATGTAGCTTCTGAAATTAGTTTCAGATTATTGCATTTTCATTAACCAGTTGCGTACATCAACTTCTTTCTTAATGATCTCACGTAAGTCTTCAATTTTAACACGCTCCTGCTCCATAGAATCTCTATGTCGAATCGTTACGGTGTTATCTTCTAAAGTATCGTGATCTACAGTAATGCAGAACGGTGTTCCGTTAGCATCTTGTCTACGGTAACGACGCCCTACAGCATCTTTTTCATCGTAATCTATGTTGAAATCCCATTTCAAGTCATCAACGATTTTACGCGCTACTTCTGGTAAACCATCTTTTTTAACCAATGGTAAAACTGCCGCTTTAATTGGTGCTAATACACTTGGTAATTTTAAAACAGTTCTTGACGTTCCGTTTTCTAATTCTTCTTCAACTAATGAGTTCGAGAATACCGCTAAGAACATACGATCCAAACCAATAGACGTTTCTAAAACGTAAGGCACATAGCTTTTATTTTCTTCCGGATCGAAATACTGTAATTTTTTACCAGAGAATTTTTCATGCTGACTTAAATCGAAGTCAGTTCTTGAGTGGATTCCTTCTAATTCTTTAAATCCGAATGGGAATTTAAACTCGATATCGGCAGCTGCATCAGCATAATGCGCTAATTTTTCATGGTCATGGAAACGGTAGTTATCTTCACCCATCCCCAAACTTAAGTGCCACTTTAATCGGGTTTCTTTCCAATGCTCGTACCATTCCTGCTGTGTTCCCGGCTTAATAAAAAACTGCATTTCCATTTGCTCGAATTCACGCATTCTAAAAATAAACTGTCTGGCTACAATCTCATTTCTAAACGCTTTACCGGTTTGCGCTATTCCGAATGGTATTTTCATACGTCCGGTTTTCTGAACGTTTAAAAAGTTCACAAAAATACCTTGTGCTGTTTCAGGACGTAAGTATAAGTCCATCGCATTTTCAGCAGAGGCTCCTAACTTGGTACCAAACATTAAGTTGAATTGCTTCACGTCGGTCCAGTTTTTACTTCCGGTTAACGGATCGGCAATTTCTAATTCCTCAATTAAAGCTTTCACATCGGCTAAATCTTCATTTTCTAAAGATTTTGCCATACGCGAAAGAATCTCATTTATTTTTTCCTGATATCCTAAAACACGAGGGTTTGTAGATACAAATTCTGCTTTATTAAAAGCTTCACCAAAGCGTTTTTCTGCTTTAGCTACTTCTTTATCTATTTTAGCTTCAATTTTAGCACAGTAGTCTTCAATTAAAACATCGGCGCGATAACGCTTTTTAGAATCCTTGTTATCTATTAACGGATCGTTAAAGGCATCAACGTGACCTGAAGCTTTCCATGTGGTTGGATGCATAAAAATAGCGGCGTCAATACCAACTATATTTTCATTCATCTGCACCATGGCTTTCCACCAGTAATCGCGAATGTTTTTCTTTAATTCTGCACCATTTTGTGCATAGTCGTAAACTGCACTTAATCCGTCGTAGATTTCACTACTCTGAAACACGTAACCATACTCCTTTGCGTGAGAGATTACCTTTTTAAATTGATCGTCTTGATTTGCCATGCTGCAAAAATAAAAAACCGCTGCTAACTAATGGAATTCTTCATTAAAAATTAAAGGTGCAATACATTAATTTTTTGTTTAAGTTTATAGAACCCATTTTTTCGCAATCAATGTTTCAATCTGTTATCAATTTATTATTTCCAAAAGTGTGTTATGCCTGCCTGAACACTCTGAATGATAACGAAGAAAACATCTGTGTTAATTGCCGACACGATTTACCTGTAACCAATTTTCATTTTGATAATACCGACACCGTTAAAAAAGTACTTTACGGACGTGCAGAAATTGAAAACGCTACGGCACTATTTCGATTTGAAAAGAAGGGGCCAGTTCAACAGCTTATACACGGATTAAAATATAAAGGTTATGAAACTATTGGCATTACATTAGGAGATTGGTTAGGTAGTGAGCTTAAAACCTTACCACAATATCAAAATGTAGACGTGGTGATTCCAGTGCCGTTACATAAAAAGAAATTGAAAAAACGCGGCTACAATCAGGTTGCTAAATTCGGACAACAAATTGCTGAAGCTTTACATGCCGAATATAGGGATGATGTTTTAGTGAAAGTAACAAACACCGCATCGCAAGTGAATAAAATTCGGTTTGCGCGCTGGAATAATAACACTGAACTATTCAAACTAAATGACCGTAAAACTATGGAAAACAAACATATTTTACTGGTTGATGACCTTATTACAACCGGCGCCACTTTAGAAGCATGCATTAACGTATTACAGCAAACCAAGAATATAAAAATAAGCATTGCGACTATGGCAATAGCCTAAACAGTTAGTCGTTATATCTTTAAAATTATGTAGGTTTGCTAAAAATTCAGAACAGGGAATGAACAAGACGCTTTCAAATGTTATTTTAATAGCCTTAATTGGCTTGGTTTTAGTTAACTGTGCCAACCGAGGAACACCAGATGGTGGTCCAAAAGATGAAACGCCTCCGCAAATTATAAAATCACTTCCTGAAAACTTTACCACTAATTTTAAGGGTACCGAGATTAAAATATATTTTGATGAATACATCAAAATTAAAGACCTCCAAAAACAGCTTATTATCTCACCACCTATGGAATACCAGCCAGAGGTAACCCCGCTTGGAGGTGCCAGTAAGTTTATCACCATAAAAATTAAAGACACCTTAAAACCTAATACCACTTACGCCTTTAACTTTGGCAACAGTATTACCGACAACAACGAAGGTAACCCCTATCCATACTACCGTTATGTGTTTTCTACGGGAAGTTACATCGATTCACTTTCAGTAAAAGGAAAAATTATTGATGCTCTAAATACAAAACCTGAAACCTTTGTTAATGTTGGACTTTATGAGGTAGATTCTACGTTTAACGACTCCATTGTGTACAATAAAGTACCAACGTATATTACAAATACTTTAGACAGCGTTACGACCTTCAATATTGAAAATATTAAAGCTGGTAAATATTTATTAATGGCTTTGAAAGACAATAACGGAGATAATAAATTTCAGCAAAAAACCGATCAAATAGGGTTTTACGACCATATTATTACCGTACCTACCGATTCCAGTTATACGATTAAACTGTTTAAAGAAACTTTAGATTTTAAAGCGACGCGTCCGTTTATTGCGGCTCAGCAAAAAATTGCTTTTGGATATGAGGGCCCTATTGACGACATGAAAATCGATGTGACATCAGAAGTGCCTACATACTTCGAGCATCGTATAACTAAAGAAGAAAAAACCGATACGCTTAATTATTGGTACAGACCAAAAGTTGAAGTCGACTCGTTAATTTTCAAAGTTTCAAAAGCTGAATATTCAAAAGATTACACGGTTAAAATTCGTCCGCAGGATAAAGATTCGTTAATTATTAAAAGCATTCCTGCTAACAGCATTTCAGAACTATTTAAAATTAAAGGGAATATTCCTTTTGTAAGTTTTGACACGTCTAAAGTAACATTAATTGATAAAGACTCTGTTCCTGTTAATTTCACAACCAAACTGGATAGTCTGGATAATACTTATGCCATTGATTTTAAGAAAACCGAAGACAACAATTATAAAATTCAAATTCTGCCGGAAGCGTTAACAGACTTTTTCGACAACAAAAATGCTGATACGCTTGACTACGCGATTAGAACTAAAAAATCATCAGAGTTTGGTTATGTTCGCTTTAATTTAGTAAATGCTAAACTCCCGGTTATTATTCAGTTAACTACTGAAAAAGGAGAGGTTAAACACGAACAAAAAGTAACAAAAGAAGGCCCGGTAGACTTCGAAAACTTACCTGCAGGCATGTTCTACATCAGAGTGATTCATGACAGTAATGGCAATGGCATTTTTGATACTGGAAGTTACCTAAAGAAAACACAACCGGAAGAGGTAAGCTTCTTTAAAGAAATAGAAATCAGAGCCGACTGGGGACTGGAAGAAACTCTGAACTTTACAGGAGAATAAAGGCGTCTTTATCTTCTAAAAACTTCAGTTTATTACGATAAAAATTGATGTGGTTGCGCTCTAAAGTAACCACATCTATCATATCTCGATTAGGTTTTAGTTTAGAAATCGCGTTACCTAAAACATCATAAACTTCAGAATTACCGCAATACTCATTTTGTAAATCGTCTAACCCCACACGATTGACGCCTATACAATAACACATATTTTCAATTGCTCGGGCTTTAAGTAAAGTGTCCCAGGCAAAAATTCGTGGTTTTGGCCAATTGGCTACATACAATAACACATCGTACTCTTCAACATTACGCACCCAAACCGGAAAACGCAAATCGTAGCATACCTGCGGACAAATTTTCCAGCCTTTATATTCTATTATTACTTTTTTATCTCCTTTTGAAAACACCTTGTCTTCGCCTGCCAAAGTAAACGTGTGGCGCTTATCATAAAAGGAAACAACTCCTGAAGGCTCCACAAACAGCAAACGATTGTAGTACGTTTTATCGTCTTCTATGATGATACTTCCCGTAATGGCTGCTCCTGTTTTTTCGGCTGTTTTCTGCATCCAAGACAGGGTTTTGCCATCCATAGTTTCGGCAACCGCTTCAGCATTCATGGTAAAGGCTGTGGTAAACATTTCTGGAAGCACAATAATGTCGACTTTACCTTTTATAGTTTCTATTTTTTCGTTGAAATTTTTCCGATTAGCTTTAGGATTCTCCCAAACTAAATCGGATTGAACAAGGGCGAGTTTCAATTGATCTTGCATAATAAAAGAGGCTATTAGTTAGATTAAAGATACTAACTAATTGAAATTAAGCGATACCCAATGATTATATTTTCTAAACAATTTCCATTTTTTTCAATAGGAAAGACGCATTCATATTCTGACAAACACCTTGTTTCAACTTATAATCGAAATACAGCTCATCATTAATAATTTCAGCATCGAAATAATAATTCTTGACTTCTTCCAAATCCTGTTCAATCTCACACAAACTTAAATCGTGAGTCGCGATAATTCCGGTAGCATTGGAAGCTACTAATTTCTCAACAAACTTTTTAGAGCCAATGGCTTTATCGGTACTGTTTGTTCCTTTTAAAATTTCATCGAGCACTATAAAATAACGTTCTGTTTTAATGGTATCGACAATGTATTTTAAACGTGTTAACTCTGAAAAGAAATACGAACTATCATCGGTTAACGAATCGGTGGTTCGCATACTGGTAATGAGCTTTATTGGCGAATACACACTCAATTTGGCGCAAACCGGCAACCCGACATTAGCCATAACAATATGAAGTGAAATTGTTCTTAAAAAGGTACTTTTTCCAGCCATATTAGCGCCAGTGACTATAAAAAACTGTTCCTGTGCTATCGTTACGTCACTATCAACACGTTTAGCTTTATTCAACAACGGATGCCCTAACTGTTGCGCCTGAAGCGTTGGTCCGTTTTCAATAATTTCTGGGAACACAAATTCCGGATGGTTAAAGGTGAAATTCCCCAAAGTATTATAGGCGCCGAAAAACGATACGACTTCAAACCAGTCGGCAACCTTATGTCCATAGGTTTCAATCCATTTTTCTATGCGATAACTGTTTTTTAAATCGGTTAGAAAATAGCCGTTTCCAAAAATAGCACCTATTAAATTATTTCGATTATCTAAAGCATCTAACGAACGAGAAAAAGCCTTAAAAATAGTAGATGCTTTCTCGTCGTCTAACTGAATTTGTTGCTGTTTTTCCTTTAATAAATCGGAAGCAAAAGTTTCCTGCTCGATTAAATCTAACAACTGTGCATATTGTCTGAACGTGTCTTTAACTTTATCGGTATTAGAAGCCAGAATATTTATTTTCTTCAGGTAACCACCACTAATTCCTAATCCAACAAGTAGCCAATATCCTAAATATGCTGTAACCGAAAAATCGAAAAATGCCCCTACAGCCAGACCAACCGTTACAAATGTGAATACTAATGGCAGCCATTTTATGAATTTTGGAAGAAAAGATGTGTAACTATTCAGCCAGGTTATAATTTGTTTTGCAGGTGTTTCCACATGTACCAAACTAGATGTTGCCGAATAAAACTGGCGCCATTCTGGTTTATGGCTTAATTCTTTTATGGCTTCCTGACGGACTTCAATATCTTCAATATTATTAGCTTTTAACAAATTGGCTAAGTTTAGTGTGCCTTCGGCATTAGTCGTTCTATTGATAAACTGGAAGAAAGAACCGCGTCCAAACAAGTCGATATCTAAACTATAACAGTGTTTTGGATCCTGAAACTGCAGCCCTTGATCACGATCATGAAAGTCTCCGGAATGAATTTTAATTTCGGCTTCATTAATATCAGCTAAAGCATTATTAAAATTTCGTTTAGCTTTTATATCATTATATCTTGACAACAGATAAATAAATACCGTAATTCCAAACAGCGCAATAGTAATTGCAATTTGCCACTGTTGAAAAAACAGATAAACTCCTCCTATTGTTAGAACAAATACCAATAAACGCAAAGTGCTCAAACCTGTCATTTGTCGGTAATACTTTTGAGCCTCGGCTGTATAAATATCTAAGTGTTTTTTATAATAAGAAAGTGGTGATTCCATCTGATAGTATTGAAAAGAATATTTTGACTTAAAATTAGAGCTTATTTTTTTTTAAGCTTGATTATCGAGTAAAGAAACAAAAAAGCCCCGAATGTCTTCAGGGCTTAATTAAATATCTTAAAGATTTAATCTCTGGAACCGCCTAATACACGCAATCCCCAATATAGTAAGTTTGCTAAGGCTCCTATCGCAGCTACTAAATATGTTCTGGCAGCCCATTTAAGCGCATCTTCAGAACCTGCATATTCCTGCTGAGACACCATATTTTTATTTTTCAGCCAGGCTAAAGCACGATTACTGGCGTCGTATTCTACCGGTAAAGTTATAAAACTAAACAAGGTTGCAGCAGCCATAAATATTAAACCAAGAACAGCAACATAAAATCCCATTCCTGCACTTTCGGCCGCACCTAAAACTAAACCACCAATAACTAACCATTGTGACATTCCTGAGGTTACACTAACAACAGGTACTAAAGCCGAACGCATTTTTAACCATTCGTAAGCCTGTGCATGTTGTACCGCATGACCACATTCGTGAGCTGCTACAGCCGCTGCTGCGGCATTACGTTCATGATATACAGCTTCACTTAAATTCACTGTTTTATTCTTAGGATTGTAGTGATCGGTTAAACGACCTGGAGTGGATATTACTTCAACATCGGTAATACCGTGATCGGCCAGCATTTTTTCAGCAATCTCAGCGCCACTCATCCCGTTTCTAAGTTGTACTTTAGAATATTGTTCAAATTTTCGTTTTAACTGATTACTAACTAACCAGCTTACTAAGGCAATACCACCTATTAATATATAATATCCTATCATTTGTTTTAATGTTTAAAATCTAAACTAAATATAACAAAAATAAAGCCATAGTTAGCGATATGATAATCTGTCAGTCGCTAAAAATTTGTTAAAACTATTCGCATAAAAAAACGGGATGTTATTTCTAACACCCCGTTTCCAATATATTTCAATACCTCTTTTATTAAGACGCTAAAAATTCTAAACCGAAAGCTTCAGCGATTTCTTTATAAACGATATCTCCTTTTACTACGTTTAATCCTTTTGCTAAAGACGCGTTGTTAGCACAAGCCTGCTCCCATCCTTCGTTAGCTAATTTAATTACGTAAGGTAGAGTTACGTTAGTTAAAGCTACTGTAGATGTATAAGGTACAGCACCTGGCATGTTAGCCACACAATAGTGTACTACATCATCAATGATGTAAGTAGGATCTTGGTGTGTTGTTGCATGAGTCGTTTCGAAACATCCACCTTGATCTACAGCAACGTCAACGATTACTGTTCCTGGACGCATTTCTTTAAGCATATCTTTAGTGATTAACTTAGGTGCCTTTGCTCCTTTAATTAATACACCTCCAATAATTAAATCTGTTTTTGGTAAGTGTTTTCTAATGTTGTACTCACTAGAGAACTCCGTATTTACGTTAGCTGGCATAATATCAGCAATGTAACGTAGTTGTTTCATGTTGATATCCATGATAGTTACGTTAGCGCCTAAACCAGCTGCCATTTTAGCTGCCTGGATACCTACGATACCACCACCTAATACTAATACATTAGCCGGCTTTACACCAGGAACACCTCCTAATAAAATTCCACGACCTTTAATTGGCTTCTCTAAGTATTTAGCACCTTGTTGGATAGACATTCTACCTGCAACTTCAGACATTGGTACTAATAATGGTAATGAACCATCAGCATCTTCTACAGTTTCGTAAGCAATACAAACCGATTTGCTGTCGATCATTGCTTTTGTAAGTGCTTCACTTGATGCAAAATGAAAATAAGTAAATACAACCTGATCTTCTTTAATTAAGTTGTACTCCTGTTCGATAGGTTCCTTCACCTTAACAATCATGTCTGCTACCTCATAAACCTCTTCAATGGTTTCTAGAATAGTTGCACCAGCATCGATATAATCCTTATCGAAAAACCCACTACCAAAACCTGCATTTTTTTGCACGTATACGTCGTGGTTTCTCTTCGTTAATTCGAACACACCTGAAGGCGTCATCCCTACTCTGTTCTCATTGTTTTTAATTTCTATAGGAACACCAATTTTCATTTTGAATTTATTTAAAAAGTTAGTTATAAAATAATTACACCAAATAACTCCTTTTGGTAATTTTCAGCAAATGTCTGTTTTAAATACATTATTACTAATGGTTTTAACAATAAATTATGAATTAAATAAATACTATAGATTTAATAGATTTATATTGAAGATTTTTACTTTCAAAGAAGTAAAATTAAATCACATAAACACCTCATATATAGTCGCATACAAAAAAAGCATTGCACAATAATTCGATGCGCAATGCTTTGATTTTATTAATAAAATTTTAAGCTGAAGTTTTAGCCTACAATATTTACAATTTTTCCTGGTACCACAATAACCTTTTTAGGCGTTCTGCCTTGTAATTGTTCCTGTGTTTTTTCGTGAGCCAACACCGTTTTTTCAATATCTTCCTTACTCATATCTAACGGCAACTCTAGGGTGAAACGCATTTTACCATTAAATGAAATTGGGTAATTCTTGCTGCTTTCAACTAAATGACTTTCGTCGAATTTAGGGAACGCTACTGTTGAAATCGATTCGTTATGCCCTAACTGACTCCATAATTCCTCAGCAATATGAGGCGCATACGGTGAAATTAACACTAACAATTGCTCTAAAACGGCTTTTGAAGTACATTTTTGTGCTGTTAATTCATTAACCGCAATCATAAAGGTTGATACCGAAGTATTGAATGAGAAGTTCTCGATATCTTCCTGTACTTTCTTAATGGTTTTATGAAGTGTTTTTAAACTGTCTGCACTTGCTTCGCTATCATCTACTCGTAATCCGTTATCGTCAACATAAAGTTTCCATAGTTTTTTAAGGAACCCATGAACCCCTGTAATACCAGCAGTATTCCAAGGCTTGTATTGTTCTAACGGCCCTAAGAACATTTCATATAAACGTAAAGAATCCGCTCCGTAATCGATACAAATCTGGTCTGGATTTACCACATTGTACTTCGATTTCGACATTTTTTCAACTTCGCGTTTTACTTTGAAAGTTCCATCATCTTCAGTAATAAACTCAGCATTTTTATATTCTTCTCTCCAGTTTTTAAAGGCTTCAATATCTAATTCATCTGATGCATTTACAAAAGATACATCAGCGTGAATCATATTGTCTCCAAAATATAACTTATATAAATCCACTTTATTAGTATCCACACTACAAATAAAATTATCTAATTCAGGAATATCATACTTTTCATTTAATTCAAATAAAGACAATTCTTCACTGAAGTATTTTTGATATGTATCTGAAGAGCATAAAATTGTTGGGAAGGATTTATTTAATTCTTCCAAATACTCTCTACTTCCTCTATGATGAACTGTATCAACCCACATTAATGTTACTCGAAATACAAAAGCACTTGTACCCAAAATCATCCCTTGGTTAATCAGTTTTTTAGCAAACTCATCAACAGGCACAACCCCTTTATCGAATAAGAACTTTTGCCAGAAACGTGCATATAATAAATGTCCGGTAGCATGCTCGCTTCCGCCGATATATAAATCGACATCTTTCCAGTAATTCAACGCTTCCTCACTTGCAAAAGCTTCAGTATTATTAGCATCCATATAACGGTTAAAATACCACGAACTTCCAGCCCAACCCGGCATAGTGTTTAATTCTAACGGAAATATAGTTTTATGATCAATTAAATCGTTAGAAACAACTTCATTTGTTTCAGTATTCCAAGCCCAAACAGTGGCGTTGCCTAAAGGTGGCTCACCAGTTTCGGTTGGTAAATATTTTTCTACTTCAGGCAACTGAATTGGCAAATGGGCTGCATCAATCATTTGTGGCATCCCATCGACGTAATACACCGGAAACGGCTCACCCCAGTAACGCTGACGACTAAATACCGCATCGCGTAAACGGTAATTGGTTTTCCCTTGTCCGCAGCCTAATTTTTCTAACTCAGCGATAACCGTTTTAGTAGCTTCTTTATAGTTTAAACCATTTAAGAAATCGCTATTTGCGATAATGGTTTTGTCTTTATCAGCAAAGGCTTCTTCCGAAATATCGGCACCTTCAAATATATTTGGAATCTCAATATTGAAATGCTTCGCAAAATCGTAATCACGCTGATCGCCACAAGGCACTGACATAACCGCTCCAGTTCCGTAACCAGCCAACACGTAATCACCAATCCAAACCGGAATTGGTTCTTTAGTAAACGGATGCTCGGCATACGCTCCGGTAAAGGCTCCTGTAATGGTTTTTACATCGGCCATACGCTCACGTTCACTGCGTTTCGCCGTCGCTTCAATATAAGCTTCAACCTCAGCTTTTTGTTCAGACGTTGTAATTTTAGATACTAAGTCGTGTTCTGGTGCCAGAGTCATAAAACTTACCCCAAAAATGGTATCAGGACGTGTGGTAAACACTTCAATCACTTCATCGTGATTTTTCACATTAAAAGTTACGGCAGCACCAACCGATTTCCCAATCCAGTTACGCTGACTTTCCTTTAAAGAGTCTGTCCAGTCAATGGCTTCCAGACCTTGAAGCAAACGCTCGGCATAAGCTGAAATACGCATACTCCATTGTGTCATTTTCTTTCTCACTACCGGATGACCGCCACGTTCAGACACGCCGTTAACAATCTCGTCATTTGCCAAAACGGTTCCTAAAGCAGGACACCAGTTTACTTCGGTTTCTGCCAAGTAGGTTAAACGATATTGTAATAAAATAGCTTGTTGTTCTTTCGATGAAAAGACGCTCCAGTCTTCAGCTGTAAACATTTCAACAGCATCATCACAAACCGCATTAACCTTAGTATTTCCTTCAATTTCAAAAATCTTGATTAATGTTGAAATATCTTCTGCTTTATTTGCATCGTTGTTATACCACGAATTAAATAACTGAATGAAAATCCACTGTGTCCATTTATAGTAACTCGGGTCAGACGTACGAACCTCGCGAGACCAGTCGAATGAAAACCCGATTTGATCTAACTGACGACGATAGGTTGCAATATTCGTTTCGGTAGTTATGGCTGGATGCTGTCCGGTTTGAATCGCATACTGTTCTGCCGGTAAACCAAAGCTATCATACCCCTGGGGATGCAACACATTAAACCCTTGATGACGCTTGTAACGCGCATAAATATCAGAGGCAATATATCCCAGCGGATGCCCAACATGTAATCCGGCACCACTTGGGTAAGGGAACATGTCTAATACATAATATTTAGGTTTCTCTGAATGATTTTCAGCCTTAAACGTTTGATTTTTGGCCCAGTATTCTTGCCACTTCTTCTCGATTTGATTGAAATCGTATTTCATCTACTTATATATTATTCTTTCAACAGGCATTCATCCTATTGTAATTCTGCTTTTTAAAAGCGCAAATTTACGGTTTCTTCACAAAACAGAAAGCCTTTATAGACAATTAATAAAATTGAATTCTATGTCTTTATTATAACAATCCTTTAAGCGTCCGTTTTAAAGACAATTTGTAATTTCGCGACTTAAACAGCCTTACCTTGACAAAAGATACTACCAAAGCGCACTTAGCTTTATTAACAGCCAATATTATATACGGAGCCAATTATATTATTGCCAAAGGCGTCATGCCAAATAAGATTGGCCCGACAGCTTTTGTTTTTATCAGACTAGCATGCTGTGTACTTTTATTCTGGGGGATTAAATTACTATTTGTAAAAGAAAAAGTTGAAAAAAGAGACATAATTAAATTAGCCCTTTGCGGTCTTTTTGGTGGGGCTGCCAATCAATTGTTCTTTTTTCATGGTATTAATTTAACCTCACCTATCGATGCCTCGATAATTATGACCATCACTCCTGTTATAGTTTTAATTTTTAGTTATTTTATTTTAAAAGAACACATTACAAAAAACAAAATATTAGGTATAATTCTCGGAGGTACAGGTGCTGTACTATTAATTCTATACGGAAATAAAGTTTCAGGTACTAGCTCGGTTTTAGGCAACTTATTTGTATTACTCAACGCCTTGAGTTATGGCTTCTATTTGATTTTAGCAAAAACCCTCATGCATAAATACAATGCGATAACAGTAATAAGCTGGATCTTTTTATTTGGGTTTATGTACGTATTTCCTTTGGGTATACACCCCTTTTTAAACACCAATTTTTCGGCTTTTACAACAGAAACTTACCTAACGATTGGTTATGTGGTTTTATTTACAACCTTCTTTGCCTATTTGTTTAATATTTACGCGTTAAATCACCTGGCCCCATCAATAACCAGCAGTTATATTTATTTACAGCCAGCAATTAGTTTTATTATGGTAAGCATTATGGCTTATGTATTTATGCAAAACCAATATGCTCAGGACATTAATCTGATTAAAATATTAAGTTGTGGCTTGGTAGCAATCGGCGTATATCTGGTGAGTAAACCACAAAAAAATAAGATCTAAAAAACTTAGACCTTATTATATTTTCTTTATATCATTTTCAAAATTAAAATCGGCGTCCAACAGAAAACTGAAATATACTGTTCTGTGCATCTGGATTATTAAAAACATTGGTAACCCCAATATTATATCGCGCCTGAGCAAACCAGTAACGATCCAAATCTAAACTTAGGCCAAAATTAAAACCCAAATCAAAAGTATTGGCACCAGCATCGTAGTCGAAATAATCATCACTATAGTTTGCTCTATCCTTCACCAAAAACCCTAGTTGCGGACCAAAATCTAAACTCAGTTGATTTCCTAAATAAAACTTAGCCATCACAGGTACCGAAATATAATCCAAGAAATATCTTGCTTGCAGACCATCGGAATACATTTCTTCGCCCCCAACACGAGAAAAAAGAAATTCCGGTTGAATCGCAAAGTTTCTATTTATTCTATTTTCAGCAGTTAAACCTATATGGTATCCTAATAAACTATTACGACTTATTCCATCATTTCCACCTTGAAAAGACGACACATTTAACCCGGCTTTTAAGCCAAATACATAATTATCATTGCTATTATACCTTTGATTATAACGCTGTGCGTGGGCTTGATTAAAGAATGCTGCAAAAGCAATTAGGGATAAAATTAAAATGTTCTTTTTCATAATGTTTATTTTTCGATTTGAGTTTGAGGTTTTCAACAACCATGCCAACAAATGCTAAAAACGGCAGCATACTGCTGCATTAAAGATTACAAAACACCCCTTTTAAATAGCTAAAATCGACGCCATGAACAACAATTTCCCTTTCTAAAAGTTATACTATGAACAAAGAATTACTTTCAAATAATTAAATTATACTTTTAGTTTTTCTTTTAGTATTTTTACATCGTTAATCCCACATTTTTATGAGTTCATCTTTCGAGAAACACCAAAAACGCCGACTTATATCATCGTACTTTTCAGTGGTTTTAAGTATTGCTTTGGTTTTGTTTTTATTAGGATTACTAGGTTTACTGGTACTTAATGCGAAAAAGGTTTCCGATCACTTTAAAGAACAAGTGGTTGTAACCATTTACTTGAAAGATTCAGCTAAAGATGTTGAGACCAAACAGCTGGAAAAAGGTCTGGCTATGGCTGATTACGTAAAGTCTACCGAATACGTTTCGAAAGAACAGGCAGCAGAATTCATGAAAGCTGAAAACGGCGAAGACTTTATGGATTTTGTGGGATACAATCCGTTACAAAATTCCATCGACGTACATTTGAAAGCCGATTACGTCACTTCGGAACATCTAGAAAAAATTTCAGAGGAAGCTTTATCGAAAAACTTTGTAGACGAAGTAACTTACGATAACGACTTAGTAAATTTAATGAACGAAAACGTTAAGAAAATCAGTTTCTGGGTACTGGTATTAAGTAGTATTTTCACCTTAATTGCCGTGCTGTTAATTAACAGCTCCATTCGATTATCGGTTTACTCAAAACGATTCACCATTAAAACCATGCAAATGGTGGGTGCGACCAAACAATTTATTCGTCGACCGTTTGTTTGGAAAAGTGTCCGTTTGGGCGTTATCGGCGCCGTTTTGGCTTTAATAGGCATGGGCATTGTGTTGTATTACGTAAATAAAACCTTCCCGGAATTGGGCTTACTTAACCCACCAATTTTAGTCGTGTTATTGTTCGCTTTCGTATTTGGTTTAGGCATCATGATTACCTGGATAAGCACCCATTTTGCCACACAACGTTTCTTAAATTTAAAAACCGACGAATTATATTATTAGATAATTTATAACCCTGTTAACGTTTACATTTTAAATAAATACGTTAATTTGCGTTAGACTTTTAAACACATTATGGGAGAACAAAAACAAAAAGACGCTAATAAAAGCCAGTTTATTTTCGGAAAGAAGAACTACAAATTCATGTTTATTGGTTTGGCTTGTATCGCTTTGGGCTTTATTTTAATGTCTGGCGGCGGTAGCGACGACCCTAATGTTTTTAACCCAGACATTTTTAGTTTCCGTCGTATTCGTTTGGCGCCTATGCTAGTGCTTTTAGGTTTTGGTATCGAAATGTATGCGATTTTATTAAACCCGGAAAAGTAATTATTCGAGAAGCGTTTTAGCAAACGTTTCAGCCATTCCACTCACATATCTTTTGGCGTTTTTCATGGCATCTTCAGTCGTTTTACTATAGTTTAACACCTTATCGGAATAGATTATTCCTAGGTCTTTTATATCCTGCTCCGGCAATTGAATATCGCCACAAAAAGCAGCTACGTGTGTTTGTTTCGCTTTCGCTGAAGACAACACACCCTGAATCGTTTTTCCTGATAAGGTTTGTTTGTCTAAACAACCTTCACCGGTAATGATCCAATCGGCTCCCTGAAGTTTATTATTGAAATCGGCAAGTTCTTTTATTAATTCTACTCCCGGTTTTAAATCGCCATTTAAGAAAATTTTGGAAGCAATACCCATACCGCCAGCAGCTCCAGCACCTTTAACTTCTTGCGGATTAATATGAAACGTATCTTCAATCCTCTTTGCAAAATCTTTAAGTCCTTGATCGAGCATGTCAATATCGTCCTCCGAAGCGCCTTTTTGTTTCGCATAGACTCTAGCAGCACCATGTTTTCCATATAGGGGATTCGACACATCACAAGCAATTTTAAATGTAATATCTTTGAGTTTTGGATTCACGCGAGAATAGTCTATAGATTTTATACGACTTAAATTAGCACCCACAGGTTTCACCCCTTCATCAAAATCATCTAAAAACCTATACCCTAAAGCCTTAGCCATACCAATACCGCAATCGTTGGTTGCACTGCCACCAATACCTAAAATAATCGTTTTAGCGCCTTTTTTAATTGCATCTGCAATCAATTCTCCCGTGCCGTAGGTCGTGGCTTGTTTACAATCCAATTCTTCAGGTTTCAGTAGTTTATAACCTGATGCTTCCGCCATTTCAATGAATGCCGTTTTAGAATGTTCAGCATACAAATACGAAGCCTCAATCAATTTAAAAAACGGGTTATGTACCATAACCTTTACTGTTTCCCCTCCAAGGTAATGATTAACAATATCAATAGTCCCATCACCCCCATCAGCTAAGGGTAAAGCAACAATCTCAGCATTGGGCATCACCTTATAAATACCAGCCACAACCGCATCGCAAAAATCTAATGCGGTTAGAGAATTTTTAAATTTATCGGGGGCGATGATGATTTTCATAGAAAAAGGAAAACATGAAAATATTTAAATTTCGATTATCGAACAAATTACTAATTATTCCTTTAAAGTTTTGATGATTGGCGACTAATTATAGCGCTATTTTAATATTTTTGCCCCATGGATATAATAAACGCTATCATTCTTGGTATTATTCAAGGGCTTACCGAATTTTTGCCAGTATCGTCAAGTGGACATTTAGAAATAGGGAAAGCCATTTTAGGCGATAAATCTGTCCCTGAAGAAAGTCTGCTTTTCACCGTTGTTTTGCACTTTGCAACCGCTTTAAGTACCATCGTGGTATTTAGAAAAGATATTTTAAGCCTGATTAAAGGCGCATTACAATTTAAATGGAATGATGACTTACAATTTGTAGCTAAAATTGTTATTTCTATGATTCCAGCGGTGATTGTCGGTTTGTTTTTCGAAGAGCAACTGGAAGCCCTTTTTGGTGGCAATATTTTATTGGTTGGTAGCATGTTAATTATAACAGCACTCCTTTTATTTTTTGCCGATAAAGCCAAAGACACTAACAAAAAAGTATCGTTTACCAATGCACTTATTATTGGTATATCTCAGGCTATCGCGATGCTTCCGGGCATTTCACGTTCAGGTGCAACCATATCAACTTCGGTATTACTTGGAAACGACAAAACCAAAGCGGCTCGCTTTTCATTTTTAATGGTCGTACCTTTAATTTTCGGAAAGATTGCCAAAGATATTTTAAGCGGCGACTTAACCTATGATAGTAATAATTTCACGTCACTTTCTATCGGGTTTGTAGCTGCATTTGTGGCGGGTTTATTTGCTTGTACATGGATGATTGCCTTGGTTAAAAAGAGCAAACTGACTTACTTTGCAGTGTACTGTGCCATTGTTGGTATTATTGCTATTCTATTTTCAATTTTAAATGGCTAATATGAGTTTACAGGAAGAATTTCAGGCTGGCAAAGTGTTACTCATCGACAAACCTTTAAATTGGACCTCGTTTCAAGTAGTTAATAAACTCCGTTGGGAAATAAAACAAGCCTTTAAATTGAAGAAAATAAAGGTTGGTCACGCCGGAACTTTAGATCCTTTAGCCAGTGGATTATTGGTCATTTGTACTGGTAAAATGACTAAAGAAATCGATTCGTTTCAGGCGCAAATTAAAGAGTACACCGGAACTATTGTTTTAGGAAGCACAACGCCCTCTTACGATTTAGAAACTGAAATCAACGAGACCTTTCCAACCGATCATATTACAGAAGAATTAATTAAAGAAACCACCAAACAGTTTATTGGTGACATTGAACAATATCCTCCTGTTTTTTCTGCTTTAAAGAAAGACGGTAAACGTTTATATGAATTTGCAAGAGCGGGTGAAGACGTTGAAATTAAACCCCGAAACATCAATATTGCTGAATTTGAAATCACCAATATTAATGGTCTGAATGTTGATTTTAGAGTGGTTTGCAGCAAAGGCACTTATATTCGTTCTTTAGCCAACGATTTTGGTAAAGCTCTGAATTCGGGAGGCCATTTATCGGCGTTACGCCGTACTAAAATTGGTGATTTTGAAGTGGCTGACGGTATAACTATTGAAGACTTCATTAGTTCACTAAACAACCAAATAGAGTAATTTTACGTATATTTCGTAAAGTATTCTAACAAAAATAGACCCCGATTTGCGCCTAACAGATCAACATAAAGCCCTACTCATCACGCTTCTTATTGCAGGAACCGTGCTCCTTTTTGTGTTCAATTTACATTTAAAACGTCAGAATGAACTGGTCGCTGAGAGCTATTATGAAATGGAACCAGAAGAAGAACTTACCAAAGAGGAAATAAAAGTTCTGGAAGCTTTAGAACAACTCCAAGGTAGTAAAGCAGAAACCAATCAAGCGTTTAACGAAACCGACAATAGCAAGCATTTTGCTCAGGCTTACAAAACCATTGCACCGCCAGAGGACTATGTCCCTAAAACGAATACCAGTACAGATACCGGTGATAGTGACAACACAAATGCTATAGGCGAAAATTTTTCAAAAGACAAAGCTATCAAGGAAGAAGAACTTTCAGCTTTTAATAAAGTAAGCGAACTTCTAAAGAAACAAAAAAGTGAAGGCGTAAACAAAAAGAGCACCATGAGTTACTCTCTTAAAGGCAGAACGCACAACTTTATGCCGACTCCAATTTATCTGTGTGAAGAAGGTGGAAAAATTGTTGTGAATATAACAGTAAACGCCCAAGGGACCGTTACCGATGCTTCAGTAAACGGATCGTCAACTTCAGACAATCAATGCCTAAAAGAACACGCTTTAGAATATGCCCGAGAAGCCACTTTTAGCGAAGACCCCTCAAAACCTTCACAAGTTGGCACTATTACATTTAATTTTATAGGCAAACCTTAGATTCTAATCCACAAAGTATTTCGGTAATATCGTTCACTATATTTTGTCCTTTATCGCTGTTATACCAATGTTGTAAATCTTCTTTAAATTCAGGAGTTAATTTTCCGTTTTTAGCAATAAACCGTTGTACATATGTTGTCGCCTCTGTCGGCCTTGGACCATAAGTACTTAAAACCTCACCTGTACTATCATCAATAATAATTACCATAGGAATTGAACGTGCACCCTTTGTTAAAAAGGCATCCATCAACTCAGGGTTTTCATCTCGGAGCACAACCCTATAAGTGATATGTGAATTAACATCGGCTATCTTTTTAAGTACCGGTAATACATGTGCTGCATCTCCACACCAACTCTCAGCAATAACTAACCAAGTGATATCTTGACTCAACTTCGAAATACGCTTTTGGGAAATTTCAGGGATTTTTATCGTTTTATCCCATCGTTTCATACGTCTGTCATTCAGCTTAGTAAAATCCTTATGACCTTCGGTTTGCTCTAAACCCGTAGTCGAATGCTCTTCGGCTAAGCGTTTTACTAAATCTCTGTATGCCTCATAAGACATACTGCGATCTAAACTAGTTTTTATTATAGACTTCATAGTTTATGCTATTATGTGGGACAAAATTAGAAGCTATCCCCTTTATTTAAAATGATTTTTGTCATACTTTTACATAAATCCTTACAATAAATACAATGAACGAAAAACGCAGATGTGGTTGGTGCATTGGTGACCCCTTATACGAGGCTTACCATGATGAAGAATGGGCCGTTCCAGTTTATGATGATGACACCCTTTTTGAATTCTTAATTTTAGAAACTTTTCAGGCAGGGCTTAGTTGGATTACCATTTTGCGTAAGCGGGAAAACTTTAGAAAAGCGTTTGATTATTTTGATTATAAAAAGATAGCCAACTACGGTCAGGATAAAATAGATAGTTTACTTGAAGATACCGGTATTATAAGAAACAAACTTAAAATTAAAGCGACCGTAACCAATGCTCAGGCCTTTATGAATATTCAACAGGAATTTGGAAGTTTCAGTAAGTATATCTGGGATTTCGTAAATGGCAAACCTGTAAAAAACCAACTAAAGCATTACAAAGAAGCACCGGCTACAACACCCCTTAGCGACACTTTAAGTAAAGATTTAAAAAAACGAGGCTTTAAATTTGTAGGTTCTACAGTAATTTACGCACATATGCAGGCCACAGGTATGGTAAACGATCACGAAGTAAACTGCTTCAGATATTACGAGGTTTAGTTTATCAATTCTCCATCTTACTCTATCTTTGTAATCTATGAAACTAAAAGAAGATTTAAATTATTGCTAAAGTTAACGAATAAGACAACCCCGTATTGTGAAGCATCATACCTCATATTACCGTCGTTTCTTTACCGTGCGCTTTTGTATTCCTTTTTACTTATTCCTGCTTTTAACAGGATTTGAAGTCACAGCCCAGGGTAGTCCTGTTGTTTTTGGAGAAACGATATTATCTATAGACCATAGCCTATCTGAGTTTTACAAAATGAGTTTTACAACACGTTCAAGATTCATTTTGCTTCACAACCAAATCGCACAATACAACCAGCAACAAGTTGATATTTTTCATTTTTCAACCTTCAATTTAAGTAAAGACCACGATGTAAGTTTAGGTTTATATTACAGAAACCGGGATATATTTGAAACTGGTAGCGATGAATTACGCTTTACAGAGCAGTATAATTATAAAACCCATAAAAAAGGGATAAACTTTGGTCACCGTTTTAGATCGGAACAACGTCTTCTTGATTTTGCTACAATTTTCAGGCAACGCTATCGCCTTTCGGCAACTATACCATTAAACGATAAAAAACCAGATACAGAAAACACCTACTTTGAAGGTTGTCTAGAAGGATTAGTGAGTTTTTCTAAAGTTTTAAGCCCAGAAATAGACCAGCGTTATACGGCACAAATTGGTTGGCATCTCACTAAGAATTTGAAACTGGAAACAGGACTAGAGTACCGTCTTGAAGCTTTTAATTTAACATCGAGACATAACATCTTTGTATTGACGCAAGCCACGATGAAACTTTAAAAATATAGAATTACAGATACTCTAAAAATTTAGATCGAGGTATCTCTTCTGCCCCTAAACTTTCTAAATGATTCGTATGTACCTGACAATCTATTAACCTATAACTACTGTTTTGAATAAAAGTGATAAAACCTACTTTACTGGCATTACTCACTTTTGAAAACATACTTTCACCACAAAACACCCCATTACCCAAATCGACACCATACAGGCCACCAACCAGTTCATCATCCTGCCACACCTCAACCGATTTTGCATAGCCCTGCTCATGAAGTTTTACATAAGCCTGAATCATGTCGTTGGTAATCCAGGTATCATCCTGACCTTCTCGTTTAATTTTAGAACAAGATTGCATAACCTTTTGAAAATCTGTATTAACAGTTACTTTAAAACTATTACGTCTAAGAATTTGGCGCATACTTTTCGATACTTTCAACTTTTCCGGAAATAGCACAAACCGCGGATCAGGCGACCACCATAAAATAGGTTCATCTTCACTATACCAAGGAAAAATGCCATACTCATAAGCAAACAACAAGCGGTCTACCGATAAATCGCCACCAATCGCCAATAAACCATCGGCACTAGCTTCATCGTAATCAGGGAACCATAAGTCTTGAGTTAGAAAATGCATAAGTCTTTTATCAAATAAAAAACCTCAACATTTCATTAACATTGAGGTTTTTATAATATTCTATCAATTTACTAGAATGGTAAATCGTCGTGATCATCTTCGTTTAAGCTTCCTGCTGGCTCGAACGCATCCATTGGAGGTACTGGCGGTAAATTTTCACCTGAAGCTCCAGTCTGAACTGCTTCAATTCTCCACCCTTGAATGGTATTGAAATATTTAGTTTCACCTTGTGGGTTTACCCACTCTCTTCCGCGTAAGTTAATGCTAACCTTTACTTGTTGTCCTACCTGGTAACTGTTTAACAAATCCGTTTTATCTTGCACGAACTCAACCATAATGTGTTGTGGATACTGCTCTTCAGTAGTTACTACAACTTCTCTTTTTCTAAACCCATTACTTCCAAAAGATTGAGTTTCACCAATCATTTTAATTCTTCCTTGAACTTCCATGTATTACTATTTATTCAGATTTATACTTTATTTACTTAACTTAATAATATTTTCCAGGCACTATCTACATCACCATAACTCAAATAATTCTGAGCCAGTTTGTGTTTTTCCCGGTGCGAGGCTGTTTTTATATTCGGATAACGTCCTCCCAGATCTTGCACAAATGCAGCCACCTCATCTTCATTTGGTAAAGCTTCCACATTGCCTAACATCCCTAAATCATTTCCTGTTAAAACCATGCTGTTTTTTATCTCTTCCGGAAAACGATCCACACCAATTCCAACCGTTGATAAAGGCTTCGGAATTTCAAAAAAACCTTTATTGGCTCTTGTGTAATAACTTCCTCCGGCTCTGGCCACCAAATCCAGTTTCTCTTGAATGACGTGTCCGTCTTTATCTAAAACGTCTTCATCAATATGAAATTTTACAACTTCGCAGATAATTAAATTTCCAGCGCCACCTTCGGTTCCTAAGGCAATTATATCGTTAACCTTACACTCCATTTGCACCGGCGACTCGGCTACGCGAAAAGGCTTTACAATATCAGATTTCAACATAGTTAACCCCGACTTTTCAAACTCGTTAACACCTTCAGCAAAATCTGAACTCGACAACGACATTTGGTGTACCATATCGTAATTCACCACATTAATAACAACCTCACGAGTAGCGTGAATATTCTTTAATGTATGCTTAATCGTATTGTCTTTAACACGACGCGATGGTGAAAAAACTAATATAGGCGGATTAGAGCTAAATACATTAAAAAAACTAAACGGTGATAAATTTACACGGCCTTCAGCATCAACCGTACTTGCAAAAGCTATGGGCCTTGGTGCTACAGCACTTAACAAATAACCATGTAATAAACTGGTTCTTATATCTTTCGGATTTATGGACAGCATCTAGTTTTGTTTCAACAAATGTAACTAATCTAAATTGTAACTAAAAACCAATTTACTAACAACTTAAACAATAATATTAACAGATTTGCATTATATTAGATACTAATTAATAACGCATGATTTTTACTAAATATAGTAATACACTACGCTGGGTCATTGTTGCCGCTTCTCTTATTATCGTTTCCTTGATTTTATGGAAAACTTACGAGTTTTTTCAGCATTTTAAAGAAGAAGAACGTACCAAAATGGAAAACTGGTCGTTCGCTCAAACCGAGTTTATCAACTCTGATGACGATGCTACTAACCTCGACCTGACTCTGAAAATTATGAGCAGTAACGAAACCACCCCCATGCTGGTTATTAACGAAGATGGCAGTTTAAGCAGTTTTAAAAATTTAGATGAAACTAAAATTCAGGATTCGCTTTATGTACAAAAACTCATTGCTAAATTTGCTGAGGAGAATCGTCCTATCCCTGTTAAATTGGGAAACAGTATAGCCAGTACTATTTATTATGGCAACTCACCCCTTTTAAACAAATTAAAATACTATCCGTTAGCTTTACTACTTATCGTATTCTTGTTTGGAGCTGTTATTTTCTTTTTCTATCGAAGTAATAAAAATGCCACTCAAAACAAATTGTGGTCGGGTATGGCTAAAGAAACAGCTCATCAAATCGGCACGCCTTTATCATCACTTATTGGCTGGACAGAAATCTTGAAATCTGAAAACGTCAATCCGAGTTATATTTCTGAAATTGAAAAAGATATCGACCGCTTACAAACTATAACTGAGCGCTTTAGCAAAATTGGCTCAATTCCTACCTTAGAATTAGCAGATATTAAAAAAGAGACTATAGATTCTTACGATTACTTAAAAGCGCGCACCTCGAAACTAATTGATTTTGAAATTATTGTACCGAAAGGGAGTATTTTAGTAAATTTGAACAAACAATTATATAGCTGGACAATTGAAAACCTGGTTAAAAATGCCATAGATGCCATGAAAGGCCGTGGGAAACTTACGGTTGAAATTATTCAGATTGAAAATATTGTAAAAATTAACGTAACCGATACCGGAAAAGGTATCGCCAAGAAAGACTTCAATAAAATTTTTGAACCAGGATACACTACCAAAAAACGTGGCTGGGGATTAGGACTATCGTTAACCAAACGTATTATTGAAGACTTTCATGATGGCAAGATTAAAGTTTTACGCTCTGAAAAAGATAAAGGCACAACCATACAAATAACACTTAAACGCGCTTAAGCTATGGCCGAACACTATATCAAAATAAAAGCAGTTGATCTTAACAACAATTGTCCGGAATGCTACAGTAAGGATGGGTTACGACTCACCTTTAAACAGAAGTTTGTGGAAACTAGTTTTTACAAATCCATTACATCCGATATTAAATACGAAATGGACTGCACAACCTGCAATACCCCCATTTATCCGGTAAAATGGACTGAAGATATTGAGCGTGTTTTTGAATACCACAAAAAAGCTTTCACTCCAAAACAAGCCTCGACACATTTAAAAAAGGTGACGTGGCTTGCCATTGTTTCAATTGTTTTTATTGCTGTTTGTATTGCAGCTACAGTAGTTTATAGCCTATTATAAAGCTGCTTTAATTTTCGCTACCACAGCTTCAAAATCTTCCGGAGTATGTGGCACTTTTTTAATAAAGCGCGCATCTTCCATAGTGGTTAACGGAATTAAATGCACGTGAACGTGAGGCACTTCTAAACCAATAACGGTTACCCCTACCCGTTTACACGGGATTGCTTTTTCAATGGCTATAGCCACCTTTCTGGAAAACTGCATTAAACCTGTATAAGTCACTTCATCTAAATCGAAAATCTTATCAACTTCCTGTTTCGGAATACAAAGTGTGTGACCAGAAGCATTGGGATTAACATCCAAAAACGCTAAAAACTCTTCGGTTTCAGCAATTTTATAACAAGGAATTTCTCCGTTTACTATTTTAGTGAATATTGAAGCCATAATAATTAAAAATGAGAGGTTATAAATTTAAAAGATTCCTGACTAAATTAAGACAGGAATCTTTTAAAAAACGTTGTTTTCTATGTTATTTATCTTGAAATTTCAATGATATCAAATTTCATTACGCCGTTTGGTACCTGAATTTCAGCAACATCACCAACCGATTTTCCTAATAATCCTTTTCCAATAGGTGAGTTAACCGAAATTTTACCTGCTGCTAAATTCGCTTCACTTTCCGCCACTAAGGTATAGGTCACTTCCATACCATTGGTTTGGTTTTTAATCTTCACTTTAGACAACACCAAAACCTTAGACGTATCTAACTGCGACTCGTCAATAATTCTTGCATTAGATAAGACTTCTTCTAATTTAGAAATCTTCATCTCTAATAAACCCTGTGCTTCTTTTGCAGCATCATATTCTGCATTCTCACTCAAATCTCCTTTATCTCTGGCATCAGCAATGGCTTGCGATGCTTTTGGGCGTTCTATATCTTTTAGTTGTTTTAATTCGTCTCTTAATTTCTTTAATCCTTCCGGTGTATAGTACGATACTTTACTCATAACTTCATTCATTTAATAATTAAAAATACTGTAAATGTGTCTATCGATTTTCAGCATAAAAAAAATCCCGTTTACACGAGATTGAGTAACAAATATACAAAATATTTATCTCAATTTGCTTTTTGTTGTAAATTGCAATGGAATATTTTGCGAATTTTATGAATCCTCTTTTATATATACTTAGCCTTTTTCTACTAATATCTTGTAGCAACAATTATGAAAATGAAAACTGTAAATTTCTATTAGATATCAATGTTAATCTTTCTATTGATTTAAGCTTACCAGAATACAGCCAATTGCCCTTTGCCGGCAACTCTATTTATATTCCAAATTATGGTAACGGGGGTATTATTGTAGCAAGTACCGGATTTGATTATTATGCCTGGGATGCCCGAGACCCAAACCATGAACAAAGTTCATGTTCTATTTTAGAAGAGTCTGGCTTAGAAGCAACTTGTGGTTGTAGTGATCAAAACAAATATAGCTTAGTAACCGGACAAGCTTTAGGAGACAACCCTCCTCCGTGTAGTTTGAGATTCTATTCTGTGAGAAAAAATGGGAACATCCTTTATATTTCTAACAACTAAAAAACGCCCCATAATCGGGGCGTTTTCTTTTTCATAGTAATTCTTTCCTTAAAACTTTAATGTCATCCCTAAAAGGAAATTAATTTTTGCCTGCGGATAATAAAAATTCTCGGTTATTGCATTATCATTAGATCCTTGCGGTCTGTAATAATAACTATAGGTATACCCGTTAGAAACATACTCGTTATCTAAAATATTATTTACCAAAAGATTAAACGCAATTTCTTTAATCCAGTTTGGCTTAATCTTATAAGTGGCATTAAAATTATTTACAAAATAGGCATCCATACTTTTACTATCACTTGAGGTATTGTCTAAATATTGTTTCCCTACATATTTTGAAATAAACGCCAGATTTAAGTTTTCAAGCGGCGTAAATCGAACTGTTCCTCCGGCCACAACATTTGGTGAAAACGAAATATCTGTATCCTCATAAGATGTTGTAATCGCTTCATAGGATACCGTATCCCATGTATTCGGATCGTATTGTGTATCGTAAACCACATAGTCGAAATTTTTAATTTTATTCTGACTGAAGGTTGCATTGGCATCAATACGTAACATATCTGAAAACTTATACCCAACCTGCAGCTCTACCCCTGCTCTGTAACTTTCCTTTACGTTCTCTCGAATTGGGTCTCCTACATTATCCAAATCACCTGTTAGTACCAATTGGTCTTTATAATTCATATAATACAAATTAGCAGTGGCGTAATAGTTTGGTGTTTTTAATTTATAACCAAACTCATAATCGTACAAACGCTCTGGCTGAGGCAATACCGGATTCTTTGTTAAATCGTCTCGATTTGGTTCTCTATTTGCAATTGCTAACGAACCGTAAACCGAATTATAATTGTCGATTGTATAGGTTACACCAGCTTTTGGATTGAAAAAGTTATAGGTTTCAGACACATCGATTGGGACTAAATCGGAACTTAATCCGTTAGATTTATAATCGACACCTCTGTACTGCACATCCGCAAATAAAAACCACTTATAATCTAAAGTATATTCTGCTTTTAAATACGCATTGTAATCATTTTTCTCCCCTACACTTGTATAGTAATCTGTTCGAATTGGCACAGAAACAGGAAACGAATCCCAGATTAATTCACCAAAATGATCACCATAATATTTATTGTAACCACCTCCTAAATACAGATTTAAGTTATCCTTTTTATAGTTGAAAGAAGAGACAATGGCATAAAAATCGTTATCTAACCAACGACGTCTAATGACATCTCCTTCCGCATTGGCATATGTACGCTCAGGAAAATAATCACCAACAGTCTCTCCATCTTTATACTGCTCAAAATATCCTTTTCCGCGTGTATAATTTCCTGAAAGGTTTGCTGAAAAATGGTTATCAAACTGATGCGATATATGCAACTGATAGTGTGTTTGCTCGTAATGATCAATCTCGTTATCGTAAGTATAATAATTATAGGTACGACCTGAATTTAAAAGGTTTTCAGCTTCAGCTTCCGATAAATAATTTCGATCAATAAAATCCTGAATACCATGAGTATCCCCTTTTACAACCGCTTCCGGCGTACCATACCATGACTGGTAGGTTTCTTCTTTTCCTCCGAAAACAATAGCCTTAACCGATATTTTTTCATCTAAAAATCCACCTTCAACATAATACGATGATAAATCGGATGATGCACGATCGATATAACCATCACTCATAATTTTAGACAGGCGACCTTCGGCATAAAATCCGTTTTTTAAACCAGAACCTAAACTGATGTTATGTTTACGTGTGTCGTAAGATCCTACAACATTTGTCGTGGTTGCATAACCTTCAGTTGACGGATTAAGGGTTTTTAAGTTTAAGCTCGCTCCAAAGGCTCCAGAACCATTGGTACTCGTTCCGACACCACGTTGTAGCTGAATATCTTCAACAGAACTCACAAAATCGGGCATATTTACCCAAAACGTCCCCTGACTTTCAGCATCGTTATACGGAATACCGTTAATAGTTACATTGACACGCGTCGCATCGGTACCACGAACGCGAATTCCCGTATATCCCACGCCAGCTCCGGCATCGGAGGTGGTTACTACAGACGGTAACTGATCTAGCAAAATAGGTAAATCTTGCCCCAAGTTGGTTGATTCTAAATCTTTTTTAGAAATATTAGAAAAGGCAACTGGTGTTTTATCTTTTGCTCGGGTGGCAGAGAGTAAAACTTCATCCAGTTTTTCAACTTGCGTTGAATCTTGTTGTTTCTCTTGGGCATTAACTTGAAAGGAAAATACCAAAGCAGTTAAAACAATAAAAATGTGTTTCATTACGATTATGTCTTTATAATCGAATAAAAAGAGGTTATTATTCTTAACTAATTGTGATTAAATTTTTGATAAATAAATTTATCCAAACAGCGATTTATTCGCCTCCCTAAACAGCATTACCTGTTCTAGGTTCAATGGGTATGATCTCAGCCGATATTATTGGCACCCCTTTATGAGAACGGCGCAAAGGTAAGAAGCAATTACGGATTATTTTAGTCTAAATCGGGCTTTTTTCTGTTTTCCTTTTTTAACGACTGATTCCTCTTACCTTTTAAACGTTTTTTGATCACCGATTTCGGAATTTTTGTAGGTACACGCTTTTTTTGAACTTTTAAAGCGTTTTCTATTAAATCCAGAAATCGCTCAGTAACAAGCTCTTTATTTTTATGCTGACTTCGGCTTTCAGCACATTGAAGGATTAAAAGGCCGTCATTAGTCAATCGGTTTTGAAGTTTGTATTGAAGTCTGCTTTTTTGAATGTCATTAAAAACTTCGGAACTCTGCAAATTGAACGTCAATTCCACTTTTGAAGCCACTTTATTCACATGCTGTCCACCAGCTCCAGAACTTCTTACGGCTTTAAAATTCAATTCCAATATTAGGGTGTTTTTATCAAACATTACAGGACCTGATGTGCCGGTTTTAATAAGTCGTTTACTGTTTTTACCGGATTAAACGTTGACAACGGAATTTCAACAAAAACAGAATTCCAATCCGCCATACTTCCATTCCATAAACCAGGTAATTCTAAAGCTTTTATATCGGTTCCATTTTGCGATTTAATAGTAATAAAAGCCGCTTTATGATCTACATAATCATGAAGATTAAACTTATTTCCTTTATAATCTTTTGTTCCACAAACCAAATCGGTTGGATTAAAATGTGTCGCGTTTTTTACAATCTCTTTTTGAGCCTTGTCTTCAACATTAATTTGAGCGAATTCAACAATTTGCAAAGATACATGACCTTCAGCATCTTTCACCCAAAACGGACCACCACCAGGCTCTCCTTCATTTTTAACCATCCCACAAACACGAATCGGGCGATTCAGTTTTCTATGTAAATACACTACTTTTTCAGTTAAAGGAAAATCATCGAATTCATCGTTCAATTTCACATGCATTCTATGTGTTAAAAACATGGCTATTTCCAATAATTTTTGCTCTGAAACCGACTCTTTATCCAATTCATTTAAATAATTAAACGCCTTTTCCTGAGCGTCTAATAACACACCTGCCAATAACTTTTTATAATCAGATTGCTTTTTATTCTGATCTAAAACAACAATGTTATCAATGTTCTTTATAAAAATAATATCAGCATCTAAAGCATTCAAATTCCCTAATAAAGCACCGTGACCAGCCGGTCTGAATAACAGCTTTCCTTCCGGAGTACGAAATAATTCGTTATTCGATTTTATGGCAATGGTATCGGTAGATTTACTTTGATAAGAAAATGACACGTTAAACTTCGTTCCCGTTTGATTTTCAACTTTATCCTGAATTCTATCTAATTCCTTCTGGAATTTATCGGTATGCCCTTCCGATATAGTAAAATGTAATTTCGCAATATCATTTGGAGAAGCATACAACGTAGACTCTAGTAAATGCTCATGAAACGCCGTTAAGACCTCATCTTTATATTTATGAAATGGCAACAAGCCTTTTGGATAATTGCTGTAATTTAATCCATCCTCATTCAACATGACTTTTACAAAAGCAATGTATTTTTCTTCAATTTCTAACTGACTATAATTAGAAATTTTATTTACTATTTGATCAAAAAAAGGCAATTTTTCAAGCCCATTAACAAAAACCCAGAAATTCTTATGATTTTTTAAATAATGACTTAAACGCTCTTGATCGTCGTTATATTCCTTCAAAAACTGAAAAATGAATTTAAACATGCGCGTTGCAGCACCTGAAGCAGGCACAAACTTGACAACATTTAAACCCTCCAATTTTTCGTTATACAGATTTACAAACTGCTGAATTTCGTTTTTATTAAGCTTTAAAATACCGTGATTTATAGTAGCAGCTTCAACCAAATTAGAGTATACCATTCCCGATTTGATTCGCTCAATTTGACCAATAACCTGATCCTGAGTTAGACCATGATTTTCCATTTGACGGATATCTTGATCGGTGAACATCACCTCTTTTTCTGTAATCATTAATTTTTCTTTTTCAATAGTTTATCGATATACTCCACTGCAGTTTCTAATCGTTCCTTTTTACCGCCGCTTAGCAATACAAAAGGCCGATTATTTTCTACTAAAGCATTGTGAAAAGCTTCAAACATAGTCTCTCTGTCATTTGGCTTGTCTCTTAAATCATCTGCTTCCCATGGGATATCAATATTAGTTAAAAAATATAAATTGTACGTATTTTCTAATGCATATTTTTCTAAAACTGGGTCGCAATACCCTAAATAATACGCTTCAGAGTACACTTTAGTTTCCAGTAAATCTGTATCACAAATTAAAATATCATCTACTTTTTTAGCCAATTCATTTTCTAACTTTATTTGTCCTTTGGCTATTGGCAGTAAATCGTTTGGTTCACAGGTTTTACGTTCGTTATTCCATTTATCTTGCAAATATTCCCGAGCATATTCCGGGACCCAAACCGAATTATAATACCTTGCCAATTGTCTTGACAAAGTTGTTTTTCCTGTAGATTCGGGTCCAAACAATACTACTTTTATGCAGTTGCTAGGTTGTTGTTTAAAGTCTTCTTCCATGCTTTATAACCATAAATGGCGATTACCGTAAATAGGAGATATTGAAACGAAGTAAAAATTAACCCTTTATAAAAATATAACGGTACCGAAATAATATCTCCGATAATCCAATACGTCCAGTTTTCTAATTTTTTTTTAGCCATAAGCCACATACCAACAAAAAATATGGCCGTCGTTAATGTATCTATATAAGCGGTCCAAGTATTAAATTTATCATTCAAGTCATAGACAATCACAACAAATAAAGTGGTCAACACAAAAATGGCTATACTCCATATATGTTCCTTTTTGGTCATTTTTGTTACAGGAACTTCCTGGTTTTGGTCATCTTTCCTACTCCAATAATACCAACCGTAAATACTCATAATAAAATAATACGCATTGATAAGCATATCACCTAAAAGGCCAAACACACACAGAATATAAACAAAAATTGACGTACTTATTATACCTGTTGGATAAACCAGTATATTTTCCTGTTTAGAATACCATACACTTAAAAAGCCAAAGAAAACTCCGAGTAATTCAAGTACAATGAGATGAGTGTCTACATCTTGATATTGCGAAAACAACCAATTAAAAATGTGGCTCATAATCGTGACGATCAGATTTTACAATCTTTATATACAATAATCCACGCTCCATCAATTCAAAAACTTCTTTTATTTCTGAAGTCAGCAAACGCATAACTTCATCATAATCGCCATAAATCTGCGTACTTAAAGGATTTTCCAAAACTGTTAAATCGGAAGCCCTTAATTTTTTTATAAAATGAATGATGGCAGGCTCGTAATCGTCATGTAAAGGTGTTAGCGTAAGTTCTACTGATATTTTCATGGAGAATTATTTAAGGCCTTAAAAGTACTACCTTTTAAATCAAGAGAAAAATTAAGATTCAGGATAGTACAGGACAGATTTATTATATGTAAAATTTACATTTGATTAAAACCAACCTATTGCCATTAAACTTTTCATAGCTCCCAAAGTCTTAAAACAAAACCCAACTCACTATAAACCAAATAACTGACTTAAATAATTTACTAAAATGTTATATTCAGAAAAAATCAAACTCTCAAACATATTCTCAATTTTATCAACTTTATTTTTATTTAATATTTCCATTTTTGCTCAAAACCAAATGGAAGATTTAGATCGCGGTACCTTGGCGGTTAGAACAAATGAAAATGAAGTTTTAATAAGCTGGCGTATTTTAGCTCCCGAATTTGAAACCGCGTCATACAATATTTACCGTGGATCTAAAAAACTGAACGACAACCCGATAACTGGAGCAAGCAATTATGTAGATAAGACAACCTTATCTGAATCCTACAGTATTTCTGCAATAATTAACGGCAAAGAGCAGGAAAAATCTCAACCCGTAATAGCCTGGGATAATATTTACAAAACCATTTCCATAACTGCTCCTGAAGGAGGAGTTTCTCCTGATGGACGAGAATATAAATATACTGCCAATGATGCTTCTGTTGGAGATTTAGATGGCGACGGACAATATGAAATTGTATTAAAATGGGAACCTACAAACTCCCACGACAACTCTCATCGAGGGTATACAGGAAACACCTTTTTACAAGGTATTGAGTTTGATGGCACTGTTTTATGGACTATCGATTTAGGAAGAAATATTCGTTCAGGGGCACACTATACGCAATTTATAGTTTATGATTTAGATGGTGATGGAAAAGCTGAAATTGCATGCAAAACCGCCGATGGTACAACAGATGGAAAAGGAAAGATTCTAGGAAACCCTGATGCGGACTTTAGAAATGAAAGAGGTTATATTTTAGAAGGACCGGAGTATTTAAGTATATTTTCTGGAGAAACTGGAGCATCCATAACCACCGAATCTTATAATCCTCCACGTGGTAATATTGCCGATTGGGGGGATCGTTATGGCAATCGTGTTGATCGTTTTTTAGCCTGTGTTGCTTATTTAGATGGGAAACACCCTTCTTTAGTATTTACCAGAGGTTATTATACGCGCTCTGTAATCGCTGCTTACGATTTTAAAAACAAAAAATTAAAAAGCCGTTGGGTATTTGACACGAATACCAAAGGTAACGAAGCATATTTTGGTCAAGGTAACCACAATTTAGCAGTTGGCGATTTAGACGGTGATGGTTTTGATGAAATTCAGTTTGGCTCATGTGCTATTGATCATGATGGCACAGGATTATATTCTACAGAATTCGGACATGGCGATGCGGCTCATTTGGGTGATTTCGATCCCAACCGCAAAGGGTTAGAATATTTTATGTGCCACGAAGAAGCCAATGGAATAAACATTCCTGCTATCGATTTTAGAGATCCAAAAACCGGAGAAGTGTTATGGAGCATAAAAGGTGCTGGTGATTTTGGTCGTGGAGTTACAGCCGATATTGATCCTAATCATTTAGGCGCTGAAAGCTGGGCTTCTAATGGTTCGGGGATTCACAATATTAAAGGTGAGGTTATTTCAACCATTTACCCTACTGCCGGGCGACGTGGGGCAAGTTGGAATATGTTAGGTTGGTGGGATGGAGATTTGCTTCGCGAAATTGTTGACAAAACCGTCATTACCAAATGGAATCCTGAAAAAAAATCTACCGACGTACTTCTTCAAGCTTACGATTATGATGGCATGAGATTAAGAAGCAACAATGGAACAAAGTCTAATCCATGCTTAATTGCCGATATTTTAGGTGACTGGCGCGAAGAAGTTATTTGGAGAAACGAAGATAATACTGAGCTTGTTATCTTTTCAACACCGTATCCAACCGAACACCGAATTTTCACGTTGATGCACGACCCTCTATATCGTGTCAGCATTGCGTGGCAGAATGTGGGTTATAATCAACCAGCGCACACTAGTTTTTATTTAGGGTATGATATGGAAAAACCTAAAACACCGAATGTAGGAATTGTAAGAAAAACTAAGAAATAAGTTAGTTAAGATAAACTCAAGACCTATTCTCTGATAGACTAAATCTGATAATTTAGAGACTCTCGATATTTATCGCAAAATTAATTTGCGCCTCATAATATGAAATGCTCAAAGTGGAATTCAATTGAATTTAATTATCAGACTTTAACTCATTAAAAAATGCTTCATCCTGTTCAAAAGCAGTACCAATAACCACCATATCCGCGCCAGCGTTGTAAGCTAATTGTAATTGCTCTTTGGTTCGAATGCCTCCACCAACAATTAAAGGGATGTTTAAATCTGTTTTAACAGAAGAAATAATGTCTGGGGCAATCGAATGTATTGCCCCGCTGCCAGCTTCCAGATAAATTAATTTCATGCCAAGAAGTTCACCTGCTTTTGCCGTATCAACAATGTTTTGAATATCTGCTCTGGGCATAGGCTTGGTTTCTGTTACCCGCTGAACTGCCGTTTCCTTCCCATTTTCAATTAAAAGATAACCTGTTGGAATAACTTCTAAATCTAAACTACGTAGCTTGGAAACAGATTCAACATGTTTCCCGATGAGATATTCCGGATCCCTTCCTGAAATTAAACTTAAAAACAAAAGTGCATCAGCTTTCTCAGTGATCTGAGTAACATCTCCTGGAAATAACACGACAGGTAAATTTGAACACCTTTTTATCGCTTCAACTAAAATATCGGTCTCCTCATCTTCAACCGTACTTCCACCAACAAAAATATGAGTCGCTAACGAGTCATTTACTTTTGCCATGAAATCCGGAAGCGATTCAACAGCAAACTTATCCGGATCAATTAAAACGGCTAGTAACTTTTTACCCGAATCAATAGCCGAAAGTATGTTTTTATAAACCGCACTCATTTAAGCCATCGCATAGGCACAGGTAAAACCTTCAAACTCTAAAAACTGAACGTTGTATCTGTGTTTTTTATCTTCGTAATCAATCCATGCTACGGTTTCATTCTGATTGTCTGAGGCAGGAATCATCAAGCAGTGCTGTTTGAAGCTTAATCCAGGTGTTGCAAAAAGTTTATATAACGATTCTTTCACACACCAAATGATAGTTAGCTTATTAATGTAATCTTCAGAGTTTTCATCTAAATAATTGTACTCATAATCGATAAATTTATGAGCAATCACCTGAATTTTATCTCGTTGTTTTTCAATATCAATACCAATAATACCATCACTAACAATTACTGCCGAAAATTGAAACGAATGCGTAATTGAAATCTGCTTACCATCCTTTAAATGTGGTTTACCATTTTCATCGTAAAATAAATCAGAATCTGTATACCCGAAAGCCTTTAAAAGGTGCCTAACACTTAAAAATCCGCGTTGATGCATTTCACTTTTCATCGCTAAAACCCGATTCAAACTTTCTGGTTTTAAGGCTAATCCCTGTAATAAATCATCAAACGACTCTGTTATTTTCCAGATTTTAACAGTAGTTTGTGAATTTGGAGTAATGGTTTTATAAAGAGGCATTTAATATTCTAAAAGTTATAGTTATCTTTGCACCGCCTAAGGCAATTTTACATTCTTGACAGGCGAATTTAACTATTTATGTTTTAATCACAAGAATGTTTAGTTTTAAAAACAAAACAAAGTATTGATATGAGTACAAAAACAATTCCTTACGTAGCACATAAAGTAAAAGATATGTCGCTTGCAGACTGGGGTAGAAAAGAAATAGAATTAGCCGAAGCTGAAATGCCGGGATTAATGAGTTTACGTGAGGAGTATGGTGCTTCTCAACCTTTAAAAGGAGCTCGTATTGCCGGATGTTTACACATGACTATTCAAACGGCTGTATTAATTGAAACGTTACAGGCTTTAGGTGCCGAAGTAACCTGGAGTTCTTGTAACATTTTCTCAACTCAAGATCAGGCTGCTGCTGCTATTGCTGCTGCTGGAACTGCTGTTTACGCATGGAAAGGGATGAACGAAGAAGAATTCGACTGGTGTATCGAGCAAACCCTTTTCTTTGGTGAAGATAGAAAACCATTAAACATGATTCTTGATGATGGTGGTGACTTAACCAATATGGTTTTAGATAAATATCCAGAATTAGCTGCTGGAATTAAAGGTTTATCTGAAGAAACAACCACAGGAGTTCACAGACTTTACGAGCGTGTACAAAACGGAACATTACCAATGCCTGCTATTAACGTAAACGACTCGGTAACCAAATCTAAATTCGATAACAAATACGGATGTAAAGAAAGCGCTGTAGATGCGATTCGTCGCGCTACCGACGTGATGCTTGCAGGAAAACGTGTTGTTGTTTGTGGTTATGGCGATGTTGGTAAAGGAACTGCTGCTTCATTTAAAGGTGCAGGAAGTATTGTTACTGTAACAGAAATCGACCCAATATGTGCGTTACAAGCGGCTATGGACGGTTACGAAGTTAAAAAATTAGAAACCGTTGTTGGTAATGCTGATATTGTAATTACAACAACTGGAAATAAAGATATTGTAAGAGCTGAACACTTTAAAGCGATGAAAGACAAAACCATCGTTTGTAATATTGGACACTTCGACAATGAAATCCAAATGGCTTGGTTAAACCAAAACTACGGTAACACTAAAGTTGAAATCAAACCTCAGGTTGATAAGTACAACCTAGACGGTAAGGATATTATCATCCTAGCCGAAGGTCGTTTAGTGAACCTTGGTTGTGCAACAGGACACCCAAGTTTTGTAATGAGTAACTCATTCACAAACCAAACTTTAGCGCAAATCGAACTTTGGACCAATGCTGAAGCTTACGGAAACGAAGTTTATATGCTACCTAAACACTTAGACGAGAAAGTTGCCAAATTACACTTAGCTAAAATTGGTGTTGAGCTTACCGAACTTAGCGAAGAGCAAGCTAAGTACATTGGTGTAACCGTTGAAGGCCCTTACAAACCAGAACACTACAGATACTAAAAACTGTCATGCTGAATTTATTTCAGCATCTTACATAAACATAAAATCCCGAGCAACAAGGCTTGGGATTTTTTTATTTTGAGCAATTGCTAAGTTGCCAAGTTTTCCGCTTTATCTTTTCTTCGTACTGAATGTATTTCAGCATTTCAAAAAAGTATGCCGCTGCAATCATTATTGCATTGTTTTATTCTTCAATCATATCCTCTTCAAAATACCACCACAGACTGGAGTCAATCGCGGATTTCATTTTGTTGATATCGACATCGTCCTTCAAAAAGACCGTGAGATTTTCGTTCGCACGATTTTGACCTACCGTCTCCTCTATTTCTACTAGTTCTATCTCATTAAATCGCTCTAAATGAATTTTTATCTTTTCATCTAATGATTCATCTCCTAAAAAAATTTTAATGATTTGCTGATTTGGGGAATTTCTAATTTCAGATCTAAAAGGAAGTTGCATTGTCTTATGGTTTAGCAGATAATTGGCTTTAAATTAATCAATTATTCCGAAAAAGTCAATTAAAAAAGAATTATACACCCAACGTTTACAAATTAACATTAAAAGTAGCTATTAATTTAAATGTGTTAGTTTTAACATTGCCACTTACCATAGTTTCATATTTATTGACATCAGACAACCCAAGTTCATTTCTCAATTGTAAAGTAATATCGAAATTATCATTCAAGTAAAAAGTTCTTCCAAGTCCTAAGGCCAATCCAAAATTATAATCTTCAAAATCTATAAATAATGGCATATAACCACTTGGATTTCCCTTATTAAAATAATTTAGAAACCCTCCCCCTTCTAAAAAGTAAAGTTTTTTATTTCCAAATTTATACCGCATCAATAAGGGAATATTAAAAAAGTCATAACTCTCTTTTACTGTACCTTCATAACTTGAATAGCCTCCATAATAATAAACACCTCTTTCCTTTTTCCATCTTTCATAATTAAAAGCTGTAATTACTGACAAGGAAGAAGTTACACAAACCTCAAAATTTACTCCCAATACAGGAACTAACTCAAATTTATTATCTGGTTGGTCATAATCAAATCCTCTCAAACTTGATATCTGTCCGCCAATATTAGCGCCAATTTTAAAATTTGATTGGGAAAAACATTTATAAAAACTGATGATAGCACCAGCAACAAAGTGAAAATTCTCTTTCTCATTATAAGATTTCACATAATTATTTGCATATATAAGCAAAAAAGCCTTCTCTTAAGTAGAGAAGGCCTTAAAACATTCAAAAAAACTAACTAATCCACTAACTTAAGTAAACCTAAGTCGTGATATAAAAATGTTTTGTTATCACTCATAGATACAAACAATCCGTTTGGAAATTTACTACCTAAAGCGGTGTTAGTAACATCGCAACCATCAGTTTCAACAGTTCCCAAATTAATTTCCTTAACAAACACATTCGTTTTTAAATCGAACACGTTAAACGTATGTGCCTGCTGATTCGATACGATTAAAAAGCCTTTATCGACATATTTAGCTATGGCAATCCCTTCGATATCTGATTTAAAATGTTCGCTACCAAACAAACTGATTTCCTCATCACCACCTTCTGGGTTGGCATAGTATTTTCTAATGCCAACACCTTCATCTGAATAATACACATATCCTGAAGCATCATCAACAGCTATAGCTTCAATTTCTTTTTGTCCGCTAAAGGCTCCTACTTTTCTAAGCAAGTTTGCTTTTACACCTAAAGAATCAGACATCAATTCGTATTGATGTAAATACCCTTCGGTTGGTCCTGCTTTTCGACTTACAAAAAAGGAAATAGTTCCGTTTTTCGGATTTTTATAAATTGAAACACCCATTGGTCGTTTCATCTCTACATCAGTTTCATCGGCGAATACTTTAAAACCGCCATCATCCAAAGGCGTCATATCTGGCACCGAGTACACTCTTACCTGATGCTTTTCTCTTTCAGTAAATACCATAATGTCGGTTTCGGTAGAATCGTTTAGTTTAAAACCGTATTCCACATCTACATTATTCGGATAACTTACACCGGTTAAACTTTTTTCCTGAATTATTTTTCCGTCAAGATTAAACGCATACACACCGCCATTTACCTCATCTTTATCCGTTCCGAACACAATACTTTGCTCCGGATTGACTTTATTCACCCAAATCGCAGGGTCGTCGGTATCATGAGGTGTAGTTTCTGTTATTATTGTAGCTTTAATTTCTGGTAGTTTAGGTCCGCAGCTAACCATTAACGCTGCGACACCTAAAACTAAATTTATTTTTAATTTCATCATCTATATCTAACCTTATTTCTTTTTAAACAAATCGTATTTTAAACCAAAGTTCAGGCGTTTTTCGTAGTACTCCATTTGCATGGTTCTTCCTTTTACACCTTGATAATAACGCAATGGCTGATTCGTGATGTTGTTTAAATTTACATATAAACTCAATTGTTTTGATAACGCTACGTTTGCATTGAAATCTAAGAAAAACTGTTTGTCGTAGTAACGATCTTCGAATGCACGACCACCAATTTCATCAACATAAGCATCAGAGAAGTTTCCTGATAAACGCACGCTAAAGTGTTTATCGGCGTAACCTAACGATCCATTAAGCATATTTGGCGCAGTGTTAGGTAAATCTAAATCGGTACGCTCTTCACCATCTTCGTTATAAATACCATCGGTATCAGACGATAAATACGTATAGTTTAAATAAATGCTGAAGTTTTTAGCAAAACCTGGTAAGAAATCTAAACGGCGTTGCAAAGACACCTCTGCCCCAAAAACTGTTGCGCCGTTACCATTTAATGGTTTGTAAACTTCAAAACCGTTTTCATCTTCAGAAACATTAGTATAAATGAAATCTTGAATATCCTTATAGAACACACCTCCCGATAATAATCCGACAGATTTAAAATACTGCTCTGCCATAATATCGAAGTTCATCGAGGTTGTTGGATTTAGTTCTGAATTTCCGAAGTAAATCTCCTCATCTTCATTATTAATTTCCTGATAAGGCACTAAATCTACATAGTTAGGACGTGCTAAAGTGTTTGTCCATGCAAAACGTAACACGGTATTATCGGCCACATTGTATTTTAAATGCACACCCGGTAGTAGATTTGTATAACTCCCTTTACCTTTAACAACCTGAGTACCATCGTAATCACCATCTTCGTTAAATACCAATGTATTTCCCTCACTATCAATAGCTGTATGCTCTAAACGCACACCTGCTAATACGGTGAATTTATCTGAAAATTGCTGATTTAACATCGCATAGCCAGCGTATACATTTTCGTTTACATCGAAGTTAGCTGTTAAATATTCATCTGGAAGATCTTCCCCTTCAAAAAGACTACTGTCGTATAAGTTTAAACCTCCTAAATAATCTTTCGAAGCGAAACTACCTATCTGATACTGACTTCCGGCAAGGAAATCGTTATCTGAATAATTTCTTGTTGGAATATCGCCTAAAAGCTCTAATGCTCCGGTTTCATCGCTGTATTCCATAAAGTCGTTATTCCTGTTTTTATTTTTTAAACGACTTTTGAATCCGAATTTCAAAAATCCTTCCTTATCGCTAATTAAAGTCAGTGGAGCTTTAACATTTACAAAGAAATTTACATCCTGTTCTTCGGTATACTGATTTTCTTCTGAAATTTCATCAAGTTCAAACAACCTGAAATCTGAATCTGTTGCACTTAAAGGCGTAAATAACGGCTTATCTCCATTGTTATTGAATGCTACTCCATATTCGCTTTCATACTCTAAATAACGCTCATTTAAACGCTCTTCAGAAGCTTTCGAATACGATGCCATCCAGTCTAATTCTACACTACCAAATAAGTGATCTCCGCTTAAGCTGTAATTTTGCATACGCTGATCTTCTAAACGTGCATTTTTATTACGTCCGCCATCAATACCTCCTTTGGTTTGGCGTTTCGCTTCCACAGGGAAACTGGTTAAATTTCCGTTAGCATCTACTGAAAAATCTCCATTACCAATATCTTCTCCGTCTAAAATTTCATTTTCCAAACGAAAACGGTTTTCGCGGTCATCCCTCCAGTTATAAATCGATTTAAAATATATGGTGTTATTTTCGTTTAACTTATAATCGAAGTTAGCAGAGAAACTTCTGCGAACACGTTGCACTAAATATTCTCTAACCTCAAATACTTTCGCATACGGGTTTACTACAACTTCCTCTAAAATATCCTCTCCTTCTGAATCTTGAACCCCAGTATTGTATTCAAACTCATCTTCCCACTCTGCTTCAACGTTATCGCTACCAAAATCATTATCGTTGATAGATGCTGAAACCATCCATCCGAATTTATCATTTTTAGAACGGTCTCCCACTAAAAACGAACCGTTTAAGATGCGCTTATCTGTAATGAAATTCACTCCAGAACCTGCCGTAGCAGATAAGCGAAAACCTTGAGGTGATGTTCTGGTAATTAAGTTTACCGATCCACCAAGGGCATCTGCATCCATATCTGGCGTTACAGCTTTATTTACCTCGATAGTTTGAATCATGTCTGACGGAATTAAATCCATTTGCACATTACGGTTATCTCCTTCAGCAGAAGGAATACGACTTCCGTTTAAGGTTACCGAGTTTAATTGTGGTGATAAACCACGAATGATAATGTTTCTGGCTTCACCTTGATCGACCTGCATGGTAATCCCTGGAATACGTTTTACCGCGTCTCCAATATTAGCATCAGGAAACTTACCAATCTGGTCAGTCGACACAATGTTGGTAATATTTTGTTTATTCTTCTGCGTGTTCAAAGCTCTCGCTTGTCCTCCCAAACCATAACCTGTTACCAATACTTCTTCCAGTTCTGTTGACTTAGAACTCATAGTTATGTTTAAAATCACCGTTTGATTTGCTTTAACGGTTACTTCATTTTCAACGTTGGCGTAACCAAGAAAACTTACAATTAATTTTTGAAGTCCTTCGCGAACTTCTACAAGTGTATAAGTTCCATCGAAATCGGTCACTGCTCCTTTATTAAAACCTTGTACTGCAACAGTAGCACCTGGTACCGCAATACCGTTTTCGTCGGTAATGACCCCCTGAATATTTCCGGTTTGTGAAAAGCTACTGAAAGAGATTCCCAGTAACATTAAAAAAACTAAATAGTGTTTCATTTTTAAGTTGATTATTTTTAGTTAAATTCTAGGAACAAAACTACCTACCAACACACTCAATTAGCTAAAGCCTATGTTAACAAACCGTAACAAATCATAGTATACAGGGTATATTACAAAGCAACATTAACATTGGCACAACATAGCGTTAAGATTAGCTACACATTAGCCAAATACACATCTAACTTTTCTTTTGGTTGAAGTGGTAATTTTTTTCGCATTCGATAACGCGCAATTCGAACGCTATCAGGTGTGATATGAAGTATGGATGCCATATCTTTTGAAGATAAATTCAAACGGATGAGCATACATAAACGTAAATCGGACATAGACAGCTCTTCAAGGGCCTCTGCTTTTAATTTCTCAAAGAATCCGGGATGAATTTTTCCGAAAAAGCCTAACAATTCACTCCATTCATTTTGCTGAGATAATTCTATTTCAATATCCTTTGACAAGCTTTCAAGTTTATTCTTAATTAACTCACTATTTCTATCTTTTAGGCTAGCTAAAGTTCTTGAAACTTCAGAAAGCATTTTATTTTTTTGAGCCAGATTTAAACTATAATTCGTTAAGGCTGAAACCTGAATATCAATTTCACGTTTTAACGCTTTTTCTTTGGCGATCTTGCGTTCTAAATCGGCTTCTAATAATTGTTGCTCATATTGAATAATAGTGCTTTCCTGCTTTTTTTTCCGTTTAAAATAAAAAAGAATGATGATGAATATCACCGTTAACGCAACGCTACATAACAATATAGTGAGTTGCCGCGTTTGACTCAACTGGTTTTGTTTATTGAGTAATTCTACCTGAGTTTCCTGTTCTTTAACCTCATGTAAAATTTGCAACGAGCTAACCAATTCGGAATTATGGCGTTTCAATTCTTGTTCATTAGCAATGGTCTGGTCGGTTAAATAATGATATGCTTTATCAAATTCCCCCATTTCAGCATATGTCCTGGCCAGATCTTTTAAAGCACTTTCTTCCTGCGAACCGTTTTTTGTTTGTCGAGCCAACTTTAACGCCTGTTGCGTATATTCAAGTGCCTTCTCGTATTTTCCTAATTTTCGATTGACATCCCCTAAATTATTAATGATGTTAATCTTAATATCGGAATTACTATGTTGCACATAATTGAAAGCCGCTTTGAAGTATTGATATGCTACATCATATTGTTCTAAATCTTCATAAATACTTCCGATGTTTTCATTAGTAACAGCAAGCCCTAGACTATCATTTAATACTTTAAATAACTCAAAACTTGTCGTTTCATAACGTAAAGCATCTTCGTAGCGTTTTTCCTTTTCGGCAACACTTCCAAACAAAGCGTTAGTTCGGGCAAGACCTTTTTTGTAGTTCAATGTTTTTGAAACCTCTAGGCTTTGCTTTAAATACAATTGTGCCTCTTCAAATTGTTTGAGACCATGGTGAATTTCGGCTAACTGATTGTTGAGATAGACATAAACCGTATCTGTTTTACTGTAAAACGATTGTGCCATATGGTATTGTTTTACAGCCTCGCTATCTAACCACAAATTCTTATAAAAATCACCTAATCTAATGTATTCATGAGCGATACCAACAGAATCCTTCTTCTTTTGTGCCGATTGCAATTGATTCTTTAATCGGCTGAATTTTAAATCAACTAAGTGAGACGTTATTGTATCAGACTGTGCATTAATTGGAAAAGACAATGCAACAAAAAAAGCAACTAAAAATAGTTTAATATAAGTCAAAACTGGAAATTTCTTTTAAAACAAACCTTAAAGAAACATCCTGTATATGACTTAAATGTGTATTTAATATTAAGCTATAATTATTAAACACAAAAACCCTTCCTGTAAACAGAAAGGGTTAATATATCTTAAAAAGAATAGTTTCTTAAGCTTCGAAAGGCTCTATAGAAACGTAAGACTTATTGTTTTTCTTTTTAGTAAATTTTACAACGCCATCAACTTGAGCGTGTAAAGTATGATCTTTACCTTGGTAAACATTTTCACCTGGGTGGTGAGTGTTACCTCTTTGTCTAACGATAATGTTTCCAGCTAATGCAGCTTGACCACCAAAAATCTTAACACCTAATCGTTTCGATTCTGATTCTCTACCGTTTTTCGAACTTCCGACTCCTTTTTTATGTGCCATTTTATTTCGATTTTATTTTATTATTAACTTAAAGCAGCGATTAATTCAGCTTTCTTCATTGTAGAAAATCCTGAAATATCTTTTGCTTTCGCCATTTCTCTTAATTCAGCAACAGTTAAAGCGCTTAAATCTTGAGAAGCTTCAGCTTTAGGAGCTTCTATTTTTTTCTCAGCTTTAGCAGCTGGTTTAGCACCTGAAGCAACGATACTTTCAATAACGATCTCAGTTAAAGCTTGTCTGTGACCATTTTTTACACGGTAACCTTTTCTACGTTTCTTCTTGAAAACTATTACTTTATCACCTTTAAGGTGTTTTAAAACTTTTGCTCCTACTTGAGCTCCGTTTATAGCTGGGGCGCCTACAGTAACATTGTCACCGTCGCTTAAAAGAAGTACATTATCAAAAGATACTGCTTCACCTTCTTCGGTAGCTAAACGATTAACAAAGACTTTCTGGTCTTTTTCAACTTTGAATTGTTGCCCTGCTATCTCTACAATTGCGTACATAGCGTAACGTTTATTAATTAATTTTGTTATGAAATACTACTCGCCCTATAATAGGCGGGTGCAAATATACTGCTAATTAATTAATTAACAAACGTTTTATTAAGTTTGCGTGCTATTTTTTAAAAATTGCATAACTGCCAGAGTAGCAATGACCGTTGTAGCCAATCCCATGATTAAAACCACAAAGGTAACTAAGCCTGTATCAGCATCTAACCCGCCTTTAAGTACTTTAAATAATTCTGATAAAAATCCAGCATTAATTTCGGTAATGTAAAATAAAAAGAAAAAAGTAAATAAAATGGCTGCAATAAAACCTGTAATAAGTCCGGTTTTAAAACCTTCTCCATACGAAAACGCTTCTGGTTTTTCTAGTTTGGTGAGCTTAATGGCTTCATAAATACCAAAGGCAGTGATAACCGCATTAAAAAAACTAAACGCCGGATAAATGTGCCTGTGGAACAATGCTAAAATTAAAAAGTAAGCAATTAATACAGCACTAGTGACTAGGCCAAATCGGATAGGAAGAGCTATTTTTTTCATTTTTACCAAAAATTAATTCACTTAAATTTCGTAAAAATTCCTGAATAATAATAATTTAACCCCAATTATTATTCACTGTAAATCCGACTATTACTCCCTTTTATGCACTAAAAAAACACCTAAAAGAATCACAAAACCAGCAACAGCCTGCGTAAAACTAAAACGCTCTCCATCTAAAAATCCCCACATTAAAGCGACAATCGGCATCACATACGTTACCGATGATGTAAACACAGGCGTACTAATTTTCACCAATTTATTGAATAAAATTTTAGCCATGGCGGTTCCAAAAAAGGACAAAGTTGTTATATAAATCATAGACATCCCGAATTCCGGGTTAGCAAAAGTTTCTCTAGAAAAGAAATCCACAAAAAACAACATGATTACGGCAGGAAAAAAGATGATGGTATAATTACCAGCTGCGATAGTAAGTGGTTTTACATTATGTAAATAACGCTTGATGATATTCACATTGAGTCCATACATTAATCCCGATAACAGAATAAATCCGGCATACCAGTAGTTTTGATTCGGATTCAACTCGGCTCCATTCAACATTAAGACACAGGAACCAATAAACCCAACAACCAATCCTAAAAACTGACGTTTTGAAGAGGGAATATTAAAAAATGTCAAGCCCAACCAAAATGTATGCATTGGCACTAAAGAATTTAATACCGAAGTTACCGCACTATCAATCTCAGTTTCCGCTATAGCGAATAAGAAGGCCGGTACAAAAGACCCTACCAAACCTGAAACCGCTAACCACTTCCACTCATTTAGCGTCACGGTTTTCAATCCTCTAAACCCTAAAGTCAATAAAATAAGAGAAGTGATTAAATTTCGTAAAACCCCAAGTTGCATGGGCGTTAAGCCTAAAAGTGACTTTTTGATTAGTATAAAAGAACTTCCCCAGATTACTGAAAGTGTAAACAAATACACCCACTTTAAATTATTCGTTTTCACCAAGCATTTTATTTAATGCGCGCAAAATTAAAGCTTCTAAATCCATTAAACCGTATTATTTAGTAATTTTGTTCCCATAACACCTTTTAAAATCATTGAAAATGAAAAAGATATTCCTTGTTGCAGTAGTGACACTTTTAACTTTTAGCTGTAAAAATAAAGTTGAAGCTGAAATAAAAACTATAGAAGTTGCAACGACCAGTACTACTCAAAAATTAGATCCTAATGCGACTTACGCTAAAGCTGAATTTAACGTTGATGGTATGACATGCATGATAGGATGTGCTAAAACCATTGAAAAGAAATTAGCTAAGATGGACGGCGTAAAATCGGCTAAAGTAGATTTCGATAAAAAACTAGCGATGGTTGAATACAACGACGCCATTGTTACCCCTGAAAACTTAACAGAAACTGTAACTTTGGTTAGCGACACTTATAAAGTAAGCAACATGAAAACCGTTGAACATTTTTCAACTGAATAAACCTGACACAAAGCCCTGTTGCGTTACAATACATAATAACTAAAAAAAACGTCTAGAAATCTAGACGTTTTTTTATTTCCACCTTAAGGTTTCCATAATATGCTGAATATCTTTTTCAAGATAATTTGCTGCTGGTAAAATAGAATCGTAATTAGGTTTCGCGTAAAAATACAACGACCCTGTTAAAAAGTGATTCACACTATCGGTAACATAAAACTGCGCTGGTGAAGCCACATCACCTTTTACTTCAGAGAAAACACCATAAACTCTCTCTTTCTTGTTTTCAAAAGGAAACATTGGAGGAACCTCTTCTGCTTTAATCATGTGCTCTATAGTTAGCTTTTCAGCATCACGCAAATACTTTTCCAATACTTTTTTATCATTATTAACAGCCTTATACGTAATAAAAATTGTTCCCTTCATGGAAGGGTATTGCAAATCAACTCCATAACTTTCAACAGACGATCGCATAGGTTTTACATTAACTTCGGTTGCCAACTTATTCGTTTCAAAAGAAAATGGCAAACCTGTAAAATCTGGCCGGCTGTATTTATGCTCGGGGTAATCTAACCTTAAAAAAGCTTTAGGCTTAGGAATATAATCTTCGCCACAAGACACACACAATACAATTAATAGGAACAAGTAAATATTATACTTCATCAAGAATGGTAAATTTAACGAGCTTTATACGTTTCTTATCTAAAGCTTCAATTTTAAAAACGAAATTTTTAAAATTTATTTTACTGTTTAACTTCGGAAAACTTTTTGAAATCTCTAACACAAAACCTGCGATAGTTTCGGCTTCGCCTTTATTTTCCTCGAAAATGGTTTCATCTTCAATTTTAATAATCTTATAGAAATCTTTCAGTGCCGTTTTACCTTCGAATACAAAATTACGGTCATCGAGTTTTGAATAGGTTAAATCCTCATCATCAAACTCATCACTAATGTCTCCAACAATTTCTTCAATAATATCTTCCAAAGAAATCAATCCAGATGTTCCCCCATACTCATCAACCACAACTGCTAAATGGACTTTTTTCTCCTGAAATTCTGCCATTAAATCATCCAGTTTTTTGTTTTCAGGCACGAAAAATGGCTCTCTGATTAAAGTTGTCCAATCAAACTGTTTTCTATCGATATAAGGCAACAAATCTTTTACGTAAAGTATCCCCTTAATGTTATCAATATTATCTTGAAATACCGGAATACGCGAATACCCATTCTCAATGATTTCAGGTAAAATATCGGCGTACTTCTGTTCTATATTTAAAGCAAAAATATCGATTCTCGGACGCATCACCTGTTTGGTATCTGTGTTACCAAACTGCACAATGCCTTGCAAAATTTTGTGTTCTTCTTTAGTGGTGTCTTCTTCACTTGTTAACTCTAAAGCCTGAGATAACTGATCGACACTTAAATTCGACTTTTGTTTTCCTAATTTATTATGAATTGCTATGGTAACACTTCGCATAGGCAAACTTAAAGGTGACAATAACACATCTAACACCTTAAGCGGATAGGCCATAAATACAGCAAACTTCAGATTATTTCGGCTGGCATAAATTTTAGGTAAAATTTCACCAAATAATAAAATTAAGAAGGTTACAATAACCACCTCGATAATAAACTTAATTAATGGAGATGTTATTCCTGAAAATAAAAATTCACTTAAATAAGCAAACAGAATTACCACTGCAATATTAATGAAGTTATTAGCTACAAGAATGGTTGCCAGTAATTTTTTAGGGCGATCTAATAAATCTGAAATAATTTGAATCCGTCTGGATTTCTCTTCCAAACCTTTCTCAATATCACTGCGCGAAAGCGAGAACATAGCTACTTCAGCACCAGAAATAAGTGCGGAACAACATAGCAGTATAAATAATAACACAAAACCAAATACAATTGAGTAATCAACTGCGGCTATTAAACTACTAAAACTGGCGGGCTCAGGGTCCAAATACTAATATTTAAGTTAAACATAAAAAACACTTTTAGTGTTTTCTTTTTAAAACGGAAGATCATCGTCTTCTAAAGGCTCGCTCGAAACAGGTTTACTTTCAACAGGCTTTTGAGGTTGTGACACACTTGGTGAATTACCCATTTGTGCTTCACTTTCCTTTTTAGTGGTTAAAAACGTAAAGTCGGTACATTGAATTTCAGTAGAGTAACGTTCATTACCCGATTCGTCCTGCCATTTTCTGGTTTTTAAACGTCCTTCAATATATACCTTATCTCCTTTGCTTAAATACTTTTCGCAAATTTCGGCGCCTTTATTTCTGACTACAATATTATGCCACTCTGTATTAGTCACACGCTCGTTAGTTTGTTTACTAACATAGGTTTCGTTAGTTGCCAAAGGAAAACGTCCTACGCATCCACCCCCTTCAAAATAGTGCATTTTTACCTCATCGCCTAAGTGACCAATTAACATAACTTTATTTAAAGTTCCAGACATATATATTGTTGTTTATACAAAAGCAAAATTACAGAATTGCTTTTCATTAATAAGAATCGATTTCCATTTTTTTAAAATTAACAAAAAAATGCGACTGGCAATAAATTACCGAATTAAAAATCAAAAGCTTCAATAAAATTTCCTATTAAAATAGGTACCGCATAATCTGTTACCGTTTCAAATGACACACCTTCATCAATACTAGAATTAAGCTTGACAATCCAGAATTTCGTATGCAAATGCTGATGTGATAATTTATGCACAATCGTTTCCTTATTATATAACGATAACTCAAACGGTTTATCTTTTAGTATTGGGTGGGCCTTAGCTAATTCTAAAACATCTTCAAAACTGGCCTTTGATTTGGTTTCTAATAAAGGAAACTGATACAGATTTTGCCAGATTCCTTTTCCCTTGCGCTGTTCTAATACCGTTTGATTGTTTTCAGAAAGTATGACTAAAAAATTAAAATATTTCGTTTTCGCTTTATTGGCTTTCAATTTTACGGGCAGATTTTCTACTTCACCTTTACTATATGCAATACACTTATTAATAAAAGGACAGGTATCACAATTTGGGTTTTTAGGTTTACAATGCGTTGCCCCAAACTCCATAATCGCCTGATTAAAGGTCGCCGGATCTTGCTTATCAATAAGCTCCTGAGCCAAAGCTTTAAATTCCTTTTGTCCTTGAGTGGTATTTATAGGTGTATCGATGCCGAAATAACGCGACAGCACACGATACACATTACCATCAACCACAGCTGAAGGTTCATTAAAACAGATAGAAGCTATGGCACTGGCCGTATAATCACCCACACCTTTTAATTTTAATAAGGCCTTATAGTTGTCTGGAAACTTTCCGTTCAGTTCATTGGCTACATATTTTGCTGTTGTATGTAAATTCCTCGCTCTGGAATAATATCCGAGACCTTGCCATAATTTTAACACCTGACTTTCGTCGGCTTCTGCTAAATGAAAAACAGACGGGAATTCGGCGGTAAATGCGCGGTAATATGGCAGTCCTTGCTTCACTTGAGTCTGCTGTAAAATAATTTCTGATAGCCAAATATAATACGGCTCGGTGGTTTGTCGCCATGGTAAGTCGCGCTTATTATTTGAGTACCAATTGTTTAAAGTTTTATAAAATATCATCAATCAAATAAATACAGCAAACAAAAATAAACGTTTATAATCTTAAATTTTAATGAATTAGGTTTGAAATATTGAATATTAAATTCCTATATTTGCATCCCTTTTAAAATTATAGTAATCTAAAAAAATATATTAAAATGACGAAGGCTGATTTAGTAGCAAAAATTTCTGAGAAATTAGGAATTGAAAAAGGTGATGTTCAAGCGACGGTTGAAACATTTATGGAAGAAGTAAAATCATCTTTAGAAGCGGGAGATAATGTTTACTTAAGAGGTTTTGGAAGTTTCATCATTAAAACTAGAGCAGAAAAAACTGGTAGAAACATCTCTAAAAACACTACTATTAAAATACCATCTCACAACATTCCTGCATTTAAGCCTGCTAAAGTATTTGTAGAAGGCGTTAAAACTAATGTAGAAGTTAAATAACGAAACATTTAAAAGAAATTATTAATTTAAAAAACACTATTTATGCCAAGTGGTAAAAAACGTAAGAGACATAAGGTTGCTACGCACAAGCGTAAGAAACGTAGACGCGCTAATCGTCACAAAAAGAAAAAATAATCAAGAAAAGTAGTTAATAGCTACTTTTTTTGGTTTTTACAAAACAAAACGTTCTTTGAAATGAGTTCAAGAGAATGTGGGTACATTTTGTGCCTTCCCTGAACTCCACGGATTTAAAAAATCCTGTGAAATCTGTTGCTATTACTGGCCTCAGATTAAAAAATTAAGTATAATCCATCTGTACCATTTAGGTTTTAGGTTTTGGGTTTTAGGTTTTTAGCTTATAGAGTTTCAAACATTTAACATTAAACTTTTTAACTAAAACGTATGGATAAAAATTAACTAAATGGATAAAGAATTGATCATTAGATCTAGTTCCGATGATGTTGATTTTGCCTTATTGAAAGATGGAAAACTAATTGAATTACAGAAAGACGAAGGTGGTAATAACTTTTTGGTTGGTGATGTGTTTATAGCCAAAATAAGAAAAGCTGTTCCTGGTCTAAATGCTGCATTTGTTAATGTAGGTTATGAGAAAGATGCCTTTTTGCATTATCATGATTTAGGACCAAAACTCCCTTCCCTTTTAAAATTCACAAAAAGTGTAAGCACAGGTAAACTAAAAGATTTTTCTTTAAAAAATTTCCCATTTGAAAAGGATATTGATAAAGACGGTAAAATTGCCGATGTCTTAAAATCAAATCAGTCGCTATTAGTACAAATAGTAAAAGAACCAATCTCTACCAAAGGCCCTAGGATAAGCTCTGAGCTATCTATTGCCGGTAGATATATTGTTTTAGTCCCTTTTTCTAACCGTATTTCTATTTCGCAAAAAATAGAAGACAAAGAAGAAAAAGAACGCCTGAAACGTTTGGTTAAAAGTATCACGCCTGCCGGGTTTGGTATTATTGTACGTACAGTAGCACAAGGCAAAAAGGTAGCTGAACTAGATAAAGATTTACAAAATTTGCTGAGTCGTTGGACCGCAATGTGTAAAAAGCTACATAAAGCCCATCATCCAAGTAAAGTGTTAGGTGAAATGAACAAAGCCTCGTCTATATTACGAGACATTTTTAACGACACCTTTACAGCAATTCATATTGATGATGAAGAGCTTTACTTTAAAATTAAAGATTACGTGCATGAAATTGCACCTAACAAAGAATCAATAGTTAAATTGTATCAATCAAACGTTCCTATTTTCGAAAAATTCGGAATAGAAAGACAAATTAAAACCTCGTTTGGCAAAACCGTATCTATGGCGAAAGGTGCTTATCTGGTAATAGAACACACCGAAGCCCTGCACGTTATAGATGTAAACAGCGGTAACCGTTCTAACAAAGCCAACAACCAAGAGGAAACCGCATTAGAAGTTAACCTAATCGCCGCTACCGAAATTGCCCGACAACTGCGTTTACGCGACATGGGAGGCATTATTGTAGTCGACTTTATAGACATGACCAATGCAGAAAACAGGCAGAAGCTCTTCAACCATTTCCGCGACGAAATGAAAGACGACAGAGCGAAACACAAAATACTGCCCCCTAGTAAATTTGGATTGATACAAATTACAAGACAACGTGTACGCCCAGAAATGAACATAAAAACTAGGGAACAAAACCCTGATGAACTTATGGAAAATTCAGAGGTTGAGGCACCAATAGGTATCGTGCCTAAAATAACTCACGATCTTGAAAAACTATTAAAAAAAGACTATAAAAAGTTGACTTTAAACACACATCCTTTTATAGCAGCCTTTTTAACAAAAGGTTTTCCATCTATACGTTCAAAATGGTTTTTTGAACATAAAAAATGGGTGAAAATTTTACCAAGAGATGCTTACACATACCTAGAATATCACTTTTTCGATAAAGATGGTAATCAGGTTAAATAATCTTTTTAAAACCCCTGCTAGTTCTAGTTAGGGGTTTTCTTTTTTATAGCTATAGCGTTACCCTCCGGGTCGGGCTATACGCTCCATGTCCTCGTTCGTACCTCACTGTGGGCTTTCCGCTGTTATCCCTAACGCAAATTTATCCATACAAATTCAACTGTTATAACTATCTTAGAAGGGCTAATAGGCTTTTATGATTACGCTACTCAGAACAACCTCAACCAACAACGATTTCATCGCGTTGGTTAAACTCCTCGATACCGATTTAGCTAAACGCGATGACGACGACCATGCTTTTTACGCACAATTCAACAAAATAGACTCCATTAACTATGTGGTTGTTGCTTATAAGGATAACGTTCCCATAGCCTGCGGAGCTATTAAACCCTGCAATAGTACAACTATGGAAATTAAGCGTATGTACACCGCCGAAGATTACCGCGGCAAAGGCATTGCTTCTTTAGTACTTGCCGAATTGGAGCAATGGGCTTCACAATTATCGTATACCACCTGCATATTAGAAACTGGTATTAAACAACCCGAAGCTATTAAACTTTATGAAAAAAATGGCTATCAGAACATACCAAATTACGGCCAATACGCTGATGTTTCAGAAAGTAAATGTTTCGAAAAACACTTAAATTAATCTCCAACATAAACACAAAATGGAACACTTAAAATATCCAATAGGTAAGTTTAAATCTCCTGAAATTATTAACGAAACACTAATAAAAGAGTGGATAAAAGCAATTCGTGATTTCCCTACACAACTCAAATTAGAAATCAAAGATTTAACTCCATCAGATTTAAAAAAAACTTACAGACCCAACGGATGGAACATTATGCAAGTGGTTCACCATTGTGCCGACAGCCATATGAACAGCTTTATCAGATGTAAACTTGCCCTAACCGAGGATACGCCAACCATAAAACCGTATCATGAGAATCTTTGGGCGGCATTACCTGATGCTAATAATCCTTCAGTAGAAAGCTCGTTAATCATTTTAGAAGGTTTGCATCAGCGATGGACTCTTCTACTCGACAGCCTAAATGCAGACGATTTAAACAAAAGCTATTTTCATCCAGAATCTAAATCCTTTGTAAACCTAAAAACGACTATTGGTATTTATGCCTGGCATTGTGAACACCATTTAGCACACATTAAAATTGCTAAAACCTCTTAATGTCCAAGTAAAATCTCACATAAAAACCCCTGCTAATTCTAGTTAGGGGTTTTCTTTTTAGCACTATTTTTTTAATAATTATAAACGACCTTTCTTCCGTTTAATGGTTGCTCATTACGATAATTGTTAATAGGCATATTACTTTTTAACTTTAAAACCTCATCCACCGAGAGAATCATAGGCTCCTTAAAAACAATCCAGTTTACTTCCTCGGTACAAGGTGGAGTTGTTAACGATCCTTGATAAGAATAATATTGTTTCTCATTCAACAATAAACCAGACAAATCTACATGCTGATTAATTTCTTTAAACGCACCTTCTTTTAAAGGTAAAAAACTCTCAAAAAACTCAAACAGCGAGCTCTCATCTCCCTCTTCTCCTAAAACTCCTAGAACCGTAATTTGTCCTGATTTATCAAGATGCACTAAATGCATTTCTATTGGATAAACAATACCATTAATTTTATGCTCGGAAGGTTCATGAAAATGAATCTGCTTTAAATATGATATATTATTATTGTAATTAATAGAATCCCCTAATTCAAAATCAAATTGAATCGAATGCCCGTTGTTCTCCACCTTACTTATAAAAGTTGTTGCATTATAAAGTATTTTCAAATTAGTTTGCTTTGCCGAATCTACATCTTTGTGTATAATGTTTATCGGCGATTGAAATTCACCTCCACAAGACGAATTCCGTTTTATTTCTTCCCAATGCATAGGCGAAGTTTCTCCGGAATAACTCCAATGCTTTTCAGTATGCAAAGCCAAATCCTTTGAATTGTTAACTGTATCATTACATGAAACGATAACCAAAACAAAACACAGATAATTAAAAAATCGAGTAATCATAATTAATAAAAGATGGTTAATATCTTCAAAATTACTTCTCGAATGTCCTTAAAAAGCTAACTTTTATCAGGTTAATAAACACCCAAAACAAAACTTATTAACTATTTCGTTTTCGGAGAGAATTAAAAAACACCTTTTATTTATACAAAATTTTAAAAACGATTTTAATTATAAACAATATGGACTAAAAGTTCATTTGAATTACACCAAATAAAATCTAACTTTAAATTTTAATTTATAGATATTAATCAACCCATGTTTTCAACCTTTTCATCCATTCGCTATTTAAAAACTATTATAATACAAAGCCTACTGATTATTCTTCTTTTAGTAACAATAACCTCTTTAAAGAATAATTTCAATTGGAATTTATTAGCTGTAAGCATCTTTATCCTTTTCATTTTTCTCATAACTTACTATGAAGAGATTGTAATCAATGAACATACATTGCAGTTAAATCGAAAATACGTTTTTGGACTTATTAGTTTTAAAACAAAATTTAAATTATCTGAAATTAAAGAAATAGAGGTAGAAGGAAAGTTTACTAAAAAATCTGATTTAACCGAAGACCTATTAGATCTGTTTTTACCTGTACATGATTTTCAAAATAGTCTATATATAAAAACCATTCAAAATACAGAACACAAATTCAATCTTCACATTTATAAAGAATATTTAGATCAAGTTATAAAATTAGTAAAACAAAAAGCCTAGATTAATATCCAGGCTTTTAACTTTTTAAGTTGCAGGGTTAGGAATAACTGCATGTACATTATTAATTTTCTCTAAGACTTCTTTACTTAGTGTCAAGTTAACTGAATCTATATTTTCCTTTAATTGCTCCATAGAGGTTGCTCCTATTATATTACTGGTTACAAAGGGTTGCTGATTCACAAAAGCTAAACTCATTTGTGCTAAAGTCATATCATAATCCTCTGCAATCTTCATGTATTGTCTCGTTGCCTCGGCACATTGCTCACTGCTGTAACGTGCAAATCTTGGAAACAACTTTAATCGGGAATTATCGGCTGCAGTTCCTTTAATATATTTACCAGAAAGCACACCAAAAGCCATTGGCGAATACGCTAACAAGCCAATTTGTTCACGCATAGAAATTTCAGCTAAATCACCTTCGTAAGTTCTGTTTAATAACGAATAAGCATTTTGAATAGTTCTTACACGTGGTAAACCATGTGTTTTCGATTCTTCCAAGAAACGCATCGTTCCCCAAGCTTTTTCGTTGGATAATCCAACATGACGGATTTTACCAGCCTTAATCTGTTCCTCCATTTTATGCAAGACTTCATTAAAATTATCCGTCCATTCATCATCCGGATTATGCACATAATCGCGTTTACCAAAGGTATTCGTTTCTCGCTCTGGCCAGTGAATTTGATAGATATCAATATAATCGGTTTGCAGACGTTTTAATTCTCTATCTACTGCTTCAGCTATCGAATTACCCTGAAGACCAGTTGTTCTAATATGTGCGGTATAATCACTTGGACGCCCAACTATTTTACTCGCAATAACCACCTGATCGCGATTCTCGCGTTTCTTTAACCAGCTACCAATTATCCTACTGGTCTCTCCCTGGGTTTCCGGACTTGCCGGCACCGGATACATTTCAGCGGTGTCGATAAAATTAACCCCTTGCTCTAAAGCATAATCGAGTTGCTCATGACCTTCTGCCTCGGTGTTTTGGTTTCCCCAAGTCATCGTACCCAGACAAATTTTACTAACTTTTATATCGGTTTTCGGTATTGTTGTATACTTCATTTCTTTTAATGTTTTCTGTGAAGATTTAAGCTTTAAAGATAAAAAAACCTTTCAGCTTACGGGAAGCTGAAAGGCTTAAATCTATGTTAATCTTATAATGTTGTTACTCGTTTAAAAGTTTAGATAGCTCATCTAATTTAGGGGTTAAAATCACTTCTATTCTACGGTTTTTAGCACGCCCTTCCGGTGTTTCGTTACTTGCTATCGGTGCAAATTCTCCCCGACCAGCTGCCGTTAAGTTTTCAGGATAAATATCGTCGTTTTCGGCTAAAATATTCACAATAGCTGTAGCTCTCTTCGTGGATAAATCCCAGTTATCAATTAATGGTCCGTTTCCAGAATACGGCACGTTGTCGGTATGTCCTTCAATTAACACGGCAATATCCGGATTTTGTCCTAATACACTACCTAACTGTTGTACCGCACGGCGACCGTCGACACCTACCGCCCAACTTCCTGAGTTGAATAATAATTTATTTTCCATAGATACATACACTTTTCCGTCACGTTGTTCTACGGTTAAACCTTTACCTTCAAAGTCGGTTAAAGCTTTAGAAATCGCATCTTTTAAAGCCGTCATAGCTTCTTCTTTTTCAGCGATAAGACGTTCCAGTTCTGCCACACGCGCAGAACGTTCCTCTAACTCCGATCTCAACTTCGCTAAACGTGTAATCTCGGCATTCAAAGCTTGCTCTTTAGCATCTAATTCTGCTAAAAGTTCGCGATTTTTTTGAGAGTTGGCTGCAATCGCTTTAGAACTGTTTTGTTCTAAGGCTTCATAAGAAGCTTTCAGATTATCTAAATTTGTTTTAGCTGCATTGTAATCATTTTCTAACCTATCACGCTGCTCTACCGCTCTTGCATAAGAATCTTTTAATTTATTAAGTTCGTTTTCACAAACCGTTTTATCATCTAAAAGGGTTTCGTTTTCCATTAATAACTTACGATTCTCCTTTTTTAGACTATTATATTTATTTTCTAAATCTTTATACACTTTTGGCGATACACACGAGGCTAAAAGCGATAAGGTGAATGTGGCTAAAACAAATTTTTTAATCATGTTTAAGTTCTATTTTGGTTTCTGTTATTCAATTTCTACTAAAATCGGACAATGATCACTATGCACAGCATCCTTTAGTATAACGGCTCTTTTTATTTTTTCTTGTAACGGTTCGGCAACCATCGCATAATCTAAACGCCAACCTTTGTTATTGGCTCTCGAATTAGCCCGGTAACTCCACCACGTATAATTATCCGGCTCTTTATTTAAGTGTCTGAACGAATCTATAAAACCACTATCGATAAAACCACCAATCCATTCACGTTCGGCTGGTAAAAACCCGGACACTTTACTCAATCCTTTTGGATTATGAATATCCATTTCTTCGTGACAAATGTTATAATCGCCACAAACAACCAGATTAGGCACTTCCTTTTTCAAGTTATTGATGTACTCCTGAAACATATCCATATACTCAAACTTATGATCTAAGCGTGCATCATTAGTTCCCGAAGGCAAGTACAAACTCATCACCGAAAGTCCGTCAAAATCGGCTCTAAGGTTTCTTCCTTCTGCATCCATTGAAGCAATTCCCGTGCCATACTCGACATGTTTCGGCTCAATTTTACTTAAAATAGCCACACCACTATATCCTTTTTTTTCAGCACTAAACCAGTAATTGTATTTATAGCCTAATTCTTCAAACAAATTTACATCTAATTGCTCCTTTAAAGCCTTGATTTCCTGTAGACAAATCACATCTGGATTTGCACTTCTTAACCAGTCTAAAAACCCTTTACTTATTGCCGCCCGAATACCATTTACGTTATAAGATATTATCTTCATCTTGTCTTTTAATATTTTACTAATCACTTATTTGCCTGTAAATATGATCATACTAAAGCTAATAAGTCTATCTAATTTCTGCTAAATTAAATAATGCGTTACTTTTACACTACAATTTTGCGGTTCATTTAACAAAAACTATTCACAAAATATTTTAAATAATTTGCTGTTTAAGTAGTACATGAAATTTACAGTTTTCCTTTTTATGTTTTTTGTTAGTTTTTGGGTGATGGCCCAAGAAAAAAACGCGACTTATAAAACCAAAAAGACAGCTGTAAACGAAACCATCACGATCGATTCGGTGAGTATTAACCCAAATTATTTTTCGATTAAAACCCTTGACAACCGACTTATTGACTCTACATATTATACGGTAGATTTTCCCAAAGCGACGTTACGCTTCAAAAAAAGCATAACTTCAGATTCGATTATAATTAACTATTTAAAGTTTCCTGATTTTTTAACCAAGACTTATAAACAGTTAGATGAAACTATTATTGTTGAGAATACCGATAACCTTCAAAAACTCTATCAACTATCGCAACCCAATACGAATAAAAACTATATCCCTTTTGATGGTTTAACCACTTCGGGAAGTATTTCTCGTGGGGTTACGGTGGGTAATAACCAAAACTCGGTATTAAAAAGTGAACTGGATTTACAGGTTTCAGGAAAACTAAACGACAAAATAACGCTACGTGCCTCGATACAGGATGCTAACATTCCGCTTCAGGAAAGTGGCTACAGCCAGCGTCTGGATGAATTCGATCAGATTTTTATTGAATTAATTAGCAATAAATGGAATGTTCGCGCTGGCGATATAGATTTAGAAAACAACACCTCTTACTTTGCCAATTTCTCAAAACGGGTTCAGGGATTACTCGTAAATGCCGATGTTGGACGCGATGAAAAACAAACGCAGCTTTTTGCTGCCGGAGCTCTGGTTCGCGGGCAGTTTACACGAAGCCAGTTTACGGCTCAGGAAGGCAATCAGGGTCCATACAAATTACAGGGGCAAAACGGCGAATTATTTGTCCTTATCGTCTCTGGTAGTGAAACCGTTTATGTGAATGGCAGCGTGGTACAACGTGGCGAAAACAAAGACTATATTATAGATTATAACGCCGGTGAAATCATTTTCAACTCCACCTTCCCTATCACTTCCGAAATGCGAATAACGGTAGATTATCAATATAGCGAACGTAATTATTCTCGCTTGGTCGCTTATGGTGGTGGGAATTTTGAAAGTAACAAGTTAAAACTTGGTGTTTCAGTTTATTCTGAAAATGATGCCAAAAATCAACCCTTACAACAAAACCTATCTGAAGATCAGGTGCAAATCTTATCACAAGCTGGAGACGACCGCACACAAATGGTTGCCCCTTCTGAAATTCAGGAACCTTATAACGACAACCGCATTTTGTACCGAAAAGAAGTGATTAACGGTATTGAAGCTTTCGTGTTTTCAAATAATCCTGATGATGAATTGTATCGCGTGACCTTTTCTCAGGTTGGAGCCAATCAAGGCGATTATATTTTAAGCAGCACGAATGCCATTAGTAATATTTATGAATATGTTGAACCTCAGTTAGGTGTTCCGCAAGGAAATTATGCACCTGTAGTACAACTTGTGGCGCCTACCAAATTACAAATAGCCGTTTTAAACGGAAGCTACACCCCTACCGAAAATACCAATATCGATTTTGAAATCGCCGGAAGTAAAAAAGATTTAAACCTGTTTTCAAATCTTGATGACACTAACAACGACGGCTTTGCCGGAAAATTAAAAATCACCCAAAGCATTATAAAACAAGATAGTCTTTGGAATTTAAATGTCTTTGTTGATGGTGACTATATTCAGAAAAACTTTAATACCATCGAGCGCTTATATAATGCCGAATTTAATCGCGATTGGAACTTAAGCGACCTAAACGGAAGGACCATTATTAACGATTATAACAACCAGAATTTACTAAGCTCAGGGCTGAATTTGTTTCATCCAGAAAAAGGTAATATGAACTATCAGTTTCAAAACCTCGGCTATTCTGGTTTTTTCAATGGTAACCGACATCTGGCAAACGTAAATATGAATTTAAATAAATTCAATATTCAGTCGTATTCCAGCCTTTTAGATGCAAATTCAACCATTAATACTTCAACCTTTTTAAGATCATATAATCGCATCACCTACAGCATGAAATGCAGTTGGCTGGGCACTAAACTCGCTATTGAAGACAACGAACAGCGCGAACTTTTAACCGATTCACTAACACCATTAAGTCAAAAATTCAAATCATACGAAGTCTTTTTTGGTGTGGGAGACAGCTCTAAAATTTTTACTGAAATTGGCTACAAAAATCGCGTAAACGATAGCATTAGAAACAACCAATTACAAAAAGTAAACACCTCAAACACCTTTTATCTCGATACGCGACTTATTCAAAACACCAATACCAATCTGGCTCTATATGCAAATTACCGAACCTTAAAAAGTACTGAAGCAGATATTCCTAATGAAAACTCTGTTAATTCCAGATTACAATTCAGCCAAAAGTTATTCAAACAACTTATCCTTTGGAACACCCTTTTCGAAACCAATTCGGGGACCTTACCACAACAGGATTTCACTTATGTAGAAGTCGAACCCGGACAAGGCACCTATACCTGGATTGATTATAACGGTAATGGTATTCAAGAACTGGAAGAATTTGAAATAGCTCAGTTTCAAGACCAAGGAAAATACATTCGGGTACTTCTACCAAACCGAGTGTATATAAAAACGCATCAAAACCGATTGAGTCAAACCGTTACGATAAATCCGGCACAATGGTCGGTTAGTGATAATAAGTCGAAAAAATTCTGGTCGCATTTTTATAATCAAACCAGTTATTTAGTCGACCGAAAATTAAAACGCGACGGCCATCGTTTTAATTTAAATCCGTTTGAAAATGATGAAGCCAATCAATTGGGACTTCAACTGAATTTTAGAAATATTCTGTTTTTCAACCGAGGCAAACAGCGTTACACAACATCTTACACCTTTCTGTCCAACCGAACACGAAATATACTTTCAACCGGTTTTGTAGAGAATGCTCTAAAAAGTCATCAATTTAATTTCAACCATAAAATTCAGGAAAGCTGGTTGATTACTTTACAATCTGATTTTGAGAATAACGAAAGTTTAAGCGAGAACTTCATCAGTAAAAATTATAATTTTGATGAAACACGCATGAACCCGAAACTGTCTTATTTACTTAACGACAATACACGCTTTGATCTCTATTATCAATACGCTAACAAAGAAAACACTATTGGTAGTTTTGAGGCTTTAAAGCAATCAAAATACGGCACATCATTCACCTTTACCAACAATCAAAAAAGTTCAATAATTGGTGAATTCAATTTTCTTTCAAACGATTTTTCAGGAAGTGCCAATACTCCTGTAGCCTACCAAATGCTGGAAGGTTTACAACCTGGAAAAAACTTCACCTGGAGTTTATTAGCTCAGAAAAAACTAACTACTTTTTTAGATTTAAACCTAAATTATTACGGACGAAAAACCGAAACCAGTAAAACCATTCACACCGGAACCATACAGTTGAAAGCTTACTTTTAAGCTTGTCTTAACAAAAAACACCTGTATTTTTCGTACTATTGTGGCAAAGTATGAGCAAAACAACCGTCATATTATTTTCATTTTTGATACTTATACAAAGTTTCAACATCAGCTTTGATGATTTTTCAAAGTTCAATACCTTAATTGAACATGCAAAATATCACAAAGAAGTATATGGCGACGATTTTTTTCAGTTTTTAGCCGAACATTATGGTAATGAGGTAGCGCCTCATCCAGACAGACCAGAAGACCATAAAAACCTTCCGTTTAAAGAACATCAGCATATGCTATGTCATTTAAACACAACGTTTATACTTAACAAGCATTTTTCCTATGATATTAAAATCTCGGAAGTCATAGAAAAACCAATAGACTCTTTCTACAAAGACCCCGTGTCTTTATTTGAAAAACCTTCTGTATTTCAACCTCCTAAAGCAGCATAATTCTTTATCAATTTTTATAACTATTTAGAACCTTAAGATTTTAAATAGTATTTTTAATTAATTTGATTACAATGAATTATGTTAGAAAACATTATAAAATTCAGCTTAAAAAATAAGCTAATCGTTATACTTTTCACCGTCTTTATTACTGGTTTTGGAATTTACTCCCTAACCCAGATTCCCATTGGAGCGGTACCAGATATAACCAACAATCAAGTGCAGGTGATAACCACCTCGCGAAACTTATCTACTCAAGATGTAGAACAATTTATTACCTATCCTGTAGAGCTGGAAATGGCCAATTTGCCGGGTGTTGACGAAATTCGTTCGGTTTCTAAATTTGGTCTGTCGGTTGTGACCATCGTTTTTAATGACGATATGGGCACCTATTTACCAAGACAGTTAATTGCCGAAAAAATAAAATCGGCTTCGGAAAAAATTCCCGAAGGCTTTGGCACTCCCGAAATGGGACCCATTACGACCGGTTTGGGAGAAATTCATCAATATATTTTAGATGTTAAACCCGAATATAAAGATCAATATTCCACAGCCGATTTACGTACCATTCAAGACTGGGTCGTAAAACGACAACTTTCCGGAATTCCTGGTGTCGTAGAAATTAACACTTGGGGGGGCTACTTAAAACAGTACGAAGTTGCCATTAATCCGGAAAAGTTAAAAGCCATGAATATCAGTTATCTTGATATTTTCAATGCTTTAGAAAAAAACAACAGTATTGCCGGTGGTGGTTATATCGAAAAAACCAATAAAGCCTATTTTATTCGTGGGGAAGGCTTAATCAATTCAATTTCTGATATTGAAAACATTGTGGTAAAAAATGAAGGTGTCCCCATTTACATAAAGAATGTAGCCAACGTTGGTTTTGGAAGTGCAACACGATTTGGAGCGATTACCGGAAACGGTGAAGGCGAAAAAGTACTTGGTCAGGTCATGATGCTTAAAAACGGGAACTCCAAACAAGTTATTGATGCTGTAAAAGAACGCATTACTTCCATTCAAAGCTCCTTGCCCGAAGGCGTTTACATCAATGAGTTTTTAGAACGTAGTGAACTTATTGGAAAAACCACCTTTACCATTTCCGAAAATTTAATCTTAGGGTCGCTCATCGTTATTTTTGTGGTGGTTTTACTGCTCGGAAATTTACGATCGGGGTTAGTGGTTGCATCCGTAATTCCGTTGTGTTTACTGTTCGCCATTTCATTGATGAATCTTTTCGGTATTGATGCTAATTTAATGAGTTTAGGAGCCATTGACTTCGGAATCATTATAGATGGAGCTGTTATTATTGTCGAATTTATAGCTTTTCAAATTACTAGTCAGAGTGTAAAAATCAATGCGCTTTCCAAAGGTGAACAACAAGCTAAAATAGACCATATTACACAAAAAAGTGCCTCAAAAATGATGAATTCTGCCATTTTCGGGCAATTAATCATTCTTATTGTGTTTATCCCCATTTTATCACTTAGCGGTGTGGAAGGCAAAATGTTTAAACCTATGGCACTTACCTTTAGCTTTGCTTTAGTCGGTGCCATGCTATTATGTTTAACCTATGTGCCTGTCATCTCTTCTTTGTTTTTGAAACCTGTAAAACAGAGTGACAAAAACATATCGGTTAGACTTATGAATCGTTTAAACACGTTTTACAACCCCACCATCCACTGGGCTTTACAAAACAAAACGTTAGTCGTTTCTCTTTCAAGCGTTCTTTTAGCTGTTAGCATCTGGATTTTCACCAGTATGGGTGGTGAATTTGTACCAACCTTAGACGAGGGCGATTTCGTGATTCAACCGGTATTAAAAACCGGAACTTCTCTTGGTAAAACTATTGAAATTACCACTAAAATAGAAAGGACATTACTGGATAATTTCCCTGAAGTCGATCAGGTGGTTAGCCGAATTGGTGCCGCCGAAGTTCCTACCGATCCCATGAGTATGGAAGAAAGTGATGTGATTATTAAACTGAAACCTAAAGACCAATGGGTATCTGCTGAAAATAAAGACGAACTTGCCGATAAGTTTAAAGAAGCACTGAAAATTATTCCCGGTATGGAAGTGGAATTTACGCAACCTATTGAAATGCGCTTCAACGAGCTCATTACTGGAGTAAGAGCCGATGTTGCCATTAAAATTTTTGGTGAAGATTTGTCGGTGTTGGCCAGCAAAGCCAACGAAATTAAATCACTAATTAATAATGTTGAAGGTGCCTCAGATATTATTATTGAAAAAGTAGAAGGACTTCCTCAGATGACCGTGAATTTCAAACGCAGTAAAATTGCTCGTTACGGATTGAATATTGCCGATGTTAATCAAATTATCACCATGGGATTTGCCGGTGCTACAGTTGGAAATATTTTTGAAGGTGAAAAACGTTTCGACTTGGTCATTAGGTTAGATAAAAACAAACGTACCAATATTGAAAACCTTCAGAATTTATACATCGACACACCTACTGGAGCTAAAATTCCATTAAGCGAGTTGGCTGAAGTGAAATATACCACCGGCCCCGCAAAAATCTCTAGAGACAATACCCAACGTAGAATCGTAATTGGAATAAATGTTAGAAACCGTGACTTGCAATCGGTAGTTAATGATGTTAAGCATATTATCGATACAAAAGTAAAACTTCCTGTAGGATACCGCGTTACTTATGGTGGCCAGTTTGAAAATTTACAAAGTGCCAAAGACCGTTTATTAGTGGCAGTTCCAGTTGCTCTAATTCTAATTTTCATCATGCTACACTTCGCATTTGGCTCTCTAAAAGAAGCCGCTATGGTATATTCTGCTATTCCGCTTTCGGCTGTTGGTGGCATCGTCTTGTTATGGCTACGCGGTATGCCGTTTAGTATATCGGCAGGTATCGGTTTTATTGCATTATTTGGTATCGCAGTACTAAATGGTATTGTACTAATCGAACATTTTAAAGAACTTAAAGAACTTGGTGTACTTGATATTGAAGAACGCATAAAACGAGGAACTTCAGAACGTTTAAGACCAGTTTTATTAACCGCTTCTGCAGCAGCATTAGGGTTCCTGCCTATGGCTATTTCTACCAACGCAGGTGCCGAAGTTCAGCGTCCGTTAGCCACAGTGGTAATTGGCGGATTGATTACAGCAACCGTTTTAACTTTAATTGTATTACCTGTGCTATATGCCTGGTTTGAAGAAAAGAAAGATATAAAACCCAACAAAAAAGCAATTACTGCCATTATTATTGTGCTGCTTAGTTTTAATATCAATGCCCAAAATGGTGGTTTAAGTATAGAAGAAACTATTAATCTGGCAATAGAACATAATGCAGGATTGAAAGCCAGCGCCTTAAAAACCGATGAAAGCAAAGCACTTATAGGAAGTGCTTTCAATTTCGATAAAACACAGCTTTTTTACAATTACGATGAAAATAACATGGCAGTAAACGGCATCCCCTTAAAGGTCTTTGGTGTGAGTCAAGATTTTAAATTTCCGACCTTATATTTTGCCGATAAAAAAGTGAACAAAGCGAAATACGAGCTTCAAAACACTGATTATAACATACAACTAGAAACACTTAAACGCGATGTTTCTCTGGCATACTATCAATTGTGTTATGCGCAAAATAAGGCAGAATCTTACCGCTTTCTGGATAGCCTGTATCAAAACTTTTCTAAAGCAGCAGAACGTCGTTTTGAACTTGGTGAAACTAATTATCTGGAAATGATTAGTGCCCGATCGAAACAAAAACAATTGGAAACCCAATACAAGCAATCTCTTCTTCAAGTTGCTGCGGCTAAAGAACAGCTTAAAAAAGTGGTTCAAACCGATACCTTACCTGAAATTAGTTCGAACTTTGAAAAACTGGAACTGGAAAGCATTTCTATTGAAGACAATGTCGGATTAGGCTTTTACGAGCACTATAACGATTATTATAAAGCCTTAAATCAGCAGGAGAAACAAAATCTACTCCCCGATTTAAGCGTGGAGTATTTTCAGGGCTCTAACAGTTCGTTAAATGACAATCTTATTGGTTACAAATTCGGAATTAAAATTCCTTTGTTGTTTAGCGGAAATGCTTCTAAAATTAAAGCTAGCAAATTAGCACGTGAAGCTTCGATAGCCGAACAAAATAATTACAAAGTGAAATTAAAATCAGTGCACCAAAAATTATTGGCTGAATTAGAACAGTACAATGAAGCCATCAACTATTACGAAAATGAAGGTAAGGCACTTTCAGACGAAATTATAAAAACGGCCAATCGCAATTTTAAAGAAGGTGAAATCGATTTCTTTCAATACATACAAAGCATTGAAACCACAACCGATATTCAATTGAATTATCTCGATAATTTAAATTTTTATAACCAAACCATCATCACCATCAATCATCTTATCATAAAATAAAAGATCATGAAATACATACATATAATCATCGCGCTGTTTACGATAATGGCATGTAAAAATTCAGAAAATAACATGACACCTGTTGCTGAAGAACATATGAGAGAAGATATTGTTGTTACCCAGCAACAATTTGAAACCGAACAGATGCAATTAGGGAAGTTGGAAGCGCACACCTTTAATAGAAACATTGTTACCAGTGGTGTCATTGATGTACCACCGCATAACAGAGCCACAATTAGTAGTTTTGTAGATGGTTATATTACTAAAACGCCACTTTTAATTGGTGACCAAGTAAAAAAAGGTCAACATTTAGTGAGTTTGGAAAATCCGGAGTTTATTGAAATTCAGCAACGTTACTTAGAAATTGCCGAGCAACTTAATTACTTAAAATCAGAATTCAACAGACAACGAACCCTATTTGATGAAAATATAACTTCAGAGAAAAACTTTTTAAAAGCCCAAAGCACCTATAAAAGTGTATTAGCAGAATACAACGGATTAAACAAAAAACTGAAGATGCTCAACATAAATCCGGAGTCTGTTCTACAAGGGCAATTTACATCAAGCATCAACATCTATTCTCCAATAAATGGCTATGTAACTAAGGTTGAAGTGAGCAATGGCATTCACGTATCTCCCTCCGATATGATTATGGAAATTATCGACACCGACCATATTCACTTGGAATTATCGGTGTTTGAAAAAGATGTATTACGACTTAAAAAAGGTCAAAAAATAACATTTAAAATCCCTGAAGCATCTAACCAAAATTTTGATGCCGAAGTTCATCTTGTCGGCACAACTATTGACGAAAAAAACCGATTTGTAAAAGTGCATGCACATATTTTAGATGAATCTCAGGCTAACTTTATTGTGGGTATGTTTGTAGAAGCCAATATTATTAGCGGAGCTGAAGATAAACCAGCCTTACCTAAAGATGCTCTTATTGAATACGAAGGTGCCATGTATGCTCTAGTCTTAGAAGACAAAAACAATGGAAATTATACTTTTGAAAAAGTTAAAATCAACTTAGGGCAACAAAATGAAACCTATGCCGAAATTTTAAATGCTAATGATTTGACGAATAAAACCGTTTTAACACAAGGTGGTTACATGCTTCTGGCCGAGGAAGGTGGCGGGCATGACCATTAGTAAAAAATAAATATAAGGAGGTTTGTATTCTTCAGTTTGTAACAAATTTTCACTTTTAACAACTAATAAACGATTCTTAAAAAAGTTAAAAATGAAAGAACATCGCATTATTAAACTAAGTACCATGTGGTCTACTGAAACACTAAGAGCAGACACTGAAAGATTAGTTAATGAAAAAGTTAGAGATGGTTACGAAATTATAACCGTTGCTTTTGGAGTTAACATGTGGTGGATGCCAACCTCTTATATCACCATTAAAAAGTAAAATTTAAAATTTTACTTTATCTAGTTTTTCAAAAACCGAAAGTATTGCTTTAACAGTATTTCCATAGAAATCCGGCTGAATATTCTCGTAATCGTCAGTAGGTTCATGGTAATCTTCATGGTCTTCAACACCAAAATACAAAAAAGGAATTCCTTTTTTAAAGAATGAACCATGATCGGAAGCATGAGTCCAGTCGTCACGCCAGTTTCCTTCATCATGACCTGTTTTCAATTTAAAACCTTCTTTCGATTTTATACTAAAAATAATAGGCTTTAAAAATTTAAAATGACCGGTTCCAACAGCGTAAAGCTCGTTTTTATCACTTCGGCTAATCATATCCATATTGATATTAAAAACGATTTGGTTCATCCCTACTTTTGAATGTTCAACAAAATATTTAGATCCCTGAAGTCCTAATTCTTCAGCATCAAAAGCTGCTAAAATCACCGAATATTGCGGGGGATGGTTTTTAAGATATTCAGCAAAACTAAACAACGCACTCACTCCGGAAGCATTATCATCGGCACCATTATAAATTACTCCGTTCTTTATGCCCTCATGATCGTAATGCGCACTAACAACAATATATTTATTAGGGAATTTAGTTCCTTTTATGAGCCCTAACACATTAGCGCCTTCGTAATAAACATCATCTTCTGTAAACGAAAATGGCTGCTCAAAAGTCTTCAATAACGGATGAATATCGAACTTATGGAACTCATTAATAATATACTTTCGGGCTTTTATTCCGCCACGGGTTCCTGTTCTTCGACCTTCGAAAGCGTCTGAGGAAAGATTTTCTAAATTCTTAAGTAAGGCATCTTCTGAAAAAGGCTGATCATACACCTGACTTTTCGTTTGGGAAAAGCCATTAGTAAAAGACAAAAAACAAATTATGAGCAGGCAGAACAGTTTATTCATCACATTAATTTAACCTGTTAAAGCTACACAAAAAAACCCAAGTCTAAGCCTGGGTTTTCATTAATATGTTGAATTAACAATTCTTAGAATTGCGCTTTCATTAATTCTCTGTTCATTCTTGCGATGTTATCTAATGAAATACCTTTAGGACATTCAATCTCACAAGCTCCAGTATTGGTACAGTTACCAAAACCTTCTAAGTCCATTTGAGCAACCATGTTGCGTACACGGTCAGCAGCCTCCACCTGACCTTGTGGTAATAACGCATATTGAGAAACTTTAGCGCCGACGAATAACATAGCACTAGAGTTTTTACACGTTGCCACACAAGCTCCACAACCAATACAGGTTGCAGCATCCATAGCCTCATCAGCAGCATGCTTAGAAATTGGAATAGCATTCGCATCTTGAGTATTACCTGAAGTGTTTACAGAAATATAACCTCCGGCATGTTGAATACGGTCGAAGGCAGTGCGGTCTACCACTAAATCTTTAATTACTGGGAATGCAGCTGCTCTGAATGGCTCGATAGTAATAGTATCACCATCTTTAAACATACGCATGTGTAATTGACAAGTAGTTACCCCTCTGTCCGGTCCGTGAGCTTCACCGTTAATATACATAGAACACATTCCACAAATACCTTCACGACAATCGTGATCGAAAGCCACTGGCTCTTCTCCTGCATTGATAAGTTGTTCGTTCAAAACATCCATCATTTCTAAAAAAGACATATGTTCTGAAATATCAGTAACTTTATAATCGACCATTTGACCCTTTGCATTTGAGTCTTTTTGTCTCCAAATTTTAAGTGTTAAATTCATAATGTCTATTTTATTTGTACGAACGTTGTTTTAGTTCTATATCCTTAAATTCTAATTCTTCTTTGTGTAAAACAGCATCGGCAGGCTCACCTTTGTATTCCCAGGCAGCAACATAAGCGTACTCTTTATCGTTACGCTTCGCTTCTCCTTTTTGCTCACCATCTAACTCTACAGATTCTTCTCTAAAGTGACCACCACAAGACTCATTTCTGTTTAATGCATCTTTAGCAAATAACTCACCTAACTCAAGGAAATCTGCAACACGTGCTGCTTTTTCTAACTCAGGATTCATCTCGTTCGCATTTCCTGGTACTTTTACGTTTTTCCAGAAATCTTCACGTAAAGCTTTAATTTCAGCCATTGCTTCTTTTAAGCCTTGCTCGTTACGTGACATTCCACACTTATCCCACATGATTTTACCTAATTTCTTGTGGTAATAATCTACTGAGTGCTGTCCTTTATTGTTAATAAAGAAATCGATCATGTCTTTAACACTTTTCTCAGCCTCATCAAACTCCGGAGTATCCGTTGGAATTTTTCCGGTTCTAATATCATTAGCTAGGTAATCACCAATCGTATAAGGTAATACGAAATATCCATCGGCTAAACCTTGCATTAATGCAGAAGCTCCAAGACGGTTCGCTCCGTGATCAGAGAAGTTTGCTTCACCAATACAATATAAGCCATCAACCGTAGTCATTAAGTTGTAATCTACCCAAATACCACCCATGGTGTAGTGTGTTGCCGGGTAAATCATCATAGGCGTTTTGTATGGATCTTCGTCAACGATTTTCTCATACATCTGGAATAAGTTTCCGTACTTAGCCTCAACAACACTTTTACCTAAATCATAGATTTTTTGAGCTGAAGGATTTTCAATATTCTGAATCTTAGCCTGCTCTTTTCCGTAACGCTCAATTGCTGAAGCGAAATCTAAGTAAACTGCTTCTCCTGTTGAATTCACACCATAACCAGCATCACAACGCTCCTTAGCTGCACGAGACGCCACATCACGAGGTACTAAATTACCAAATGCCGGATAACGACGCTCTAAGTAGTAATCTCTTTCGTCTTCCGACAAATCGGTTGGTTTTTTACGACCTTCACGAATCGCTAAAACATCTTCCATGTTTTTAGGCACCCAGATACGACCATCGTTACGTAAAGACTCAGACATTAATGTTAATTTAGACTGATAATCTCCCGAACGCGGAATACATGTTGGGTGAATTTGCGTGTAACAAGGATTTGCGAAATACGCGCCTTTTTTATGTATTTTCCAGGCTGCCGTTGCGTTAGACCCCATAGCGTTAGTAGATAAGAAATATACATTTCCGTATCCACCTGAGGCGATAACCACAGCATGTGCTGAATGTCTTTCAATTTCTCCGGTTACTAAGTTACGAGCAATAATTCCTCGGGCTTTACCATCAATTTTCACAACGTCTAACATTTCATGACGGTTGTACATGGTAATTTTTCCACGAGCAATTTGACGGTTCATTGCCGAATATGCTCCTAAGAGTAACTGCTGACCAGTTTGTCCCTTCGCATAGAACGTACGAGATACTAATACCCCACCAAAAGAACGGTTATCTAATAATCCACCATAATCACGGGCGAAAGGCACCCCTTGCGCCACACACTGGTCGATAATATTTGCTGAAACTTCTGCTAAACGATACACGTTAGCCTCACGAGAACGGTAATCTCCTCCTTTTACAGTATCGTAAAATAAACGGTAAGTCGAGTCTCCATCCCCTTGATAGTTTTTCGCCGCATTAATACCACCTTGGGCTGCGATAGAGTGAGCTCTACGAGGCGAGTCCTGGTAACAAAATGCTTTAACGTTGTATCCTAATTCTGCTAACGTTGCTGCTGCAGAACCACCTGCTAAACCAGTACCAACAACAATAACATCAATGTGACGTTTGTTCGCCGGGTTAACCAGGTTGATATGATTTTTATAATCTGTCCATTTATCTTTTAATGGACCTTTTGGTACTTTAGAATCTAATGCCATATTATCTAAGATTAATGGATATGATTAAAATGATGATATAACGCTATAATTATAAACCCTGCAGGGATAATAATTGAATACGCTTTACCAATGTTTTGTAATGTTTTCTTTCTTCCAGCTGTAGCTCCCATAGATTGGAATGCCGATGTAAAGCCGTGCAACAAGTGTAATGCTAAAAACACAAAAGCTACGATGTAAGCTGCTACTCTTGCCGGATTAACAAATTTCTCCTGTAATTCATGGAAATATCTGTAACCTTCTACACCTTCATGAACACCAGACCAATCGCCCTGAATGTACTTTGTATTAATTTCCGGAAACCAGAAATCGATAAAGTGAAGCAAGATAAAAGCTAAAATAACCAATCCGCTATAAATCATGTTTCTACTAACCCAAGTTGAGTTTGCAGCTCCATTATTTTTAGCATAGGCTACTCCTTTTGCTTTTTTGTTTTTAATTTCTAAAATGAATCCCATAATAAAATGGAATACCACACCAAAAATTAAAACTGGTTGCATTACAAACTGAATCAACCAATTTGTACCCATAAAGTGCGATACTTCATTGAAAATATCACCACTAAAAACAGATAAAAGGTTAATTGCAAAATGTTGTAATAAGAAAATCATTAGGAAGAAAGCCGATAGCGCCATCGCTACTTTTCTTCCAATCGAAGATTTAAAAAATCCGCTCATTATTTTGAAGTTAGTTTATATCTAGATGCAAATGTAGTGAGCATGCCCATTTTAGACAAACTTTACCCCCGGTTTTATTAAGTATTTAGAATGGTTTTAAAGAAGCAAATACGTAGCTAATTATCATTAAAACCCTTTAATAATCAATACTTTCAAAAGTAACACCATTAAATTCTAAGTATTTCCTTTAACAAATCTTTAGTATTCGCTTTATCGGAATTATACTATTCAACTAAAAATTCAGCAAAACAATAATGTAATCGATTACTTTGAAATGACTTTAGTCAACTTAAAACCAACCACCTATTACACCCTCCTAACCTCTCCTAAATACCTTATTACCAATTATAACATTTATTAACATTTGATTTTTTTACTTTTGTGTCATTCACAAAATCTAATATTCTATAACATGAAATATCATCCAATAGACAACGCGCTATTTATTCACAACAGAAAGAATTTTACAGCACAAATGAAACCAAATAGTTTGGCTGTTTTCAATTCTAACGATATTTACCCTATTGGTGCCGACAGTACGATGCCATTTCAACAGGACCGCAATATTTTCTACTTAAGCGGCGTAGATCAGGAATCGAGTATTTTATTATTATTCCCGGACTGTCCAAATCCGAAACACCGTGAAATCTTATTCTTAACTGAGACCAACGAACATATTGCAATCTGGGAAGGTGCTAAACTTGATAAAGAACAGGCCTTTCAAACTTCTGGTATTAAAACCGTTTACTGGTTGCAGGATTTCAACAAAATCTTTAAAGAAGTCATGTCGCAATGCGATACGGTTTACATAAATACTAACGAACACTACCGCTCTAATGTCGAAACGCAAACGCGTGAAGACCGTTTTAACAAATGGCTAAAAGAAACTTATCCTGCTCATAGTGTAGCAAAAAGCAACCCCATTTTACAACGTCTACGATCTGTTAAACATCAGATTGAAATCGACCTGATTCAAAATGCTTGTAATATTACAGAAAAAGCATTTCGTCGTGTTTTAGGGTTTGTAAAACCAGGTGTTTGGGAATATGAAATTGAAGCTGAAATGGCTCACGAATTTTTACGTAACCGTTCAAAAGGTTTCGCATACACGCCAATTATTGCTGCTGGAAATAATGCCAATGTATTACACTATGTTGAAAACAACCAGCAATGTAAAGACGGAGATTTAATTTTATTTGATACCGCTGCCGAGTACGCTAATTATGCCAGTGATTTAAGTAGAACCATTCCGGTTTCAGGACGTTTTAACGATAGACAAAAAGCCGTTTACAATGCAGTGTTACGTGTTAAAAACGAAGCTACCAAATTACTAGTTCCTGGAACACTCTGGGGTGAATATCATGTTGAAGTTGGCAAAATGATGACTTCAGAATTACTAGGTTTAGGCCTTTTAGACAAAGCCGATGTACAAAACGAAAACCCAGACTGGCCAGCATACAAAAAATACTTTATGCACGGTACGTCTCACCATATGGGATTAGACACGCACGACTACGGTATTTTAACAGAACCAATGCAAGCGAATATGGTATTTACTGTTGAGCCTGGAATTTATATTCCTGATGAAGGTTTCGGAATTCGTTTAGAAGATGATGTTGTCGTTCAGGAAAAAGGAGAACCATTAAACCTAATGGCAAACATTCCGATTGAAGTAGAAGAAATTGAAGATTTAATGAATAGTTAATTCAACAATACAGGAGGACGCACATCGAGATCGGCTCAAAAGCTTAAAATAAAAATCTGATTTCGGTGTAAGTTCAAACTTAAGAATTATTCAAATCTCGATTGTCGAGAAAAGAAAGGGTCGTTTTGCAACGACCCTTTTTAACAATACTAAAATTATAATTTACAGAGTGACTAATTCAAATAAATAATCGTTTAGCTTGCTAAGAGTTTTTATTTTATCATTCGAGTTGATTAACAACGAAATATTATTGTTACTTCCTCCGTATGAAATCATTCTAATTTTTACATCCTGTAAAATCTGGAACAATTTATAGGTATCATGATGATTCACTACCGAGTGCCCTACTAAACATACGATACTTTGATTCGTATCGACTTCGATAGTTGCAATTTTTTCTAATTCAACTAAAATTTTATCTAAGTTTTTATCATCATCTATCGTTAATGATACAGCTACCTCAGAAGTAGTAATCATATCGATTGATGTTTTGTAAACTTCAAAAATTTCAAATACTTTCTTTAAGAAACCGTGCGCATTTAACATGCGTGCCGATTTAATTTTAATGGCCGTAATACCGTCTTTCGCAGCAATAGCTTTAATACCCACTTCAGAATGGTTATCGTTAATTAACGTACCGTGTGCTTCTGGGTTCATGGTATTTTTTAAACGTACCGGAATATTATCTTCCCTTACAGGTGTTACGGTTTGTGGGTGTAAAATTTTTGCTCCGAAATATGCTAACTCAGCAGCCTCATCAAACGATAAGTTTGAAATTGGCCTCGTGTTTTCAACATACCTAGGGTCGTTGTTATGCATTCCATCAATATCGGTCCAGATTTGAACTTCTTCAGCTTTAATAGCCGCTCCAATAATGGTTGCCGTATAATCACTTCCACCACGTTGTAAATTTGAAACAACACCTTCGTGATCTAAACAAATAAAGCCTTGAGTGATGTAAATCTGAGCCTCTTCAGCATTCTCAAAAACCGTTTTTAAATGCGCTTTGATATAATTTAAATCCGGATCTTTCTCTTCATTAATACGCATAAAGCTTAAAGCTGGAAGTAACGTTGAACTTACCCCTTCTTGCTTCAAATAGGCATTTACCATATACGTTGATAAAATTTCCCCTTGTGATAAAATTTCATTTTCTAATGCTTTGGTAAACGACTTAGCAGTGGCTTCTATTAATAAATTGAACACACCTGCCACATAAGCCTGGACATCAACATTTAATTCAGCATTCGTATTTAACAGGTTATTTACAACAACTTTATACGTTTCATGAAGGGCATTAACTTTATTAGCTGCTTCAGCTGTATTACCTTCTTCAATATCCTTGGCAACAGACACTAAATGATTTGTTGTACCCGACATTGCGGATAGTACAACTATTTTTTTATCTCCATCATTAATAATGTTTTTCACATTACTAATACTCTCAACCGACCCCACTGAAGTCCCTCCAAATTTTAATACTTTCATATTAATGAATACTTAAATGTATTTAGTGTTCAACGCTGATATCTACAATTTCCAAATACCGAAAATTCATATTATCAGCTTCATTCTCATTATTTTGGGTGCTAAACTATAACTCCTTTCTATAAAAAAGATATTTATTAAAAAATATGTTTACTTTTGCACATATTGTTAAATAATTAACATGAAAACTGTATCAAACTGTGTTGAAGACATTTTAATAACACAACCTTATTTAGAAGAAGCGCTTTCAAGAAACATTATAAACTTTAGTGCCTTAGCGATTGAATTAACCGAACCTATTAGCAAAATGCTGAAGAAAGATGTTAAGCCAGGTGCGATTATGATGGCCTTAAGACGCTACAATCCACCCACAACTTTAACCAACTCGGTTAAAATGAAAAAGGTGATGCAGAATTTGGGTGATATTACCGTGCGCTCTAACCTAACCGACTTTACAGTTAAAAATTCAGACACCATTATTGATAACCACGGCAAAATTCTGGAACGCATCAATCAGGAACCAAAATTATTTTACACCTTCACACGTGGTATTCACGAAAGCAACCTCATTGTTTCCAGCAGTTTGGATGGTTTTGTTAAAGAATGCCTGAGCAACGAAACGTTTTTGGCTTCACAAAGTGGTTTATCGGCTATTTGCGTAAACCTTCCCGAAGACAACTCGAAAATTGCCGGATTGTATTATCACTTTTTTAAACGTTTAGCCTGGGAGGGTATTGTTCTTTATGAAGTCATCTCAACCACCAACGAGTTTACTATTCTCGTTGAAGACGAATTTGTAGATAAAGCCTTTGCCGCCATAAAAAAAGTTAAAGCTTAAAAGGTTTAGATAATTTTATGAATTTAATATACAAAAACACCTCCATCGCGTATACTGATACTGGGAAAGGAAGCGTCGTTGTTTTACTGCATGGCTTTTTGGAAAACAAGAGCATGTGGAAACCTTTCCTTCCGGAATTTTCTAAACAACACCGTATTATCTGCATAGACTTATTGGGACATGGTGACACCGGATGCTTAGGCTATGTACACATCATGGAATTGATGGCAGAAACTGTAGAAGCCGTTCTAAAAGATTTAAATATTACAAAAGCCACACTTATTGGGCACTCCATGGGAGGCTATGTTGCTTTGGCTTTCGCCGAAAAATATCCTGAAATGGTCAATGGTATTTGTTTAATGAATTCTACAGCTCTAGCTGACAACCCAGAACGTAAATTGGGAAGAGACCGCGCCATAGAAGCCGTTAAACAAAACCACAAAACGTTTATAAGAATTGCTATCAATAATTTATTCCGACCAAAAAATCGAGAAATCTTCTCCGAAAAGATTAAAGAGATAGTTGAAAATGCATTGAAAACGCCTTTGCAAGGTATTATTGCCGCTTTGGAAGGCATGAAAATAAGACCTGATCGGGACCACATTTTAGACGATCATGAATTTGACAAACTCATGATTGTAAGCAAAAAAGATCCGGTTTTAGATTATAAAAACGTCATCAATCAGACTAAAGGACGCCATGTAAAACTTGTAGAATTACCCGATGGACACATGAGTCATATTGAAAATATGAAAGAATTTTCAACTACAATTATGCATTTCATCGAAAATTTATAACGTTTTGACGATGTATTGTTTTTTTTAACTATGTTTATTCCAACAAATTAACCTCAAAAACCATGAAAACAACTACTAACAAAACCGCATTTATACCGAAAATGTATTGTAGTCTTTTCGGTCATAACTTCAAAGTAACGAAACAAGTCACCTACCACGTTAAAGAATACACCTGTTCGCATTGCAAAAAGCAGTTAACCACTAACAGCAATGGCAACTTAATTGAACTGACTCCGAAATTCAAGGAAATCAATGCTATTTTAGAGCGTATTCATCATTCCAGAATGGAACGTATACAACGAAAAGCAATTACATCCTCTGTATATTAACCTTTAGTTTGCTTTTAATAAACGAATAGATTTAGGGTTAAAAAACACTAAACAAACCTCACTATTGCCTTATTCCTTATGAATAGGCAATTACAGAAATTACTCTGAAAAATTCTTCCAGCCCTGAGCTTTAATAGGAATTTTAGTATCAGCTCTAGTCACTAAATGCATTCCGGCGCTTTCTTCGGTCATGTAACCAATTACTGTTAAATGCGGGTTCGCTTTAATTTTAGGGTAATCCTCCTGAGCAATCGTCATTAACAATTCGTAATCCTCACCTCCATTTAACGCTACCGTTGTACTGTCAATATTAAACTCTTCACAGGTTGAAATCACTTGCGGGTCTAAAGGAATTTTTTCCTCATACAAATCGCAACCTACGTTACTTTGGGTACAAATATGGATGATTTCAGAAGATAACCCATCACTAATATCAATCATTGCTGTTGGTGTCACCTCTAAATCGGCTAGCAATTTCACGATATCTTTTCTCGCCTCTGGCTTTAACTGACGCTCAATTAAGTAGGTATACTGATCTAAATCTGGTTGATTATTCGGATTCACTTTAAACACCTCTTTTTCACGCTCCAACACCTGAAGTCCCATATAAGCAGCGCCTAAATCTCCACTAACCACTAACAAATCGTTAGGTTTTGCCCCACTTCTATAGACCGCATTATCGACTTCACCCAAGGCCGTTACTGAAATTAAAAGTCCTTTATTAGAAGACGTCGTATCACCTCCAACCACATCAATATTGTAAATTTTTGCAGCCGTTTCTATTCCTGCATAAATTTCTTCCAAAGCCTCTAACGGAAAACGATTAGACACTGCAATAGACACAGTAATTTGTGTTGCCGTTGCATTCATGGCATACACATCAGATAGATTCACAATCACCGACTTATACCCTAAATGCTTTAAAGGCATATAACTCAAATCGAAATGCACGCCTTCAACCAGCAAATCGGTAGTTACTACAACTTGTTTCTTAAAACCAAGCACTGCCGCATCATCGCCTATACCTTTTATGGTCGATTTATGATTGATTACAAAATTCTTAGTTAAGTGGTCTATTAGTCCAAATTCTCCTAAGGCACTTAAATCTGTACGCTGCTGGTTTTTATCTTCTATCATGCTGCAAAAATAAGAAGCTTATTTAGATTATTGAATACCTAACGGCTAATAAAAATTCAAATTATTAACCTAATAACTAAAATTATACAACAAACACTTGATTTTTCAAACAATAAGAAAAACCTATTAAACTATATACGAATATAATGTTAGGCTCTATGGTATTCCGCGACTTATATTGTATATTTGCAGTCAATTTTGACAATATATATTTTTATATAGATAATTATGATAAAAGTTTCTGAAACAGCTAAGAAAAAAGTTGTCGAGCTTATGCAAGAAGATGGCTTTAACCCTACAACCGATTATATACGCGTTGGGGTAAAAAGTGGTGGTTGTTCTGGGCTATCTTACGATTTAAAGTTTGATAAAGAAAAAGCAGATGACGATAAGGTTTTTGAAGACAATGGAGTTCAAATTATTGTGGACAAAAAAAGCTTTTTATACCTAATAGGAACGACTCTAGAATATTCTGGAGGACTAAACGGTACCGGATTTGTGTTTAACAACCCGAATGCCAACAGAACCTGTGGTTGCGGTGAATCTTTTTCACTTTAAATCTATAATTGAAGACTGATGAGTAAATATACTGAAGACGATTTAAGAGAAGAACTTAAGACTAAAGAATACGAATACGGATTTTACACTGACATAGAATCTGAAACTTTTCCTGTTGGTTTAAACGAAGATATTGTACGTGCTATTTCTTTAAAAAAAGAAGAGCCGGAATGGATGACTGAGTGGCGTATAGAAGCCTTTCGCATATGGCAAGGTATGACTGAGCCGGAATGGGCCAACGTACGTTATGAAAAACCAGATTTTCAAGCGATTTCGTATTATTCAGCACCAAATAAAAAACCTAAATACGATAGTATAGACGAAGTTGATCCTGAATTATTGGCTACGTTCGCAAAATTAGGCATCTCATTAGATGAGCAAAAAAAATTAGCCGGTGTGGCTATGGATGTCGTTGTCGATTCTGTATCGGTAGCAACAACATTCAAAAAGACTTTAGCTGAACAGGGTATTATTTTCTGCTCAATTTCTGAAGCCATTAAAGAACATCCGGAACTAGTAAAAAAATATATCGGAACTGTAGTTCCTAAAACCGACAACTTCTACGCGGCCTTAAATAGTGCTGTATTTAGTGATGGAAGCTTCTGTTACATTCCCAAAGGTGTGAGATGCCCGATGGAATTATCAACGTATTTCCGTATCAACCAGGCCGGAACCGGTCAATTTGAAAGAACATTGGTTATTGCAGACCAAGGAAGTTACGTAAGTTACCTTGAAGGTTGTACAGCACCAAGTCGTGATGAAAACCAATTACACGCCGCTGTGGTAGAGCTAATCGCTTTAGACAACGCCGAGATTAAATACAGTACCGTACAAAACTGGTTCCCTGGAAACGCCGAAGGTAAAGGTGGGGTTTACAACTTTGTAACCAAACGTGGTTTATGTGAAACTAACGCTAAAATCTCTTGGACACAGGTAGAAACTGGAAGTGCTGTAACATGGAAATATCCTTCTTGTGTATTAAAAGGCGATAATTCGGTTGGTGAGTTTTACTCAATCGCCGTAACAAACAATTACCAGCAAGCCGATACTGGCACGAAAATGATTCATCTTGGTAAAAACACAAAATCTACCATTATTTCTAAAGGTATTTCGGCAGGTAAATCACAAAACTCTTACCGTGGATTAGTACAAATTGCAAGTCGTGCCGAAAACGCACGTAACTTCTCGCAATGTGATAGTTTACTAATGGGTAACGAGTGTGGCGCGCATACCTTCCCTTATATTGAAGCTAAAAATAAAACGGCTCAAATCGAGCACGAGGCTACAACCAGTAAAATTGGTGAAGACCAGATTTTCTACTGTAACCAACGTGGTATCGATACCGAAAAAGCCATCGCGCTTATCGTAAACGGATTCAGTAAAGAGGTACTTAATAAGTTACCTATGGAATTCGCCGTTGAAGCTCAAAAATTATTAGAAATAAGCTTAGAAGGAAGCGTTGGATAAATCTCTGTAATATGAAGAAAGCATTTGTTTTACTGTTATCCCTTACTGTTTTAACAGCGTGTAAAAACGACAAAAAAACAGAAACTACCGAAGACACTTTAACTGCCGATAGCCCTGAAAGAACCGCGAAACAAAGCGACGGACTAACCCTTTTAAAAGGTGACTTCGTGTACTTTAATGGTGCTGCAGTTATACAAACACATGCCGACATTTACGGGGTATTTATTACCAACAAAATGAAAGAGCTGAATAAGCTTGCCGAAAAATATAAAACCGAACCTACCGACATGGTTCCGGTAGAAATAAGAGGAAAAATTACAAATAAAAAAGACGATAAAATTCTTTGGGATAATAAAGTTGAGGTAGTTGAAATTTTGAACGTTTCAAAACCCAATCCAGAGAGTAACAATGTTGTAAAACTAGGACAAGAATAGTTATGTTAAAAATTGAGAATTTACACGCTCGTGTTGAGGATAAAGCGATTTTAAGAGGTATTAACCTTGAAGTTAAACCAGGTGAAGTACACGCTATTATGGGACCTAACGGTTCTGGAAAAAGTACACTTTCTTCAGTAATCGCTGGAAAAGAAGAGTACGAAGTTACCGATGGTAGCATCTTTTTTGAAGGTGAAGATATTGAGGAATTAGCTGCTGAAGAGCGTGCACACAAAGGGATTTTCTTATCGTTTCAATATCCTGTAGAAATTCCTGGAGTTTCAGTAACAAACTTCATGAAAACCGCTATTAACGAAACTCGTAAGGCTCAAGGATTAGAAGAAATGCCTGCTAAAGACATGCTTAAGTTAATCCGTGAGAAATCTGAACTTTTAGAAATCGACCGTAAATTTTTATCGCGCTCTTTAAACGAAGGCTTCTCTGGTGGAGAGAAAAAACGTAACGAGATTTTCCAAATGGCTATGTTAGATCCTAAATTAGCTATTCTTGATGAAACCGATTCTGGTTTAGATATCGATGCCTTACGTATTGTTGCCAACGGGGTTAACAAATTAAAAAATGAAAACAATGCGGTTGTGGTTATTACACATTACCAACGTCTATTAGATTATATCGTTCCAGATTTCGTTCACGTATTATACAACGGACGTATTGTAAAATCTGGCGGAAAAGAATTAGCTCACGAGTTAGAAGAGAAAGGTTACGACTGGATTAAAGAAGAAGTTGACGCTAAATAAATCGAAAAAATGGATTTAAAAGATAAACTAGTATCATCGTTTCTAGCCTTCGAAAATCGCGTCGATGTCGATGCTTATGTTCATGATGTTAGAACCGATGCTATCAAAATATTTGAGGAAAAAGGCTTTCCTTCTAAAAAAGATGAAGCCTGGAAATACACCTCACTAAACAGTGTTTTAAAACACGACTATAGCTTATTCCCAAAACAGGAAGACGCTTTAGAGTACCGCGATGTGAAAAAATATTTCATTCACGAAATCGATAGTTACAAAATTGTATTTATCGATGGAAAATATTCATCGCACTTATCGCAAACCACACACGATGGTATTGATGTCTGTTTAATGTCTGCGGCACTAAGCAAACCTAAATACCAATTGGTGATCGAGAATTATTTTAATAAAATAGCGAGCAAAGACAGTTTAACATCCTTAAACACTGCGTTTTCAAGTGAAGGTGCATTCATTCACATTCCTAAAAATAAAGTGGTAGAAAAGCCAATTCAAATTGTGCATTTTTCTTCGGGAAATGAAGCTGCCACGATGTTACAACCTCGTAACTTAATTGTTGTTGACGAGAATTCTCATGTGCAGATTATCGAACGCCACCAAAGTTTAACCGACAACCCGGTATTAACCAACTGCGTGACCGAAGTATTTGCTAACAAACGTGCTATTGTTGATTATTACAAAATTCAAAACGACAACCTTACCGCGTCATTAATCGATAATACCTTTATCAACCAAAAACGCGAAAGTGTGGCTTCGGTTCACACCTTTAGCTTTGGTGGTAAATTAACCCGTAACAATCTAAACTTCTTCCAAAACGGAGAACGTATCGATTCTACGCTTAAAGGTGTGACCATTATTGGTGATAAGCAACACGTAGATCACAACACCTTGGTACACCATATCGAGCCTAACTGCGAAAGTCACCAGGATTACAAAGGTATTTTCGACGATAGTGCTGTAGGTGTATTTAACGGTAAAGTTATTGTTGAAAAAGAAGCTCAGAAAACCAATGCATTCCAGGCCAACAATAACATTTTAATAAGCGACAAAGCAACTATTAATACCAAGCCCCAATTAGAGATTTTTGCCGACGACGTAAAATGTTCTCACGGTTGTACCATTGGTCAGTTAGACGAAAGCGCGATGTTCTACATGCGTTCGCGTGGTATCCCTGAAAAAGAAGCCAAAGGACTTTTAATGTATGCGTTTAGTAATAACGTTTTAAGTTCAGTTAAAATTCCAGAAATAAAACAACGTATCACCAAGCTTATCGCCAACAAATTAGGCGTTAATATCGGGTTCGATTTATAAAATTATTTTGAAGCTTTTCCCGCTACCGGTAGTCGCTTTCCCGACACCTGTCAGGAAGAGCTTCAACAAATACCTCTATCGGGGCTAAATATACCTGCCATGTTTAATGTAGATAACATACGAAAAGACTTCCCTATCCTTTCACGAAAAGTAAACGGTAAACCTTTAGTATATTTTGATAATGCTGCAACCTCACAAACACCGCAACAGGTGATTGATGTTATTGTAGATTATTATTCAAACTACAATGCGAACATTCATCGTGGCGTACATACATTAAGTCAGGAAGCTACCGATAAATATGAGCAGGCCAGACAAAAAATTCAGGCGCACTTTAATGCTAAACATGCGCACGAAATTATTTTCACATCAGGAACAACCCATGGTATTAACTTAGTTGCCAACGGTTTTTCCTCATTACTCACCAAAGACGACGAAATAATCGTTTCGGCATTAGAGCACCACAGTAACATTGTGCCTTGGCAAATGCTTTGTGAACGTACAGGAGCCACCTTAAAGGTCATTCCAATGAATCAGGATGGGGAACTGGTTATTTCGGAGTTCGACAATCTGCTTTCAGACAAAACCAAACTGGTATTCGTAAATCATATCTCTAACGCCTTAGGAACCATAAACCCTATCGAATACATCATTAAACAGGCTCATTTAGTTGGTGCTGCTGTTTTAATCGATGGGGCGCAGTCTACTCCACATATAAAACCAGATGTTCAGGCTTTAGGCGTCGATTTTTATGTAGCTTCAGCTCATAAAATGTGTGGTCCAACGGGACAAGGAATGCTTTATGGTAAAGAAGAATGGCTGAAAAAATTACCGCCTTATCAAGGTGGTGGTGAAATGATTGCAGAAGTGACTTTCGAAAAAACCACCTATGCCGATTTACCGCATAAGTTCGAAGCCGGAACACCAAATATTTGCGGCGGCATCGCTTTTGGAGCTGCCGTTGATTATATGAATACTATTGGTTTCGACAACATAGCAACCTACGAGAACGAGCTTTTACAATACGCTACAGACAAACTTTTAACCATTGAAGGTTTAACTATTTACGGTACTTCAAAACACAAAACATCGGTAATCTCCTTTAATTTGGATGGTATTCATCCTTATGATGTGGGTACTATTTTAGATAAATTAGGTATTGCCGTTCGTACCGGTCATCATTGTGCACAACCTATTATGGACTTTTATTCTATTCCTGGCACGGTTCGAGCTTCTTTTGCTTTTTACAATACTAAAGCCGAAATTGATGCTTTAGTTGAAGGCGTTAAAAAAGCTAAAATGATGCTTATTTAACTGTATTATTTCCTTTACTGTTAGTTCGTTTCAAATTCACTATCTGGCTTTTTATCGAAAACTTTCAGCCTTAGTTATTATTTGTTAAAATTTCCTTAAAATATTAATATCTTTATTAGAGCTAACAAAACTCTAACAAGATGAAATCTAATATTTTAAAACTTATTTCACTAGCTCTGTTATGCGTCGCCTGTAACATTTCTGATTCAGAAAACAATTCCTATGAGCGAGACATAGACATGAGTGACTTCTTTGTTTACACAACTATAGACGATAGCCAAACCGCTAAAACTACAAACTCTAAAATCGCAAGGCGTAGTTGCTACACAATGACTAATCTAAATAGACTATTAGATGAAAATCTAGGCTTAGAGCAACGCATGTATTCTATCGAGTATCAAACCAGAAAATTTATAGCTTCGAAAAAACCAAATGGCACTCCCGGAGGTGGACCTAACACAAATGATCCTTCTCCCGATCCGGAACCCTCAATTCCATATGATGGCATTATCGAGATTCCTGTGGTCGTAAATATTATAGAGAAATTTAATGGTGAGGTTACTGATGCTCAAATCGCATCTCAAATTGCAATTTTAAATGAAGACTTCAATAACAATAATCCAAATACTTCAAGGGTGCCCAATGAGTTTTCTGGTTTAATAGCAGACTATAAAATATCTTTTAAAGTTAATGCCATCTACCGTAAAATTTCAAGTAAGGCTAGTTGGGGTACCAGAGATGCCATGAAATCTTCAAAAAAAGGTGGCATTGATGCTACTGACCCTGGCCATAATTTAAACATCTGGGTTTGTGAAATTGGAGGTGGTATTTTAGGCTATGCACAATTCCCTGGTGGACCAGCTTCAACAGATGGTATTGTTATAGGTACTAATTATTTTGGTAAAACAACAGGCCCTTATGGTAATGGGCGAACAGCTACCCACGAAGTTGGCCACTGGTTAAATTTAAGACATATTTGGGGTGATGGTGGTTGTAGTTATGATGATTTTGTTGACGATACACCTAGATCTGACGGACCAAATTATTATTGCCCAACATATCCAATGGTTGCATGTAACTCAAATGATATGACTATGAATTATATGGATTATGTTTATGACGACTGCATGTATATGTTTACCATAGGACAACACACAAGGTCTAGAGCCTTATTCGCTAGTGATGGTTATAGGAGCTCATTTGTGACTTCAACATCAAATTAAAAATCATCGAAAATATCTAAAAAGACGCCTCGTTTGGCGTCTTTTTTGTATTATTAATGAACAAAACTGTGCTATGAAACTATTCATCTTCATTATTAGTTTAATATTAAATGTAAATAGCTGTACCGATTCAAATATCAATGAAGATGCCATTACTGTAGAATATTCTGCAATATCCCGAGGGTCGTATAAACACATAAGCATTAATAAAAAAGAAGTCACATTTCAAAAGAACAGAAATTCAAAAGCTTTGATTAAGCCCTGTTCAGATAAAAAATGGTCTACCATTTACAACATCTTAAAAACTATTGATATTCCGGATATTCCAAACTTAAAAGCGCCTTCCGACAAACGTATGTACGATGCTGCAGCCATCGCTAAACTAAAAATAACCTATCAGGATTCTATTTATGAAAGTCAATCGTTTGATCATGGCAATCCGCCACAGGAAATCGCCGAACTTGTTAAAGAAATACTATCTATTACAGAAAACATTGAATAGCTAATATTCTTATTGTATTTTTACATAAAATTTGAGATTGTGACTATAGAAGAAATTCAAAATGAAATTATTGACGAGTTCTCAATGTTTGAAGATTGGGAAGAGCGTTACCAATATATGATTGATTTAGGGAAAGACTTACCCCTAATCGACGAGCAATATAAAACCGATAGCAATATTATTAAAGGTTGCCAGAGTAAGGTTTGGGTACATGCCGAAATGCAGGACGATAAAATAGAATTTACTGCAGATAGTGATGCCATTATCACTAAAGGTATCATAGCTATTTTAATTCGTGTCTTTTCAAACCAGCATCCTAAAGATATTATCGATGCCGACATGAGTTTTATAGACAAAATTGGTTTAAAAGAACACTTATCACCTACCCGAGCTAACGGTTTGGTTAGTATGATAAAACAACTTAAAATGTATGCCATAGCATACCAGACACAAATAAAATAATAATATTCGTTAAGTCGCTTAGCAATATCCGACTAAGCCTGTAAACATTGAACATATGAGCGAAGCAATTGACACTGCCGATTTAGGTGAAAAAATAGTTAATGTTTTAAAAACCATTTACGACCCGGAAATTCCTGTAGACATCTACGAATTAGGGTTAATTTATGATGTTTTTGTAAACGAAGATTACGATGTTAAAATCTTAATGACTTTAACAACACCTAACTGCCCCGTAGCAGAAACATTACCTCTCGAGGTTGAAGAAAAAATAAAATCGTTAAACGATGTAAATAGTGCCGAGGTTGAAATCACTTTCGATCCGCCATGGACACAGGATTTAATGAGTGAAGAAGCCAAATTAGAATTGGGCATGCTTTAATAACAAACTTTAGATGGCTAAACGCACACCTAAATCATTAAAAGACGGCGCTAAGAAAAATAACTTAAAGTCGTCTTTTAATGCTCTTACCTACATTCCGCGTTTCTTTAAAGAAATCTGGAATGTCAATAAAAAACTATTTTTACTTTCTGCCTTTTGCAGGCTTATTGGCGCCCTGCTTCCCGTAATAATTCTATGGATTGGTAAATTAATAATCGACGAAATTATACATCAAATTTCACTTGATGTTTACGATTACAGCCAATTATGGACTTATGTTGCCATTGAATTTGGCTTAGTCATTTTATCCGATTTAATAAGCAGAGCCATTTCGTTAACCGATGGATTACTTGGTGATGAATACAATATTGCAACCTCGGTAACCATTATAAAAAAAACGAATCAGATTAATATTAGTTTATTAGAAGATTCTGAATTTTACGACAAACTGGAACGCGCCAGAACACAAACCACCGGTCGTGTTGGCTTAATGTCTAACGTGCTAGGGCAAGCCCAAAGTGCTGTATCGATTGCTACTTTAATTGCCGGATTAATTTACTTTGAACCGTATCTTATTTTATTGTTGGTTTTAAGTATTATTCCATCGTTTATAAACGAAGTCCGTTTTAGTCAACAGGAATACTCTTTGGCGAGAAGCTGGACGGCCGAACGCCGCCAGTTAGACTATTTACGCTTTATTGGTGCCAACGATAAAACCGCCAAAGAAATCAAGTTATTTGGTTTAACCGACTTTATCGTCGATCGTTTTAAAAATCTTTCGGAAGAATATTACGAGCTCAACAGAACCTTAGCCGTTAAACGTTCTGCTTTAGGTTTTTTATTTAATCTTCTGGGGTCTTTAAGTTATTACGGGGCCTACATGTTTATCATTTATCGCGTTCTTTCGGGTGTAATCACTCTTGGTGAGCTCACATTTTTATCAGGATCTTTTAACCGATTAATGAAAAACCTTCAGGAATTCTTTTCGCGTTTTACACGCATTTCTGAAAGCGCGTTATATCTAAAAGATTATTTCGATTTTATTGATATTTCAGTGGCTTCAAAAACAAAAGAAGATATACCTCTTCCGAAAAAAATTAAAGAAGGCTTCGAATTTAAAAACGTACATTTCTCTTATCCGGGTTCAGACCATGAGATTTTAAAAAATATTAATTTCACCCTTAAAGCTGGTGAAAAATTAGCCTTTGTGGGGCAAAACGGTGCTGGTAAAACCACATTAACTAAATTGTTATTACGCTTTTACGAACCGACTTCCGGCGACATTTTGTTAGATGGAGTTAATATCAACCGATTTAACAAAGCGGAGTATCAAGCCTTTTTCGGAGTGATTTTTCAAGATTTTTTCCGATATGAATTCACGATAAAAGAAAATATTGCTATTGGTGATATTGATGAGCTAGAGAACCAAACAAAAATTGAAAACGCCGCGGAGTTAAGTCTGGCGAATGATGTGGTTAAAGAATTAAAACACGGTTATAACCAGCAATTAGGCAAGCGCTTTGCTAACGGACAAGACCTTTCGGGCGGCCAATGGCAAAAAGTAGCTTTAGCACGTGCTTATATGAAAAATGCCGAAGTCATGATTTTGGATGAGCCTACCTCTGCTCTAGATGCCAAAGCTGAGAGCGATGTATTTACGCGCTTTATCGGACTTACTGAAGGTAAAACGAGTATCATTATTTCACACCGTTTTAGTACGGTAAGGCAGGCCGATAGAGTTCTGGTGTTACAAGATGGAAAAGTTCTGGAACTGGGCACTCATCAAGAACTGATGAAGAATGACAATTTATATGCGCATTTGTTTTCCCTTCAGGCCGAAGGCTATCAATAAAAAACATTAATTAAACTTTATTTAAATTTGCATTATGGCAGATGACATTATAAATCGCGTTGCGAACAGTAAGCTAATAACTATAGACCTTGAAGATTACTATCCAAAAGGGCCTCGTGTTGTTCTCGATATTAAAGACTGGCTTTTTGAAGGCTTTGTTTTACGTGAAAAAGATTTTCGAACTCAGGTTTCTGAACACGACTGGTCTCAATACCAAAACGGTTATGTCGCTTTAACCTGTAGTAGTGATGCTATTATTCCGGGATGGGCTTTTATGCTTATCAGCCTGCATTTAGAACCTTATGCCAAACATACGGTTATTGGAACTTTAGAAGATTTAGAAACCAGCCTGTACCAGGACATCATTAATAATTTAGAAGTTAGTGAATACAACGATAAGCCCGTAATTATTAAAGGCTGCTCGAAAAAGCCGGTACCACCAAATGCCTACATTATGTTGGCTTCCAAATTAAAACCTGTTGCAAAATCCATTATGTATGGTGAAGCCTGTTCATCCGTTCCGCTTTACAAAAACAAATAATTTTAAGTGACTCTAACCAAAAATCGGGTCTAAAACCGTAATGATTTACGGCTTTTATTGTAAGTCTTTTAATTTAAAATTATATTTATACTCCATTCATAAACAAACCAATATGAAACAAACACTTTTAATCTTGGCATTATTCATTGGCATGGTATCCATTAATGCACAAACAAAAGAAGAACTTGAAGCTCAAAAAAAAGAGAAAAAAGCTGAAGCCGATGCACTAGCTGCTGAAGTTAAAGCCATACAAGCAAAAATTGATGCCTTACCGGGCTGGAGAATCGGTGCCTTTGGTACCATTGGTGGTAGCTTATCAAACTTTAGCAACTGGTATTCGCAAGGTACACCAAACAACCAATCCGGAAATATTGGATTTACTTTAAATGCTTACGCGAATTTAATTCAGGATAAATTTTTCTGGAGAAATGCCTTAACCACAAACTTAAACTGGGTAAAGCTGGACGATAAAGATGATCCGAATGACGATGATAGTTTCAACCCAACAACCGATGTGTTTAACATCTCATCGCTGTACGGTAGAAATATCACAAAAACATTGGCCGCTTCTGGATTAATGGAGTATCGCACCACGCTTTTAGACAACTTTAACGACCCGGGCTATTTAGATTTAGGTATTGGTGCCACCTGGACGCCAATTGAGAACTTAATAGTGGTTATTCACCCTTTAAACTACAATTTTGTGTTTAGCAGTGGTGAAACCATTTACGAATCGTCTCTGGGTGCTAAAATTGTTGCCGATTACACCAGATCTTTCGGTGCTGTGAATTTTAAAACCAATCTATCGATGTTTCAAAGTTACAAGAGTAACAATTACTCAAACTGGACCTGGACCAACTCGTTTAGCTACACCTTATGGAAAATGATTGGTGTTGGTTTCGATTTTGGCTTAAGAAACAACAGACAGGAAGCATTAGACTATGCTCTGGGTCAATACGATCCAACTGCAATTCCTACTCAAGAAGAACCTACGTTTGATAATTTAGACAATAAATTACAAACGTATTATACACTTGGTTTGAGTTATAAGTTCTAAAAAATTAACTTTTAAAAAATACAAAAGCGGCTGTCTTAAATTAATAAGGCAGCCGCTTTTGTATCTATAAATAAAAAGTATATTTGCCGGCCAAATATTTAGTAAAAAAGCCCTTAAAATTTCACTTTAACTAATGAAAAAAATTATCATTTTAATAATTACTTGTACATTTTTAACAGGATGCTCTAGAAACTTATTTAACTTTACACTTGTTTCGACACAGAATATCGAACTTGAAAAACTAGCTTCACTTCAAACATCTCCAGAAAAAATAACAGGTGAAGACAAAGCAAGCATAATTATATTTATTCCAACTAAAACAATTAGAATTGACAGGGCGATTAGCAACACCATTGATGCTTTTCCTGGCTGTATGGCTTTAATGAATGGAACTGTTTATTCTAAATTTTGGTTTATTCCCTATATATACGGTGAAGCAAAATTTGTAGTTGAGGGCACTCCTGTTATAGACTCTTCAATTATGCAAACAACCAGTAATTTGCCAAAATATGCCAAGGTAATTCTTGATAAAAAAGGAAATATAAATTCTATTGAATCAATTTCAGAAAAAAAGTATTTAGATGAAAAAAATAAAATCCAAAACTTTTAAATTAATCTAATCCTTTAGTTTAGTTATTCCTCTTAAACTTACGTTCCTTTTTCTTGTTTCCGAACAATCGTTTTAAGAAACCATCACGTTTTTCAGGTTCACAATCTAGATCTTGAAGCACGGCATCGGAAGGTGTTTCAAACTTGGATTTGGTAATCGTATTAAATTGTGCATCGGCATTCAGTTTTTGATAGAACTTTGCAAAAATAGGTAAAGCTGAGTTGGCACCTTGACCGATACCCGTGGTTTTAAACCCAATGCTGTGATTATCGTTCCCTACCCAGGTAACCGTTACCAGTTTAGGTGTAATCCCTACAAACCAACCGTCTTTATTGTTTTGAGTCGTTCCGGTTTTTCCGGCAATATCGTTTTTCAGATTATAATACGAACGTAATCGAGTAGCTGTTCCACTATTAACGGTCGATTGCATGATTTGTAACATCACTTCGCGTGTGTAATCGCTATAGGCTTGTTCTTCTGTAATCTCTGGTTTAAACTCAGCAATAACGTGCCCGTTTTTATCGGTTATCTTACTAATCGCGTACGGTTTTACCGGTTTGCTCTCGTTTACATAACTGGCATAAGCTCCGGTCAATTCTTTCAAATTAATTTCGGCAACACCTAAAGCTAAAGAGGGTTCTTGAGGTAATTCTTTTTGAATACCCATTTTTGCCGCTTGCTCAACTACTTTTTCAATTCCCACCTTATTCAATACCTTAACTGCAATGGTATTCACCGACTGACTTAGCGCAGTCTCCAGATTGTAGTTTAAATACTCATCATTTGTGTCTTCAGCGCCGGCATTGGTTGGTGTCCAGTCATCAAAATCGGTATAGGTTACTGCTGATAACGAAAAATAGGTACACGGTTTCATACCGTCTTCAATTGCCGCCGTATATACAAACGGCTTGAACGTAGACCCTACCTGACGCTCGCTTTGAGATACATGGTCGTATTTAAAAAAGCGGTAATCAATTCCCCCTACATAAGCCCTAATGGCGCCAGTTTGTGGTTCCACAGATAACATTCCAGTATTTAAAAACTTCAGATAATGTTTTAAACTATCAATGGTCGAAACATTTTTTATCGTATCTCCAGTCCACTCAAATAATTCCGTTTTACGTTTTATAGACAAGGAGTCTAAAATCTGCTTTTCAGTTAAGCCATTAGCTTTATACATTTTATAAGCCGGTAAGGTCTTTATAGCAGCATCGACCACCTTCTTGGTATTCCAAGGGGCGTATTTACCATACGACTGTTCATGAACTCGTTGCAAACTGGTTAAATGCTCTTTCATAGATGCTTCGGCTAAAGCCTGCATGGTAGAATCTAAAGTGGTGTGAACTACCAGTCCGTCTCGATACAAATCGTAGGGTTCACCATCCGGTTTTTTCAATGTTTCTAAAATGGTCGTAAGCTCTTTTTTTACGGTTTCTCTAAAGTAAGGCGCTAAGCCCACATCGTGATTGAACGATTTGTAATTTAAAACCAGTTGTTGAGCTCTTAATGAATCAACTTCAGCTTCCGTTAGATAATCATACTTTTCCATTTGCTGAAATACCACATTGCGTCGTGATTGGGTACGATCTATATGTAAACGGGGATTGTAATAACTGGTTGCTTTTAAGGTCCCAATTAAAGCAGCGGCTTCAGAATAATTTAAATCGATAGCCGGTTTATTAAAAAACTTGCGGGATGCACTCTCAATACCATAGGTATTATCAGGAAACGGCACCGTATTAAAATACATGGTTAGAATGTCGTTTTTAGAATAAATATCTTCAATACGCTTGGCGATAATGGACTCTTTAAACTTATTGATAAGCATGCTAAACACGGCATAATCCTTACGTCCAAATAAGTTTTTCGCCAATTGCAAGGTTATGGTACTTCCTCCTCCTGACGAACGATCACGAAGAATAATACTCTTTACAAATACCCGAAGCAAACTTACATTATCGACACCATCATGCTCGTAAAACCGAACATCTTCAGTAGCTACTAAAGCATCAATAATATGTTTTGGAATTTGGTTAAATTCTAACGGCTGCCTGTCGTAAATGTAATATTTACCAATAAGCTTACCGTTTTTATCTAAAAGTTGTGTGGCTTCAGCCTGCTTGATAGAACTTAAATCTTCCTTGGTTGGTAGCTTCCCGAAAACACCGAGAAAAACACTTACATAAATAAGTGCAAAAAAACCAACGACAGACACACCTACTATTATCGCCCACTTAATCCACTTTCGCTTTAATAGTACTTTCATTCATTTCATTTTTGGGGCTTCCTAAGCCATTCGAATTACGACTCTAAAGTATCATCGTAATCCGGATAGAGGAAATTATTATAAGGGAAACGTGTAATATGAATTCTACGTACCTCATCGTACACACGTTTTTTAAAATCTTCTAAATTCTCTTTATTAACTGCCGAAATAAACAAGGCATTTTCGCCTATTTTACCCATCCAAGTTTTTTTCCATTCTTCTAACGAATAGTTCTTTTTGGTACGCTCGAAATCATCACCATCAAATGGTTCTGGTTTATAGGCATCAATTTTATTAAACACCATAATGGTTGGCTTATTAACACTCTCAATCTCACCTAAAATTTTATTCACCGACTCAATATGTTCTTCAAAATTAGGATGTGAAATATCAACCACATGTAACAGTAAATCGGCCTCACGAACCTCATCAAGTGTACTTTTAAAACTCTCGACCAGCTGTGTTGGTAACTTACGAATGAATCCTACGGTATCACTTAATAAGAATGGTAAATTTTGAATCACCACTTTTCTAACCGTCGTATCTAATGTCGCGAACAGTTTGTTTTCGGCAAACACTTCACTTTTACTAATTACATTCATTAACGTCGATTTCCCCACATTAGTATATCCTACTAAGGCCACGCGTACCATCGCACCGCGATTTCCGCGTTGTACAGACATTTGCTTGTCGATGGTTTTAATACGTTCTTTTAACAAGGAAATTTTATCACGTACAATACGTCTATCGGTCTCAATCTCTGTCTCTCCAGGTCCGCGCATACCAATCCCCCCTTTTTGACGCTCAAGGTGAGTCCACATACCTCTTAAACGCGGCAACAAATATTCACACTGTGCCAACTCTACCTGAGTACGGGCATAACTGGTTTGGGCGCGTTGCGCAAAAATATCAAGAATCAGATTTGTTCTATCTAATACTTTACAGTTTAATATTTTACTAATGTTACGCTCTTGAGCAGCCGATAATTCGTCATCAAAAATCGCTGTACCTATATCGTTTTCTTCAATAAACTCTCTAACATCTTCCATTTTACCCGTACCAATAAAGGTCTTTGGGTTTGGCATCTCCATTTTCTGAGTAAAGCGTTTTACAACTTCTCCCCCGGCCGTATAGGTTAAAAACTCCAGCTCATCTAAATACTCTTTAGATTTGGTTTCGTCCTGTTCTTTAGTGACAATCCCTATTAATACAGCTTTCTCTAAGTTTATATCTTTTTTCTCTAACATACTTCTAAATAATATGCAAAGTTACATAATTGCATCCATTTTAATTTTTATATTTTTAGAGCCAAATAAAAGATTCTATGACCGATTTTGACGATGCTGAAGTAAGACCCGATTTACATACTACAGCATTTTATAATCTTGAAAACCTGTTTGACATCTACGACGATCAGCATACCAACGACAACGATTTTCTACCTGTTTCTAAGAAAAAATGGACACCAAAACGCTATGAGAACAAACTTAGAAAATTAAGTTATGCTATTTCCAACATTGGACGCAGAGAAACCGGTAAACATCCGGCATTAATTGGAATTGCCGAGGTTGAAAATGCCACAGCTATTCAGGCACTCATACAATACAAACACCTTGAAGATTACAATTACAGCTTTGTACACTACAACTCCCCGGACGAGCGCGGTATTGATGTGGCTTTAATTTACGATCAGGATGTTTTTGAAGTTACCCATTCAGAAACCTTTACCATCACTTTATTTGATGACGACGGTTCTCCAGATTACACCCGAGATATTTTACTGGTATCTGGATTACTGGACGGCTTGCCCGTAAACGTACTTGTTAATCATTGGTCGTCACGACGAGAAGGCGAAAAACAAACCGAACCCAAACGCATTGAAGCATCGAAACGCCTAGAAGAAGCCATTAGTAAATTAAGGGCAGAAAAACCAGAATCTAAACTGATTATTATGGGCGATTTTAACGACGATCCGTCTAGTGTTAGTATCAAATCGTTGGTAGAATCTCAAAATCTCTATAATCCTATGGAAACGCTTCGTTCTTACAGTCGAGGCACAACCTATCATAGCCGTCAGTGGAATTTATTCGACCAGATTATCATTTCTACCAACTTTTTTGAAAACTCTCCCAATAGCCTAGAATTTTATAAAGCTAATATTTTTGATGAAGACTTTTTAAAACAATTTAGCGGTAAATTTAAAGGTACACCTTTCAGAACTTACGTAGGTACTAAATACCATGGTGGTTACAGTGACCATTTCCCGGTTTATGCTATTTTTAAGAAAAACTAAGACATAAAAAAACCGCCCATTCAGGCGGTTTTTTCTATTATAAAACGTCATTACTATTCTCCAAATACCTGAACATTATCAATCTCATAGGTTGAGGATGCCGAAGTTGTCGAGGTATATTTAAATGCAACAAACAAGTTTCCTCCTGCAGCTGCTGATACATCTACATCACCAGAATCGGTCCATGATGACCAACTATTAATGTTCGTATCGAAATCGGCAGATAATTGCACCCAGGTACCATCGGTTGTAGGATCGCCTCCCATATAATCTGTACACATATACAATTCAATGTCGTTACCTGCATAACGCTTCACAGTTTGAAAAGTTAAGGTTGCAGACGATACTCCTGATAAGTCAATAGCTTTAGAAATCAACCAGTCTTCATTGGCTTTATTTCCTCCGCTATATCCTGACATTGTCGCGCTATCATTTGGATTTCCAAAGGTATTATAATACCAAACCTGATCTCCAACAACACTGTAAGTTGTCCATTTATTTAAGTTTCCTGAAGAAAAAGAATCTTCGAATAACGGATCACATCGACTGCTATCGAACATAACATCTTCTGTATCGCGAATAAATAATTGATAATCGGAATTATACTTACTAAACACCGCCACGATAGATCCTTGACCAACTGGAAACAGCTCGTTTTTAAAATCGGCAAAACCACTATTTCTAATGATTGTTTGTGAATTGTCTTCACAATTTTTAAGGTATCTGTTTTTGGTAAATGTATTATCGGCATTCGCATAAGGTTGCCCTACTTCGGCACTGCTTAACTGCATGTTATCAATCTGTACCAACATGTTTATATAATTATCATTATATTCAGATGGACTAATGACCTTAGGTACTATTGTTGCAACTACAGTAGAGCGAATAATATAATCATCGTAATCAAAAGCTGAAATTCTGCCTACACTGGTACCATCAGCGGCTCCAATATGCAGGACACTATTCAATTCATCCATAACTAAACCATTTAACTTTACATACACTTTTTGTCCTGGTTTGTATAGAGCGTATAACGACGTAACATCTACATCTAATTGAATTGCAGCGGTTGGATCTTCCGGTTTATCCTGAATAACCAGTATTTTATAAAAATTACCTGCTTCGTCGTTAGACACCACATAACCTTCAATAATCAATTCTCCCCCATTGTTCGCTTCATCAAAATCTACCAGACTCCCGTCATACATGTCTTTTACAATGCTAATAGTGGTATTGGCTTCTATGCTTGGTTCTTCAACCTCCAAATTAGGAATCGAATAATCATCGTCGTGAACACAGGACGTAAAGGCCAGTACAACACTTAGGGCCAGAGTTAAATATATAGTCGTTGTTTTCATGATATTATTTTTTTTATTTTTTTTGAATGCTTCGCAGTTCATAAATGTTGTGTTTTATACTTTAGAATCTGAAATAAAGATTAAGAAAATAATTAGCGCCACGACCATACCAGTATTTCGGTCCGAATACTCGAGTATCGTTATTTACATCATCTCTTAACTCTCTGTAATTCGCTGCACGTCCTTGTTCAAAACCACCTGTTTTATATTCTTTATCCAGCACATTCCCAATGCTTGCAAAGAATCCAACATAATAATCGTCTATTTTCCATGATTTACCTCCAATCAGGTTAACAACCATATAATCGTCAAACTGTTCCTGTTTTAACAATGCCCTGGCCACATCTTCATCGTAATCGTTAAATGGTAAACCGTCTACAGGATCTTTATAAAAATTAGCCGTTCTGTTTAACGGACTAATATCAACATACGTATTCGTGAAAAAATTGGCGGTAGCACCAAACCACCAGTAATCGGGATCGCGATATTCAAACCCAACGGAATACGCACCTTGCGGACCACTGGCTACTTTATAATCTTTCATATTTGCCGGACCTTGTGGTGCGGTTGCGGCATCGGCTGTTAATATTAAATTCGGGTTATTATCGTAAGTGTATTGCCCTAATGAAGCCGCTCCTTTCAATTTAATAGTTGGGGTAACCTGCGCTTCTATACCGGTTTCTACCCCTAAATGCTTTTTATCAATTCCCTGAAGAATTTCACTCACAAACTCTGAACTTTCGGTAAATCCTGTTACACCATCGGCATAATAAAACGAAATTTCATTGGCGTCTTCCGTTTTAATATAAAATCCGGTAACTCTGGCTTTAATGATTGGTGAACGGAAAATATAACTCGCATCGAACGAGGTAATCTTCTCTTCCGTAATGTCTGGCACAATATTATTATTAACACGCGCATTTGAAAATGTATTACGTAAAGATGATGCACGCGTAATATACCCCGCATTCACATCAAACAAATGCTTACCTGTAAATTTATAAGTAAATCCACCTTTGGCCCCAATTCCTGTAAAATCTAACTTTTCACCTTTGCCAAGTGAATTTCCGGTATTGGCTTCGTTATCATACAACCCTTCTCGTTGATAATCGGTTTTGGTAATGCTTCCTGACAAATAAAAATCGATTATATTGTATTTAAACTGTGCCTGAGCATAGCCTGACAACACGTTTGCATATAAGTTATAGTTGTATTTAAACTTATCGCCTTCAATAGCTATACGATTAGGGTTTTGTAAATCGAACTGGAAGCCATCAAAAGAATCGACATTTAAAAAACCGTTACCGCCTAATAAATCCATAATTTCAGCGAAATTTTGAGACCTCAGCTTTCTATAATTCACAGCAGCATTTAAAATGATATTTTCATTCAATTCTGAATTTAAAATAGAATTGAACGTCCATTGCTTATCATCATTTCTATCTTCATATAAAATATAGGTTGAATAATTCCCTACGTTTTCTAAATTGGTTTGATACAAACTATTCCAATCTATTTGGCCATCATTCAAGAATTCCTGTTCAGCTAAATAGGCATTTGCATAATTAGGTCCTGCTGTTGGTGTTAGCCAGTAACTTGGTAATTTTTGATAGTAAGCCGGACTTGGGTTAGAACCGCCACCAACAGGAAATCCATCATCATTAAGACGCGTTCCTCCGTAATCTAGTCGGCTATTTCCTGTTTTTCCAAACTGATAGCCTATGTTGGTATTTAGCGTTGTCTTACTCGAAATATCCCAGTAGTGATTCAACATTATAATAGGCTCTTCCACTTCTTTAATACGTGAATTGCGCTTTTCGCCATCTTGCCATCCCCAGTATTCGTTATAATTAATACCCTTTAAATCGTAAACCTCCTGAGTATTTGGTGATGATTTTCCGCGCCGGTTCGGTGCATAAATAGACGTAAAATTAATACTGTGCTTATCATTAATCACTTTCTCGACAGAAGCAAAAAGCGACTTCGAATCATATAGAGTTGCATCTTGATAACCTTCATTACCCCAACGTCTTGACAACATCACTGTCATAGCCCAGCCGCCTTCCATTAGACCTGTTGAATAACTTGCCATCAGCCTATTCGTATAACTTCGATTGGATGATGAATAGGTCAATTGCCCACTTGGTCTATAATTCGTAGCTCTGGTATTAATATTGGTACTTCCTAAAACACCTCCAAAATTATAAGCCGAAGGGGTCAAGCCTGTGGTTAATTCCTGATTACGCACAACATCATTTAGCCCGCCCCAGTTACTCCATTGCGGTCTACCGTTGTACATTTTATTCATTTCGATACCGTTAATCAATACCAAACCGTTATCAGAATCTAAGCCCCGTACTCTGAAAAATGACGAGCTAAATTCGAAAGCTGCTGTTCGCTGAAATACATCTAATGATGACATTAACAGTCCCGAAATATTATCGGCACCACTAGTATCGTCGTTTAATTCGTCATCAGATAAGGTAATGGTAAATAAACCTTCTGACGTTGTCATATCGGCTTCCAGTGTAATATCAGACAGGTCTACTGTTCTGTTTTCATTCACAACAATTGGAAATCGTTTAGAAAAGTATCCGGGTTTCGATACGCTTAACATTTGTTCCCCTAAAGGAACGTTATCCGAAAAAATAAACTTTCCAGTGGCATCGGTTTGTGTGGATAAAATTGTTTTTTCAACTGAAATGGTAACATTGGGTATGGGTTCAAAAGAAACAGCATCTTTAACACTACCTGTAATTATGGTTTGTTGTGCAAAAGCGGTGAAAACTAAAAAAAACCCAAGAAGAGAAATGAGTAGTTTTTTTTTCATATTAAAACATAGAGTTAGTTAATTTGCTATTTAACAGCAATTTAATGTTCACTAATTTACATTTTTTCTAATTAATATTTAAATTTGATTGAATCTTTATAACCAAAATAACGATAACATAACATTTTTATAATGAACAATTTTAAACGTGGATTCACTATTTTTTTATTGAGTATTTGTACGATAACCTTTGCACAATCTAAAAAAACCTTTAAAGTGCACACCATCGCCTTTTATAATCTGGAAAACTTATTCGACACCATCAACGATCCGAACAAATTTGATGAATCCAGCCCGATAATGGAATTAAAAACCAATCGTTCTGAAGTGTATAAAAAAAAGGTACAAAACATGGCTAAAGTTATTGCCGATATTGGCATGGAAGTTACCCACAACTCTCCAGCTATTATCGGGATTTCTGAAGTTGAAAACCGAGAAGTCATTGAAGATTTGGTTAACGACTCTCTTCTGCGTGATAAAGATTATGGTATTGTGCATTACCATTCTCCGGATGCCCGAGGTATCGATGTGGCTTTATTATATCAGAAAAAGCTATTTACGCCAACAGCATCAACTAGTAACGAGTTAAAAATTTATGATGATCAAAGTGGAAAACGCGTTTATACCAGAGATCAACTGGTGGTTAGTGGTCTGCTTGAAGACGACCCCATAAGCGTTATTGTCAACCACTGGCCATCGCGAAGTGGTGGTGAAGCCAGAAGCAGACCTAAACGTGAGGCTGCCGCAAAACTGACTAAACATTTAGTAGATTCGCTCCAGGTGATCAATCCGTATGCTAAAGTATTTATTATGGGCGATTTAAACGATGACCCCACCAACACCAGTATAAAAAAAATTTTAAAAGCCGAAAATGATCGTGATAAAATCAAACTGAAAGGCATTTATAATCCTTATGAAACTTTTTTTAAAGATGGCTTAGGCACCACAGCTTACAGAGATGCCTGGAGTTTGTTTGACCAAATTATGATGACTAAACCTTTGTTAGATAAAGACTATTCGTCATTCCGACTATATAAAGCCGGTATTTATAACAAGAATTATTTAATTGGGAATAAAGGCCAGTACAAAGGCTATCCGCTTCGTAGTTTTGCCAATGGTGGTTTTACCGATGGCTACAGCGACCATTTTCCGGTGTATGTTTATGTAATAAAAGAAGTCGATTTATAAATAAAAAAGGCAGCTAATAGCTGCCTTTTTATGTTTTTAACCTATCCAAGCATCCCAAGGAATTCTTGATAATAACAATACTAACCCAATAGTATAGAAAATGGCTATAGGTTTTAGTTTTGCCTGAGAGGTTAATTTCTTTTTATGTTTTGAATAGCCAATAGTAATCGCTGCTATCGCTAAAATATTCACTAAAGGATGTTCTACTAAATATAAACGTGCAAGCGGATTTTTCATAACCCCACCACCTAATTCACTCCACAATTCTAATCGAGGTGATACGACATAAAGTATCATACCAATTAATAATTGCGTGTGTGTTAAAATCAATGTAAAAAGCGCTAGTCTGAAATCTTTTGCTTCGTATTCTTTCTTACCAAATACTTTCATCAAAACATTTACAACTGTAATGATTAAAACAATAAACACCAAATATGCCCAATAGGAATGCAGGCTTTTTACAACTTCGTAGAACATGAAAATTATTTTTTAAATTAGAGTAACAAATGTACTAATTAAAAACATAAAAAACCCGCTTCAATTGAAGCGGGTTTTAGTTTATATCTTAGTAATTTAAAAAGAATACATAACACCAACTTGTAACTTCCAAGTTTCTCCAAAGAAATAATTATAATCGTAAGTTTTTGATAAATAACTACTATTAGACTGAGCAAAAGAAAACGTAGGCTCATTATTTGCATCTACACCTTCATATCTCAAAACTCTACCATTATTTGAGATATTATTGTTTTTAGTTATACCCCATTCAGAATTTAAAAGGTTTCCAACATTTAAAAAGTCTAAACTAAATTGTAATGTATGTTTAGTTTCCGCTACATTAAAATAGTACTCTCGTAACAATCTTAAATCAAACTTATGAACCCAAGGGCTACGAGCAGCATTAGCCTCGGCATATCCTCCTTTATTAGCTTTTAAATATTTATCTTGTTCCATAAAATTAAAGAATGCATCTTCATCTTCTGCGGTAATAAAATTAATATCCCCTTTAGCTTTAGGAATATAAATTAAATCAGAGGCAATACCATCACCATTCATATCATTTGAATAAACAAAACTATATCCGTTTGGAGAATATCCTGAATAAAATAAACTAACCAAGGTTGAAGACTTTAATGTGTTATTCCACCAAGGAATTTTATATGAAGCTGATCCGATTAACTTACTTGGCACAACATATTGTGAACGTTGAAGTTCTGGTAAATGCGGCCCATTTACCTGAACTAAGCCTGTGTATGCAGAAGCTGCGTTACTCCCTGGCATACCTGAAATTTCTTTTGACTCGGTGTATGTGTAAGCAGCCATTAATCTTAAATCTTCAATAGGTTCTGAATTTACCGTAATATTACCTATGGCCCCCCATCCTTTGCTTGTGTTAGATAATACATATGCATCTCTTGAAGTATACTCAATATCTGCACTTGCAGGGTATATATATCTGTTATCCGGACCTGAAAAACGCTCCCATGAAGCATCAGGCTTCATTAAATTATAATTTTTCAGCATTACACCATTAATGTTTTTAGTGTAAATACCCTCTACACTAACAGATAATGGAAAAGACACAGGAATTTCATAATCTAAAGCTAACGAAGATTTCCATACCTGAGGCATTTTAAAATTAGGATCAACACCGTTTACGTCTCTTGGCAAAACACCATCTTCAGGGGTAATTGTATTTGGTAAGTTTAACCTACTAATCATTTCATCTACATCAGTAATCATCGGCCCTGCTAAGCCTGCTAAAGCTGGATCGGCACTACTTACAGACCCATCAGAATTATATCTTGTAACTGCTGCATAACTTCCCTGTACCATACCCGAATTTGTTGGCATGTTTGTGAAGAATACTAATGGCAATCTTCCAGAAAAAATTCCTGTCCCACCACGAAGTTTCATACTTTGATCTCCTTTAATATCCCATATAAATCCGGCTCTTGGTGATATCTGAATATTAGCATCTGGCCACTTACCTGTATCGACTTTTCTACCTCCAAAATCTAAATCGTAAATAGCATTATTTCGAATAAGATTATCTTCATATTTCAAGTAATCTGCACGAATTCCTAAAGACAACTTAAAATTATTATTAACATTCCATTCATCCTGAGCGTAAATTCCAAATTGATTAAATGCTACTTCTGCGGCTGGATTTTTCTCTCCATTATACCCATAAGTTAGCGCGAAATCTCTTGGAGCTGCTTGGCTTAGAAAATCATCAATACTAGCATAACGATAATAGCCTGTACCATTTCTCATGTAAGAGTTGTTGGCCAATTGGTGTTCGTAACTTAAACCTCCTGTAATTTTATGGTTATCTAGATAATAGGTTAAATTATCTATTACAGTAAAAGTATTATTGTTAACAGCATTATTCCAAGTAAACAACTCATATCCAGCCGACATATAAGGCTCTAGAATTTGCTCCCCAGTTGTTGTTACACCATTCATTATATCAATAAATGGGAACGGAGAAGAATTTGTTCCACGAGCATCTTGAATTTTAGAATACGTAACTAAGAACTGATTTGAAAGCTTATCTGAAAATCTACTATTTAAATCTAAAGACAAAGAATTCACAAGATTATCCATAGAATAGATTGAATTAGAAAAAGCCATAGAGTATTGCGAAATACGATCCATGTTTCTATTTCGGAAACCTGCATCTGTTGAATTTCCATTTGTAGGATTCCAACCTTGGTTTTTAGTGTAATTATATCGTGCACTTAACTTATGTGCATCGTTAATATTCCAGTCTACTCTAACTAAAAGTTTTTTGTTAGTTTCATCTGCTGGATAATCATTATATGATCCTGGATCATAACCATAATTATCTATTAAATGTTGTCTTACTCTTTCCATATCTGCAATACTAGTACGGGAAAGCGACAAATCTAAATCGGCTACCCCATCGTCTGAAGGTCTCCAGTTAACCACTTGCCCTGGTTGAACCACAGACTCTGCGTTAACGAAAAAGAATAGTTTATTTTTAATAATTGGTCCACCAAAAGTTGCACCATAAGTTGAAGTTGATGCTTCTGGTCGTTCACCAAAATCTGTGTCGCCTATTCTGTTACCTCGCATATCTTGATTTGTGTAATATGTATAAGCAGAACCTTTAAATTTATTCGTTCCAGATTTAGTAATTGCATTAATACCACCTCCAATAAAATTTGTCTGACGAACATCAAAAGGAGCAATCACTACCTGAACCTCCTCTATAGCATTTATTGAAATAGGATTTCCACCTCCAGGTAAACTAGAGCTTAAACCAAAATTATTATTAAAGTTAGCCCCATCTATTGTAAAATTAGTTGAACGCCCATCTCCTCCTGCCATACTCATACCATTAGCATAAGGTGACACTCGAGCCATGTCAGAAATACTTCTGTTAATAGTTGGCAAAGACGTCATTTGCTCACTAGAAATGTTAGTTGTTGCTCCTGTTTTTTCAGTTGAAAATTTTGTTCTTTTAGCAGAAATAACCACTTGATCTAACGAAACATTTTCTTCCGTTAAAACCACGTCGTGAACATAGGCAGCACCTAAACCAATTGTGATATTATTGGTCACATTAGTACCATACCCTACAAAAGAAACTTCTACGGTGTACGGTCCTCCTACACGCATACCTGGTAAGTTATAACGTCCCTCTCCATTTGTAATAGCTCCATACCTGGTCCCTGATGGTGTATGCGTTGCAACAACATTCGCCCCCATAACAGGCCCCAGATTATCTGTAACTCGTCCACTCATACTAGACGTAGTTACCTGAGCCATCATAATTGTAGTAAACAAGAATACTACAGTTAACAATAAAAAATGTAAACTTTTTTTCATAATTAATTATTTGAATTAGTCGTCGTAAAAATACGTATAATCAGAAAACATTCATTACCAACATGTTAAATATCTTGGCGAATTATTGATAAAAAAAACGCATCATTATTAAATATAATGATGCGTTTTTTAACTTTTTATAAGAATATCTCTGTGTTTTACAACATTCCTTTATAATAATTTAACAAATTTTGAGTTGAGGAATCATGTGCTGAATCCGCGTTATTGTTAAATTCATGTAAAATTTTGTTTGCTAATTGTTTACCTAATTCTACCCCAAACTGATCGTAGCTAAAAATATTCCAGATAATACCCTGAACAAATATTTTATGCTCGTACATGGCGATTAACTTTCCTAAACTTTCTGGTGACAACCTGTTAATAAAGATGGTATTGGTTGGTTTATTACCCTCAAATACCTTAAAGGGTACTAAACTTTCGGCGGTTCCTTCAGCTAAAACTTCTGCTTTTGTTTTTCCATTCAATAAAGCTTCGGTTTGTGCAAAAAAGTTAGACATTAATTTATCCTGATGATCTTTATTATTGTGTAACGATTGCGCAAAACCTATAAAATCGGCAGGAATTAATTTAGTTCCTTGGTGAATTAACTGAAAAAAGGCATGCTGCGCATTGGTTCCCGGTTCTCCCCAGATAATCGTTCCGGTTTGGTAATCGATAGAGTTTCCGTTTCTATCGATACTTTTTCCGTTACTTTCCATAATACCCTGTTGCAAATAGGTCGCAAACTGATTTAAGTACTGTGAATACGGAATAATCGCTTCACTTTCGGCTTTAAAGAAGTTGTTATACCAAACACTAATTAAAGCTAAAACTACCGGGATATTTTGACTGAAATCTTCATTTTTAAAATGCTCATCCATTTTATGAGCGCCTTTCAACAGGTTTTCAAAATTGTTATATCCGATAGATAAACTAATCGACAACCCTACCGCACTCCACAATGAAAAACGGCCACCAACCCAATCCCACATTGGGAAAATATTATTCTCGTCAATACCAAAAGCTTTTACATTAGCTATATTGGTCGACACTGCAACAAAATGATCTGCAATAGCTGATTCTTCGGCTGATTTTAAAAACCAGGATTTTATAGTATTCGCATTTGAAAGTGTTTCCTGAGTTGTGAATGTTTTAGAAACAATAACAAAAAGTGTAGTTTCCGAATTTAGTTTTTTAATCACTTCATTAACATGATCGCCATCTACATTACTTACGAAATGTGTGGTTAAGTGATTTTTATAGTACTGTAGTGAGTCTACAACCATGGCAGGTCCTAAATCTGATCCGCCAATACCAATATTTACAATATCGGTAAAGGTTTTTCCGGTGTACCCTGTTCTGTGTCCGTTTACAACTTCGTTGGTAAACTTTTCAATCTTTTTCTTTACTTCATATATTTCAGACATCACATTAACCCCGTCTACCTTAAAATCGGCAGATTCTGATGCGCGAAGTGCCATGTGCAATACCGCACGACCTTCGGTTTGATTAATAATTTCACCTGAAAACTGACTGTTTATAGCTTCTTTTAATTTTACCTCATCGGCTAACTCTAACAAATACTTTAGGGTTTCTTCGGTTATTCTGTTTTTTGAATAATCTACATAAAAATCATCCCATTTAATAGTGAATTTATTTGCGCGCTCTTCATCCTGAGCAAACAAATCTTTCATGTGTACATCACTAATGGTTTTAAAGTGTTCTTGAAGTTTTTTCCAAGATGTAGTTTCGGTTGGATTAATGTTTGGTAATGCCATAACTATTAAGTTGCTTGTGTAATTACAGTTTGTGCTGGTTCGTCAACCTCACTTTTTTGAGGTTTAAAGTTTGTATTATCGAGTTGATACTTTATTGGTTTTATAAACTCTAAAAATTCTGTTTTTAAACTGTCGGCAATAGGCTCGGCTTCCGGTAATTTTTGCTTAAACGGATCGACCTGTACGCCATTTTTCCAAAAGCGGTAACACACGTGCGGCCCTGAAGTATTTCCAGTCATTCCAACCCAACCAATCACATCACCCTGTTTCACATAATCGCCCGGTTTCACATTGCGTTTTTGCATATGCAAATACTGTGTTTCATACGTACTGTTATGCCTTATTTTTACATAATTTCCATTACCTCCTGTGTAACTTGACTTCGTTACTTTGCCATTGGCTGTAGCCACAATTGGTGTTCCAATATTAGCAGCAAAATCGGTTCCTTTGTGCGGACGCACTTTATTGCCATACAAAGCAATTCTTCGGTTTAAGTTATAACGCGAAGAAATTCGCTTATACTCCACAGGCGCTTTTAGGAAAGCCCTACGCAGCGTTTTTGCTTCTTCATTATAGAAATCGGTTAAACCTTTAACACTATCCGTTTTAAACCTGAAAGCATAGAACGGTTCGTTATTATGCTCAAAATAAGCTGCCTTAATTCTGTTTATTCCAGCATAAATGGTATCATCAATATATTTATCGGTGTAAATCACTTTAAAACGATCACCTTTTTGAAGCCTTGTAAAATCGATGGTCCAGGCATAGATATCAGACATTTTATAAGCTAAAACCAAACTTAAACCATCATCGTCTAAAGTTTGAGAAATATTACTATTAATAACGCCTGTATATATCTTTTCGACATACTTTATTGGTTTTCTGCTCGAATACGCATGAATAGAATCTTTAAAACTCACCACAACATACTCTTCTACATTGGGCTGGTAAATAAATTTCTCTGGAATTTCTAAAGAGTCTTTAGAGCATAATAATGTGTAAGGTCTTCCTTTTTGTAAATAACGTGCGATATCGTAAGTTTCCTTGGCTGCTTCAGCAATATGAAAAATTTGAGGATAGCCTATTTTGTTTCGTTCTAAAATCTGTCCAAAACTCTCTCCCCCTTTTACCGTATCTCTTTTAACCACATAATCGTCTAAATTAAATCCGAATTCAATGTGCTCCTTTGGCTCAACTATGGCTAATTCAGGTTTGTCTACTACTACTTCTTTTTCTTTGTCTTTACAGCTTAAAAACCCTAAGGCTAATAGCGGTATAATTGTTAAATATCTGTTCCCCAATTTTCTTTTTCTTTCTCTGTCCATAACTCCGGAAAAAATATTCTCTTTTGATATTTCGGGTGCATGTATTTTACCCATTCACTTCCTCCTGTTGCTTCGGCGGTCTTTCCGCCAATATTTAAATAATGATTTGCTGTATTATAATGCGCCATAACCCATTTAATATTAACGGTATAATCGTAATGACGCATAGCTTTTATTAACGCTTCATTTTCACGCGCTTCTTTTGGAAGCGCCTTGTATTTCGCGTATAAATTGTTTTTAAAATAAAATTTGGTAAATCTAATGAATTCGTCTTTGTATTTTTCTTCAAAAACTGTTAAAGTATAACTCTTTTTACCTGTTTTATAGTCTTTCCCTGCGGCTTGCCAATACAAATGTTCGAAAGCATTCTCATAAGACGAGTTTCTGTCGATAGTATCTCTAAAACGCTTATCAATCAAATTGATTAATTCGGTAGAAGCAAACTCAATTTTTCGGTATTGCGCACTTTGAAAACCGCTGGCCGGCGTTAAAGTTTTTCTAAACTGATTGTATTGTTCTATATCCATGCCGTCTTTCATAATGCTGAAAGACGAAGTAAGCATATCGAAATACCGACTTATGCGCATGATTTTAGTGGTATAGAAATCAGCTTCAACCTTTTTGGTTTTTGCCACCTGATCGATTTCCCACAGTATCATCTTGAACAACAATTCGTTGACCTGATGATACATGATAAACACCATTTCATCCTTAAAAGTAGTACGCTGCACCTGAAGATTCAGCAAAGCATCAGTTTGTATATAATCCCAATAATTTAAAGGCTTACTCTGCAATAAACCTTCCAGATAATCTTCGACATCCTGGTCTATAGCTTCATATTTTTCTTTAAGTTCTTTGGTGATTTTTGATTTCAAATTGCTTTCTTATTAATCTACAATAATTTTAAATGAATGCTTTAAACCTTTATACGCTTCCAAATCTGCCCGTAAAGACCCTACAGCTAAGTCTGCCTTGATTCGCAAAGGTACTTTATTTTTATCTTTTGAAACCCAAAGGGTTAAACTTTCTTCCTCTTTAAACACTCGACCTGCCATTACATAAGGCCTGAATTTTAACGAGCGTACTCTACCAAAATCAGTTTCAATAGTTTCTTCTCCTAAGTACTTTAATTTAAAACCGTAGTTTTCTTCATCGAAAAACATATCGGTTCTAATTTCCTGTCCTACTTTTAACGATTTGATATCAATATTATCACGCAAATAATAATAAGTTGATACCATATCCTGAACATTTACTGGCGTATCAAATACCCGTTTTGTATTGTGTCTTTTATTGAAAACATGCGCCTTATTCGCAGTTTGATCAAAATTAATTTCAATGTCTTTAATATGCCCACCTTCATCTATTTTACGAATAAACTTATATGGTTTAATGGCTTGCTTATCGAAATAACTTTCATACAAATCTTCAACCCGAAAAAACCATTTTATCATTCCGGTTGTCCAGCCCTTTCCTACCACATGATACACGTCTTTTCCATCTAATTTAGTATCCTTAACCGTAAGTGTGGCGTTTCCTGCCTTTAAAAATCCACTATAACTCATTTTAAATTTAAACCATTCACCATCACCAAAAGAGGATTCCTGCTGTGCTTGTGATAACGGTGTTGTTAAAATGACTGATAATATGAGTAGAATTTTTTTCATGAGATTCGGGTGCATGTAATTTAACTTTCTAACGACAGTTTTATTGTTTTTTAATTAGGGAATTACAATTACTATTCCAAAAATATAAAAATTAGTTGTACCCCCTGTGAATTTAAGAAGAGCTTTAGGTTAAATTGTTACATGAAAACATAAAAAAAGCTATCAAATAAATGATAGCTTTTTCATCAAACTTAAAATTATAATTAAAGCGTCCCTCTGTTGGCCTGTTCTCTCTCTATAGATTCGAATAAGGCTTTAAAATTTCCTGCTCCGAATCCTTTAGCGCCCATACGCTGAATGATTTCGAAAAACAGTGTTGGTCTGTCTTCAACCGGCTTGGTAAAAATCTGTAACAAATATCCTTCTTCATCGGCGTCAATCATGATCCCTAAACGTTTCAAGGTTTCAATATCTTCTCTTAACTCATGGTCATGCGCCTGTAAACGCTCTGGTACTGCCTGATAATAAGCTTCGGGAGGCGTTGATAAGAACTCGACACCTCTAGCTCTTAAACTGGAAACTGTACTTATGATATCATCAGTCGCCACAGCTATATGTTGTACACCGGCACCTTCGTAAAAATCTAAATACTCCTCAATTTGTGATTTTTTCTTGCCTTCGGCAGGTTCATTAATCGGAAATTTAATCCGACCGTTACCGTTACTCATTACCTTGCTCATTAACGCCGAATATTCTGTATGAATTTGTTTATCGTCAAATGACAGGAAGTTTTCAAACCCCATAACATCTTCGTACCACTTTACCCAAGTATTCATTTGATTCCAGCCCACATTACCTACCATATGATCGATGTACTTTAATCCTACCGGTTCTGGATTATATTCTGATTTCCATTCGCGGAATCCCGGCATAAAAGTCCCATTATAATTTTTACGCTCAACAAACATATGAACTGTTTCGCCATAGGTATAAATTCCAGAACGCACCACTTCGCCATGTTCATCGGTTTCAACCGTTGGTTCCATATATGATTTAGCACCTCTACTAGTCGTTTCTTCATAAGCTTTTCTAGCATCTTCTACCCAAAGCGCTACCACTTTCACACCATCACCATGCTTTACAATATGGTCGTTTATTGGTGATTTGCTATTTAGAGGTGTGGTTAGCACCAACTTGATTTTATCTTGTTTTAAAACATAACTTACGGTTTCTCTCGATCCGGTTTCTAACCCTTTGTAGGCATATGACTGAAACCCGAAAGCCGTCTTGTAAAAGTGAGCGGCCTGTTTGGCATTACCCACATAAAATTCTACGTAATCTGTTCCAAGAAGCGGAAGGAAGTCTTTTGCCCCTTTAAATATTTTTTCTAAACCGTAATCTACGGATTTGATGTCTTTGCTCATTGTTTTAATCTTTACAATTTATGCGTTTAATTTAGTTTTGGTTATCTCTATTCTAACCAGGATTTATAATAATCTTCATCGGCTATTTTCATAGCTTCCTCGGTAACCATCAAAGGCTTAAAAGTATCAACCATTACAGCCAACTCTTCAGTTTCAGATTTACCAATACTGCGTTCTGTAGCTCCCGGATGCGGACCATGCGGTATACCCGCTGGGTGTAACGAAATATGGCCAGCTTCAATATCGTTTCGACTCATAAAATCGCCATCAACATAATACAACACCTCATCGCTGTCAATATTACTGTGATTATAAGGGGCTGGAATAGCCTGCGGATGGTAATCGTACAGTCGTGGCACAAAACTACACACTACAAAAGCATCGGTCTCAAAGGTTTGGTGCACTGGTGGTGGTTGATGTACACGACCAGTAATAGGTTCGAAATCATGAATAGAAAAGGCATACGGATAATTATATCCGTCATAACCAACCACATCGAACGGATGTGTGGCATAAACCATTTCTATAATCTCTCCCTGTTTTTTCACTTTCATTAAAAAGTCGCCGGTTTCATTATACGTTTCCAGTTCTTCAGGACGCCTGATATCGCGCTCACAAAATGGTGAATGCTCTAATAATTGTCCAAACCAGTTTCTATAGCGTTTTGGCGTATAAATTGGTCGGTGTGATTCGACAATAAATAAACGATTATCTTCAGTATCAAAATCCATTTTATAAATGATTCCTCTTGGAATCAATAAATAATCACCATACTTGAAATCGAGATTTCCCAACATGGTTCTTAGTTTTCCTGAACCTTTATGAATAAAAATCAGCTCATCGGCATCAGTATTTTTATAAAAATAGTCTTTGGTTGATTGTTGTGGAGCTGCCAAAATAATGGCACAATCGTTATTAACTAAAACAGTTTTCCGACTTTCAAGATAATCCATTTCGGGTTTTACTTGAAAACCTCTAAAACGGTAGGATTGAATATTATTAGATTTAGCAATTTTAGGAGCAACACTGTATTGCTTTTTAATCGCTTTCACCTGCGTTGGACGCTGTTCGTGATAACTATTTGTAGACATTCCGTCGAAACCAATAGTACCAAACAATTGCTCGTAATATAAAGAACCATCCGGCTTTCTAAATTGCGTGTGACGCTTATGCGGAATGCTTCCTAATTTATGATAAAAAGGCATTTTTTATAAGTTTATAATTAAAAATTGAAAAGATGTAAGTTTATTAATTAAACTTTACATGAACACAGAGACACAACCTCTCGCTCACTCAGGATTTCTCTTGATGAGGAAGTGTAGAAACAGTAATAAGTCTTGCCAAAATATCTGCATAGCTTTACAAATATCGCAAAAAAAAGATAGAAAAAATAACTATTTACCAGTTTTAAAACCAAAAACCAACATTAAAATACCATTTGCTGTGTTTTAATTCTGGAGAGTAACTGTATTTCACCTGAATAGGCCCCAAAAAAGTATCGACAGAATAACCCAAGGCATAGCCGCTATAATCGGGCAAAGTAAACCATTCACCGGTGTCAAAAATATCGTCCTCTATGTTCGCGAAGTTCCCTTCCAAACTAATGTAATGCTTTTTAAACACCTCATAGTTTGCAGTAAAAGTCGCCTTAACAAAACTATTACCAGTTAATTCAATAAAATCATACCCTAAAAATGGTGATAGATTATTAATGAAATTGTTCCCATAGCCTCCCAAAGCAAAGTCTAAGGAATTAGTTGACTTATCACCTACTTTAAACCCTCCACTAGACTGAATATTAAACGCAAGTTTATTAGAAACACTAAAAGCATAGCCCATATCAGCCTTTGCTATAGTAAAATCATCGAAATCTTCATTAAAACTCGAAGCCCACAAATACATATGCAAATCGCCATCAAAATACAATCCTCGTTTCGGAAAGTATTTGTTATCATAAGTATCCAATTTAAGTTTACCAAACACACTCAAATAATCGGTGCTTTCAAAAACGGCTTCTCTTTGCTGATTATCGACTAACAAGGTTTCTGACTTCATTTCCAACCTCTTATGCTCCATCCCCATACTCAACGCAAAATCTTTTCTGAATAACGTTTGTACATAAATTTGATTTGTTTGATCTTCCAGACTTGTTTCAATTTTATTCAAATCCTGCTCAACAATAAATTCATTATCCAACAACAATTGAGCATTGATACTCTTATTAAATTGATTGAATCGTGACTTCACTCCTATACTCCAGTAAAATCCCTTGTCGATAAAATACTCAAAATTATAACGCACGTTATCTCCTAAAATAAAATCAAAAGAAGCCAGATCGTTATCGAAAAACAATCGCTTTTTAGTTAAATTAATTAAGGCGGCACTTTTATACAATTCATCGTAATGCAACCCAAGTTTTAAAAAAGTCGTCGCTTTGGTCTCCTGAAGGTAAGTCACCAAATCATACCCATTGGTTCCCGGACGTTTTTTTAGTTTGTATTCAAAAGAATCAAAATTATTAGTAGCTATTAAATTGTTGATTCCTTGATTAAACTTGGCATAACTTACCGTTTCATTATTTTTTAATTTCAGTTTTCCAAGTACATAAGCCCTGGTATATTTATCATTTCCTCTTACGACAATACTTTTAATAGCTATTGAATCCTGGGCTGAAATTTTCACTTTTGAACCATGTGGAACATTTGTTGATTTCACCAGTTTTTTTAAATCTGCTTCTTTAGCCAAAGCCGCCTGAACCCCATTTTCAATAATACTACTGCCTTCATCAAACGACACGACCGTATATTCCTTTATATCCGGTTTTATATAAACATCTGTCTTTTTTCCCTTCAACTTCATATCGTTAATAGTTCGGAAATTATTGATTTGAAGCAAAATATCTAAAGCCGAAGACAGCTCTTCTCTGGTTGCCAGGCCATCCTGGACATCTACACCAATAATGACATCCATACCCTTTGCGCGCAACTCATCAATAGGATAATTATTTACAACACCCCCATCTATGAGCACCTTATTATTTCTGGTTACTGGTTGAAACAACGAAGGTAACGCTGCACTAGCCATCACTGACTGCGCCAGATTCCCCTGATCTAAAACCACTTGCTGACCAGTTTCTACATTGGTTGCGATACAGAAAAACGGAATTGGCAGCCTAGAGAAATCTTCAGTTTCATTAGCATGTAAGGTCAACTTCGCTATCAGATTATAGGTGTTTTGTCCTCGCGACAAGGCTGATGGTAATTTTATTTTTAAATTCTCAAACGGTAAGGTTACCGCGTACTTTTCAGAATTATTTCGTTCAAAAAATGCCTTCGAGGATCTTGGAATATCGTCATTAATTAATTTATCGAAATCTATTTCTCTAAAAACAGAATCCAATTGTTTTCCGGTATAACCGGAAGCATATAATCCACCAACCACAGCACCCATGCTGGTCCCGGCAATATAATCAACTTTAACGCCTAAACTATCTAAAACCTTTAAAACACCAATATGCGCCAAGCCTTTCGCGCCACCACCACTAAGTACAAGTCCCACTTTAAAATCTTCCTTTTGCAGGTCTTGCGAAAATCCTGCAAAACAACAAAAAAGAAAACATACTATTAAAATGGATCTCATATTAAACTAATTATTATGGTAATAGTTATAAATTTTTTCGGCTCTTGAAGTTCCTACTACAGCTTCCAGCTCATCAAGCTTGGCATTAGCAACGCGTTTTACCGATTTGAAATGCTTTAATAAATCTACGATTGTTTTTTCACCTATCCCAGAAATAGTTTCAAGTTCTGTATTTAAAGCATTTTTACTACGGCGGTTACGGTGATGTTCAATTCCGAAACGATGAGCTTCGTTACGTAACTGCTGAATAACTTTTAAACTTTCACTCTTTTTATCGAGATATAAGGGAATAGGATCGCCTGGGTAAAATAGTTCTTCCAAACGTTTTGCAATACCAATTATGGCTATTTTCCCTCTTAAACCTAAAACGTCCAGACTTTTCAAAGCCGAACCTAGCTGCCCTTTACCTCCATCGATAATTATGAGTTGTGGCAAAGGTTGATCTTCATCTAACAAACGCTTATAGCGACGATACACAACTTCTTCCATTGACGCAAAATCGTCAGGGCCTTCAACTGTTTTGATATTAAAATGGCGATAGTCCTTCTTGCTCGGCTTTCCGTTTTTAAAGACAACACAAGCTGCCACAGGATTGGTTCCCTGAATGTTCGAGTTATCGAAACATTCTATATGTCGTGGTTCTTCATGTAAACGTAAATCAGCTTTCATTTGCGCCATGATTCTGTTGGCATGCCTGTCCGGATCTGTAATTTTAATTTGTTTGAAACGTTCCATGCGATAATATTTCGCATTTCGGACGGATAAATCAAGAATATGTTTTTTATCCCCAAGTTTCGGAATGGTAACTTTTATGTCTTCACCTAAATCGACTTGAAAAGGCACGTAGATTTCTCTGGATTTTGAATTGAAACGCTGTCTGATTTCCGTTATGGCTAATTCAAGCAATTCTAAATCGCTTTCATCCAGTTTCTTCTTAATTTCCAGCGTATGCGAACGAATAATTGATCCGTAAGATATTTGCAAAAAATTGACATAACCATAGCCCTCGTCACTCACAATGGAAAACACATCTACATTGCTGATTTTTGGATTCACGATGGTAGACTTCGCCTGATAATTTTCTAAAACTTCTATTTTTTCTTTGATACGTTGCGCTTCTTCAAACTGCATTTCGGCGGCATAGGCATTCATCTGAACTCGAAACTGATTGAGAGAATCTTTAAAATTTCCTTTTAAAATTTCCTTGATGTCCTGAATATGTTCGCGGTAAACTTCTTCGCTTTCGTAACCTTCACAAGGTCCTTTACAGTTTCCTAAATGGTATTCCAAACACACTTTATACTTACCCGCATCTATTTTTTCTTCCGACAAATCGTAATTACAAGTACGTAACGAGTACAATCCTTTTATTAAATCCAGTAATGTAGAGACTGTTTTCATGCTCGTATACGGCCCAAAATATTCACTACCATCTTTAAACACGCGACGGGTTGAAAATACTCTAGGGAACCGCTCTTTTTTAATACAAATCCAGGGATAGGATTTATCATCTTTCAACATCACATTATACCTTGGCTGATACTTTTTAATTAAATTGTTTTCCAACAACAATGCATCGGTTTCGGTTTCTACAACAATATGTTTAATGCTTGCTATCTTTTTTACCAGTACTCGTGTTTTGCCATTATCATGCGTTTTGGTAAAATACGAACTTACACGTTTCTTTAAATCCTTGGCTTTACCTACGTAAATAATGGTTCCGTTAGCATCGTAATACTGGTAAACCCCGGGCTGATTTGGCAGGGTTTTTAATTGTATTTCTAGAGCAGGTTTATCCATCAATTCAAAGGTAATTATTTAATTTTTTATTGATAAAATTCACTATATTAAATCTGTCAAACTTTTATGGGTAAATCATTTTTCAATTAACTATTTTGGTACATTGCGCCCATATTTAAAAACACCAGATGAGCAAAAAAATTATAGGCAGGGCAGACATTATTAGCTTCCCTAAATTGGGCTTATTCGATATCAATGTTAAGGTTGATACGGGCGCCTATACCTCTGCAATTCATTGTTCTGAGATTGTTGAAGAGAACAAAACACTTAAAGTTACGTTTCATAGTGATGTCCATGAGAACTTCGGAAAAACCGAAATCGTATTCGACGAGTATTCACGAACTAACGTAAAAAGCAGCAATGGCTTTAAGGAAAACAGATATAAAATTAAATCTGAAGTAATCTTTTTTGGGAAAACATATAAGATTAACTTAACTTTAAGCACACGCGACGACATGAGATTCCCCGTATTAATTGGAAGACAATTTTTAAAACGCAAATTTTTAGTTGATGTAGATTTAGAAAATGTTTCCTATAATTATAAAAACAAATGAACATAGTTATTCTTTCTAGAAATCCTAATCTATACTCAACAGAAAGACTTATTGAAGAAGGCGAAAAAAGAGGTCATAACATTGAAATTATCGACCCTTTAAAATGCGACATCATTATTGAAAAGGAAAAACCCACCATATTTTATAAAGACCGTTATTTAGATTATGTCGATGCGGTCATTCCGCGAATTGGAGCCTCCATCACGTTTTACGGTTGCGCCGTAGTGCGACAGTTTGAAATGATGGGTGTATTTACCATTGCCACATCAGATGCTATTCAGCGTTCACGTGATAAACTGCGAAGCTTACAACGCTTGAGTAAAGCCGGAATTGGCATGCCCAAAACCGTTTTCACTAACTATTCTCGCGATGTTGAAGAAGTTATAGAACATGTTGGCGGGGTACCTGTAATTATTAAACTATTGGAAGGCACCCAAGGTTTAGGTGTGGTATTAGCCGAAACTAAAAATGCCGCCGAATCGGTTTTAGAGGCCTTTAACGGGTTAGAAGCTCGAGTAATTGTCCAGGAATTTATAAAGGAAGCCAAAGGCGCCGATTTACGAGCTTTAATTGTAGACGGACAAGTGGTTGGCGCGATGAAACGCCAGGGTAAAGAAGGTGAATTCCGCTCTAACTTACACCGTGGGGGTTCGGCAAATATTATTAAATTAAATGAAGCTGAATTGCGTCTGGCAATGAATGCCTCAAAAGTACTTAAGCTTCCTGTTTGTGGTGTAGATATGCTGCAATCGGCTCGCGGACCGTTACTTTTAGAAGTGAATTCAACTCCCGGATTAGAAGGTATTGAAGCGGCTACTGGAAAAAATATTGCAAAAAATATCATCACTTATATAGAAAGAAATACACGTCGCTAAGTCTATGAACACCAATAAACCGGATATTTTAACTATTCTTGATACCCGAATTTTACCGGGTGAAAGCAAAGAAGTTAATTTTGATGTGGCCAACCTGCATACTTCATCTCCGGTTAATGTTCCTGTTATCATAGAGCGTGCTAAAAAACCAGGGCCTGTTGTTTTATTCACGGCAGGCATTCATGGTGATGAAGTTAACGGTGTTGAAATTGTCAGGCAACTTATTGCCAAAGGGCTCAACAAACCCAAATGCGGCACGATTATTTGTATTCCGGTAATTAACATTTTCGGATTCATCAACTTAAAACGCGAATTCCCAGATGGCCGTGATTTAAATCGTGTCTTCCCCGGAACGGCCGATGGTTCACTGGCCAGTAGAGTGGCACATAAACTCATTAACGAAATTATTCCTTATGTCGATTATATTATCGACTTTCATACGGGTGGTTCCGGCCGATTTAATGCGCCGCAAATTCGCATTGTAAAAGAACACAAGCAACTCAACGATTTGGCTAAAATATTTGGCGCACCCTTCGTGTTATACTCCAAAAACCTAAACAAATCGTTCAGAAATACCTGTTACAAACTAGGGAAACCCATGTTACTTTTTGAAGGCGGAAAATCGTTTCACATCGACGAAGCGGTAACCAATGCTGGTGTTAGTGGTTCTAAACGCATCTTGAGTCATTTTGGAATGCTGAATATTAAATCGAAATCCTCTAAACCCAAAAAGGAAACCGTTTTTATTAACGAAAGCCGATGGATTCGTGCACATTTTTCAGGAATGTTCAGAGCTACAATTCCTATTGGTGTTGCTGTAAAGAAAGGGGACGTTTTAGGTCATATTACAGACCCTTACGGGAAATTAAACCACGAAGTAAAAGCCACAAATTCAGGTTATATTATTAATGTTAACGAAGCTCCTATTGTATACCAAGGGGATGCCCTGTTTCATATTTCAAAAAAATTAAAACGTTAAAAAACAGCCATGCTTAAATCGGATCTGCGAAAAACCTACAAATTACTACGCAACAATTTATCGATAAATGATATTGAAGACTTAAGTTTAGAAATCGCAAACCGACTTTTAAAACTTCCTATTTGGGATTTGTCGTTTTACCATATTTTCCTCTCTATAGCTGAGTACAAAGAAATCGATACCGATTTCATTTTGAATATTCTATCTGGAAAAGACAAACATATTGTAGTATCTAAAAGTGATTTTAAATCGGGAAGCATGACAAATTATCTCCTAACTGACAGCACACTTATTAGAAAGAACAGCTACAACATTCCTGAACCTGTTGACGGTATTGAAATCGCAAACCATAAAATCGACGTAGTATTTATCCCCCTACTGGCTTTCGACAAACAAGGCCATCGTGTTGGTTATGGCAAAGGGTTTTACGACCGTTTTTTAAGCGATTGTAAACCCGAAACCATAAAAATAGGACTCTCTTTTTTTGATGCCGAAGAGCATATTGAAGACGCTCACGAGAACGATGTAAAACTCGATTATTGCGTTACCCCTAAAGCGATATATACCTTTTAGTTATTGCAACTTTCGCAGTAGTTTTTCCGCAGGTATTCATCTTCTAACAACTGAAATGTTACACCGCCTTTTTCAACGGCGTTGAACAGTTCACAAAAACGCTTTTGATTCATATTAGATGCATTAAGTAATACGGTTCTGTAATCTGAATCCTTGGTCAACTCCGGATTAATCAAAGTTAAATTTAAATAGTAGAACAATAAATCTTCATCGATATCAATACTTCTAGCTTTTCTATCTAACAACTCCACCGCCAAATCGGTATTGGCATAAAAGCTAAAAAATTGCGCCAAACTTAAATAATCGTAATCCGACAACGGGAATTTCTTATAGTTACTGTTAATATATTCAACCGCCTTATCCTTAATCGCATAGTTTCTAGCACTCATATCATTTTCAGCTTTAATAATATGGTAATTCACCAGCATTCGGGCTATTAATCCACTACCAATACCGTAATTTTTCAAGGCATTAATTTCATTCTTTAGAGCAATGTCATCAATATCAATCGCATTAAATCGCCATAATTTAATTTTTACAGCAGCAATGTTATATTTAATTCCGGCATCTTTAGGCGCGAGTTTTTCCAATTGCTGAAGTTCGTTATACACAATTAAAGCTTCTCTGAAATCGGTCATATATTTAAACGCCGAATTCTTATTGAATATCTTCACAAACTTATCCTGAAGTGGAATTTGCATCTTATCCAGAATATCGGGTGACGCCTCTTTAGATTTTACTTTCTCAAAAATGGAATTTTGAAGCTCTTTAACTTCTTCTAAATCACCACCTGCAACGGCTTCATTAAACTTTACCAATAGCTGCTCTGCCGTCTCTGAATTGTGTTTATCTTTCTTCTCCAGTTCCATTTCTATAACCGCCTTTCTGTGATTTTTCAAAATTGGCTCTAGCTCTCTGGACACAGCACCTTCAATCCTTGAACGCACTTCGCTTTTCGTTAAATTAGACAGATTATTATACTTCGTTCCTTTAATATCGTTAAAAAACTCTACCCAGTTTTCTGATGCTGTTACATTAGTTTTAATAGTAGACGTTTGAAAAGTTTGCAAAGCAGCAACAATACTATTAGCACGTAATTGCTGTAATTCGATATTACGTTGCGGTATACCTTCAATTGATGAATATGCTTTGATATCAATAGTTTTAATATTGAAATCCGTTAACCTTAAAGAATCGTAAATCGGTTTAATATCGGCCTGCGAATAATTCGATTTATTTTTTTGAAACGGAATAATAAACTTCATGGTTTTATTACTCACTACATAGGTTTCTCCTGTTTCCGATTCAATCTTTTTAGTATCATAAGTTAAATCGTCGAGATACATTCCCATATCGAGTAAATCCCAAGCATAAGATTCCAAATCATAAATTACATAATACTGGCAAAGATTCTTATTGCTTAAAAACAGAATATTGAATTCCATTTCATCGTTAAGCAATCCTTCCGGAATATTTCCAATATACACACTAAAACGGTCTTGTGAAGTTCCTTTTAATCCGCTTTTTAAGGCGTGCGCATAGACAGGTTTTAATAGAAAACCTCGAAACTGAGTATTTTCTATGGCTTCCTGATCGCAGGCATAACGGTCTTTTAAAACAATATCGACCGCCAAACCATCGCCAGAATTTACAAATAAGGTATTAAACCAATCTTTGTCGTTAACTTCAAAAAACAGTTTAGCGCCATCGCGCTTGATTGAAAATTTTACTTCTTTAGGTTTTTGTCTGAACGCATCGAAACACGTTTTACATTTTTGGTCTCTATCGCTGCCAGGAAAAACAATGTCGTAAGTGTGTTGAGAGAAAACATTGAAACATGATAATAGCAATAATGATAGAAAGAGGAGGGATTTTCCTTTCATTTAGTTGAGAGATTATAAAATTGGATTAATTAATTTATAAAGTTAAAAAACTCTTTAACTTTATAAATACGTATATGTACGTATTTTTAGCTTATTTATTGTTTTTAGGGAACGCTTTTTTGTTAAAAACGATAAGCATGATGAAACCAGTACTTATAGCCACATCGGCAATATTGAATACGGGTTCGAAGAAATTAAAGCGTTTCCCTGCTGAAATGGGAAACCATTCAGGTAAATCGACAGAAAACAATGGAAAATAAAGCATATCGACCACCTTACCATGCAACAAGGTATCATAACCACCTGCTTCGGGTAAAAACTGAGCAACCTGATTAAAACTATCATCAAATAAAACACCGTAAAATACCGAATCGATAATATTTCCTAAGGCGCCGGCAAAAATTAAGGTAATCGCCAGAATTAGGATTTTAGAACTTTGTTTTTTGGTCGCATCGTACAACCAGTAACCAATTCCAAAAATGGCTACAATTCTAAAAATCGTCAAGGCTATTTTAGCTGTACGTTCTGAAATAAATGAAGTAAAATCGCTGATTTTTGTGCCCCAGGCCATGCCGTCGTTTTCAATAAAATAGATTTGAAACCAACTAAAAATTTCAATATTCTCCTGTAATTTAAAATGTGTTTTAATGTAAATCTTACTCACCTGATCGATAAGTAGAATTATAAAAATTAAGACTATTGATTTTTTTAAGGACATAAATAGTTCAGCAATTACTTTAGAGGCCAGCCTCTATAAAAACAAAACGCCCCGACAATGATACCGGGACGTTAATATTGTACACGTTAAGATTTATTGCATGTTTTTAGCTTCGATGCTTAAAGTTGCATGCGGCACTAATTTTAAACGCTCTTTATTAATTAACTTACCAGTAACGCGACATACCCCGTATGTTTTGTTTTCAATTCTAATAAGTGCATTTTTTAAGTCGCGAATAAATTTTTCTTGTCGGATAGCCAAAGCTGAATTCGATTCTTTACTCATGACTTCACTACCTTCGTCAAAGGCTTTAAAAGTAGGAGACGTATCTTCAGTTCCATTAGTATGGTCATTCATATACGCACTTTTAATAAGCTCTAAATCATGCTGTGCTTTAACAATCTTCTCTTGAATAAGTTCTTTGAACTCGGCTAAATCCTTGTCAGAATATCTAACATTTAAATCTAAACTCATAACTTTAATGCTTTTGTATAAACAATTTGGTATTTACATCATCAAATACAACATCTATACCGTTTTCTAATTCATCAATTATTTCGAGTCCATTAGCTAACGTTTCTGCTTTAATATATGCCATATTTGCATCAACCGCATTAGCCACTTGCTCGTCTTTTTGAAGGATTACGTCTATTCTATCGGTAAGCTCGAAGCCTGAATCTTTTCTTAAATTCTGAATACGATTAATCAGCTCTCTTGCAATACCCTCTTTTCTTAAATCGTCGGTTATCGCTACATCTAATGCTACTGTTAAAGTACCTTCGTTTGCAACTAACCATCCTTCAATATCCTGAGATGTTATCTCTACATCTCCTCGCTCTAAAGTAATACTTTTTCCATTGATATCTACGTCTAAAATACCATTTTGGTCTATTTTTTTGATATCATCTGCAGTAAAGTTATTAACTAACTGAGCCACAGCTTTCATGTCTTTTCCAAATCTAGGGCCTAACACTTTAAAATTTGGTTTTATAGTTTTCACCAAGATATCTGATGCATCTTCTAAAACTTCAACCTCTTTTACGTTAACCTCAGATTTTATCAGGTCTGCCACGGCTAAAATCTCGTTTTTCTGAGTTTCACTATCGACAGGAATCATGATTTTCTGAAGTGGTTGACGCACTTTTATCTTCTCTTTAGCTCTTAATGAAAGTACTAAAGATGAGATGGTTTGAGCGCTTTCCATCTTTCTTTCTAATGACTTATCAACAAACGATTCGTCGAATTTCGGGAAATCTGCTAAGTGAACACTGTCAAAATCTTCCTTCTTAGTTACTGAATTTAAATCTAAATACAAACGATCCATAAAGAAAGGCGCAATAGGCGCACCCAACTTCGCGATGGTTACCATACATGTATATAACGTTTGATACGCCGAAATCTTATCTTTTTGGTAATCACCTTTCCAGAAACGTCTTCTACTTAAACGTACAAACCAGTTACTCAGGTAATCCTGAGTGAAATCTGAAATAGCACGAGCCGCTCTTGTTGGTTCGTATTCTGCGTAGAATTCATCTACTTTCTTTATTAAAGTATGTAATTCTGAAAGAATCCAACGGTCTATTTCTGGGCGTTCTTCTAATGGAATATCAGCTTCAGCGTATGTGAAGTTATCCAGGTTCGTATACAAAGTAAAGAACGAATACGTGTTATATAAAGTTCCGAAGAATTTACGCTTCACTTCCTCTACACCTTCCAAATCAAACTTTAAGTTATCCCAAGGGTTGGCGTTGCTAATCATATACCAACGTGTCGCATCAGCACCGTAGTTTCCTAAAGTTTCAAACGGATCGACAGCATTTCCAAGACGCTTAGACATTTTTTGTCCGTTCTTATCTAACACCAGTCCGTTAGACACCACATTTTTATAAGCCACAGAATCAAACACCATGGTACCAATCGCATGAAGCGTATAGAACCAACCACGAGTTTGGTCTACTCCTTCTGCAATAAAGTCTGCCGGATAAGAGGTTGCGTTGTCTATTAATTCTTTATTTTCAAAAGGGTAATGCCACTGTGCATAAGGCATTGCGCCTGAATCGAACCATACGTCGATAAGATCACTTTCGCGGAACATTTTCTGTCCTGTTGGCGAAACTAACACGATTTCATCAACAATATTTTTATGTAAATCGATTTTATCATAATTCTCTTCTGAATTATTCCCTACTTCAAAATCAACAAACACATCTTTAGCTAAAACACCAGCTTCAACAGCTTTAGCCATTTCAGCTTTTAATTCTTCCACAGACCCGATACAAATTTCCTCCTTACCATCTTCGGTTCTCCAGATTGGCAACGGAATACCCCAATAACGTGAACGCGATAAGTTCCAGTCGTTAGCATTGGCTAACCAGTTTCCAAAACGTCCAGTTCCAGTGGCTTTTGGCTTCCAGTTGATGGTTTCGTTAAGCTCGAACATACGTTCTTTAACATCGGTAACTTTAATAAACCAAGAATCTAACGGGTAGTAAAGAATTGGTTTATCAGTTCTCCAACAGTTCGGGTAACTGTGTTTATATTTTTCAACCTTAAAGGCTTTATTTTCTGTTTTTAACTGAATAGCTATTTCAACGTCAACCGATTTTTCCGGTTCTTCGCCATCGGCATAGTACTCATTTTTCACGTATTTACCGGCATATTCACCCATTTCTGGTCTGAATTTACCTTGTAAGTCTACTAACGGTACTAAGTTTCCGTTTTCATCTTTTACCAACATTGGAGGCACTTCAGGCGTTGCTTGCTTTGCTACCAAGGCATCATCAGCACCAAAAGTAGGCGCCGTGTGCACAATACCTGTACCATCTTCAGTCGTTACGAAATCACCAGAAATGACTCTAAAGGCATTTTCAGGGTTATCATTAGGTAAGGCATATGGTAATAATTGCTCGTAAGTAATCCCTACTAACGCACTACCAACAAACTCTTTAATAATGTAAAATGGAATTTTTTTATCGCCTTCTTTGTAAGCCGCAATCTCGATTTGATCTTCAATTTGCTTGAACTTCCCTGCAAACTGATAGCTCACTAATTTTTTAGCCAACACCACTTTAATCGGTTCGAATGTGTATTGATTGTATGTTTCAACTAATACATACTCGATTTTAGGTCCAACGGTCAACGCTGTGTTACTTGGTAAAGTCCAAGGGGTGGTCGTCCAGGCTAAGAAATGAATATCGCCTTCATTTTGTAAAAATTCTGGTAAAGATTCTTGCTTTGCTTTAAACTGAGCTACAATAGTTGTATCGGTAACATCCTGATATGTTCCCGGCTGATTCAGTTCATGAGAACTTAAACCTGTACCAGCTTTTGGAGAATATGGTTGAATGGTATACCCTTTATACAACAAGTTTTTGCTGTAAATCTGTTTTAGTAGCCACCAAACAGATTCCATGTATTTAGGCTTATAGGTAATGTACGGATCGTCCATATCTACCCAGTATCCCATTTTTTCTGTTAAGTCATTCCAGATATCGGTGTAACGCATAACCGCCTTACGACAAGCCTCATTGTACTCTTCAACAGAAATGGTTTTACCAATATCTTCTTTAGTAATTCCTAATTCCTTTTCAACACCTAGCTCCACAGGAAGACCGTGGGTATCCCAACCAGCTTTACGTTTTACCTGATATCCTTTTTGCGTTTTGTAACGACAAAAAATATCTTTAATGGCACGTGCCATAACGTGGTGTATTCCTGGAAGACCGTTTGCTGAAGGTGGACCTTCGAAAAACACAAACGATTCGTTATTTTCTCTTGTAGAAATACTCTTTTCAAAAATATTGTTTTCCTGCCAATAGTTAAGAATTTCTTCTGCTACTTTTGGCAAGTCAAGACCTTTATATTCAGGGAATTTAGCGCTCATTTTATCAATTTTCATTTCGAGCAGCGAAATTAAGGAATTTTGACAAAATAGCCGTGCCGATTGCAAGTAAATTAAACAATAAAACCTACCAGATCTTCTATTTTTGAAATCATTTGAATTTTTATCACCGTATTCTTCAGAGAAATCTTGTTGTACTTCGAGACAAAGATAGTTGAGAAACCTAATTTTTCAGCTTCTAAAATACGTTGCTCCACACGTTGTACCGGACGAATTTCACCTGATAAACCAACCTCTGCAGCAAAGCAAAAATCCTTTTCCAAAGCCACATCTTCATTGGATGATAAAATAGCAGCAACTACTGCCAAATCTATCGCCGGATCATCAACCGTAATACCACCGGTAATATTTAAAAAAACGTCTTTAGCTCCTAATCGAAAGCCTGCTCGCTTTTCTAAAACCGCCAGCAACATATTCAATCGCTTGGCATTAAATCCAGTAGCACTGCGTTGTGGCGTACCATAAACGGCAGTACTCACCAAAGCCTGAACCTCAATCATTAACGGCCGCATACCCTCTAATGTAGCAGCTACAGCATTCCCTGAAAGTTCTTCATCTTTTTTGGAAATTAAAATTTCAGATGGGTTGGTTACTTCACGTAAACCAGAGCCTTGCATTTCATAAATACCGAGTTCATTGGTAGAGCCAAAACGATTTTTATTCGCTCTTAAAATTCTGAAAATATGATTGCGATCACCTTCAAACTGCAATACCGTATCGACCATATGCTCCAGGATTTTTGGTCCGGCAATATTACCGTCTTTCGTGATATGCCCAATTAAAATGACTGGTGTAGCGGTTTCTTTCGCAAACTTAATCAACTCTGTGGTACATTCTTTAATTTGAGATATACTTCCTGAAGATGATTCGATATAATCGCTATGTAATGTTTGAATGGAATCGATGATAACAACATCGGGGTCTAAGGCTTCAATTTGCTTAAAAATATTTTGGGTTTTTGTTTCCGTTAGAATATAACAATTGTTGTTATTTGGATTGATGCGTTCGGCACGCATTTTAATCTGTTTCTGACTTTCCTCCCCGGAAACGTAAAGTGTTTTATAAGGCAGTTTTAATGAAATTTGAAGCAGCAAGGTACTTTTACCAATACCCGGTTCACCTCCTAAAAGCGTTAGCGATCCCGGCACAATGCCACCACCTAACACGCGATTCAACTCTCCATCAAACGTATCTAATCGTGGTTCTTTAGAAACATCAATATCTTTAACACGCAGCGGAACTGCTGCTTTTTTTACCGGTGATGTTGGCGATTTCCAATCGCTTTTTTCAGGCGTTTGAATCACCTCTTCTACAATGGTATTCCACTCTTTACAGGCATTACATTGCCCTTGCCATTTCGCAAACTGCGAACCACAACTCTGACAAAAAAAGGTTGTTTTAACTTTTGCCATTAATACCCAAAATCTGTTTTAATTGCTTCGGCTTTTTCTAATACTAAATCTTTTGTAATACCTCCAATTTCTTTTAAAATATAAGCCGACTGATAGGTTTTCATAGCCCTTTTAGAGTCTCCTGTTTCTTCATAGAACCTTGCTAAATAATAGTTTCCGAGTAAAGTCTCCGGATAAGCATCACGTGCTAAATCGCCCAATCGTTCGAAATATTCAAAAGCCTCTTTCTTTTCAATAGCTGCTGCTATAGCTCGAAAATCATTCACCAAAATTGGCTTTTTAATTCCGAATAAATCGTAAATCGACTGATATTTTGCTTCTAAATAAGCCACTGGAGAATCTTCAAGTTTTAAAATCACATCCTGATATTCCTGTTTACTTATTGGTTTATACACGCTAAAAATCGTTTCAATAGCATTTGGCAACGCATGCGCCGGAACAGAATAATGAGATGGCCCTTCGAAGCCTTGATATTTATAAACGACATTTTTATTATTCACCGTAGCCATATCCTGATTTAGCACCTTAGCCATATCTTTTACAGAACCTATATCGTTATTGGTATACGATAAATAGTAAAATATTTTTGAAACCGTTTTACTTAATTGTCCTGGTAAAAATGAAATCATACCTGGCGCTAAAACCGGACTCATCGCAATATAGCCCTGAAATATAGGCTGAGGCTTTAACAAAAAGTAATTAATAAAATTAGCAGTTTCTCCGTGACCGACAGCTACTTTAAAATTACCGACTTTATACTTATTCTGTATATACGGAATCAACTCCATGCCCACAAATTCAAAGAAACTCGCGCCGCTTTCTATTGGTAATGAATTTTGCTCGGAATACAAACAATCATCGTAACGTTTATCGAACTGATTAATTCCAACCACAATCGCCTCAGGCATATCTTCCCAGTAGGCGTAATAATCGGTGTTTCCCACAACAGCTTCAAACAAATAATCACCATCAAAAACTACAAACAACGGATAGGTTTTGTTTTTATCACTACCGTATCCTCGTGGTAACTGGATTTTAATTTCTCGGGTATCTCCTAATCTAGAAGATTCAATTTTCTCAAGTTTTACCTGGGCCTGAGTCACATTAATTGAAACTAACAGGATTAAAACAGAAAGTATACATTTCATGGTTAGAAAATGATTTGAGATTTATTAGGGCAAGTTATGAAATAAACTACAACTATAAAACGGGTTACTCCTTGTTTTTTCGGTTGTAGATTGGCAAGTAAATTAATGAAAGCCCTCCAAAAATAATAATCATAAGGGTTTGAGATGCCCACATAATCCATCCGAAAGCAATACTTGGCTCTTCAGCAATTCCGAATAACGAAAAAGCTGCATAAACCGCCAACGGATAAGACCCAATACCGCCATTGGTAGCGGCTATACTGAAGCTTGCCGATATGAATCCCACTAAAATAACACCTAAAGAAATACCTTTTAAATCGGGAATCGCAAACGACGTCACGTAAAACATAAGCACATACATCGTCCAGATAAACAGGGTATGAAAAATGAATGGCCATTTTTTCTTCATTTTAAAAATACTCAAAAGGCCTTCAACCAAACCAGAAACAAAAGTTCTTATTTTTTGAGCAAATTTAGAATCGCTTCGCTTTAAATAAGTAACAAACAAAAAGAAACCAACAGCACCGACTAGAGCTAAAACCGTAATCTTTACAGGATCTAATCGTTCAATAAAAAAGCCGTAAATAAAATCGAACTGCACAAAAAGCGTGATTAGGATAATCCCCATCATCACAATCAAATCAGCGATGCGTTCTGAAACAATAGTACCGAAACCCTTTTCAAAAGGCACATCTTCATAATTTGAAAGAATCGATGCACGCGCCACCTCGCCAGCTCTTGGAATGGTGTAATTTATTAAATAGGTGGCAAAAACCGCCATAAAGCTATTGGCATACCTTACGTGATACCCCATAGGCTCTAACTGAAAACGCCAGCGATAGGCTCTGGACATATGACTTAAAAGCCCTAAAAAAACACCTAAAAGAATCCAACCGTAATCCGATTCTTTTAGGTATTGAAAAATTTCTTCAACCGAAACTTTAGATAAGGAATACCAGACTAAAAACACCCCCAAAAATAAAGGAAGTACTATTTTTAAGACTTTGGTTATCCTGAGCTTCAAATAATCGAAAATTTATTTTAATAAGTTTGTTGCTTCATCTGGGAAGACCAAAGAAGGCTTGAAAGTCTTAGCTTCTTCGTAATCCATAATAGCATAAGTGATAAGAATTAACGTGTCGCCAACAGCGACTTTACGAGCTGCTGCTCCATTAAGAGTAATTTCACCACTATTACGAGGACCTGGAATACAATACGTTTCTAAACGCTCACCATTGTCGTTATTTACAATTTGAACTTTTTCGCCTTGTATAATATTGGCAGCTTCCATTAAATCTTCATCGATAGTGATACTACCAATATAATTAAGTTCCGCACCGGTACACTTAACTCTGTGAATTTTAGATTTTACGACTTGAATTTGCATGTGGCAAAGGTAATTAATTTAGAGCAATATTATCAATTAGTCTAATATCATCTGCATATACTGCAATAAACGCTCTGTATTGTTTGTTATTTTCTTTCTCTGTTACGGTTTTAAGAGTTTCAACATCGGCAATTATAAAATATTCCAATTCTAACAACTGCTGACTTTTAAACTCATTTTCAACCCATTGAGTTACTTCTTCTGCACTTTTTGTACCAAAATACTCCTTAGCAACTGTTAAAGTTTTGTAAATAAATGGCGCTGCTTCAAGGTATTCAGGTTTTAATCGTGTGTTTCGAGAACTCATCGCCAACCCAGAATCTTCTCTGTAAATATCGCAACCCACAATATTCACGTGTATATTATGCTTTTCAACCAGTTTCTTCACAATTTGCAACTGCTGAAAATCTTTCTCTCCAAAATAAGCGTTATCTGGTCTTACAATTATAAATAAACGCTTTACAATAGTTCCAACACCATCGAAATGCCCATCACGGAAACGACCTTCCATTTCATGCTCCAATCCGTCGTAATCGAAATGCTCGGCTTCCAGTTTACTTTCATAAACATCTTCAACAGAAGGTGCATAAACTAAAATATGCTCTTTACTAACCCCCGTTAACAACTCCACATCGCGTTCTAAAGTTCTAGGGTATTTCTGTAAATCGTCTTTATTATCAAACTGCGTTGGATTCACAAAAATACTTACAACAACCTTATCGTTATCCTTCAATGCTTTTTCTACCAAAGCCAAATGCCCTTGATGCAACGCACCCATAGTTGGCACCATACCAATGCTTAACTTTTGGTCTTTAAAAGCACTTAATACTTTCGTAATTTGTTGTTTTTCTGAGTAAACTTCCACAGTTCTATTTAAATTTAGCGGGTGCAAACTTAAGATTTTACAAGCAATCTGCATAAATTTTTGTACTTTTGCGTGTTTTTTATTTTGAATTAAAAAAAGCAACGCCTTATTTAAACAAGAAAATTGTATTTCTAAAATTGCAGAAATACCGCATTATTGTTGCATTAGGCCACTAAAAAAAACTAAAACAAACGTTATTTAGGTTAGCCCCTGTTTAACATATTAAGTACTTATAAAGCAATAAATAAAAACACATGAAAGATAAGAGGATATTGTATGTATCATCTGAAGTAGTGCCTTATTTACCGGAAACCGAAATTTCTTCAATGTCTTTTGAAGCACCAAGATTAGTCAATCAGCAAGGTGGGCAAATAAGGATTTTTATGCCACGATACGGCAACATTAACGAAAGAAGACATCAATTACATGAAGTTATAAGACTTTCTGGTATCAATTTAGTGATTAACGATTTAGATATGCCGTTAATTATTAAAGTAGCCTCGATACCAAAAGAGCGCATTCAGGTGTATTTTATTGATAACGATGAATATTTCAAGAGAAAAGCAACCCTAACCGATGAAGATGGAAACTTATTTCCAGACAACGACGAGCGCGCTATCTTTTTTGCCAAAGGCGTTATCGAAACAGTTAAAAAACTAAACTGGTCTCCAGATATCATTCATGTCCACGGCTGGCTAGCTTCATTATTACCAGTATACCTGAAAGAATACTATAAAGATGAACCGTTATTTAATGAAAGTAAGATTGTAACCTCGGTTTACAGCCAAAGTTTTAACAATTCATTAAATGAAGATATGGTTAATAAAGTTAAATTTGACAATATTAACGAAGACACCATCAAAGTTCTTGAACAACCTTCGTACGTAAATTTAATGAAAGTAGCGATTGATTATTCTGATGCGCTTATTATTGGATCTGAAGAAATTCCTGAAGATTTAAAAGCTTATGTAGACGCATCAAACAAACCTACTTTAGAATACAAACCAAAAGATGAATTTGGCACGGCTTACACAACATTTTTTAATGAACACGTGTTATAAGTAAACCAAATATCTTTCAAAACTATATATGAAAAAGACCATTAGCGCCCTTAAATTTGCAGTTTGTACAGTAGTTATATCTTCTTTTCTGGCTTGCGACAAAGACTTTGCTTCAGTTGATAGTGATGTTTTAGGAGAAGACAACACGAATTTCCAAACCAATAAAGAGTCCTTACCCATACTAGCTTACAATAAAAAATTAAACTCGTTACAAATTGATGGTTTAACATCTAACCTTCTCGGTGTTTTTAACGATCCTGCTTTTGGTCAAACCACGGCAAGTATAATCACACAGGTTACCCCATCAACGTATAGCCCTAATTTTGGTGATAATACGGTTATTGATTCAGTAGTTATTACTATTCCGTACTACAGTAGAGTTACTGGACTTGATGATGAAGGCTTAAATGAATATACCATTTCAGATTCGCTATACGGCAATGCCGAAGCACCTATAAAGCTTACTGTTTTTAAAAACGAATATTTTTTAAGAGATTTCGATCCTAGTGCGCCTCTTGGTCAAGCTCAGTATTATTATTCTAAAGCTGATGGCGAAATAAATGTTACCGATAATTTTGCATTGAACGGGTCTTCAACCATTAATTTTGATGACCACAAGTATACAACCGATACTATTTTAAAAATTGAAGAGTTTACCCCTAGTGCAAAAAGAATAAATTTAGAAACAAAGGATGAAGATGGAGAAATAACATCTACCACTAATATTGCACCGGCATTTCGCGTAAAATTGGACAATACCAATTTCTGGGAATCTAACATCATTAATCAAGAAGATAATGATGTTTTAACAAGCGCTAGTGCTTTTCAAAATTACTTCAGAGGGCTATACTTTAAAGCTGAAGCGATTGGAACTGATGGTCAAATGTTAATGTTAAACTTGGGGTCTTCAGATGCGAATATTACCATATATTACTCGTACTCAACAACAACAGGTACTGGCGACAATGCAACTACAACCACATCGAACAGTACTTATACTTTAAGTTTTTCCGGAAAACGTTTAAATACATTTATCAATAACTACAATTTGGTAACTTTACCGGAAGGCAACTCAACCGAAGGAGATTCAAAATTATATCTTAAAGGCACTGAAGGTTCTATGGCTATTGTAGACCTATTTGCAGGAACTTCAGATTACGAAGGTGAAACCATGAGTACTTTAGATGCTTTTAAACATAAACACAGAATACCTCTTGGGAAAGTTAATGGTGAGTATACTTACAAAAAAGATGAAAGAGGTAATTACTTGTTGAAACGTCTAATTAACGATGCACAGTTAATCATATATGAAGATGAAGCTATGAATACTGGCGGTGATGAAGATTTTCACAAATATGACCGTATTTATGCTTACGATATTGCAAACAACATTCCTTTAATAGATTATTCTTTAGACCCAATTTCTAACACTGCAGATCCCTACAATTCTGTTATTGTACATTTAGGGCAACGTCGAGAAAACGACGAGAATGGTCAAGCAAAATACAAAATTCGTATTACTGAGCATCTAAATAACATTTTATTAAGAGACTCAACAAACACAAAAGTTGGTTTAGTTCTATCGACTAACGTAAACTCAACCTCTAATGCAAGAATCCTAAATAGTGATAACGACGAAGTGACTAACGTCCCTGCTGCATCTATTATCACACCAAGAGGAACTATTTTACATGGAACAAACGACAATGTTTCCGAAGATGTAAAAATGAAATTAGAAGTATTTTTCACAGAACCAAAGTAACTAAACATATGTGTGGAATTGTAGGATATATAGGTAAACGCGAGGCCTATCCTATCATTATTGAAGGCCTTAAACGTCTTGAATATCGAGGATATGATAGTGCCGGTGTAGCGCTTTATAATGGTGAAAACCTAAAAATATCTAAAACTAAAGGCAAAGTATCTGACCTTGAAGAACGTTGCGAAAACGAGAATAATAAATACGGAAATATAGGCATTGGTCATACCCGTTGGGCAACCCACGGCGTACCTAACGACGTAAACTCTCACCCTCATCTTTCTAACTCTGGTAACCTAGCGATTATCCATAACGGAATTATCGAGAATTACGAATCACTTAAAAAAGAATTAATCTCCAGAGGTTACACCTTTAAATCGGATACCGATACCGAAGTTTTAATCAACTTAATTGAAGAAATTCAAAAGCAAGAAAATGTTAAACTTGGCAAAGCTGTTCAAATAGCACTAAACCAAGTTATTGGGGCGTATGCTATTGCCGTTTTCGATCAAAATAACCCAGATGAAATTGTTATCGCTCGTTTGGGAAGTCCGTTAACTGTTGGCGTTGGTGAAGATGAATTCTTTATCGCCAGTGATGCTTCTCCGTTTTTAGAATATACCAAAAATGCTATTTATCTGGAAGATGAAGAAATGGCCATTATCAGGCTTCATCGAGAGATAAAAGTTAGAAAAATAAAAGACGATTCTTTAGTCGACCCATATATTCAAGAGTTAAAATTAAATCTTGAACAGATTGAAAAAGGTGGTTACGAGCATTTCATGTTAAAGGAAATTCACGAACAGCCAAAAGCTATCACAGATACGTATCGTGGTCGTCTTTTAAGAAACGAAGCCATCATTAAAATGGCTGGTGTTGAGGACAACATGAAAAAATTCCTTAATGCCAATCGTATTATTATTGTAGCCTGCGGAACCTCATGGCATGCTGGTTTAGTTGCCGAATACATATTTGAAGACTTAGCCAGAATTCCTGTTGAAGTAGAATACGCTTCAGAGTTCAGATACAGAAATCCAATAATTAACGAGAACGATATTGTTATCGCTATTTCACAATCTGGTGAAACAGCCGATACCTTAGCCGCTATAAAACTAGCAAAGTCTAAAGGGGCCTTTGTATTCGGTGTTTGTAATGTGGTAGGATCATCTATTGCTCGTGAAACGCATGCTGGTGCTTATACACATGCCGGACCTGAAATAGGTGTGGCTTCAACGAAAGCCTTTACGACTCAAATTACGGTCTTAACACTTATGGCTTTACGATTAGCCAGAGCAAAAGGAACGATTAGTAGTTCAGAATTCCGTCAGCATCTTTTAGAGTTAGAAATGATTCCTAAGAAGGTAGAAAAATCATTAGAAGCTGATACGCATATTAGACAAATTGCCGATTTATATAAAGATTCTCGCAACTGTCTATATTTAGGGCGCGGATACAATTTCCCGGTAGCTTTGGAAGGTGCTTTAAAACTTAAAGAGATTTCCTATATTCATGCCGAAGGGTATCCTGCTGCAGAAATGAAACACGGCCCGATTGCTTTAATTGATGAAAATATGCCAATTATTGTTATCGCTACGAAAAAAGGGCATTACGAAAAAGTGGTAAGTAACATTCAGGAGATCAAATCGAGAAAAGGAAAAATTATTGGTATTGTTACCGAAGGTGACGAACAAGTTAGAGAACTTGCAGATCATGTGATTGAAGTTCCAGAAACTTTAGAATCCTTATCGCCATTACTAACAACCATTCCGCTTCAGCTGTTGTCATATCATATAGCTGTCTTATTAGGCAAAAATGTTGATCAACCTCGTAACCTGGCAAAGTCAGTTACCGTGGAATAATTAATCAACATAACTTTATAAAATAAAAGGCCAAGATTAAATTTAATCCTGGCCTTTTATTTTATTATTCAAATTTCAGAATACACAAAATTCATTCATTTTTTTTGCTAAAATATACTATGCATGCATAATTTTTTATATTTTTATCAATACGCAATCTGTTTTGTGTTATTCTAAACTAAAATTTAACTAATTTATTAAATGAAAACATTCCTCCCGCTCTATGTATTCTTATGCTGTTTTGCCTCCTATGCGCAAACAACAATAACTGGTATTGTCAAAGACGACAATGACCTGCCCGTTCCAGGGGCCAATGTAGTTGTTCTGGGAACATCTACAGGAACTGTAAGCGATTTTGATGGAAATTTCAATTTAACTGTAAATATGAATCCGCCTTTTCAAGTAAAGGCCAGTAGTGTTGGTTTTGATTCAGCTACAGTAGAAGTTACTAAAAACGGACAAAATATAACCTTTATTTTAAAAGAAGGAACCTCATTAGATGAAGTCGTTATTTCGGCATCCAGAACACCAGAACGCATATTCGAGTCTCCGGTAACCGTAGAACGCTTTGGATTAAGAGACATAAAAAATACAACAGCTGTCGATTTCTACGACGGTCTGGAAAATCTAAAAGGTGTAGATGTTAACACCAACAGTTTAACCTTTAAATCGGTTAACACCCGAGGATTTGCAACTTTTGCCAACAACCGCTTTATGCAATTGGTAGACGGTATGGATAATTCTACGCCTGCTTTAAACTTCCCAATTGGAAACTTGGTGGGTATGATTGAAACCGATGTTGAAAGCGTTGAGTTGCTGCCAGGAGCATCGTCAGCACTTTATGGTGCCAATGCCTTTAACGGTATTTTATTCATGCGTAGTAAAAATCCATTTGATCATCCGGGCATTAGTGCCTACTACAAGCAAGGTCTAACCTCCCAAAAAGCAGCAGGAGATAACCCGTATACTGACTTTGGAATTCGTGTCGCCCATAAATTTAGTAACAAATTTGCCGCAAAAATAAACTTTGGTTACCTAAAAGGAACGGATTGGGCAGCCAACAGTATTGAAGATAAAACTATGGTTGGAGGCACGAGAGAGAATAATATAAATTACAATGGCGTAAACGTATATGGTGATATCGTTTCTACCAACATTCGAGCGGCTTCTGGCGGACTTGGCATCGTACCAAATGTTTCTGTGAGTAGAACAGGGTACGATGAAAGCGATTTAACTGATTACAATGCTGAAAGTGTTAAAGCTGACTGGGGGTTATACTACCGTCCGTTTGAAAACGATTTTGAAATATCTTATCAAGGGAAAGTAGGTACAGGTTCAACCATATACCAGGGAACGAACAGATACTATATTGATGGCTTTTTTCAACAACAACACAAAATAGAATTAAAAAATAACAACTTCTTTTTAAGAGGTTATATGGTGGGCGATAAAGCCGGTGATTCTTACGATATGGTTGCCACAGCCATACAAATTAACAGGGCATGGAAAAGTGACGAACAATGGTTTGGTGACTACATAACTACTTTTGTAGGCGCTACTTTAAGTGGTGCTACCGAAGATCAGGCTCATGCAGCTGCAAGAGCAGCCGCAGAAACCGGTCGTTTTGAACCTGGTTCACCTGAGTTTAAAGCGGCATTTAATAAAAGTATAAACGATCCTGATATTTTAACAGGTTCACGATTTCAGGATGCTTCAAAATACTATCATGCCGACGGAAATTACAACTTTAGTGATTTAATTGACTGGGCTGATATTCAAATTGGTGGTTCCTACAGAAAGTATAACTTGAATTCCTTTGGAACTATTTATACCGATAAAGACGGAACAATTGACTATTCTGAATTTGGAATTTATACACAAATTCAGAAAAACTTAGAATTAAGTGATGCTTTAGAATTAAAACTAACAGGATCAATACGCTTCGATAAATCTGAATTTTTCGATGGCTTCTTTTCTCCTAGACTTTCAGCTGGTTTAACAATCAATAAAGACCATAATGTTAGAGCTTCTGTTCAAACAGGCTTTAGAAACCCTACAACCCAGGATTTGTTTATCGGACTTGACACGGGAGCTTATGTTTTAGTTGGTTCTGCACCTAACAATTTAGACCGCTATTCTAGAAGCTATGACGTTAGCACTTCAGGACAGTTATTAGGACAACCAGCAACAGTAACGCAAACAGGACGCGCTGGCTATGAAAATTCATATACTGCAACATCTGCCTTAACTGCCGAAGCTACAGGAAATACAGCCATTTTAGAAGTTGCAAATCCAGATATCATAAAGCCGGAGCAAGTTACTTCAGCCGAAATAGGGTATAGAGGCAAATTCAGCCATTTAATTGTTGATTTTAGCGCCTACTACAATAAATACAAAGATTTTATTTCACAAGGTAGAGTCGTATCTCCCCTTTACGGAACTGCCGGTGAAGCATTAGCCGAAGATGCCATCTTAAACGGAGATTATCAAATTTACGGTACCTATACAAATTCTGAAGCTGATGTTAATTCTTACGGAGCTTCACTTGGTTTATCTACAAAAATATTTGGCAACTTCGACTTAAGCGGAAGTTACACCTATGCAAAACTCGATTTTGATCAGGCTAAATACCCTAGCTTTGTAACCAACTTCAACACACCAGAACATAAATTTAAAGCCTCGTTCGGTAATACCGAATTGTTTAAGAATTTTGGTTTCAATATAGCTTACCGCTTTAGCGACGACTACTTTTGGGAAGCTACTTTCGGCGATGGTGTTGTTCCTGAATTCCATGTATTAGATGCTCAAATTAGCTACAAAGTTCCTGCCCTTAAATCGCAATTTAAAGTTGGAGGGACTAACCTAACCGGTAAAGAATATTATACCGCATTTGGAACCGGTTATATTGGGTCTATGTACTATGTGTCTTGGGTAATTAATAACTTATAAAATGAACATTATGAAATTAAAATATATAGCCCTGTTATTATTTGCATCGGGGTTTACTGCGTGTAACGACATAGAAGATGTTAGCCGCGAAGAAGCGGAAACGACTTTTCCTGAATTCACAACTGGCGATGTCGACTTTTCAAACTATATAGCTGTTGGAGGATCATTTACAGCGGGATATACAGATGGCGCTCTATTTAAAGCTGGTCAGGAAAATTCATTCCCAAATATGCTCGCCAGTATTTTTACTTTAGCTGAAGGTGGTGATTTTAAACAACCTTTAATGAATGATAATATTGGAGGTTTTTTATTAAACGGAGTAGTTGCTGCATCTCCAAGACTATACTTTGATATTGCTTCGTCTTCACCCAAGGTTTTAAACGCCACTCCATCTACCGAAATTACATCACCTGTAAACGGACCCTTTAACAATTACGGTATACCAGGATTAAAAAGTTTTCATTTAGGATTTTCCGGATATGGCATGCTAAATCCATATTTTGGAAGAATGACTTCCTCTCCGCAAACAGCAACCGTTTTAGGAGAAGCAGTAGCACAAAACCCTACATTTTTCACTTTATCTGAAATTGGCGGAAACGACGTTTTAAGTTATGCACTTGCAGGAGGTGATGGCACAGATCAAACAGGAAATCCAAACCCTGCAACCTATCAAGGAAATGATATTACTGACCCTAATGTTTTTGCCGCTTCATTTAATGCGGCAGTTACTGCTTTAACTACAAATGGCGCCAAAGGAGTAGTCACTAATGTACCCTATGTAAAAGACCTGCCACATTTTACAACCGTACCTTACAACCCTATTCCTTTAGATGCTGCAACTGCTGCTTACTTAAATAGCGCATCTGCATATGGTGCATATAATGCAGGGATCACACAAGCTTTTGCTTATTTAGTAGCCAATAATTTAATGTCTCAAGCAGATGCTAACACCGAAATTTCAAAAAGAACAATAACTTTTGAAGCTTCCGAATCCAATGCGGTTGTTATAATGGATGAAAGTTTAACAGATTTAACAAGTTTAAATGCAGCCCTAATTAGCATAAGACAGGCAACTGCTGATGATTTAATAGTATTAACAGCATCTAATTTTATAGGAACCGAAGCTGTAGCTGGCAATCCTCAAACTGTTAATGGAGTTGCAATACCTTTAGCCGACAAATGGGTTTTAACTCCAGAAGAACAAACATCAATTAAAACAGCAACTGATGCTTACAACGCAACCATAGCGTCTGTAGTAAACAACAATGACAACTTAGCATTGGTAGATTTGAATACGACATTAAGCCAGTTAGCTACAACAGGCGTCATTTTTGATGACTTTATATTAAAAGCGAATCTGGCCACTGGAGGTGCCATTAGCTTAGATGGGGTACATCTGACCGCTAGAGGATATGCTTATTTGGCCAATAAATTTTTAGAAGCTATTGATATAGCGTTTGGCTCAAATTTTACAGAATCTGGTAATGTTTTAAAAGCCGGAGATTACCCAACCAATTATTCGCCAGCTCTGCAATAACAAGCGTTTCAATAATAAAATTTAACACCTTCAAAATGAGGGTGTTTTTTTATTCTAAAAAACCTGAAAAAACAACTTTCTTTTTAAATTAAAAAAATTATCTTTGCAGCCGAAAACTAAAAGTGTTTTCATTGAATTAAAACGCATAATATTAAACATATAAGTAATGTCTAAAGTTACAGGTAAAGTTGCACAAATAGTAGGTCCGGTTATCGATGTTGAGTTCGCTGCCGGTTCAGAACTTCCAAAAATTTATGATTCATTAGAAATTAAGAAAGCTGATGGTTCTACATTAGTATTAGAAGTACAGTCTCACATTGGTGAAGACACCGTACGTACAATTGCTATGGATTCTTCTGATGGTTTAAGCAGAGGAACTGAGGTTGTTGCAACTGGAGCACCTATACAAATGCCGATTGGAGATGATGTTTACGGACGTTTATTCAATGTAATTGGTGATGCTATTGACGGTCTTGGAAATTTACCAAAAGCTGGTGAAGCGGGTTTACCAATCCACAGATCAGCTCCAAAATTCGAAGATTTATCAACTTCTACTGAAGTTTTATTTACTGGTATTAAAGTAATCGACTTAATTGAGCCTTATGCAAAAGGAGGTAAAATTGGATTATTTGGTGGTGCCGGTGTAGGTAAAACAGTATTAATTCAGGAGTTAATTAACAATATTGCAAAAGGTCACGGTGGTTTATCAGTATTTGCTGGTGTAGGAGAGAGAACTCGTGAAGGAAATGACCTTTTAAGAGAGATGTTAGAGTCTGGAATTATCCGTTACGGTGAAGACTTTATGCATTCAATGGAAGCTGGAGGATGGGATTTATCTAAAGTAGATAAATCTAAAATGAAAGAATCTAAAGCAACTTTCGTATTCGGACAGATGAATGAGCCACCAGGAGCACGTGCACGTGTTGCTTTATCTGGTTTAACAATTGCAGAGTACTTCCGTGATGGTGCTGGAGACGGACAAGGAAAAGACGTACTTTTCTTCGTAGATAACATCTTCCGTTTTACACAAGCTGGTTCTGAGGTATCTGCATTATTAGGTCGTATGCCATCTGCGGTAGGTTACCAACCAACTTTAGCAACAGAGATGGGTGCGATGCAAGAGCGTATTACTTCAACTAAAAAAGGATCTATTACATCTGTACAGGCGGTTTACGTACCTGCGGATGATTTAACTGACCCTGCGCCTGCAACAACGTTTGCTCACTTAGATGCTACAACTGTATTATCTCGTAAAATTGCTGAGTTAGGTATTTATCCTGCAGTAGATCCATTAGATTCTACGTCTCGTATCTTAACTGCTGATATTTTAGGAAACGAGCACTACGACTGTGCACAACGTGTAAAAGAGTTGTTACAACGTTACAAAGAGTTACAAGATATTATCGCAATCCTTGGTATGGAGGAGTTATCTGAAGAAGATAAATTAGCAGTATCTCGCGCAAGACGTGTTCAACGTTTCTTATCTCAACCATTCCACGTAGCTGAGCAGTTTACTGGTATTCCGGGAGTATTAGTAGATATTAAAGAAACTATCAAAGGATTTAACATGATTATGGACGGTGAATTAGATCACTTACCAGAGGCAGCGTTCAACCTTAAAGGAACTATTGAAGAAGCCATCGAAGCTGGAGAGAAAATGTTAGCTGAAGCTTAATATTCAATAGAAAATTATAAAACATTATGAATTTAGAAATTGTATCACCAGAAGCTACCCTATTTAACTCAGAAGTTGATTCTGTAGCATTACCTGGTATTAATGGTGAGTTTCAGATTTTAAATGACCACGCCGCAATCGTGTCTATTTTAACTGAAGGAACCATTAAAATTCATACACATACACAAAGCCACCTGGTTTTTGATGCGTTACATTCTGAAGTTAATCCTCACCACGATGATGACAAAGTTTTAACCTTAAAAATCAAATCTGGCACTGTTGAAATGAAAGATAATAAAGTGATTGTTTTAGTTGACTAAACCTTCCTTTATTCAGAATAAAAAAACGCGAAACATTTAGTTTCGCGTTTTTTATTTTATACATACATCTTTTGAAGTATAATTACACCTTCTTAATTACATTGGTGACAATGCCCCAAATAATAAATTCATTTTCTTCAGTGATTTTTATAATCGGGTAATTCGGATTTTCAGGTTTCAACCACACTTCACCCTGCTCTACTCTCAAACGTTTTACCGTAAATTCACCATCTAAAAAACACACGGCTATTCGGTTATTCTGTGGCTCTAAACTTCGATCAATAACCAACAAATCGTTATCCTCAAGTCCCGCACCTATCATCGACTGACCGCTAACACGGGCAAAAAATGTGGCTTCTTTATTTCGTACTAACTCTTTATCTAACGATAAACGTTGTTCTTTAAAATCTTCGGCTGGTGAAGGAAACCCACAAGAAATACCTGTATCGAAAAACACAGCACCAAGCGCATCTGAATCTTCGGGCGTAAAAAAAGTTAAGCTATTAGAATCGTGCAATGTCATAACATATCATTTAATCAAATATAATCATTTAAAGTATTCATTTTACTTTAATTATATCATTAATATTGGTGGTATATCGAGGCGACAATCGCTCCTGATGCATCTTCCAGGTACGTTGTAAATCCTGATTAGCCAGCTTTACCTTATTGGTCGCATATTTAAAATTTAAACCATCGATGGCTCGCATTAACGGCTTATGTTTAGGGTTTTCGGTTTCAAACAATTGTAACTGATGATTATCGGTTGGTACCAACCCCATAACAATCACTCCGGCGCGTTTATATTTAATCCCTTTTTTAAACAATTCGGCAACAGCCTTTACAGCTTCCTGACTAATGATTAAACTGGAATCAGTGGGATATGTTAGATTTATTTGTTTCGCCGCTCTATGCTGCTCTAAATCTGTTTTATGCCGGTCACTGCTTATCGTTACATAAATACTGTGACAACTCGACTTTTGCTTTCGTAATTTTTCGGCACAACTAGTAGCAAACGTAGAAATGCGCTCTTTTAAATTCTCTAAATCGGAATACGTATATTCAAAACTTCTTGTGGTTGCAATAGCATGTTTATTCTTAATTTCATCTAATTGCAAAGCTGGAATGCCTTTTAAATCCTGTTTCAGTTTCCATTCGGTGATTGAAAAATTTCGACGTACCCATTCGTCATCTAAATTCACAAAATCCAAGGCTGTATGGCAGTTTTTAAGTTTCAATCGCTTTGACAATCGTCTTCCTATTCCCCATACCTCTTCAATTTTTATCCATTTTAGCGCTTTAATACGCTTCTCTTCAGAATCGATAACATAAACGCCTTTGGTTTGTTCTGGAAATTTACGGGCTATTTTATTTGCAACTTTACTCAAAGCCTTGGTTGGCGCCATACCCACACAGGTAGGAATACCTGTCCATTTTAAAATGCGCTTTCGAATTTGAGTGCCGTAGTCGTTAAAATTGAAATACTCAAACCCCTTGAATTCCAGAAAAGCTTCATCTATGCTATACACCTCAACATCGGGTGTAAATTGTCGTAAAATAGACATCACCCGACTACTCATATCGCCGTACAACGGGTAATTAGAAGAAAACACCTGAATATGGTTCGCTTTGCAAAAGCCTTCCCATTTAAAAATAGGCGCGCCCATAGGAAGTTCGAGTTGCTTGGCTTCGTCACTTCTGGAAATCACACAACCATCATTATTGCTTAAAATAGCAACAGGCTTACCTTGCAAACTAGGATTAAAAACCCGTTCACAGGACGCGTAAAAGTTATTACAATCGACTAATGCAAACATGTGTAAATTTACGTCATTTCTGTTAGTCCTAACTCAAAAAATACGTTCGTGATGTTAAACTTTAATGAAAATATTCTTTTTAAAAAGGTAAGTCCCTAAACCAACGTAAATTAAAACGATAACCAAAGCATAACACAACGAGGAGAGTTTAGCTACTAAACCATCGAAACTAAAAAACGTATTATACAACCAGGAATGCACATTAGCATCTGCCCCTACAGGAATTAAATAAAAACTCTTGGCTATAAATTCTGAAAGAAAATAAATGGTTATCGCATTCATGCCAACCTGCTTAAATACTGCCCCAAAATGCCATTGTTTCACATCGACAATATAATAAATAACAGCCAAGATAACTGTACCATAACCTGCAGTAACCAGCACAAAGCTGCTACTCCAAAGCGCTTTATTTATTGGGAAATACGCATTCCAGAAATAACCTAATGTCAGTAGAATAACCCCTGTTAGGAATAAAATTTTCGTTTTGCTTTTAAGCGGCGTATCAAGCAGCTTCCCTACCAAAACCCCTAAAATACAGGTTGCAATAGCCGATACCGTTCCTAACACACCTTCGGGATCATAATCGGGTTGCCACATATGTGTTCCTAAAATCTGTAAATCGATATAATTCGACCAGTTATTAGAGGCTCTATCAAATGTAGGTGCCATACCATTTGGCAAGGGTACAAAACCCAACAACAACCAATACCCTAAAAGAATAGTTACAGCGACACCTAAAAGCATTTTCCAGTTACAGTTTAAATACAACACCGCAGTTACAAAAAACACAATTCCTATACGTTGCAAAACCCCCATAAACCGGATATGTTCCCAATCTTGAACAAAAGGAAATAACGGCGTAAACGCCTTAAGCACTAAGCCTAAACCTATTAATTTAAGGCTACGCAGCCCTAACTTCTTATACGTTGATGCATTTGGTTGTTTGCTCTTATATGCATAAAAAATAGAAATCCCAACTATAAAAAGAAAAAACGGAAAAATAAGATCGGTTGGGGTTAAACCATGCCATTCGGCATGAGACAAGGGTGCATAAATGTGCGACCAGTCACCGGGATTATTCACTAAAATCATACCGACAATGGTTATACCACGTAATATATCGACCGATTGAATTCTCTGATTTACATTCATGTTGCTACTAATTAATTTTCGGTATCTTCTGTTGTATTCAGTATGCGTTCTTTAGTTATTTTCACATAATTTCTTCCGATAGGAATTTTTCGATTTGAAATTTCAATCATATTACCTTCAACCGAATTTACTTTGTTTATAGAAATTGTATAAGATCTATGAACCCTTAAAAAGTTAGATTGTGGTAATTCTTCTGAAATGGCCGTTAAAGATTTATGCACAACATAATCGCCCAGTGTAGTAATGACTTTGATATAATCTTTTAAACTTTCAATATAAAGAATATCATTCAGGTTTACCTTCACCAGTTTTTTACCCACCTTTAAAAAGAGATGTGGTTCCTGCTGAAAGCCTATATCGGTCGATGTGCTATTTAGATATACCTGCTGATAGACTTTATTAATTGTCTTTAAAAACCGATTAAACGGAATAGGTTTCACCAAATAATCTAAAACATCGAGTTCAAAAGATTTTACGGCGTACTCTCTATAAGCCGTGGTTATAACCACATGCGGTTTATAACTCAGGTTTTCGATAAAAGCAAACCCATTAAGCTGTGGCATATTGATGTCGAGAAAAACCACATCGATTTTTTCCTGTTCTAATACACCATAAGCCTTTAACGGATTGGTAAACGTGCCTACGATTTCAACATGATCGAAGTTCTTTAAATGATCTTCTATCACCTCAATAGCCAGTGCTTCATCGTCAATAATTACGCATTTAATTTTCATCGAATAGGTATTTTTAAATACAAGTTATACACATTGTCTTCAACAGTGGTTTTAAACTCGTAATCACTGTTAAACAATAGGCTTAACCTGCGTTTGGTATTGGCAATTCCAATACCTTGTTGGTTGTTTATATTAGATTTGGCATTAAATGTATTCGACAATTTAAATTCTAAATAGTCTTTATTAAGTACTTCAAAACTCATGTTTACCCTTACGTTTTCACAACCTTTTAATCCATGTTTGAAACAATTCTCGATGAACGTCAAAAACAGTAAGGGAGGTACCGTAACATCTTCAATGTCGCCAATAATATCCATTTCACATTCTACACGCTCATTAAAACGCAGACGTTCCACATCAATATAGGTATTAATGTGATTAATTTCTTCTAGCAAATCGGCTTTAGAGCTATTCACTTCGTACAGCACATATTGCATAAGGTCTGATATTTTAATTACCATTTGCGGGGCACTATCAGACTTCTTTAACGTTAATGCATACAAATTGTTTAAGGTATTAAAAAAGAAATGCGGCTGTATCTGAGTTCGTAAATATTTTAATTCGGTACTTAATTGAAGCTTGGCCAATTTCTCATTCCGGCGCTTTTCCAGACTCCAATCGATGACTAGTTTTATCGCCGATACAAAACCAATCACATAAAGCTCACCTAAAACAACCGCGATGATATGATTAAGCTGCATAAACTCCCCCGTACCACCGGCTTCGGGCCAGATGTCTTTGGTAACCAACACATAATTCAAACCGGTTCTAACTAAATACACAATAGCCAACATAAAAACCAGACTTAGCACATAGGTTAAATACCTTCGTTTTAGTATGAGTCGAGGAATTAAGTAGTAAATATTAATATAAACCACAATGATGTGAATAGGGAATTCTACAAGGTTAGACTTGATAGAATACCAGTAATCGTTAAAGTAACTTCCCCACCTTACGACATTAAACATGAAGTAAACAAACCAAAAAAGGACATGATATTTAGGGGAAATGGTATTCTTTATCTTAAAGTTAAACAAGGTTCTTGGTTTAAATTATTATTAAAAAATCGACGAAAGGCTTACACTATCTAAAGCAATTTTAAGAATATAATAATTAATTAACAATAATTTGATTAAGAGTTTGTATTCACAAAATCACTTATCGATAATTATCTGTCTTCTATGTGTAAAATGATGTAGTTCAGATATTTTTTTTTAAAACAATTTTTATAATAAATAACATTGATAGCAAATAACAAGACTAAACAATTCAAATTATGAAGTATTACTTAAAAACGACACTCTTGTTTTCCTTCTTATTCTTCAGCATACAGCTATTTGCTCAGGAAAAGGAAATTAAAGGAATTGTTACCTCGAAAGCGGACGGTATGCCTATTGCCGGAGGTAACGTAATTATTCAAGGCACAACGAAAGGTACACTTACCGATTTTGATGGAAACTACACCATTATGGCAAAAGCAGGCGATGTGTTAACATTTTCTTTTTTAGGAATGACCACAGAGAAAATAACTGTTGCCGATTCTAACACAATCAATGTTCAGCTTGCTGAAGACAACGAACAACTTGCAGAAGTTGTTGTAACCGCATTAGGGATTAAAAAAGAGAAAAAGGCCCTGACCTATTCTGCTCAAGAAGTGGGTGGTGAAGAGCTGACTCGTGTTAAGCAAACCAACCCTATTAACAGTTTATCTGGTAAATCTGCCGGAGTTACCATTGCCAGAAGTTCATCTGGTTTAGGTGGAGCGACCAAAGTGGTTTTAAGGGGTAATGCCTCTACAACTTACAACGATCCGCTTTACGTAATTGACGGTATTCCCGTATTAAACAGTGGTAACGGCGCTAACGGAAATGAACCTGGTACCGATATTTTTGGTAGCCAGACAGGTAACCGAGACGGAGGTGACGCAATGTCCTTAATCAATCCTGATGATATCGAAAGTATGACGGTATTAAAAGGAGCTTCAGCATCGGCACTTTACGGAAGCCAGGGTGCTAACGGGGTGATTTTAATTACGACTAAAAAAGGTAAAGAAGGAGCTTTATCGGTAAACATCAACTCCAGTTTTACAGCTGATAATGTAATGTCTTTACCTAAACTACAATCAGAATACCAAAGCAATTCTGTTGGACAGGCAATTGCTGAAAACGGAAATATCACTGATCCTAAATCTTGGGGAGCAAAAACATCTGGATTAAGTAATGATGCAAAATCATTCTTTAATACAGGATTTACTTCAATTAACGCTTTATCGTTAACTGCGGGTAACCAAAAGGCACAAACATACTTATCATATGCTAATACGATTGGTGAAGGGGTTATTCCTGAAAACCGATTGACAAGAAACAATATCACTTTAAGAGAAACGGCTAAATTTTTAAATGATAAAATAGACGTATCGGCAAGCGTTAACTTATCAGATCAACGTATCTGGAACCGTCCTACAAATGGATTATATGCCAACCCGTTAACTGGTCATTACCTAAACCCTGTGGGTATTGACAGAAATATTTACAAAAACAAATTTGAATATTTCAACACCTCTCTAAACCAAATGGATCAGTATGCCACGTCGTTCGATGAAAACATCCAACAAAACCCATATTGGTTAGCTTACAGAACCCCAAGTAAAGATATTGCACAACGCGTTTTAATTAACGCTTCGCTTAAATATCAAATTACCGATGCATTCTCTTTACAATCTAGAGCAAGTTATGACAAATCATTCTTTTCCTACGAGAAAAAACAATACGCAGGAACAGACCCTGTAAACTCTGGTGATAACGGAAGATACATTCTAGAAAAAACCGAAAACAACCAACAATATGTGGATTTCATTGCTAACTATAACAAAGATTTTGGAGATGATTTTTCTTTTACAGGATTATTAGGGACCAGTTTAACAAAATACACTATTGGGGATAAAATTCTTTTAGATTCTGGTCGTGATGGTGTTGGACTTAAATATCCTAACTACTTTACTATTGCAAACTTTGCTACAACAAACAATATTGCTCAAAGTGTTGGAAGAAAAGAAATGCAGTCGGTATTTGCTTCTGTAAACTTCGGTTATAAAAACTTATTATTTTTAGATGTAACCGGAAGAAACGACTGGTCCTCAACATTAGCTCTTACAGACAGTTACTCATTCTTCTACCCTTCTGTTGGTTTAACTGGTATTATCAGTGATATGGTAACGCTTCCTAAAGCTATTTCTTTTGCCAAAGCAAGAGTATCGTATGCTGAAGTAGGAACCGATATCCCTAACTACGCTACTATCCCACTATACCAGATTAGTGCAACATCTTCTAATATTCTTAAACCATCTGTTGGCCCTAAAGAAGGGGAAACTTTAAAACCTCAGCTACAACAATCGTTAGAGTTTGGTACCGAGTGGCGTTTCTTTGGTAATCGCTTAGGATTCGATTTCACCTACTACGATACGAAAACCACAAACCAGATTTTCTACATTCAAGCAGAACCAAATCCTTATGGATATTCTCAAAACATTGTTAATGCTGGTGAAATTACCAATAAAGGTTTCGAGATTGTGCTTAACGGAAAACCTGTAGCTGGAGAAAACTTTAACTGGGATACAGCATTTAACTTTGCTCAAAACGACAATAAAGTAGTATCTGTTCACCCAGCGTTACAAAATGGCGATGCGATTATTACAGCTCGTGGTGTAAACGGCTATGAGTACTCATTAATAGAAGGAGAAGACTTTGGTAGTATTAAAGCGCGTTCTTTAGTTAGAGATGAAAACGGAACTCCTGTCATCAACGATTCTGGAGCTTTAATGTCTACGGATTTTGAAACTGTAGCTCATGCACAACCAGATTTTACTTTAGGATGGAATAATAACTTTACGATAGGTAACTTCAATTTCAATTTCTTAATCGACGGGAAATTTGGAGGTGATGTTATGAGTGTTACTGAAGCTGTAAATGACTACTATGGTGTATCTCAAGCTACTACCGATGCCAGAAATGCTAACGGTGGTATGATTAATGTGGTTGACGAAGCAGGAAATGCTTCTCAAATTACAGCACAAGAATACTACAATGCCATTGGTGGTAGAGCTGGTATGTTAGGTGAATATGTTTACGATGCGACTAACGTAAGCTTAAGAGAACTTTCTATAGGTTATAAATTAATCTTGGGTCAGAGCAAATTTATAGACAACATCAATTTCTCATTAATAGCTAACAACTTGTTCTTCTTCTACAAAGATGCTCCTTTCGATCCAAATATTGCAGCAAGTACCGGTTTAGGATTACAAGGTGTAGATATTTATAACCAGCCTTCTACAAGAAGCGTAGGGTTAAACATTAACATAAATTTCTAAGACAAATGAAAAATATATTAAAATATACTCTGGCTTCGGTTGTAGCCATAAGCTTAACAAATTGTACTGACCACTTTGAAGACTTAAATACCGATCCTTACGGTGAAGAGTTGATTGGAGGGTTAACACAACAAAACAATCATATCGGTTCTAATTTTGCTCCAATGTTCTCAAATGTGATTCGCGTAGAACCAGCATGGAACTACCAATTACAACAAAACCTGAATGCCGATATCTTTTCCGGTTATATGACAGCTCCAACGCCATTTGCTGGTAACATTAACAATCAAACTTATGCTTTGGTAAACGGCTGGAATGGCTTTATCTGGGCTGATGCTTACGATTCTCAAAATGGTAACGGAGTTATGCCTTACGCCAGAGATATTTCACAAATGGTTGAGTTAACAGGCGATCCTTCCGGAGAGAAATTCGTTTTCTTAGGAAACATTATTAAAGTCATGGCTATGCATCGAATTTCTGATGTATTCGGACCAATCAGATATTCAAAGTTCAACGATTTTGCTACAACTGGCGAATACGATTCTCAGGAAACGGCTTATAAAACCTTCTTTGCTGAATTAGGGGAAGCCATCGACGGTCTCGAAGCTTATGAAGGCGATGCACAATTCATCCCTTTCGATCAATCGTCTTTAGGTGGTGATATTTCCAAATGGCGCATGTTCGCTAACTCATTACGTTTGCGTTTAGCGATTCGTGTTTCTAAAGTTGATGCGACTTTAGCAAAAGCTGAAGGAGAAAAATCTTTATCAAGCAGTGCTGGATTGATGGAAACAGAAAACATGTTAGTTGATATGGGCGGATTCGTTCACCCTGTTTATACCATCAGTAATGTTTGGGGAGATATCTGTATGAGTGCTGAAATGGAATCTATTTTAAAAGGATTTAATGATGGTCGAATTGAAAAATTCTTCAATGCTCCTGCTGATGCCTCTTTAGGAGATTACAAGGGGATTCGTCAAGGGATAGAAATTGAAGCCAAATCGCAATACGGTAGCCACTCAACCATTGGTCAGGTGGTAGAAGGCACTGATAAAATCTGGATGACAGCTGCCGAAATTTATTTTTTGAAAGCAGAAGCCGCTTTACGTGGATGGGCAGGCGCAGGCGATGCAAAAACAAATTACGAAATGGGTGTTAAAGCCTCATTTTCTCAATTTGGAGTTGGCGGTGTAGATGCTTATTTAGCCGATAGCACAAGTACACCGGCAGACTTCGTTGATTCATTAAATACTGATAACGACTACGCGTATCCAAGTGATGTTACCATTGCATTTAACGACGCTGGAACTAACGAAGAAAAACTGGAGCAAATAATCACTCAAAAGTGGATTGCCATGTTCCCTGATGGGCAAGAAGCATGGAGTGAGTTCAGACGAACAGGCTATCCAAAAGTATTCCCGGTTGTCATAAATAACAGTGGTGGTACGATAGATACCGATATTCAAATTCGTAGAATCAATTTTGTTGATGTCGAAAAAAACACCAATGGTGCGAACGTCGACGCTGCTGTAGGAATGTTAAGTGGTCCTGATAACGGCGGCACAAGACTTTGGTGGGATACCGGTGCTGCCAATTTCTAAAACTTACATATACACACATATATTTTTTGGTTTAGTTTAGGTTAGGGCGTTCTTATTCGAATTTGCTCTTCACAAGCAAGCAGAACTCGGTTCTGCTTGCTTTTAAAATCACATAAACATGAAAGTAGAGATTACTGATTATAAAAGCATAGCCTACCGAGAGGCTGGAAAGTTTGAAGAAACACGCTTCGAAAAAATACACAATGTAATTTTCGAATCTTCTCTTGAAGCTTCAACTATTGTTGCCCAAGAAATTGCAACCTTAATTCGGGATAAACAATCGCAAGGATTGCCTTGTATTCTTGGTTTAGCCACTGGATCTTCTCCCGTAAAAGTGTATGAAGAATTGGTTCGAATGCACAAAGAAGAAGGCTTAAGCTTTTCAAATGTGGTTACCTTTAATCTGGATGAGTATTATCCAATGGATAAAAACAATATTCAGAGTTATTACTACTTTATGCATGAACATCTGTTCAATCATATCGACATCCTTTCTGAAAACATCAATATTCCTGATGGCAAAGTACCTACCGACGAACTGTATCAATTCTGTATTGATTATGAAATGAAAATTAAATTCTATGGCGGATTAGATTTTCAACTTTTAGGAATCGGACGTACAGGCCATATTGGTTTTAATGAACCCGGATCGCACCTCAACTCCGGAACACGAAGCATCACTTTAGATCATATTACTCGAGTAGACGCAGCCTCTGCTTTTTTAGGAATCGATAATGTCCCACGTAAAGCGATTACTATGGGTATTGGAACCATTAAAAGTGCGAAACGCATTGTTTTATTAGCCTGGGGAAACAACAAAGCTGAAATTATTCAGCAAGCCATTGAAGGCGAAATAACTCCAAATATTCCTGCAACCTATTTACAGGAACACCATAACACCACTTTTGTTTTAGATCATGAAGCAGCTTTAGAACTAACTCGTGTAAAAACCCCTTGGTTAGTGACCTCTTGCTTATGGACCAACACTTTAAAATTAAAAGCCGTGGTTTGGCTTAGCGAATTGCTGAATAAACCTATTTTAAAACTAACTGATAAAGATTATAACGATAATGGCATGTCCGGTTTATTAACCGAAGAAGGCACGGCCTACGATTTAAACATTAAAATGTTTAATCAACTTCAACATACAATTACAGGATGGCCCGGAGGAAAACCTAATGCCGATGATACGTACCGTCCTGAACGCGCCACACCAGAAAAAAAGCGCATCATCATTTTTAGCCCACACCCCGACGACGATGTCATTTCTATGGGTGGTACTTTCGATCGCCTTGTGGAGCAAGGTCACGACGTACATGTGGCATATCAGACTTCTGGAAACATTGCTGTTTCGGATGAAGAGACTTTAAAATTTGCTGAAATTGCTAGTCTTTTTGAACCGAATGCAGAAATAGATAAAATCATTTCTTACCTGAAAACAAAAAGAGAAAGTGATATCGATTGCTTGGAAGTACGAAACTTAAAAGGAAAAATACGTCGAGGTGAATCTCTTGGCGCTACGCGATATTTAGGCTTAAAAGATGACAATGTTCACTTTTTAGACCTTCCGTTTTACGAAACCGGAACCATTAAAAAAGGGCATTTAACTTCAGCTGATATCAGTATCATGTGTAACCTGATTGAAAGCATAAAACCGCATCAAATATATGCTGCCGGCGATTTAGCCGATCCGCATGGTACACACCGTGTGTGTTTAAATGCCTTATTTATGGCATTAGATGAATTAAAAACCGAACCTTATATGAACAATTGCTGGGTTTGGCTCTATCGTGGTGCATGGCATGAATGGGAATCCTACGAAATAGACATGGCGATTCCTATGAGTCCCGATCAGGTGCTTAAAAAACGTCATGCTATTTTCTATCACCAATCGCAAAAGGACGGTGTGATGTTTCAAGGTGACGATTCAAGAGAATTCTGGGTTCGCGCTGAAGATCGCAATCGCCTGACCGCAAAAAAATACAATGATTTAGGCTTAGCTGAATATGCCGCTATCGAAGCCTTTAAACGCTACCATTTTTAAAATAACTATGAATAGATTACTTGCCATACTTTGCCTTGCCGCATTAAATTGTTTTGGACAATCCGATTTAAAAACAGACTTCAATCTAATGCCCTGGCCAAAATCGATACAGGAAAACAATCAACGTTTCATTATCAATGAAAACCTAACGGTTTCCATTGACGGAGAAGACCCAAAACGGCTTCAACATGCGGTAACATCTTTTTTAAGACGACTATCCAACCGAAGTGGAGTGTTTTTAAGTCATGGTTTTGCAGTTCCCTTAAGCGATGAAGAACAGGCACCTATTCAAATTTCATATCAAAAATCTGCTGAGTTAATCATTGAAGACGACGAGTCTTACCAATTAGATGTAGAGTCTAATAAAGTAAGACTTGTTGCCCATACAGATGTTGGGGCTATTCGTGGGCTGGAAACCCTTTTACAATTACTAACGAATAACGATTCTGAATACTATCTACCCGGTGTTTCCATCTCCGATGCCCCCCGTTTTGTTTGGCGTGGTTTAATGATTGACGTCTCAAGACATTTCCATCCAATCGACGTGATAAAACGTAATCTGGATGCTATGGCTTCAGTTAAAATGAATGTATTTCACTGGCATCTAACCGACGACCAAGGTTTTAGAATCGAATCAAAAACCTATCCTAAATTACACAAACTAGCCTCAGACGGATTATATTACACACAAGAACAAATCAAAGAAATTGTAGAGTATGCGTCTATTCTTGGCATACGGGTGATTCCGGAATTTGATGTTCCTGGTCACGCTACAGCCATTTTAACCGCCTATCCTGAACTTGGAAGCAAACCCAGAGCTACTTATAAAATTGAACGCTTTTCTGGGGTATTCGACCCGACTTTAGACCCAACAAATGAAGCTGTTTATGTGTTTTTAGAAAATCTGTTTACTGAAATCGCACCTCTTTTTCCTGATAGTTATTTTCATATTGGCGGTGACGAAAACGAAGGTAAACACTGGGATGCTAATGAAGATATTCAAAAGTTTAAAAGAGAACATAATCTTGCTACCAATCACGATTTACAAACGTACTTCAATATTCGATTAGAACAAATTCTGAATAAACTAGATAAAAAACTGGTGGGTTGGGATGAAATCATGACACCAAACATACCTAAAACGGCAATCATTCATTCGTGGAGAGGGGAACATGAAGGCTTACCTAAAGGAGGAACACTAATTGAGGCAGCAAAAAAAGGCTATAACACAATTTTATCTAACGGGTTTTACATAGACCGCATGGAATCGGTGGTAAAACATTACCTAACCGAACCTATTGGGAATATTGAATTAACGCCTGAAGAACGCAAACGCATTTTAGGTGGCGAAGTAACCATGTGGAGCGAATTGGTAACCCCATTAACGATTGACTCCAGAATCTGGCCACGAACCGCTGCCATAGCAGAACGCTTATGGTCACCAAAAGAAGTTACCGATATTGACAATATGCTTAAACGCTTAGAAGTTATCAATTACAGACTGGAAGAGGTTGGCATTACCCATATTAGAAACAAAAATGTGATTTTAAGAAATCTAAGCAACAATCAGGATATTTCGGCTTTGGAAGTCTTATCCAACGTTTGTGAACCGCTTAAAATTTACAGCCGAAATGAAGGTGGCACAGAATATAAAACCTTCTCCCCTTTCACCTTATTCGCCGATGCCTGTAATGTAGATGCTAAGGATGCTTTGAAATTTAAACAGGTCGTTAAAAATTACACCATATCACTTTCCGAAGAACACAAATCGGATGTTATCTCTCTATTAGAAACTTGGGCAAAAAATCATAAAGCTTTTCAAAAAATGGATAAAAACCCTAAGCTAGCGCTTCTGGAATCATTATCCTATAATCTATCGGAGGTTTCTAAATTCTTATTGAAAAGTATTCAAAATGAAAAGATATCGAAGAAAGACATGCAAAACTTCAAAACTCAATTGGAAACTTTAAAACAGCCTTTTGCCGATGTAGAATTGGTTATTGCAAACGATATGGAAAACTTATTTGAAGCCTTAAAATAACTTGCCATTTTCAATAATGGTAAATCCTGTTCGCTTATAATCGACCTTTTTGCCATTAGCACAAAATTGATATCTGCCTTTAGATTTTTGCTCTGAGGCAGATAATAAAATAACCTCTTCTACTGCACAGTTATAGTCCTTTGCTACTTTAGCCTTAACATCATCAATAGTCGCTCTACCTTTCTTTAACTGCGACTGAATTTTACCATTTAGCTTAGGTTCTTCATAATCGGATCCTAGATTGCATGCATCGTCTGACTTTGCTACCGCATGATTAATATCTATTTTATTTCCCTCTTTAGGAACGGCATCAATATATTCCCAGGTATAATCAGCTTTTAGCAACACTCTGCGACCGTCTTCCGTTTTAACAATGTAATTATTTTGAGCAAAAGTAGCAGACGTGATAAAAAATAATAAAAGAAAAACTATTGATTTCATAAGATATTTTAGATTGAATATGATCAAAAATACGAATTTAATCTTCAACATATTCCAGAATATCACTTGGTTGACATTTTAGAGCTTTACAAATGGCTTCTAACGTTGAGAAACGAATAGCCTTAGCCTTGCCTGATTTTAAAATAGAGAGATTAGCTTCAGTAATTCCAATAATTTCAGCCAAATCTTTACTTTTCATTTTGCGCTTAGCCAACACAACATCTAAATTTACTACTATAGACATATTTATATGGTTAAGTCGTTTTCTTGCTTCAATAAAACACCTTCTTTAAATATTTCTGCCATTACAAATGATAGTAACACCAAAAAAAGAGGCACAAATGGAATTGAAAGTTTACTTATTCCTCCCTGTTCAAAACCAATGTAATAATAACTCGTTAAAAAAGAATAAATCAAAATCAGCACACCTATTCTCCTAAATGATTTCACATTACCCAAACCAAATGTTTCAACTTTCTTTACAGATTTAATAACTTTTAAAAATTCTTTTATACAGAAAAACAAAACAACCAAGATTCCTGTCATTTTTAAGTACATTATGTACAAAGAGGTCGTTTTTATTTTATTGAGTTTATAAATCTGACTATAGTCCTCAACTGACTTATCTTTCCATTTAGTTATCAGACTATACCCCCCTGAGTTGGTTTCAAAATTAAATGTTCCTTTATCAAATGGGCTTTTATCTATTTGGATATAAATGAATAGAAATGTTAATCCTAAAAAAGAAAAAACTAAAAGACTTTTTAAAATGTTACATATCGCAATGGTCATTTTAAGCAAAACATTTTTTGTCATAGCAAATATCATTATCGTTTAACAATAACAAATATAATAAAATTATTGAAAAACAATAATAATTTATTGAAGAAGAAGTATTTCTATTTCTGTTTAGACCCCAACCACGCCTTTCTGGCGGCTTTTTGTTTGACGCTTAACTTTTGGTTGTTAATCTCAAAGAGGTTTAAACTATAAGTTGTATTTGGCAATAAAGTCACCTTGGTTTGCTTAGGCAAACCAAAACGTTCATATTCTATAGTAATGATATCGTTAGGCTTTAAACTATTTATTAATGCATTGAAATCGTTTGAAGATGTAAAATCCGTTCCGATAACTTTTAAAATTTTATCACCTTCTTCCAGACCAGCGTTATAGGCTGCTGTCCCTATAATAGTATTTTTAGAAATAAAGCCTTCATCATTAACCGGGCCTCCAAAATCAGGTTTGTCTAAGTTCTGAGTTAAAGACACTCCAACAGAATTTAATAGCATCTTCATATCTGGCATACCACTTTTATAGATATAATTTTTAAAAAAGTGCGAACCAAAAGTTTCTCCTGCATATTCATTTAAGGTATTATGTAAATCTTCAACGGTATATGGCTTTTCCTGTTTTCCATATTTCTTCCAGACCAATTTCATATAATCATCCAGATTCAATCCGTTTTGGCGAAGCGATAAATCTAAAGCAAGTCCGAGCATATTCCCATATGAATAGTAAGAAATAAACGTATTGTCTCTATTCACTGGATCTACCGATCGTGCAGCATCAACAAATGGTGCCTGGTAACTCATTTCAATAGGATTGAAAAACTGTCTTGCCGGAGAATTCCATACGTAATTAAACGTTCCTGTGATACTTTTAACATATTTCTCTTCACTCATTAATCCTGCTCTGCATAAGGTTAAATTCGTGTAGTAACTGGTAAACCCTTCAGCAAACCATAACTCCCCACTCATATTGGTCTCTTCGAAATTGAACGGTTCTAGAGCATCGGGACGGATACGCTCGACATTCCAGCAATGAAAAAATTCGTGAGCAACTGTTCCTAAATTAGAATCCATGCCACCATCGGCTAAGCTTCTGGTATTCGTAACAATGGTTGAGTTTCTGTGCTCCATACCATCGCCAGACGCATTTGGAATATAACACACTAAAAAGGTATATTCTCCATAATCGAATTTTGGCAATTCGCCATACACCTGCTCTTCTTCGAGAACAATTTTTTTAACGCGACTAAAATATTCATCAAGTTCGGCTTCGGTTCCGTTATGATGCAATACAAAATGAATGGTTTGTCCGTTAACCTGAAATGAACGTTTACTAAAATGGCTCACTTCCGTTGGGCTATCCATAAAATACTGCAAGTTTTTAGCATAATACGTATGTCCTTCCACATGTTTTAATTGGGTCGCAACTTTCCAATTTAAATCTTCACGAACCTTAAAAGTCACTTCCATGGGTTTATCCTCCAATTCTGGCACATAAATAAACGTCGCCGGCATATTTAAATGCGCATGCGTGTCATCAATTTGAGAGTAGGTTCCTCCTCCTCGATTTGCAAATAAAATATACTTTACTTTTATCGTTCCGTCATGTTCAGAAACCGTCCATGAATACGGATCGGGTCTTGAGGTTTTTAATGCATTTCCTTTGCCATCGGTTACCTTAACATCATAAATATTTTTCATAAATTCATGCAAGGCATAGCGCCCAGGCGACGTTCTACTCATTCTAAACTCGACAGTTTTCTCTTTTAAATTGGTGAAATCCGCTTCAACAACCGCTTCATGGTGTGCGGCATTTTCAAAGGAAATGGTATAGGTTGAAGCAACTTGTGCTGTGATACTTAAACTACTAAAAACAAAAAGGAAGACAAAAAGAATTCTACGCATTATTAATGATTTAGACGACTAAGATAACATTTTTGAATCAGCAACAATTTCTATAAAAATCGAAAATAATCCCTCTTATGTAACAATTTACCGATTTAACCTACATATAAACTGAAAGGTAAAATTTATTATCAACTATTAAACTCATTAAGAACCTGTTGATTATCAGACATAGAAATCTCATGAAATTCTTGTCGATTTTACTTTCAAAAAAGTAATATAAACCCGTAAAAAGGTTTTATATTGAAATCATAAAATTTAAACCTTTTTATTATGACTGAATGGTTTTATAGTCTTGAGCTTTTTCCTCAAATTTATTGGGGGATTGCTCTAATTGCTTCGCTTATTTTTATCATCATGATTGTGCTCACCTTTATTGGAGGCGATTCAGATAGTTTGGAACTTGAAACAGATGCCGAAATAGAAACAGATACAGGCATTGGCTTTCAGTTTATCACCTTTAAAAACCTGATAGGATTCTTTACCATTTTCGGGTGGAGTGGTATAGCATGTATCGACGGTAATTTATCGAAACCATTAACCATAATCATTTCCTTAATCGCCGGTTTATTAATGATGACTATTATGGCTGCCATGTTTTATTATATGCGCAAACTAAACCACAGCGGCACGCTAAACTTTAAAAATGCCATTGGTGCTGTTGGAGAAGTATACCTGACCATTGGAGCTAACCGTTCATCTATCGGGAAAGCCCACGTAAGAATTCAAGGCGCTTTAAGAGAGCTTGAAGCCTTAACCGACTCACAAACTAACTTAAAATCGGGAACTGTTATAAAAGTAAAAGATGTTACCGATAACGGAATTTTAATTGTAGAACAACTTAATAACTAATTTAATGCTAACACTTATTACTCAAGAAGCTTTTAGCTTAGGGCTTCCCATGGTTGTCATTTCAGCCATCATGTTCATTTTTGTATTTTTCATCGTGCTTGTTCGCCGTTACAAACGCTGTCCTTCCGATCGTATTTTAGTGGTTTACGGTAAGGTTGCCGGCGGACAATCGGCCAAGTGTATTCATGGTGGTGCCGCTTTTATTTTTCCGGTCATTCAGGATTATGAGTTTCTGGATTTAACACCTATTTCCATTGAAGTTAATCTGGTTAACGCGCTTTCTAAACAAAATATTCGTGTTAACGTACCTTCGCGTTTTACCATTGGTGTATCTACCGAACCAGGTATTATGCAAAATGCAGCCGAGCGTTTATTAGGTTTATCAATGAACGATGTTCAAGAGTTAGCTAAAGAAATTATATTCGGTCAGTTACGTTTAGTGGTCGCATCTATGGATATTGAAGAAATTAATTCCGATAGAGATAAATTCTTAACCAACATTTCGCAGAGTGTCGAATCTGAACTTAAAAAAGTGGGGTTAAAACTCATTAACGTAAATATTACCGATATTGTTGACGAGTCCGGATATATCGAAGCTTTAGGTAAAGAAGCTGCTGCTCACGCTATTAACGCCGCTCGTAAATCGGTTGCCGAAAAAAACAGAGACGGTTCGATTGGTGAAGCTAACGCTGTACAAGATGAAAGAACACAGGTTGCTGCAGCCAATGCACAGGCTGTAGAAGGTGAAAATACCGCTAAAATTGCAGTTGCAAATTCCGATTCCTTACGTCGTCAACGAGAGGCGGAAGCTGAGCGTGTGGCTATCGCTTCAGAAAAAGTACAAAGTGCAAAAGCTTTAGAAGAAGCTTATGCTGCCGAACAATTAGCTGAAACTGCCAGAGCAGAACGTGAGCGTTCATCACAAATGGCAGACGTTATTGTACCCGCTGAAATTGATAAAAAGAAAGTTGAAATCGATGCTGAAGCAGATGCTGAACGTATTAGAAGACGTGCCAAAGGGGAAGCCGATGCCATTTTATTTAAAGCACAGGCTGAAGCGCAAGGTATTTACGAAGTCCTTACTAAACAAGCTGCTGGTCTTGATGAAATTGTTAAAGCTGCCGGTAATAACTCCCGAGATGCTGTGTTATTATTAATTGCCGACAAACTTCCTGAACTTGTTAAATTACAATCTGAAGCCATTAAAAACATTAAGATTGATAAAGTTACGGTTTGGGATAATGGAAGCACAAGTAAAGACGGTAAATCGTCTACCGCAAATTTCCTTTCGGGCATGTATAAATCGGTACCGCCATTACAGGACATGTTTAATATGGCCGGTATGCAATTACCGGAATATTTAAAAGGAAAAGATGTTGAAGTGAAATCAGAATCAACAATAAGTCAAGCCGAAGATGTTTCTAATATAGAAGACAATTCTGACGATAAAGAGTAAAACTTAAATTTTTATTTTTAAAAGCCTCATTATAAACTAATGGGGCTTTATTTATCCTAAACGACTATAACCCAAATACAGCTTTTCAACCACCGCTTCAATCTCTTCTTCATTTAGCTGACCAAATCCAAAACGAACAGCACAGGTATTTTTATCCTGATATAAAATGATTTTCGGAATGAATAAATCCAATTTTTCAGTTTCTTCAGTGAGTTTTACTAAAGAGATTTTAGGTTCAAACTGTAACCACAACGCCAGGCCTCCCGAAGGTATTTCAAAAGTAATCTTATCTCCAAAATACTTTTTAAGCGTTCTACATAAAACATTGCATCGTTCCTTATAAACTAAAATATTCTTCTTAATTAGTCTGGAAATTTCACCTTCATGAATTAACTCGGCTAACATTTGCTCCTGAATTAAATCGCCCTGTTTATCGAGCAATTGCAGGTAATTTTTTGCTTCAGAAATTAAATTCTCAGGCGCTACTACAAAGCCTGTTTGGAAACTCGGAAATAACGACTGTCCCAACTTACCTAGATAAATCACCATACCATTGGCATCGGCACTAGCCATAGGTAACATAGCGGAACCTTCATACTGAAAATCATAATCATAATCGTCTTCAATAATCGCAAATCCGTAATCTTTTGCCAGTTGCAACAACTTTAAACGACGCTCAGCACTCAACGTTCGCGTTGTTGGGTAATCGCGCTGCGCGCAAACATACAAACAGCGAATACTTCCTTTTACAAAGTGAGCTTTAATATAATCAACATCCAATCCATCGGAATCTATCGGAACAGTTTTAATCAAAGCTCCTGTTTGCTGAAAAATCATATTCGACTCATAATTACTTAACTGACCCACTAAAACCACATCTTTTGGTTTTATAAGTAACTGAGATACGATGTACAAACTCATTTCTGTACTTCGGGTATTGATGATATTTACGGGTTGAATACGAAAACCTCTGGTCGCATTTAAATAATTACACAACTCGTGCTCAAAAATAGAATGGGTATGCTCTCCTATTCGATGCCACTTAGTGATTAACGACTTACGTTTCATTGCCGCACTAAACCATCTTGAAAACTGATGCATAGGGTGCAATCGCAAATCGGGTTTCCCATCATTAATACTATAACTTGCTCTTGTTATTTGAGAAGTTGATGCCAAATGCAAAGCTTTTTGAAATGGAAACCCTGTGGTTTTTGAATAAGTATACGCCTGATCGATTTGCTGTGTTGGAGCAGTAATTTTAGCTGTTCGCTGCTCGGGCACCAAAACAAACGTGCCTTTGTTGGGTAAAATTTCTACCCAGCCTTGTGAAGCCAGTTCATCGTAAATAGCAACCACGGTGTTTCTATGAACTTTTAGCAACTGACTTAAACTACGTGTTCCGGGTAACAATGTTCCTTTTAATAAATATCCTCGCTGAATTAAATTAATAATTTGTTCGGAAACCTGCATATAAACTGGCTTTGATAACAATTTATCAAAAACTACAAGTTTTTCAAAAAGACTCTCAACCGGACTATTTAATGTTTTCAAACTGGACTACTTTAATAGTCCGCTAAGTTACGACTTTTGCACTGTTTTTAAATTTAAACTTAATCATGAAAAACAAACTGACAATTATATCATTTGTAATGCTTTATACCATATTCGCTAAAGCACAAAATGAACCTGTTAAAATAGATTCGCTACAGGAAATCACCATTACCTCAACACGAATCGATTTGCCTTTTAAAGAAAACTCAAGAACCATAAATATTATAACTTCAGAAGATATTAAAAACAGTGCAGCTACTAATGTTGCCGACCTTTTGCAACAAGTTGCAGGTGTAGATATAAGACGTCGCGGTACAGCTGGAAGCCAGGCCGATTTATACATTCGCGGTGGTAGTTTCGACCAAACATTATTACTTATCGACGGTATAAAAATGGATGATGCCCAAACTGGACACCATACCATGAATGCCGCTTTACCAATTGAAGTTATTGAGCGTATTGAAATTATAAAAGGGCCGGCCGCCAGAGCTTTTGGCCAAAATGCGTTTGCCGGAGCGATAAACATTGTAACTAAAAACCAACTGAAAAATAGTGTTTCTGCGAATCTTGAAACTGGTTCTTTTAATCAGCTAAATGGATCGGTAACAGTAGGATCTGAGTTAGAAAACTCAACACATATTGCTCACATGGGGAAATTATCGTCTGGTGGTTACAGAACGAATTCCGATTACGATAATTCAAATTACTTCTTAAAAAGTATCTTCAATAAAAACGCACTACCTGTAGAAATGATTGCAACATTCTTCGAAAGAAAATTTGGAGCCGAAAACTTCTACACAAGTAATGCTACATTTCATGAATATGAAGAAACTCAGAATAGTTTAATTGGCCTATCAACAGCTTTTAAGACTAAAAATCTAAAAATAAAGCCAAGATTGTACTGGAAGCGCAACCAAGATATGTTTATGCTTAGACGTAACGAACCAAGCTTTTACAGGAATTTACATATAAGCAATAAAGTGGGCGCAGAAGTTAATGCCTCGTACACCTCAAATCTTGGAGTTACAGGTTTTGGTATAGATGTATCACAGATTTACATGACGAGTAACACTTTAGGTGACCGCGAACGTTTCATGACCACAGCTTTCTTAGAACACCGTTTTAAGCTTGACAATTTAGATGTGACTCCTGGTGTAGCTATAACTTACTTTTCAGACTTTAAATTTCACGCTTTCCCAGGTTTAGACATGGGTTATAAAATTTCTGAAAGTTTTAGAGCGTATGGAAATATCGGATATACTTACCGTGTACCAACCTACACCGATTTATATTACAGAGATCCTTCTTCTATTGGGAATGAAAATTTAGAACCTGAAGAGGCTTTGTCTGGTGAAATTGGTGGTAAATTTTTCTCTTCAAGATTTAATGCCTCATTTGCATTTTTCTACAAAGACGCTGAAAATTTAATTGATTACGTAAAAGCGAATACCGACGATCCATTTATGGCACAAAATATAAGAGATTCGAAAACCAAAGGATTTGAAGTAAACACGTCTTATAACTTTAGCATAAGTAATTTAAAGCAAAATCTATCGGTTGGGTATACTTTTATGGAAGACAAAATTGGTGATATTAATCTTGATTTTTCAAGATACTCCATCAATTCACTGAAACATCATTTCACATCACGTTTAAGCACTCGAGTTACAAAAAACATCAACTTCAACGTGATTTACAAATACGCTGAACGCACACAAGGCTTAAGTTATAATGTATTAGACGCTTCGGCTATTTTCAATATTAATCAATTAGAATTAAGCATAACCGCTAATAACATTTTCGATGCCGATTATATTGAAACCGGTATTGTACCAATGCCACCAAGCAACGTCTTATTTGGTTTACGTTATAACTTTAAATAAACCTCGATGACTGCGGCTAGACACAACTGGACACAAAAAGAGATTTTAGCAATCTACAACAAACCACTAATGGAATTGCTTTACAAGGCTTCAACTATTCATCGTTTGCACCACGATCCGAATACAGTTCAGGTAAGTACTTTGCTATCTATAAAAACAGGTGGTTGTCCGGAAGATTGTGGTTATTGTCCACAGGCCGCACGTTATCATACCAATATTGAAGGCAACGATTTAATGTCCGTTACGCAAGTAAAAGCTCAGGCTTTACGTGCCAAAGCGTCCGGTAGCTCCCGTGTTTGCATGGGAGCAGCCTGGCGTAATGTTAAAGATGGTGAAGAATTCGACCGGGTGTTGGAGATGGTTCGAACCATTAACAAACTCGACATGGAAGTGTGCTGTACTTTGGGAATGCTTACCGAAAATCAAGCCAAACGCTTAGCCGAAGCCGGTTTATATGCGTATAACCACAACTTAGATTCTTCGGAAGATTATTATAAACAAGTGATTTCTACACGCGGTTTTGAAGACCGCCTGAAAACCATTAATAATGTTAGAAAAACCAACGTTACGGTTTGCAGCGGTGGTATTATTGGCATGGGTGAAACGGAAGAAGATCGCGCCGGAATGCTGGTTGCTCTATCAACTTTAAATCCGCAACCAGAATCCGTCCCCATCAATGCTTTGGTAGCAGTTGAAGGTACACCGCTCGAAGACCAAAAACCTGTTTCTATCTGGGATATGGTAAGAATGGTAGCAACTACACGCATCGTTATGCCAGAAACCCAAGTGCGTTTAAGTGCCGGACGAACACAAATGACACAGGAAGGTCAAGCCATGTGTTTCTTTGCCGGAGCCAATTCTATTTTTGCGGGCGATAAGCTTTTAACCACGCCTAATCCGGACGTCAATGAAGATATGGAATTATTTAAGCTACTTGGTCTAAATCCGCAAAAGCCTTTTATTAAAAAAATGCAACCACAAACCGTGGAAGCTAAAGATTCTGCTTACGAAAGCTTAGGTGAAAAACCTAAATGGAGCCGACCAGAACATACCATTGCCCGTAACCAAGCGGCAAAGGTCAAAGGAAAATCATAAGTGAGTTAGGGATAGCAGCGGCATCTTTTTTAATTTTTGCTTAAAAAGATATAGCGTATGGTCCGGCCTCTTTATTTTAAAATCGCAGATTTTGGAATAAAAAGGAAACTCCCTGTTGCCTATTTTACAAGTGATAACCTTTTCTTAACTTTGGCTCACTAAATTTTTCACCTTGTCGTTAAACTTACAAGACATTCCTCGGGTAAAAACCATCACCAAGGAGGATTTTATAAAGCATTATTTTATACCGCAACAACCTGTGGTGATTGAGCGTTTTATAGAAGACTGGCCGGCGTACAGCAAATGGAGTTTAGATTATATGAAGGAACTGGGTGGCGATATTACCATTCCGTTGTATGATGACCGACCTGTGGATTATAAAGATGGCTTTAATGAGCCGCATGCCAAAATGAAACTTGGCGAGTATATCGATTTGCTAAAACGAGAACCCACCAAATTCCGCATATTTTTATGGAATGCTATTAAGGAAATTCCACAACTACAAAACGATTTTACTTTCCCCGATTTTGGTTTACGCTTGATGAAAGGCATTCCCATGCTGTTTTTTGGCGGACGCGATTCGTATACGTTTATGCACTACGATATTGATCTGGCTAACATTTTTCATTTTCATTTTGAAGGAAAAAAGCAGATTATTTTATTCGACCAGAAACAAAATCAATATCTATACAAAATCCCATATTCGTTAATTACCAGAGAAGATATTGATTTTAATAATCCGGATTTTAAAAAATGGCCTATGCTGAAAAAAGCCAAGGGCTTCCAAACGGAATTAAATCACGGCGAGGTCTTATATATGCCTGAAGGTTACTGGCACTATATGCGCTACGTTACGCCTGGATTTTCGATGAGTTTACGTGCCATAGCCCGAAACCCGAAAAACTTTAGTAAGGCTGTTTCCAACCTGATTTTTATGCGTAGTTTCGACAATGTAATGCGTAGAATTCGCGGTCAGAAATGGATTGACTGGAAAAATAACCGAGCCATTGTTAAAACTCACAAAGGATTGTAAATAAATACTTCGTTTTATAAAAGTTGTAATATATTTGTTTACCAAAAATACTAAATTCAAATTATGAAAAAATTAATTTTATTAGCTGTTGCCATTCTTAGTTTTTCGTTTATGAACGCACAAGCTTATAGTGGTGTAAATGATAATAAATTTCAAGTTGGTGTAAACTTACAAGATAATGCCACAAGCTTAAACATTACTTACGATTATGGCCTTGGCGATAACATTTCTATTGGTATATCTTCTGCTTATGCTTTAGGGGTTAATGAAGATATCAACGCTGATTTTGGCGATCGTTTCGACCTTAAAGGACGTTTTAATGCGAACTTAGGAAACGTTATTAACATTGATGAAAACTTCGATTTCTATCCTGGTTTAAACTTAAGTCTTAAGAACTTTGGCGGACATTTAGGAGCGCGTTACTTTTTCACACAAGGTTTTGGTGTTTACACAGAATTAAATACGCCTTTAGCAAAATATAAAACTGAAGATTTAACACCTGCTGAAAAATTACACAATCAGTTTACTATTAGTTTCGGAATGTCATTTAGCTTATAATTAAAACTGAAAACATATTGCTAAAAAGGGTTAAGCTTCAACTTAACCCTTTTTTTATTTTATAAGTTCGTTTGCTTTTTCGTAAACCAAGTAAGATTCCCAGCCCCGATACAAAAAGTAATCAGCAAACTTTTTTTTCTTCTTGTAAACATTTTGTTCCCGAATACTTTCAGCCTTTTTCTCTGCGATTGCATTAAACAACTCCAAATATTCCTCTTCTTCAATTTCATTAAGAGCTTCCTGAATATTAATCTTACTGATGTCTTTTTTTTTCAGTTCGAATGCAATTCTATTTTTCCCCCAATGCTTTATTTTAAATTTTCCGCTGGCAAATTGTTTAGCAAACCGCGATTCATTCAAGAAATTATGCTGAAGTAAATGCACTACAATTACATCTATTGCCTCCGGAATCATACGCATTTGAATAAGTTTCTGAACCACTTCCTGATGACAGCGTTCCTGATAGGCACAGTAATGTTCTAACTTTCGTTTGGCCTCCTCTACAGTATATGTTTGTTTTGATTGCTGCATGACGTTGCTAAAATAGTAATTCTATAAGTTGAAAATACTATTAACTAAAAACCTGATTAAGGATTTCCAAAGATTTTGGTTTCCTGAAACTATCTAAATGCAATTCGTAATACTGTAATAACATATTTAAAAACGCCTGACGTTGCTTTCCGTTTATTTTAACAGAAGGTAAATCGTCGAAAGATATACCTAACAGTTCTTTTAAGAGCTTTAAATTATCTCCAGAAACCGAATGTTTGTCGTATTCTTTTAAATCGAACATCCCGTCTGCTAAATTAAAATACGGAAAATCAATACTGGTTGTATCGGGATAAAACCCTAAATATTTAGTAAGATTCAACAGAAATAATAAATGAAAATTTGCAAACTCAGATTGCTCGTCCAACCACAGCAAAGCGGTTTCAATATAACTGTAAAGCGTTTCATTTTGTTCTTCTTCCCGCAACGCAGAATATAACACCTCTGCCAAAAACATCACAATAGAACTTTTTAAAATATGTATATGTAAACTGGCATATACATTTACAGGTTTGGACTCTTTTACAACTTGTAACGACCGATTCGCATTGTAATTTATAATCAATTGCAATTGCGATAACAACTGAAAATAGGCGGCTTTGTTTACCGATTTTTTACTTTTTAAAACCCCTTTAAGCAAGAAGCCAACAACACCTAATTCTTGAGTGTAACAGGTAACAATTAAATCATTGTCCTTGAATTTTATCTTGGAAAGTACAATGGCATTTGTCGTAACTAACATTATCGTACAACCATTATTTTAAGCACTTTGGTTTCGTAGGTATCTAAATCGGATAACATAACTAAGTACACACCTGATGCCACGACATTATTCGCAAGGTTTTTACCGTTCCAATACGCCGTACCGCCATCTATTTCTAGATTATAACCACTGTATCTTTGATTGGTTCTCGATTGTCCTTCGGCAACCAGATTTCCTTCGATATCAGTAATCTTAATATTGACATTTTCTGAAATGTCTTTAATCTTAACTTTCTTTTCAACAATATCAAATCCTGGTCTGACCGGATTAGGATACGCATAGGCATTCTCCAATGTTTGGAGAGCTCCAGAACTCCCCGATTGAAACGACACTAAACCTCGGGTTGTGGCAATATAAACCACGCCATTAACATCATCAATAGAAATATCTCGAATACTATTGGATGGTAACGGAGAGTTATCGGTCGTAAAATGGTAAATCGTTTTCTGTCCGTCTGAAGAAAAATAGAAAATTCCTGAATCGGTAGTTCCAATCCATTTGTTATTGGAACCATCCACTTTTATATCAGTAATATATTGTTGATATAACAATTCTTTAGCTATACCATCCTCTTCAATAATAATTTCATCTACTTGAACATCATTATCAAAAAAGTTTGATGTGTTATACAACACCCGCAATCCTCTATATGTCCCAATCCACAATTGATTTCTCTTATCTAAAGCTAAAGCCAAAACCAAATCATCAGGCATATTACTCTCTTCCCCTTTCAAACTTTTTAATAATTGACTCCCATTGTTTTCATTAAACCCTATAATTCCATTTGGGAATCCGGCTATAAACTTTGTTCCAGTTGATGACTCAATTGTAATGTCAGTAAACCCTAAATTATCATTAAGAGGATCTCTAATAATTGAAGAAAAATCATAACTTTTCCATTGCCCTGTTGTAGGATTATATGATTTTAAAGGTTTTTTAATTCTGGATGTTACTGTCCATAAAAGCCCATTGTTATCAAAAGTTGTACTACCTAACCTAATATCTATATAGCTTGGATTACTTGGTAAAATCAAAGATTCTAAATCACTATTGTCTTGATTATATAAAAAAGTAGCTACTTCTTCATTCACTTCTAACAAACCATTAAAAAAAGAACTTATAAAGACTTGACTTCCTTTTAATGGGTTAAGTGTTATTGTATTTAAACATCGTGCTCCTAAAACCTCACTATAAGGCGTATTAATCCATTCATCTCCTTTCAAATGACTCATACCCCTACTATTCAGGGGATATGGATTATAATCAAATGTATATTCGCCAAAGGTTACCCAAACCCCATTTGGAGTCGCTTGTAAAGAAAACGGAGTATTTAACAAAGGGCCTTCTGGGTGAATTTCTTCGAAAGAAATCGGGTTTAAAAATTCCGTTTTTAAAACTCCAAAATTTTTAGTTCCTACATAAATATAATTTTCACCTATTGTTGCAGCCGTAAACTCCGTAGGGAAATTATCAAGATCGACTACTGATTGCGATAAAAGGTTAAAACCGGTATCGTAAACAAATACACTGTTTTTTGTAGTAACTATCAAATCATCATTTACAGAACGCAAGTCTAATGGCTGATCTGGGTAAACAGCTAATTCTGATAAGGTTGAATTATCTAATTTGAACAGTCGTTTGTCTGATCGTACGGCATATACATTATCCAACTGTGATTCTATTCCTGTAAAATTGCCGGTAGTTACGGTCTGCCAGTTACTGAAATCAATCAAATTGACACTAGTCGTTAACGCTTTTCGTATACCGTTACCTCCAGAACAAGCCGCATAAATATAATCCTGGTAAACAGCCGTTTGGTTTACCTGTATTTGGGTTCCGCCATCTCCAATAAAATAGGTATCACCAAATTCTAAACGCGCCAAATCGAACACCGAAATACCATAACTGGTTGATATATAAACTAAATTATTATAGCCATTTAAATGATTGATTCGTTTTGTTGTGGGGGGAATAGTAGGTTTATCGATAATATCAACAATTGTTAACACATTCTCATCATTATCAAAAACAATTTCAATCAAACCATTTTCATATCCAACAACAAGCAATTCATAAGTATCGCTATAATAAATGGTTGAAATGGTTTCTCCAGACAAACCATTAATCGTAGTAATTTCTTCTAACTGATTGGTTTGTGTATCTAAACTGAAAATAGCATTTTCTGAAGCTGCATAAATTTTATCGTTTCCCTGAGCAACTTCCTTAATATTATAATATGAAAAGTGACTTTGCCAGGACGCTGAAAAATCTTGAGCGAGAAGCCAAACCGGAATTATACAGACTATAAAAACAACGAGTTTTTTAAACATAAATACCATTTAATTGGTCAAATATATTTATAAGTAACGAGTTTTACCTGAAAATCATATAAATTAAAACAAAAAAGCTTCCTGAAATTCAGGAAGCTTTTCAACTATTTTATAAATGCCATTGATTAAACAATACCTTGTGCTAACATGGCATCGGCAACTTTAACAAATCCTGCAATATTTGCACCTTTTACATAATCGATATAACCGTCTTCACCTTTTCCGTAAGTAATACAAGAATCGTGAATATTGGCCATAATCTCTTTTAATTTCTTATCAACTTCTTCTCTTGTCCAGTTAAATCTTAACGAGTTCTGAGTCATTTCTAACCCTGAAGTTGCAACACCACCGGCATTTGAAGCTTTGCCCGGAGCAAATAAAATTTTTGCTTTATGGAAAGCCGCAATAGCTTCTTTAGTTGAAGGCATATTAGCTCCCTCACTCACACAAATACAGCCGTTTGCTAAAAGCATATTTGCATCTTCTTCATGAAGCTCGTTTTGAGTAGCACATGGTAATGCAATGTCACATTTCACACCCCAAGGTGTTTTACCTTCCACAAATTGGGCTGAAGGATAAACAGTAACATACTCGCTAATTCTTCCTCGTTTCACATTCTTAAGATCCATAACGTAAGCTAATTTCTCAGCATCAATACCATCGGCATCATAAATGTATCCTGAAGAATCTGATAAAGTTAATACTTTACCTCCCAATTGTAAAATTTTCTCGGCAGCATATTGAGCAACATTTCCAGAACCAGAAATCACAACATTCTTTCCTTCGATTGTATTATTTTTAGTTTTCAGCATATTTTCAGCAAAATACACCGTACCATAACCTGTTGCCTCCGGTCTTATTAAGGAACCACCCCAAGATAATCCTTTACCGGTTAATACTCCAGTAAACTCATTTCTTAGCTTTTTGTACATTCCGAAAAGGAAACCGATTTCACGAGCACCAACACCTATATCTCCAGCAGGAACGTCGGTATTCGGACCAATATGTCTGAATAACTCACTCATGAAGGCATGGCAGAAACGCATAATTTCGTTGTCGCTCTTTCCTTTTGGATCGAAATCACTTCCTCCTTTACCACCACCCATTGGTAGGGTTGTTAAACTATTTTTAAATACCTGCTCGAAAGCTAAGAATTTTAAAATACTTAGGTTTACGGTTGGATGAAAACGTAATCCTCCTTTATAAGGACCAATAGCTGAATTCATTTGAATACGATAACCGCGGTTAACCTGTATCTCTCCTTCATCATCTACCCAACACACTCTAAACGTGATAACACGCTCCGGTTCAACCATTCTTAATAGAATATTTTTACCGTAATAAATATCATGCTCTACAATATAAGGAAGAACGGTTTCTGCTACTTCCTCAACAGCCTGTAAAAACTCTGGTTCGTGACCATTACGCTCTTTAACTTGATCTAAAAAAGCTTCAATGTTACTTTTCATCAATTACTTTAATGTTTTAGTTTAACAAAAAACTGTATAAAACGTTCAATTCTGGTTAATGATGAAATTTTATTTACGAGCGTTAGCCCCCTAAAAAACGACATCAAATTATTGAATATACAATTTATCGCCACAAATATACGTTATCTTTAAAAATTTTGCTGTTATTTTTTGAATTTGATAACAATTATTTTTCATTTAATCTACTACTAAGTTATAATATTTGTTTCTATGGGCAGTTTTTTTATATTTGTTTTAACAATGGCTCCTTTAAACAAACTTCTATCATGCTTAACTTTAAGTGTTTAGCCCTACTCTTTTTCATGTTTGTTACGTCTCAAACCATGTACTCTCAATTGGGTTTTTCTCACGAAATTGGCGTTATTGCTGGTCCGGTAGAGTTTCGTTCTGATTTTGGCAGTCGTAATGAGGAAGCCACCAACCTTGGAAATTCAGGCATTGGTATCGGTTTAATTCACTACATCAGTTTTGCCTATACCGCCGATTGTAACTGTTATTCCACTGACACTTACTTTAACGACCATTTTAAACTACGAAGTGAAATCTCTTACAATTACACACGCTTAGATCATCATGGTTTTTGGGTAGCCCCAGACAAAACCAGTGTTGAAGCCGATAAGTTACGAGCCCATAGCGGTGCAGCCGAAAATTTCGATATTGGGATGCAACTGGAATACTTTCCCTTAAGTATTCGTTCGTTTCAAGCTTTTGCCTACAGAATAGCGCCTTTTGTGAGCTTAGGTGTTCATTATACTTCATATAACCCCAAAGCCAGCACAAGATACAACAACCCAAATCCTGATGTCTACGGGGATATTTATGACCAATCCAACCTATACCCTTTTTGGTTTGACGCTTATAATGCCGGCGAAGCACCCTACCCGATTAATGTTGACGGCGGCAGCACGTGGTCTGTTGTGAGTAGTGTTGGTGTTCGTTACAAATTAGGGATTTTATCAGATTTAATGCTCGATTTAAGATGGCAATACTACTTTAGTGACTGGATTGATGGCTTTGACCATAACTGGAGAAACTACGACCGCAAAAACGACTGGCTGGTTTGGTTAAATTTCGGCTACGTTTACTATCTAGACTAAATCCTTTCTTTAATTTTACATCAACGTCCATCTCATTTATTGTCGGATTAGCTCACAATAGCTACCTTTATTGCACAAAAGCTTTTCTACCATGTCGATTAAACACTTACTTTTCTTCTTTACAACACTTTTCATTCTCTATTCATGTAATGAAGACAGCAATACCTCCTTTTCAATAATTACGATTACTACGCCTAATAACAAATTAGTTGAAATTAATATTCCAAACGCAGAAGGCGATGATGCTATATCCAATCAAATAAATACTGAAATAACAAAAGCTGTTTCAGCAGCCTTACATACTGGCGAAGGCAAACCAGACAATGCTACGACTATTGAAGAGAAAATTGAAAAGTTTAATGTTGAATACAACAATTTCGTAAAAGATTTTCCGGAAAGCACCTTCCCTTGGGAAGCCCAAATAGATGGTGAAGTTATCTTCCAATCTCCAGAAGTCATCAGCATTTCCATCACCTCCTATATGAATACTGGAGGCGCTCATGGGACTGTTCATATTTCATTCTTAAATTTTGATCCTACAACAGGAAAACGATTTGAAAATGAAGTACTTTTCAAAAATCAAGAAACATTTAAAGCTTTAGCTAAAAGGTATTTTGACGAGTCTATTGAAGATAAAGCTCAACTTTTCGAGCCTGAAACATTTCAATTAGCTCAAACTATAGGTTTCAGTGAAGAAGGCCTTATTCTGCTTTACAACACCTACGAAATTGCATCCTATTCCGCAGGAATTATTGAATATACAATCCCTGCCGAAAAGGTCAATGATGTACTAGCCATTAATAGCCCTTACTAGTGCCATAACATAGCCTAAGTGCATCCCTTCGTGAAATAAAATAAATTCGAAGGCGTCTTCAATGGTATTTAACGTATTTCCTGTTGTTGAAACGGTATAGGCATTAAAGGTCTTAAACACATCGTTAGCCACATCTTCTTTTGTTTTTTCAACCGTTGAAAACAGCAATACTTTAATGTCATCGACTTCATCCTGAGATACATTTCCTTCTGGCTTTGTACCTTTCATGTATTTTGAAATCATAACCTCATCAATCATCATAGGTAACCCAGATAATTTATAAGCTAATAATTGCTGCGTCACTACTATATGCCCAATATTCCAAATGATATTGTTATTAAATCCTTCCGGAACTTTATTTAAATCTTCAAGTGAAGTATTTTCTATAAACTGATTGAAAAATTGTCTTGTTTTAGTTAAAACGTCTAGAGTAAATTGCATGGTTTATTTTTTTGATAAAGATACTTTAAATGACAAAATTACTTTTATTTTGGCATAAATTTCACAAAATAACAACATGAAAAAAGTCTATTACCTCAAAACCTGTAGCACCTGCGTTAGAATATTAAAAGCATTAAACCTACCATCGGACTTTATTTTACAGGATATAAAAACCGAAGAAATCACCGTTAAGCAATTAGAAGAAATGCATGCGCTTTCAGGAAGTTATGAAGCATTATTTAGTAAACGCTCGAAACTTTACAAGGACATGGATTTAAAAAACCAAGATCTTACCGAACGTGACTACAAAAACTATATTTTGGAACATTATACGTTTTTAAGCCGACCAGTGATTATTATTGATGATGCTATTTTTATAGGAAACAGCAAAAAAACGGTTGAAGCTGCTAAAGCGGCATTGTAACACTCAAACTACAAATTTTATAAAATTGTTGTAACAAAATTCTTAAAACAACAACTAACCTGCAAAATCTTTCTTTTAAGGTTTTACAAACAAACTATCATCAAAACTTAATTTATTAACCATGACTATTACTGGTATTATTTTAATCGTACTAGCCATTTTACTGGCTATTACCATCAATATTTTTTCATCTAACACATCAACAGATTCAGAATCTAAAACTCCTCTTTTTATCCAAAAACTAGTTAATCTTTGGTCGTTAAAAAAATCTGCTTACCTGGGTTTATTAGGTGCTTTCTTAGTAAGTCTTAGCGGTATGTTTTTTTATAATCCTGCAGGTACAGCAACCGCCATTCAATATTTATGGGGAGGGGATGCAGCTGTAACCACACAAGGTGTAAAACTAAAACTGTGGGGAAAAACCATTCCTATTTCTTTTGAAATTGCCTTACAAGATCAAATAATCGAATACGATAAACAAGGCAACAGAATTATTGATAACAGCGGTACCGAGGAAGGAATTTATCACAGAAATGCGCAAACCCGTGAGTTTGCTGACGCGATTAAAGCCGATATTGCTGCTGCATTAATTGTTTCAATAGATTACAACAATGAAGATTTGTTTTTGGAAATGGCCGATAAAAACCGATCGGAAAGTAAATTGGTTTACGCCAGAATATATCCGGTTTACGACCAGGCTTTAAAAAACACCTGTAAATTGATGGATGCTCAGGATTATATCTCAGGAGCTTCTTCGCAATTTGACTACTATTTAAAAGACCAAATGGAAAATGGCATGTATTTAACCGAAGAAGTTTACGAAGATATAGACATTAGTCCAATCACTACCTTAGATTCTACCAGAACCGTTGCCAAAGGAAAAATTAATAATGAAAAACGCGAAAAACGTTATAGAATTCGTAAAGATAAAAATGGCGATCCAATTCGAGATGCTTCAAACTCATTAAAACGTTACGGACTTACAGTACAACAAGTAGCTGTTACCAGCATTGATTGGGAAGCCAGTTTCGACAACCGACTTAAAGACCAAAAAGAACAGGTTGCTCAAACGCAATTAGAAAAACAAGAAGCTGAGAAAGAATACTATGCCACTCAAAAAGCCATTGCAAAAGGAGAGCGTGAAAAAGCAGAAACTCGTGTAAAACTTGAAAAAATACAGTTAGAAAAAACTATTACAGCGGAAACCGCAGCAAAAACGGCTTCTTACAAAGAACAAGAAGAATCGAACCTTTTAGCAGCGGCTAAAAAATCAGCTGAAAAAATTAGAATCATAGCTGATGCCGAAGCTTACGAGATTTCCAAGAAGGTATCAGCGGGTATTACACCGGAAAAGCAATTACAAATGGAATTAGACGCTAGTGTACAACGCACAAAGGCTCTAGCAGGACCAAATGGACTTCAACTACCTAATACTGTTTTTAGCGGCAGTACAGACAACAAACAAGCCAGCATGCTTGAATCTATTTTAGGTGCTAAAATTTTAAGTGGTGAGATAGGCAGTGTGAAATAAAATATCCTATTCTTCGATTAACAAAAAGGGAGCTTATAGTTCCCTTTTTTATATAATAATTTCACTCCACAAAAAAAGCCTTACATTTCTGTAAGACTTAAATTTTGCTCCTCTCTTAGGCTCCCCAAGAACAAGGTAAATGATTCACTTTTAATTATTTGTCAGGTTTCCAGCTTTTGCAGCAGCCTTTTTGTATACCTTTCAAATTGCGGACAGTTAACTAATATTTTAGTTTTGTTATCATATTTTAAAATTTCCAAATGTTTGCTTTTTAAAAAAGCAGCTTTTTTTCACTATACATTGAAATTGAGCTTTAATAATAAATTATTTAACTATATTAATTTTTATTTGGATATTGGCACAATCCAATACGAATAGTTGTAGGACTGGTATGGATAACGGTATTTTTCCAAGGGCAATGCACCCCAGCTATCAATGGACCCCAACCCTTGCTGGAATCCATCTATATTTACATAAACCTCTTCTCTTGGAACAATCTCCCTAGCATGCCGTTGTGCTTTATCTGCGCCCGAATCCAAATCTTCAACAGTGTAGTTCAAAACAGAAACCTGCAACAATCCATCCCCATATATCTTTATACCAGAACCATCCACCTTAGAAAGAGTTACCCACCTTACATCCAGTTTATTCCCTGTTTCCTGAGGCCTTATGTAAGGAAAATATTGTTCAGCAACTGTACCCTTGTATAACCCTACTTTTGCGGCGTGCTGTCGGTCGACATAAGCTTCAAAAGGCCCTTTACCATACCAAGTTACATTCCCATACTCCTTGGGTAGAATCATTTTGTTGCCAAACTTAAACAAGTCAGAATGATTGCCCTTTATAGCCCTTAAATCGTTTATTACTTTTATGGTTCCATTACCATCGACATGATAAATTTGTGTATAAACTGCATCTCCGTCAAAAATATTTTTTAGAAAACTTACCTTTAATTCGCTTTTTGAGATTTGTTCTATCTCATATTTAACCTTTTCTGTTGTTCCGGCAGATTTCCACTCAGAATATTTTTTTTGAGTTTGCGCCCCATAGTCATTATCCACTGGTGCCCTCCAAAAATTAACGACCGGTCCCTTGTCCAAAAGACGCTTACCTTCAAATGTCCAAGAGGTTAACACACCGGTTTCACTATTGAATTCAATCTCAAAATTTTTGCCTGTTACTTTTACCATGCCTTTATTTGTTTGGTACGAGACTGGACTTGTAGCAAGCTCTGGCACGATAACCTCGACATCAGGAGTCAATCTTAGTTGTTCATGTGCGATTTCAAATCCTGCGGCCAACAACTGCTCGTCCTCTTTTAATGTAACCCTTAAATTTAAAAAGTACTCCATTCCCACATTGAACTTTGTCCCAAATGGAATGGTAAAGGATTTTGTCTCTTGTGGACCTACATGCAAATCATTCAAAACGCCACTTTCCACTGCTTCTCCATTAGCGATTATCTCCCAATGTAATTTGTAATTTCCTAGATCTTTAAAGAAGTACCAGTTCTTAATATCGATAACCCCTTTTTCTGGATTATTGGCATAAAATTTAATATTCTGATGTATGTGCTTAACCTCATGAATGTGCGGATTTGGTTTTCTGTCCGGCTGTACCAAACCGTTATTTAAAAAGTTGTTGTCGCTTGGTGTACCTTCCGGCCCAAAATCTCCACCATAGGCAAAAATCTCCTTTCCGTTCTTTATTGTCCTAAGACCTTGATCTACAAAATCCCAGATAAAGCCTCCTTGAAGTTTATCGTACTTCTCATATAAATCCCAGTACTCCTTAAAGCCTCCCAGACTATTTCCCATGGCATGTGCGTATTCACATTGTATGAGCGATTTCGTAAAGTCGGCATTATTGGCATAGTTCTCTACGTCCTTGGGCGTGGCATACATAGGAACGTATAAATCCGTGTTCCACTCCAACTTAGCACGTTCATATTGTACCGGTCTGGTGTCATCCAACCTCTTAGCCAATAAATAGGTGTTGTAAAAATTATAACCATTTCCTGACTCATTCCCCAATGACCAAATTACGATGGACGGGTGATTTTTGTCTCTCTCTATCATACGCTCAGTACGCTCTATATGCGCCTTTAGCCATTCAGGATTGTTCCCCAATGTACGGTGCACCTCATAGCCCATACCATGCGCCTCTATATTGGCCTCGTCAACCACGTAAATACCATATTGGTCACAAAGCTCATACCAGTAAGGGTCATTTGGGTAATGACAGGTACGTACGGCATTGATGTTGTATTCTTTGAAAATTTTAATATCGCGTAACATGTCTTCCTTCGCTATAACATGCCCTGTATTTGGGTCATGCTCATGCCTGTTTACGCCTTTAAACAAAATTGGTCGACCATTAACTAAATACCTGCCATTTTTAATCTCTGAAGTCCTAAAACCTAATTTTCTTGAAATAGCTTCCAGAACAACTCCTTTTTTATCCTTTATAACTATATTTAACTGATAAAGCTCGGGTGTTTCGGCAGACCAACTTTTTATGTTTGGAAGGATTTTGTTAAATTTTAAGGCACGACCTGAATTTGGTGCCAACTCGTAATTTGTGCTTGTATCGAAAAGAATCTGGTTGTCTTTTGTGATTTCGATGGCTACATAGCCTTTTCGCTTTTCTATATCGGTATTTTTAAGATCAATAGTTAAATCGAAAACTCCGTCAGAATAATTATTTTCCAATCCACATTTTGCAAAATAATCCATCAACTGCACTTTTGGTCTTGCATACAAGTAGATATCTCTTTCTATTCCAGATAATCTCCAAAAATCTTGACATTCGAGATAACTTCCATCACTCCATCGATAAACTTCTAAAGCAATGCTGTTTTTGCCAGGTTTTACAAATTCAGTAAGATTAAACTCAGCCGGTAATTTTGAGCCTTGGCTGTAACCCACCCTTTCTCCGTTAATCCAAATAAAGAAGGCCGATTTTACAGCTCCTAAATGGATAAATATATCCTTGCCTTCCCAACCAGCAGGCAACTCAAAGTCCCTTTTGTAAGACCCTACTGGGTTATATCCATCAGGTATATCGGGTGGATTGGGGCTATCTATATTGAAGGGATATCTCGTATTGGTGTAAATTGGTATGCCAAACCCTTCTACCTCCCAGTTTGAAGGTACTTTTATATCATCCCATTTACTTGTATCAAAACTTTCTTTATAAAAATCCCTTGGACGCTTTTCCGAATCCCTTACCCAATGAAACTTCCATGTTCCGTTTAGAAATAAATAGTTCGATGCTTTGGAAATATCGTTTCCTAGCGCCAATTCTTTGGATTCGAAAGCATAGAAAGAGGCTCTCGCAGGTAGCTTATTGATGCCAACCACATCGGGATTCTCTATTATTGAATCAAGAGTTTGACCTTGTGAGGAACAAATAACAACAAAAAAGAAAAACAGGCACATTAACATTGATAGCCTCGATTCCAAGAATGATTTAGTCTTCATAAATAACATAGATTTTGTTTTAGCAAATAAATTTGTTTTTCATAAAAAAACAGGATGACATATCATTTTCATTTAAGGTATAAATAGGTTTTACAGTTTATTTCTAATTATAAAATTTCATGACAAGTACAATGATATTTCTTAAATGCTTAACTAATTTTTATCCCGCTGCAGAATGGTCTCTAATTCTAATACCATTTCCTGAAATTTTTCTGTATTGGTTTTAGCTAAGTTCTTTTGTTCGCCAACATCTTCTCTCAAATTGTACAACTGATAGTCCTTTGAATTGCCTGTTTCTATATTGACCGATTGGATTAAGGCTTGTCCTGAATAAGGTGGTATCATCACCCAGTCGCCCTGCCTCAATGCTATTCTTGTGGTGGCCTCTATTATCAAACTTTCTCTTCCTTTATCTGTTTTTCCTAAAAATGTTTCCAGCAAGTCTTCACTATCAAAATTATTTACATCACTACCCACTAAGGTCGATAATGACGCAAACAAATCGATTTGTGAAACCAATGCTTCTGAAACTCCAGGCTCAATTTTTCCTTTCCAATAGGTTATAAATGGCACTCGTGTTCCTGCCTCAAACAAACTGTATTTACCCCCACGAAGTGGCCCTGCAGGCTTATGATTTCCTAACTTTTCAACAGCATCGTCATAATAACCATCATTTAAAACGGGCCCGTTATCACTAGATAAGATAATTAAAGTATTTTCAACCAAACCTTCTGCTTCCAGAGTTTCTAATAATTGTCCAATACACCAATCCGCTTCCAAAATAACATCACCACGTGGTCCCATTCCTGACTTACCTAAAAACTCCGGACTAGGTGTTCGAGGAACATGAGGTTGCTGCAAAGCATAATATAAAAAGAAAGGATTGTTTTTCTCTCGCTTCACAAAACTTTTAGCCTGGGACAAAAAAGTATCGGCCATTTCTTCATCTTTCCACTTGGCTGATTCTCCCCCTTTCATAAAACCTATTCTAGGAATGCCATTTACTATACTATTATTATGACCATGGTGCCATTTCATTTTTAAAAGCTCAGGATGATCTAATCCAGTTGGTTGTCCATCATAATTTTCTTGATAATTAACTTCAATAGGGTCTGTTGGATCTAGATTTTCAACATAACCATTTCTAATATAAACTGTTGGCACCCTATCTTGGGTTGCTGCCATTATGTAACTATAATCAAAACCTACTTCATTTGGTCCTGGAGAAATATGTTTGTTCCAATTAATATTTCCATTTCCTAATCCTAAATGCCACTTCCCTACAATACCTGTATGATATCCCTTAGTCTTTAATATTTTAGGAATGGTTACCTGCGCGGTGTCAATTAAAAGTGGAGCCGTTCCCGGTAATATCTTGGCATCTTTATTTCTCCATGGATATGAACCTGTTAGCAAGGCATATCGGCTAGGTGTACAGGTAGCTGATGAGGCATAACCATTGGTAAATTTAATACCTCCATTTGCCAGTTTATCTATATTAGGGGTGCTAATCTCTGTAGCTCCATAGGCACTTAAATCACCATAGCCTAAATCGTCTGCATAAATAATAACAATATTGGGCAGTTTACTTGTGCTCTGTTTATTTAATTGTTCATGAGAATTACTTTTACATGAAACAGCAAGTATTAGTAATCCAAAGGTTTTTAACTTAAAACTTCTCATTTATTATTTATTTAAACTATGTTTAGCATAATTAAAGTTAAGCACTTTATATCGTTCTATTAAATGTGGCAACCGTTTCTTAAAATCATCCCAATTACGTAGGTCTTGAGGTGTCCAAACGACTTCAGACAAAGCGGTCATCCTGGGCAAAACCATATATTCGAGATAGTTTGTTGTTCCAATATACTCGGTCCATACATTACCTTGAGCCCCTAAAATATAGTTCTGTTCCTCTTGTGTTAATTCACTTGGACTTGGGTTATAGGCATAGACCTCCGCTACTGTAGTTAATCCTCCTATCGCCAATGGCTCATTGTCTTTATCTTCACTTTGGTAATGATCAAAATAACAAGAATGGGAAGGCGTCATAATAACATTATGGTGTTGTTTGGCTGCTTCAATGCCTCCTTTTTCGCCCCTCCAGGACATAACAGTAGCATTAGGAGCCAATCCACCCTCAAGAATTTCATCCCATCCAATAATTTTCTTTCCTTTAGAATTAATGAACTTCTCCATACGTTGGATAAAATAACTTTGCAACTCGTGCTCATCTTTTAAGTCCAGGGACTTTATTCTTTTTTGACAACTTGGGCAACGTTTCCAATTTTCTTTAGGACATTCATCGCCACCAATATGAATATATTCCGAAGGGAACAATGGCATAACTTCCAACAAAACATCTTCTAAAAATGTAAAGGTCCCTTCTTTTCCTGCACAATATACATCTCTTATGACACCCCATGTTTCATATACAACCTTAGGAGTTCCTGATTTTTGAAGTGCCTTACTTTTTTCAGATAACATGTTGTAGTTTTTATCTGTAGGCTCTTCCGGAAAACAACTTAAATAGGGATAAGCCGCAATAGCTGCTCCACTATGTCCAGGCATTTCAATTTCTGGTATGACTGTAATGTGCTTACTTGCCGCATACTTTACAACCTCTTTTACTTCTTCTTGGGTGTAAAAGCCACCATATTTTTTTTGATCGTTACCCGTACCAGGGCTATGTCCAATAATAGTACCATTCCTCCACGCTCCAACTTCTGTAAGCCTAGGGTACTTTTTTATTTCTATGCGCCAACCCTGATCTTCTGTCAGGTGCCAATGAAATGTATTCATTTTATGCATGGCGATTAAATCGATATACTTTTTTATATAGGATACTGGAAAAAAATGACGCGCAACATCTAAATGCATTCCTCTATATTTATATCTTGGGCTATCTGCAATATTCACTGCAGGTATCGTAATCGTTTCTTCTAAAGCGCCATTCTTATCTATGGTAGTTGGAATTAACTGTTTTAAGGTCTGAATACCATAAAACACGCCGGTAGCCGATTTTCCTGAAATAACTATGTCTCGATAACTTACGGTTAATTCATAACCTTCTTCATTAGAAATTTGATCGTCTAACTTTAATATTATATTACCTTCCTTTTCTTTAAAATCAATCGGGACCTTTTTTCCAATTGCCAAGCCTAAAATTTCAGATAAATAGTCCGCTTCATTTTCTAAACTTTCATCACATGTAATTTTGGCATCTCCATCAACCAAAAACCTACCTTTTAATATCTTCTGGGATACAGGTTTAGGTATAATTTGATAATCACTTTCTGCGTTGATAATTTCTGCATACTTGTTAGCACATGAACATATTAAAACACTTAATACTATAGTAAATAATTTAATCTTCATTTTTGTTTTTTTATTGTTCTTAAAGATCAATCTAGTTGTTTGTATTTTTTAACGGATCTACAATGTATGCCTAAGATATGCTTTGGGGCAAAATTTAATATTCCCCTTAAAGTAAAGCACGCTCCCTATTTATATCTTCTATTTTGTAATTCAAGTGTCCGTAAAAAGTAAATTTAAAGCATCCAAGAGCTAATGCCCTTGGATGCTTTCCTTAATAAAAATTAATAACCTGGGTTTTGAACGAATTTGGGGTTATCACCTAAACGAGAACTGCTAAATGGTAAATAAAAGCGTTCCGTACCAAATGATCTCACTTGGGTCTCTGCATTTTTTAAAGTTATAACATATGTGTCTGTTTCCAACTTATAATTGAATACCAAACCTTTTGTTCTAACACCATCCAAGTACTGCTGGGCCGTTCGCCAACGAATAAGGTCCCAGAACCTGTGATCTTCAAAGCACAGTTCTACCTGACGTTCATGACGAATGTTACCCTCTGTTACTTCAGTTCGCAATGGCATACCTGCACGATCACGAATTTGATTAATCGCGTCCAAGGCTTCGCTTGTCTCACCTAAATAAAAAGCCGCTTCTGCAAAATTCAACAAAGTCTCTCCATAGCGAAATATAATATAGTCCTGTCCAGAATAACCAGAGACTGGGGTTGGATTATCTCCATCTACTTTCTTTCTTCTCAGCAATGAAGTATTTCTTCGGTTTCTTGGTTCACTGGCCTGTGGCATTTCCGTACCATCCAATCGAGTAACCTTTGTACTTGTACTATTAACCGATGAACCATCTGCCAATATGGTCTTTGTATGAAACCAAACACGCTCCCCCTTAAACTCACACTCTGGGTAAAAAACAGACGCTCTAAAACGAGGGTCTCTATTTCCAAAGAAATCATTGATATCCCATTCATTGGAAGCTGTCAATAAGCCCCTGTCAATCTTACCAGAGCGTCCATCTGTAAAATCAAACAACTCAACAAAATCGTAAAGTACAGGGAAATTAGAATTCCACGATGCACCAAAACCCGCAGGATAAGCATAATTATCTAGACCATGACCTTTAATAACAGGTTCCCAAACTTCTGCAAAAATGGTTTCTTTATTATCTGTACCTTCAGTTAAAAAAATAGATGCGTAATTCGACACTTTATCAGTACCTGAATTAATTAAAATAAACTGACCTGAATTTATAACAGCTTTAGAAGCATCGTAGCTTTTTTGAAAATAGGATGTAGCCGATGAGGCATTAATTCCCGTAACACCATTAGGCCCCACATTACCATTTTTGGCAATACTGGCGGCATACAACATGGCCCTGCTTTGTAGCATGAGTACAGTATATTTATCTACACGTCCATTTGCTCCTATTCTCTCATCATCAAAATCGCCTAGAATAGCCTGTGTTTCATTATAAATAAAATCATAAACTTCCTGCTCAGTATTTCTGGGTAGGTAAAGTTCATCATAGGCATCATCCCGATTTTGGACTCTGGTAATGATTGGAACCCCTCCAAAGCGTTTAACCATTTCAAAATAATTAAAAGCTCTTAAAAAACGGGCTTCTGCCATTTTGGACCTTATGTACTCTGGCTCTAAGTTTTCACTGCTTTCTATCTTTTCCAACAAAAAGTTAATATCCCTGTTAAGTGAATAGTTCCAATAGTCTAAGTCACCTGGTCCTCTCGCCTCTGAAAAACTCCTTAAAACGGCATGGTTGGGTGCTTGCCAGTCCGCATAATTAGTATGTTCTGCACCTACAGCGGCCCACATCCCCATATTTTGATTCTCAGCATATTGAAATTGCAAGCGACTATATAAGTTGGCAATATAAGCCTCTGTTAACGGTTCCGATTCGAAAACAACATTTTCTGAAATGAAGTTAGCGTCCTTGATCAATTGATCTTCACAGCCCAAGAGCAACAAAGATAAACTGAATATGTATAAGATTTTTTTCATGTTTTATATTTTTAATAAATGATTTTCAATCTTTTAAAGCCCTATGCGAACTCCAAATGTATAGGTTCTTAGTAGCGGCAACGAAAAGCCCGAATTATTATACGCTTGTTCTGGGTCAATATAATCTTCAAAAATACCTAGCTTCGTAAAGGCAAACAAGTTGTCTCCGGTTAGGTAAAATGCACAGTTATTAAAACCTATCTTTTCTAAAACTTTTTGTGGCAAGTCATAAGATAATGTAGCCGTTTTTAAACGTACATAAGTACCGTCTTTTCTCCAAAAATCTGAACCGTTGTTATTCCATGCTCTGCCTCCATCATTGTTATATGCGGGTAGCTGAGCATTTGGATTGTTACCTACACCAGGGTTGTTCGGATCTTGTGTCCAGCTGTATTTACTGTGCAAGGTAAGTGGTACATCTTCAGACCCGAATGGTGCCCGCATGTTCCCTCCACCAATAGTAACATTAAAAAGCGAAGCCCCTTGCCAGAGCATAGCCAATGAAAAGTTTTTATAGCTTAAGCGAGTATTCAATCCAAAGGTAATATCAGGCTCGGAACCATATCCAATCTCACGTCTATCGTAGTTGTTAATTACACCATCTGGTACTCCATCGGGGCCATTTACATCTAAATAGCGAATATCGCCTACTTTAGGTGTTCCACTCAAGGTTTGAAATGTATGTGAAGCCTTATAGTCATCCAATTCTGCTTGGGTATTTATCAATCCATCACTTATAAAGCCAAAACTTCTGTTTACATACTGCCCGTTTTTTAAATCCATACGTACCACGTTAGGGTCATCCATATTGATATCTTGAGCCCAATCGCCATATCGCTGACGAGCATAACTAAAATTACCAGACAGATCCAACTTTAAATTACCTATATTGCCTTTATATCCCAATACAAATTCAAAACCATGGTCGTTGGTTGAGTTTAAATTTACTAGTGGTAAAACGGCCCCAAAAGTGGTTGGTACAGTTTCTTCATCTGGGGCTACAATTCCTTCACTAAGCCTGTAAAAAACATCAACATTACCATAGAATTTTCCGTTTAATAACCTAAAATCCAACCCGGCATTATATAGGGTGTTTTCTGTCCAGGTGAGTCTGTCGTTAACCAAACCGGCCGTAATAATGTTGGTTACTGGATTACCATCTAAATAATAAACAGAACTCAATTCATTATACCCGGTAAGGTAATCGAAAGTGGTGTTCCCGATTTTATCGTCTTTTCCTGTTTCACTGTATGACAAGCGTAACTTTAACTCATTAAAAATTGAGCCGTCCAAAAAGTTCTCTTTAGCGACATTCCAACCTAAAGAAACCGATGGAAAATAACCCCATCTCACTTTAGGAGATACTTTAGAACTGGCATCAGCACGGAAAGTGGCCTCTAATAGGTATTTATCATCATATGCATAATTAAACCGTCCAGCATAGCTAATACGCGAATATTCTTGAGGTAAAGCAGTACTTCGTCTTTCTTCATCATCTTCATCATTTAATACTTGAGTTAAAGAATTATCTCCAGCCGTAATTGTTGGAACCGCATCAGATAATAAATCTGATCTTAAAACAACTAACCTATCTACCTCATTATCTTCTTTTTCAGCAAATGCCAATGCGCCTATTTTATGTTTTCCAAACGTGTTATCATAATTCATATAAAAACGTGACAGGAAACGCATTCTAGGATCGTTAGCTTTACTGGTTACCCCTTTGGAAAAGCTCGGATTCGCATTTACAGTTTGTACGGGAGAATAACTGTTATCTTCTTCATGATATTGGTAAACGGTATATGTTTTGCTCAAATCTTCCAAATAGACCCGTCGCATCCTAACATTAGCCTTAGCTCCAATGGTTAAACCTGTTAAAAAGGGCGTCTGGTACTTAAGCTCCATTGCAGCAGCCAAGGTCTCTGAGGTTGTTAAACTGTAGCCCCCAAATTTTTTCTGAGTCCTGGCCACTGGTGAACGTTCTGTAAAACCACTGTAAGGCGCTCGGTTTGGGTTCGGTAATTGCGGACTAAAAAACGGTTGCGCCGTTTTTAAATCGTCCCAAATGGTCTTAACGCCGTAGGCCGCATAATCCTTTGTTTCGTCTATATAAGAACTATTTAAGGCCAACGTTAGGTCATCTGTAATTTGTGCATCCAGATTGTTGGTAAGAGTTAGTTTTTTATAGCTGTAATCCCCTTTAAAAATACCATCCTGAGCCAAAAGCCCTAAAGACGTGTAAAACCGTACTTTTTCTGATCCTCCATTGGCACTAAAGTTATGAGAGGCTAATTGACTGCCCCCTTGTTTTAACAGGGCATCTACCCAATTGTAACTTTTCTTTGCACCAGATTCGTATTCTGCCAAATAGGCCTCGGTAAAATCTCCATAAGCAATAGCAGCATTAGGATCGGCAGGATCGTATTGTGCGTTAAAAAGACCATTACGCTTGGCCTTTATGTAATCTGCTGCAGAAGCAGGAGTCAGGAACTTTACAGGTTTTTGTATACCAGTATAACCATGGTAATTGAACTGAACCTTACCTTCTTTTCCTCGCTTTGTTGTAATAAGCACAACTCCGTCTCCCCCTCTAACACCATAAATTGCTGCCGATGCATCCTTTAAAATGGAAATGTTTTCAATATCATTAGGGTCTATTCTATCCATAGAGGATTCTACACCATCTACAATTACCAAAGGGTTCCCAAAACCACGAATACTTAAGTCAACAGAGTCTTCACCTGGCAAACCTGGATTCTGATTTGTAATAACCCCGGGAACCTGTCCAATAATTAAACCTTTAACATTAGTAGCTGGGGTGGTAACAACATCATTTGCCTTAATAGAGGCTACAGAACCTGTTACGTTTATCTTCTTTTGGACCCCGTAGCCTACCACAACAACCTCTTCTAACTTGCCTGCATCTTCCTCTAATGCTATTGAAAATTTTGTTTGTCCCTTTACAACTACTTCTTGGGTTTTAAAGCCTATGTACGAAACAACTAAAACAGCATTTTTATTTGATACTTCCAGCGAAAACTTACCATCAAAATCGGTTTGCACACCATTAGAAGTTCCTTTTTCCAGAACATTGGCCCCCGGCAAGGGTTGATTGTTTTGGTCTGTCACAACACCTTTAATCTCAAATCGCTGCGTAAGTTTAAGTCCTGCAATTTTATCTACTCCATCATCTTTTATAACTGTTTTTGCCTGTACATTAAACATTACTGCAAAAACAAAAAGTATCATAAACTTTGGTTTTAATCTAAGCTTAAAAATACCTAGAGGATCCCTCTTTATTTTTTCTTGTTTATTCATATTTTCAAAATATTTGGTTAATTGATTTTTAGTTAATTTCATGAAATTATTTACTGTTTTATTTTTTTAATTTCATAACAAGAATTGGTTACATTAATTTTTGGTCATTTTATTTCATATAGTTCATTTTTTTAAAATAGTAATTGATTCACTTCTTTGTTGGTCAATAATTTTTTCGGATTTTCGATGGCGTTTTGAAACATCTAAAGGTCGATTTTACCAATATCGATTTTGGTATCTCACTAAGGCCTCCAAATAATAATAATCGGCATAATTAAGAGGTACATCTATTTCATTATTATGGGGAATACTACCTACCGAATGCATCAATATGAAATTTTGGTTTTCGTCTATTGGAGCAGTATAATCATTTGAAGCAAGTGATTTGATGAGGTTGTTAATTGTAGACAAATAAGATTGGGACGTATACTCATCAAGCTCTATTAATGCCGATAAGGTAATGGCGGCAGCCGAAACATCTCTAGGTTCGTTAGGAATATTATCGGCATCATAGTCCCAAAAAGGGATTCCATCTTTTGGAATGGCATTGTTATGCAAAATATATTTGGCAATTTTTTGGGCCTGCTCTAAATAGGCCTTGTCTTTTGTATACCTATAGCAAACCGTGTAACCATAAAGTCCCCAGGCCTGTCCTCTCGCCCAAGAACTTCCATCGGCAAAACCCTGAGCAGTTTGCTTACTTCTAACCTGACCAGTTTCTGGATCGTAATCCACAACATGATAGGAACTGTTATTTTCCCTAAAGTGGTTGGCTAAAGTTGTATTGGCATGAGCTATTGCTATTTTCTTGTATTTAGGATTTCCTGTTATTTCACTCACTAGAAACAAAAGTTCTAAATTCATCATGTTATCTATGATGACAGGAAACTTCCAATTTCTTTTGGATTGCCATCCACCATTAACATCCCAACTCTTTAAACACCCTACAGAAGAATTAAAGCGTGTTGATAACGAATTTGCTGCTTCAATCAAAACTTGCTTAAATACTTCATCTTCGGTAATCCTATAACCGTTACCGAACGAACAATTAAAGACGAAACCTAGGTCATGGTTCGTTGTTATGTATTTATGAGACTCGAACAAAGCCTGATATTTTTCAGCAGTAACTTTCCAATCTTCGTTATTTGTATACTCATACATATACCAGCAACTTCCAGGGAAAAAGCCTTCAGTCCAATCAAATTTTGAATTAGCCCAATACATATCTCCATTTTCAGTTACTGTTCTAGGAATTCTGTTTTCCTTATCGGCTTGCAATACCTGTAGGGATAATTGTTGTTCAGCTTTTTTCAAAATTGAAACAACATCTATAATATCATTCCGTAAAATTTCACTTTTAGTTTTACTCTTTGATGTTAAACTATAAAGCAAAACTATTAATAACGGAATAAGAAAAATATACTTTACCTTGTTCATGGGCGTCAATACTAAATGGATTTCACAATTTTATATATGACGCAATTTCGGTATGTTTTATTCTTTTTAAGATGAAACTTAGTTTTGATTAAGGGGGGATATTCTTCAATACAACTTAACAATTAGTTGATTTTCGACCAATCTAGTAAGTGACACAAAAAACAAGACGCTTTTGTACTGTCTGTAGAATACAATTTTAATGTTGCTTTGTATTTGCTTTTCTGTATTGGGTAGGTGTTTGATTAAATGCTTCTTTAAAACACTTTCTAAAATATTTCAAATCATTAAACCCAATTTGATAAGCTACATCGGCAACATTCATATCGGTTCCAGAAAGTAATTGACCAGCTTTTTTAAATTTAACTGCTCTTATAAATTCTGAAATAGTCTGTCCTGTAAGTGCCTTTAACTTTTTATACAGAACCGATTGACTCATGTGCATTTTTTCCGCAAAGGTGACAGCCATAAATTCTGGATCTGAAAAATTTTCCTCAACAATATCCATTGCTTTTTTTAAGAAAATTTCGTCCTTAGACACTAAATTTAGTTCCTTCGGTTCTAGTATAAAATCTTTTTTGAATTTCTCTATAAGTTTTAATCTAGATTTCAACAAGTTCTCTACCTGCAATTTTAATAATTCAGGATCGAATGGCTTTGAAATGTATGCGTCAGCACCTGTTTCGTAACCTGTTTTTTGAATTTTGCTGGAGGTTCTGGCCGTTAATAGAATGACTGGAATATGACAGGTTAATATACTAGTCTTGATGGCGTTACAAAATTCGATGCCATTCATTTTTGGCATCATAATATCACTTATAATAATATCTATGGGGTGAAGTTCAGCCTCCTTTATTCCTTTTTTCCCATTCTTCGCTTCAAATATATTAAATTCATTTGTAAAAATACTTGCCAAAAGATCTCTTACTTCTGTATTATCTTCAACTATTAAAATTGAAGGTAAGTTCTTATTAAATCCTATTTCATCTTTCTTAGCATCCTTTTTTGTCCATTCGTAAGTAGTAAAAGGCGGCGCATAATAATCCAATGTATCTTCATTTATAGTAACTTCATCTTCTATAACCCTATCCTCTGGTTTTATATGGTCGCTACCCAAAGGTAAAAAAATGGTAAAACAAGTACCTTTTCCCATCTGGCTACTGACACTAATGGTTCCTTGGTGCAGATCTATAATATCTTTGGCCACCGTGAGGCCTACCCCAGTGCCCGATCGTAATTCATTGTGTTGACCTAATTGAAAATACCTATCAAAAATAAACGGAAGATCCTTTTCTGATATGCCTTTACCACTGTCCTGAATTTCCAGTTTAATCGAGTTAGAATCGTTATCTTCAGATAGGTGCATTGATATAATGCCATGAACAGGCGTAAATTTAAATGCATTGGATAAGATATTGAGCAATGCTTTTTTTATTTCTATCTTATCAAACCAAACCTCTAATATAGGTGTTGCGCACGTAAAACTATATTGAATGTCTTTTTCTGCTGCTAATTCGTCAAATGACAATTTAATGCCTTCAAGAAATGACACCATGTTACGCTTAGAGAAGTGCATTTTTAATTTACCACTTTCTGCTTTCCTGAAATCCAATAGTTGGTTAATTAATTGCAATAAAATATTAGCATTTCTATAAATGCCTTCTAATTGTGATTGAACGTAATTATTTTCTTTTGTATTATCCATTAATCGTTTTAAAGGCCCCACAATTAAAGTAAGAGGAGTCCTAAAGTCATGGGAAATATTAGTAAACAACTGTAATTTAAGCTTGTTCAATTCTTCCATTTTAGCTTTTTCCAGCCTTGCTTCCTTTAAGGCATTTCGTTCTGCAAGCCTAGTAAGCAGAATTTTTCTGGTAATAAATATTAAGATTAAAACCAGTACAGTATAGAGCACATAAGCTGGCCATGTTTTCCATAGTGGAGGCCTTATCTTTAATTTTATTGATGCTGGCTTTTTATTCCAAAGACCATCACTATTCGCGGCCTTTACCTTAAATTCATAATTACCATGTTCTAAATTAGTATATGTAGCTGTTGATTTATTTCCAACCATATTCCAATGCTCATCAAACCCTTCCAATTTATAAGCATATTGGGTTTTATTTGGTTTGGAAAATCCCAAGGCCACAAAGTCAAAACTAAAATCATTTTGTTTGTGGGTTAAGGTTACCGAATGGATAGAATCTGTTACATTAAGATACGGTTTATTGCTAATACTAATGGTACGAATAACAATGGGAGGGATAAATGAATCTTGAGTAGTTTCATTAGGGTTGAAAATAGTAAATCCGTTTGTGCCTCCAAAGATCAACTCTCCCCTTTTGGTCTTGTAGGACGCCCCATAGTTAAATTCCTTTCCCTGAAGACCATCCGATTCATTGAAATTTTTAATTTGATTTGTTCTTAAGTCTATTTTACTAAGGCCATTATTAGTACTCACCCAAATACAATTATTATCATCGGGTTGAATGGCATAGATAACTTCATCTGGAAGTCCTTGATGTACAGCAAACCGTTTGCTTTCGTGGGTGCTCAGGTTATACTTATACAATCCATCGCCTTCAGTACCTATCCAAAGTATATTAGAGGATTCCTGATATACACTAATAACATTTTTTGCTATATAAGCCCTATCTGTTGTTTCTTGGAATTTGACGGGATGTATTTGTCTGGAATTGATATCAACCTTAAAAAGACCATTATCACTACCAACCCAAAGTTTATTGTCTAAATAGGTTTTAGATATGGTATGAATAAAAGGTCCAATTAGGGTATCGGGGTCCTTAACTCGAGAAAAAGCAGATATTTTTTTATTAAATACAGTTAAGCCTTCACTATTGGTTCCTATCCATATATTATGTAAATAGTCTTCTGCCAAACAGGTTATTTTGTTATCGCTTAAGCTAGTTGTATCTCCAAGAATGTTTTTAAATCTTTTATAGTTTAATTGAGAGCCATTAAAAGCTATCTTATTAAGCCCATCGGCATGAGTACCTACCCAAAAATTGCCATCACTATCTTTAAGGATGGCCTTAACATTATTACCACTTAAACTGTTAGTGTTTTTGGGGTCGTGCAAATAATACGAGAATTTCCCAGTTGTTTGATTATAAACATTGATGCCCCCCCCTTCAGTTCCTATCCATAGATCGCTATTCTGATTTTCTATTATGGAGCTTACAATATTATTATTTAGTGATAATTGGTAGATCCCCTCGGCATAAGATGAAAATGCATTGGAGTTTTTGTCTAGATAGTTTACACCCCCAGCCCAAGTACCTACCCATAAATCTCCTTTGGTATCCTCAAAGATTTTATATATAGAATTATCACTTAAACTATTCTGATTTTTTTTATCATGCGTATAATGGTAAATACGTTGTGTGCTTTTGTTTAAGTAATATACCCCATTGTAAGCACCAACCCATAAGTTTTTAAACTGATCTTCATAGATGGTTCGAACTGCACTGGAAATGGCTTTTTCTGATTGTGGAGTCAGTTTAAAATCTTTAAAAACCTGATCTTTTTTATCAAAAAGCGCCAAGCCATTTTCATAACCAAGCCATATATTGTTATCTGAATCGCCGTATAACGTAGTCGTATTACTTTTTGTAACACTTGGCGAAGCATTTTTAGGGTATGAAAAATGTATAAATGTATTAATTTTAGGTTCATACTTGTCTATACTTTTCGAGGTACAAATCCATAATTCAGAATTTTTATTCAGTACTAAAGAATTGGTTTGGTTTGAACTAATACTTGAAGGAACATGCTCATTGTGTTTAAATTTTAGTACGCGATACGTTTTCGTATTAAAACGATGTAATCCATTACTGGTTGCAATCCATAAAAAAGCCCCCTTACCTTCTTTTATGTCTAAAATTTCAATATCATAAGGAATCTCTTGGTCTTTATCTAAAAAAACCCTTTCAAAACTGTCTTGAGCAGGAATATATTTATTCAGCCCGTTTTTTGTTCCAACCCAAATATTTTTTTCTCGATCTTCAATTATTGAAAAAATTCTGTTATTACTTAAACTATTAGAGTCTGTAGAACTTGAGTAATAATTTTTAAATGTTTGTCCATCAAATTTATTCAGTCCATACCTTGTCCCAAACCATATATAGCCTTGATGGTCTTGTAATATAGAAACAACTGATCTCTGAGAAAGTCCATCTTGTGTTGAAAAGTGCTTGAAATTTAATTTTGAATATGGGCTTTGCTCTTCCTGTCCAAAACTTAGGCTAATGCATAAAAATATTAATGCTATTTTAAAGACAGTTTTCATCTGTTTAAATTTATTATTTTTCATCGGTCAGATGTAATTCACCAATAATCATCTAGGCATGTATCAAGAATTGTTATGGTTCATTTTATACAGGATAATATAGCAAAAATTATAATATAATAAATCTCTAAAGTATAAGAAGAAGAATTATAGTCATAACTTAATAAAATGGAGACAGAACCTTAAAAGTGCTTAAAAAGCATTCCTGTTTTTATTTTGAAACCCATTATTATATAGCGAACAAAGAGCAGGCTAATTTCCAAAAGCCTACTCTTTATTTGTTCCTCTTTACAATTTCCCTACTAAGGGTAACCTAATTTCATTTTAACGCAACAAAATATCTGAAAACAAATGGTTGTCCTTAACCAACTTGTGTTATTCCTTTATATATTCTCAATAAAACTTTCCAGATTCAGGTAAAGTATATTTGGTAATGACAGGCTTTCCAAATCCTTTAAATGAATAAATAGTATTAGGATTGGCATACCTAGGTCCCTCATTTTTATAATTTGTAATATTGTTTACAAGAATATTGTCATCTCCTGGTGGTTTGTGTCCATATTCTGCAGCCCCTGTTCCAAATATGTCCCAACCGTGCCAAGTTGGAAGATAGATTTCAGTCTTCTCCACAAGATTTCTACCTTTATCTCCATTGTGAAAATTCACATCGCCTTCTATATAGCAATCCGATATAACATTGTAACTAGCCCCTTGCTGAATAGCCAAATGCCTAATTCTCTTTATAGTTTCACTCATAATTAAATTATACTTACCCCTAATATCATAATACCCATTACCGGAACCACCTTTGTTAAAACACCTATCTATATAATTACCTTTAAGTGTATTATGTTCTCCTGCAACCAAAATAGGGTCTGTTCCTGAATTTAATATTTTACAATCAGTAACCCAACAATTTTTGGCAGACGATGTTAATGCTACCTGCCTTACATATAGATCGGTTTGTCCATCAGGATCATTTTCAAAACACTCACCACACCAGTATCCGGTTAACCATGTTTCCCTGTCTTTGGGCTCAAAACCCTCTACTTTATAATTAATAGTTAAATTTTCTAAACCCGCATAAGAGACTGCATCAAAATTTATGGTATTTTTCTTACCTTGACTCCAGTAGGACCTTATTAGGGAATTAATAACGACATCATCTTTGTTTTCTCCACGTAAAACAACATTGCTTTTAAGGTTTAAAGTAGTATATACCGGATATTGCCCAGATTTTAACACTACTACACCGCCTCCTGTAGCCGCAACTTCATCAATTGCTGTTTGAATATCGTCACCTTGTGTTAAGGTTTTTACAACCTGTAAACCACTTGGAATACCTCCATCAACACCTACTTTGGCGAATTCGGCAATAAGACTTTCTATTAGTACCTTGCCATCATCGACTACTTCTTCTGGTTGTTCTTCAACTTGATTATCACCAGAGCAATTAACAAATAAAATTGTGACAATTAACAAGCTAAAAAAATGTGATAACTTTTTTTTCATTTTACTTTTCATTTAAAACTAAGATTTAAAATTTAATGAGCATAAGAACGTTTTATTTTGCTGGTAGTTCTTTGCAATTGACCAACGTAACTAATCTATTTTAAGGGTATTATTATTCTTTCTCAAACTTTTAAACAGACCTGCTACCAGTATTACTTTTGTATAATTCAACAATAAAAATGCCTTTGTTCAGATCTTGAACATCCATAATAATTTAGCGCTTGATAAGAGTTGTACTCTAGACAAATCAAAAGTTAGGAAGACTTATCTTTGATAGCTACCTCCATCTCTTTTTATTTCAAGGTTTGTAGATTGTCCAGAATTGATATAACCACAAGTTCCGCTCCTTACGTGAGCATCTCCTCTGGGCATCAATTCTAATGTATCTGTAGCATACCAATCTTCTTTTAAGGTGTTCCATTTGTCTAAAGCACTATCAATCCAATCGGGTTTAGCCCCTAAACGGTGTTCCAATTGCGCTTCATACAGAGATGCTATGCTTACTTTTGTACCGTTACTTTCTTCGTACTTAACCTGAGCCGGATCAAAAGTTGTAGAAGCCTTACCATGGTACCCCACTATAATGGGATTTACAATAGATAAACCGCAGTAATCACCTCCACAATCATTCCACAAGTTAACTTTTGTAGAACTACTGTCTGTTCTTTTAACATTCCATAGGGTAAGCCCCGTAAGATGGTTAGGGAGGTTTACATAATTGCCACCAGCACCACTTACCCAACTCATGGTATATAAATCCACAAGGTTAGTTCTTGGCATACTACCATGTAAATCCATACCATATTTTTTAGGAGCATATATTCTCCAAACCACCGATCCACAGGTTTCATCAGACATGTCTGCACCGTGCCACTGGCCTGAGGAGGTATTGTCCCAAATTAAACCTTGCAATATTCTTGTAGAGCCATCATCGACAATAGAGAGGGCATGACCACTATTACCATCTACCAAAATGTTTAAAATGGAGGAAGCATAAGATGAAGCTGTAATTTTTACAGAGTTACTTACACTAGAAAAACGACTTCGTCTTACCCATGAATGTGCCACTCCACTCATTTTTAACGCTTTCCAACCATAATCGTGAATATAGTCCTTATGATGGACAAAAGTCTCTAAAAAATTAGCCTTGAAATGGATGTCCTCAAAGCCACAATTCTCAAGTAACGTAAAAGTTTGTGCTTTCCAATGGTGTGCTGAATTTATATTATCAATTATAGGATCCTTAAAATATACCTTCTTATGAGCTATGTCAATCGATTCTATTTCGTGGATTTCCTGTAAGGACACTCCATTATTAATAATGGTTGTCCAAATGCTTCTAGGCCTTTTACCTTCTAAATACACATTATTGGCAGCTGTGTTAGCATTCATTACCAAACGGCAATATTTTGCTTTTAAAAAAAGTACCGGGTTGTCTACATAAATAAAATTATCACCCCGCCTAGAATCTTTAGTAATTGATGTACTTTCTACAGCAGGCATGTTTACAGGGTTAAATACAAACATGGGAACATTGTCCCAAGGCAACACTCTAGAAGGCAAGCGCATATAATTTTTCATATTTATGATGGTTCCCCCAGGAACAGAGCCACTTCCTTTCAAAATAATATTTGAGGAATTGATGGTGATGGGAGAAGTTTTATTGGGGTCTGTATTGACCAAGTATTCTCCAGCAGGAAAAAACACAATCCCGCCACCATTTGTTTCGGCTGCATCAATAGCAGCCTGTATAGCCTCTTGATCCGAGTTTTCATCATTTGGAACAGCACCGTAAGCCGGATCGGTAACATCAAAAACAGGATATACAAAAGTTTCCGGTATGGCCATTTCCCCCCTCATATAGCCTGCGTAGGAATAATTGGGAAGTACAGGAATGTTAGGCTCTGCTATTTCCCCTGTATATCGTTTCCATATTTGAGGTGTTTGTGCCATAATTTTACAAACACCACTATTTATAAACACTATTAAAGCTATTATAACTATATTTTTTTGAGTATAAACTGCTTTCATAATTGGGTGGGGTTTGCTATTAATTTCGATTCTAAACAAAGAAATAAACGATATTTAAAAAAAAAGAGCAAAATTAACTTTAAGATAGGGGGTATATCATTCTTTTTAAACTTGGAACCCTTTACTGAAGGCTTCTCAAATCTATATAAGGCCTTAATAAATTTAGTTATTATCCTTAAATAGTACAAGTTCTCAAAGAGATTCTTTTTATAGAAAAAAGATACCACAAGGGAATATATAACGCTTAAATTAGGCTTTCAAAACAAAAAGCAATCGTAAGCATTCCTGCTTACGATTGCTAAAAATTATTTAAACAGAATCGAAATAGTTGTTACTTCTTCACAAATCTCACAACCTTTCTATTTGTCGCACTATAGTTAAGTAACTCTAAAAAATAAATTCCTGTTTTTATATTTTGAACGTCAATAGAAATTTCTTTTTGGTTGATGCTTTTCATTGTTTTAATTACCCGACCTCCTAAATCTGTTATAGTATAAGAACGGATAGTCTCGCCCCATTTTAAATTCAAATAATCCTTAGTCGGATTTGGAAAATAACCAAAGTAATCAGAGGGGATATCTGATTTTAAATCAGCTATCGACATTTCAAGTTCAGCAGATATCTTTGTAGAAGATTGCTTACTTGAATTCCCTTCGGACAACTCTAAAATTAATTTAGGCACACCACTTCCGGATTCACTTGAATTATAAACCACCCATGCATTACTGGCTGTACTTAACTGAATGGAAAGGTAACCATCTCCAGTACGTTCATTTTCGGCCTGTGCGGTCACGTCCCAAAGCATTGTCGTACCAGTTTGACTAACAATTTGGCTATCTAGAAGTGTACTAGACAAAGGTTTGTTGCTCCAGTTAATAGTAGTTTCTGACCAACTATCGTCTGACACAAATTTTAAATCATGGATTACATTAGTGGCTGGATCTACGCCCGTTTTAGGAACTAGTTGTAGTTTAGCACTCACAATCTGATCGCTAATAGAAGACAGATTAAATTTTAAGTAAGCTTCTCTAGTATATTCTGCACCATCATTTTTTGCTATCAAATCTGTATCGTTAAAAGTAGTGTTAGTATAGCTACCAGAACGAGCATAGGCGTCCTCTTCCGCTAATAATTCTATACTGGAAGTACTGGAAGTTCCGCCAATCACTAAAACTGGCCTTACATTAGTATCTTGATGTTCTTTAGAAAAAAAGCTGCCATAAACATTCGAACTAACTCCCGTTAGTTCTAAAGACAAAATGCCATCGCCATTAATTTCGCTTTGAACCTGGCTAATAATATCCCATTCTAATGGTCCTGACCCACCTGGCTGAATACCCAACGAATTGGAAGCTGTAGGCATATTGTTCCATGTAATACTCGTTTCGTTCCAATTATCGTCACTCACATATTTTAAATCGTAATCTGTAGCCCCGGGGCTATCTGGAGTTAGCCTCAGCTTAGCACTTGAAATGTTTGTTAAGGCAGAAACATCAAATGATAAAAAAATCTTTCTAGCTTGTTTTCCGCTAGCATTTTTCACTTCCATACTAGTTAAGCTCCCGTAGTTTGTGTTTCCAAAAGAACCACTTCTTACATGTGCATCATTAATAGGTTCAAGTGTAGATTCTGTAGGTGTAGGTGGTGGTGGAACAGTTGCATACCATTCTGTCCTTAAGGTATCCCATTCGCTAATAGCAGCATCTACCCATGCTGGTTTGATTCCTAAACGGAATTCCAACTGTGCTTCATATAAAGATTCAATGCTTACTTTAGTTCCGTTACTTTCTTCGTACTTAACATTGGACTGTACGAAAGTCGTTGAGCTATTACCATGATAACCAACAATAATGGGGTTGACTACTGTGAGCCCACAATAATTACCTCCACAGTCATTCCATAAATCGAGTGTTAAAGATGAGGTTCCCGTTCTTTTTATATTCCACATGGTAAGTCCAGTAAGATGGTGAGGGAGGTTTACATAACTCCCCCCAGCTCCACTTTCCAATACCATAGTATAAAGGTCTACTAAGTTTGTTCTTGGCATACTAGCATGTAAATCCATACCTCTGCCCTTTTGGGCATCTATTCTCCACACTACCGATCCGCAGGCTTTACCAGACATATCTGATCCATGAAATTGCCCCGAGGAGGTATTATCCCAAATTAACCCTTGAAGAATTCTGGAAGAACTACCATCAACTATAGATAGTGAGTGTCCACTATTACCGTCTACCAAAATATTTAAAATAGATGAGGCGTAAGAAGAGCCCGTAAATTTTACCGAATTACTAAGATCACTAAATCTACTTCGCCTAACCCAAGAATGGGCTGCTTTATTCAATCTTATGGCTTTCCATCCATAGTCATGGATGTAATCTTGATGATGTACAAAACTATCTGTAAAGTTTGCCTTAAAATGGATATCTTCAAATCCGCAATTTTCTAAAAGGGTAATCGTTTCAAGCCTCCAATTATACGACGCATTGACATCATCTATTATGGGATCTTTTAAATAAACACGGTTATTTGCCAAATCAACCGATTCTATTTCATGGGTTTCGCTTAAAGCAACTCCATTGTTAATAATGCTTGTCCAAATACTTCTGGGTGTTTTACCATCCAAATAGTCGTTATTGGCTGCTGTATTGGCATCCATTACCAACTTGCAGTACTTTTCATTTTGGAACAATTGAGGATTATCCACATAAATAAAATTATCCCCGCGACTGGCATTTTGCGTAACATTTGCTGTATTTATGCTGGGACTATTAACAGGAGTAAACACAAACATGGGTTTGTTATCCCAAGCCGATACTCCAGAAGGCAACCGCATATAGTTTTTCATATTAATAATGGTTCCTCCCGGAGTAGATCCACTACCTTTTAGAATGATATTGGAGGAATTAATAGTAATGGGTGATGTGTTATTAGGGTCTGTATTGACTAAATATTCACCCGGGGGGAAAAACACAATCCCACTTCCGTTTGCTTCAGCCGCATCAATAGCAGCCTGTATAGCAGCTTGATCAGAATTTGCGTCATCTGGAACAGCACCATAAGCCGGATCGGTAACATCAAAAATAGGATAAGTAAAAGTTTCTGGTATGGCCATTTCGCCTCTCATATAGCCTGCATAGGAATAATTGGGAAGTACAGGAATATTAGGGTCTGTTATTTCCCCTGTATATCGTTTCCATATTTGAGGTGTTTGCGCTTGAACCCTGTAAATGCCAATACTTATAAATAGTATCAAGACCGTTATAAGGGATCTCCTTTGGGTAAAAGTTGTTTTCATAAAAAAGTGGTTTAGTTGGTTGTTAATTATTTAATTTTTAAATACTTATACCTTAAGCATAATGTCAAAGAAAAAAATAATTTAAAAAATAAAAGGGGAAAATTAGGTTTAAGTTAGGAGGGATATCATTTTTTATTCCCTTAAAGTCAATACTGGTAGGGCATTACTAATTTATTGATCTGTTAATGTCGCTCTTTTAATTGTATATGACGACTTTTAAACATTTCTTTAAAAACATGATGAGCATCCATACTTATAGAAAACAAGTTACCCAATTACTATTACTAGACAGTGGTTATATATACCTAAACATAGTTTTAAATAGATAAACAAATGGCTTGTTTATTAAAATGAAAAAAACCACGGTACACATTAGGCTTAACCCCCAATAAGTACCATGGTTTTTACTAAGTAGCAACCTATAAGCTTGTCAAGCCCTTAACATGCTCTCAATTAATTATTATTCTTCTTCCCAAAATTCCCAGCTCAAGCTTGGTAATGATGGACACAGTATGGCTCCTTTTTGTTCTCCAATTTCGACACCCATGGTGTTTTCTCCTCTTTCAAATGGCGAATATCTGTACCCTTTCCATTTAGCGTTTGCTATACCAGTATTTATTTTAAATGTATATTCTTCACTGGTACGGTTAGAAACCACAATAGTATGCTTACCGTTTGGCTTAACAAAAGTTAATATTCGGGCATCCTTATTATAACTATCTTCAACTAAGTCGATCACCTTACAGTCCCAAGGCATCCTTTTCACAAAACTTCCAACAGCATTCCAGTTAAAATCGTTATAGATCCAATGTCCCGGTTTTAAATTAGCCGCAGCTTGTTCTAATTTTAAAGCTTCAGAACGGATCTTTATAGGACTATTAATACCAACCTCTACCTTAAAGTCTTTAAATTCTGATTCTAAAAAAATAGCATGCGGAGCTCCATAAAATCCATTTGCTTCTCCGTTATGCTCTGCTATTCTTTGATCTCCTTCTTTTAAGGTTTTTTTATAGACAAGATCATTACTATTTTCACTATCTAATTTAATATCTGTTAGCTCCCATCCATCTGGAACATATTCTCCCTTTTGCTCAACCAGCATATAGGCTGTAGCCGGCCTATTAATAATAAAACTAAAATTTAAACCAGGGGCTTTGTTTGTTTTACGTTGAACATTTAAAAACTCCATAGTTTTAAATTTATCGGGAAGATTTACAATTTCGGGGCCACCAACCCAACGGTGATAAGCATTAGATGTAGCTTTTTGATGATTTTCTTCTAAAGATTTCCAGAACCCCAATGAATACCCGCTAGCTTCAGAATTTTTAAAAGGCTTAAGGGCATGAATCCAATACCATGATGGATTTTCACCTATCTGAAACGAATTCATAATATGTTGTACGGTATTTAAACAGCGTTCTGGGGTCGCTCCACCTGTTAAATATTCATATTCATTTTGAAACCAAGGTTTATATGGCAAACTATCGTTAATACGTTTGCCTACACTTTTTACTGATTCAGAATCCCAGCCAACCGTGTGCACTACATAGGCATCTACCAATGAAGCCACTTCTGGATCAGACATAAATGGCCCAATTTTCCCAGGGTATTTATTTTCGGTATCACTTATTAATAAAATTGAAGGGTCGTAGTTTCTAATCGCTTTTGCTGCAGCAACATAAGCCTTAACATAATCCTCTTTAGAAAAATACTTACAGGTTGAATATTGTTGGTTATTAGATACCATTGGCTCGTTTTGAAGTCCCCACTTCAAAGGTTTAATACCAGCTTCTTTTAAGGTTTGTAAATCGGTCACACAAGCTTCTGCAAAATCGTTTAAAAACCTTAAGGTATCGCCTTTGTATATAGGATCTGTGCCAAAATCGGGACCAAAACAACGTAGTGTATTGTATTTATCTGCACCTCCTTTGCCTAAATAACTATTATTGGCTTTCCAAAATGGAGCTGGCGACCAGTATTCCAAGGAAACACCTTCAACTCCGGCAACATCAATCATTTCTCTTAACTCTTCCAGCTGTTCTGGCCAACGTGGTTGTAAGTATTTAGATTCCGCATCTAATCCTCTCCAATACAACCCTCCTGCGATTCTGCAGTACCGAAAGCCTTTTAGCATTTCAGTAGCAAATCGCTCTCTTTCTTGCTTGGTTAAATCATGAGGTACAGCATGCTTGTCTTCTGGTAACCCTGTATTTCCTGAACCGATAGCATCACTCTGAATTTCGAATCCAATACCCCAAACCGTTTGTTTTATTTTATCTGGATAAATAGTTACATTATTATTGGCAACGATTTGCTTGGTAGAATTAGAATGACATCCAATAAAAATTAATGCGACAAAAAATATTAATGCTCTTTTCATACTATAAATGCTATTATTATTAAAATAATAAATGAATATCCGTAATAAGTAAAGTAAATACTGTTTAAGGTCAAAACAAACTTCAATATATACTTCTTTTGTTAAAGATAAAGTACTCTCTACTAATTAAAATAGCTCTCCAACATGATTACTGTTGGAGAGCATAACTAACAAATTAATATCCGTCGTTTTGGGTCAAGTTTTTGTTTAGCAACCTTTCACTTGCTGGTATAGGCCATAAATATTGCCTTTCTGGGAAATCTGTATCTACAAGAATTCTACATAAATTGGCATCTAACAATGCTGTAAAATCAGGCAACCCATCTTGGTCATCAATTTCTGGCACCAATCCCCAAAAATATTTACCTGGATTAACCACATTATCCATAAGAGGTCCTGTTGGCACTACATTTGGGTTTGTATTGGTTGACACAGCCAACTGCCCAATAATACCTCTAGACAATGCTTTTTCTGCTAACCTCCATCTTATTAAGTCCATATAACGTAACCCTTCGTTAGCAAACTCCATACGTCTTTCATTTCTTAACTCTAACCTTAACTCATTTTGATTGGTTGTGGTAACCAATGGTGCTGATTTTCCAGTACCATTGTAAGCTCTTGATTTTACTTCATTGATAGCGTCCAGTACCGTTTGATCAATTTGATTTAATTCAATTTTAGCTTCGGCATATATTAGGAGTACATCTGCATAACGCATCCAAATTAAATTACTATCTTCTATATAATCTAACCAGCCTTCATCTACACCCTTTTTCCAACCTAATCCGTTGAATGACGCAAATCCTGCTACCGATTGAGTATCATTATTTCTTCTTAAATTACCCGTAGTGTAATCTAACACCTGTTTACGTAAAGGATGCGGTGTATATTCTATGCCTAAATTATTATATCCAGAGCTTGGATCCAATCCGTCACCATCCTCTAATGAACCAAAAGGAATAATGGTCATGGCACAACGCGGATCTCTATTTTTAAATGGATTCAAAGGATCAAATAACGGTGATTCATCAATTGGCAAGCCATCGGTACATTCAAAAGATGCCAATAATTCCCAAGTCGGGTTTCTAGCTAAATACCCCCCTAAATTTCTTTGAAGAAAATCTTGCACCATCCAGTTTGTAGTTTCTGCTTCACCTAAATCTACACTTCTTGGAATTTGAAATATTATTTCGTCAGAACTTCTTGTTGCTGTTTTAAAAAGTTCCCCAAAATTTGGGTGTAAATCATAAACCCCTAGGTCCATACACCCCTTGGCAGCCGTGGCAGCCGTAGCATAATCGTTTTGGTAAATAGCTGCACGGGCTTTTAAGGCATAGGCCGCTCCTTTTGTTAAATAGTCGCGATCTACCTGTTCTACAGGTAACCCGGCAATGGCAACATCAAAATAATTATAAATTTTTTGAAGGATTTCACTTTTACTGGTTCTTGATATCACAAACGATTCCTCAATTGATAATTCTTCTTCATAAAAAGGAACATCGCCAAAATGATTGATCATCCAAGACCAATAAGCACCTAATATACAAGACGCTTCTGCCTTATAAGTTTCCTTATCCTGAGGGGTTAAAACACTTGTATCCTCTTCAATCTTTTTAAGCACAACCAACATTCTGGTAATGCCTTTATACATAGCGGTCCAAGTATTTATGGCATGGTCATACTCCGATGAAATAGACCCTTGCTTTACTGGCTCTAATAAAGTTCGACGCATAAAATCATCATCAAACCCATTTTGCGATTTATCAAAAATCCAAAAACCAGATCTATATCCTTCATTTAGCCCTTGTCTAAATTGCTCCTTTGTTTGGTAAAAGTTTCCTGAACTTGCCACATCTGGTTGCGACAAATCCAATTTCGTACATGAAACAGCCATAAAAGCCAAAACCAAACTTAACTGTATTTTATATATATATGTTTTCATTTTTAACTATTTTAAAAATTAGCTTTTATTCCAAAAATGTAAGACTTGGTAATTAAATAACTACCTCCTCCTTGTTCTGGATCAATACCCTCTGGCAACTTATCGAATGTAAACAAATCGTTTCCAGAAACATAAAGCCTAAGACTTGAAATCCCAATACTCTTTAAACTTTTGGAAGGGATTGTATACCCTAAAGTGATATTTTTAATTCTTAAATAGGAAGCGTCCTTTAAATAAAAATCAGAAAACCTGTAGTTGTTCCCTCCCGATGTTTTGGACAATCTTGGATAAATTGCGTTTAAGTTTTCTTCTGGTGTGTTATAGGCGCTCCAATAGTTACCGTCCAATAACTGAGGAGGAGACAACCAGTCTTCTTTAAACGGTCTAATAAAAGATGTTCCAATGTTTTTCAAGTATTTACCAACGCCTTGGAATGCCACTCCAAAATCGAAGCCCTTATACGCCAAATTAATATTCCCGCCATACTGGTACCTTGGCAGCGATCCTCCCAAATAGGTTCTGTCATGTTCATTTATTTTCCCATCTGGCTCACCATCCGGCCCACTTATATCTTTATATTTTATATCTCCAGGACTTACAACCCCACTTGTTACGGCAGAATTAACTACTTCATCCTGTGTTTGATAAATTCCATCTGATTGCAAGCCATACCATGTTCTAAATTCAACCCCTTGCTCTGAAATAGTATTTTCAGAAAATAACTGTTTGTCCGCTATATCTCCAATGATAGATTCAGAGTCGTATATATTAAACGAAGCAGAATACTTTAATTTACCAATATTATCTTTCCAGATGGCAGCGACTTCCCAACCTTTTGTATCCATACTTCCCACATTATCTGTTGGGTCTTCATAACCACTTAAGGCAGGTATACTTAAATCCAATAACATATCGGTAGTTTCTTTTTTGAAATAATCTGCCGTAACCGATAATTTATAATTGAACATATTTAAGTCCAAACCTAAGTTAAACGAGGTGGTCGTCTCCCAAGTAATATCTTCTACGGCAAGATATCGTTGTGCCGCTGTTCTAACAGACTCTACATTTGATCCATTGGAAATCAAAACATTTGAAAATTGCAATACCGATTGATACAGGTAATTACCCAACCTATCGTTCCCAAGACTACCATAAGTGGCCCTAAACTTTAAAAAGTCAATAGATCCCTTTAATGGTGCCATAAAATTTTCTTCAGAAACCACCCAGCCCGCTGCGACAGACGGAAAAGATCCCCATCGGTATGCTTTACCAAACCGTGATGAGCCATCTCTACGGATACTGCCTTGTATTAAATATTTTTTATCAAAATCATAAGCCGCCCTTCCAAACACAGAACGATAGGCATATTCATCCACATAGGTGTAATTATCTCTTTCAGGCCATGAATATTCTATATTAAAGACTCCATCAACAGGAGCTTGGCTTAAATAGGGATAATTATTGTCTAAATAAAAGCGACCATGGATTCCTAGTCTCTCGCTTTTAGAAGAAAACTCTTCATAGCCCAAGGTGGCACTCACATTATGTTTCCCAAATGAACTATCATAATTAGCCAAGGCTTGGGTAGTTAAGCTAAAATCATCCCTGCGGGTCTCCTTTAAACTAATTTGCGCATCATTGTGAGAAGATATATAACCTTCAGGATTTCCTTCTTGGTTAGGATTATCGAATGCCCAATACGGAATGGATTGGTTAAATTGTTTATATTTATTAAATCGATGTCTTGGAGCGATATTAAGAGACAGCTTTAAATCATTAATAGGATTAAAGTAAACTTCAAATCTTCCATAAAACAGGTAATTTTTATCTTTACTAAATCCACCTTCTTCTAGCCTCGCATAAACATTATCACCCGTTTTCCCTTCTGCAATTCTTCCATCCTGCCATAAAGCCGCATAAATAGGAGCAGACTCTATTGCTCTTATGGTTGGATCTGTAACAGGCCTATTATCATCGGTTAACCTAAAGCCGAAATCAAGATTAGCACCAAATTTATCAGACAGCTCCATACTATTGTTTAACCTCCCTGTAATTCTTGTCCAATCTCTATGGTTATATAAGGCATCCTGGGTTTCGTAACCAAAATTGGCCACAGATTTAATTTTATCTGTCCCTCCTGAAAAACTCACATTATGACGATAACCAGATGTGTTCTTCTTTAAAATTAAATCCCTCCAATTGGTATTTGGGTAGTTATCTGGATCTGTTTGGTTATTGGCCAAATAATTTGAGATAAAATCTTCATCATATTTTAGATATTCTTTTCCAGCTGCATTACCAGCATCGTTCCATTCCTGCTCATTAAACATCTCCAAATACCGTATTGCCCCAACTGTTCGCCTTACCTGAGTTGGTGTAATGGTAAAATATTCACCAGAATAAGAAGCAGTAAATTTGCCTGTTTTTGCTTTTTTAGTTGTAATAAGTATTACTCCAGCTGCAGCCCTTGACCCATAAATAGATGCTGAAGCCCCATCTTTTAAAACCGAAATAGACTCTATTTCATCTGCATTAACATCATTAATACTCCCCACAGGAATATTATCTACCAGTACTAAAGGTCCATTTTCACCTTGTAAGGTCGTAATACCACGTACCCTAATAGTATTACCCGATCCAGGTTCCGAATTACTTCTTGTAACACTTACACCCGAAACCGTTCCCTGTAATGCATTAGATACATTAGTAGTACTTCTAGCTATAATTTCATCTGCTTTCACTACTGAAACCGATCCGGTTAAATCCTTTTTACTTTGTGTTCCATATCCTACTACCACAACCTCATTAAGTTCTGACACATCCTCATTTAAAGTTATATTTACAGTAGAATTGCCATTAACCGCAAACTCTTGTTCAATAAACCCAATAAAACTGAAAACTAGGATTTCACCATCAGTTATATTAATTGAGTACTTTCCATCAAAATCTGTACTTACCCCTCTCGTTGTTCCTTTTACAACAATTGAAACTCCGGGAAGCGGAATCCCCGATTGGTCTGTAACTTTACCTGTTACTGTTCTTTGTTGAAGAACCTCGTTAAAATCGTTCACTGCATTCGTTTTAATTAAACCGTTCGAGGAAAAAACAGCCTCTGAACTGCCTAAAATTACTAGCAGTAAAATTTTAAATAACCCCTTGGTCATACAGGGTTTTCGATAAAAATTTTTCATAAGTTTGTAGTTTAGTGATTATTATTTTAATAATGGTTATTCAGGCCATTAAAGGCTGCAACCCTTTAATGGCCTTTTTTTTAATATACTCTTACTTCGTATATACAAGCTCTTGTATCTCCGTTGGTGCTTTTAATAATTATTTTAAGTTCATTTAGTTTAATTTTTTTAGTTAGTTTATGTTTTCTTTGACGTTGGTAATTATCTTTTACTGTGAGTAGTTTTTTCCACTTACCATTATCCAACCCCAAAATTTCATAATCTTTTGGACATTGAGGGTCTTTATAAAATGGTGCATAGGCATGATATTCGCGCAGTAAATGCCCTGGAAATGTTAATTCAATCAACTCAACTTCTTTTGCTTCATCCCAAGATAATTTTATCCATTGTTCTAGAGGCTGGTTAGCATCAGACATCCACACATTTGTATATTGATAGGGTCGTGTTACACCATTTATAACATTACTTGCCTTAAAGCAATCTTGCTCTGGAAACACCTTAAAACTTAGGGTATTACCATTATAATACCGTCTCATCTTTGTTTCTCCTATTTGATACATAGCTGTGTGACCAGGCACTATGCATCCGGCTTCCTTCCATTTTATGTTTTCATTAACCCCTAGATCGAGACGTATATATTGATTATCTAGAAGACCATTGCTTTCATTTAAATCTACATGCCAATCAACCCAGATATTTTCTCCTGTAGGAACTTTTAAAACAGTATTGGCAATGCTTGCACCTGGAATTACTCTGTAATCCCAAATATGCTGAATAGGAAATATCCAAGCTTCTACAAACTGTTCCTCATTTGACGTATTGGTAAGACATACCGAAATAGTTTGCAGCTTTGTATTTCCAATGGCTATTATTTGCCCTTTCTTAGTTTCTAAAACTTCATTATGATATTGCGGTTGATCTTTCCAAATAGCCAAACCGTTATGCATACCTTTAGACTCAGGACCAACACCAATTAACTTTTCGTTACTACTAGATGTGATAACTGCCGTTCTAGCAAAATCTAATGGGTCTTGATTTTTGTAATTTGGTAAAAAACAGCCATCTCTTAACAATTGCTGCTGAACTTCACTTATTGCATCTTTAGGCACATTTTTTAATGGCATATTTTTGTTAATAGCAACCGAGGCTGCTACACCAACTGCTTGTCCCATAACCGCTGTGGTTCCCATTACTCTTAAAGTTCCTAAAGCGGCATGAGTAGCACTTATATTTCTACCTGCCATCATAAGGTTTGTTACATCCTTGGCAATTAAGGATCTTAACGGAAAACCATATGGGCCACAATACGATTTTACCATATATTCGTTAAACGTATTATATTCTTCTCCTTCGGTTGCTGCCGATGCCTCAGCGTGTTGTGCTAACAATCCTCCAGGTGTATGCAAATCGACAAACCAACCACCAAAGCCAACTTCATCATCAAAAACGGTTTTGTTCTGGATATCATTTTCTGTTATAAGGTATTCGCCCATAATACGACGACTCTCTCTCTTACCAGGTACCTGCCCTATCCAATCTAAAGCATAATTTTTGGTTTGCTCCTTCATGATTGGATCATGATTTTTCATCCAGTCCCAAATTCCCAACGTATGTCTGGTTAATTCGTGACGGATTGTTTCATTATCATAGATGGTATGAAAGGGAACTCCTATTTCTATCCACCAATACCCGCCGCGTTTCTCCTTAGGGATTCGTCCTTGTTCATAAAAATAAGCAGGATCTTCGTGCTTCACCGCCCAATCTGGAGCTTTAAAAGGCACTGGTTTGCCCATATCTTTAGCTCTAAAATGAATTGAATTCCCCATGACATCACCACTTGCTTTTTCTGGCGCATGAACTTCATTAAACTCATCCCGTCCTTCACTTCCCATACGCCATTCGCAACCAGCCATATCTGCAATTACCCCATCTCCTGTACAATCAATAAATACTTCACCATTTATAGTTAGCTCTGTTTCAGCATTTTGAATATTAGCTACGACAGATTTAATAGTTTTATTATTGGGAGTTAATACAACATTTACGACCTCGGTATTTAAATAAAAAGTTAGTAACTCTTCTTTAACAGCCATATCGTACATAACCATATCCCAAACGCTATTTATCCAGCCATTTTCATAAATTTCTGCATGATTTATTGCGCGTTCCTCGATTAGCAATTCTGATATTATACCTGTCTCCCTTGCATAGGCATGAAAAGCAGCAGCCCCATGAATTGTAACTCCTATTTCTGAAGAACAATTACCTCCAAATACCGGCCTATTTTGAATTAAGCAGGTCTTCTTTCCTTGTCTGGCCGCAGCTACTGCAGCAGAAAAACCAGCCATTCCTCCACCACAAACAACAATTTGATAATCTTCAAATTTCTTATTCATTATTCTATATTTCTTTTTATTTCTATTCGTCTGATTGAAAACCAAATAACAACACTAATGAAAATAAGTGTGCTAAATAAAATCCATTGCGATACAATATTAGTTTCTGCAGTTATAGCAAGCATCATTACTATAAAGGCTAAAATCATAATGGCAACGGCCATAATCTTCCCTGGAAAAAGCGAAGGCTCCAATTTAATATTAGATTCTTCAACATGATCAATTTTGATGAACTTAGGACTCTGTGTCTTAATAGATATCTCAACTAAGGTTAATACTACAATGGGAACAATAACACCTGAAACGGCTTCAATAGTCCTGTTGTATGTTTTGAGCCACTCAACAAAAGCTGATGTGTTTTTAGATACAAACCAACCATTCTGTATTAATAAACCGTATTTAATTAAAATCAACATCACTGTGCTAACCATAATTGCAACGAAGACACCCTTTTCATTAATTCTAGAAGAAAACATTCCCCATATAACAGGTAAAACTGTAACACCTGCAACTAAAGCTGTAATCGATAAGACAATATCTTCAGCGCCCCCTAGTTTCGGTATTAAAATAGCCAAAAAGGTAACTAATGCTCCTAAAATCAATGTTAATAACCTACCCACTAAAACTTGTGACTTCTCACTAGCTTCTTTAAAAATGCGTTTATAAAAATCCTTGGTTAAAACTCCTGCATAAACATTAAGCTCTGAATCAATCATACTCACAGTTGCTGCGAACATGGATGCTATCATTAACCCTAATAACCCTTCAGGTAGGGCATATTTACAAGCCAAAACATAAGCTTGTTCGAAATTTGCCGATGAATCGACTACACGATACATCATGGGTGGAAGCATCCATATCACAGGACTAACCAAATACAAAACACCAAATAAATAAGTAGCCTTTTTAGCTTCCTTATTATTTGTTACACAAATAAATCTTTGAACGAAGGCCCATTCTCCTCCTATTTTAAACATATGAATAACCACCCATGCCGCCATAAAAACCCAAGTAAACTCTTGATTTACTGGATTGAAGAAATGATCAGGAAGTCCATTTAAAAAGACATTTACTCCTCCCATTTTAATAAAGCCCAGAGGTATTACCGAGATGACAGCTACCATTAAAATAACGAATTGTAAAACATCGGTTAACAATACGGCCCATAAGCCACCAAATATGGTATATAAGACTATAATAACACCACAAAACACTATAATCGTATTAACAGCACTAAGTCCTATATGATTTATAAAAAGTTGATTCCAGTTTGTCGGTATAATAGCCTCCAATACAACCGCTAAGGAATATAAGGCTACCGCCATCCCTAACAACCTATAAAGAATATTGAACCAGGTGTACACATTAAGAGCCCATTTTCCATAACGGAAATTTATAAATTCTGCCGCCGAAGACACCCCTAATTTTCGCCATTTTCCAGCTAAATAATGCCCAACAAATAAAGCACTTATCCCTAAACACATAGAAATGGTAACCGCCACAAAACCAGCCTTAAAGGCGATCCCTCCCCAAACCACAAAGGTTCCTGCTGAAAACATGGTCATAAAAGCAGAAAGTCCACTTAACCACCAAGAAGATTGATTACCTGCAGCAAAATAATCGGTTGAGTTATTAATTTTTCTACCTAAATATACACTGATAGCAACATTGCCGAGTATATACAAGAAAAACACTATAATATCTTTTAAAGCCATAATTTTATTGGTCTAACCTTTACTAGAAAGCACCTTGTTAGTACACTTCTCTATTAACTGCGCTTTCTCATTTAAAATCTTAATATAGTCTTCCATAGGCATTTCGTTCCCGATATGAGCCAATGCGATAGCTACATTTGAAGACACTCCTATCTTTACAGCTATACTCTTATTTCCAGAATACACAGTATTACTATAACCCTGTGCTCGGATTTTGTTTATTTTATCCATAAATTCATCAGAAGACTTAAAACCTGGAATATCACTTTTAAAATCGATAATTTCCTGAATCTGTTCATCTCTTTTCCCTGCAAGTAATTTAAGTCCGATACTCGAAAGCGTTGCTGGGAATAAATCGACCCTTCCTAATCCATCCATAGGTGAAATTCCTGGCTCCCAGTGGTAAGTATAAGCGACTTTATCTTTCCATAATACCCCCATGGCAACTACAACATTCAACTCCGTAAGTTCCACCAAATATTTAAGTGCTTTCTTTATTAAATAAGATCCATGTAAGATTTGTGCAGACAACACATGAATTGCAGGACCAAGCCTATATTTTTTATTTACAGACACCTCTGCAAAACCCTGATAAGCCAAGGTTTTTAAAATCCTGTTCACCTTAGTTCTTTCAATGCCTAAAGTTCTAGAAATATCAGCTCCTGACATCTGAACCTCAGCACCTGCCAGTAATTGCAAAACTTCCATACCATCAATAAGTCCTAAAATTGGTTGAGAAGGTAATTTTTCCATGTTTTATATTTTTGTTGCTATTATAGCAATTCAAAACTATAAATAATGATAAACAAAAGGAGGGGGTAAATCGATTTAAATTAGGGGGTAAATGAATAGGGCGGACAAACCAAGCATAGTAAACTAAGTGCTCAAAATCGATTCTTTTGAGGTAAAATTTAGTTCTATTTTTAATTCTTCATGCATCGATTCTCCCTTAATATCGTTACGGTGAGCTGTGTGAACAAGCCAATCCAAAATAGCAAAACCAATATTTCGTTCTCCTATCATTTTATTCCCTATTTTATACTACTAGTACTAGTGGTAGTAGTATAACTCAGTTAGAAAATTCATATCAAATTTCTTTGGAGGATAATCTTTGGTCTTAAACTTCCATTTCACAAAAGCTTTAATATCATTTTAACGTATTTCAATTTTCTCGTAGGTCACTTGCTTTATCTCAACTCCTATAAGCGTTATAATACGTTTTAAGTAACGTTCAGAGTATTCAATCACGTTGTATTCTTTAACTGTTTTAACGCCTTTATACAGGCTAAAAACATCATCTACAGTAAAAGCATTATCTTTAACGTGAAGCAATAATAAAGCCCTATTAATTTTAGTTTTAATAAGGCTTAACTGTGAGTTCATATAATCTACATCTGGTTCAGGGGGCTTTACAACTTGTTGCTTACTATCCCAATACTTTGGGTTGATAAAAATTCCTGTTGAAAATTCCATTCTGACCTTATTTATAGTCAATCTACACCGGATAGGACATTTACCAGAGGCATTAACTTTTGATTTATACAAAAGCATTCGAATATTTAGTTTCATTATTTTACATATTGATTAATTAAGTACTATTTTTTTAACTACTTTTAAGAATATCGTACACCTTCATTTCAGATTGAATGGATAAAAAAAGAAAAATCATAAAAGCAGCAAAATCCTTCATTAGAAGAAAAGGAGGAAAATCTATACGTATTCAAGCACTAGAATTATGCATACCACTAGATTTCTATAAAAAAGTTTGAGTCATAATTTGAAAAGAAGAGTAAGAGATAATACAATTCTATTTGAAAATGATTTATTAGTGATCAGTTATTTTATTAGTGATGTATTATGGATAATTCTTAATAAGAAAAAGTGGGGCTCTGAAAAAGAAAGAGCTAGAAAAGGTTATTTACTTAGACCTGAAGAGCATGAAGAACTTCTACATTATGTTGGCAAATCACTAAAAAAGCAAAATAATGTAACTTCTCAAATTTCTTACGAAGGAGAGAGCTCTGAAAACTCAATTAGACCAATAAAACATAGAAGTATGAGAACTCAATAAAACATATAAAACCTTAACCCTTTTCAATGGTACACCTTTTGAATTTTATGGTAAACCTAATAAAACACCTTTTTTTAATAAAACTTGGCAACTTGTCAATTTGAAGTGATATGGAGAAAGTATGGTAAATAAGGATAAACCCTTAATTTCACTCCACAAAAAAAGCCTCACATTTCTGTAAGGCTTAAATTTTGCTCCCCCTCTTGGGCTCGAACCAAGGACCCTTTGATTAACAGTCAAATGCTCTAACCAACTGAGCTAAGGAGGAGTGTTAATGTTTTGCTTTTGCTAAGCGGTTGCAAATATAAGACCCTTTTTGATATCTGCAAACATTTTTTAAAAAAATTTTAATTAAAAATTGCTTTAAAGATATCATTCCCGTTTGCAAACAACACTAACGCTATGAGAATGAAGAATCCAACCATTTGAGCGTACTCTAAAAATTTATCTCCAGGTTTTCTTCCAGAAACAATTTCGTATAGTAAAAACATAACATGGCCCCCATCTAAAGCGGGAATTGGCAACAAATTCAACACCCCAAGCATGATGGATAAAAATGCTGTAATACTCCAAAATACCTGCCAGCTCCAAAAACTTGGAAATATATCATAAATGGCTTTAAATCCACCAACTCCCTTATAAGCACCTGTACTTGGTGTGAAAATCGCACTCAACTGATCCCAGTAAGATACAATGCGCTCTTTAAACTTGGTTATCCCAACTGGAACAGATTCTAATAAACCATATTCTTTAGTTTCATAGGTATAATATCCTAAGGCTTCTAAAGTTTCTGGCGTCGATCTTCCCGCATAGACAAGACCCAACTTAGCATCTTCACTAATTTTTAAAAACACATTTGTTTCCGACTGTTCCCTTAAAACTGTTGCTGTTACTTCTTGTCCTTTAAATTGATTTAAATACCCTTTCACCTGATCGGCGTATCTAGTCTTATTACCGTTTACTCCAACGATAATATCACCTTTCTTTAATCCACTGTCTATATTAAATGATGTATCTGGTACTTGAACAACAACAAATGGTTCACGAAGACTTATAAATGATTTTTCTTTAGAATCGATTAGCTGCGCTAAAAAGTTTTCCGGTAAGGTCACAACAGATTCCACCCCATCCCGTTCGATAGTCACGGCTTTTCCAAACAATACTTTCTCAGGAATTTCAGAATACGTTTCTATTTTTTCGCCATCAACGGCTAAAATTTTATCTCCGGTTAATAACCCTGCCTTATTGGCTACAGTACTTTCAATTAAAAGTCCGTCTTTAATATTCGCATTTGGCAGGAACATATCGCCATAGAAATAGCTCATTCCAATATAGATTAGTATCGCTAACAGGAAATTTACGGTTACACCACCTAACATGATGATTAAACGTTGCCAGGCCGGTTTAGAACGGAATTCCCAAGGTTGTGGTTCCTGAGCCATTTGTTCGGTATCCATACTTTCATCTATCATTCCGGAAATCTTCACATACCCTCCAAGCGGTAACCACCCTATTCCGTATTCAGTCTCTCCAATTTTCTTTTTAAGCAATGAAAACTTTACATCGAAAAATAAATAGAACTTCTCTACTCGTGTTTTAAATGCTTTTGCTGGTATAAAATGCCCTAACTCGTGTAAAATAATAAGTAACGAAAGGCTCAGTAAGAATTGAGATATTTTAATAACAAACTCCATATAACTTCATTCAATTTTTTAATGTCGCCCAAAAGTAAGCTTTTAAACCAACTTTAAAAAGACAATTATATAATCGCTTGGTTTTTAACAAGAAATTAAGCCTCATTCCATTACCATGTCTGTATTTTTCAATGTATTTTTGCATGAATCAAATTTTACAGAAATGCTATCGTTTTTTAAAGGATACAAAACTTTTGCTATAGTTTTTGCCATCATTTCGATTATCATCATATCGCTTATTTACAACACCCTGAATGTTTACCAACCTCTCCCTATTTACCAGCCAGCCATGGTAAGTACCGAACTGGTAGACACCACAATTCAATATCAAAAAAAGTACCATAAAATTGCCGATTTTTCCTTAATCAATCAAAACGGAAAAACGATTACTCAGGACGATTACAAGGATAAAATTTATGTGGCAGATTTCTTTTTTACCACTTGTGGAACCATTTGCCCGATTATGACAAAAAACATGGCCGCTATTCAATCCGCAACCATGACATACAACGACGTGATGCTCTTGTCGCATACGGTCACTCCAGAAATTGATTCGGTTGAACAACTCAAACGTTATGCCGTTGCTAAAGGAGTTATTGACCGAAAATGGAATCTGGTGACGGGTGATAAGAAAGAAATTTACAAACTGGCGCGAAAAAGCTATCTGGCGGTTAAAGAAGATGGTAATGGTGGTCCTTTCGATATGATACATACCGAAAACTTTATGTTGATTGACAAAAAACGTCAGATTCGCGGCTTTTACGACGGCACCAATCCGGAAGATATTGATCGTCTTCTTCAGGATATCGAAATTTTAAAACAAGAATACGAGCAATAGTTTTTTGCCTACAATTTTTTTAGCCTAAATATTTACATTACTTTTGCTTCTTTAAAATCAATCTAAATAAGCTTGAAACATACTTTAGCACATCTAAAACGTGGCGAAAAAGCAACTATCACCGATGTTTCGTCCATTCACATTCCTCTAAAACTATTAGAAATGGGGTGCCTTCCTGGTAATACGGTCGAGCTTGTTCAATTAGCACCTTTTCAAGACCCGATGTATTTAAACATTAACGGCTCTCATGTGGCTATTAGAAAAGAAACTGCTAATCATATCTTAATTGAGAAAGTAGATGAGTAAACAAATTAATGTCGCTTTAATAGGAAACCCCAATACAGGAAAAACCTCTGTTTTCAATGCCCTTACAGGATTAAACCAAAAGGTTGGAAACTACCCGGGTATTACGGTTGAAAAAAAAGAAGGGATTTGCAAACTGCCACGTGGCGTTAAGGCACATATTATTGATTTACCCGGAACTTACAGTTTAAACGCATCGTCGTTAGATGAAAATGTAGTGATTGAATTGCTACTGAATAAAAATGATAAAGATTTCCCTGATGTCGCGGTTGTAGTTAGCGATGTTGAAAATTTAAAGCGTAACTTACTACTGTTTACTCAAATTAAAGATTTAGAAATCCCGACCATCCTGGTGATTAATATGGCAGACAGGATGGCATACAAAGGCATTTCTTTAGATATTCCGTATTTAGAAAAAGAACTAAAAACAAAAATTGCCTTAGTCAGCACCCGAAAAAAACAAGGCATTGACGAGTTAAAACAACTCATCACCAATTACAAAGACGTTTCTGCCGAACCTTGTTTAAATGCATCGGAGGTAGACATTGACTATTTTAACAGGCTACGCAAAGCCTTCCCAAACCAGTTGCTTTACAAATTATGGCTGGTGATTACACAAGATGTTAACTTCGGAAAGATTGACCGAAACGAAGTTGAAGCTTTAAACGATTTTAAAACCAAAAGTAAGGCCGACCTGAAACGTTTACAGCAAAAGGAAACCATTAAACGCTATCAGTTTATTAATAACGTGCTTAAGGTCGGGCAAACGATAGACAGCTCTCAAGCTAAAGACTTACGTACGAAACTAGACCGAATCTTAACCCATAAAGTTTGGGGCTATCTTATTTTCTTTTTCATTTTACTGACCATTTTCCAGGCGATTTACGACTGGTCGAGTGTACCCATGGACTTTATCGATAGCGCTTTTGCTTCTCTTAGCGAATGGGTGAAGGATAAATTACCTGATGGTGCGTTCACCAATTTACTGGCCGAAGGCATTATTCCCGGACTTGGTGGTATCGTTATTTTCATTCCGCAAATTGCTTTCTTATTCTTATTCATTTCTGTTTTAGAAGAAAGCGGATACATGAGCCGTGTGGTCTTTTTAATGGATCGCGTTATGCGTCGTTTTGGACTTAGCGGAAAAAGTGTAGTCCCTTTAATATCAGGGACAGCCTGTGCTATTCCTGCAGTTATGGCTACTCGAAATATTGAAAGCTGGAAAGAACGTTTAATTACCATTTTAGTAACGCCATTTACTACCTGTTCGGCAAGACTTCCTGTGTATTTAATTATTATATCTTTAGTCATTCCTGAAGGTCGCTTTTTAGGATTAGGATATCAGGCATTAACCCTTATGCTATTATACCTTTTAGGATTTGGAGCAGCAGTAGGCTCGGCTTATATTTTAAATAAAATTTTAAAAATACGAAGTAAATCGTTTTTTGTGGTTGAAATGCCGAACTACAAATTGCCTTTATTTAAAAACGTAACGCTAACGGTATTAGAAAAAACAAAATCGTTTGTTTTTGGTGCGGGTAAAATTATTTTAGCCATTTCCATAATATTGTGGTTTTTAGCCTCTTATGGTCCGGGAGATAATTTTAATAAAGCGGAAGAGCTTGTTACTAAAGCATATGCATCACAGGATATATCTGAAGATGAGCTGCAACAGCATGTCGCGTCATTTAAATTAGAACATTCCTTTATTGGCATTACAGGTCGCGCTATCGAGCCGGTGATCAGACCACTTGGTTACGACTGGAAAATAGGTATCGCCATTGTGAGTAGTTTTGCTGCCCGCGAGGTATTTGTTGGTACTCTGGCTACAATTTACAGTGTAGGCAGCGATGACGAAGCCACGATTAAAAACCGAATGGCTGCTGAAGTGAACCCTATTTTGGGCGGCCCACTATTCAACTTTGCCTCCGGCATATCCCTGTTATTATTTTATGCTTTCGCGATGCAATGTATGAGTACTCTGGCGATTGTTAAGCGGGAAACCAATAGCTGGAAATGGCCATCATTGCAATTAGTATTTATGAGCGGACTGGCCTATGTGGTCGCTTTAATCGCTTATCAATTTTTAAAATAACAGCGAAAGGTTCGATAACATAAAACGGCTAATTGCTTATGAACACCCTTATTCAAAATATTCTCGTTTTTTCGGCTGTCGCTTTAGCTTTACTCTACTTGATTAGAAAATTCTTTTGGAAAAAAAAGAAATCGAAAAAAGCCTGCGGTGAGGACAACTGTGGTTGTCATTAAACACAAGTTTCTTACCCTTCTTTTACAAATAAATTGTTGGCCACTGTTTGAGAAATACTCATTTTTAAGTTATTGATTTCAATGACCATAGAATCATCAAAATCTTCGCGAGAGACCACCGTTATTTCAGAGCCTAAGGCAATTTTATGTTTATCTAAATACTTTAAAAAAGACGAAGAGGTATCTTTCACACCAACACAAACCCCTTTAGTGTTTTCAGCTAAATTAAACAGTAAGGTTTTATCGGTTTTCTTAATATCACCGTTCTTATCCGGAATGGGATCGCCATGTGGGTCGTGCGTTGGATAATCTAATAGCTTATCTAACTCATTAATCAGCTTTTCAGATTTAATATGCTCTAACTGTTCGGCGATATCATGAACCTCATCCCAGGTAAAATTCAGCTTTTCTACCAAAAACGCCTCCCATAAACGGTGCTTTCTAACAACATCGGCAGCAATTTTCTTGCCTTGAGGAGTTAAGGACACGCCCTGATAACGTTTGTAATTGGCATAACCTTTTTCGGCTAACTTCTTAACCATATCGGTTACCGAAGAGGCTTTCGTTTCCAGAGCTTCTGCAATACTATTGGTACTGACCGTTAATGTTCCATACCTACCCAATTGATAAATGGACTTAATATAATTCTCCTCGGTTAACGTAATCATGGTTCTGAATTTTAATTATTACAAATATATATTAATCATTATTTTAAAACTATTTTTAGACTAACCTAAATTTATATTTATATTTGCAAAAACAAATTTAATGAGACCTCTAATTTTTTTACTATTAACAACTACTATTTCCTTAAACGCACAACAACAAATTAGTGGCCGTGTATATTCTAACCTTGAACCACTACCCTATGTTAATGTGTTTATTAAAGCCCTCTCTAAAGGTGCTATTACTGATGACCAAGGCTTCTTTAAAATTGACAATATCGAAACGGGGACGTATAACATATCGGCATCTTTTACAGGATATAAAACGCAAACAAAACCCATTGAAGTAAAAACAGATACTGTTAAAATCAACTTTCATTTAGACGAATCGGACCTGCTTGACGAAGTTGTAGTTACGGGAACATTAAAAGCAGTTTCCAGATTAGAAAGCCCCGTTCCTGTTGAAGTTTACAGTTCAGCTTTCCTTAAGAAAAACCCAACACCAAATATTTTTGAAGCTTTACAGAATGTTAATGGTGTTCGCCCGCAAATTAACTGTAATGTCTGTAATACCGGTGACATTCACATTAACGGACTGGAAGGTCCGTACACTTTAGTTTTAATTGATGGTATGCCGATTGTTAGCGGGCTTTCGACTGTTTATGGTCTATCGGGTATTCCGAATTCTTTAATAGAACAAATTGAAATCGTCAAAGGTCCGGCTTCCTCCCTTTACGGAAGTGAAGCTGTTGGTGGTTTAATCAACATCATCACCAAACTTCCTGAGCATGCTCCCTTAGTTTTCGCAGACAGTTATGTTTCAGGATGGGGAGAAGTGAATACCGATTTAGGCTTTAAAGCTAAACTAGGGCGTAATACCGATATTTTAACCGGAATTAATTACTTCAATTACAGTAACCCTATAGATAACAACCATGATAATTTCACAGATTTAACCCTACAGGAACGCATTTCTGTATTTCAGAAATGGAACTTCAACCGATTAAACAATCGCTTATTTTCTGTTGCCGGACGTTTCTTTTATGAAGACCGCTGGGGCGGGGAAATGGAATGGAACCCCAGTTACCGTGGTGGCGATGACATTTACGGAGAAAGCATTTACACCAAACGCTTTGAAGTACTAGGAAAATACCAGTTACCTATCGATGAAAACATTTTATTTCAATTCTCTTATACCGATCACGATCAGAATTCTGTTTACGGAAATACACCGTACTTGGCAACACAACGCATCGGGTTCGGACAATTTACCTGGGATAAATCTTTAACCAACCACAATTTATTATTCGGGGCGGCAGCACGATACAATTTTTACAATGACAATACCCCGGCTACCATCAAAGTCGACGAGATTGTTATTCCTTCATTTTTTGTACAAGATGAAATTGCTTTTAATGAAAAACACAATATGTTATTAGGTGCTCGTTACGATTACGACAAACGACACGGTAACATATTTACGCCACGAATCGCCTATAAATTCAAACCCTCAAACAATGATATTCTACGTTTAAACGCAGGCACAGGATTTAGAGTGGTTAATTTATTTACTGAAGAGCACGCTGCTTTAACTGGTGCCAGAGACGTAGTGATTACCGAAGCACTAAAACCTGAACGATCGTATAATATCAATCTGAATTATTTAACCAAACTATACACCAAAAGCGGGATTATGATTGGCTTAGATGCCTCGGCATGGTATACCCACTTTACGAATATTATTTTACCGGATTACGAGACCAATCCGAATCAAATTATTTATGATAATCTGGAAGGGAAAGCGGTAAGTAAGGGTGTAAGCTTAAACATAGATACCATGTTTTCAAACGGCTTAAAACTTCTTGCTGGTGTTACATTTCAAGATGTTTCTAAAACTGAAAACGAGATTACAGAACAGCAAATACTTACTGAAAGTTTTACCGGAACCTGGGCTGCAACCTACAAACTTTACAAATACAATTTAAGCTTAGATTATACAGGAAACATTTATGGTCCCATGGCATTACCCCTTTTAGGCGACTTAGATCCCAGATTACCGGAATCACCTGTATGGAGTATTCAAAATATTCAGTTTACTTACGACGGCTTAAACCATTTTGAAATTTACGGCGGTATTAAAAACCTATTGAACTGGACACCAAATAAAGGCAACCCGTTTATTATTGCCAGAGCCCATGACCCATTTGATGAACAGGTCGCATTCGATAATGATGGCAATGCAATGGTTACCCCTGAAAATCCTTACGGTTTAACCTTTGATCCTTCATACGTTTATGGACCCAATCAAGGCAGACGTCTTTTCTTCGGTTTACGATACACTTTGAAATAACTTAAGTTGGACCCAACATAAACCTCTATATCTTCTAACATTTGACATTAAAAGAAGCATGTCGTGTTTGCGGTAATATAGACACGTCTTAAATAATAATCGATTTATTCAAATTCAGATTTTGACTCTATTCCATCTGGCATTAATTCCTTTTAAAACATAAGACGCCATAGTTGCGCCACTAAAAAGGTAACGATAAACCCTAAAATTACCGGCATAACCGAGGCTACCACTGTCCATTTAACACTGTTGGTTTCTTTATAAATGGTATAAATGGTTGTACTACATGGATTATGAAGTAAACTAAACAGCATCAGATTTATAGCCGTTAACAAGGTCCACCCTCCTGCTTTTAGCACGTCGGCTGTAGCATTAATAGAATCCAATTCAAACATCACACCTGCACCTTCACCAACTCCAACACCAGTAACTAAAACCGTTAACATTAATATAGTTGGAATCACAATTTCATTTGCCGGAATCGCCACGATATAGGCTAATAAAATTACACCGTTAAGCCCTAAAAGAAACCCGAAACCATCCATACTATGTATCGCCCAGGCTGCAATACTTTCGTTACCGATGTGAATATTTGATATCAACCAAATTACGGCTCCTGCCGGGGCAGCAAACACGATGGCACGCCATAACACAATTAAGGTTCTATCGATCAGGGAGGTGTAAATGGTTTTCCAGAAACGCGGGGGTCTATAGGGTGGTAATTCCAAATTAAAGGTTGAGACTTCACCTTTCAAAACGGTTTTTGATAATCCCCATGAAACCCCAAACATGAACACCATACCAAGTACCGCTACTCCAATGACCGCCAATAATGACACAAAACTGGATAAGGATTTCGGCACTACAGCACCGATAAAAATGGTTGCAATTAAAATTTGTGTTGGCCAACGTCCGTTACACAATGAGAAATTATTGGTTAAAATCGCAATAAGTCGCTCTCTTGGACTGTCAATAATCCTAGTGGCTACCACACCGGCTGCATTACAACCAAAACCCATACTCATGGTTAAGGCCTGTTTACCATGTGCTCCCGACTTATTAAACAATGCATCTAAATTGAACGCTACACGCGGCAAATAGCCAAAATCTTCCAACAAGGTGAACATAGGAAAAAAGATAGCCATAGGTGGTAGCATAACGGCTATTACCCACGCCACGGCGAGATACACGCCATCAATTAAAAATCCATCAAGCCACCAAGGCATACCCAAACCTGCCGCCCCACTTTTTAGCGCCGGGTGAATGATATCCAGTAAGAGATTAGCTAATAGAGACGATGGGTAATTTGCGCCCTGAATTGTCAACCATAATACGGTACCCAGAATTAAAAACATGATTGGGAATCCGAAGCGTTTACTGGTCACGATTTTATCGATTTTCGCATCTAACCTAAATCTTCTTTCAGAATCCTTAGAACGCACCGTATCTTTAACAATATCGGCTGCGTCGGCATAAATACTCTCGGTTAAGTTATCGTGAAATTCATCGCCTATTTGCCAACGCAACTCGTTAGATAATTCGATGATATGATCAATATTATTTTGTTTCATTAGAATTTTCAATTAAACAAATTCACCTTTTCTCAGCGCTTCAATTATTTTTTTATCGCCCTCTAATAATCGGAAGGCAATCCAACGACTGTTAGAGATATTCGGGAATTCCTTTTCAATTTCAACGGTTAAAGTTTTAACTGCCTTTTCAATATTTTCAGGGACACTTTTTATGCGATGCGGTTTACACACCATCTTACCACTGGCTATTTCACTAATGGTTTGAATAAGTTCAGGAATACCACGATTAAATCTTGCGCTAGCCGGCACGACTGGGATCCCCAAATCGCGCGATAAGGTACGTACATCAATTTCAACGTCGTTACGTTTGGCTTCGTCCATAAGGTTTAAACACAGCACGGCTTTGTCGGTAATCTCTAAAATTTGAAGTACAAGATTCAGGTTACGCTCCAAACGATTAGCATCAACAACAATAACAGTAACATCTGGTTTTCCGAAAAGAATGAAATCTCTGGCCGCTTCTTCATCTTCGGAAGTCGACATTAAAGAATAGGTTCCCGGTAAATCGACCAGTTTATATTTTTTAGTATTGTATTCAAAACCTCCTTCTGCCCTTGTCACCGTTTTCCCCGGCCAGTTTCCGGTATGCTGACGCAAGCCTGTAAGCGCATTAAACACCGTACTCTTACCTGTATTTGGATTCCCTGCCAGCGCCACAACAAAATCGAAATTATCGGTACGAACACCCAATTTTTTCAGTCCGTCCCTGTTGAAATGCTCACAGGTTTCGCAGGCACTTTGTATTTTCGTTTCCATAATTTAATCTTTTTTAATCAGGATTTTTGCTGCCTGGTCGTTACGCAAGGCAATAGATGTCCCTTTAATTAAATACGCATTAGGTTCCCCTAAGGGATTGACTAAATCGATACTTACCTGAGCCCCTTTTACAAAACCCAGATCAAGCAATCGTCTACGACTTTCTCCACGACTTTCTCTTGAAATTCCAATAATTTTTGCGGTTTCATTTTCAGTTAAACTGGATAAACGCGTAACATTATCTTCAACCAAAATTTCCTTTTCCAATGGTGCCACGGTTAAATTCGCCGCGACTATCGGAGCTAATTTAAACTCCTCACCTTCCGAAAGAAACACGATACGTGTTACATTATTTTCGACCACTTTGATTAAGGATCCTATATGAATGTTTTCAGCTAAAATCTGTTTGTAAATCACTTCAGGTTCATCTTCAATATGCGTGATTCTCCCCATAGCTCCAACTTGTAACAACGGTAATTCTACGCCTTTTACCTGCGCCATTTTACCCGTTTTAGTCGGAATAGGATCACCATGCGGATCGAATTTTGGGTGGCCTAAATGTCTTGATAATTCCTCAACCTCATCATGGTTTAACCGGTGTTCCATAGACTCGGCTCTATCGTGCCATTCTATTTTATGAAACCCCGTTTTCTCGGCCAAATAACGCTCCCAAAGTCTGTGAACCCGAACAATTCGCAGTGCATATTCGCGTCCTTTTTCGGTTAATTTTAAAATGTCGGATTCAAAGTAAATTAAATTATTAACCGTCATAATATTAATGGCATCAACAATTTTTTTATTACTGAAACTCAACATATGCACCAAGGTTTTCATATCAACCTTGTTATTCGAGTTTTCAAAATGATAAAGCTGCTTGAGAACATCTTCTATTATTGTCTTTTCGTTACTCGTTAATTGATTCTTTAAAATCCAATACCATCCTTTAGAAGGCCTGAATAAAAAATATAAAAGCGCTCCAATGCTAAAAAACACAAGAAGTGCCGATATGGGATTATAAGTATGCATATTATAAGCTGATGTGTAAATTTTAGTCGTTGTGTTTTATGATTATTTTCAGAAAAACACTTAAAAAACACCAACAAATATACTGCATTTTATATTGTGGTAAAAATATTTTTAGACAAGACTAAAAATATAAATATTTTCAAATGAAGGTTATACCATTACAATTAGTTAATTTAACAACGGTGTTTAACGATTTCAAACCATGGCCCAACACAACGAATTAGGTAAAAAAGGTGAACAACTCGCAGTCGATTTCCTCTTGAAAAATGGCTATACTATTGTAGAACGCAACTACCGATTTGATAGAGCAGAAGTGGATATTATTGCACAGCAAGACGATACTTTGGCTATTGTTGAAGTCAAAACTCGATCGACCACAGACTTTGGGAATCCGCAGGATTTTGTAAAACCAAAACAAATTAAACAGCTCGTAAAAGCAGTTGATGAATACGTTACTGAAAACAGCTTAGATGTTGAAGTCCGTTTTGATATTATTGCGATTGTAAAACAAGGCAACAAATACGATATAGACCATTTAAAAGATGCCTTTTATCATTTTTGAGACGCCTTGCTCTTGGCTTTGCTTTTTTGTTTTTCGAAATACAGCTTTAAGGCATCAATATCCTCCGGCTTCGCCACAATATGCTTTTCTGAATCTAACACAAAATATGTGGGTGTTGCGGTTACTCCATAACTGTTTCCTATTTCATTATCCCAATAGCCTGCGCCGTAAACATGGATAAAATCTGGTATACGCTTTACCACACGGTTCCAGTATTCCGGAGAATCTTCTAATCCAATAGCTATTACAGTGACTTCTTCTTTCTTCTTATCCTTTACAAAGGCTTCCAACTGCGGAATTTCATCTAAGCAATGTGCACAGGTACTATTCCAAAATACCAGAATATAATTTTTAGCACCCGTTAATTCACTTAGCTTTTTCGTGGTCTTTATACCATTTTTTTCCTGTTGATAGGAAAAATCAGGAGCGACTTTACCTAAGGATATATTTTTAAACAAGGTTAAGCCTTCAACCAGATCTTTATCTTTTAATTGTTTAGCAATATTGATTAAGTAAGTATCTGAAATGTAATTGGCAGTATTTTCATAATTCAAATCACGCATTTGCTCCCATAAATCGACCAATAAGGTGCGCTTGATTTCAATCGGAGCCTCTTTCATTGCATTATAAAACACATTGATATTTTTCTTGTAATTCGCTTCACGGTTAATGGAATCGGCAGCTACACCAAAAACATAATTCACCATACGTTCGTTCAAAAAATTCGAACTTTGAAGTGTTTTGTTACTGAAATTTACATAATCGAAATAATGTGCTTTTACATTTTTACTGTAAGTCTCAACATCTTCATAATGCTTTGGTATATAAGGCCTATTCGCTTTAATAAACGCTAAAGCAATGGTGTTTTTTGCCAAATCTTCAAAGCCTTTCTGAGCTTCGCGCTGTGTTTTAAAAATAGAAACTAAAGCGGTCGTGTCCTTACTTTTTTCACGATAAAAATTATTGATACTATGGGTAATCATGGACATGCTATTACTATAGGAAGCCATTAATTTATTCTCGGAAGATGACAAAATTTTCAATCCGGTTTCAGAATTGAAGGTTAGATTGATGTCTTCCTTTTTATTATAAATTACATCGAAATTATAATCTTCTTCCGGAATAGCGTACACAATGCGATACATACCCTTTGCCACCGTAGAATCTAATTTTATTTCGAATTTTCCATCTTTCTTAACTTCGGCGTGGGTGATATATTCTGAAATGGTTGGTGTCACCTTATACAGCACCGCCACACGATAATCTTCCGGCGGAGAAAACACACCTTTGATGCTGTGTTGCGCCATTACTATGTTTGAAATTAAAATTATCAGAAATAAAAACCTTTTCAAAATTCAGGGTATTTGTAATTTATTTATAATCAATTATTAAGCCATAAGTGGCTGTATCGCTTTTAACGCTTGGTCTACTGTTTTAACATTATCAAAAGTAAGTAATAATCTTAAACCGTTGCGTGTTTGTTTCTCTTTCATTTTACATGCCGACGGATGGGTTTGTACAAACTGAAGCACTTTGGTAAAGTTTTTACTTTGATAGAAGCTACTTTGCTGGTCGTTAAGGAAATACCCGATAAACTTTCCTTGCTTCATAATCACTTTCTCAAACCCTACTTTAGTTGCAATCCATTTAATACGTACACTATTCATCAAGTCTTTAACCTGCTTTGGTAATTCCCCAAAACGATCGATCAACTCGCGCTCGAACTTCTGTAATTCAGCCTCTGTTTTTAAACCATTCAACTGTGTGTATAAACTTAATCGTTCGGCGATATTATTCACATAATCATCAGGGAACAGCAACTCAAAATCGGAATCGATAGTTACGTCTTTTACATACTCTTTCTCATCTTCATTCTCATGGTACAAGTCCTTAAATTCGTTTTCCTTCAATTCTTCAATAGCTTCATTTAAGATTTTCTGATAGGTATCGAACCCGATTTCATTGATAAATCCGCTTTGTTCTCCTCCCAACAAATCACCGGCACCACGAATCTCCAAATCTTTCATCGCGATATTGAACCCGCTACCCAGTTCGGTAAACTGCTCCAGGGCTGTGATTCGTTTTCTGGCATCATCGGTCATCGCCGAATATTCAGGTGTAATAAAATAACAGAAGGCTTTTTTATTACTACGTCCCACCCGACCACGCATCTGGTGCAGGTCACTCAATCCGAAATTATTGGCATTATTAATGAAAATGGTATTGGCATTCGGTACGTCCAGTCCGCTTTCAATAATGGTGGTACTCACCAACACATCGAAGGCACCATCCATAAACGATAGCATCAGTTCTTCCAGCTTTTTACCATCCATTTGTCCATGACCAACACCTACTTTAGCATCGGGTACCAGACGCTGAATCATACCTGCCACTTCCTTAATATTTTCAATACGATTGTGGATAAAGAAAATCTGTCCGCCACGTTCAATCTCGTAACTCACCGCATCGCGAATGGTTTCTTCATTAAAACGAATCACATGGCTTTCTATAGGGTAACGGTTTGGTGGTGGCGTGGTAATTACCGATAAATCACGAGCTGCCATTAAACTAAACTGAAGGGTTCTTGGTATGGGCGTTGCCGTTAAGGTGAGCACATCGACATTATCCTTTATGGTCTTCAGCTTCTCTTTTACCGCAACACCAAACTTCTGTTCTTCGTCAACAATCAGCAAGCCTAAATCTTTAAACTTAACCGTTTTATTCGCTAACTGGTGGGTCCCAATAATAATATCGACCGCACCACTTTCCACACCCGTTAAGGTCTCCTTTTTTTCCTTGGCGGTTCTAAAACGATTTACGTAATCTACCGTTACCGGAAAATCCTTCAATCGTTTTCTAAAGGTTCTGAAATGCTGATACGCTAAAATGGTAGTCGGTACTAATACGGCCACCTGCTTACCATTATCGACCGCCTTAAACGCTGCGCGAATAGCAACCTCGGTTTTCCCGAAACCAACATCACCACACACCAAGCGATCCATTGGGCGTTCGCTTTCCATATCGGCTTTTATATCGGCCGTAGCCGAGCTTTGATCTGGTGTGTCTTCATAAATGAAAGACGCTTCCAATTCATGCTGCATATAGCTATCCGGCTTGTACTGAAATCCTTTTTCTGTTTTACGCTTCGCGTAAAGTTTTATCAGATTAAAGGCCACGTGTTTAACCCGTGACTTGGTTTTTTCCTTTAGCGTTTTCCAGGCAGTACTTCCTAATTTATAAACCTTAGGCGGTTTACCATCTTTCCCGTTAAACTTGGTAATTTTATGCAGGGAGTGAATACTTAAATACAGCACATCGCGCTCGCCATATACCAGTTTTATTGCCTCTTGCTGCTTCCCTTCTACATCTATTTTTTGTAATCCGCCAAAACGCCCAATACCATGATCGATATGCGTGACGTAATCGCCAATATCCAGATTGGTTAATTCTTTCAGGGTAATCGCCTGCTTCTTCGCATAGCCGTTTTTCACACTGAATTTATGATAACGCTCAAAAATTTGATGATCGGTATAGCATACCATTTTACTATCGGCATCGATAAATCCCTGATGTAAGGATAGAATAATGGTTGAATACTGCTTCACATCTAAATTTGAATCGTCGAAAATATCATGAAAACGTTTCGCCTGCTGTTCACTCACACAGGCAATGTAATTGGTATAACCCTTTTCGTGATTGGCATTTAAATCTTCAATCAACAAATTGAATTGTTTATTGAAAGACGGTTGTGGCGTAGTATGATATTCAATAACCTCTGAAGCATTAAACACCGAAGTTCTGCCGAATTCTACTATCGAAAAATCGAGTAACTGCTTCTTCAATAAGTTTGAATTACAAAACAGTTCGTTAGGTTGCCCGTGCTTAATTTCTGAAGATATGGTTTTAAAAGCCTCTTCGGCCTTCTCATAAAAATCATCAATTCGCGACAAAAGCAAATCGGTGTTTTTTAAACACACCACTGTTTTTTGTGCGATGTATTTTAAGAAACTTTGTCGGCTTTCCTGCAATAACTTGTTTGCCACATTAGGAATGATATCTATCTTTTTAATCTGATGGACCGACAACTGAGTTTCCACATCAAAGGTTCGGATACTATCGACCTCATCCCCAAAAAATTCAATACGGTACGGCTTGTCATTAGAAAACGAAAAGACATCCACAATGCCACCTCGAACAGAAAACTCCCCCGGTTCGGTAACAAAATCGACGCGTTTAAACTGATACTCGAATAAGACCTCGTTTACAAAATCGATAGACAACTTATCGTTGACTGCAATTTTTAAAGTATTACGCTCTAACTCCTTCCTGGTTACCACCTGCTCAAACAGGGCATCAGGATAGGTGACAATAATCGCCGGTTTTTTACGCGAATTAATGCGATTAAGCACCTCGGCACGCAATAGCACGTTGGCGTTATCGGTTTCTTCTATTTGATAGGGTCTGCGGTAACTTCCCGGATAAAAAAGCACATCGTCTTTTCCACAAAGCTGTTCTAAATCATTTAAATGAAATGCCGCTTCCTCCTTATCGTTAAACACCATTAAAAAGGGTTTATCACTGTCTTTAAACGCATTCGATATGACAAATGATAACGCAGAACCGACAAGTCCCTTTAAATGGATTCTACTTTGAGTACCGGCAATAGCCATTTGCAGTTTTTGCGTTTGCAAAAGCTGTTCGTAGGTTTGGGCGATATCTGTTTTACTCACCTAAGTATTGGGTTTTAAAGCTACAAAGATACAGTTTACAATCTTTTTTTATAATGCTTTGAGATAATTTTGATTCTTATTATCTTGTTGAAAATAAGACAGGAACACCATAAGCTTAGCAGGGTTAATTATTGATGAAAAAAACAGATTTTCAAACTGTTTTTTATGAGAAAATTGCCAAAAAATATGTACGTTTGCAGCACGTTAAAAACAATTAAAACATATGTCGTTTTCAGATTTATTTGATAGTGGGTTTAAAAAGCGTAATGAAGACCATTTTGCCGCTATTGTTCGCGTAGCCATGGCTGACGGATTCATTTCTACAGATGAAAGAGCCTTTTTAGACAGATTAGCAAGAAACTTAGATATTAGCGAGGCTGATTATAACTTAATTTTACAAGATTATAAATCGCATCCTATCAATCCACCACACGATTACGAAAGACGTCTGGAGCGTTTATTCGACTTAGCTCGTATGGTTTATGTAGATCATATTAAAGGAGACCTTGAAGAGTTATTACTTAGAAAAATAGCTGTAGGTCTAGGTTTTCACCCTGAAAACGTAAAATACATTGTCGATAAGGCTTTAACCTTAGTGAGCAACGGTGTAGATATCGATACGTTCATGGATGAAATGAAAAATATGAATAAGTAATTATTTATCTAAATACAGAAAAAGCGAACCTAATGGGTTCGCTTTTTTTATATCTAAATATGCTATAATACTTCCTGTTTTTTAACGAACAGATTTCCAAAAACAGGTTTATCGTAAAAGGTAATTCGAATACCCATCAGCAAAATAACGCCCCCTATTACCATTTGAAACGATATAGCCTCTCCAATAAACAACCAAGCTAAAAACGATGCCAAAATACCTTGCCCCAGTAAGCTTACCGAAACGCGTGTCGCACGCATATGCTGCGTTGCGTAGCTAATAAGAATCCATGCTAATAATTGGCAAAGTACTGCCTGAAGTAATAAAACCAACCAGCCAGCATTTGAAAATCCGTAAAACGGCTCATCTAAAGCATAGCTAACACCTGCCAGATAAACCGATGAGGCCATTAAACTTAAAGACATAAACGTTAATACATTCATGCTTTTCAACACCTCTTTACTAATTAACATGTAAAATGCATAAAACACTCCAGACAACACCCCGAAACTAAAGGCTAAATCGAAATCCAAATTCTGAAATACCGTGAATCCAACCAGCATCACCATACCAAAAACAGCTATTACGGTACCAATCCAGAAGTTTACTTTAGGTTTATCTTTAAGAAAACACAACGCCAAAATACCGACCCAAACCGGTGATAAATTAGTTAATAACGAGGCCTGTGTTGCCGTAGATTCCTGAATAGCGATATTCCAAACAGCAACATCACTGCCAAAAATCACACCACACAACAACGCCAATAAAACCGTTTTTATCTTCGGAATTTTAAACTGTCTGGTGATTAAAACATAAGGCAATAACAACACCAGCGAAAAGGCCATACGATAGAAGGCCGAAATAACACCCGGAGTTAACTTCAACTTTACCAAAATCGGGAATATGGAAATACATATTATCCCAATCAGCAGTGCCAACCTTTCCTTTTTCATTCTATTTAATATCAACTCTTTAAGAGCGCGCAAAAATAGTCAATAAAGCCGATGTTATCGGCTCAAAAATCAGCAAATAAATGTTAAATTTCAGATTTACTTATGTAGTTTCAATTGAATACGCTTTCGCTGAATATCGACCTCTAACACTTTTACAATAACCTGTTGATGTAAACTCACATGTGCATTTACATCACTTACGAAACTATCTGATAAATTTGACACGTGAATCAGTCCACTTTCTTTAATTCCGACATCGACAAAAGCACCAAAATTAGTAACATTATTAACGATTCCCGGCAATAGTTGTCCGACCTGCAAATCATTAATCGTTTTTATATTCTGATTAAAAGTAAACACTTTAGCCTGCTCACGAATATCTAATCCAGGCTTTTTAAGTTCCTTTATAATATCTTCAAGGGTTGGCAATCCAATGGTTTTAGTGGCATATTTATTTAAATCTATGGCATTTAGAACAGATTCATTCCCAATCAATGCGGTTACATCTTTACCTAAATCTTTCGCCATTTGTTCCACAATAGTATAACTTTCAGGATGCACCGCAGAATCGTCCAACGGATTTTTAGCCGATTTAATGCGTAAAAAACCAGCAGCCTGCTGAAACGCTTTGTCGCCTAATCTCGGGACTTTTTTAATCGCCGTGCGCGATGTAAACATACCATGTTCATTTCGGTAATTAAAAATATTCTCCGCCAGTTTAGGTCCGATTCCCGAAACATAACTCAGCAAACTCACACTGGCCGTATTGATATTAACACCAACGGCATTCACACAACTTTCCACAACGGTATCCAATTCCTTTTTCAGTTTGGTTTGATCTACATCATGTTGATATTGCCCAACACCAATCGATTTAGCTTCAATCTTTACCAGTTCGGCTAATGGATCCTGTAAACGACGCCCGATAGACACCGAGCCACGCACCGTAACATCGTAATTTGGAAATTCATCACGGGCAATTTTAGATGCCGAATAAATACTGGCTCCCGCTTCGCTAACCACGAAGACCTGCATATCGTTTTTAAAATGAATTTTACGTACCAAGGCTTCGGTTTCTCGAGATGCCGTACCATTACCAATGGCAATGGCTTCAATTTTATAGGCTTCACAAAGCGAACTCAGTTTTTTTATAGCCCCTGAACTATCACTCTTCGGCGGATGCGGATAAATGGTTTCATTATATAATAGACTTCCTTGCGCATCTAGGCACACCACTTTACAACCGGTTCTAAACCCTGGATCTATAGCCAGCACCCGCTTTTCCCCTAAAGGAGACCCTAACAGTAATTGTTTTAAATTCTTAGCAAAAACGGTTATCGCAGATGTATCGGCTTTTTCTTTAGCGATTTGCAAAGCCTCATTAGACAATGCTGGCAATAACAAACGTTTGTACGCGTCGGCAATGGCCATTTCAATTTGTGTTACACAGGCGTTTTTTGAACGTATGATGCGGTCTTCTATTTTAGCTAAAGCCCGATCGTCGTCAATCGTAATTTTCAGTTTAATAAAACCTTCTGTTTCTGCTCGCAGAATTGCCAATAAGCGATGTGACGGTATGCGACTTAGATTTTCTTCCCAATCGAAATAATCCCTGAATTTCTGAGCATTTTCATCGCCTTCTTTAGCCTTCACGACTTTAGTTGCAATCATCGCAAAACGTTCCATTTGATATCGAATATTATTTCTAACATCGGTACGTTCATTAATCCACTCGGCGATAATATGGCGTGCGCCTTCTAAAGCAGCATCTACTGATTCTACCGCTCCTTTTACATATTTAAACGCTATTGACTCCACATCATTTGCATTCTGGCTCATGATGATTTTCGCCAAAGGCTCCAGTCCGTTCTGTCTCGCTTTCTCGGCTTTGGTTTTTCGGCTTTTCTTAAACGGCAGATATAAATCTTCAAGCGTGGTTAAATCCTGAGTTCCTTCAATTTTAGTTTGAAGTTCCGGAGTTAAACTCCCCTGCTCTTCAATAGCTTTTAAAATAGCAGCTTTGCGCTTCTCCAGAGCTTCAAATTGCTCTTTAAACTTTACAATGTCTCCAATTTGAACCTCATCTAAATTCCCGGTACGTTCTTTTCGGTATCGCGATATAAATGGAATGGTACAATCTTCATTAAGTAATTCTATTGTGTTTTTTACTGAAGATTCCGGTAATTGGGTTTGTGATGTGATATACTGAATTAGTGACGTCATTACTTCGGGTTTAATGCAAAAAAATCTCGTTTTCAAAGAAACATTGAAAACGAGATTTAAACAAATGTTATATTCTTTTTATTCGCCAGCCTGCGTTTTCGCCTCCTGAATCATTTTTTCATTTGGAACGATTGCTACATTAACACGTCGGTTTTTAGCACGGCCTTCAACGGTACTATTATCTGCAATAGGTTGTTCTTCTCCAAACCAGTTTGTTGTTAATCGGCTTGATCCAATACCGTGACTTGTTAAATAACTGGTAACCGCATTAGCACGATTTTTGGATAAAGTCATATTATAAGCTGCATCACCAGTACTATCGGTATGCCCAACAACTAAAAGATTCGTGTCCGGATACTCTTTAAACACTCCAATAAGTTTGTTTAAAGTCTCCTGAGAAGCAGCGTTTACATTGTACTTGTTTGTATCGAAATACACACCACTATTTTCATCGAAGGTTACGACAATACCATCATCTACACGCTCTACTTGTGCTCCTGGAATTTCTTCTTCAATCTGCTGTGCCTGCTTATCCATTTTGTTTCCGATAAGTACACCGGCACCACCACCAACAACACCTCCAATAACAGCTCCTAATTCACCATTACCGCCTTTACCCACGTTATTACCAATAATCGCACCTAAAATAGCCCCACCAGTTGCCCCGATAACACCTCCTTTTTGCGCATTATTCGCATTCTGAATCGACTTACAGCTGGTTACAGAAACCACTAAAGCGATTGTTAAACTTAAAACTCCTATTCGGTTTATTAATGCTTTCATATTTCTTTTTTAAATTTTAACTATAAAGTTATATATTTTCCGGCTTAAGCGAAAAGAATTTATAGAGAAAATTCTTTCGCCGTTATTCGTTTATAATTTATTGAAATTCATAGAAATGGTAAACGGCTGATTATCTACAATTACCGTTTGCTGCCATTGCATTTGCGTGTCTGACAGTGATGTTAAGCTCAATCTAAACCCTTTGTTGGTTTCTGATTTTCCCTTTTCATCGGTTGGTTTTAATAAAAAGTCGTAAAGTCCGGTTGCCGGATCAACTTCATCAATGGTAAAAATAAAATGACGATCGCCAGCTTCACAGGCATACTTCTCAATAGTGTACACACCGGTATTGTTATTCGGAATAAATTGCCAGGTGCTACCCTCAAAACATGACTTTGCAGCATCGTTCAATAATGTTACATCGTAAGTTCCTGCTTTGCTATACGTAATGGTACTTAAATTCCAGTTTCCTTTAATTACTTTTTTCGATACTCTAACGGTTTTTGAACCCCCACAGGCCATCATGGTTGCGGCCACAAACAATAAAATTAAGCGTTTCATAGATTTTTTTAAATTAATTAATAGCATATACTAATATACGAAAGGTTGACGGTTATAGATTACTTTTTCTTAAAATAACTTCTGAGAACCCTATATAAAACGGCACATCTACACCTTTAGACACAAAAAAAATGGATTAAGTAACATATTAAAACAAAAAACAGATCGCTCTTTAAAAGAATGATCTGTTTTTCAAATATGTATGAATAAAAAAATTGTTCTGAATCTTTAAGCAACTTTTTTGAGTAAATCGAAACAAGGGCATTTTTTACAACGCTTATTCTCGCCCTTTTTAAATTTTTTACAACAGCTTGTCTTCACTTTTTCCGGAAGCACAATGCCTGCAGCTTCTAATTTCTTAAGCTTTTTGAGCGTCTTTTCCTTTTTCTTCTTACCCAAGACTCTATTAATTAATGAATTACCCTGCAAATATATTTATTTTTATTAAATCTAAATAAGATGAAATGTTAAAATTACAGAATTAACTATTCTATAAAAAAAACCACATACTTGCGTATGTGGTTTTCGATATATTGATTGAGGAACATTTCTAGCTAATTTGTAATCCGTTTGAAACGTTTGCATCATCCGGATTAACAAACACCAGTTTTCCATCAGCATTCTCCGTCATTAAAATCATACCCTGACTTTCCACACCCCGTAGGGCTCTTGGCGCCAGATTGACTAAAACCGTTACTTTTTTACCCACAACTTCTTCCGGTGTAAAGCTTTCGGCAATACCAGAAACAATGGTTCTGGTATCGATACCTGTATCAACTTTTAACACCAGTAACTTTTTCGCTTTTGGCATTTTTTCAGCCTCAATAATAGTACCTACGCGCATATCAAGCTTTGTAAAATCATCGAAAGTGATGGTTTCTTTTTGAGGCTCAACCGCTTTATTAGCCGCTTCATTAGCTTTTTTACTCGCTTCCAATTTATCTAACTGAAACTGTATGGTTTCATCTTCAATTTTCACAAACAGTAATTCTGATGCCCCTATTTGATGTCCTACAGGAAGCAACTCGTCTTTTTCTGAAACTTCATCCCAAGACGTCTCGACTCCGCTCGACGTAACATTTAAAATGTTTTTGAGCTTTTCTGAAGTAAATGGTAAAAATGGTTCGCTCAAGGTTGCTAACGCCGAAGCAATCTGTAAGGCTACATACATGATAGTCTGAGTACGTGCTTCATCTTCTTTTACAACCTTCCAAGGCTCTTCATCGGCTAAGTACTTATTTCCTAAACGTGCTAAATTCATTAACTCCTGTTGGGCTTCTCTAAAACGGTAGCGTTCCACAGAACTGGCAATAACATTTGGATAGGCTTTAACTGCCGCTAAGGTTTCTTCATCTACCTGAGTAAAGTCTGCCGGAGCCGGCACTACCCCATTATAATATTTATTGGTTAATACCACCACACGATTTATAAAATTCCCGAAAATAGCCACTAACTCATTATTATTTCTAGCCTGAAAATCTTTCCAGGTAAAATCGTTGTCTTTGGTTTCAGGTGCATTTGCCGTTAACGCATAACGTAAGACATCCTGCTGACCAGGGAATTCCTTTAAATACTCTGGTAACCAAACCGCCCAGTTTTTAGAGGTCGATAATTTATTGCCTTCCAAATTCAGGAACTCGTTTGCCGGCACATTATCCGGTAAGATATAGCTGCCTTCAGCCTTTAGCATGGCTGGAAAAATAATACAGTGGAATACAATATTATCTTTACCTATGAAGTGTACTAATTTCGTGTCTTCATCTTTCCAATAAGGTTCCCAGTCTTTACCTTCGCGTTCCGCCCATTCTTTTGTTGATGAGATATACCCGATTGGCGCATCGAACCAAACATAAAGCACTTTACCTTCGCCGCCTTCAACAGGCACAGGGATTCCCCAATCTAGATCACGGGTTACGGCACGCGGACGTAAACCATCGTCAATCCAGGATTTAACTTGTCCGTAAACATTCGGTTTCCAGTCTTTTTTATGACCTTCTAAAATCCACTCTTTTAAGAACGCTTCGTGTTTATCTAATGGTAAAAACCAGTGTTTCGTTTGCTTTAATGTAGGCACATTCCCAGTTAATGCTGACTTGGGATTAATTAAATCGGTGGCATTTAAACTGGTTCCACATTTCTCACATTGGTCTCCATAAGCTTCCTCATTCCCACATTTCGGACAGGTTCCAGTCACAAAACGATCGGCCAAAAACTGATTCGCTTTCTCATCGTATAATTGCTCGGTGGTTTCTTCAATAAACTCCCCTTTATCGTAAAGGGTTTTAAAGAATTCTGAAGCCGTTTCATGATGAATTGGTGCCGATGTACGCGAATAATTATCAAACGAAATACCAAACTCCTCGAAAGACTGCTTAATAATAGCATGGTATTTATCTACAATATCCTGTGGTGTTACCCCCTCATTTTTAGCTTTTATGGTAATCGGCACGCCGTGCTCGTCACTTCCTCCAATAAAAACCACATCGTTTCCTGTTAATCGTAAATAGCGCGCATAAATATCGGCTGGCACATAAACCCCTGCCAAATGTCCAATGTGAATTGGTCCGTTGGTATACGGTAAGGCCGAAGTAATTGTATATCGTTTTGGTTTGTTCATCTCTTTTAACTATTGTCAGGTCGAGCGCAGTCGAGGCCTAAATTTAAAACCGCTCGACTGCGCTCGAGAAGACTAAATATATCTTAGCACTTTAATTTAGGGCACAAAAGTAAGCAATTAAGAAGCGATTTAGAAAAAAAATGTATTTTTACCTTATGTCAAAAATCTCAATACTTAGCCTCCTATTTTTTGCTGTATTGTTCTTCGGAAAAACGAACACTTCAGCTCAAAGCTTTTCAACAAATACGACAAACACATTGATACAACCACCATATTTAAAAGCTGGCGACACCGTTGCCATTGTAGCGCCTTCAGGTATTTTAAAAAACAGAACCGATGAAATAGAAAAAGCTAAAGCCTTGCTAGCCAGCTGGGGTTTACATGCGATTGTTGGAAAACATGTATTTAATCAGGCGGATCATTTTGCTGGTACCGATGAAGAACGATGCGAAGACTTTCAATGGGCGATGAACGATAAAACTATTCGTGCTATTTGGTGTGCCCGAGGCGGCTATGGTGCTATAAGAATTCTGGATAAGCTGGATTTTACCCAATTCAATAAAAATCCAAAATGGCTGATTGGTTATTCTGACATCACCGCGTTACATAATTTAATGCATGTGAAGGGTTTTGAAAGCATTCATGCCATGATGTGTACGAGTCTGCAAGACGATGAAGCCACCATTCCTGAAACGATTGAAACCTTTAGAAAAGTGATTTTTGGCGAGACCTTATCATACACTTTAGCGGGCTCAAACTACAATAAGGAAGGGTCGGTAACAGCTCCCATTGTTGGTGGTAATTTAAGTATTTTGTACAGTATGCTGGGCTCTGAAACCAGTATTGATACGACAGGCAAAATTCTGTTTATTGAAGAAATCGGTGAGTACAAATACCATATTGATCGCATGCTTCAAAGTTTAAAACGTGCCGGATATTTTGACCGCTGTGCTGGCGTATTGGTTGGCGATATGAGCAAAGTAAAGCGCAATACCACACCCTGGGGTTCTTCTGTTGAACAACTCATTTTAGATGTGCTTAAAGATTGTGATTTCCCCATAGCATTTAACATGCCTGCTGGCCATGAAAAAGACAATCGGGCGCTTATTCTGGGTGAGAATGTTGAATTCATCGTTAAAAAACAACAATCAACAATAAAATTTAACAATCCTTAAATCATGTAATACCTTAGTAGAAAGCAATTTATAACACATTAATAATGTTTTCTATGAAAAAAGTACTACTATTTACAGGAATGCTTTTGCTGACCTTAAGCGCTAAAGCTATTGAATTAAACTTAAACCTTAATAATCCTGATGTGCGTCAATGTTTGATTGACTCTGCCAGTGAAGCAGGATGGGAATTAAAAGCCAAATACTTAGATGACAACGATAAAGTCGTTTTAGTATTCAAAAAAGACGGACAAATTGTAGAGTATACCGGAAATCAAAAACTGGACTACTAAATATGCAACGTAAAACCAGTCTTAACAAAAGAATTCTTTAAAACCAATTATACCCTTAGGCATAATTGGTTTTTTAGTTTTAATTAAACCCGCGTTCCTTTTGCAACTGCTCGTAAGCCTGCTGCACCTGACGGAATTTTTCCTCTGCCCCTTTTTGATGTTCCTGCCCTAGATGAATTACCTTATCTGGATGGTATTTCTTAGCCATCTTACGGTAAGCCTTTTTAATATCTTCATTTGTAGCTGATTTTTCAATCTCCAGAATTTTATAAGCATTATCAGCCGATTCGTAAAACATAGCTTTAATACTTTCAAAATCATAAGAACTAATTCCTAAATATCCTGCCATGGTTTGAATCGCTGCCACTTCGCTTTCGGTAACCACACCATCGGCTTTGGCTACTCCGAATAAAAAATGGACAAGTTGCAAACGTGACGGGTGCTCCATCATTTGTCTGATTTGCAAACACACCTGCCGGGTTGAAATATTCTTCTGCTTATTAATCTCCTTAAACAATCGAAAGGCGTGATTAGCGCGATCTTTACCATACATATTCGCAAAATGCATACGCACATAATCTAATTCACGCTGATCTTGTTTTCCATCAGCTTTAATAACAATCGAAGCTAAAATTAACAAACTAACCTCGAAATCGCCCGGCTGCGTTATGGGGCGCTGCCTGTAGCGTTGTTGTGTATCCTGATTTATTTCTGATCCATTCCCCATAGAGTCTACAAGGCTTCCTAAGGCCAATCCTAAAATAGCGCCAACAGGCCCACCAAACGACCAACCTAAGGCCGCTCCAATCCATTTTGAAAAATTCATGTAAGTATAAATAAGGTTTAACGTCAAACCTACCAACCTCTTTCTTTATTTTTAAGAAGGAGCTTGTTAAAGCAGGCTCACACTCACTGTTCTAATGATAATAAAAAATGAGTGTAAATATAATATTTGTTAGTAGATTGAAAGCACTAATTGTTACACAATTGGTATCTTTGCAATCTAAATTTGTTAATTTTTAAAAATTAAAATATATGTATCCAGCAGAATTAGTAAAACCAATGCGTGAAGATTTAACCAAAGTTGGTTTTGAAGAATTACATACTCCTGAGGCTGTAGACGCTGCCTTAGCAAAAGAAGGAACTACGTTAGTTGTAGTAAATTCTGTTTGTGGTTGTGCGGCTGCCAATGCGCGCCCAGGTGCTCGATTAAGTTTACAAAATGCTAAAAAACCAGATCATATCGTTACTGTTTTCGCAGGAGTTGATAAAGAAGCGGTTGCACAAGCAAGACAACATATGGTACCATTCCCTCCAAGCTCACCAAGTATGGCTTTATTTAAAGATGGTGAATTGGTACATATGCTAGAGCGTCACCACATTGAAGGTCGCCCTGCTGAATTAATCGCAGAAAACCTTGTTGATGCTTACAACGAGTATTGCTAATAAAAAATATTAGAAAGAAGAAGCCACGAATTATCGTGGCTTTTTTTATTTCATAACGCAACCTTTTTTCATATCAGGCATCTACAAATAAAAGCCTGCTATGAAACCCTATTTGCTGTTTTTACTACCATTAATATTACTTTCCACAAAATGCGATGACGATCCTGTATTATCTCAGGATGACGATTTAAATGCATTAACAGCACTGAAAGCGAAAATTGAAACTTTAGCATCCGCTTCAGAATGTAATGAAACCACAACCTGTAAATACATCGCTTTTGGAAGTAAACCTTGTGGCGGACCATGGGGTTATTTAATCTATTCCACCTCAATCGATGTTGAAATTCTTGAGGAACAAGTTAAAACCTACAATCAAATGGAAGCCGATTATAACAAAAAATGGGGTATTTTTTCAGATTGTATGCTTGTCTCCCCTCCTAAAGAGGTCCGCTGTGAAAATAACACCTGTGTCGCTGTTTATTAAAACTAAGTTTTACTTATTTTTGCGGCATGTTAAAACTATTATCATATCCGCTAACCGCAATTTATTACTTGTGTTTTTTCTTAACACTGGTTATTTTTCACCCAATTCAATGGATTTGCTTTAACCTTTTTGGTTACCAAGCCCATAAATTAAGTGTCGATGCATTACAATATTGCTTAATGCTATGTGGCTATGTGTTAGGCACGCGCTTTTCATGTATTAATACCCAGGAGATTCCTGAAAACACACCCATTATTTTTGTAGCGAACCACCAGAGTTTACACGATATTTACCCACTTACCTGGTATATGCGTAAACATCACCCGAAATTCATTAGTAAAATTGAACTGGGAAAAGGAATCCCAAGTGTGTCTTATAACTTACGTCATGGTGGTGCGGCCTTAATCGATCGCAAAAACCCGAGACAATCCTTGCCTGCACTTATGAAGTTTGGTGAATACATTGAAACCAATAAGCGTGCAGCCGTTATTTTCCCCGAAGGTACCCGAAGTAAAACCGGAAAACCTAAACCTTTCCAAACAAAAGGGTTAGAAATGTTATTCAAAAAAATACCTTCAGCCTACGTGGTTCCTGTAAGTATTAATAACTCCTGGAAAATGTTAAAATATGGTAATTTCCCTATGGGTTTGGGCAATCATGTTACATTTACCATACATAAGCCTTTAAAAGTTAGTACCTTTGCAAATAAAGAAGAGCTTATAAATAGTATTGAAACTACTATTAAGAACAGTATTCACTCATAAAAACATAGAAAAATGTCGTTAAAGAATGTGAGATTAGAGGTCATGCAGTTTTTGGAAAAAGACGTTGAATCACTGATAGAAAAATATTTAATCCCGATTGAAAACATTTGGCAACCAACCGATTTCCTACCGAATTCGGAAGGTGACAATTTCTTCGAAGAGGTTCGTGAAATACGAGAATTATCAAAAGAATTACCATATGATTTCTGGGTGGTTTTGGTTGGTGACATGATTACCGAAGAAGCCTTACCAACTTACGAATCCTGGTTAATGGATGTTGAAGGCGTTAAGCAACAAGACCGCGAAAACGGATGGGCTAAATGGGTACGCCACTGGACGGCTGAAGAAAACCGCCATGGTGATGTCCTAAACAAATACTTATACCTTTCAGGTCGTGTAAACATGCGCGAAATTGAAAAAACCACACAATATTTAATTGCTGATGGTTTTGATATTGGAACAGACAGAGACCCTTATAAAAACTTTGTGTACACCAGTTTTCAGGAGTTAGCAACCTATATTTCACACAACCGTGTGGCTAAAATTGCTAAGAAAAGTGGTAACAAACAATTAGGTAAAATGTGCCAGATTATTTCTGGAGACGAAATGCGTCATCACAATGCGTATTCCGATTTCGTAGAACGTATTTTTAAGGTAGATCCGAGCCAAATGATGATGGCGTTTTACACCATGATGAAGCAAAAAATCACTATGCCTGCACACTTTTTAAGAGAGTCAGGCGACCAAATAAGCACGGCTTTCGAAGAGTTTTCTAATACCGCGCAACGTATTGGGGTGTACACCTCTCACGATTATGTTCAGATTTTAGAAAAATTACTGGTACGTTGGGATATTGACAAATTAACCAACCTTACCGATGAAGCTGAAAAAGCCAGAGATTATTTAATGAAACTTCCGGCAAGAATGTATCGTTTATCAGAACGTATGAAAATCCCGGAAAACTCATACCAGTTTAAATGGGTTGAGCCAGCAACTGTAAAATAATTAAAACATTAAGTTTATAAAAATTCCTTTCCATACCGAAAGGATTTTTTATTTTTATAGGATTATGAATAACGACAACATCATCACTGCAACCAAAGCCTTTGTTAAAGATAGCTTAGAGCATGCTGAAGGAGGACACGACTGGTTTCATATCTTACGTGTTTACAATAATGCTATACTCATAGCAAAACAAGAACCTGTTAATCTTTTTATTGTTCAGCTTGGTGCCTTATTACACGATATTGCCGACAGTAAATTTCATGATGGTGACGAAACAGTTGGTCCAAGAGTGACTCGGGAATTCCTCTTTAAGCAGAATGTAGACTCGACCATTATCGAACATGTGGTAAACATTATTGAAAACATTTCATTTAAAGGAGGTAATGAAGCCCAAAAATTCAAATCGGCAGAATTAGATGTGATTCAGGATGCCGACCGCTTAGATGCTATTGGCGCTATAGGTATTGCCCGTTGCTTTAATTATGGCGGCTTTAAGAACCGTGCGCTTTACGATCCGGAAATTCAGCCTAACTTAAATATGAGTAAAGAAGAATACAAAACTTCAACAGCGCCGACCATTAATCATTTCTACGAAAAATTATTATTACTTAAAGACAGAATGCATACCAAAACGGCACAAAAAATAGCCATTGAACGCCATAATTTTATGACTCAGTTTTTAGATCAGTTTTACAACGAATGGAATGGCCTTAAATAATACGCTTAGCCTATCATCATTTTAATTTCCTTACGGTAATTCGAAGCACTTTTCCCTACGATTTCATTAAACTGTTTATTGAAATGCGAGAAGTTATTAAATCCGCATTCAAAACAAATGTCGGCAATACTCATTTGACTTTCATTCAACAATTTCGTAGCGTGCACCACACGATATTCATTTACAAGCTGCGTAAAGGTCTTTCCTGTAGCTTTTTTAAAATATCTACAAAAGGCGGGAACCGTCATACTTACCTCATCCGCAATTTCATCTAAACTAATATGACGTTGAAAATTTTTATTCACATATTTATAGATGACATCTACCTTTGAGCTATCCTGTGCCTCAGTTTCAAAAGAAAAACCATCAGCATTTAAAATAGTATAATCATCCGTGGTTGCCAGATAGTCTAATATTTCTAAAAACTTAAAAACACGTTTCAGTCCCTGATATTTCATCAGTTTTTCAATTTTAGGACCAATTTTCTGTTTGGTTTCCACTCGAAAACGAATCCCTTTTTTAGCACGTTCGAATAACGATACAATATTTGCCATTTCCGGAACTTCAAGAAAATCGTTTCCTAAAAAGTTAGATTTAAACTGTATGGTTGTTTCCGTTCCATTAGCTGTTAACCTATCGGTAAAACCATTGTGCGGTAAATTTGAACCGATTAATATTAACTGACTATTATTGAAATATGATAGATGATTTCCTATGTGTGTTTTCCCCTGCCCCTTATTTATATAAATAAGCTCTAATTCAGGATGGAAATGCCAGTAGGCAAAGCTTTTATCCACGGTATCGACATGTTGCTTAACTAATATCGAACTCCCAAAACTTGGAGTAAGCTTTCTAAATGTTGGCTTTTTATTAATCATAACAAATTGGGTTTAAGCAAATTTACAACATAATACGATGTAAATATATAATTTATTATCTCGATTGTGTGTTATTTTAACTTCACATCCTGTTAACATATATTTAACAGTTAATATAGCATATAAATACGATAAATTAGTTGTTTTCCCGACACTTAACCTGTGCTATATTTGTACTGTTGATTTATGATAACAACGCGCTCTTAAAATTATTCGTATTTAAATTGAATTCTTTTCAAGACACATAAAATTTTGACATCAAAAATTTCTTTAAACAGAAATTTCGATATAAATCTAACTCGATACAAGAGTTTACAATATTCATTAATAATTAGTTTAATGTCTTATTTAGTTTAGTTGGTAAAGTGAGCTGTGGTGGCTCACTTTTTTTTTGTACTAAATTATCACCCATACCATAACAAATCAAATATCGCTGTTAATTATCTATACTTCAACTTTAATTATATACTTAATTAACTCAAATTTAAACTAAATTTTCATATAACCATTAAAAAAGTACATATTGTGATAAAATAGCACATATATTCATCAAAACAGTTGTTTTACAACAGGTTATCCTACTCTATCTTTGTAACGTTGAACAATTAAAACAACACATTATGAAAAACACAGTTAAAATTTTAAACGATACCTTATTAGTATTAGCCTTATCTACTTCATTATTGAGTAACGCTACCGAAGTTTCTGTGTCTACTAACAATAATAAAATTACAACTACCGCTTTTACTATTAATCATGTAAAAGTAGGAGATTTGCTATCTATAAAAGATGTAAACGGAGCTACTTTATATATGGAAGCTATTCAGAAAGCTGGAACCTATAAAAAAGGATTCGATTTATCTGCTTTACCAAACGGTAATTACTTTTTTGAAGTGGAAAAAGCTTTAGAAATTAAAACCGTTCCTTTTAGCGTAAACTTTGAAAAGGTAACATTTAACAAAAATGAAGAGACCATTACTTACAAACCTTTTGTAAAGCAAGAGAATGGTATCTTATTCATTTCTAAACTGGCTCCTAATCATGAAAGTTTAAAAATTAACATTTACGCTGAGCAAAATAGTAAATACGAATTGATTCACTCTGAAAAAATAAAAGGAATACAATCCATAGACCGTGTTTACAGATTAGAAAAAGGTGGCAACTACAAGTTGGTTTTCATCTCTAACGATAAGGAATATACAAAATTCATTAATAATTAGTTTAATGTCTTATTTAGTTTAGTTGGTAAAGTGAGCTGTGGTGGCTCACTTTTTTTTCTTTAAAATGAAGGATTTTAAAGTGAATGGCAACCAACTAAAGCGATTCGATCACTCATACTCTATAAAGTATAAATTCAGTTTATAGCTATCCGTAATATTATTCTATGAGTATACTAATTTCTATATTAAGCTTAAATTACCGCATATTGCTTTCAAACCATATACTATATTAATTATTCGATCTACACCATCGTAAAACAAAAGCAAACAACTAGGCTAAAAGAATACCTTAAACAAGCCATTATATAAAAACTTAACCTTAATATATGCTATTTTAACTTCACATTAATTTAACATAGAATTAACTGATAAAATAGCACATAAACTCATCAAATGTGATGTTTTATCAACTTGATATCTACCATATCTTTGTACCGTTGAACGTTGTAAAACACATCATTATGAAAAAGACTATTAACGTATTAAAGAAAAGTATTTTATTATTAGCTGTTTCTACATCATTATTAAGTAACGCTAATGATATTACAGTTTCAACAGATGCTGCTGAAATTTCTAAAACAGCGATTACTTTGAATCATGTAAAAGCTGGTGACATATTATCTATTAAAGACAACTATGGTGTTGTACTTTATAAAGAACAAATTAAAGAAACGGGAACGTATAAAAAAGGATTCGACTTATCTGCTTTACCAAACGGTGAATATGTTTTTGAAATCGACAAAAACTTAGAAGTTAGAACCATTCCTTTTACCGTAAACTTTGAAAACGTTTACTTTAACAAAGCTAAAGAAACTACAAGTTACAAGCCTTATGTTAGAGAAGACAACGGGGTTGTTTACGTTACTAAATTGGCGCCAAAACAAGAAGCTTTAAGCATCCACATTTACGCAAACAACAATAGCGAATACGATTTAATTCACTCGGAAAGAATTAAAGGTATTCAGTCTATAGAGAAAGCATATAAATTAGGGAAAGGTGACTACAAAATAGTATTCATCTCTGATAACAAGGAATACACGACATTCATTAATAATTAGTTTAATGTCTTATTTAGTTTAGTTGGTAAAGTGAGCTGTGGTGGCTCACTTTTTTTTTGCTTTAAATTGAACATAGAATACAATTCCTGTAAGGAGGATAGCTCTATTTACAGTACAAATCCTATAAATCGCGTAAATATGTACTCATTTAACAACTTCATAATCCATATTAACTTAACCATTAATTGATGTAAAAATAACGGATAATTTAGAACATAAATCAGTCAATTTCAGTGTTTTACAAACAAAATTACCGACCTATCTTTACATTGTGAAACGTTAAAAACACTAAATCATGAAAAACGTATTAAACAACACAAGAAAAAGATTCTTAATGGTAACATTATTTGCTACCTTGTTAAGTTTCGCGAATGACGCATCGTATTTTTCTTTTAAAGATGATGCCGAGAAGACTTCTGTAACGTTAAGTGATGTTAAAGCAGGCAACCTATTATCTATCAAAGATGATAATGGAATGGTACTATATAAAGAGCTAATACAGAAAACAGGAACCTACACTAAAGGATTCGATTTAACATCGCTTCCAGATGGTAGTTACTTTTTTGAATTAGACAAAGATGTAGAAATTACCACCATTCCTTTTACTGTAAACAACAACACTGTTGCATTTCAAAAAGAATTGGAAAGTACTATTTTTAAACCTGTTACGCGCATAAAAGGGGACATGGTTTACATTTCCAGATTATCTTTAAACAAAGCACCTTTAGAAATTGCTGTTTATTTTACAAGTGAAAACGGCGTTACTTCTGTTCCGGAATTAATGCATTCTGAAACGATTACAAACACCGAAAACGTAAGTAGAATATTCAGACTTTCTGGATTAAACAAAGGCGATTACAAAATTGTTTACAAAACGGAAGGTAAAGTATTTACTGAATCAATTTCAAAGTAAAACATTCAAACTTAACACTTGAAACCACTGAAAAGGTGAGCAAAATTGCTCACCTTTTTTATTAGAACAATTTTAACTGTCCGTCTTTGTACGTTTCATGTAATGATGTATTTAATCTTGGCATCTCCCTATCTTTAAAATACTTATGCCTTGCCAGCTTCATTAAATCATTTATTTGCCTGGCAATATGTCCTTCTCCATGAATTCTAGTTCCAAAACGGCTATCATTTAAACTACCTCCATGACAACTCTCAATTTGATGCAAGACTTTATCAGCTCGATCTGGCATGGTTTTTCTAATCCAATCAGTAAAGATTTCGCCAATTGCACCATTTAATCTTACCACTGTATGCGCTATAGATAATGCACCATGCTCCGCAGCAGTTTTGGCTAAAGGCAATATTTCATGACTATTAATGGATGGAATTATAGGCGCTAACATGACATTTACCGGAATACCATGCTCGCTCAATGTTTTTACAGTTTCTAATCGCCTTTTTATTGTGGTGGTTCGAGGCTCTAAAACTCGCCGTGTTTCTTCAGATAACGAGGTAATCGAAACATTTACTGCTACCAGATGCTCCTCTGCTAGGGCTTTCAACACATCTAAATCACGTAGAATTAGGGCATTTTTTGTAATAATCCCCACTGGATGTTTGTATTTTAAAAATACTTCTAGACATTTTCTAGTGATTTCGAATTCTTTTTCGGCAGGCTGATAACAATCTGTATTACCAGACATCACAATGGTTTGAGCCTGCCAAGTCTTCCTTTTAATAAAAGATTCCAACAATTGAGGCGCTTGTTTTTTCACCAAAATACGTCGCTCGAAATCCAGGCCGGCACTATAGCCCCAGTATTCATGACTATTTCGTGCGTAACAGTAAATGCAACCGTGTTCACAGCCCTGATACATGTTCATGGAATAGGTCATTCCAATATCGGGACTCTCAATTTTATTGACAATCGTTTTAGGAAAAACTTCTAAATATTGCGTTGTATTTTTATCGGCTTCTTCACCCTCTATTCTGCAAAATTCTAAAAAATCGTCTCGCATTTCGTGAGTCAACTCGAAAAAACGATTGGGCACATTTTGTTGTGCACCACGACCTTTTATGGGTGAATTAGAATTCATAAGGACGAAATAAGCCCTATAAAATTAAGAATTATAAAACGATAATTTTATTAAAAAGCAGATTTACTCTCCTGTAAATTTAGCTTTGCGCTTTTCCAAAAAGGCGGTAGTACCTTCTGCAAAATCATCGGTTCCAAAACATTTGCCAAATGCTTTAATTTCCACATCATAACCATTTACGCCCGATTTAAAATTCGCATTAATTGTCTGAATAGCTGAACTAATAGCCACCGGAGAATTGTTAGTAATCTTATTCGCTATTTTCTCGCAAAGCAGAAGTAACTCTTCCTGTGAAGTTACATGATTTACCAAACCATAACTTAAAGCTTTATTAGCATCAATCATACCGGCAGTCATAATCATTTCCATAGCCCTACCCTTACCGATTAATTGTGGCAAACGTTGTGTACCTCCATAACCCGGAATAACACCAAGAGAGACTTCTGGAAGCCCCATTTTGGCATTATCACTCGCCAATCTGAAATGGCACGCCATAGCCAATTCCAGTCCTCCTCCTAAAGCAAACCCGTTTACTGCGGCTATTACCGGTTTCGATAAATTTTCAATAAAATCGAATAATATCTTTTGACCGTTTGCAGCTAATTTTGTGCCTTCTTCAACAGAAAAATCAGCGAATTCACTAATATCTGCACCAGCAACAAAGGCCTTTTCGCCACTTCCAGTAATGATTAACACTTTAACATCATCATCCTTTTCAGCTTCCTTTATCGCCTGATGCAGCTCCTCAATCGTTTCCTTATTCAAGGCATTTAACTTTTTCGGACGATTTATTGTAATGGTTGCGATACCATCATTTTCTTCAACAAGAATATTATTAAAACTCATTATACTTTTATTTTTCAGGATTTAAAGGATCGTTTCTTTTGGAAACTTAACTTTAAACGTTGTTCCTACATTCTTCTCTGATATAACCGTTATAGAGCCTTTATAGGTTTCTACAATGTTTTTTACCATGGCCAGACCAAGACCCATGCCACTGGTTTTCGTGGTAAACTTAGGCTCGAACACCTTATCTATATTTTCTTCTGAAATCCCGGAACCATTATCGCTTACCGTAATCACAACCGAATTACCTTCCGAAGCGACATCGATTTCAATTTTAGGATCCTGATGTTCCGGCATGGCCTGAATACCGTTCTTCACCAAATTCGTAATCACACGAATCAATTGTGTTCTATCAAATTTAGCGATTATTTCTTCCTCCTGTGCATGAAACACAATATAGTCTTCATTAAAAATATCAAGGGCCAGCTTTACAATTTTTACCACATTTAAGGTTTCGTTCTGCTGCGCCGGCATTTTTGCGAAGTTTGAAAACGCCGAAGCTATCGCACTCATGGTGTCGATTTGCTGAATCAAAGTCTTAGTGTATTCGTCCAGCTTTTCATTAATATTTTCGTCCTCCGGATTAAACTTTCTTTGGAAATTCTGCACCGTTAAACGCATTGGGGTCAACGGATTTTTAATTTCGTGTGCCACTTGTTTTGCCATTTCCCGCCAGGCCTGTTCACGTTCACTTCTGGCTAGCTGAATGGCACTTTCCTCCAATTCGTCAATCATACTATTATACGAATTAACCAGGGTTGAAATCTCTTCACTAGTATCGTCCACATCAATCCGCTCATTACGTTTCTCCAAACGTGTCGCATTTATCTTTTCACTAATGGTTTGTAACGATTTTGTAATGTATTTTGACAACAGAAACGCTACTGCAATTGCCATTAAAAGAATAATAATGAAGGCATAAGCAATACGCTCCAAGAACTCCAAAATCTCATTGGTTAAAAAGTCATCTTTCTCTAAATACGGTAAGTTTAATATGGCTATTGCTTTCGATTGCTGATCAAGCAAATAGGTATAAGACGACTGAAAAATCTCTCCGTTTTCCTTATGCACATCCATATACATATGCTCTGCGGTGTTGGAAATGGCATTTAAAATTTCTGCATTTAAACAGATATCGGCAGCTTGCTTTTGAATTCCGGCACGTGAGGAAATTAACAGCGATCCATCAAGATCGTAAAGATTAATCTGAAGCTTGTGAATATCGGCGATATTATAAATCTCTTCCTTAAAAATAATGGGGATATTTTCGGTTTTAACCTCCCAGGTATTTTGGCGTCCGTTTAAAATACGCTTTAAATGCGTTTGAATATTCTTCTCCTTACGCTCTAAATGTCCGTTATGGTAATCTTCACTCTGCTCCTTATACTGGTAAATCGCAACCGCCGCAATAAGTACTGACGCGAGAAACACCAACAAAATCATGGCTAGAAAAATACGGATTCGTAAAGACAGCTTTTTTAATTTCATCTGAAGTTTTAATTGACTAAATATAGCAATAATTAAGCCAATATTTTCCCGGCTCGAAGCAAGCGCTTATGCCTCCGGATTTTTATCACGAATATTCTTGTAAATTTTGAATCCTAAGGTGATTAAAATTCCTAATACAAGAATTCCAACAACTCCAAACACCCAATTAATAGCGCTTTTTAAAATAACCAAAAACACCACAGCGAATAAAATAAAGGTGGCACCTTCATTCCATAAACGCATAAAATTGGACGTTTTAGCGACTATTCCTTTTTGCAATTGTTTGTAATATTGATGGGTTTTTAAGTGATAGATGATTAGTAAAACCACAAAAGCCAGTTTAACATGCATCCAGGGCTGTTTTAGAAAACCTGGCATTAAAATAAGCAACCAAATAGCGAAAACCGTTGCTAAAATCGCCGATGGCCAGGTAATGATATTCCATAGTCGCTTTGCCATCAAGGCCAGTTGTTTTCCTAAGATTTCCTTTTCCGGTGAAGGTTTCTCTGAAGCCTCAATTTGATACACAAACAATCTGGGGATGTAAAACAGACCGGCAAACCAGGTGATTACAAAAATAAGATGTAACGCTTTTATATAATTGTAGTATTCCATTGAAATTGTTTTTATGTGGTTTTAGCAATTAAATCTCTTCGAATCTCGCGGTTTAAAAAATATCCCGTAACTAAAGTTGATAAGACATCGGATATAGGGAAAGACATCCAAACACCTAATTCCCCGTAAAATTTAGGTAAAATTAAAATCAACGGAATAAAGAAAAACCCTTGTCGCGATAAGGTTAGTAACAACGCTGGTGTTGCTTTACCAATGGCTTGAAAATAAGCCGCACCAATAAGTTGAAGTGCGATAATGGGCGTTGCAGCAAAAACCCAGCGCATATCACTTGGGGTTTGTTGAATCACAGCAACATCACTAGTAAACATTTTAGTAATGGCTTCCGGAAATGCCATTAGTAAAATAAAAACCAAAGTCGCCAAAACCGAAGCATACTTGATTGCCGTGTTAATACTCTCCCGAACGCGATCGTAATTTTTAGCACCATAATTAAAGCCAGCTATAGGTAAAAATCCTTGGGTAATTCCGAATACCGGGAATAAAGCAAACATGAGCATGCGACCAACAATAGCGTAAGCTGTCACTGACGTTTCTCCTCCTAAATCGAAGAGAATATTATTCATAAACAAATAGGTGATACTTACCACCGCCTGTCTGGCCAAGGTTACAAAACCTAAAGAGGCTATTTCTTTTACTATAGATAGATTAAGTCCGAAATGAAGAAAATTGATTTTTAATTCGGAATGTTTAGACAGAAAAAACCATAGAATAAACACGAAGCAAATAACATAGGAAATGGTTGTTGCCCAGGCTGCGCCATACATACCATAATCTAAAAGATTTATTAAAATATAATCCAGAATTAAATTGCTTACCGACGGAATCATCATGGCGTACATGGCAAACTTAGGCTTACCTTCAGCGCGAATTACGGTGTTCCCTAGCATACATAGTGCCAGAAAAGGCACTCCATAAAGCACAATCTGGTAATAAATTTTTGCAGGATCAAAAATTGCCCCTTTTCCACCAAAGGATAAAATAATATTATCTGCAAAAGTCAGACCTAAAACGACCATCGACACCGTAAACAACAAGGCCAGAGTAATCTGGTTTCCGAAGGTTTTCAGCGCCTTTTCCTGATTGGAAGCTCCTAAAGCTCTGGATATAATTGACGATCCTCCAATCCCAATACTCATCCCTAAAGCCGCAATAAAAAACGACACTGGTAATACAATGTTTATCGCTGCAATAGCGATAGAACCAATCCAATGTCCCACAAAAATAGTATCGACTAATATATTTAATGACATCACTAAAATACCTATTGACGCAGGAACCGCTTGTTTAACCAGTAATTTGCTTATGGGTTGTGTTCCTAAATCCTTTGCCGATACTTTTGCCATTAAGCTATAACGTTAGTCGATTCCCAGTTTTTTATCCATTTTGCCAACAGGGCTACCCACTCATCATCATCATTTAAACATGGCACTGTAGTAAAATCTTTTCCGCCCATTTCATGGAAAATCTCCTGACCTTCCATTGCTATTTCCTCTAAAGTCTCTAAACAATCACTTACAAAGGCCGGTGTTACAATCGCCATATTTTTCACTCCGCTTTTCCCTAAACGCTCTATGGTTCTGTCGGTATATGGCAATAACCACGGATCGAATCCTAATCGCGATTGAAACGATGTTGAATAGGAATCGGATTTAAGCTGAAGTCTTTCAGCAACCAGGCGCGTTACTTCCAGACATTGATGCCTGTAGCAAAACTCATGTGCTTTACTAGGTGTTTTACAACAACTCCCGTCTATTTTACAATGCGATTTGGTCACATCGCTTTTACGAATGTGACGCTCTGGTACGCCGTGATATGAAAACAGTAGATGTTCGTAATCTTTTCCTTCTAAATGCTTTTTAATACTCTCTGAAAGCACTTCAATATAGTCTGGCTTATTGTAAAATGCCGGAACCGATTCAATTTTTAAATTTGGAAAATGCTCTTGGCGTAGTTCTTCAGCTAAAACCGTAATAGTTTCGGTTGTAGCCATGGCAAACTGTGGATATAATGGAAATAACAGGACTTCTTCTACCCCCTGATCTACCAATTCCTGAAGTCCTTTTTTAATAGTCATACTGCCGTAACGCATGGCTAAGGCTACGGGAACATCAACTAACTTTTGAAGCTTCTTTTGTACACGTTCTGAAATGACGATTAAAGGCGATCCTTCTTCCCACCAAATCTTTTTGTAAGCTGCTGCCGAAGCCTTAGGACGTGTTTTCAGAATAATTCCTTTAACAAGAGCTGTTCTGGCCAAAAGCGGAATATCGATAACACGCTCATCCATTAAAAACTCTCCTAAATATTTCTTTACATCTTTTGGTGACGGGCTGTCTGGCGACCCTAAATTAACGAGTAGAATACCTTTTTTCATCTGTTAATGCTAAATTTCTATGTTTTCGTTAAGTGGAATTCGCCTGCATAAGTTTTACTTAAAACATGGGTGATTCAGGCTCATCTCTTATTGCAAAAGTACAATAGAAATTACAATCGTCGTTATATGTTAGTATAGTATTTTCTTATTAAGAATTAAACCAAATTGATTATAAAAGGATTTAAAACTCAAAAAACAAACTACACATCGTTTTCTTCAATTTTTTTCTGAAAATAAGGTTTTGGTCGTTCTTCGTTGTAATCACAATCCTGGAAAATGCCACAGGAGGTTGAAGGTCTTGCTAATGATTTTGAACTGACACTTTTTGAAAGCGCTTCAATTTCAGGGGTTAAATATTTCATAAACAATGATTTAGGTTTTTCTAATATATTAAAAATCATCGATTTAAGCAATACAAAATCCCTCCCAGCAAATGTTTTTTAAATTCCGGTTCACTGTAAGACGCAACGGTATGCCCCAATCCGGTATAAAATGCACGTCCGCCATCAAACTCATGACACCAGGCTATTGGGTGAAAAGCCCCGTTTTTTCCTCCTTCATAAGAGGTTTCATCTAACATTAAAAGCACATTAACCTGCTTATTCATAGATTTAAAATTATACCACTCATCATAACGCTGCCATTGGTTTGGTAAATGTTTTGTAGCGGGATGCGACCGAATAACTCGATTAATCGTTGCAGTTTGCTGTTTTGGATGATCCAGAAAATAAGCGCCTACCAACTTGTTAAACCAAGGCCACTCGAATTCGGTGTCGGTTGCGGCATGAATTCCCATAAAACTTCCACCTTTATTAATATATTTTTCAAAGGCTTGTTCCTGTTCGGCATTCAAAACATCGCCGGTAGTATTTAAAAAAATCACTGCATCGTAACGTTTTAAATTTCTATAGTTGAATACTTCTGCGTTTTCGGTGTGGGTGATGGCAAACTGATTTTCGATACCTAATGCTTTTAAAGTTTCAACACCAACCTCAATAGACTCATGCCTAAAACCAGCCGTTTTGGTAAACACCAATATCTGAGATTCTTTAGGCGGTGAAACGAAACTTGAAAAAACAACGACTAAACAAAATAATAAACCTCTCATAACACTAGCTAATTGATTGCAAATATTTTTTAGGTGTCGTACCATATTTCTTTTTAAACGCAGCTATAAAATGGCTTGCCGTACTGTACCCCACTTTTAATCCGACTTCATTCACATTATTTTCTCCCGATTCGAGAAGTTTTCGAGACACTTCCATTTTATAATCAAATAAAAAACTATAGACCGAATCGCCGTAAATTTGCTTAAAACCTTCCTTTAATTTTTTTAGACTCAAGCCTATTTCATCGGCCAATTCCTGTAAACTTGGCGGTTCTGACATATTTGCTATAATGATATCTTTGGCTTTTCGAATTTTAATAACATTGGTTTCATCTACCAAAAACGGACATTGTTCTACATTGGCATCTTCACTCCTATTAAAATACAAGCTCAACAATTCATAAGCTTTTCCTTTAAAGTACAGATTCTTAATGGTCGTATTTAAATTAAAGTTTATCAATTGATTCAAAACAATAGCCATAGACGGGGAAATGATACCATCTTTATAATACTTTTTGTCTTTGTTTTCAGCATTTAAAAAGGATATATAATCAGCCTCCTGAGAAAATAAACCATGGAATTTTTTTATGGAAATCAACACCGAAACAATCCATGAATTTGGATTCACCTCCAGATTAATCGGCAAATCGCGCTGCGGATTATATAGCAGCAACGAGTTTTCCTCATGTATGTTCAACGTATAGCGTCCTTCATTAAAATGAAACTTACTGGAACCTTTTATGCAAAAGTGAAATTGAATGAAATCACAGTTAATATCTTTAACTATACATTGCTCGCTACTGGTATCGTTCTTAAAGGTGAAAACCAAAAACCCATCTTCAATTTCGGTTTCATCAAAAGAACCTGTGGCGTTATTTTTAAAATCTATCCCATTATGCATCATAACTAAATTATTTAGATTAGTTCTAAACAAAAAACTCTAAACTTAACCATTTCACTATAAAAATATAGCAATTGCTAATTTACAACGAAAAAAACAGATAAAAAACCACTATCGTTATTAAAAGTTCTTTCAGCGTTATTTTTTTAATTTGTATCGACATACATTTGCCTTGAAATTTCAAGATCAAGCATGCACCAATACAACATATCTAAAAGTAACTCCTTCTATGCCATTGGGTTAAGCTACAAAAAAGCCGATGCCGAGATACGAGGACATTTCAGTTTAGATGAAAATGCCAAACTAGCACTAATCCATCAAGGAAAAGAAAACGGTATTGAAAGTTTGCTTGTCACTTCTACATGTAACCGAACCGAAATCTACGGTTTTGCTCAACACCCCTACCAGCTTATTCAGCTGCTTTGCGACAATACAAAAGGGACGGTTGATGAATTCCAACAAGTGGCCTACATCTACAAAAATAACGAAGCTATTGCACATATGTTTAAAGTAGGTTCTGGTTTAGATAGCCAGATTTTGGGTGATTTCGAAATTATCAGTCAATTGAAAGCCAGTGCGCGTGTGTCTAAAAAACACGGCTTACTTAATCACTTTACCGAGCGTTTACTAAATGCCGTAATTCAGGCGAGTAAACGCATCAAAACAGAAACTGAAATATCATCGGGTGCCACATCGGTATCGTTTGCTTCGGTGCAATATATCTTCAATACAGTGGAAGCTATTTCCTCTAAAAACATTTTACTATTCGGAACAGGTAAAATAGGAAGAAACACCTGTGAAAACCTAGTAAAACATACGAAGAACGAGCATATTACTTTAATAAACCGAACAAAAACCAAGGCTGAACAAATTGCCGGTAAGTTCAATTTAATTGTTAAAGATTACGCCAATCTTCAGGAAGAAATTAATAAATCAGACATTTTAATTGTAGCTACAGGTGCGCAACGTCCAACGGTTGACAAGCACTTGATTCAATCGAAAAAGCCATTATTGATTTTAGATTTATCGATTCCTAAAAACGTGGATTCTAATGTTGAAGAATTAGAGAACGTGACTTTGGTTCATTTAGATGATTTATCTAAAATAACAGACCAAACACTGGAAGAACGCAAAAAACACATTCCTTTAGCTGAAGCTATTATTGAAGAGGTAAAAGCTGAATTTAACGGTTGGTTAGAAACTAGAAAGTTTGCACCAACTATTAAAGCTTTAAAAGAAAAACTCATGGATTTTGCGACCAGTGAATTAGAAACACAACGCAAAAAAACTTCCGATTTTAACGAAGCACAAGCCGAATTAATCAGCAATAATATTATTCAAAAAATAACAAATCATTTTGCACATCATTTAAAAGATGATGCTGTATCTACAGATGAGAGTCTGGAACTCATTAAAAAAGTGTTTCAGTTAGAAACCAAAACACATGTCTAAAATTATAAAAATTGGTACACGCGATAGCGAGTTAGCGCTATGGCAGGCCAAAATAGTACAAAATCAACTTGAAGAATTAGGTTATAAAACACAATTGGTTCCTGTAAAATCTACAGGCGATATTGTTTTAGACAAACCGCTTTACGAATTAGGAATTACCGGAATTTTTACGAGAACACTAGATATCGCCATGTTAAATCATGACATTGATATTGCCGTACATTCTCTAAAAGATGTTCCAACCGTATTGCCAAATGGCATTGTACAAGCTGCGGTTTTAAAACGCGGTAACGTAAACGACACGTTGGTTTTCAAGCACAACGAAGAGTTTTTAGGCGCTAAAGATGCTGTCATTGCTACCGGAAGTTTACGCCGTCGTGCACAATGGCTAAATCGTTTCCCAACGCATACCATTGTAGATTTACGTGGCAATGTAAACTCTCGTTTACAAAAACTTGCCGATATCGAACACTGGAACGGGGCCATTTTTGCGGCTGCCGGCATTGGCCGTATTGGTATTCGTCCGGAAGAAGCCGTTAATTTAGACTGGATGATTCCTGCACCGGCTCAAGGCGCCATTATGATTACAGCCTTAGGTGAAGACGATTATTCGCTAACAGCCTGCTCGCAATTGAATCACAGAGAAACCGAAATCTGCACCTCTATAGAGCGTGAATTTTTAAATAAGCTGGAAGGCGGTTGTACCGCTCCAATTGGTGCTTTGGCAACTATTAAAAATGACGAAATCACATTTAAAGGTGTACTTTTAAGTGTAGATGGCACCAAACGTATCGATGTAACCCGCGTTAAAAAAGTGGGTGAACATCACGATATGGCTAAATACTGCGCCGAATTCATTATCGAACGTGGCGGAAAGCGTTTAATGGACAGCATAAAAGGCGGTCACAAAAACACGAATGTCTATTCCACAAAATCGTTTACTGAAGACCAACGTGCACTCTTTCATGAAAAAGCCGTTGTTGAACACAGCGATTTTATAAAAATAAGCTTAAACCGTATTCATCCGCGTTTTGTAAAAAACGAAATTGAAAACGTTATCATTACCAGTAAAAATGCTGTTGAAAGTTTACTAACCAGTTTTTCTCCTGTAGAACTTCAGTTTAAAAACATTTACTGCGTAGGGCGCCGTACCAAGCGCATGGTAGAAACTAAAATTGGTAAAGTCACGCATTTTGAAAATAGTGCAAAAAAACTGGCTAACTATCTTGTAGAATATATGGAAGGTAACACCGTAACCTATTTCTGCAGTGATTTAAGGCTGGATGATCTTCCTACTATTTTAGAAGAAAACAATATAAAAGTTACCGAAGTTGAAGCTTACCAGACAAAATATGATGGTATTCGCGTAAACGATTCTATAGAAAGTGTAATGTTTTACAGTCCTTCAACCGTAGAAAGTTTTGTTCAGAAAAACAAAGCCGAAGTAATTGCATTTTGTATTGGCGACAGTACTGCTAAAGAAGCCAAAAAGCATTTTAGTGATGTAAGAATCGCCAAAGTTCCTACGGTAGAAAGCGTTATAGAATTAGTTAACGAGCATTACATATAAAAGTTCTATTTTTGTTCTTAAATAACACTGATTTTAATTTACTTAAAATCAGTGTTATTTTACAAACTCTAAGAGAACCCAATTATAACAATGAAAAGAGAATCTTTACTAAATAATGTATATCGCTTTTTTGATATTATAGTATTGTTCTTTATCATTTTTGATTTTGGCTATGACTTCGCCGATAACTTTAATACGCCGCACGTTTTAGGTTTACTTATCCTATCAGGATTTTTACTGACTTTCAATGTCGTAAAATTCATTGTTTACAAATACAAGAAAAGTAAAAAAGTAGCTTTGGTGAACATCATCATTATGGGCTCTTTACTATTGACATCACTCATCATGTCTATAGTTTACATAGACTATAACTACCACTACATCCTTCAAAAAATCAAACCCGTTTTAGAAGGTGGCCTCATTGCTTATTTCTTTTTAAGGTTACTTATTTTAGTGCGTCATATTTACGATGTCTATTTTAATCCGGCTATTGTATTTGTGGGGAGTTTTATCATTTTAGCATTATCAGGTGCCTTTTTATTAATTATGCCCAGCGCCACAACTCACGGTATCACCTTTACCAATGCACTTTTTACTGCAACTAGTGCCGTTTGCGTCACAGGGTTAGCTGTGGTTGATACCAGCCTAGATTTCACCATGATTGGGCAAACCATTATTTTAGTATTAATTCAATTGGGCGGCATTGGAATTTTAACCTTTACTTCGTTTTTCGCCTTTTTCTTCAGAGGTAGTTCATCTTTTAAAGAAGGATTAAATACCCGCGATTTTATTGCTCAGGAAGGACTGCAAGACGTATTTAAAGCGGCCCTGCATGTGGTTGTTTTTACGTTATCGCTAGAAATTATCGGTGCCTTTTTTATTTACTACTCCATACTAGATGTTAGCAGCATAACCAATAAATTTTTCTTTTCGGTATTCCATTCCATATCGGCATTTTGTAATGCCGGATTTTCTATTTTCTCATCTGGTTTATTTGACGAAAGCATTCGTTTTAATTACAGCTTTCAATGGATTATCATGATTCTGATTGTTTTTGGAGGTTTAGGACATAATATTGTCTTCAACTTCGTGCAATATATAAAAACCTATGTTCTGGAGCTATTCAGTAAAAAACGCATTCACAAACGTATTCCAGTAATTACTCTAAATACAAAAATTGTGATTTATACCACTATTATTTTACTTATTGGTGGCGCTGGTTTTCTGTTTATTTCCGAATTTAACAATACCTTATTAGATCACACCTCAGCCTTTGGAAAGTTTACCAATGTCGCTTTTGGATCGGTCACCCCAAGAACCGCTGGATTTAACGTGGTCGATTACTCGTCTATGAAGCTGCCTTCATTGCTATTGGTTATTTTTTTGATGTGGATTGGAGCCTCACCAGCATCGACCGGTGGTGGTATAAAAACCAGTACCTTTGCTATTGCAACGCTCAATATCATTGCGATAGCGCGAGGAAAAAGTAGAATAGAGCTTTTTGGACGACGCCTTACGGCTGAGTCAACTTTAAGAGCGTTTGCTATTTTATGTATTTCGTTAATTGTTATTGGTATGGCCATTATGGCTTTACTCATTTTTGAACCGAAAGACACCCCGTTGCTTACCGTGGCTTTTGAGTGTTTTTCGGCATATAGTACCGTTGGATTGAGTTTGAATTTTACACCTACACTTTCAGACCCAAGCAAATACGTCATCATTATCGTGATGTTTGTAGGGAGAATTGGTATGCTCAACTTAATGATTGGTTTACTACGCCAGTTGAATCATCAGTTCTATGAGTATCCAAAAGAAAATATTTTAATCAACTAAAAACCGATTCTAACAAAATAAACAACTCATGAAAATAATAATTTTTGGACTCGGAAATTTTGGTACAGCCTTAGCCTTAAGCCTTACCGAAACTGGAAATGAAGTTATTGCCATAGACAAGCAAATGGACAAGATTAACCTGGTGAAAGACAAAATTTCACATGCCATTTGTATGGACTCTACCAATGAGCTCGCTTACGAAGCTGTGCCGCTAAATGATGCCGACAAAGTGGTGGTAGCCATTGGAGAAAACGAAGGAGCCGCTATTATTACCACAGCCATTATTAAAAAACTGAGTACGGTAAAAATTATCAGTCGTGCCTTATCGCCTATTCACGATACTGTGTTGGAAGCTATGGGAATTCATAGTATTATTCACCCGGAGCAGGATTCGGCAGACCGACTTACAAAACAAATCAACTTTAAATCTACGCTTGAGAATTATCAGCTGGATAACAACTTTACCATTTCAGAAGTTAGAGCCAAAAAAGAATTCTACGGGAAGACATTACGCGAACTGGACTCGATAGACACATATAGCTTAACGTTGATTACCGTTATTCGCGAAAAGGAGAAGAAAAATTTGATAGGCAAGAAAACAATAGTAAAAGAAACTATTGGCCGCACCAACCCAGACACCGTAATTTTAGAGAACGATATTTTAGTGGTTTACGGAAACAACAAAGACATCGAAAATTACTGTATGGGTGAAGAAGAATACGATTTAAGAAACAAAAACATTTAAAATGATAAAAAACGATCTGTTTTTAAGAGCATTAAAAGGCGAAACTGTTAACCGTCCACCAGTTTGGATGATGCGTCAGGCAGGACGCTATTTACCAGAGTTTATGGCATTACGCGATAAGTACGATTTCTTTACACGTTGCCAAACGCCTGAGTTAGCCAGTGAAATTACCGTACAACCTATTCGTCGTTACGGTATGGATGCCGCTATTTTATTTAGTGATATTTTAGTGATTCCACAGGCGATGAATGTCGAGGTACAAATGAAACCAAATTTCGGGCCTTATCTTCCTAACCCAATTCGTACCACCAAAGATGTTGAGAATGTTATTGTTCCGGATGTAAAAGAGGCTTTAGATTACGTTTATCAGGCTATTAAAGCCACCAAAGAATTATTAAACGATGAAATTCCATTAATTGGTTTCGCGGGATCACCATGGACCATTCTTTGCTACATGGTACAAGGTCAAGGCAGCAAAACCTATGATAAAGCTAAAGAATTCTGTTTTACCAACCCAGTAGCAGCACACACCTTACTTCAAAAAATTACCGATACCACCATTGCTTACTTAAAAGAAAAAGTAAAAGCTGGTGTTAATGCCGTTCAGGTATTCGATTCTTGGGGTGGTATGCTATCTCCAACCGATTATCAGGAATTTTCCTGGCAATACATCAATCAGATTATCGAAGCATTAAAAGACGATGCTCCTGTGATTGCCTTTGGTAAAGGATGTTGGTTTGCGCTTCACGAGATGGCACAAAGTAACGCTTCCGCTTTAGGTATAGACTGGACATGTTCCGCAAGAAATGCAAGATATTTAACTGGTGGAAATATCACGCTTCAAGGTAATTTCGATCCATCACGATTATTATCGCCCCCTGCCGATATTAAACGCATGGTTCACCAAATGATTAACGAATTTGGTAAAGATAAATACATCGTTAATTTAGGACACGGCATCCTTCCAAACATCCCACTGGAAAATGCACAAGCATTTGTTGATGCTGTAAAAAACTATAGCGCTTAATTTTTGGGCGTTCCCCTAAGATCGCGCTTTCGGCAGTCGCTTCCCGGTTATTTATAACCGGGAGAGCTTTAACAAAGCCTCTATCGCTAACGCAAAACAACAGCCATGATTAAAAATATCGTTTCAGGAATTAAAGCCTATTTCGGAGCCTTAAGTTTAATCTCGAAACTAAATCTCTGGAAATACTTTGCCATTCCCATGCTTATTAGTTTTATAACGGCTATGGTTATTGGGGTTTCTGCTTACGGACTTTCAGATAATATTGGTGCTTTCATCTCCAAACTTTGGATTTGGGAATGGGGAAAAGACACCTTTACAACCATTGGGAATATTATTGGTGGATTGGTAATTATTATCTTAGGACTAATTTTGTATAAGCATATTATCATGGCCCTATCGGCACCGTTTATGAGTCCGGTTTCCGAAAAAATTGAAGCTCACCTAGTTGGTAGTGATAAAACCTACCGAATTACCTCCTTTACCGAACAACTTTGGCGAGCCATTCGCATTAATGTGCGAAATTTACTCATGGAATTACTTATCACAATTCCACTTTTAATATTAAGCTTTATACCTTTGATAGGCATCCTGTTTACCATACTTATATTCTTCGTTCAATCCTATTACGCCGGGTTTGGTAATATGGATTATACCTTAGAACGGCATTATAAATACAAGGAAAGCATTAACTTTGTAAAACGCCATCGCGGATTAGCCATTGGTAATGGTATCGTGTTTATTTTATTCTTATTAATTCCGTTTATCGGAGTTATATTAGTATTACCATTATCGGTAACCGCGGCTTCAGTAAAAACTATTGAGGCGCTTCATTTAAAAAAAATAATGTAATAATGTCACAGAACCTGCTATCTCCGTTCCAAAAATTCGTGAAAATAGAAAGCTCAAGTGGTATTCTATTATTTCTGGCAACTGTTATTGCCCTTATCTGGGCAAATTCACCAATTTCGGACAGTTATAATACATTGTGGCAATTTAAAATGGGTTTTACGACTCAAAGTTTTGAGCTTAATAAACCTTTAATTCTATGGATTAATGATGGCTTGATGGCTATCTTTTTCTTTTTAATTGGTTTAGAAATTAAACGTGAGTTTTTAATTGGTGAATTAAATTCAGCTAAGAAAGTTGCCTTTCCTTTATTTGGCGCATTAGGGGGCATGGTTATTCCTGTATTGTTTTATACTATGTTAAACCAAAATCCGGAAACCTTGAAAGGTTGGGGTATTCCAATGGCTACAGACATAGCTTTTTCATTAGCTGTTTTAAAAACATTAGGAAACAAGGTTCCTTTAAGTTTAAAAGTTTTTTTAACAGCCTTTGCCATTGTTGACGATTTAGGTGCCGTAGTAGTTATTGCTTTATTCTACAGCGGAAGTATTAAAATTATTTTATTAGGCATTGCCATTGCGATGCTAATCTTTCTTTATATACTTTCTTTTAAAGGGCTTTATTCAAAATTTATAATTATTTTATTCGGTATTATTATCTGGACGCTGTTTTTAAAAGCAGGTATTCACCCGACTCTGGCCGGTATTTTATTGGCTTTTTCTGTTCCAATAAGACAAAAAATTAAAACACGTGAATTTGTTAATAACCTGATAAGCATAACCAACAATGTTAAACAAACTCATGAATTATCTAAACCTATTTTATCGAAGGAACAAATTCATGAAATTGACGATTTAGAAGACTGGATAAAAAAATATCAATCCCCATTACAACATTTAGAAAATAGACTACATGATTGGGTTGCTTATTTTGTCATTCCCATTTTCGCTTTAGCCAATGCCGGTGTTGCATTAAACAGCAGTGTGCCTTTAGATCTTTCCTTAGTTTTTAATATCGCTATCTGCTTGATTTTAGGAAAAAGTGTTGGAATTTCTGTTTTTGTATTACTGGCTAAAAAACTGAAAATTATAGAAATACCATCAGATATTAACACTTTTCATATTATAGGTGTATCCTTTCTTGCCGGCATAGGGTTTACAATGGCTATTTTTATAGCAGGATTGGCTTTTAGTTCAAGTCCAGCGTATATTGACTCTGCCAAAATAGGCGTATTAATAGGGTCTTTAATATCCACTTTGGTGGGCTATGCTATTTTAGCATTCCAAAAAAAAATCATTGAATGACGATTGAAAACATATAATTGAGGATGAAAAATAAATTTTACACATACATACAACAACTTCAAGATACCATTACTTCTAAACTGGAAAACATTGATGGCAAAGCCACATTTCGGCAAGACTTGTGGGAGCGCCCCGAAGGCGGCGGCGGAAGAACCCGTGTCATTGAAAACGGTAATGTATTTGAAAAAGGAGGCGTAAACATCTCAGGCGTTCACGGTAAACTACCCGATACTATGCAGGCGTATTTTGGTGTTGAAGATGCCGATTTTTTTGCCTGTGGATTAAGTTTAGTGCTTCACCCAAAGAATCCGATGGTACCGACAGTTCACGCCAACTGGCGCTATTTTGAAATGTATGATAAAAACGGGAACATTGTAGATCAATGGTTTGGCGGCGGACAAGATTTGACGCCTTATTATCTGTTTGAAGACGATGCCGTACACTTTCATAAAACCTGTAAAACCGCTTGTGATAAACATAACTCGGAATTTTATCCAACCTACAAAAAACGTTGCGACGAGTATTTTTATAACACCCATCGTAATGAAGGTCGTGGTATTGGCGGCTTATTTTTCGACTATTGTAAAGCGACCAAAGACACCAGTATGGAAGACTGGTATAATTTTGTTACCGAGGTCGGTGATAGTTTTTTAGAAGCCTATGTACCTATTGTTGAAAAGCGTAAAGATTTACCGTACACCGACGCTCACCGAACCTGGCAGGAAATCCGTCGCGGGCGTTACGTAGAATTCAATTTAGTACACGACAAAGGCACGTTATTTGGCTTAAAAACAAACGGACGTATAGAAAGCATTTTAATGAGCTTACCACCGCATGTACAATGGGTTTATGATCATCATCCGGAAGTTGGCAGTGAAGAAGAAAAATTAGTTAAGATTTTACAAAATCCTAAATTATGGGTTTAAGAACTTTAGTTATAATTATTTCTTTAACTTTTTACACAACACCTAACATAGCACAAAGTATTACAGACTCTAATGCCGTTAATCTAACCAAATACAAAAAGATTTACCATAACGTTATTACCACTCGTGCCTTTTTTACAAACACATCAAATACCCTAAAAGTAAAAGATAGAAAATCCAATCAGTCTTTTAATTTAGAACCTAATAAACAAGATCGAATTGGTCTTTCTTTGGCATTTAGAAGCTTTAATGTCTCTTATTCATTTGCTCCGGACTTTATAAGCGAAAACAAAGACAATCGAAATTCAAAATTATTCAATCTTAATTTAAGAACCTTTTCAGGTCAACACCTCATGCAAACCTTCCATTTGTTTAATCAAAAGGGATTCTATATCAAAAATAATGAGGTCAATCAATATTTTCCTGAAACAAAAAATTTTAAAATTGGAGGAACAACATCTTATATCTTTAACGAAAATTTCTCCTTTAAAGCCATTTCATCACAAGATGAAAAGCAATTAAAAAGTACCGCAAGTTTTATCCCTAACATAACCTATTATTACTCAAAATTTCATTTAAAAGATAATAGTGCATTTAATAATTTAGACTCAAGCTACTATTCATTGGATATTGCCTTTGCTCCTTCCTATTATTATAACTATGTCCCCTCCAAAAACTTATTTCTATCAGTTGGAATCTCGGCAGGAATTGGTTTAAACCACTCCAAATCTCGTGGCGAAGACCATTTAACAACCCTTTTAACCGAATTAAGCTTTAGAGGCTCAGCAAACTATGATATAAACAATTTATATTGTGGTCTTCATTATAGTTATTTAAGTTTAAATCATAATGCAGATAGCGGTTCTCAAGTAATAGATAACATCCCATTTTTTAATATTTTTGTAGGCTACAGATTTAAAGCTCCTAAAAAATTTATCAAGACTGCTGAAAGTATAAACGAAATGCTAAAATTAAAAAGTTGATGAACTGTTACTGCGGAAATAATAAACCCTATAGTGAATGCTGCGAAGTATTTCATAAAAACGGAGGAAAAACAGAAACTGCCGAACAACTCATGCGCTCGCGTTACAGTGCTTTTGTGTTAGCTAATGGCGACTATTTAATGTTGAGTCATCATAGCTCAACCCGACCTGTAAAAAAGAAAAAAGCCATTGTAAACTGGGCCAAATCGGTACAGTGGATAAAATTGGAAGTTCAAAAAACTTCAAAAGGCACAGCGACCGATAACGACGGTACCGTAACGTTTAATGCTTATTTTTATGAAAACGGCAAGTTAGATGTCATTTACGAAAAATCGGCCTTTGTAAAAGAAAATAACATTTGGAAATATCTAGGATTAAGTCAATAAACCATATGGCTTAAAACACAAAACTTTAAATTATGTATCCATTAAGAAGAAATAGACGATTAAGAGCAAACGAAGCTATAAGAAGCTTGGTTAGAGAAACCATTATTACACCTAACGACTTTTTAGTGCCTTTATTCGTAGTTGAAGGTTCAGGTGTTAAGGAAGAAATCGCTTCCATGCCAAACTACTTCCGTTACAGTTTAGATTTACTGGAAAAGGAAGTAAAAGAACTTTGGAATCTGGGCTTAAAATCGGTGTTACTTTTCGTTAAAGTTCCTGATAACTTAAAAGATAACAAGGGAACAGAAGCATTAAACCCTAACGGACTCATGCAACGCTCTATTAAAACCGTTAAAAATGCTTGTCCGCATATGTTAGTGATGACCGATGTCGCTTTAGATCCGTATTCGGCTTTTGGACATGATGGTATTATTGAAAACGGTATTATCTTAAACGACCCTACGTCTCAGGTACTTTCTGAAATGGCTTTGTCACATGCTCAGGCGGGTGCCGATTTTGTTGCTCCAAGCGATATGATGGACGGTCGCATTATTCAAATGCGTGAATTGTTAGAAGATGAAGGCTTTACAAATACGGGAATCATGAGCTATTCAGCAAAATATGCTTCTGCATTTTACGGACCATTCCGTGATGCTTTAGATTCTGCTCCGGTTGATATGGTAGACATTCCAAAAGACAAAAAGACCTATCAAATGGATTATTCAAATCGAATTGAAGCTATTCGTGAAACCGAAATGGACATTAATGAAGGTGCCGATATTGTTATGGTTAAACCAGGCTTATGCTATTTAGATATTGTGCGTGATATTAAAAATACTGTTGATGTTCCTGTTGCCGTGTATCAGGTGTCTGGTGAATACGCCATGATTAAAGCTGCTGCCGAAAAAGGCTGGTTAGACCATGATGCTGTAATGATGGAGCAAGTTACCGCCATTAAACGAGCTGGTGGCGATATTATCGCCAGCTACTTTGCAAAAGATGTAGTGAAGTTAATTTCATAAAAAATAACCTCAAAACACACTTAAAAGCATATTTTGAGGTTATTCAATTTCAGAATATGCTTTTCTTGTTAAAGGAGTAAATCAGATTTCGTAACTTCGTAGAAAACGATATCTTATTTATGAGCGCACTTCTTTTTTGGGCAACAATTTCTATTTTCTTTTCCTTTTTATGTTCCATACTCGAAGCGGTGTTGCTTAGCGTAACTCCTACGTTTATCAACCTAAAAAAACAAGAAGGTAAAGACTATGCGTTCACTTTAGAAGCTCTGAAAAAAGACATCGATAAACCGCTTATTTCCATTCTAACGCTCAACACCATTGCTCATACAATGGGGGCGATGATGGTGGGAATTCAATCCGAAAAATTACCATATAAAATTGAACTATTTGGAATTAATACCGTAGGAGTAGTTTCAACAATTATGACCTTACTCATTTTAATTGCCTCAGAAATTATTCCAAAAACCATTGGTGCCACTTACTGGAAAAATTTAGCTGGATTTACGGCCACAACCTTAACTATTTTAATTTTCCCTCTAAAATGGACAGGGATGCTTTGGATCTTACAACTAACCACAAAACTGATTGGCGGTAAAGGGCACGGCAGTATTTTAAACAGAGAAAGCTTTATGGCTATGACGGATTTAGCCCATGAAGAAGGCGTTTTTCAAGAAAATGAAAGTAAGGTTATTAAAAACCTGTTGACTTTCAAAGAAGTCTTTGCCAAAGATATCATGACCCCACGAACCGTTATGAAAATTGTAGATGAAAACACAACGGTAGAAGCTTTCTTTAAAAAGAATCTCAATCTTCGTTTCTCAAGAATTCCTATATATGCTAACGATCAGGACAATATTAAAGGGCTCGTTTTAAAAGACGATGTTTACAAAGAAATGGCCTTAGACAACGGCAATAAAAAACTATCTGAATTAAAACGAAACATCATTGTTGTTCCTCGCAACCTTCCTATTCCTACCCTATTCGAAAAATTAATTGATAGTCGAAATCACATGGCTTTGGTAGTTGACGAGTACGGTTCGGTTAGTGGTATTGTAACTGTTGAAGATGTTATTGAAACCTTACTTGGCCTGGAAATTATGGACGAAAGTGATAACGTATCCGATTTACAACATTTGGCCAGAAAAAGCTGGGAGGCTCGAGCAAAACGCTTAGGCATTATTGATGACTCTGAAAATTAACATGGATAGCTGTATTATTAAATCACCTCTAGGCTTTGCCCAAATTACAGGAGATACTTCTGGTATTGCATCAGTCACCGTCTTGAATTCGGAAGAACAGGTTTCTGAAACCATTCCGGAAACCTTAATAGATTGCGTCACCCAACTGAATGAATATTTCGACGGCGAACGAGAAACCTTCAACCTGAAATTAAATCCGAAAGGTACCGATTTTCAACAATCTGTATGGGCATTATTACAACAAATACCTTACGGAAAAAGCATATCTTATTTAGAATTATCCAAACAACTAGGTGACGTTAAAGCCATTCGGGCCGTAGCCAATGCCAATGGCAAAAACCCACTTTGGATTATCGTGCCCTGTCATCGCGTTATTGGCACCAACGGTAGTTTAACCGGTTATGCCGGTGGATTACATCGCAAACAATGGTTACTGGAACACGAAAGCCCCAACCAGCAACAACGTTTATTTTAATACTTATTTTTTGTTTGGACGAGTCATATGAAGACCTTGTTTCCTTAAAATATTTCCTATATTTAATTCAACTAAACCCGATATCATGAAATTTCTGAAGAAACTACTCAAATGGATTGTAATTACTCTTGCTTTACTAATCGCCTTGCTTTATCTTTTCGATTACGGTTATATTATTCGAGGTGCCAGAATAGTGTATTTAACAGGTCATGATACAGCCTTTATTGATGATTACCCCTATTTTGAAAACGACACCATTAAAGCAGGGACAAATCCCAACCCTTGGCCAATTCATAAAAATTACAACACAATAGAAGCCACCGAAAAACTAGAACAAGTAAATGCCGATTGGGGAACTATTGCCTATCTTATTATTAAAAATGATAGTATCTGGTTTGAGAATTATTCCGAAAATTTCGATAAAAACTCAAAAACCAATTCGTTCTCAATGGCCAAAAGTATCACCACATCTTTACTGGGCAAAGCCATTATGGATGGTTATATTAAAAGTTTAGATCAACCCATTAGTGATTTCTATCCGCAATATAGTTATGCCAAAACCACTGTTGGCGATTTAGCCTCTATGGCCTCTGGTTTAGATTGGGTAGAATCTTATACCAGTCCGTTTTCAGTAACAGCCAGAGCAAATTATGATGACGATTTAGCCGAAACCATTCTCAACCAAAAAGTCATAGAAGAGCCTGGAAAAGCATTTAAGTATTTAAGTGGTGACACCCAATTATTGGGTATGATTATTCAAAAAGCTACCGGAAAATCGCTTGCCAAATATTTAACCGAAAGTTTTTGGGAACCTATGGGTGCCACCGACGATGCCCTTTGGCAACTAGACGACCGTAAACATAAACTAGCAAAAGCTTTTTGTTGTATTTCCAGTAATGCCAGAGATTTTGCTCGATTTGGAAAACTTTATAAAGATTACGGAAACTGGAACGGCAAGCAACTACTAGATTCGGCTTATGTAGTAAAAAGCATTACACCGCGTTTCCCCGAAAGTCCGCAATACGGCTATGGCTGGTGGATGAAAGACGTAATTGGCAAACACTTTTTTATGATGCGCGGGCATTTAGGACAATACGTTATCGTACAACCTGAAGACAATGTCATCATTGTACGCTTAGGACACAAAAAATCACCTGACGAACCTGTTGATGATTTCACAAAAGATATTAGTATTTATATAGAAGAAGCTTATAAAATGATGAATAAATGATCTCTAAAATCAACTTAGAAAACATATTATTTTTAGACATTGAAACGGTTCCTGAGGTTCAGCATTTCACAGATTTAGATGAAACCAAACAAGCCCTATGGGAACAAAAATCGCAATACCAACGCAAAGACGATTACACGGCTGAAGAATTTTACGATCGCGCCGGCATCTGGGCGGAATTTGGGAAAATTGTATGTATTTCAGTCGGGTATTTTACGTTTAAAGGCGACATCCGAAACTTTAGAGTGACCTCGTTTTTTGGTGATGAAGCTAAATTATTAAAAGATTTTAAAAATTTACTGAATACACATTTCAACCACCCAAATCATTTGCTTTGTGGCCATAACGCCAAGGAATTCGACTTTCCTTATATTGCGCGGCGCATGATTATAAACGGCATTGAACTCCCGCACAAACTCAATTTATTTGGTAAAAAACCTTGGGAAGTTCCTCATATCGACACCTTAGAACTCTGGAAATTTGGTGATTTTAAAAGCTACACCTCGTTAAAGCTACTTACCAACGTTTTAGGTGTACCTTCGCCAAAAGACGATATTGATGGCAGTGAAGTCTATCGTGTGTATTACGAAGAAAACGAAATCGATCGTATTGTAATTTACTGCGAAAAAGACACTATTGCCGTGGCTCAAATCTTTTTACGATTACGAGGCGACGAGCTATTAACCGATGATGAAATTATTCATATATAAATGCAAAAGAACCCCATTTTAAACATAAAAAACTTAGCCATTGCTTTTGGCGATAACCAAGTGATTCACAACATTTCTTATGAATTATTTGAAAATGAAATACTAGGCATTGTTGGTGAATCGGGTTCTGGAAAATCGGTATCTTCATTAGCTGTTTTAGGGCTACTTCCTAAGAAAATATCGAAGATTACTTCGGGACAAATTCTGTTTCATAATGAAGATTTAACCACAATATCATCCAAAGCATTACAAGATATTCGTGGTAAAAAAATAGCCATGATTTTTCAGGAGCCTATGAGTTCCTTAAATCCGTCTATGACCTGCGGAAAACAGGTTCAGGAAATTCTATTGCAACATACAAAGTTATCAAATCAAGAAGCCAAAGAAGAAACCCTATCTCTTTTTGAAAAGGTAAAACTTCCCAACCCATCACGAGTTTACGATGCCTATCCGCATGAGATTTCCGGTGGACAAAAGCAACGGGTAATGATTGCCATGGCCATAAGTTGCAAACCCGACATTTTAATTGCCGACGAGCCTACAACAGCCTTAGATGTTACAGTACAAAAAGACATTATCAAACTACTGAAAGCGCTTCAGGTTGAGACCAAAATGAGCATCATTTTCATCACACATGATTTGTCCTTAATTTCAGAAATTGCAGACCGCATTCTGGTTATGTATAAAGGTGATATTGTTGAAAAGGGCGATGCGCACACTATATTTCACAAGGCTCAGCACACTTATACTAAGGCTCTCATTAGTGCACGTCCGTCTTTAGACACACGACTAAAAGTATTGCCAACAATTAAGGATTATTTAGAAGGCACGATCAAAGATAGCATTATTACTTACGAAGACCGTAAACAAAAGCATGAGGCCATTTACAGCAAACCACCTTTATTGGAAGTTATTAATGTTGAAAAAGAATATATTTCTAAAAGTGGATGGTTTAGCAAACCCATTACCTTTAAAGCCGTAAATGATGTTAGTTTTAAACTTTATGAAGGTGAAACCTTAGGTTTAGTTGGAGAATCGGGCTGTGGAAAATCAACTTTAGGTAACGCCATTCTTCAGCTAGATAAAGCTACTGCCGGCCAAATACTTTATAAAGGCACAGACATTACCAAACTATCAAATAAGGCGATTAAATCGCTTAGAAAGGATATTCAGATTATCTTTCAGGATCCTTATTCGTCTTTAAACCCGAGAATCCCTGTTGGTGAAGCTATTATGGAGCCCATGCAGGTGCATAAACTTTATAATTCGAATAAAGAACGGAAAACCAAAGTGATTGAAATATTAGAGCGTGTTGGTTTATCAGAAGATTATTTTAACCGTTATCCGCATGAATTCTCAGGAGGGCAACGTCAGCGTATCGGAATTGCACGAACCATAGCTTTACAGCCTAAATTAATTGTTTGCGATGAATCGGTTTCGGCTTTGGATATTTCAGTTCAGGCACAGGTTTTAAATCTGCTTAATGAATTAAAAGACAGTTTCGGTTTTACCTATATATTCATTTCCCACGATTTAGCCGTAGTAAAATACATGTCGGATCAATTACTGGTAATGAATCAGGGTAAAATAGAAGAATTGGGTGATGCTGATACCATTTACAGCACACCCAATTCTGCTTACACTAAAAAATTAATAAAGGCTATCCCGAAAGGATTATAACATGAACACTTTCTTAGTTAAATAGAATAAACTCTTTAAAAACCTAAGGTTTTCACGCATAGTTTCTTTGAATTTACTCTCCGTCATTGTAGGTTGGTCAGGTAGATTTGTTGCAAAATTCATAAGCGTTAAGTTTATGATAGATTTAGGTAAATCTTGATTAATAATTTGGTTTCTTTGGGGATTACTAAGATGCAACTATTTTTCAATATCATCGCTAAAAAACACATAAATTCGATGAAATACATTTATTTTTAACATTTCACCGAATTTATCTTACAAATTTAATATGCTTTCTTACACTTAAAGCTCCATCTCCGGAATGTCGCCTTCAACAATTAAGGTTCCTTCAGTCGCCTTTTGAATCTCTTCAACAGAAACTCCGGGAGCACGCTCTAATAATTTAAACCCATTTGGAGTAACCTCAACAACCGCCAAATTCGTTACAATCTTTTTAACGCAACCTACACCTGTTAAAGGTAAAGAGCATCGCTTTAACAACTTAGACTCGCCTTCCCTATTAGTATGCATCATGGCCACAATAATATTTTCAGCACTAGCTACTAAATCCATCGCTCCCCCCATACCTTTAACCATTTTTCCGGGAATTTTCCAATTGGCTATATCTCCATTTTCAGCGACTTCCATAGCCCCTAAAATCGTTAAGTCGACATGCTGCCCTCGAATCATCGAAAAACTTAACGCAGAGTCAAAAAAACTGGCTCCTGGTAATGTTGTGATTGTTTGCTTTCCGGCGTTGATTACATCGGCATCTTCTTCCCCTTCAAACGGAAAGGGTCCCATACCCAATACACCATTTTCACTTTGAAACTCGACTTCAATATCGTTACGCACATAATTGGCCACTAGCGTTGGGATACCAATGCCAAGATTTACATAGTAGCCATCTTTAACTTCTTTAGCAATACGTTGTGCTATACCTGTTTTATCTAACATAATTAATTTCTTTGTCTTACTGTTCGTTGTTCAATTCGCTTTTCGTAACGCTCGCCTTGTAGAATGCGTTGTACAAAAATTCCGGGTATATGAATCTGGTTAGGATCCAATGCGCCAAGAGGAACCAACTCCTCAACCTCGGCAACCGTAATTTTTGCAGCACCACACATCACTGGATTAAAGTTTCTTGCTGTGCCTTTGAATATTAAATTTCCTGCTTCATCCCCTTTCCAGGCTTTAACAAAGGCAAAATCGGCTTTGAAGGCCTGTTCTAGGATATACATTTTACCATTAAACTCACGCGACTCTTTACCTTCGGCAACTTCGGTTCCATAACCGGCAGGTGTGTAAAATGCAGGAATACCTGCCTGAGCAGCACGACAACGTTCGGCTAAAGTGCCTTGCGGAATCAATTCTACTTCCAGTTCTCCCGATAACATCTGGCGTTCAAACTCTTCATTTTCTCCAACATAGGAAGAAATCATCTTTTTTATTTGCCTCTTTTGAAGTAATAAACCCAACCCAAAATCGTCTACTCCTGCATTATTAGATATACAGGTTAACCCTTTTACGTCCAAATTCACTAACTCGGCAATAGCATTTTCAGGAATACCACTTAGGCCAAACCCGCCGACCAAGAAGGTCATATTATCGGTTACACCCTCTAAAGCCTCCTGTATATTATCAACTTTCTTATTTATCATTATTATTAGTTTTAGCTGCATAAATTTACGAATAACAAAATGACAAGTGCAAAATATTGTGAAATAAAAAACCCGTTCTATTGCTGAACGGGTTAACATATTTTTATAAAATTGAATTATTTAAAACTCTAAATCGTCTGGTGTGTCTTTTTCATCTTGAATCACTGTGTCGCCTTCCGGAATATTATCACAATCTACATGAATGGATAAGTTTTCTGGTGCTTCAAAATCTGCCTTAGACACGTTCAATGTTTCATCGGCATAGCAACTCTTCATATACATACCCCAAATTGGCAGCGCCATGGTTGCTCCTTGTCCGTAAGTAATCGATTTAAAATGTACAGAACGATCTTCTCCACCTACCCAAACGCCGGTCACTAAATTCGGCACCATTCCCATAAACCAACCATCACTCTGATTTTGTGTTGTTCCTGTTTTACCTGCAATCGGGTTTTCTAGTTCGTACGGATACCCTGTTATCACTTCCTTATAAACCTGATTATTTACACCCCAGTTTCCACGCAATCTAGTTCCTGAACCTCCCCGTGTAACACCTTCTAAAAGTTTAACCGTTACATAAGCGGTTTCTTCACCTACTACATCGCGGGTTTCTGGCTTAAACTGATATAAAATCGTCCCGTTCTTATCTTCAATTGTGGTTACCATTACAGGTTTGGTATACACTCCTTTATTCGCAAAAGTCGAATAAGCACCCACCATTTCATAAACACTTAAATCGGCAGTTCCCAGAGCAATGGATGGCACCGGAGGAATCTCCGAATCCACACCTAATTTATCAACCAACTCTATTACGGTTTCAGGACCTACTTTATCCATTAAACGTGCAGTAACCGTATTCACAGAATTTGCTAAAGCATTTTTAAGCGTCATCATACCACCGTATTTCCCATCGGAATTTTTAGGACACCAGTCTTCCATATTTCCATACTTCAGCTTTTCAATACAGAATGGCGTATTAGGAAATTCGTCGCAAGGTGATAAGTGCAACTGATCAACAGCTGTGGCGTAGACAAAAGGTTTAAACGTTGATCCCACCTGACGTTTTCCTTGCTTTACCATATCGTATTGGAAGTGACGATAATTCATACCGCCTACCCAGGCTTTAACATGTCCGGTTTGCGGATCCATAGACATCATTCCGGTACGCAAAAACGATTTGTAATAACGCATAGAATCGATAGGTTTCATAATCGTATCTATTTCTGAAGGTTTACCTTCCTTCCATGCAAATACCGACATTGGAACCGGCTTTTGAAACGATGCTTCAATCTCTTTATTCGATTTTCCTAAATCGTATTTCATATGTCTCCAGCGCTCAGACTGACGCATACCATTTTTCATAAGTGCATCAATCTCTTCTTTAGACAAATCCAAGAAGGGTGCCGTTGGATTTCTATCCGGTGTATTTTGATGGAAAAATTCTTTTTGAAGCTTCGCCATGTGCTTTTGTACGGCATCTTCAGCGTATTGCTGCATTCTGGAATCGATGGTTGTATAAATCTTTAATCCGTCGTTATATAGATTCCATTTTGTGCCATCAGGTTTCGGATTATTCTTAATCCAATCTTTCATGAAAGTATCAAGGTATCCTCTAAAATACGTTGCAATCCCATCGCGATGCGATTGTGGGGTATATTTTATATCCAGTTCAGTTTTTTGAAGGGAATCTTTAACCGCATCGGTAATATAGCCATACTTAGCCATTTGAGATAGTACCGTGTTACGTCTTTGTCTCGTTAATTCTTCGCGTACCCTTGGGTTAAATAACGCTGCATTTTTAAACATACCCACCAACATGGCCGACTCTTTCAAGTCTAATTCCATCGGCTCTTTATCGAAATAAATACTTGCCGCACTTCGAATACCATCGGCATTATTCAAGAAATCATAAATATTGAAATACTGCGCTATAATTTCTTCTTTGGTGTACTGGCGCTCCAAACGAATAGCAATAATCCACTCTTTTACTTTCTGAAGAATACGTTCAACTATGTTTTTAGAACCTTCTCCATGAAACAACTGCTTGGCTAACTGTTGCGAAATGGTACTGGCACCACCTCCACTTCCTAACTTTACCACAGCTCTAAGTGTACCAATAGCATCGACACCCGAATGCTGCTCGAAACGTGCATCTTCAGTAGCTATTAAAGCATTGACTAAATCCTTAGGTAAATCGTCGAAACCTACCGGCGTTCTATTATCGTTAAAGTAAAATTTACCAAGCGTTTTTCCATCTGAGGAAATAATTTCTGTAGCTAAGTTTGTTTTTGGATTTTCTAAAACGGTATGGTCGGGCATTTCGCCGAAAGCGCCCCAAGATGCCAGTAAAAATATTAAGACTACCGCCAGAACTCCAGCCGTAAATAGCATCCAAAACCAACGTATATATTTAGAGAAGTTTGTAGTAGGTTCTGCTTCTTGTTTTTTTGTTGCCATGTACTTTTATTTATAAATACGTTTTGAACAATGTCTATAGATCATTTTCTACAAATTCTATAGTTACTTATTACTGTTTATATGCTCTATTCTAAAACCAATATCGGTTATACCTTCAAGCTCATCCACACCATTCACCTTTCCATTTTCGCGCATCGCGTGCTGAATATTTACCTGATAGTTGCCTGATTCGCTAAATACAACACCTTCCTTATACCAAAGCTTGTTTTCTTTAGTATCGGTTACACCCGTACCTAACAATTTTCCTGAAGAATCGGCCATACGATATTCTAGAGTATCTTTTACAGTTTTACCATGCGGAAATACCATTTCTACAATTAAAAATAAATTGTTGTATTTGTAGGCATTGGTGTTTCTAAGGTTGACAAATAAATTATAGGCATTTGAAGAATCTGGTGGCGTAATATTAAAACTAACAACAGAATCTTTATGCCATGCATTGGGAACCGATTTGTACTCATCGAACACACGATTTGAGTCGCAAGACACAAATACTAATGAAACTATCGCTAAAAACAATAACGCATTACTTCGTAACATCCTTATTCTTTTGACTTTGGTTTGGGTTTTGAGGTTTCTTTTTATTTTTAGACCTATTATTCCTGCTTTTATTCTTATTCCCTCCAGCGTTTTTAACAGCATTAGTAGGAGCTGTTCCTGTGCTTTTTTCCTTTGGATTAGGTTTTGAATTAGAACTTTTATCTGCAGTACCTTTATTTGCTGTGTTTTTATTATTCGAATGGCCTTTTGGCTTATTACCTTGCGGCTTGGCATTCTTACTTTTATTGTTTTTACGTTTTCTACTAGGTTTCGGACTATCAAATCGTGTTAAACTATCCTGTCCTACAACGTTTTCAAACTCGGTTTTAGTATCTTCAATAAGATCTGAAGCGTATTCCTCCAGACTGGCAACCTTCTTATTCTTCTTGTTTAAAGCAATAATTTCATTCGCCTGATCGGCTGTTATTTTATGCCAGTTAATCCATTCGCCCTCATAAGCGTACCACATATGACCTTTAAAAATATCGGTTTTCTGACAAATGGCGACTCCCTTTTCGGTTTGAAGTTTGATATCAGATTTTGGAAAATCTTTCAACGCATCTAAATACGTATCCAGTTCGTAGTTTAAACAACATTTTAACTTACCACATTGTCCTGCTAATTTTTGAGGATTTAAGGACAACTGCTGATAACGTGCTGCCGATGTACTTACCGAACGGAAATCGGTTAACCAAGTAGAACAGCATAATTCACGTCCACAAGACCCAATACCTCCAAGTCTGGCAGCTTCCTGACGGAATCCAACCTGTTTCATCTCGATTCGCGTTCTGAATTCACGAGCAAATACTTTAATTAACTCACGGAAATCGACACGCTCTTCTGCAGTATAATAAAATGTGGCTTTACTGGCATCACCTTGAAACTCGATATCAGAAATTTTCATTTCCAACTTCAAATCAATAGCAAACTGTCTTGCTTTAACTTTCATTGGCTCCTCGCGATCGCGAGCAGCATGCCAGATATCTATATCTTTTTGATTGGCTTTGCGGTAGATTTTTAAAACTTCCTCGGGTGTTTCTGAAATGCTTTTGCGTTTCATTTGAATACGCACCAATTCCCCCGTAAGGGTTACCATGCCTATATCGTGCCCCGTTGGAGCCTGAGTAGCCACGACATCACCAATACTTAGGGTTACATTCTCGGTATTTTTATAGTAGTCTTTTCTTCCGTTTTTAAAGCGAACTTCAACCCAGTCAAATGGTTTTTCTCCACTTGGAAGCGACATATTAGACAACCAATCAAAAACGGTTAGTTTATTACAACTATCTGTTCCGCAGGTGCCATTATTCTTACATCCTTTTGGTTGACCATCTTTACCAGTTGAACAACTGTTACAAGCCATAAATTTATATATATTGAATTCGCTAATAATTAGCTTATTGCGAATGAAGGTTCATATTATTTCTAAAAGGTAAAGATAAGATTATTATACAGACTATCTAAATGGATAAAAAATTAAATATTTTTTACGTCAATTATCTTTACGGGGCATGCTTTTGAAGCATTTTCGCAGTCTCCTAAAATGGTATGATCGTTAGACTTAATGGTGAAAAAACCTTTCTTTTCTACACTTTTCAACAACACCGACTTTCCATCTTTTTTCGACATTTGAAACTGATTGGGTGCTAATTCCACACAGTAATTGCACCCAATACATTTATATCGTTGTAGCGTAACAACAACCATTAAGCCTCTACTTTATTTTCTACAATTTTATATAATTTATCTGAAGGGCGAATTCTAAATCCTAATGGAATCGTTACTAAATCACCTTTTGAAGCTTTAGATAATTGCTCGTCATTCACCAGCATTTGCGCCACCTCAACTTCTTTAGCGCCTGTGGTCGGTCCCGTTACTAAAATAGTATCGCCTACCGATAAATCAAAGGCTTCAATTTTAAATTCACCAATTTGCGATTTTGGGAAATAGTGTTGTCCTTTACCAATGTACACTTTCTTCTGTGTGGCATGAGAACCAGACCCGACACTCCATTCTCCGAGTTTTTGTCCAAGATAATACCCGTTCCAGAAGCCTCGATTATAGACTTTCTCCAGTTCCTTCATCCAGGATACCACCTTATCTTTATCGAAAGTACCTTCCTCTAGACTATCAATGGCCTGACGGTAGCATTTAATTACGTTGGCTACATATTCCGGTGCTCTACCGCGACCTTCAATCTTCAATACTTTAATACCGGCATCGGCCACCTGGTCTAAAATATCGATGGTACATAAATCTTTTGGAGACATCATATACTCATTATCCAATTCTATTTCGAAACCAGACTCCTGATCAATAACCGTGTATTTTTTTCTACAATTTTGCTTGCAAGCGCCACGATTAGCCGAAGAATTATGCGAGTGTAAACTTAAATAACACTTTCCGGAAACCGCCATACATAAGGCGCCGTGACCAAAAATTTCGATTTCTACTAATTTCCCTGAAGGACCTTTTACCTGCTCTTTTTCAATTTGTTCAGTTATCTTTTTTACCTGACGCAGACTCAACTCACGACTTAATACCATGGTATCGGCAAACATCGCATAGAACTTTACGGTTTCAATATTAGTGATATTGATTTGTGTAGAAATATGCACTTCCATACCAATCTCACGAGCCGCCATAATTACCGCCTGATCCATAGCTATGACTGCCGTAATATTAGAATCTTTGGCTTTTTGAATCAACGTTTTTACGATTGATAAATCGTGATCATAAATAATGGTATTTAAGGTTAAATAAGTCCTTACATTTTTCACCTGACAACGCTCGGCTATCTCCGGTAAATCATCTAAAGTGAAATTGATCGATGCTCGGGCACGCATGTTAAGTTGCTCGACACCGAAATAAATAGAATCTGCACCATTATCTAACGCGGCTTGCAGTGATTCGAAATTCCCTGCAGGTGCCATTAACTCAATCTTTTGCATAACAAATTAGGCTTTATCGGTTTTGAAATGCTCGAAAATGTTTCTTAAATCTTTTTTATAAGGTAAGTGGTCGGCACGACCTTTTTTGAAAATATCGTTACTGTTTCCTTGTCCTTTACGTAATGCCTTTTGCTCTTCATATGGCAATCTGTTAATTTCCATACAGGTTGTAGAACAACAGTTTTCCATTTCTTCCTGACATTTCGGACACTGGATAAACAGTAAATGACACGCATCGTTAGCACAGTTGGTATGTACATCGAACGGCTCACCACATTGGTGGCACTGAGCAATAACATCCTCGCTAATACGCTCGGCACGACGCTCGTCGAATACGAAATTCTGCCCTAAAAATTTATTTTCTAAGTTTTGTTCTTTTACCTGACGCGTGTACTCGATAATACCACCTTCAAGCTGAAATACATTTTTAAAGCCTTTATGTTTGAAATAAGCACTGGCTTTCTCACAACGAATACCTCCAGTACAATACATGACCAAGTTTTTATCTTCTTTATGGTCTTTTAAATCTTCTTCAATAATATCCAACGATTCTCTAAAGGTATCGACATCTGGTGTAATCGCATTTTTAAAATGACCTATTTCACTTTCGTAATGGTTACGCATATCAACCAATACGGTATTTTCGTCTTCAATAAAACGGTTAAAATCTTCCGCTTTTAAGTGTACGCCTTTGTTGGTTACATCAAATGTATCATCGTTTAATCCATCGGCAACAATTTTTTCACGCACTTTCACTTTCAGTTTCAAGAATGATTTATTGTCTTGCTCTACCGCAATATTTAAACGAATATCCTTTAAAAAATCGATGGTGTCTAAATGCGCTTTGAACTCATTGAAGCGATCGGCTGGCAAAGATAACTGGCCGTTAATACCCTCGTGAGCCACATAAATTCTACCCAGCACTTCTAAAGCGTCCCAGGTTAAGAATAAATGATCTCTAAATGTTTGAGGATTGTCAATTTTGGCGTACTGATAAAAAGAAAGCGTTAATCGATTTTTTCCTGCCTGGTCGATTAATTCTGCTCTCTCTTTAGCACTTAATTTATTGTACAGTTGCATGCTATACTAATTTTTAAGGTTAAAGATTATATTTTAATGGCGCAAAGGTAAACAATTTAAACACAACACCCAAGAGCATTAAAAAAGCGCTCAATACAGTATTAAGCGCCTTTTAAAATCATTTCGAGCTAGTCAACTTAAAATGTTTCACTGGTAAATTTCATAGCAATAATTTCCCTAGTTATTTACTAGATGCAAAATGTTTAAAAAGGTTGCGTCATAAAATTGTATGATGATAAAAGATGTAGTATTTTAGCATACAATTTTCAGAAAAAAATACAATACGAAATGAGCAACGAAAAAGAAGCGAAATTAAAAGCGCTAAAACTTACATTAGACAAATTAGATAAGGCCTACGGAAAAGGTACTGTAATGAAAATGAGCGATCAGGCAGTTGTAGATGTTGATGCGATTTCATCGGGCTCATTAGGCTTAGACATTGCTTTAGGTGTTGGGGGATATCCTCGCGGACGTATCATAGAAATTTACGGACCAGAATCCTCAGGTAAAACAACCCTTACCTTACATGCGATTGCTGAGGCACAAAAAGCAGGTGGTATTGCTGCTTTTATTGATGCCGAGCATGCTTTCGATAGATTTTATGCTGAAAAATTAGGTGTCGATTTAGAAAACTTAATCATATCGCAACCAGATAATGGTGAGCAGGCTTTAGAAATTGCCGATAACTTAATCCGTTCAGGAGCTATTGATATTGTAGTAATCGATTCGGTGGCTGCTTTAACACCTAAAAGTGAAATTGAAGGTGAAATGGGAGATTCTAAAATGGGATTACATGCCCGTTTAATGTCTCAGGCTTTAAGAAAACTTACCGCTTCTATCAGCAAAACCAATTGTACAGTTATTTTCATTAACCAGTTACGTGAAAAAATTGGTGTGATGTTCGGTAACCCGGAAACCACTACTGGGGGTAACGCTTTAAAATTCTACGCGTCAGTACGCTTAGATATTCGTCGTTCTACTCAAATTAAAGAAACAGACGGAAATGTAGCCGGTAACAAAACCCGTGTTAAAGTGGTTAAAAATAAAGTGGCACCTCCGTTTAAAACTGCCGAATTCGACATCATGTATGGAGAAGGTGTAAGTAAAGTTGGTGAAGTTTTAGACATTGCTGTCGAAAACGAAATCATTAAGAAAAGTGGTTCTTGGTTTAGCTATGAAGACACCAAACTTGGTCAAGGCCGCGATGCTGTCAAAGCCCTTATAAAAGACAACCCTGAACTTATGGAAGAGCTCGAAGCGAAAGTAAGAGCGGTAGCCAAAGCAGCTTCTGAAGGCGAATAACAATAAAAATCCCGATAAAATCGGGATTTTTTTTATTTACATACGCAACCCTTTAAACAGTTTAGCATCTTAGTAACAAAAAGCATAAAAGAAAAATTATCTAATTTATTATGAAAAAGTTACTATTATTAAGTTTAAGCTTATTACTCTTTGTGTCTTGTGACATTGATGACGACAAGTACGACGACTATTACTTCGAAATTCTACCTGTAAAAAGCGTAGACATTCCAGAGGAGTTTGTTATGGGAGAAACCTACCCCATTACCGTTACTTACGAAAAACCATCGTCTTGCTATGTTTACAGAAACCTATACTACGCCAAAGAAAACAACCAAAGAACTGTAGCACCTATTATGACGGTTTATGACAATAATAATTGTCAACCTTTGGTAGAGTTTGAGGAAGATGTTACCTTTAATTTTATCGTAACCAGCAATGGGTCTTATGTGTTTAAATTCTGGCAAGGCGAAGATGAAAATGGTGAAGACCTGTATTTAACCATTGAAGTTCCGGTTGTAGAGTAAACTAAAGAAGTATAACTAATACGGCTAATTTGAGTTTGAATCAACTCATAGAACAGTGCAAGAAACATGATATTAAGGCACAAAGCGAACTATACACACTCTTTTCGGGTAAGTTGTTTGCTTTGTGCTTAAAGTACTCACGTAATTACACTGAGGCCGAAGATAATTTACAAGATGCTTTTTTAACCATCTTTAAAAAAATAGACCAATACGAAAATAAAGGCTCGTTTGAAGGTTGGTTAAAGCGCATTACTGTAAACACCGTTTTGCAGCATTATAGAAAAGAAAAGATTTTTGAAATTGCTCACGACAATACTATAGAAGATGTTGAAGTAGAAGTTAATGAAGAACGCGTTTCTATTGACTATCTATTACAAATCATTCAGGAATTACCAGACCGGTACCGCTTGGTGTTTAACCTTTATGTACTGGATGGTTATTCTCATAAAGATATAGCAGACATGCTGGGTATTAATATAGGAACCTCAAAATCTAACCTCGCACGCGCCAGGCAGATTTTAAAACAAACTATAGAATTGTATCTGGCATCACAAAATTTACAATCATTATAATAATGAATGATAAAAAAAATATAGACAGACTTTTCCAGGAACGCTTTAAGGATTTTGAAGCGACTCCTAAAGATGCTGTCTGGAAAAATATCGAAGCTCAGCTTGGTAAAAAAGAAAAGAAAAGAGTCATTCCTATTTGGTGGCGCTATGCTGGCGCTGCAGCTGTATTATTAATATTGCTTACTTTAGGCAATCAATTTATTAATGATGAACCATATTCTATTGAAGTTCCCACCGTTGTAGACACGAATAATTCTACCGACGCTTCAAACCCTGGTAAAATCAAGATTTCTTCAAAAAATAATGAAACCTTAACTTCTGAAGATAGCTTAAACCAAAAATCATCTGAAATTACAAACCCTATTCAACAAAACAGTAAGGCTTCTATTGCCTCAACTGAAAAAGCTGTTTCTAAAAACAACAATTTAAAACCAAATGTAGCATCCCTTAACAATGCTATTTCTCAGAATAATTCAGAAGATAATGTCAACACTATAGTTACCAATAACTCTAATACAAGCAACATTGAGAATTCTGAATCTCAAATCACGAAAAGCACACAAAACCTCAATAATACTGTTGAAAATGCTATTGCCAATACGCAGTCTCCAAAAGATGAGAAAACGACTTTAACTATTGAAGAAGCTATAGAAAACAGTAAAACCGTTGCCGAAAATAACAGCAAGCTTAACCGTTGGAGTATTGCGCCTAACGTGGCACCGGTATATTTTAATTCTTTAGGCGAAGGCTCTTCATTAGATCAACAATTTGTAAAAAACTCGAAAACCGGAGAAGTCAATATGAGTTACGGTATTAATGCCAGTTATGCGATTAACAAAAAAGTACGCATTAGATCGGGAATTAACCGCGTTAATTTAGGATATAACACCAACGATGTCGTTGTCTACGAATCGACCGCATTTAGCAGCAGTTCCGGTATTATGAAAAACGTAAATCCTACCGGTGTTAAAAACAACGAAAGCACACTTACAGTCATTAGCTCAAACAATATTTCCGAGGCCAGCAAAGCTCCGGAAACCTTTAAAAGCTTCAACACTTCACTAAATCAATCGTTCGGGTTTATTGAAGTTCCTTTAGAAATTGAATATGCCATTACGGATAAAAAACTAGGTATCAATGTTATTGGCGGCTTTAGCTCCCTATTTTTAAATAATAACGAAGTGTACTCTCAACCAATAAACGGATCCAGAACCTACATCGGGGAAGCCGTAAACATAAATAATGTGAGTTATAGTGCCAATTTAGGATTGGGCTTAAATTATAAAGTGACAAAAAAATTAGACCTGAACTTAGAACCTATGTTTAAGTACCAGATTAACACATTCGAAAACACGTCGGGAGACTTTAAACCTTATTTTATTGGGGTTTACAGCGGATTCTCGATTAAATTTTAGATTTTTTGGTTAGATCTGGATATTGATTTTATTGTGCCCTAAATCAATATCATAAAAAGGCTGCTCGGTGCCCAGAGCAGCCTTTTACTATTTTGTATAAACCAAACTATCCGAAGCTTTTAAGCTGATTTAAAATAATGTTTCTGGAGGTTTGATTAAGCGATTTTGTATGCTCTATTTGCAACGCTTCCGTTGGTAAAAAAGTATGCACCTTAACGCGCATTACTCCGGGACCTCCACTAAAAAAAGTATAGGAAAAGCGTTTTTTGTTATCAGCAAAAGTAATAGGAACCACAGGAATATTATGATTAATGGCCAAACGGAACGCGCCGTCTTTAAAGTCGTCAAGTAAAATAGCTTCATCAGGAACACCCCCTTCAGGGAAAATACAAATACTCAAACCTGATTTTAATCGACGCTGCGCTCGTAAAAACACCGCCTGTCTGCTTCTTACCGAACTTCTATCTACCAAAATACAGGTGCGTTTATAGAAAAATCCGAATAAAGGAATGTTAGCCAATTCTTTCTTCCCAACAAACACAAACGGATTACTAACCGTTACCAGCATGAGCATGATATCGGCCATAGAAGTATGATTAGCTATCAACATATAACTTTTACCGTATTCAGGTGTTTGCTCCCGTTCAATTTTAAAATAAAAGCCCATGCCTATCAATATAAACTTTGCCCAAATTCGAGCTAACTTAAAGAAAAACGGATACCATTTTTCCTTTAATATTGAAACAAAAAGCAACGGAAACAGGAACACAATTGGCAAGGCTACAAGCACATAAAACCAAATGCGGTATAAAATCCAGAACAGATATTTAAACACTCTCATACAAACAAAAATAGCCTTTTAAATTGATTCTATTCTAGGCAACTTCATTTTTAAAAATTTGCAAAGTATATCTCAGTTCTCTCACAATTAAATAATATTTCGCTTTCGCTGAAAGCGCCTCTTAGAAACGCTTTTTTATGTTGCCAAGTATAATTACATTTGCGCTTTCGTTTAATTTAAACCATTTCCGCTATCGCGTAAATAACAATTATGGCAAGAGTATTAACAGGTATACAAAGTACAGGAACACCTCATTTAGGAAACATTTTAGGCGCAATTATTCCAGCTATTAAAATGGCCGAACAACCTGAAAACGATTCCTTTTTATTTATCGCTAATTTGCACACTTTAACGCAAATTAAAGACGCTGAAGAATTACGCAACAACACGTATTCGGTGGCTGCAACCTGGCTTGCCTTTGGTTTAGATATTGAAAAAACAGTTTTTTACAGACAAAGCGATATTCCACAAGTAACCGAGTTATCATGGTATTTAAGTTGCTTTTTCCCATATCAGCGTTTAACATTAGCACATAGCTTTAAAGATAAAGCAGACCGTTTAGAAGATGTAAATTCCGGTTTATTCTCCTACCCGATGCTTATGGCGGCCGATATTTTATTATATGATGCCGAAATTATTCCAGTTGGAAAAGACCAGTTACAACATATCGAAATGACCCGTGATGTGGCGTCGCGTTTCCATGCGAAAATGGGAGACGTTTTTGTGTTACCTGAAGGAAAAATTCAGGAAAACACTATGCTTATTCCTGGAACCGATGGAGAAAAAATGAGTAAATCTCGTAACAACTTCATCAATATTTTTGAAACCGATAAAAAGCTTCGCAAACAAATTATGGCTATTAAAACTGATAGCACACCATTAGAAGAACCTAAAGACTGGTCTACTTGTAACTGTTTTGCGATTTACAATTTATTGGCTGATGACAATCAAATCGTAACCATGAAAGCCAACTACGAAAATGGTAATTATGGTTACGGTCATGCAAAACAAGCCTTATTTGAATTGATTGTTGAGAAATTTGCTACCGAACGCGAACGTTACAACTATTACATGAACAACTTAAACGAACTTGATAAAGCTTTAGCTCTAGGCGCTGAAAAAGCCAAACAAGTTGCCGATAAAGTTTTAGCTAAAGTGCGAGAAAAAGTAGGTTACTAAATCAATTCAAAAAATTTCCCTGGTAAGGGACGCACAACCCCTTTCAGTTCCATATTCAACAAAATACTGGCTACTTTAAAAATGGGCAAATTACAGTTAATGGCAATCATGTCTAACTGTTGTTTATCTTCATTTTTAAGGTAGTGATAGATTAACTTTTCGGTGTCATCTAACTCTATAAACAACTGCTTTTGAATAACAGGCTTTGAGGCTTCCTCCAGTTGCCAGTTTAAAATATAAGGGACATCGAGAGGTGTGGTTAACATGTGTGCTCTTTGCTGCTTAATTAAATTATTACAGCCTGTACTTTGCATATCGGTCGTACGTCCGGGAACTGCAAACACATCGCGATTATACGAATTAGCAATATCTGCTGTTACTAGACTTCCGCCCTTCTCCGCCGACTCAATGACTATAGTCGCTTCGCTCAAACCAGCAATAATACGATTCCGCTTTAAAAAATTATTTCTATCGAAAGCATCAGTAGACCAGAAATCGGTAAAAAATCCACCGTTTTGTTCGACCTCCGCCATGTACTTTTTATGCACTTTCGGATAAATCTGGTTCAGACCATGCGCCAGACAACCTATAGTTTGCAGCTTGTTTTTTAGGGCGGCTTTATGCGCCGTAATATCTGTTCCGTAGGCAAACCCAGAAACAATAACAGGATCAAAAACAGCCAATTCTTCAACCAATTGTTCACAAAACGCCATTCCGCTGGTGGTGATTTTCCGGGTACCGACAATACTGATGAGGTGTTGCTGTTTCAAATTAATATTTCCGGTTTCAAACAGTAAAATGGGTGCATCAATACAATGCTTCAGCTTTTCAGGATAATCTTCCGATTCGAAATACGATACTTTTATGTTCTCCTCTTGAATAAACTTCAGTTCGGCTTCAGCAGCTTTGAGATGTTCTGTTTCAAACAAATGCTTCAGCGTAATTGCACCAACATTATCAATTTTAAGCAAATTCTGCCGTTTTTCTTTTAAAACTGCTTCGGCACTGCCGCAATACGCAATAAGCCGCTTTGCCATAATATCTCCAATATTAGGGACATGCTGTAAAGCTAAGGCATAAAGTAACTGATCTTCACTCATGGTATACTTCTGAATTTCAGTCTACAATAAAAGAATTTTCGCACTGCTAAAAAAAATATAAAAGTAAATTTTTATCGAATGCATAATTTTTTAACTTTGTTAATATGCAATTAGAAACTTACATAAGCGATTTACTGTATAGATACGAGTGTATTACCATTCCTGAGTTTGGTTCATTTTTAACTCAGCGTGTATCTGCAACTATAGATGAAACTTCAAATGCGTTTTTTCCGCCAAAGAAAATACTATCGTTTAATGAGCAAATTCAAAAGAATGACGGCTTATTAGCGCATTATATTGCCGATGTAGAGCAGATTTCTTTCGAGGCTGCTAACCAGAAAATCGCAAAACGTGTAGACGTTTTAAAAGCTAACTTAACACAAGGTGAAACCCTTAATTTTAAAAACATTGGAACCCTAATTTTTAACAGTGAAGGGAAAATCATGTTCGAACCATCGTATCAGGTGAATTACTTAACCGACGCGTTTGGTTTATCGCAATTTGTATCGCCGTCGGTCGCTCGAGAAACTTACAAAGAGCAGGTTGAAGCCGTTGAAAAGGTGATTCCGTTGACTATTACCGCTGAAAAACGTAAAAACAGACCATACTTTAAATATGCTGCTATTGCTGTTATAGCCTTAACCCTTGGAGGCTTTATAGCTTCTAACTTCTATGTAAATCAAATTGAACAGCATAACCAAATTGCACAGGAAGAAGCTTACAAGCAACTGGATAACAAAATACAACAAGCGACATTTAGTTTAAATCCGCTTCCGGCAGCTAATTTAAAAGTGACGAAACAATCAGGAATTTACCATATTGTTGCCGGTGCTTTTAGAGTTGAAGAAAACTGTGATGCCAAAATTACTGAACTAAAAGCTTTAGGGTTTAACGCTCGTAAAATAGGTGTTAACCGTTTTGGCTTACACGAAGTGGTTTATGCCAGTTACGAAGATCGCCTTGAAGCATTAAAAGCTTTAAGAACCATTAAAAAAGAGCATAATAAAGAAGCTTGGCTTGACGTAAGAAGCTTAGATTAAGCATGCTTTAATGCACTTATTCCTTCTGATTTCTAAAAATCCTTTTACCTTTGCGGCAAAATTAAAATGTACGTAATGAAGGGAAAGACTCCTGCAGAATCAAAAACCATCATGACCGATATGGTTTTACCTGGTGAAACCAATCCGTTAAACAACCTATTTGGAGGTGAGCTCCTGGCTAGAATGGATCGCTGTGCTGCTATAGCTGCCAGACGCCATAGCAGACGAATTGTTGTAACGGCTTCGGTAAATCACGTTGCTTTTAGCAGAGCTGTGCCACTGGGAAGTGTTGTTACGGTTGAGGCTAAGGTATCCAGAGCGTTTAAAACCTCTATGGAGGTGTTTATTGATGTGTGGATTGAAGACCGTGAGTCTGGCTCTAAAAACAAAGCTAACGAAGGCATTTACACCTTTGTAGCAGTTGATGAAACAGGACGCCCGATAGAAATTCCTGAACTGATTCCTGAAACCGATTTAGAGAAATCACGTTTTGCTGCTGCTTTACGCCGTAAACAATTGAGTTTATTACTTTCTGGTAAAATGAAACCGAGTGAGGCTACCGAATTGAAAGCCCTTTTTATGGAAGAGTAATACTTTTCTATTTGATTTATAAAACATATATAAAATCCTGACTTCTGTCGGGATTTTACATTTTATAAATCCACGAGGCCGGATTCTCTGTACTGGTTCCTTTTGAAATTGAAAAACTTAAAATCGTTTCTCCGTTGGTGGGATTAGTGAACACCTGACCTAAAGATTGCTTTGTGGATACTTTATCACCGGTTTTAACATAAACCTTTCCTAAGTTCTTATAAGCCGTAATGTAGTTACCATGCTTAATCATCACGATAGGATTTACATTTTTCATAGAAACAATTGCAATCACTTCTCCGCTAAACACCGCACGTACCTCAGCACCTTTCTCGGTGGCAATACGCACACCATTACTCTTAATGGTTAACGATTTATCTAAAGGATGCGGCTGCGACCCATAACGAAGCGTTACATAGCCTTTTTCTACCGGCCAAGGCAATTTACCGCGATTGGACACAAAGTTGGCTGCAAGCACCTTTTCTTCAGCTGTAAGCGCAAAACTGGACGATGTCGTAGACTTACCCGCTTTCTTATTAGATTTTGCGATAGCTTCTTTAATAATACGATCTATCTCAGCATCTATCCTATCGGCTTCCTGTTGCTTCTTTTTAATTTGAGCCGCATAAAGATTTAAATTACTCTTTATGGTTTTCATCAACTCGTGGTGCTGCTTGCGTTCGGCTTCCAACGAGCGCTGCACTTCCTTGTTTTCGGCAATCAGTTTTTTCTTTTCTTCCTGCTGAGCTAATAATTTAGTATTTGTTTCCTGTAATTCTACCGTTTTTAACTTGATGGTTTCGCCTTGCTGCTTTTGATGATCGGCATATTGCTTCATATACTGCAACCGCTTATAGGCTTGCTTAAAATTGTTTGAAGACAGTAAAAACATAATACGACTTTGCTGATTTTTACTCTTATAAGACTTGACAATCATAGCAGCATATTCTTCCTTCAACACCTTTAATTCATCTCTTAAATCGGTGATTTTTTTCTGATTCGTATTGATTTGACGTGTTAAATAATTCGCCTGCTGATTGGTAACTTTTATTAAATTGTCGAGCACATTAATCTTATAATTAAAACCTTCAATTAACGATAACTCCGACTTTTCCTTTGACTTATTTTCAGCGCGAAGCTGATTGATTTTTTGAATTTCACGACGTAACTCCTGCCTACGGGTTTCCAGTTCCTTTTGTTTATTGCTTTGCGCCAATACCAGCGTACTGCTTAGGGTTATAGCCAGTATAAAAAACAGTTTATATGCAGAAGTTTTACAGCTCATTAAAGTTCTATTTCTTTAAAACCTGATGGTATTTTAAACGGAAATCTCAAGTCTTCGTTCAGACTAACATTTTTAAATTCCAGATTCACAATCAATTCTTCATTGCCTTCTACGGCAATAATTTTAATGTTCTCTGGAAGTAATTGTTTATCGATACTCTGATAAGCTAAATAATCGATTTGTAAATGTCTGAATGCTTTAGGTTGTGAAATTTGCTGCGATTGCACCTTAAATCGTAACGGATCTAACAAGAAGAAAATCTCAAACAATTCGCGTTGATTTTTGGGTTGAACCACATATAAATTATCACTTACTTCCGATGTATAGTCGTTATCCTTTAAACTATAAATGGTTTCTCCGTAAAGTAGATTCTGAACTTTTTGAAAGTCTAACTCTGTCCCTAACAATTGACTTAAGTAACTGAAGTCTCCTTCAAAATAGGTGTTATCCAACTTATTGTAGAAGCTTACTTTTTCCGGAGTGATTAACACTTTAACCACCGAAAACGCGGCACTCATCCAGATGGCTTTATCTTTTTCAGCACGGAAACTCACCGAATAGGTCTGTGACTTATCGCCATCCTGATAATTAATTTTTAATTTAGACTGAAGGGTTTTAAAATAGGCAACCTGCTTAGCGTTTTCCTTTATTAGCTGACGGGTTGAAAGCCTTAAACTGGCCTCACTGCCACTAATATGTTTTGAAGACTTACAATTAAACATCAAACCCAGGGCCAGGGTTAATATGATGTATTTAAGTTTGTTCATTTAATTCGAGGTTTCTAATTGTTTTGCTTTATCACTAAACGTTTTTGCCTTGGCCGTATTGTTTAACAAGGTGTGTGCTTTACTTAACTGCGTATAAAAATCATGCTCCATTTTAGCATCATCAATGATATAATCCAAGCCCATTTCTAAACTATTAACCGCTTTTTTAGGGGCGTTTAATTCGTTTAGTGCTACGCCGTTTATTAAATAAAACAACGGTTGAGACGGATATCTTTGAAGCACCTCGCTACTTTTTTGCTCTGCCTTTGTATACTGTTGCAAATCTATGTAAAGTAACAACACATTACGAATGACATTAAAGTTTTCTGAATTTATTTTTAATGATGCTTCGAAATATTCCAAGGCTTTTACTTTATCATTTTTAGACAGATAATATTGCCCTAACTCGGCTAGGGTTTTACTGTTATTGGTATCTCCAACAAGTGCTGTTGCCTCAACCAAATCGCCTTCATATTCGGGATGTTCGCTCACAAACTGAACAAAATCGGTTAGCACTTTCAACTTGGCTTCTGGTTTTATCTCACTACTCTTCACTACAATTTTCATTGATTCGATAGCTTTTTCAGCATCGTTATCATCTAAATAAAACTTATAAAGAGCCAAATGTACCAATTGTGAATTAGGATTGACTTTCAGCAGTTCTTTAGCGGTTTCAAAGGCCTTTTCCTTTTCATTATTTTCGCTGTAACGGAATATTAAAGCCAGATAATTGGCTTCACGATCCGGATCATTCTCAACACGGGCTTCCAGATTTTTAATCTGATCATTTTTCTTTCCGGTGGCACTGTAAATCTGATTACGCATCACATCACGACGTGGTGAAATACCCAATTCGGCATCCAACTCATCCAAAATCTTTAAGGCTTCTTTGTAATCTTTGTTTCTAACGTATAACGAGGCCAAATCTTCTTTATAATCAGTGTGGTATTTAACCAATTGCTTAACGGTTTTTATCGCCTTATCATAATCGTTTTGAACGATATAATAACCATACAATTCATCTAAAAACCATTCGTTATCCGGAGCTTTACTAACGGCTTTTTTTAAGGCATCTTCGGCAGCACCGAAATTTTTAAGTTGCATATAGTTTTTACCCAACTCGAAATACAATACTGGCACCGAATTATCTAAGTCGATACATTTCAAAAGGGCTTCAACAGATCGATCGTAATTCTCGATGCTTTTCTGTTTTAGTGCTTCGTAAAAGTATTCCTGAAATTTATCTTCAACATCACCCAAATCGTCATCCGGTCGTTTGTTAAAATCGACCTGAGCATAGCTTGTGGTAACGCTCCATAAAACGACTATGATGTAAATCACTTTTTTCATTTCAAATCTTACTAATGCGACAAAACTTTAAGTCCGATAATGGAAGTTATTAAGGTTATTAAAAAAAATATACGCATAAACGTTGCCGGCTCTTTAAAAATAAAAATACCAACCAAAACGGTTCCAACAGCTCCAATACCTGTCCATACGGCATACGCTGTTCCTATTGGTAGAGTTTGGGTTGCTTTAACTAATAAGCTCATACTAACGAACAATGTTAGCACAAAACCAATATACCAAAAGTACATAGGTTGACCGGTGGTTTCTTTGGCTTTTCCTAAACAAAATGCAAAAGCAACTTCAAATAAACCGGCTATTACCAAAAGAACCCAATTCATAAATTATGATATAAATACTATTCTAAAACACTGTAATCACCAATACTGACACTGCTAAAGTTACCATTATATTTTACATGGTTACCAATCATTGCTTCATCTAAATTAGCATTTTTTATGTTCGTATGGTTCTGTATTAAGCTATTTTTAATAATTGAATTATCAATAACACAATCATTACCGATAGATACGTTAGGGCCAATAACGCAATCTCTTAACACCACATGTTCACCTATAAAACAAGGCTCAATAATTTCGGCATTATCAAGCGTTACTGATGAAGCTATCATTTGCTCTTCAGCATCAGCCTTTAAAAACTGAAGCATTTTCCCATTAGTATCAACGGTAATGGCTTTATTTCCGCAGTCCATCCATTCGTCAACGGTTCCGGTTTTAAATATCTTACCGTCTGCCATCATGCGCTTAATACCATCGTTTATCTGATATTCGCCTCCATTGGTTACATTTTCATCTAAAACCTCTTGTAATTTATCTTTTAAAACGGCAACATCTTTAAAGTAATAAATACCAATAACCGCCTGCTTACTGACAAAAGTTTGAGGCTTCTCAACCAGCTCTACAATCTCTTGTTTGTTGTTAAGCTTAACCACTCCGTAAGCTTCAGGGTTTTCAACTTCTTTAGTCCAAATGACGCTATCTGCGGTCGGATCTAAATCAAATTCCGCACGAATCAAAGTATCTGCATAAGCAATAACCGCCGGACCTGAAAGCGATGGCTTTGCACACATAATGGCGTGTCCGGTTCCTAAGGGTAAATCCTGACGATAAATAGATGCTTTAGCGCCCAAACTTTGAGCAAGTGCTTCTAAGCTTTCTACAACGTCGTCACCAAACCAAGCCGGATCTCCTAAAACAAAAGCGACTTCTTCTATAGGTTGTTTTAACACCTTGGCGATATCTTTAACCAAACGGTGCACGATCGGCTGCCCCGCAACCGGAATTAATGGTTTAGGTACTGTTAAACTATGTGGACGCAGGCGAGAACCTCGACCTGCCATCGGTACTATTATTTTCATATTCTTGTCCGCAAAAGTGGATATCTCTTTACATTAAACTTCTATTTTACACCGGTGCTTCCAAAGCCACCTTCGCCTCTATCGGTTTCTGATAGTGCTTCTACAGAAACCCACTCAGCACGCTCGTGTTTCGCAATAACTAACTGCGCGATGCGCTCTCCATTGTTAATCACAAACTCTTCGTTAGACAGGTTTACCAGAATCACACCAATTTCCCCACGGTAATCAGCATCGACAGTTCCTGGAGCGTTTAATACCGTTATTCCTTTTTTAGCTGCCAAACCACTACGTGGACGTACCTGTGCCTCATAGCCTATTGGCAATTCAATAAATAAACCCGTACCTACAATACTGCGCTCTAAAGGTTGTAAGGTTCGTGGTTCTGATAAATTAGCCCGTAAATCCATTCCTGCCGAAGCAATTGTTTCGTAATTCGGTAGGTCGTGACTGGATTTATTGATGATTTTTATTTGCATATTATCGTTTTAAAAGCTGTTTGATTTGTTTTTTTTCTGAAATATAAATGATGGTCAAAAATACAATTAACATTAGTATTCCCATACCATACATACCTCTAAATTTATAAAATGACAGTACAGAAAACCCTATTGATAGGATTAAATACAACCCTATTTTTTTTAGGTTGTACGGAATAGGATAATATTTTCTGCCATAGCCATAAGATAGAACCATCATAACAAAATAAGCAGCTAATGTTGCTATAGCCGAAGCTTTATAACTGAATTCTTTAATAAAAACAATGTTTATAAATAAAGTTACCAAAGCACCAACTACTGAAATATAGGCTCCAAACTTCGTTCTATCTGTAATTTTATACCAGACCGAAAGGTTATGATAAATCCCCAAAAAGAAATTAGCCAACAAGATAATTGGAACAATCCACATAGCTTCCCAATAAGCCTCACTTCTAACAATAATTACCTTTAAAACATCAGCGAACACTACAACCCCAAGTAATATCACCGAACCAAAAGCAACAAAAAACTCCAGTATTTTAGCATAACTTTCCTTTGCATTTTTCGCATTGGCCTGGCTAAAAAAGAAAGGTTCAATGCCTAGTCTGTAAGCCGTTGCAAACAACGTCATAAACAAGGCTAACTTATAGCAAGCCGAATACATTCCGATTTGCGTATCGGCAATAGTTGCGGGCAACAGTTCTTTAAGCAAAATTCTATCGAAGGTTTCATTTATTGAAAACGCAATACCGGCAACAAGCACAGGAAGACCGTATGTCATCATTTGTTTCCAAAGTTTAGCATTAAAATTAAAACTAATCTTTGTATAAAACGGCAACATAAAAGTCAGAGTCACTGCACTGGCAATTAAGTTTGCAATGAATATATAACTGATTTCGAAATTCGGTTTATAAATACTTTCAAATACAGGAAAATGCGATGCTAATGGTTGTAATGCTAGCAGAAAAAAGAGATTCAAACCTAAATTAATGGCAACATTTAAGATTTTAATTATGGCATATCGCATAGGTCTTTGCATCGCTCGCAGCCAGGCAAAAGGAATGATGACCAAAGCATCTAAAAGCAGTATCCAAATGACCAGATTGATATACTTTACATCGATATCTGTTAAGGCTGCAATATGATTTCGAAAAATTAATGCTAAAGTGAAGAATCCAAAAGAAGACAGAATTAAAGACATCACCGAAGTACCAATCACCAGATTTTTATCCTCTTCCTTATGAAAAAACCTGAAAAAAGCCGTTTCCATTCCGTAAGCTAAAATCACATTAAAGATGACAAACCAGGAAAAAATGACATTAACCTCTCCGTATTCGGCAACCGAAGATAACACACCATCGGTTGTATACAGTGGTACTAATAAAAAGCTTAACATTCTAGGAAGCACCGTTGCTAATCCGTAGATAAATGTTTGCTTAAATAATGTTTTAAGTCCGCCCAAAAGCTAATTTATTTTATGGCTAAAAATACACTTTTACGCAACGTAAACCAAAGAAACCCATTTGAAGCTTACATTGTTATAGGATCTAACGTTTTTCAACATTAGAATATTTTAAAAAATGGACTTCATCACCTACCTTAAAGGCAATTATACATTCATTTTCTTTTAAATCGAAAGGTGATTTTTCAGGTAAATGGGGCAAGGTATTACCGTATTCTCCATAAGGCTCATTCGTCATAATAACATCTTTTTTTTTTAAACTATCCTTAAAAAAATGACCAATAAACAAACTATCGTTCACCTGCTCTAACCGGGCTTGTTTTCCTTTAAAGTAAACATGATCTAAGATGATCTTCTGCTTTACATTGGCAACTACATAGATTGCTTTTACGCTATCAACATTCTGGAAGTAAACTTTTGTAATTTCCATAGGCTCACTTGTTTTGTATTGTTTTGCTCCGATACAATTCCACAAGCTTAAGACTAAAAAAACCAACAGACTAAAGTTTACTATATACTTTAAAATATTCATTACTTCTCATTTTTATTGTATTCAAGGTAACATTTTCAAAAGTGATGCCATAAAAAAAGCCTCATAAATTATGAGGCTTTTATTTACTTATTCTTCACCCTGAATATAAACCGTTAAAGGTATATATCCTTTTTGATCTTTAAACTCGGCTTCCGGAACATCCATTTTAAACTGATGTTTTCCTGATTTTAAGTTGCCTAAATCGTAAATTCTAATTGGAATTTTATTACCCGGACACCAGTTATTCCAACGTGCCCATTCTTCAAGTTTCTTAGGTCTTTTTCCGTAAATCCCGTTCCCTTGTGTATTAACGACACGAAACTCTTCACAACTTTCGCCTCCAGGAGTATACTTTGCTAATTCTTCTCCATCAAAATAAACAATATGTTCACGACGAATATATTCCTCTCCGGCTTTATTCGCTCCGTGATTAGATGTTATAACATACAATCGCGCATTCTTTAAAGGCTTTTCTAAAATGAACTCATTCATCTTGATCGTTTCACCTTCCACATCCGTATGTTTATAATTATCTAACTTATCGCGTGAGTACAAATGAATTAATTTTTCATCTTTATTCATGTAATTCTTAGTCGAAGACACCAACTTCATACTACCCCCGTAAATATCACCACGACCTTCGCAACCAGGCACTTCTTTTTGCGCCGCATCTGGAGTTCCAAACAAATCAAACTGAATCCAAAAATCGTAAGTTGCTCTTAACTCCTTATTGTTTAATAAACGCCCTATGTTGTTAATTTCATATAAATAATCGACACTATTAGGCATCTTATTTTTATTCATAAACGGGCTTATAAAACGTGCAATTTCTTGAGTCATTACCACATTTTCATCGGTATAAGGCGCTCCCTTTTTCACAAAATTAAGTCCCACATGACCTAAGCGATCATAATTATCACATCTAGCGTGTAGAGTAACCTGCAAATTTAGATTATCGCTAATCGCACTTAAATCATCTTCTGTTAACTTTTTTACATAACTTGAGTTCTTAAGCCTTATTACGTGTTTGGGTACAGGTTCATCAACGGTTTTTCCATAACCATTATAGAAGATAACATGATCGTAAATTAGTCGTTCTGTAGACTGACTTTCCTGTTGAGATGTTTTACATCCTAATGCTTGCAGACATAAGAGGATGATACATAATTTTTTCATGTGTTAATTTTTATTGTATTTCAATAGTCACATGCAACCTTTGATGATTGAAAATAATCATTTCGGTTTCATTGATTAAGTTTTAATAATTCGGAAAATTATAAAAAACACAGGCCACAATGAAGCTTTTAATATAGTTTTAGCATTTAGTTTATAGCATAAAAAAACCTCTCATAAGTATGAGAGGTTTTGATATTATGATTTTAAGAAATCTAAATCAAATCTTAGTTATTTAAAGCTTCAGCTCCACCAACAATCTCAAGGATTTCATTAGTAATAGCTGCCTGACGAGCTTTATTGTAAGTTAATTTAAGCTGATCTCTTAACTCTTTTGCGTTATCTGTTGCCTTGTGCATTGCCGTCATACGAGCACCGTGTTCAGAAGCATAAGAATCTCTGATACCTTTATAAAGTTGTGTCTTTAATGACTTCGGAATTAAGGCTTCTACGATTTCAACTTTCGATGGTTCGAAAATATAATCTAAGTTAACATTGTCATCAGATGAAACCGGCACAATTGGTAAAAACTGCTCGGTCATAACATCCTGAGTCGCTGCATTCTTAAATTTATTGTAGACGATCTCAATTTTATCGAATTCACCTGCAACAAACTTATCCATTAACATTTGTGCTATTTCAGCAACGTTATCAAAAGTTAAGTCATCAAAAATCGCACTCTTATTAGCTATAACTCTATTGGTCTTTTTAAAAGCATCATTTGCCTTTTTACCAATCGCTAAATAAGATACTTCTTGATTAGCATACGTTTCAGTAGTTAATCTATTTACAGCTTTAATGATGTTAGAGTTAAATGCCCCACACAAACCTCTGTTTGAAGTCACTGCAACGATAAGCACTTTATTTACCTCGCGTTGTGTAGAGTATTTGCTTCCTGTATTTTCATCTAAAGTTGCACTTAAACTTTGTAAAAGCTCAGTTAACTTATCTGCATAAGGACGCATTGCTGTAATAGCATCTTGTGCCTTCTTTAACTTTGCAGCCGATACCATTTTCATGGCACTGGTAATCTGCATCGTTGAAGATACCGATGTTATTCTGTTACGTATTTCTTTTAAATTTGCCATATTTTAAAATATGAAATAAGACTCCTGCCGAAGCAGGAATATTAATTATGCTCTATATTTTCCTGATAATTCTTTTGCTACAGCAGCTAACGTGTCTGTAACTTCATCAGTTAATTTACCTGCTTTTAAAGTCGCTAATACATCGCTGTGTTTCGCTCTTAAGAACTCTAAGTAATCTCTTTCGAATTCTTTCACTTTCTCTACAGGAACATCTTTTAATAAGTTTTTAGAACCCGCGTAGATAATAGCCACTTGGTCTTCAACTGTAAATGGATCGTTTTGAGCTTGCTTTAAGATCTCTACGTTACGTTTACCTTTTTCGATTACATTTAAAGTAACAGCATCTAAATCTGAACCGAATTTCGCAAAAGCTTCTAACTCACGGAATTGTGCTTGGTCTAATTTTAAAGTACCAGATACTTTTTTCATGGATTTAATCTGAGCATTACCACCAACACGAGATACAGAAATACCTACGTTAATTGCCGGACGTACACCAGAGTTGAATAAATCACCATCTAAGAAAATCTGTCCGTCTGTAATAGAAATTACGTTTGTAGGAATATAAGCCGATACGTCTCCCGCCTGAGTTTCAATAATTGGTAAAGCTGTTAACGAACCTCCTCCTTTAACTACAGATTTTAATGAATCTGGTAAATCGTTCATTCCTTTTGCAATCTCATCATCGTTGATGATTTTAGCAGAACGCTCTAATAAACGAGAGTGTAAGTAGAAAACGTCTCCAGGGTACGCCTCACGTCCTGGTGGACGACGTAATAATAAAGATACCTCACGGTAAGCAACTGCTTGTTTAGATAAATCGTCAAATACGATTAAAGCAGGACGACCAGTATCTCTAAAGTATTCACCAATTGCAGCACCCGCCATAGGAGCATAAACCTGCATTGGAGCTGGATCTGAAGCGTTAGCAGCAACGATAGTTGTATACGCTAAAGCGCCTTTCTCTTCTAATGTTTTAGCAATGTTTGCTACAGTTGAAGCCTTTTGCCCAACAGCAACATATATACAGTATACTGGGTTACCAGCATCGTAGAATTCTTTTTGATTTAAGATAGCATCGATACAAACAGTAGTTTTACCAGTTTGACGGTCACCAATTACCAACTCACGTTGTCCTCTACCTACAGGAATCATCGCGTCGATAGATTTAATACCAGTTTGTAACGGCTCAGTTACCGGCTCACGGAAAACAACACCAGGCGCTTTACGCTCTAATGGCATTTCATAAGTTTCACCTGAGATAGCACCTTTACCATCGATAGGGTTACCTAAAGTATCAACCACACGTCCAACAATACCTTCACCTACATTAATAGATGCAATACGATTAGTACGTTTTACTGTAGAACCTTCACTAACTCCTACTGAAGGACCTAACAATACAATACCTACGTTATCTTCTTCAAGGTTTAATACGATTCCTTCTAATCCGCCTTCAAACTCTACTAACTCACCGTATTGTGCATTAGAAAGTCCGTAAGCACGAACAATACCGTCACCAACAGTTAATACTGTTCCTACTTCGTCTAATGAAGCTCCTGCTTCAAAACCTGAAAGTTGTTGTTTTAAGATTGCTGATATTTCAGCTGGTTTAACTTCTGCCATCTTATAATTTATTTAAGATAAAACTATCTTTAGTTTAATGTAAATTCTCTTTTTAACTTGTTTAATTTATTCGCGATGCTTGCATCGTACTGCATATCGCCAACACGTAATACGAAACCACCTAAAATGTTTTCGTCTATAATATTTTGAACCTCTACTTCTTTTCCTGTAAGTTCTTTAACTTTAGCTAATACCTTAGCATTTAATTCTGCTGTTAATGGTACTGCTGTGGTTACCTTAGCGATTTGAGAACCTTTTAACTGGTCGAATAACACACTATATTGTTTTGCTACTTCGCCAATTAAAGCTATTCTTTTGTTGCTAATTAAAGTATCTACTAAATTTCCAGTTAATGCGTTAGTATTTTTAAATACTTCCTGAATTACTGATTTTTTAACAGATGATCTTACGATAGGATTTTGAAGCACACCGTTTAAGTCTTTGCTTTCTGCAATGGTGTTCGCAATTAAAGTCATATCAGCATTTACAGCCTCGGCTGCATTTTTATCTGATGCTAAACTTAAAACTGCTTTTGCGTAACGTATCGCTGCTCTCTCTCCTGCCATAGTAATATTAGTTTAAGGTAGCTTCTCCAATTAAAGAATCTACTAACTTTTGTTGTTTGCTATTATCAGACAGTTCTTCGCGTAATACTTTCTCTGCGATTTCGATAGATAAACCAGCAACGTGACTTTTCAATTCTGCAATAGCCGCTTTCTTTTCGCTTTCAATAGCAGCATGTGCTTGCTCGATAATGCTGTTTGCTTGTGTTTCAGCTTCCGTTTTAGCAGCTTCAATCATTTTATCCTTCATCTCACGTGCTTCTTTAAGCATCGCTTCTCTTTCCGCTCTAGCCTCGTTTAATAATTTCTTATTATCTGCTTGAAGATTTTGCATTTCTAATCTTGCTTTCTCTGCTGAATCTAATGCATTTTTAATCCCGTCTTCACGAGTTTGTAAAGACTCTAAAATAGGTTTCCAAGCAAATTTTCTCATTAATACAATTAAGATTAATAAGATGATGGCTTGCATAAAAAACAATCCTGGTGAAAAATCATTTAATAACTGATCCATATGTAACTATATAATAAGTTTCGTTTTTGTGTTTTGTTTAATCTTTTAAAAACAGCTTCTGCAACCAACCGTTACAGAATGCTGTTTCTATTTTGTTTCTTTTAGGAATTATTTTCCTAAGATTAATGCACCGAATGCTAAACCTTCTAATAAAGCTCCGATGATAATCATTGCTGTTTGGATTTTTCCAGCAGCTTCTGGTTGACGAGCGATAGCTTCCATAGCGCTACCACCAATTTTACCTAAACCTAATCCAGCTCCGATTACGATTAATCCTGCTCCAATTAAATTGTACATACTAATTGATTTTAAATATTAATTAAACAAATTCTTAATTAGTGATGGTCGTGTTCTTCAACAGCCATTCCTATAAATAACGATGATAACATCGTGAAAATAAACGCTTGTAAAAAGGCTACCAGTATTTCGATAACCGAGATAAATAATGCTAGTGCTAAAGAAACACCTGTTGATGCTACCGGACCAAAGGCTTCTTTCATGGTAATCACTAATGCTATTAAGCTCATAACCACAAAGTGTCCTGCAGTCATGTTAGCAAATAAACGCACTAACAGAGAGAATGGTTTAATTAATACGAAACCAATTAATTCTATTACTGCTAAGATAGGTCTTAAGATATAAGGTACTCCTGGCATCCATAACGTGTGACCCCAGAAATCTTTACTTCCGCTAAATAAATAGATAACCACTGTGAAAATTGCTAAACATACAGTTACTGCAATTTGACCTGTTACGTTAAACCCAAGTGGCGTTAACCCCAATAAGTTTAAGATCCAGATAAAGAAGAATACCGTTAATAAGAACGACATGAACTTTCTGTATTTTTTCTCACCAATATTCGGACGTGCAATTTCGTCACGCACATAAATTACTAAAGGCTCTAAAGCGCGACCAAAACCAGTTGGGATAGCTCCTTTTTTGTATCCTTTAGCTAAAGCTCCAAACCCTAAGATCATTAAAAGACCTGCTAATAACATACCAAATACACTTTTAGTGATAGAGAAGTCTAAAACTTTGTGTGCATTTTCAGCATGGTGGTGATCGTCAAAAACAACCTCATCAGCGCCAGCTTCTAATTCATATATTTTACTATGGATTTTAGTTAACTTAACACCATCTTTTTCTACGATAACATGACCGTTATCATCATGGTGGAATTCTGAAGACATAAACGTTCTTAACCCTTCACTAGTCCATACAATAACAGGTAACGGAAAGCTTACATGCGTTCCGGTTTCATTATTAGTATATAAATGAAAATCGTGAGAATCTTTTAAGTGGTGTGCAATGTATTCTTTAATCTCTTCTGGAGTATCAATTTTATTTCCTCCTTCATGATGCTGATTATCATGCTCTCCTTCGTTTGCAAAGGCAAAAACCGAAGTCATCATTAAAACTAAAATTGCAATAAACTTGATAGATTTTGTTGCTACCATCATATTTTCTAAACTAATGAAATTACGCTCTCTAAAATTTTGTGCAAATGTACACAATAATTTAAAAACCCAAACCCTTTTTTTAGTTAGTTTTTTTTATGTTGCGTAAATATCATTTTCCGATGAAAATATTCTATAACTATTTGCTGTTAAGCAACTTTCCTACAGCGATAGCTTCGGTAGTTAAAAACAAGAATAAAGGCAGTACTAAGGCATAACGTTCGGTCTGCGTTAAACTCTCATTTTCGAATACGGCATTTTTAAAAATTAATAAGAACAAACCTATTTTTAAAAACATAAATGCCAGATAAGCATACCCCGCATTATTAGGCATGATACTGCAAATACCTTCAATACTGGCATAGACTATAATTGTCGCTATGGCATGAAACAAGTATACCTGCCATAATGGAAATGCCATAGGTTCTGTAATAAAGTATTGATGTGCGGTTAATGCAATTGCAAAAAGCAGAACTACAATTAATGTAAAAACGAGTATTCTTTTAATCATTCTTATCGCTATTGGTAATATTAAGTACTTGCCTAATAACAGAAAACATTGCCAGGAAAACTGCTAGCAATGTTACTATTTTATAATATAACTGATCGGCGTTGCCGAATTTATGGTCTAGCCACTCGCCTAATTTACTCCCCAAATAAATGGTTAAACCCATTTGAAGTGCAATGGATGTAAACCTTACATACTTATTAAGCTGTTTTTTCGGCTGATTTCGATTGTTGTCCACTGTTTATTTCTTTTACAGAACCTTTCATTAAACAGGTTACGTTAAATGCTGCTCCTGGCTCTACGGCTAACTTAGCAACAGACACTTCGCCTTCTACTACGGCAGAATCTTTTAATGTTAACGTTCCTGATAAGGCCAACTTACCTGAAAATTTCCCTTCAAAATAAGCATCGGTACCTTGCAAAGTGCCTTTAACAAAGCCAGCTTTACCTACTACTACTTTTCCTTTAGTAGTAATATTACCTTCTATAGTACCGTCAATTCTCATATCTCCTTCGCTGGTTAGGTCTCCAACTAATTTAGTGCCTTGTGATATAATATTTTGACTATTGGTTCCTTCTGTCATTTTTTTGTCTTTTTTGTTTTCGGAAAACATAATTGCTATTAGTTTTAATTTGTATCTACGTTTAAAAAATCATTTAGGTTCTTATGAATCTGAATAATTTGATAATTCGCAGACGATATTACGAAATGGGGTTCTTTAATTTTCTTTTTATCTTCCTTAGCAAACAACTGCTCAAAGGTATTAGCTACCTGCTTATTGGTTAAACCATGCACAACCACAAATTTGGTATTCGGATCATAAACATCAACCGACGATTGTAATTTATAGTATTTTATATGACTCAACACGGTATCTAATTCGGTCTTAAAACCTTCTAACTGTTCTCTTTTTGCATCTTTAAACGTATACACCACTTTAAATTGCTGTCTGATGCTATCTATATCTTTTACAAATTCCTTTTTGGCGATAACGGGCAGCACATTGGTTTCAATATATTGAGCTTCCTTACCTTCTGGCTTATTAGCGTAGGTCACACTAATAAAGTTTATCGCTTTACTATACGCATCAAACCCATATAAGCGCCCGGAGGCTGTGGCTTTTAACAGTTCGAACTTAGGTACAATAGCATCACCTTCAAATCGATTGATATACTCTTCACTTTTAGAAATAACTTCTGCATATTCCTGATTTTCGTATTGCACGTATAAGGCCTGATATAAGCTCTCTGGACTATTTTCATCTTCATCAGACACCATATCAGGGTTACTTAAAATCAAAGCATATCGCGTATCCGGATAATTATTTATAATCTCGTTTTTGGCAATAGTAACTTCACTAGTTTCACCTAACAATTCATAAATTTTATACAAGTTGTATTTTGAGGGCAAGATTAAGCGTTCCTCTGGATTACTTTGTAACAACTCCTGAAACTTGTCTTTCGCCAACTCATATTCTTTGAACTTTTCTTTATAAATCAATCCTAGCTGATAATACGCATAGTTTCTATCTTTTGAAATACTATCTATTTCTTTTGGTTCAGAAGGGATTCTGGAAATATAAAACTGCGGATCGTACAACTGTTCTTCGGTTGCTGTGGCAACAATATCTGTTGCGGCAGCGCCACCTGGATTACCTATAGCCAACTTACTAGACCAGCGCCAATTATCTTCTAGAGGTCTGTTGCCCCAAATTTTTACAAATTCGTTTTTTCCGTAAGCAACCGTCGTAGGGTTGTAGAAATAGAATGATGCTTCTGCTGGAGCACCCACCCCCTGAAATGGGGTGGTTTGTCTGCCTCCTGCATTAACTGTTGCTAAACCTTTGTTACGCTCTAATGCTTCAGCTTTTTCTTGCTCAGCTTCAGCTTTTGTTTTTAAATCTTCTACAAAACTTTTAAAATACGCCACACGCTCAGCTTCAGGCAAACGCACCAATCGTAAAATACTATCGTTTGTTTTGGCAATACCTTCGTAATAAATAACATCTTCTAAATTATCACGCTTACGTTTAATCAATCGGTAAGGCTTAGAATTCATCTCAAGATTGGTTAAGGTGCTGTCGTAATAATTTCCCGCTTCCCTGTAAATGGAATTATCGAAATATATATCTCCTAAAATCTCGTAATTCTTAGCTCTTAATAAGCGATCTCTGGAGTTGGTTCGAAGAGATTTGTTATAATATTCCACCGCCAAGGCTTCAACATTGGTGTTTTGATAATATTGCCCTTTTTGAAAATAAATTTTATCTAAGAATGGTCGGTTTTCTCGGTTTTCTTCTAAATCGGTTAAAAGTTCTAAAACCGCCATGTTATCGCCTGTCTCGTAATCGAAATTTTTAATCTTTTCGAGATGGGCACTAATCATATAAATTCTTGGGGTTTTTCTATTCAGCTCAATGACTTTATCGAAAGCCATATTAGCACTGTCTTTATAACCCAATTCATTATATAACTGCCCTTGAATAAAACGATAGCGACCACGTTCGTCGTTACTCTTTGTCGCATTTGAAGCAACTTCCAACTGCGTAATCGCACTATCAGCAGCCTTGGTGTTTAAATACGCCTGAGCCAGCATCGATGTGGCATCAGCCAAATCCTGGCCCTCTAATTCTTCCTGCGTTAATAAACGTTTTAGATTTTTAATAGCAAGTTCGTCATTGTCTAAACGAATATTGGTTTTCTCACGCCATATTCTAGCCTGATTAATTTTGTCGCTAGCTGGATATTTATAAAGAATATAATTGAAAGCTTCTAAAGCCGGCACAAAACGCTGATCGAAGTAACGTGCTTTTCCCAACAGTAAGTAAGCTTCATCCATTTGTGGATTTTTTTCCTTACCGTCAATGTTCATGCTATGCTTTTGAATAGCCTTTACCGCTTTCTCTTCAGCGGTAGCAAAGGTTTCATTTTTCGATTGCCCTGGCAAAATAACATCATCAAACACCTCAAGGCGTTCAATTGGTAAGACTTCCCAGTAATTATCGGTATAGCTTTCATTAAGACTCGCTCTACCTTGTTCTAAAGCATTATACCCGTTGTAAAGCGCATTAAATTCTGCCGTTACCGCATGAAAATTTCGGCTGATGAATTTGTCCTTCTTTCTGGAACAACCTACAACCAAAAGAATGGAACACGCTATAACAGATGGAACCTTAAATGATGCTTTCAACGTTGGTGTTTTTAGTCTAATTAAATAACTGTAAACTCTTACTTATATTATGTAAGCAGGTAAAAATAAACATCTTTTTTGATTAAGCGATAAAATGCCCATTAAAACTCGACACATGAAAGCCAATCGCAACATTTTACATGTATTTTTGAGCGATTGCCTGAACTTCCATTCCCCACCTCTGACCAAACATCATGGCTTTTTGTGCTAAATCGAATTGTTTTCCAGCTAATTTTTCACCTAATTTTTTTTTGTAAAATACTGTCAGTTCCTTTACTTCTTCACGAGTAAATTCTTCCATGTACAAGCCGGCCATTTTTTCATACAAACCTCCCAAAGTCCCTTTAGCTTCTTCCATGTAGGCTTCTTTCTTATCGTCGGCGACCATGCCACCTATTTGAGAAATAGCATTTTCGAAGGCCGAAGTTGCCCCTGTTAGTTTAATAAATTCAATCGTTTCCTTTTTAAATTCTGAATTGTCTTGTGCTTGAACATGCATAGCAGTTCCCACAACAAATAAGCAAGCAAATAAAAGTTTTTTCAATTTTATTGATTTTTAATTGGTTAATACTTGAGTGTATTCTTACAAAATTATACAAATTAATATTTTTTTTAGCCCAATTGTTTCTAACAAATTTAATTTTTCAACGGCAAGTTCACTATTTTTGTGAAAAATTTACACATGTCATCATTTCATAATCTTACCATTAAAAATATAAATCGTGAGACATCAAAAGCCATTAGTATAACTTTTGATGTTCCTGAAGCTTTAACCAATACATTTTCATTTAAAGCTGGACAATACATTACCATAAAAGCAACCGTAAATGGTAATGAAGTACGTCGTGATTATTCGCTGTGTTCATCTCCAAAAAGTGGTGAATTAAAAGTGGCCATTAAAGAAGTTGAAGACGGAACATTTTCGGCATACGCCAATAAAGAATTGAAAGAAGGCGATGTTTTAGAAGTGGCTCCGCCTAAAGGACGATTTACCTTTGAACCTAACGATTCTATCACTAAAAACATTGCACTTTTTGCTGCAGGTAGTGGTATTACGCCTGTTTTAAGCATCATAAAATGTGCTTTAGAAGAAGAAGTTCACAGCCATGTGATTTTAGTTTACGGAAACAAAACGACTGAAGACACCATGTTCTTAAACGAATTACTAGAACTTCAACATGCATACAAAGACCGCTTCTCTGTTCAGTTTGTATTTAGTCAGGCCGATGAAGAAAACGCCATTTTTGGTCGAATCGAAAAGAGCACGGTTAACTATGTGATGAAAAACAAGCACAAACACATCGATGTTGATGCGTATTACTTATGTGGACCGGAAGCTATGATTCATACGGTTAAAGATGTATTAACTGAAAACGACGCAAATCCAGACCGTATTCATTACGAATTATTTAAAGCCGCAAAAACCGAAACTATTGAGACATCTGCAACATCTACAGCAAGTGGAACGACTAAAGCAACCATTATAGTTGACGATGAAGAAACCGTTATCGAAATGTCTCAAAAGCAAACCATTTTGGAAGCAGCCATAGACGAAGATTTAGATGCGCCATATTCTTGTCAAGGAGGCATTTGCAGTAGCTGTTTAGCTCGTGTAAAAGAAGGAGCAGCAACCATGCGTCAAAACAGTATTTTAACCGAACAAGAAGTTGCGGAAGGTTTAATTTTAACTTGTCAGGCACATCCAACAACAGCAACCATTACTGTTGATTACGACGATGTATAATTATTACTGAAATTAAATTTTGAATATAAAAAGGCTGTTATCAAATTAGATGATAGCCTTTATTTTTTCTATGATGGTTTGTGGAGCAATACTCGCGGCCGCTTTCTCGTAACCTTCTGGATATTTATTACCATAAATAGAAGTCGGCACTAAAGGAAATTGAGTTCTATCAGCTACCAAAGCATAATCCTCTGGCTGATTGAATGGCGCAAAGCCAGCATATGGATGTGTCACACCCCAAATGGTAACAACCTTTACACCTTGCATAGCCGCCATATGCCCATTACCTGAATCCATAGCCAGCATCACATCTAAATTTGAAATTACATCTAGTTCTTCCTCAAACTTTAACTGTCCTGCGGTATTGGTTACGTTTTCAAAATTTTCAGAAATCCCTTCAAGAATTTGAGTCTCCTCGGTTCCGCCACCAAATAAAATTACACAGTAATCTTCAGCAAATTCAGCAATAACTTCCTTCATCAATTCTAAAGGATACATTTTACCTTCATGAGCAGCAAAAGGCGCTATGCCAATCCATGTTTCAGATTTAAATTCAAAGCCCTTTAATGTTAACGGACTTGGTTCTGGAAATTCCGGCTGACTTAAATCGACAGGATAACCTAAGGCTTCAAACACGTCTGCATAACGTTGATGGGTGGATTTTAATTGCTGAAATATTTCACCCGAAACCAAAGCTTTCTTTTCAGCACGACCTTTATCAATCTGTACCACTTTGGTTCCTAAAAAGAAGGTTTTTAAAATGTTTGTCCGAAGTACGTTGTGCAAGTCGGCCACCTGAGTAATACCTAAAGCCTTTAATTCTTTAGACAATTTATACAACCCGAATACGCCTTTGTGCTTTCCTTTCAAATCGGCCGGAAACACAGTAACATTGGCAATATCCTTAAAAAAGGGCATAAAAAAACCTCTGGTTAACACCGTAAGTTTAACCAGAGGATATTGTTTTGTAAATGCACGAAGTACTGGAACCGTCATAGCCACATCACCCATTGCCGAAAGGCGAATAACAAGAATATGTTCCGGTGATTTTGGCATGAGATGTATGTTAAATGATATTCTGAAACAAGTTCAGGATGACAATTATTATTTCTGACCTCTTAAAACCGGGTTAAGCTCGTCATCGTTGTACATTTTCATTTGCTTGTACACTTTCATGTACTTATCACCTTTTTCAATATCACTTAATAAAGTATCGATAGCCGTACTTAAATCGACACGTTGCTCTAATAAAACGTCCAATTTCTTTTGGCAAGCCGCTCGGTGCTCATCGGAAGCATCAGTACGCGTTGCTTCTTCATTCATGTGATAGATTTTTAAAGCAAGAATAGATAATCTATCCACTCCCCAAGCCGGACTCTCCGTATTGATCGTCGCATCAGCTTTAGCTTCAACATCTTTATATGTCTCTAAAAAATAACTGTCAATATACTCCACCATATCGGTTCTATCCTGATTAGAAGCATCAATCTGACGTTTTAATTTTAAAGCCGCTACCGGATCGATTTGCGGATCGCGGATAATATCTTCGTAATGCCATTGTACCGTATCAATCCAACACTTTCTGTACAACAAATGCTCGATTAAATCGCTTTCAGGATAAGCGTTTTCGAATGGCTGATCTACTGAATCTACAACGTGGTATTTTTCAATAACCTCTTGAAATATTTTATTGGCTTTACTTGTAAACATGATGTAATAATATTTTGGAGCACAAATATAAGCCTAATTAATTAACTTTATTGTTGAATTCTAAAATTGAACGCATGAAAATCCATAATATCTCTGCTGAAAATTCTATCATAAATACCTTTATTGCTGAAATGCGAGATGTAAATATTCAACAAGACAGCATGCGTTTTAGACGAAACATTGAACGTATTGGTGAGATTTTAAGCTACGAAATGAGTAAAACCCTTAACTATACAACTCAGGAAATCACCACGCCTTTAGGTACAAGTCAGATGAATTTAATTAACAATAATATTGTGTTATGTTCCATTTTACGCGCTGGTGTGCCCTTACATAATGGCTTATTAAATTATTTTGATAAAGCTGAAAATGCCTTTATTTCAGCGTATCGCCACCATAAACACAAACCTGAAAGCTTTGAAATTATAGTCGAATATTTAGCCTGCCCAAGTTTAGAAGGAAAGACACTCATTCTCGCTGACCCCATGTTAGCCACCGGACAATCGATGATTGCTACTTATGAAGCCTTAAAGCCCTTTGGAACACCAAAAGAGGTGCATTTGGTGAGTTTAATAGGTGCGCCAGAAGGTGTCGATTTAGTCAATCAGCATTTTGACACTAATGCCCATTTATGGATTGCCACAATTGACGAAAAACTAGATGATAACAGTTATATTGTTCCTGGATTAGGCGATGCAGGCGATTTAGCGTTCGGACAAAAATTACAGCAATAGCAAAATAAAAGGCACGACAACTAACATCGACAAAAACACTTCCTTAAACCAATTTTCATCGATGGTTTCCAGGTAATTGGTAATGATAATCGCTAAGGGTGCAAAGGCAAACAAAAATTCACTTCCCGTCTTATCTGGTGCCATAGCAATCACCAAAGCAGCTACTAAAAAGGCAATAATAATAATTTGAAATGAGGCTCTAAAAGACTTCTTTTTACTTCTTAAATTTTTCAGATAGAACATAGAAGCCCAAATACCAAAGGAAAGCAACATCGTGATTCCTATAAGGTATTTTACTGTATTATAAGCTGTAAAATCAGCACCAATTTCAGGATTAATATGCAACAAATCGAAATAATCTCCGGTTATAACAATCGAGGTACAAACCGATAATATAAATACCGTTGCAACACCGGTATAAGGCACAATCCAATGACGTAAATCGTTGTCGGAATACAACAATAAACTCACGATTATCAAAACAAAAAAGAGAATCGCCCAAAAATAAAACAAGGAGGCAATGGCAATCCAAAAGGCGGCATCAAACAATTTCTTCTTCGTACTTTTTTCTGTGCGCAGACTCATTATTCGTCGTAACGCGAGCAGGAAAAAAAAGTTAGAAAACAAGATATTCACATCGCCTGTTGTTTGCACGAACGTAAGCAGGAACACACTATACAACAGGATATCGTAGTTGTTTTTCTTAGTTAAATTATTCTTCGAGATGATAAAATTAACCACCAAAATGGTAATACAACACAATAAAAAAACCGATAACTGCTTAAAAATAAAAGCAATGGTTACCGGTTGATTTACTATTGGAATTCTAGCCATAGTAAAAGCTAAAAGCGTAATAAAAAGTACTACGACAAAATTTATTGGCTTAGATTTACTAAAAAGACTTGCTATCATTAACCGTTTTTGTATTTTTGCTACGTAAATATACTAACTATGAAACTGATATATTTAAATTAATTCTATTTGAAATTTTAAATATTGACTGTGACATGAGCCTTAAAAAATTAATATAACACACTCATGAAAGACTTTTTTTATGCGATACAGGATTTATTCGTTAATGTTCTTTTTAAACCTTTAGATGCTTTACGTGCTTTAGAACTTGAAAACTGGTTCGCTGCAAGTATCGTATCTTGGATTTTTGTTGTGATTTGTCTAGTAGCTATCGTGTACTGGATGTTACAACTTAAAAAATTTAACGACAATAACGAAGAAGACAAAACTGTTTCTTCGCACTCGTTTTTATAAATCGAATCCTATATCTTTACGATAATACATCTTATCAAAGTTTAGTTTATCTATGCTTTGGTAAGATTTTTTTATGGCCTCTTGGTACGTCTCTCCGTATGAGGTAATCGCAATAACACGACCTCCTGTAGTCACTACTTTTCCATCCTTTAACTGTGCTCCTGCATGAAACGGAATAGACTCTGTAACAGCTTCTAAGCCTGTAATTTCTTTACCTTTTTCGTAAGCTTCAGGATATCCTCCAGACACCATCATAATCGTAGTCGCCGCACGCTCGTCAATTTCGATGTCAATTTCATTTAATGTGCCGTTAGCCATAGCCTGTAACACCTCAACGAAATCATTCTTCAATCTTGGTAATACCACTTCTGTTTCTGGATCGCCCATACGAACGTTGTATTCAATCACTTTAGGGTCGTCTCCTACTTTGATTAATCCTATGAATACGAACCCTATATAAGGTAATTTATCTTTCTTAAAGCCTTCAATAGTTGGTTTAACGATGCGCTCTTCAATTTTATTTAAAAACTCGTCTGTAGCGAAAGGCACCGGAGAAACAGCTCCCATACCACCGGTATTTAATCCGGTATCCCCTTCTCCAATACGCTTGTAATCTTTAGCTGTTGGTAATATTTTATAATTTTCACCATCGGTTAATACAAAACAGCTTAACTCGATTCCATCTAAAAACTCTTCAATCACCACTTTTGTACTCGCCTCGCCAAATTTAGCATCTACTAACATGCTTTTTAATTCCGCTTTAGCTTCCTCTAAGTCATTTAAAATAACAACCCCTTTTCCAGCAGCTAAACCATCGGCCTTTAATACATATGGTGCGTTTAACGTTTCTAAAAAGGCATAGCCTTTTTCAACTGTTTCAGCCGTAAAACTCTCGTAAGCCGCCGTTGGAATGTTGTGACGGTATAAAAATTCTTTAGCGAATTCTTTACTACCTTCTAATTCTGCAGCTACTTTTTGCGGCCCGATAACAGCAATATGCTTGATTTCATCATCATTCAAAAAGAAATCGTGAACCCCTTGTACTAAAGGATCTTCTGGCCCTACAACGACCATATCGATTTTCTTGTCCAACACTAATTCTTTAATAGCTTCAAAATCGGTTACTCCAATATTTACATTGGTCGCTACATTAGCAGTACCTGAATTTCCAGGTGCTACATACAATTCATTACATAACGGGCTTTGAGCGATTTTCCAAGCGAAAGCATGTTCTCTTCCCCCTGAACCAAGAACTAATATATTCATCTGTTTTACGTTTTTAGATTTCCCTTTTTCGTGGGATTTCAAATTATTGTTTTTTAATGCTAAGCACTAAAACTGATTTTTCCGTGAGCAAAAATAAAATTAATGCCTCGAATTCACGACTTTTTTTTATTTACTTTACAAAAATTATGTGTCGTCTTGAATTTGTTTAACCTATCCTTAAAGCTAAAAGGCTTTCCCATTGAGGAAACTAACCGACTTTTAAAGCAAATTCAAAGCTTACCTGAAGAACACTACACAGAACACTTAGAATCACAAAAGAAGGCAATTGTTACCTATCATTTAAAACATAATCCGTTTTACAAAAACTTTGCAAAAGATATAAATCCGGACGATTGGAACAGCATTCCTGTTATGACCAAACGGGATTTACAGCAACCATTATCTCATAGACTTTCTGAAGGTTTTTCAAAAAAAAAAGTTTTTGTAAATAAGACTTCCGGCTCTTCTGGAGACCCGTTTATTTTCGCAAAAGATAAATTTTGTCATGCTTTAACATGGTCGGACATTTTTGATTGCTATGGTTGGTATGAAATTGATTTAAACAAATCAAAACAAGCTCGGTTTTACGGCATTCCTTTAGACAAAAAAGGCTATTCCAAAGAACGTTTTAAAGATATTTTAAGCAAAAGGCATCGCTTCTCGGTTTTCGATTTGAGCGATACTGCATTAGAAAAATGCCTTGAGAAATTCAGAACCACCAAATTTGAATATTTGAACGGATACACCAGTCCCATCGTTCAGTTTGCAAAATTTCTTCAAAAAAAAGAGATTGTACTCAAACAGCTTTGTCCGACACTAAAGCTGTGTATGACAACTTCCGAAATGCTTTTTGAAGATGATAAAACGCTTTTAGAGACGCAATTCGGGATTCCGATTATTAACGAATATGGCGCAGCCGAATTAGGGATTATTGCTTTTCAAAATATCACAAATCAATGGATTGTAAATAGTGAAGATTTATATGTAGAAATATTAGATGAAAACAACCGTATTCTTCCTTATGATCGAGAAGGTCGAATAGTTGTTACATCTCTCTACAATAAAGCACACCCCTTTATTCGTTACGACTTAGGCGATATAGGAACTTTAGCAGAATCCAGCACCTTGAAAACCCCAATACTTAAACATTTAACCGGCCGCACCAACGATATTGTCAAGCTGCCAAGCGGAAAAAAGGCCGCCGGATTAACCTTTTATTACGTGACTAAAACCGTGATTGAAGATTCGGGGAACGTAAAAGAATTTGTTATTGAACAAACCCAAATCGATAGGTTTAAAATCAGTTATGTTAGCAACAATCCTTTATCTGATGCAGATAAAACCAATATAAAAGCTGCAATTGAAACCTATTTAGAATCCGGGCTAACCATCCAATTTGAAAGGAAAGAGCGGTTAAACCGTGAAAAAAGCGGCAAATTAAAGCAGTTTACCTCTTTTGTTTAGTTTCTGTATTTTAGAACACCTCTACACATCCACTGACACATATAATAAACTGATTTTATGAAGTTTAGATTTTCAACCTCTCTATAAAACTGCCATTGATATTTTATTAAGCCCTTTTTATTTCTGGAAAGCGAATGTTTTCGAATTCTGTAAATGGCCTTAGACTCTTGAACACCATAAGCAAACGGAATCTCTTTTAAATACTGAAGCCACAAACCCATGTCCTGTCTTTTTTTAATTTCAGGCATATGTTTTTTTCCTAAAACACTAACATCTAAAAAAGCCGTTAAGCAACTAATGGAATTAGACTTGAGTATGTCGTAATACGTCACCTTTTTAGGCACAATAAAATCGGAATACACAAAATTTAAATCCTCGTCTGCTCTTTTATAAGATGAAAATACAAACGGAATTTTAGTAATTTTAATGGTCTTGATGCTATTTTCAATAAAATCCGGAAACCAGATATCATCGGAATCCAAGAAGGTCATGTACTGACCGCTAATTTGATCAATCCCTTTGTTTCTGGCAATAGCCGGACCTGAATTGGATGCTAACTGAATGAATTGTATTCTCGAATCTCTAGAAATAAATGATTTTACAATATCAATCGTATTATCAGTCGAGCCATCATCAACAATAATCCATTCCCAATGTTGATACGTTTGATTAAGAACCGATTGAATAGTTTCAGTAATATACTTTGCCGAATTAAAAGAAGGCGTTACTATTGAAACTAAACCATCCATTAATATGCTTTTTCTTCACCTTTAACAGCATTTAAAAACGTCTGTATTACAATTTTTAAGTCAAGTAATAAGGACCAGTTTTCAATGTAGAATATATCGTATTTAACGCGGTTTACAATATCCTTATCGGTTTCTATCTCACCTCTAAATCCACTGGTTTGAGCTAAACCGGTAATACCAGGTTTCACAAAGTGGCGCACCATAAATTTATCGATTCGCTCTGCATACATATTGGTATGTTTCACCATATGAGGTCTTGGTCCTACCACCGACATATCTCCAAAAAGCACATTAAAAAACTGCGGAAGTTCATCGATACTCGTTTTTCGAATAAAAGCACCCACCTTTGTAATTCGCATATCCCCTTTTGTTGCCTGTTGTTCATGCGCATTGTCATTGGGCGTCATAGATCGGAATTTATAACAATCGAATTCCTTATAATTAAATCCATTTCTGGATTGCTTAAAGAATATTGGCCCTTTAGATTCTAATCTGATAATTATCGCTAAAATCGGTGTTAACCATGATAATAAAAAAATGATTACACACGATGAAAAAATGATATCGAAGGCGCGTTTCGCAAATTTATTTACAGGTTCCTGAATAGGAATATCTCTTAAAGATAAGATTGGGATATAATCGTAATACTCATATTTTAATTTTCTTGAATAAATATCCTTATTATCGGGGATGAATTTTAACTCTTTTAAATTATTATCGGCAAAATCGATAAGTTTGTTAATCTGTTTATTTGATAAATCAGCTACCGAAAAGTATATCTCATTGATATCGTTATCAACAACATAATCGAAACATTTTTTTAGAGAAAAGTCATCATCTTTAACCACAAACTGTTTCTTAAACTTATAACCAAAATGAAGTTTGGTGTTAAAAATTTTAATTAATTGTCTGGACTTTTCCGTATTTCCTAAAACAATAACATTTCTTAAGTTTCCTCCTAAAACAGCACGATACCTGTTCAGTAGAAAAAAGGTTAAAATTTTAAAAAAAGATACCAAAAGAAATACAGAAACCAAATATTCCCCTAAAGCCAAACGACTAATATTAGGCTGCTTAAAAAATCCTATATATGCGTATAAGGCAAATGCCAATAAGACAAACTGCCTCAATAACAAAGCCACGATTTGAAACAACCTTGTGTGGCGTTGTACCTCGTAAAAACGATTATAAAAGGCAATGGCTTCCCAAAAGATCACCAAATACAATAGGAATAAATATACATGATTGAAATTTATGGGAAATATAAAAATAGTTCCAATCATGAGCCCAATATCAATACAACGTGATAGCGGATTAATGAATTTCGAAAAACGTCCTTTTTGGGTTGTTCTCAATTTACTTTTTGATATGTTGTTTAAAATCTTTGTGTTCACTTTTAAATAGCTCTTCTTCCGACAGGGTTTTAAAGTAATCAAACGTCCACTTCATGCCCTGTTCTCGATTCACTTTAGGCTCCCAATGTAATAGTTTTTTTGCTAAAGTGATATCGGGTTGGCGCTGTAACGGGTCGTCAACAGGTAATGTCTTATAAATTACTTTTTGGTTTGTGTTTGTTAATTTAATGATTTCTTCTGCAAAATCTCTAATTGAAATTTCATGCGGATTACCAATATTAACAGGATAAGCATAATCGCTGAATAACAAGCGGTAAATACCTTCCACCTGATCGTCTACATAACAAAACGATCGCGTTTGAGACCCATCACCAAACACCGTTAAATCTTCTCCTCGTAAAGCCTGTCCCATAAACGCAGGAATCACACGACCATCATTCAATCGCATTCTTGGTCCGTAAGTATTAAAAATACGCACAATGCGGGTTTCCAGGCCATGAAACCGGTGATAGGCCATGGTTATAGATTCCTGAAAACGTTTGGCTTCGTCGTAAACCCCACGAGGGCCAATGGTATTGACATTTCCGTAATAATCTTCCGACTGCGGATGCACTAAAGGATCGCCATACACCTCAGACGTTGAAGCAATTATTATCCTTGCGTTTTTCGCTTTGGCTAAACCTAACAGATTATGCGTTCCTAAAGAACCTACTTTCAAGGTTTGAATAGGTATTTTAAGATAGTCTATCGGACTGGCTGGCGAGGCAAAATGAAGAATATAATCTAATTCTCCTTCTATTTGAATAAACTCGGTAACATCGTGCTCTATAAACTCAAAATTCGGATGATTCTCTAAATGCCCGAGATTCTTTAGGTCGCCGGTAATAAAATTATCCATGCCAATAACATAAAAACCTTCTTTAATAAACCGATCACATAAATGTGATCCTAAAAATCCAGCAGCACCTGTTATTAGAACCCTATTCATCTTTAAATTATTTATTGAAACCTTTTCCTATTGAATAACATACAAAACCAATATTTTCTAAAGATTTTATATCTAAAATACCACGACCATCAAAAACAAAAGCTGGCTTTAACATGTTATCATAAATAGCTTGCCAATCGTAAGTTTTAAACTCATCCCACTCAGTTAAGACCGCAATAGCATGGGAATCTTTACACGCCTCATACGGATCGTTTTTAACATTCAATAAACTTCTGTTTTCTTCTTCAGCACGAGTATTTAAATAATCTAAATCGGCGTAAATACGTTCTTCGGTTACCTTAGGATCGTACACCGCAATATGCGCTTGTTCATTCAGTAAATTATCAGCTACTTGAATCGCTGCAGACTCACGGGTATCGTTGGTATCCTTTTTAAACGCCCAACCTAAAAAGGTTATTTTTTTACCTGAAACCGTATTATAGAGTGTAGAAACAATATTGTTTGAAAAACGATTTTTTTGATAATCGTTCATAATGATGACCTGCTCCCAGTAATCAGCCACTTCGTTTAATCCATAGGTTTTGGCAATATAAACAAGATTTAAGATATCTTTTTGAAAACAAGACCCTCCAAAGCCAACAGAAGATTTTAAGAACTTAGAGCCTATCCTGGAGTCTAGTCCAATAGCTTTTGCCACTTCATTCACATCGGCTCCGGTTTTTTCACAAAGCGCCGACATAGAATTGATGGAAGACACACGCTGCGCCAAAAAGGCATTAGCAGTAAGTTTCGACAATTCCGAAGACCACACATTAGTGGTTAAAATGCGTTCTTTAGGCACCCAATGGGCATAGACATCCACCAAAGCCTGAATGGCCTCCTGACCTTTATCCGACGTATCTCCGCCAATCAACACACGATCTGGAGCCAATAAATCGTCTACAGCTGTACCTTCTGCTAAAAATTCAGGGTTAGATAAAATCTGAAACTCCACACCATTACCCGTATGATCTAAAATATTTTTAATAGCAGAAGCTGTACGTACCGGCAATGTGGATTTTTCAACGACTATTTTGTTTGTCTTTGAAACTGAAGCAATCTGTCGCGCACACAACTCGATATACTTTAAATCAGCCGCCATACCCTTACCTTTACCATAGGTTTTTGTAGGTGTATTCACAGAAATGAATATCATATCGGCTTCATCGATGGCTTGATCAACATCCGTAGAGAAAAACAAGTTTCTACCACGTGCTTCACCAACAACGTTGTCTAGTCCTGGCTCAAACACTGGTAATTTATCTAAATCGGCATCATTCCAAGCCGCTATGCGTGTTGCATTAACATCGACTACGGTAACATTTATATGTGGACATTGTTGTGCGATAACCGCCATTGTTGGTCCGCCTACATAGCCAGCACCTAGGCAACAAATATTTTTAACATTCATTTTATTTAAAACTAATTATTTATTTTCTCCTTCCAGTCTTTGTAGAATATTTCTACTACTTCTTTAAACTCCTTTTCAAATCGCTCTTTACCAAATTTTTCAGCATTAGCTCTTACCTTTTCAGGGGCAAATTCCATTTTATCTATTTTCGAAACCCCATTAATAATAGCTTCTACAGATTGTTCATAAAAAAAAGTTCCACTAACACCATCTTCTATAGTTTCTAATGCCCCTCCTTTTCCATATGCCAATACAGGTGTTCCACAAGCTTGAGCCTCAACAGGGACAATTCCAAAATCTTCTTCAGCTGCAAAAATAAAAGCTTTTGCCTTCTGAAAATAACGTATCACCTCAGAAAATTCAATATGTCCAGTTAAAATTATATTTAAAGACATTTTTGATTGAATCTTTTTCTTTTCTGGACCATCCCCAATCACAACTAACGTTTTATCCTTCATTTTTGAAAAAGCCTCAACAATCAAATCAATTTTTTTATAAGGCACAAATCTTGAAGCTGTAACATAATAATCCTCTTTATTTTTTTCTAATGCAAAACTAGAAATATCGACAGGCGGGTAAATAACTATTGAATCTCTTCTGTATACTTTTTTTATGCGTTTAGCTATATAATTAGAATTTGCGATCAAATAATCCACCCTATTCGTACTTAAAACATCCCAGAGTCTTATTTTACTTAAAACGCGTTTGGCATACCAAGCTTTAATCCCCTTTAACTTAGACTCTTTTAAATAAGGATGATACAAGTCCCATGCATAACGCATAGGAGAATGAATATAAGAAATATGTAATTGATTAGAATTAGTTAATACACCTTTAGCTATAGATGCTGAAGAGGAAATTATCAAATCATATTCAGATAAATCAAATTGTTCAATTGCGTATGGAAAGAACTCTAAAAACTTACGATGATTAGATTTTGAGGTTGGTAATTTTTGAATAAAAGAGGTATTAACGTAACTTTTATCTCCAACAAAAATTTCTTCTCTATCTTTTTGAGAAAGAAAATCAATTAAAGCGTAATGATCAAAATCTGACCAAATGTTATTCAACGATTTAAGCACTTTCTCTGCGCCTCCATTTACATAATACCAATCATGAATCAGTGCTTTTTTCATTTTAATAATTTATAAGTATTATTATTTGAAAAATAACTTAGGAAAAAAGCAAATAAAATTACCCCCATTTGCCTATTTAAAATACTTTCTGTTAAAAAAGATATAAAGATAATGAACAAAAACTCAAAATAAAGGATATTTAAACGTTCATGGTAAAGCAAAAATCCAGCAAACAAAATCAAGCCAATAATTCCGTAATTTACCGTAAAAGATAAAAATTGATTATGAGGATCATAATTATCCTTTATTATTTTGTTGTTCTTTTCATAAAAGTACTTAATTAAAAACCTTCCTTCCGGAATTGAGTTTCCAAATAAATAATTCTCATTTACAGCCTCAATAGAGGCCTCCCATAGTTTTAGACGATTTGATACCCCTTCATTATTTTTCATTTTCTTTAACAAATATGAAGATTGACTCCCTATAAAAACTCCTATAACCGACAATAGTACAAAAACAAATAATCTTGTCTTTATAGTTATTTGATTATTTAGAACTAATTCAATTAATACAACCCCAAAAAAAACAAATAGAGCAACCCTAGAAGATAAAAAAAGAAGAAATAAAAAGGAAACAAAACAAAAGATCAGCTTAACAGCTTTCCTAATTTTATTTTCATTAATTATAGTTATCAGACTTAAATTTATAAAAAAACCCCAATATGGTGGATGAATCCCTATTTTTATGGGTACAATCCATTGGTAATAACTAAAATCCAATTTTACACCTCTTTTATAATTATCATAATGCACAAATAAAATCACCACAAAAGTTAAAACATAAAAAAAGTAATTTATGATTATGAGTAATAAGGCAATTCTTTTTTCTTCATTCTTACTAAATTTATATAAACCTACTGTAAATATAAAAATTAGAATAGGCAAAAGTCTAAACAAATAACTCCATCCTTTTATATCTGAGCTAAATGATTCTCTTATTAACAAATAACCGAAAAACAAACAAACAATCGAATTTTTATAACTTAATCTAAACACATAATTCTTTTTATCTAAAAAAATTATTAAACACAATAAAAAAACAATTATTGGAGAAATAATATTATTAAATAATATACTTATAAATAAGAGCCCTACTAAAAGTTCTATTTTAATATTTAAAATATTTTTTTTAACTAAACTCATAATAAAGTTTTTCTGTTTCTACAACCATTTTTTCCCTTGTAAATCTAGCCAAGTAGTCTTCTCTTGCATTTTGAGAAATTTTTAAATATAAACTGCTATCAAAATACAACTGCTCAATTTTACTTGCTGCTTTTTGAGGATTATTTGAATCGAATAGAAATCCATTATAACCCTCTGTAACCACCTCATTATTACCAACTACATTTGTCGCAACAATTGGAACACCACTAGATTCGGCTTCCAAAAGAGATAATGGCAACCCTTCATGCCGTGAAGTAGAAAGATAAATGGAACCTTCTGTTAAGTATTTCTGAGGACTATTGTCAAATCCAATCATGATAAGGTTTTTCACATTGTCATCACTCTTCAATCTTTTAAATCTTTTAAATTCTTCACCATCTCCTACCCAACAAAATATTATATTAGGATTTACTTTTTTCAAAATATTATAAGCTAATTCCATATTTTTCTCATAAGAATACCTTGTAAACATAACAACTCTTTTAGGAGCATTCACTTTATTTATTAATGAGTAATCTCGAACTCCATTATAAATAAGTCTTACATTTTCTTTTTTGATTCCCAAAACATCTACAGCTAATTTTCTTTCACCTAGACTTACTGAAATAAATAATTTGGTAAAACGTTTTAATAATCTTTCTGTATAAACATTTTTAATCTTATTAAAAAAACCTTCTTCTGTGACATTTCCAATGCCATGGAAAGTATGTATTACAATAACCTTTTTACTTGTTAATCTTAATAACCGGGAATAGACTCCAGCCCCTTTTCCATGAGAATGAACAATATCAATTTTGTGCCTTTTAACAAATGCTTTTAGATGTAAAAAATATCTTAGTGAAAAAGATCTATACGGAATTTTCACTAACCCCCTAATTCTACTACTATTTTTCCAACATTCATCATACATATATCCTTCAAACGGACACCCTAAAAACAATTTAAATGAGTCATGATCAATTCCTTCTATTAATTCATTAACATGAATTGGTCCTCCTCCTATATCTGCTCTAACAGTTACTAAAAGAATTTTTTTCATATTCATTAATATTATCATTCATTATAAAAACATATACTAGGGCAAATTGCGTCATTAGGAGTTCAGCTAAGATTGATGCTCCTGTATTGTTTGTAACAAATAAACCCAACAAAAAAAAAGGAATAAACATCCCATTCACTGATATGTTTTTTACCTTCCATACATTCTTATATAATGAATAAAAAAATAAAAAAATAAAAAATAAGGATACTATTCCACCATAAGATAAAAACTGTAAAAACAGGCTTTCAGGAATACCTACATATTTGCCTATATCTGGATTTTGACTGGCAACAAAATCTATTTTTTCTCGAAAAAGAGTTGGATTAAACCCTGTTCCAAATATTACTCTTAGAGGATTAGTAAATAAAAAAATTAATATTAATAACCATGTGTTCAACCTTACATCTACACTTCCATCACCTCCTTCTTCTCTAAATTTACGAATAGAATTTTCTACTTTGTTTATTATAGATAATTCAATATCAAAATAATTTACTGCCCATATTATTAATAATAAAAACAAAACAAACAAAATAAAAACCGAAACTAATTTAGAAGGATTAAACTTCTTGTATGACACATAATAAAAAGAATAAGTAAAAATCGTTATAAAAATAAGTAAGAAAGTTTCTCTAGATGTTAATAGCATTAAATTAATAAAACATAATATAATTGTGAGTAACCCCAAAAAGTTTTTTCTCTTACTTCTTAATATGCTAGAAAAATTAAAGAATAAAATTAACGCTAAATAGCTTCCATAAATTCCGTGATTTCCAGAATAAATTACAAATGAGCCAGATTGTAAATTTAATACTCTATTTGAAAAACCTGTCGGCATATAACTACTTACATAAGTAGCCATTGCTACATAGGTAGCCCAAATTTTACCTGATTCTATCTTATTTAGGTAAAATATAATTAACGTTAATACTATTGTGGTTATAGTTATCTTATTAAGTATTTTTATAAAATTGGTCGGAGTATAATTTGATATAATTATAATAGCAATAACATAAATAGAGTATTTAATTATTTTTAAAAGCCCAACCAAATCAAAACTATAAAACAGAGAAAATACGGTTAATATTAGTGTTAATATTAATGCCATTAACAAGTATATATATGGCATTGAAATTATTGACATCTTTGTATTGAACTTACCTTTTGCTAAAAAATATAATCCAATAAGAATAGGTAGTATTACTTCTTGAGGCATTATTATGACACTTGGCAATATTTCAATTTTAAAACAAAGCGGAACAATTAATAATAACCAAAATATTTTATTTTGAATCCAACTGGATGTAATGCTAAATGATTCTGGCATATCATTACTTTAAAATATTAAAAAACTCAGATTCATATTTTGCAACAATATGCTTAACATTAAATTTTTGCTTGGTTAAATTGCGAATTATTTCACCATTATAATTATTTGATTGAAATATTTTAAAAAGAGCTTCAGATAAGAGCTTCAAATTCCCATCTTCAATTAATTCTCCATTAACATCGTTTTCTATAATCTCATCAATGCCCCCTACATAATTATAAGCTAATACAGGTTTACCACAAGCATTAGCTTCAAGAACAACATTAGGAAAGCCTTCATACCTAGATGTAGATAGCACTAAATTTGCCTCTTTAAGTAAAACATATGGATTTTTAACAAACCCTTTAAATGTTACTTTATCTTTCAGGTTTAAATTAACGACTAACTCTTCTAAATATTCTTTTAATTCGCCTTCTCCTGCAATTGTTAAATGAAAATTATCAGGCATACACGACATTACCTTTATCGCATGATCCATTCTTTTTTGGTGAGTTAATCTACCTATTACTAATAAATTATATTTATCTTTAGGTAAAGACACCACCTCTATGTCCTTAGTACTTAAATATTCTATTTTGTCAAAATCTACAGGGTTATTAATAATTTTTAATTTTTGCTCAGGAAAGTTATAGTTTATAATTAAATCTTTCTTCATTGATTTAGCCTGACAAATAACTAAATCAAAATTCTTATATACTGTTTTAAATAAAAAATCAAAAAGTTTAGGATATCTTTCGTCTTTGTTTCTTATACTAATCGTATTTGATTCTCTTGCAATAAATTTAGTCCTTTTTGGTAGTATTGGTCTAAAAAAAGCAATTAATAAATTTAAATGTCCTAAGGTCGATAAAACAATATCTGGCTTATGGCCTCTAATAAAATTTATAATTGGAAAAATAGCATATCTAACCCGGGCCTTTTTAAAATCAATTATATTTACTGATTTGGGTATTTCTTCTAAATATTTCCCTTTTTTACAACCTAAAACTAATGTTATATTAAACTTTTCTTGATCTAAATACTTAACAACATTTGAAATCACCCTTTCACTTCCTCCTCCTTCCAAACTAGGAATAATAATAAAAATATTTATTCTCATTTCTCACCTTTTGATATTTTCAAATCTAATTGACTTCCTAATTCAAAATCCCATTGTCTAGGATTCCAAATCATCAATCCTGAATAAGGTTTAAAAGTTAATTCTCCGAAGTATATTTCATCTTTAACTTTATACAAATCAACTCGAACAAATTTAAAATCTGATGCTAATCTCTCACTCAATTTAAGCATTAAATCTAACTCCTTTGGCCTTTCTATCTCTTTACTTTCCTCAGAAAAGTATCTGAATTCTTGTCTATTCCAATTAATATCATACCAATCTTCTTTGACACCTGTCTCTCTATCTAATAAGGTTTGTATATATCTAGGCTTACCATTAAAACAAAATATTTTATAATCATTAAGTAATGTATTACCACTTTCATCTGACATAAGCTTTTCTACAATGATTTTCGGTTTGATATCTTTATACTCCCATTCTCTATTCAAATTGTAATAGTTCTTACTTAATCTTTTCTTTAGTAACTTATGTATCTCTTTATAATTAACATTATTTTTTTGTCTAACTATAATACCTCCTCCACTATCATGATTTGTTTTGATTATTACCGGGTAATTGGGTAAATTTTCAGCAGCTATATCCTCTACATTTTCAGTTACTAATATTAGTGGAATTAAATGTTTTTCTCCAATTTTCTCTTTAACATATTCTCTAACTTCATATTTATCAGCACATTTTGTATAAAGAGGATTCTTATCATATAATTTAAGCCATTGTATTTTTTCCGTAAATAATTTTGGGGATTCCAAGTTAGGATAAACTCCAAAGATTTTTTTATACTCAAGAAGAATAAATAATTTTTCAGATATTATTTTATACCTAAAAAGATTATAACCAAAAATTAACGGTTTTATAAAAAAGGAACGTTTTCTTTTTTTATAAAAATTATAAATATCTTTCATTATACCACTTTATTAATATTTTATCTTAACTACAATAAACTGAGTTAATCCTATCAATCCTCTTATCGAAACCAATATTATCGCTGCTGCAATTATTCCATATTTTTCTATAAAAATTATCCCAGACAAAAAACCAATAATTGAATAAAATAATATTATATTTCTCACTAAAACATCTCTTTTTTGTAGAATTAAAGTGTTAATACCATAGGCACTCATAACAGCAATAAAAAGTGGATTTAAAGACAGTATTTTTAAAATAAAAACACTGGATAACATTTCATCCCCAAATAAAAATACCACAATAGTCTTACTAAAGATTAAAAAGAACATTGAGGAAAAGAATCCTACGATAAGTGTTAAACTAATTAGCTTTTTCCTATAATCTATATTCCGATTCAAATAGGGAAAAATTGTAGTTGAAATTATATTGATAATGGAGTTTCCAACTTCAATTAATTTCGTGGCCGCAGAATAATACCCTACCTGAATATTATTTGTAAAAACACCCAATAAAACTCCCATTGAATTGTTATATAAATTAGGAGCTAAAGTTGAAATAAAAATATTAAAGTCTTCTTTTAATCTAAAAAAAACATCCTCAAGTTTAGGAAAATAGAAGTTAATATTGAATTTCCTTTTCATTATATATAATGAAACTAATCCTCCAATAACTAATCCTAATGCATTTAGTAAGGGAACATAAATATAATCTGATTCATTACTTACTAAAAGGAATAATAACAAGAGATAACTAATTTTAGATATTAAGTTTACTATTGTTATATATTTCATTTGTTCAATTCCTTGAAAATACCATGTAGGCAACAAAGCATTGCCTAAAACAATACCATACGAGTAAATTAAAAGTAACTTAATTTCGTTAAGCTTAGGAAAAATTAATATCAGAAAAACTAAAAACAAAAAACAAACTAAAAGAAGCAATAGTTTGGCTCCAAAAATTGTATTTATAAGTTTATCTAATACTTTATGATCTTCTCTATTTTCAGAAATAGATCTTGTCCCTGTTAAATCAAAACCATAGTCAACAACTGATTTGAAATACAAAACAATCATTTCTCCAAATGCAACTAATCCAAATTTTTCTACCCCTAAAACTTTGACTAAGAAGGGAAGCGTTAATAATGGAATTATATAATTACCCGCTCTTAATACCAATAAAGAAATAAAATTATTCCTTAAATCTCTCAAATCTACATTAATACCCATCTATACTTATAAAACTACGTGTTAATTTTGTTTTATTAAGGAAATTCTTTTAAAATTTTTATTGGATTACCTCCTGCAATAACCATTTCAGGAATATCTTTATTTACAACACTATTAGCGGTTATTACACTCCCCTTTCCAATTTTTACTCCTGGTAAAACTATAACTCCAGTAGCTAACCATACATCATCTTCAATTATAACTGGCTTACTATTTCCTATTGTATTAATTCTATTAGAAACATTGGAAAAAGAAAGATCGTGTCCATTTCCATCTATAATTTGACAATTAGCAGCAATTAAACAATTTTTCCCTATAACTATTTTTTCAATTGCATGGATACAACTCCCATGAAGCCTAGTATTATTTCCTATTTTTATTATTGCTCCATCCCTGTCTGCCATCAACTTGCATCTAGAATACATATTTACATGATATCCTAAATTTTTAGAATTAATAGTTACGTTGTCTCCAATATCTAACAAAGCTCCTTTATGTATATGGATTAAAGGCTTATTATGAAACATAATTCCTTTACCAACTTTTATATTCCTATGAAATTTAAAATAATGGAAAAGTATTATTCGCTTAAAATAATTAACTGCTTTAAATAGAAATCTAATCATAAATAAATTATCGCTCATAATTTAAAAACCATTTGGCAAACTCCTTTACTCCATCTCTTAAATTTGTTTTTGGCTTATATCCTGTTCTCTCCGTTAAATGAGAAACATCGGCATAAGTTCTTTGAACATCACCATCTTGCATAGGGTAAAACTCTTTAATTGCCTGTTCACCCAATGCTGTTTCTAACTCCGAAATAAAATCCATTAATTTTATTGGTTTAGAATTTCCAATATTAAAAATATCGGCTTTAGGCATTTTTTCTGGTAAAACATCTAAAATACACTCAACCCCTTTAACTATATCTTCAACATAGGTAAAGTCTCGTTGCATATTACCATTATTAAATACCTTTATAGGTTTTCCTTCTAAAATTGCAGAAGCAAATAACATAGGCGCCATATCTGGTCTACCCCAAGGCCCATAAACCGTAAAAAAACGAAGTCCTGTTGTTGGTAAATTATATAAATGGCTGTATGTATATGCCATTAATTCATTACTTTTTTTAGTTGCAGCATATAAACTTACAGGTTCATCTGTTCTATCCTTTTCTGAAAAAGGAATTTTAGAATTAGCCCCATAAACCGAAGAACTAGATGCGTAAACAAAATGTTTCACATTATAATGTCTACAGCACTCTAAAAGGTTTACAAAACCAACTAGATTAGATTGTACATAAGTATGCGGGTTTTCTAAAGAATATCTTACTCCTGCTTGAGCAGCTAGATTTACAACATGAGTAAAACCTTCTTCTTGAAACAATTTTTCTATACTTTTTAACTCAATAATATCCAACTTAGCAAAACCTAAACTTGAATAAATTTCACTTTTTACTAGACTACCATCAGCTAAAATATTTTTCTTGTTAATCCCTAATTCATTTAGTCTAGCATATTTTAAATTAGTATCGTAATAATTATTAATATTATCAATTCCAACTACCTTTATGTTTTTTTCTAAAAGCGTTTTTGCTAGATAAAACCCAATAAATCCTGCTATTCCAGTTATTAATACTTTCATTAATTATAATTCGAAAAAGTGTACTTTTTAACTCACTTGGCAAAAATAAAACATTAAACCGTCCTAGCAAGAGAATTCATACTATTTAACTATGCTTTTTACTTTTCTTCAATAGATCATGCCCATACAACGATTATTTTCTTGATAATTGCTTTATTTTGAGAATAGCATACCTGAATTAAACAAGAGTAAAACCTTAAACAAAATACAATGAGCGAGATCTATAATTGTAACCTGAGACTGAGATTAAATACCCACAACAGACAACACCTCACTGTCACCCTAAGCTTAGCCTGCCTCGAGCTTGCCGAGAGGTCGTAGGGTCAAAGAATCACGCCTCACAACAGACAACATACAACCACAAATAAGATACTCCAGTCTCACCCTCGAGGGAACCACAGAGGTGTATAGTATAGCTTTAAGTAACAAGCATCTCTAAAACTGTAAACAATAAACACCTTTAAATGGTCGTTCATAATTCAAGCTTTATAAAATTATGAAGGTACATGGATAGGGCGGACAAAGTGAGCTACCCGCGGCGGGTCAAAGTGAGCATAGTAAACTAAGTGCTCAAAATCTATTCATTTGTGGTTAAATTTAGTGTTATTT
>NZ_JACVXC010000019.1 GCF_014596935.1 Aestuariibaculum suncheonense | reverse complement strand
AAAGCACGTCCACACTGCGAAATTTGTTGCGAAACTCAACTGTTTTATTGTCACGAATCGAGTTGATGAACTCGTTCGTAAATTTTTCTGAAGACAGGTAAACAACCTTAGCCCCAGGATTATGTTCCAATACATAATGGCCGATCGCATGCATAAGATGCGTTTTTCCTAAACCAACGCCCCCGTAAATAAATAGCGGATTATAAGCTTTTGCAGGTGCTTCGGCAACAGCTAATGAAGCGGCATGAGCAAAACGGTTTCCTGAACCGATAACGAATCGG
>NZ_JACVXC010000018.1 GCF_014596935.1 Aestuariibaculum suncheonense | reverse complement strand
GTGTAGAAAAGTTGTCCACAACACTAGATTTTGTGTAAAACGTGTCGATAATTGGTGTGGATAATGAAAATCATGTCGAAAAAGATGTCCACAGGTTAGGTCATGAAGATTTTGGTGAAGCTTGTAGAAGGATTATATGGAGCTATTGTTGTCCTATGATAATTGGGAAGCTGCAGTGGATCGTAAGCTCTGCAAACTTTGTGTTGATTTTAAAAGAGTGTTTTGTTTTTATATTTAATTCGTTGGTTTGTTGATTGGAGTGGAAGGTGCGAGACTCCTGCGGGAC
>NZ_JACVXC010000017.1 GCF_014596935.1 Aestuariibaculum suncheonense | reverse complement strand
ATCGATTTCGTTGTATTCGGATCAAGAGCTGAAGTAGCTTCATCACAAAGTAATACCTTCGGATCGTTAGCCAGAGCTCTCGCAATACCAACACGCTGTTTCTGACCACCACTCAGCTGAGAAGGGTACTGATCTTTTTGATTCTCTAATCCCACCAGTTTCAACAACTCGTTTGTTTTACTGGTGATTTCTTCTTTCGTTTTTCCAGCTGCTTTTAAAGCGAAGGCAATGTTCTCAAAAACGGTCTTTGCACTGATCAAATAAAAATGCTGAAAGATCATACCGATC
>NZ_JACVXC010000016.1 GCF_014596935.1 Aestuariibaculum suncheonense | reverse complement strand
AAAAGAAGTGGGCACGTTTTTTGCTCAAAACGGATGCCACCTATTTTCAATTCACACATCGGCTTTGCTTTTTTCTTGTAGTTGATGCTGGGTTTTAAATTAATCCAGCAAGATTTTTAATGCGTTTATTTACCGCGCTTTTGACTTCAAGTTTTTTTCTGCTATTCCTCGCAAGCTCTTTTTGCAAATAAAAAGCTCTAAGAAACAACCTGCCAACTTTTTCATAAACAAGTCATCCGTTGAGCAAACTAACATGACCCATTTCATGAAAAAAGAAAAGGAGAGAAATT
>NZ_JACVXC010000015.1 GCF_014596935.1 Aestuariibaculum suncheonense | reverse complement strand
ACCGGATAATAAGAGAAGAAGCATTTCTTCTTTTTGAAAGTCGGTTTCGGCTGACACTTACAGATGAGCCCGCGGCGCATTAGCTAGTTGGTGAGGTAACGGCTCACCAAGGCGACGATGCGTAGCCGACCTGAGAGGGTGATCGGCCACACTGGGACTGAGACACGGCCCAGACTCCTACGGGAGGCAGCAGTAGGGAATCTTCGGCAATGGGCGAAAGCCTGACCGAGCAACGCCGCCTGAGCGATGAAGGCCTTCGGGTCGTAAAGCTCTGTTGTTAGAGAAGAACAAGTACGAGAGTAACTGCTCG
>NZ_JACVXC010000014.1 GCF_014596935.1 Aestuariibaculum suncheonense | reverse complement strand
ATACGAATGCCGCTCTATTCCAGATGACGGTGTACGACCCGTCTTACAAAACACCTGACTGGATGAAAGAATCGGTTGTATATCAGATTTTCCCGGACCGTTTTTATAACGGAAACAAAAAGAACGACAAAGCAAAAACAACAGCACGTGGCACTGAACCGATCGAGCACCGAGATTGGAACGAGCTGCCGGACAACCCTCGTCAAGCAGAAACAGAAGGCTATGACGGAGACGAGATCTGGTCGAACGACTTTTTTGGCGGCGATATTGCTGGGATTCAAAAGAAATTAGACTATATCGAGTCACTTGGTGTTAATACACTTTACTTAAATCCGGTCG
>NZ_JACVXC010000013.1 GCF_014596935.1 Aestuariibaculum suncheonense | reverse complement strand
TGGTCTCCAAGCTAAATTGTCACGGCCAAGCAAACCTACGCTTCGGAACAATGTTAAAGCGAGTTGCCCCGTTTCTTTGATCAACTCATATTCTTTGATGCCTTTTGTGGTAACAGCAGAAGTTAATTCTCCATTCGTTACACCTGCTAGATTTTCTAGCGGATAGATCGGCACCGGTGCTTCAGCGAACTTCTCTTTTTTCCAGTTTTCCATGTACGGATTAACCGTCGGGCGTTGAATCAGACTGAATCCTTGATCGCCGAACGAGACATCTGGTGCTTCTACAGAAGTTTGCAGCAACACACGAACGCGGTGATCCTTTACTTCATTTTCAATGTCATGGATAACTCGTATAAAATCTTCACCCTCGCGAAGTTCAAATCGGGTTACAATGGCTAAGTTTCC
>NZ_JACVXC010000012.1 GCF_014596935.1 Aestuariibaculum suncheonense | reverse complement strand
TGTGCAAAAACCGGCTATATTGAGCCACCCACAGCGGATTAAAGTGAGCATAGCGCGGCTGATGAAACTGAGCCACCTGCAGCGAACGAAAGTGAGCCACTAAAAATCGATTCTATTTGTACGGCATTACCGATCTTATAATCAAAAAGATCATGGCCAATAAACAAATAGATATGCGAAAAGTAAAACAGATATTTAAGCTTTATTCAGAAGGTGTTAGCAAACGAAAAATAAGCCTTCAGTTAGGTATCTCACGCAATACCATTGTTAAGTACATCGATTTCTTCAAGTGTTATCAGCTTACAGGTTATGAAATCTCAGCTATGACCTTAGAAGAGTTGGACAGGCTTTTTAAATCCGACCAAAAACCCAAACCAGAACAGCTTGTTATATTAGAAAAATACTTTCCTTATTTTGATAAGGAACTTCGTAAAACCGGTGTCACTAAAGAACTTTTATGGCAGGAATACTACACAAAGCACCCTGATGGATATAAGTTATCCCAGTTTAGATACTGGTATCGCGAGTGGACCAAGGAAGTGTCTCCAGTGATGCATTTTACCCATAAAGCCGGTGATAAATTATTCATAGATTTTACAGGAAAGAAACTTTCCATAGTAGACAAACATACAGGCGAGATCCAGGATTTGGAAGTCTTTGTCTGTGTTTTGGGCAGTAGCAGTATACTTACGTAGAAGCCTGTGAGAGCCAAAAGAAAGAGGACTTTATGGCTTGTGTAGAAAATGCTCTTTGGTTCTATGGAGGGGTGCCCCAGGCCTTGATTCCCGACAATCTTCGGGCAGCCGCTAGTAAAAGTAGTCGCTACGAGCCCAGAGTTAATGCCGATTTTGCTGATTTTGCAGAGTATTATGAAACCGCAGTACTCCCCACAAGAGCATACAGACCTCGTGATAAGGCCATTGTAGAAAATGCGGTTCGTATCATATACACACGTGTATTTGCTCCACTTCGCAATCAAACCTTCCACAGTATAGCAGAACTTAATAATGCTATATTAGAACAGCTTAAAAAGCATAATGCCATGTCTTTTAGGGGGCGCGAGTACTCCAGATATTCTCTATTCGAAGAAATAGAGAAACAAGCCTTGAAACCATTGCCTGAAAAGCGTTATGAAATTAAGAAGCAGTCCAGAGCTACCGTTCATAAAAACAGTCATATATACTTCAGTAAAGACAAGCATTATTATAGCGTGCCCTATGAACATATAGGCAAGCGTGTTAAGGTTATATACTCGGAAAGTGTTATAGAGATTTATCACAAGAATGAACTCTTAACCTTCCATGCCAGAGAGCGCCAGAAATATGGCTATACCACCACAAAGGAGCACATGCCTTCACATCATAGGTTTGTCAGTGAGTGGATCAGTGAAAAGTTTATCGACTGGGCCAGTCAAATAGGTGTGCATTGCCACACCATGATTGTTGAAATTTTAGATAAAAAACAACATCCAGAGCAATCTTACAAATCCTGTTTAGGTATCCTTCATCTGGCTAAAAAAGTAGGAAAACAACGGTTGGACAATGCCTGTAAACGGGCGTTAGACTATAACTCATACAATTATAATATGATAGATAGAATCCTGAAAAGCGGGTGGGATGAACTCGATGAAGAAGATACAGAAGCGTCTATAGATATCCCTAATCATAAGAACATCAGAGGCAGTCATTATTACAAATAAATTAGATTATGAATACAAAAACAAAAACATTAGAACAAATGAAGCAACTAAGGCTCTTTGGTATGCACAGAGCTTTTGAAAGTAGTTTAGCTCCTGAGAGCATCAATTACACTAGTGATGAACTCATAGCATATCTTACCCAATCCGAATGGGATGATCGTCAAAATCGTAAAATAGACCGCTTGACAAAGTCAGCACATTTTAGGTATAATGCGGTTATAGAAGCAATAGATTACGATCCTTTAAGAGCACTTTATAAGAACCAGATCCAGCGTTTTACGAGCTGCGATTTTATTAAGAATAACTAAAATATCCTCATAACAGGCAGTACTGGTGCAGGAAAAAGCTATATAGCTTCTGCCATAGGCCATCAAGCTTGTGCTCTTGGACACAAGGTGGTTTACTACAATGCTAATAAGCTTTTTACCTTATTAAAAACAGCTAAAGCTGATGGCTCTTATTTAAAGATGATTGGTAAACTGGAAAAACAAGAGTTATTAATCTTGGATGACTTTGGACTTAAAGCTCTGGACAATATTAATCGACATGCTTTAATGGAAATTATTGAAGATCGTCATGGTAAACGCAGTACTATTATTGCTTCGCAATTACCTGTGGAAGCCTGGCATAAAATGATAGGAGAACAAACTATTGCTGACGCTATTTTGGATCGGCTTGTTCACACAGCTCACCGTATCGATATTAAGGGAGAGTCGATGCGTAAAAAAATAAAAAAATAACACTAAATTTAACCACAAATGAATAGATTTTGAGCACTTAGTTTACTATGCTCACTTTGACCCGCCGCGGG
>NZ_JACVXC010000011.1:0-2500 GCF_014596935.1 Aestuariibaculum suncheonense | reverse complement strand
CATGCTTCGAATATTGTGGTCCTACAACCCCAGTATTGCCGTAACAACACTGGTTTGGGCTAATCCGCGTTCGCTCGCCACTACTAACGGAATCACTTTTGTTTTCTTCTCCTCCGGGTACTTAGATGTTTCAGTTCTCCGGGTTCGCCTCCTTTTAGGATACTATATCTTCAATATAGTGGGTTGCCCCATTCGGATATCTGCGGATCAATTTGTATGTGCCAATCCCCGCAGCTTTTCGCAGCTTATCACGTCCTTCTTCGCCTCTGAGAGCCTAGGCATTCCCCATACGCCCTTATTTAGCTTATTGTACTTTTTGCTTTTTTATGAGTTTTAATCAATTGAGTTATCATATTGATTATTAATTATAATATCGCTCGTTGTTGATATTATAATCACAATTTTTTAAAATAGATTTCTAAATCTATCTTTCATGTATCTTTTTTCAATATGTCAATGAACTTTAGTCCCTCAGGACTCGTGGAGAATATCGGAGTCGAACCGATGACCTCCTGCGTGCAAGGCAGGCGCTCTAGCCAGCTGAGCTAATCCCCCATAGTATTTTCAGTAGTCAGTTATCAGTTAACAGTTATCAGTTAATTGATGACCTATACGTCAACTTGGGATACCCAACTTCTAAAATTTCCTTTCAATATTTAATGAACGTAACCTTCTATGGTTATTCGTAGTCTCAGGCAGACTCGAACTGCCGACCTCTACATTATCAGTGTAGCGCTCTAACCAGCTGAGCTATGAGACTGTTTTAGTCTACAGTTTCCAGTTTTCAGTATCTCTACTGAGCACCGTTTTCTGGTGACTTATTTTTTAAATTAACAGCTATGAGAATAAACTACTCTTTTCTTAGTTTTATGATACCATTAGTCGTCTTTCTCTAGAAAGGAGGTGTTCCAGCCGCACCTTCCGGTACGGCTACCTTGTTACGACTTAGCCCTAGTTACCGATTTTACCCTAGGCCGCTCCTTGCGGTGACGGACTTCAGGCACTCCCAGCTTCCATGGCTTGACGGGCGGTGTGTACAAGGCCCGGGAACGTATTCACCGCATCATGGCTGATATGCGATTACTAGCGATTCCAGCTTCACGGAGTCGAGTTGCAGACTCCGATCCGAACTGAGATAGGGTTTATAGATTCGCATCCCCTCGCGGGGTAGCTGCTCTCTGTCCCTACCATTGTAGCACGTGTGTAGCCCAGGACGTAAGGGCCGTGATGATTTGACGTCATCCCCACCTTCCTCACAGTTTGCACTGGCAGTCTTGTTAGAGTTCCCGACATGACTCGCTGGCAACTAACAACAGGGGTTGCGCTCGTTATAGGACTTAACCTGACACCTCACGGCACGAGCTGACGACAACCATGCAGCACCTTGTAAGTAGTCCGAAGAAAGATCTATCTCTAAATCATGCAACTTACATTTAAGCCCTGGTAAGGTTCCTCGCGTATCATCGAATTAAACCACATGCTCCACCGCTTGTGCGGGCCCCCGTCAATTCCTTTGAGTTTCATTCTTGCGAACGTACTCCCCAGGTGGGATACTTATCACTTTCGCTTAGCCACTCAGACCGAAATCCGAACAGCTAGTATCCATCGTTTACGGCGTGGACTACCAGGGTATCTAATCCTGTTCGCTCCCCACGCTTTCGTCCATCAGTGTCAATACATTATTAGTGATCTGCCTTCGCAATTGGTATTCTATGTAATATCTATGCATTTCACCGCTACACTACATATTCTAACCACTTCATAATGATTCAAGATAACCAGTATCAAAGGCAATTCTACAGTTGAGCTGCAGGATTTCACCTCTGACTTAATCATCCACCTACGGACCCTTTAAACCCAATGATTCCGGATAACGCTTGGATCCTCCGTATTACCGCGGCTGCTGGCACGGAGTTAGCCGATCCTTATTCTTACGGTACCGTCAGAACTCTACACGTAGAGTGGTTTCTTCCCGTATAAAAGCAGTTTACAACCCATAGGGCAGTCTTCCTGCACGCGGCATGGCTGGATCAGGCTTTCGCCCATTGTCCAATATTCCTCACTGCTGCCTCCCGTAGGAGTCTGGTCCGTGTCTCAGTACCAGTGTGGGGGATAACCCTCTCAGGCCCCCTACCTATCGTTGCCATGGGGTGCCGTTACCACTCCATCTAGCTAATAGGACGCATACTCATCTTGTACCGTAACCTTTAATGTAAACTCCATGCGAAGTAAACATACTATGAGGTATTAATCCAAATTTCTCTGGGCTATCCCTCAGTACAAGGCAGATTGTATACGCGTTACGCACCCGTGCGCCGGTCGTCAGCGGAGCAAGCTCCCTGCTACCCCTCGACTTGCATGTGTTAGGCCTGCCGCTAGCGTTCATCCTGAGCCAGGATCAAACTCTTCATCGTTAAATTTTAAATATTATTTAACAACTAATTGGAATCTCTAGTACTCAAAATGGTTTATTCTCTTAGTCAATACTAACCGTTTCCAG
>NZ_JACVXC010000010.1 GCF_014596935.1 Aestuariibaculum suncheonense | reverse complement strand
AAGGTGTTCATGAATCTCCTACGTCGATTTTCATCGCTAAAAAAAGTAACTGGATCCTGAAACGAGTTCAGGATGACAAATAGAGTTTGAATCTCTAGTTTTAAGGCTTTACAGCGCATGGCAAACGCTACGCCAGGCCATGCTTCTCTGCCCTTACTGTGCCTTAAAACTGATCTTGCTACGAAATGAATCCTAGGTCGACATCTTGTTTGATGTACCCTGTAAGTTTTAAACAAATGGATTCCGTATCACCTGCGGAATGACAGTGGGGCGTGACCCTTCGTTCCTTCGTCTTTGCTCAGGACAGGCTCCACTCAGTGTGACAAAATACATACTTTCTATAAAAAAACATGGTCAGTCTGAGCCTGTCGAAGACCTGAGCTCTTCCTGTCCTAAGCCTATGAAAGGATCGTAGCCCCATCTCCCTTACCTAACTGTATCACCTCAAACTCACAAAACACAGCATGATTCAAAAAACCTACTAAGTGCATTCGTATTTTAAAACAGCTTCATATAAGTTTTCCATCCCCGATACCATCACCTGTTCACTATGCTGCTGTTCTACTTTTAGGCGCGCTGCCTGAGTTATGGCTAAAAGGTGCTCTGAAGTCAAGGTCTGAACCTCCATAATAGCCTGCTTTAAGACCTGAGGATTTCCCACGGGTACCAGCCAGCCCTGTTCCTTATGGGTTATCAGCTCCGGCATCCCGCCACAATCGGTACTAATGACCGGTGTACCTAGTGCCATCGCTTCGACAACGACATTGGCCAGTCCTTCCTCAATACTTGTAGACAGTAATATATCGGCGTCCTGCATATATTGAAACACCTGATCCTGTTCCAGATGCGATAATAAACTTACTTCTGTTTCCAGCCCCATTTCATGAATTAAATACAATAGTTCCTCATCTCCCGAACCTCCTATAATCGTGTAATGAAACCTAATACCTTCCGTCTTTAGCAGAGCACAGGCTTTAACACCTATACCATAATCTTTTTTCCAGTGTGGACGTCCAACCGACAACAGTTGTAACACGTCGCTTCTATCAGGCTTCGCTTTAAATGCAAAACTATCCAGATGGATTCCGGTGTATACTACCTGGTCTATCCCAGTATGAGGTATTCCAATCATTTGTCCTGTATTGGAAATGTCCTTCGATACCGAATGCAATCCATCAAGTTTAGGATATACATTCTGTAAATAATTAAAATTATTAGTGTTTACAAAAGGCCTAACATTCACATGAAACCCTCGCTGACTCAACACGATTTTAAAATTGTCGTTTTCAAAATAGGACTCCAACCAGGGCAGTAAGGATGGCCACTGTACATGCACCACATCCGGCTGTATTGTTTTCAAACTTAATCTTAAATTTTGTTCCTGCAAGGCTTTACGGTTCCCCTGTATAATAAGCCATATGGTTTTAAATATTCGAGCTAACCCAAATGGTTTAAATACCAGACCTAAACTGGTGGTTATTAAAGCCCGTTTCGACTGATTACTACCTAAAGACCGATAACACACCCCTTCAACCGGATCAGGATTATTCGTATTAAACCCTAAAACCGTCATCTGATGCCCCTGCTTTACCAAACCCTGCATCAAACGCCTGATAAAGGCTGTGGTTTCAAACGAGCCGTCGAAGATGACGATATTGAATACAGCCTTCTTGTTAAGTCTCATAAAATGGTGTTATAAAATTGTTTAACTTGCTCTACAACAACACGCCAGTCGTAAGTTAAAGCCTTTAATCTGGAAGCTTCAGCTATTTTATGCTGTTGATCTTTATCACTCAGTAATGCTATCGTACAATTAATAAATTCCTGTTTATTATCACAAAGGACATTTCCTGTACCCTCAAGATAGCTCTCCAGGCCACCTACTCGCGATGTAATAACCGGCAAACCGCAAGCCATAGCTTCCAGTATTGAATTGCAGGCTGTGGCCTCTAAAAGTGGCAATAACAAGATGTGTGCTTTTTGATATTCAGTTCTCAAAGCCTCATCATGCAAGCCATGACAAATTCTTATATTTTCATGTGGTAACACCTTTTCGGCGAACTCCTTTTTAAGAATAACAGTCACCTTAGTTTGTGGTAAGTGTGCTATAATCTCAGGAACACAGGCATTAAACCTTTCAAAATCTCTTAAATGCTGCCCTACAAAAAGCAAATGCGGTTCTTCCGTCCTCTTAGTAATATCTGGTAAAAAAAACTGCGTATCTACCCCGTGAGGAATGTACATCACGTGCTCCAGGCCCAACCAGTTTTTTATAAAATCCACCTGATTATCTCCTACACAAATAGCTCCATTTAAATGCTTTAAATATCGTGTATCCGTTATGGTTTGCTTTAAAATATGTGGTGGCTTATGAAAAGTCCCTACAAACTTTACCTGTTTGTTTTTATGATGCTTCACCAAATGTCTGATATCCCGCTCGGCATTCAAATAATGGACTACAGTAGACTCCGTGCCCTGTCTTAAATTTTTATATAACTCCAGCTCCTTAAACACACTACTGGAATTGTATAAGCCGGCTTGCTGATGACTCCAAGTTCCAATTAATTTTGCCAAACGGTAAGGCAGCCATGAAGATCCTCTAACCTCATACGCATTCTCTAAATAATCTATTAAACGACCATACCCCGAATGTCTGGCATGATGTGGTGACCGATGATGTACTACAATAGTTTTCAAGAAGACGTTTAAGCATTTAAAATCATAACATCTAAAATACGTTTTATATTTACAGCAGGATGTACATAATCTTCAAAATATTGCCTGGCATTTGCTGATAGCCTCTTACACAAGACATCATCCTTTAAAACGGTATTTATATGCGATATCAGTTCTTCATCCGAGTTAAAATATAACACATGTGTGCCATGTATTAAAGGGTACGGTAATTCGGTTCTCAAAGGCTCTGCGATAATTACCTTGCCTTGCGATAAATATTCCGCCATTTTCCAGGCAGGTGAGTTCGCCAGCCCACGGGTATAGATAACTATTTTGGCTTCTTTTAAAGCCTTAAGATATAAAACAGGTTCACTCGGCACATTGGTTAAAGCATCTGCATATTTATTTTCCGAGACTTTTCCAGATACAAAACCGCCCTGAAACTGCTTTGGAAACTGCTTTTGGAGTAGTTTTATAATATGATACCGTTGTTTATGTATTGCTACAACATCATCATTCTTTTCTTCAAAACATCGGGTTTGAAAAAAAACAGTAACCTGTGAAGCCTGCTTAAAATCTTCAAATAACCCTATCGGCCTGGTAGTTTTTATAAATCGCCAATGCTTTACCGACCATTTATAAGCCCTTGTTAGCCGCTTAAAAAACAATCGATCTGGTTTTAATCGCAGATTAACCTGACTTAATAACACTCCCCAAAACCATACATTACCATATTTATAATTATTGGATTTCACACCGAAAGCTAAACCTAAACAATGTATTTTACCTTGAAAAGGTACTGGTAACTTTTCAATAAATCGCGAGTTATAAGACCTTTTAAAATAATAATTACAATGCTTTAAAGCATAATCTGAAAAGCACTCGGCATGATCGTACAAATCTGCAGCAAATCGAATAACTCTTCCTGTTTTATTATTTTTTATCGTATAATAAGACACTTTAGGAAATGGATGATTCGTTTCAAAAACCTTACCCGTATCTGTAATAGAAATACGACCTATTCGTTGAGCTACACATAAATTAACCTTTACATCCAAAATACCCATACGCTCCAGTACATACAAACCGGAATGCATATACGACGCATGGTTCAATTCCTGTGGCGTATCGATAATAACAGTTATATCTAGCATTAACTCAATTTTAAGGCATCTCTCACTGACTTCAACAAAATCTCATATGTTTTGGCCAAGCTATACTTTTCAGCAGCACGATTTCTAGAGTTAACGGACATGCTTTTTAATAAGGTTTTACTGGTTATCAGATTCAAAATATCTCTAGAAAAAGTACTTTCTTCGCATAACAAACCACTAATTCCATGAGCTATTAATTCTTCAGGGCCTCCTGAGTTTTTCAAAGCGACCACAGGCAAACCACAAGCCATCGCCTCAACCATCACCATTCCAAAGGATTCATGATTACTCGGCATCAATAATATATCTGCGTTTTGATATACTTCAATGAGATCATTTTGTGCAACCGCATCCATGAATTTTACCTGAGACTCTAAGCTCAGTTTTTTCACTAAGACTTTTAACTCTTTTAAATATATTAAATCACTTTTAAAACCAATAATTTCCAGGGATACATCGATGCCCTGAAGTTTCAAAAAGCTTACAGCCTCAATTGAAAGTTCGATTTGTTTCAATCTGCTAAACCTACAAACTTGTAATAATTTTATAGTTCCCCCTTCCTCCTTTTTAACAGCAGGCTTAAATAAATTTGCTTCAACCCCCAAAGAAAATACACGGATATCACAGCCCTGAAACATCGGCATGAGCTCCATGGTCTCCTTTTGTAATTGGGTATGTACCAGAATATGATGTGCCTGTTTATAATATGTTCTGTTTTCCGGTGTATCAGTGTAATGCTGCCCCCCTAACATAGCAATATAATTTTTGCCATGTTTTACAATGGTTTTTGCCAATTGATGTGAAAACCGACTGGAATGCGCCGACATATTTATAATGGTGACATCTGGAAGATTGTTTTTATAAACTTTTAAACATGATTTAGAATATTGTTTACGCCACTTTTTATGGTCGCCATGCCATGAAAAATCCACTGGAAAAAACCGATATTCTATATTCCCATGACTATAATTGTAGACTCTAAACTTAGGTGTAAAATAATCTACAGTAACCCTTACATCGCTATGCTCATGCATTAATTGTTGCAAGGCCTTTACATGGGGCTGGCTATGATATCTTGCTACATTTTGCTCTATAACACCGACTGCCTGAGGTGTAAAAGGATGTAATAAGGAAATGGTCATCCTACAAAAAAATTATTAAATTTCATTTGTAATCTTTGAAACAAATTTAATCCTGAATCATTTAAAACGTTTTTTTTCATTTCTCTATATAATTCTAAATCATATTTGATGACTTCAAAAAACAACTGTTCATCATATTCTAAATTATAACCTAGACCTACAGATACATTTTGTTTTTTATACTTAGTATATTTCCATTTGTATCTTTTACTCAAGTAGAAAATAGCTTCATCAAATCTATTAATATCAAAAATTAAAACACTTTTGCTATTTTTAATGGCTAACCTTAAAGTATTCTCTGAAACTTTATAATTTTCTTTTAAAAAGAAATCTTGGGGTCCAGCAAGCTGACGTGTCATAATATTATCTAAACCTCTATTTTTCAATAATTTCAGGTAGTCATTAAACTTAAAACCATTCGACTTTAGATCCTCATAAAAAAAACGTCCCGGTTTATGGTGTTCCTTAAAATCAGATAGTAATCGGGATTTTGGATCTCTGATAAAAGTTAAATAATCAATCTGTTGTTTGTTTACTAATTCATGAAACCCATAACCTATATGACCTCCAATAAAGTCAATATTATCTAAAAGCATTCCTTCTAAAATATTTAAAGTTTCAGGTGCTGTAATATATCCTCCTGGTAACCTTATACCTAAATTCTTATTCGTGAGATTATTATTTAGATATTTAAACACATCATTCTCTAACTTAGGTTTTAAAAAATGACTATGATTTTTTTTAACAAGATTGTAAAAGGTGGTTCCTGCCGTTTTAGGTATATGAATAAACACTATCACTAATATGCTTTAAATTGTTTATTTTTCAATTGTAATTTAAATCTATCAACTCTCATTTCTAAAAAATGTACCAATAAATAATTTACCCCTATTAAAAGTATAAAATAAAAAGGCATTGCCTTTACCTCTATTTTAAACGTATTATCAATTACACCATACCCAATTAAAACTGAATACATAATTAAAACCAAATAATGGGACAAATAAAAAGGATAACTATACAACCCTATCTTTTTATCAATTTTTCTTATGCTACTTCCTAAATTTAGGAAATACAAAAGATAAATAATTAATGTTGATATAAACATATTAACATAAATACTCAAATCAGATAAAAAGTCATTAACCAAATTACAGTAAACAGCATTTAAAATAAATAAAACATATAAAAAGCCAACATGTAATAGCTTTACTTCTTTTAAAGGGAATTTTTTTATTAACCAGAACAATAAAGCTCCAATAGAAAATGGTAAAGAGGATGCGAATACAGCACTATACCTAAAGGTAGGAATATCGTAATACAAATATGTTACAGCAAAATATATTACACTAATTATAAACCAAAACAATGTCCTTAACTGGGTTTTAGAAATTCCTATTGAAATTAGTAAATAAAATAGCATTTCATTGGTCAACGCCCAGGATGGTGGCGATAATCTTGGCTCAAACCTATGTGGGACAATATTAGGATAGATCATTGATATATTTGCCAACCATTCACTTAAAGTATTAGGCATATACATATGGGGAGGTCTTGATGTATTCAAACCTAATTTTAATACAAAAATAGTTAAAACTATAATAATCAGATAAACAGGAAATAATCTCAATAATCTATTTTTCCAAAAACGAGTAACCCCTCTTATTTTATAAGAATAACTATCATGCATTATGAGAGTCATAAGAAACCCTGATAATATAAAGAAAAATGAAACTGAAAAATTCCCAAGGGTAGGGATACTAAAAACATGTAATAAAATAACATTTATCGCCAAAAAAGTTCTTAGAGTTCCAAACATCAATTTCTTTTAAATTTTACAATGAATTTATTAAACTTTCTGACATATAACTTTCTTTCCATCCTAACATAATACCCATTAAACACATTTTTTATTGTATTCAGTACATGCGCAAACATTGAATGTCTTTCAAAATGCATCCCGTTATAGGATATAAAAAACTGATTTGGCAATGGTTCTGAATATTTTACCTCGTTGTAGCTCATGGTGCGCTTCCAGTTAATAAAATGTAAGTACATAAATTCCTTTTTGGTTTTGGTATTCACAATTTTTCCATCATCCCATAACCAACGGTCCAAATAATATTCCTGATGAGCCTCAGATTCTATTCCATTTTCAATAATTTCATCTTTCCAATACACTTTCAATCTATCATTTTTAACAATTTTAGAGAATCCAACTTCATCAAACCTTCTATGTTCTGAATCTTTAAAAATCACTTCATATAAACCTTCCTTCCTATACAAGTTCACTAGAGATTTTGTGTTTTTTAACAATGAAAAATGCCCCGAAATCATTCCTTTTAAAGTCGTTATAATATCATAATCTTCAAGCATATCATCTGTAATAAACTTTCGAATATCACCCCAAACGATGTCGACATCACAAAAACCCCAAAAATCATAAGTCACCAAATAGTTATCAAATACATCTCCATAAGCTGGTTTTAAGTCACACAACTTCCTTGTATTATTTAAAGCTACCTCAAAATTCATTTTTATTGATGCAAATAATTGTAATTCTTGTAAACTACTCTTAAAAAACAACACATTATTAGGTTTCTTTTCAGGAAAATCACAATTGGTAAATACTAACCAATCAATAGATGGATTTCTCTCACATGAAATCAAAAAAGTAGAAAACCAAACAGGTATTTTACCGAAATATGGCACAATAAATGCTATTTTCATTTTTTTAAAAGTCTTTTAAAACAATCATAAATTAATTTTAACAAAATTGTATTAGACTTAATATACTTCGGTTTAGTCATTTTTTTTCTGTAAAGTTCCGGGTGGACTACCCCGGAAACTTCACCAGCGCATTTAATGTCATTTGGAAGGACGCCCTGTTTAGCAAACAAAATAATATTTTGCTTGTACCACCAAAACACATTCTCGTTATTCCATATTTTTGCCCGTAATATATCATATGCCACAAAACCATGTTTTTTAAACTTTTCATGCCAATATTCTGGCCACTGCTCATTTAAGTGAAACTGACCTCCTTGACCGGGTATTGCCGCAGAAAACAAAACACAATTGCTATGATTAACTAATGTTTTAACAATTTCATCTGCAGCCGTTTCTGGCAAATGCTCTGCGACTTCAAGACATAAAGCTAAATCAAAATTTCTATTTAAAGATAATGGCAACTTCAAGTCATGAGTTATTAAATTATCATCGTTTATTAGTAGCTGTTCTGATGCTAATTTTATTCCATCCACACCTTGTATTTCATTAACTCCAACTTGCTTGGCCGCACTTAACCAACTACCATTTCCACATCCTATGTCTAAAACTGATCTTATTTTTAAAATTTCTAATATGTAAGGCAAAATTTCTAAAGCAGCTTTTTCATTGTGAGTATCCGCTGTATGTATATATTGTATCGACCCCATTATTTTGAATTATTACAATAGTTATTTGAGTTTAATATAACCATTTGAATAGGCCATTGCCCGGAATAAGGTAATATAAATAATATTTAATCAATAACTTCTAAATAACGTTTTTAAAATCTTTTTTAAATTACTCTTAAATGAAGTAGATTCATAATTTTTCCAATAATATGGCATTAAAAAAATTCGATCTTTAAAAGTTAGTTCTCGCAATAAACCTATAGCATTTTCGTACTTATGCAATACGCGAATAGCTTGTTTTTTATCAAAAATACTTAGCTTTTCTGTGACAAGATAGTTATAAAACAACCTACTGGCTTTTCTTTTTTGTTCTTTGTATGCTGAGCTTCCCGTTATGCTTAAAGCCGAACAACCAACACCAACAACCGCCTCATTTATGGAATATATAGGTTTGTCTTCCGCAAACTCTAACCATGCACGATTATCGCTATGCCAGGCTAAGGGGTAGTCATAAAACCCGTACTTAAGATAAACCCTTCTTCTAAAAATATATTCCGATAAGGTTATAGTCGTTTGTCCTGTAATACGTCTATAAAATGCAGTTGCCGCAAGCTCTAATTCAGGATTATATTGTACTGACTGTTCAAGATGGGTATCCTCATCAATTATTTTTTTAGCAAAACGCACCAAATTAGTAGTACGTTCTATAATTTCCAAATGTTCGTAAAAAACTTCTACACAATTGGGAGACAAACAATCATCATCACCTAAAATCATCAGCCATTCCTCTTTTTCTGATAATTCAATACAACGAACCCATTGCTGCGTTAAACTTTTACTCCCTAAATTATCCTTAAATCTATGATATACAAAATCAAACTGACCTGCATACTGTTTTAACAAATCAGTACAGACTTCCGGACTTGCATCATCCCCTATATAAACTTTAAAACACTTATTGGTTTGTTTAGCAAGTGAGTCTAAGGTTGCCTTAAAATAAGCCAGTTTAAAAAAGGGAATTATTATAGCCAGCATTTACTTCAACAGTTTAATAACATATCTGGTTAAACTCTGTTCCCTGATACTTCTTAATATTTTGTATCCTCTCGATTTTCTATAATTATCAATACGCGTTTTTAAATGATTCAAACGTTTTTGTTTCTGCTTTAACACAAAAATCAAATAGTCAACATAATCGTCAGAATTCACTATATTTTTCAGATAAGCAAGGGTCTTAATATAATTTTCTTCCATAAATTCAATCTGTTGTGTCATGCTATTATTATGCAAACGATAAAACACCAAAGGCTTGTCAATAAATTGAGTTAGTACATCTTTTTTATACAACATTAACCACATTACCCAGTCTTCTTTAGCTTTTAAAATTTCTGGAAACCTGAAATCTTTAAATAAACCCGATGAAAATAATCCACAATGTATGGGAATAGTAAATTCAAATTCCCATCCATACAATAGACGATCAAAACTAAAACAACTTTGTTCCAACGCACAATATGGGACTGACACATTCGCTATATCTTCCTTAAACATCATAAAATTACAAATAACAATATGCCACTGCTCTGACCCTGAAAATTTCCGACATTCCTCTAAAGATAAAATTAGCTTATTAGAATCCAAAATATCATCAGCATCTAAAAACTGAATATAGTCACCAATAGCCATGCTCAATCCTACATTTCTAGTAGCACTCAACCCTTGGTTATCCTGATACACATACTTAAACCTAGAATCACTATCTACCCAAGTTTTGGCAACTTCTCCTGTTTCATCTATACTTCCATCATTAATTATAATACACTCCCAGTTACTATAAGTTTGATCCAATACAGATTGCAAGCAATCGTCTAAATATATAGCTTGATTATAACAAGGAACGATAATGGAAACTAAAGAATTATTCATAAAACAATTCTCTATAATTACTATTAAATTTTTCTATATCAAAATTGGCTTCTGCATAATTTCTTGCATTCACCGCCAAACTTTTGTAAAGTTTATAATCTCCAATTAAATTATTTATACAGTGCTTAGAAAAAATTATAAAAAGTTCAGTTTTAATCGGCCCTATAAATCCATTAAAATTGTTTTTTACGTGATCTGAAATGCTCCCTACATCTGTAGCGATTACTGGTATACCTAATTCCATAGCTTCCATAATCACCAATGGAAACCCTTCTCTAGAAGAAGAAACAATTAAGAGCGATATTCTAGAAAAATGCTCCCTAACTTGTTTTGGGTTATTACAATTCTCAAAATACTCTATATCCGAAAAAGATGTTTTGAAATTATCAAAATGATCACCTATAACTTTACCTTTACATCCCGTTTCCTTTAGTATGTCAAAAAATATTTCTGGTCGTTTTTCTTTCGAATTTCTACCAACAAATCCTATGGTAAAATTTTTAAAACGAACATCTATTTCTTTCTCGTCAAACCCTCCTATTATTATACCATTTGGTATAATAATAAAACGATCTAATAATTCTAAACTTATATTATGTTTTAAATATAATTTTTTATAATCCTCCTTTGTTTTCGTATTAATCACAATTCTCCTATCAATTAAATCAACAAAAGGCAATGAAGTTTGTTCCATACCTAATTCAGGGAAAGAAAAGGCGTGGGTTAAATCAATAATCTTGACTTTTAATTTTAATTTTAATTTTGACACCAACTTGTAGAATAAATTACTATTACTCCCGAAAACAATAAGCTCAAAAAAAACAGATGAAATTCGGACAAAATTTACAGCCATTTTTTTTTGTCTTCTGCTGGATACCTTAAAGCAATAAGCATGATTTCTAAACTCTGAACTTATCGATTCTTTCTTTGCACTGTTAAAAAAAACAATAGGTTTATTATGCAACGTTTTGATAATATTTAAATGCACCCGTTCAGCACCCCCAATATGGTGATAAGGAATGAAAAAAAATATTAATTTAAACCGTTTTGACATATACTATAATTGATTTAAAGATCCTTCTAATGTTTGTTTCACCCTTTTTAAAATTTTATTAAATATCAAAAACAAATAATAATAGGATAAAAGCTTGCAATAGCTAAAAATTGAAATAATTCTGTTTTTATAAAATATTCCTGCAACTATACTATTATTTTTCTTTGAATTAAAATTGTAAAAATTTAAAAAATAGTGTCTAAGGTAACCCTTTAAATAAAACCGATAATTAAGTAAATTAAATCGCTTCAAACTCTTCGTTATATCTGGTATAAAAAATAATAACGATTTTGCATAATTAACAGCAAATTTGTGTTTATCATTTATTCTAGCCTCCCTGTAAACACTATCAGGTAAGGCATTTACATATACTTTAAAACGATTACCAGACATTAGCATAGCCCTTATATGTATCTCTGGGTCGTTTAATCTGGGATAAGCAGCATTAAAGCCTTCAAGTTCTTTAATAAATGTGGTCTTCCACATAGTACACATGGTTTGCCAACGTACATTACATGATAAGAAATCTATCAAGTAAGATTTACTATCAGGAATTTTTAATATCTGCTCTTTTGAATTCCCTCTTTTAATGTACATAGGAAAAACATAAAAATCCAAACCAATATCCCTTTTCTGCTTGGCTACTCTAGAACTTAAACAGTACTTCAATAATAAATCATCAGAATCCAAAAAAATAATATAATCTCCAGTAGATTTACTTAAACCGTAATTTCTACAGGCACTAGCCCCTTTTATAGTCTCTGATGGTCTTTGAAAATAAAAAAAGCGCGTGTCATTTTTCGTATAATCTGCCATCACGATGTCCGTTTCGTCACTACTCCCATCATCTATAACAAGACACTCCCAATTAGTATAAGTTTGCGCTATAACACTCTCAAGTGTTTCACCTATCATGTGTGCACGATTGAAGGTTGGAATGATTATAGAAACTAAAGGACTTACAGACATGATTTATTTTATACTTTTGCTAATATAATAAACAGTTAGTAAAGTTTAAGCGTGAGATTTTTTAAATAAATGGGATTATACATCTGTAATTTATACCTTTCTTGGTTTACAAAAACGATAATTGCGATTTTTTACTTATGGCTCTATTGGCGATGATACTAGTTTTATTTAAATCATTTAATATTTTCAACATTTCAATTGCCTTTTTAACAGTATTAATATTAAAAGACAACAAACCTTTAAACGCACTAAATAGCTGCTTTTTATACTCTTTACTAAAAGTAAATTCATGAAACGGATTAGAATATTTCATAACTAACTGCCTTTCATATACCAATTGTTTATTTTGAAAATAAACATTTCCTTGTTTATTCCCTCGATCGTGTCTGATAAAAGTATTAGCTAACACACCTATCTTTAATCCATGATATTTGATGCGCTGCGCATAATTATCATCCTCGCCATAATGGTAAAAGGAAGGGTTAAAGCCTCCTACTTTTTCAATGCACTCCCGACTTAGCAACCATGCTGCGGCATTAACAAAACCGGTTTCATAAACAGTGTTTTTTACGGTTCTCAAACAAAAATCAGAATAGAATCCCTTACATCTATTAGGAGTTATATACAAAGAAAAATTATAATCTAGCTTATCCCCTGTTCCATTTAAATGCATAGGACTTAACACCCCATAATCTGGTTGCCTTTTATGGGCTTCTACTAATTTAACTAAGGTATCTTCTTCTAAATAGGCGTCCTGATTTAATAAAAACACATAATCGGCTCCTTGTTCTAGAGCATACTTCATACCTATATTGTTAGCAGCTCCAAAACCCAGATTATGCGATTGTTTTAAAAGAATTACCTCTGGAAACTGTTTCTCTATAAAAAGCACCGTTTCATCTGTCGAAGCATTATCCACAACTATTACAGGATAATTTCCACAGCTTTTTAAGCATCGGTCTATCCACGTCATACCGTTGTGAGCTACTATGATTAAAAAGACTTTTTTTTCTAGCATCTTAAAAAAAATTGCACCTTATAAAAGTTTGACTTTGACAATTCATAAGTCTTAATTAGACTTCTTAACTTTATCTTAAAACCCCTTTTCTCCTTAATTGAAGCATATGCATAAAAAAGCAAGGCTTTAAGATAATCTTCTATATATATGGTATGGGAATAACTTAAAACAGTATAACTAATAAACTTTAACAATTTTTTATTGTTAATATTATCATTTCTTAATTGTTTAATGTGTCCTATCATATTATAATCCTTTCTCATATCACGAGATGTAACTTTGGAAGATATACCTCCTTCATTTTTCCTATAAACAGAAGTAACATCTTCAAGTAATTTAATTTTACCAAAACAGGCTACTTTCATAAATATAAAACGATCTCCTGACAAAATATTTGTCGGAATTCCATTTTCGACACACAACCTTTTAAAAACAAATGTAGCAGTATGAAAATGACGAGCACTTATTAAATCATTAAATTTATACACTTTAGACTCACACTTTCCAAACAAATGCGGCTTTTTATAAAAATCATGATAGACTACATTACAGTTGCTGCTTACTCCTGAAAACTCATTATTATACTCTAAAAAGTCAACCTGCTTTTGCAGTTTTAAAGGGTCTGTCCAGTAATCGTCGCCATCTAACAAAGCCACATAAGTACCTGTACAATGCTCCAGTATGTTCGTAAAATTATATAATCGTCCCAGTTCCTGACGCTTGGTCCAGTAAGTATCACCTACCTGACGCTCTAAAACCCGCCAGGTAATTTTAGAATTTTTAGCCAGCGAAATAAATTGTTTTATAATTTCTAATGTATCATCAGTCGAAAAATCGTCACCTATAACTACCTCAAAATCAAAATCGGTCGCCTGAGCTTCAATCCCTTGAAGGGCTGCTTCTATATACGCCGCATGATTATACGTTTGTAACCTGACACTAAGTAACATAATTATATTTTTTTAGGGTATTACCGGCAACGGCATGAAACAGATCTAATTCCGATTCAGATAATACCGTTTTAAATTTATTAAAATTACGGGTATCTAAAGGCTCCAGAACTTTAGTCTTCCAATGCAGCGTAGATTCCGGTTCATTATTATTCGTGTAGTAGCTAAGCATATCCGGTTCGAAAGCTGTTCCTAAAAAGGCACATACCAATTGCAATGTCTTTTTAGTATCCGATAATACATCTTCATACCTTATAACTAAAGCATTCTCACTTTCTAAAAAATTATCAATCTTGCTAACATTAGCATCCCATTCTCCAGCAATTCGTTCAATATTATTAGAAACCTTAGGGATATATTTAAGTTCCTGATTCAAATGTTGCAACTGCAGGTATGAACAAGCCACATCACGCCCGTCACGTACCAGGTGAATATACTTTGCTTTGGGGTAAATGTGTTTTAATGTATGCAGATGGTGTATATAATAATTATTTTTATCTCCAATAATGGGCTTACCAGTATACTGTCTGTAAATAGCATCAAACACCTCGGCATAAGTATAATCGGCTTCTAATATGTTAGTAATATCAGCAGGATTAATATGCCAGTCTTCAATTTTTTTTGAACGCAGGATATCACCTAAAAAATCCTGAGCCAGCAAGTGTTCATCAGCTCCCCAGGCTTTATAAGTGCTGTGCCACCATTGTATCATACCACATTCCGGAGGCACACCAATGCACGAATGCGCATTTAACAATAAACGCAGTAAGGTTGTGCCTGATCGTGGGTTACCCAGAATGAAAAAATCCATAAGCTACATACTGGTTTTTATAATATTGCAAATCGTTTTAATATTAGACTTTGTGATGCCTGCCCAAAGCGGCAAACACATAATTCTTGAAGCCACTGTTTCTGATATTGGACAATTACCTCCTTTTACATAAGGCAACTGATTTAAACTTGGATAAAAATAACGTCGCGGATAGATATCTTTCTGTTCCAGAGCCCTTTTTACCTGCATTAACTGGGTTTCATTTTCAAAAATCACCGGGTAATAACTGTAATTCCATACAGTGTCTTCCCGCAGCTGCATGGTTTTTAATGGTAAAGCATCCACTAAAGCCTGATAATACTGCACGGCCTCCTGGCGTTCTTTTACTATAGTATCGACATAAGGTAAAACCGCCAGCCCCATAGCGGCCTGCAATTCGCTCATTTTAGCATTAATACCTAAACTTCTGAATACATCCGGTCCGTCATGCCCAAAATTATGATGGTAATACATCGCATCTCGTAATTCCGATTTACAAAACAAAGCCCCTCCTTCTCCTGTATGAAACAACTTAGTAGCATGAAAACTACAGGTACTTACATCGCCGTAATTAAAAACAGACTGCCCTTTATACCGCACCCCGAAACCATGGGCCGCATCATAAATCACCTTTAAATTATATGTATCGGCAATAGCCTGTATAGCTTCAACATGGCAGGGATTTCCAAACACATGGGTTGCAAGAATGGCTGTTGTTTTTGGTGTAATAGCAGCTTCTATCTTGCTTTCATCTATGGTTAAATAATCCGGATGTATATCAACAAATACCGGCATACACCCTTCCCAGACAATGCTACTGGTGGTCGCCACATAGCTAAACGGTGTCGTGATAATGTCGCCTTGCAGCTGTAAAGCCTTTATGGCTATTTGCAAAGGCAACGTGCCATTGGTCATGGCAATAAGGTTATCTACACCTAAATATCCTTTAAGCTTCGTTTCCAGCTCCTGTACCAAAACCCCTCGATTGGTTAGCCAACCCGTATCCCAGGCTTGTTTTAATATCGCTTGATACGCCTCCTGTGGTGGCAAAAAGGTTTTGGTAACGTTTATCATTTAATTAATGTTTTATTAGCATGAACATTATATACTTCAGATACTTCAATACCAAAAAACGCTCCCAGTTTAACCCACTTTTGTTCTTCTTCTAGCTCGCCTATAAATAATGAATCCGGAGAGAAAGCTTTAAAAAACTCCAACACCTCTCTATTTCTCAAATTATATATAGCTTTATAATGTGCTCTATGCTTTTCCTCTATAAACATAAGATTATCTATTTCTCTTAATGTTTTATAATAATCTAAATCGGGAAATTTCGCATAAAATTCTTCCTCTCTATGATAATTTTTGGAATGTCTAAATGTATTCCCCAGAGTTTTACCGTTTGAATGGCTAACCATTGAATCAAACCACTTGTCGGCATCTCTGGTAAACAAAATAAACTTGGCATCAGGAAATCGATGATATAACACTTTGTAAAAATCCCCCTCCCACCAAGGGTTATCTTCAAAAACCTGGTATTCTATAAATTCCTTAGAATTAAATATAGCTTCGTAATTCCCAACTAACCTTAAAGCTGCCCATCTTAAACTTCTTTCTTTTTCATAGCCAGCGACACGATATCCATGCTCCCTAAAAAACTGCCCTACCGATGTCGTTCCTGTTCTTTGAAACGAAATACAAAATATTTTTGGCTGCGATTTTCTATTAAATAATTTAAACATAATTTTTATATTCCGTTTTCAATAAAAAAGGCTGCCATATATCACTATCATGAACAACCTGAAAATTTAAAATATTATTCATTCGCAACATTGGTTCTTTACCACCCGATTTTAATACAATAATATTAATCGAATAAATACCCTTTGATAATTGCAAATCGTTGTGATTTACTCTAAAATTAACAGTCCTGTTTTTAACCTTTAAAACAGAGGTTTTCATATTATTTTCTAAAACCGCCACGGGGCGTTGTTCTTTATCAAACAAAATAATATTAAACACAGGCACATCAATAATATGTTCTTTCAACTCAAAATTAAACTCTAATTTTAAATCATCTCCCCAGTTAAGTTGTGGTAGATCGTTTACAACACAATCATTACTTATCAGTTTCACAGATTTAAGTTCCACACTCCCATCATCATACACCACATTTGTCTCATTACTCGCAAACCGTGTATAATACAAATCAATCCCTTTACCAACATCCGCCCCTTGATATTCCACATTACCGTGATCCATTAGCATAATCTGGTTACAAATGCGTGATACCATAGGCATGCTGTGGCTCACAAACACCATAGCGGTATTGGGTAACAGCTGGTCTATGGTATTAAAACACTTAAGCACAAAACCCAGATCGCCTACTGCCAATACCTCATCAATAATGAGTACATCGGGTTGCATTTGTGCGGCAACGGCAAATCCTAAACGTACCTTCATCCCCGAACTGTAATGCTGCACCGGCATATCGATAAACTCCTCCAGTTCGGCAAAAGCAATAATGGTCTCTAATTTGGCATCAATTTCCTGTCGACTAAACCCCAGAATAGCCCCATTATTATAAATGTTTTCACGTCCGCTCAATATAGGGTTAAACCCGGCACCCAGCTCTATTAAAGCCCCAACACGCCCCCTTATGGTTACCTTACCGGCATCAGGGTTTATCAAGCCGTTTAATATTTTAAGCAAAGTACTTTTACCGGCACCATTATGACCAATCAATCCTAAACACTCCCCGCGACGCAGCTCGAAACTCACGTCCTTCACCGCCCAAAACTCCTTTGGTCGCAACAACCGTTCATGGGTATTACCACGCATATTAGAAAACAAATCCTGCACGCCATACCACAAGCCCGTCTTCAGGTCTTTGCAAAACTTTTTACTCAGTCCCTCAACACGTACCAGTACCTCGTTGTTTTCCCTATCTTTATGTTCGTTTATTTTATTCAATTTTCTTTTTTATTTCGTGAATCGGTTGACGGTTGTCAGTTATCGGTTGTCGGTTGTCGGTTGTTGGTTAACGCACAACTCATAACTGAGAACTCCCTTACACGCGCCAATGCTTCTCTACATAATTCTTAAAACTAAACAATTTTGCTCCTAATGCATCATATTTCAATAATAAAGGCTTTACATCAATATCATATAATTGCTCTATCATTTCCAGCTGACTCAAACATTCTAATAATGAAGCATAAGCATAGGGCTAAAATTTAATAAAATCCTACTTATAGGCACGTCTGCCATAGCCTTCCACAATATTATCTTTTACCGATTTGGATGATCTTCTAAGTTGACTACCCTGTTCATAAAGTTCAAATTCAGGTAGATGTAACGTTAGTTCATGAACCTCTAAAGCATACTGAAATGCTAAGGTATACACTTCTAAATCTTTGTAACTCTTCATTGTTTTATATTACACTTCACCACCGTAAACTCCCTTCTCACATCTTACGCTCTTTCCACAATCACTGGTATCGACATCCTGTAAAATACCAGTCCTAAAAAACATAAAGGCAAACAGGCCAGCATAACCCAGACATATGGCATCGTAAAACCTGATGCCGTACCCAAAACCGTATCCCGTGTCGTTAGTATTAATGCCGTTAACGGATTATTGCTCATCATAGTGTTCATCATGCCGGTTTTAGGCATCGCATACACCACTGGCGTAATATACATCACCAGTTTCAACCCCATGCTAATCATTTTTGCCACATCGTTATACAACATCCCTAAAGGCGTAATAAACAACCCCAAGGTTACACCAAACAATATCAGCCCGATTATGGCCAAAGGGAATAACAACATCGACCAGTGAAACCCTACACCATATACAAACACAAACACCAGGAGTAATACAATTTTAAGACTACTGTCAAACAACACCTTATAAATACCCGATACAATCAGCGCTTCTTTAGGAAAATTAATCTTACTCATAATACCCTTGGCACTTTTAGTACTGGTTAACGGCGCATTAATGGCCCCGGTAATAATACTCCAGATTAAGGTTCCTGAAAAGGCATACACCGGATAAGGCACACCGGTATCCGATAATTTTATAGTACCCGTACCGTTTAAAAAAATCCACACAAAAGCCGTGGTTAAAGGCATCACGAAGGCCCATAAAAAACCAAAATACGACTGACGGTACTGCGCCTTAATATCGCGCACCGTAAGTTGCCGTGCTAAAAACCGGGACGCATAAATATCCTGTAAGCTGCTTTTTAATAACTTAAAAAAACTAAGGGAATGTTCCTTTTGGTATACTCGGGTTTCTAAGGGCATGGTGAGATTAATAGCATTGTCAAGTAGTAAATATAATCAGGTCAACCCATGTAAAAAAATCATTGTTGAAGTAATTCGATAAAATACCAGAGTTTAATGGTGAACGTGTGAGGTGTTAAGTGTGAAACGTTGTGGATCGTGAGGCGTGAGTCGTGAGTCGTTAAGTCGTAGTTTGCTGTTACTGTTTTAAACAAATGGATTTACTTTTTTATTCACTAATCTATATATCAAGTTAAAGGAGTTCATGAATCTCCTACGTCGATTTTCATCGCTAAAAAAAGTAACTGGATCCTGAAACGAGTTCAGGATGACAAATAGAGTTTGAATCTCTAGTTTTAAGGCTTTACAGCGCATGGCAAACGCTACGCTAGGCCATGCTTCTCTG